>NZ_CALBRW010000024.1 GCF_937927635.1 uncultured Microbacterium sp.
CCGGCTAGGGGCCTCCGGCGGGCTGCGCCCGCCTCCTCCGGGCGTCCCGGCAGGCCGGGCCGGAGCGAGGTCAGGGCGGCGCTGCGCGCCACCCTCGGGGCTGGCTGCGGTGGGGTGCGTGGCGGCCTGGGATCGGGTAGCCGGCTATCGGGTGCCCGGGTCGACCCTGCGAGGGCTTAGGCGGCTTCCTGGGGCTTCCTGCGGATTAGCGGCCCCGACCCTGTGGGCCTCTCTCCCGGTCTGGGGTGCCGTTCGGCTGTAGTTGCCTGTCCCGGCGCTTTCGCGGCCCGTGGCGGGCTTCCTGGCCCGTTTCTGCGGCGGGTTCCTCGTGGCCGGGTTCCGGGGCTGGTTTCGTCCGGGCTGCGCCCGGGAGGCAGCTGATTTCCAACCTTGTTGACAGTGTCCGGGGCTATCTCTATATTAGTACCTGTCAAGTCAACTATTCAACACTTGTGGAGGTTCTTATGAGCATGTGGACAGCTGTAACCGTGCAGGCCGAGGAGGGCACCGCGCTCCCCTCGCTCGCACGGCTGATCGCGCTGTGGAACGCGAACGTGGACGGCGAGCACCGGATCGACCTCGACGGCGACCGCGCCCGGATCCGCTCCACTGAGGCCGACATCGACGTGAATGCCGAAGGCGTGGCCTATGTGCAGTACTCCGACCGCTGGCAGACCGAGGGGCTGCGCGCACTCGCCGAGGGGCTGCGCGCACTCGCCGAACAGCTGACGACCTCTCTGCCGGGCCTGATCCTCACTCTTGAGGAGGAATGGACGGGCGATGAGCCGGGAGTCACCCGCGAGCGCTGGCAGGGCGGCAGGGTGACAGGCATCCGCACCTCTGACGGCGATCTGGAGCCGGTGGATGCGCTGGGCCGCACACCGGAGGCCGCACTGACGGCGATCCTGGCGGCCGTGGGCTCGCTCGGGGATGCGCTGATGATGACGTTCCCGGGCGAGGACTTCTGGGAGCACTTCACCTACCTGGAAGGCAACCGGCTCGCAGAGGTGTTCGAGGCCGCGGCTCTACCCGAGCGCGCCGCTATGATCCGCGAACGCTGCCGCGAGGCCGATCCCGAGGCATGGGAAGAGGTCAACGAAGCCGACTGAGACCCACGATTTCTCCCTAGAAAACGGGGGAGCCTCCCAATGTCGGAGGCTCCCCCTATATTCGTAAGCGTCAAGTCAACTATTCGACGTTCTAGGGAGGACATCATGACTGACATCACCACTCAGGCGGTCACCGGCTTCGAGGGGCTCACGCTCCCCCGCCCGGCCATCATCGGCGAGCTGGCGCGGGTAGAGGCTTCCACGCGCGCAGCGCTCGCCCGCGCCGAGCAGCTCGAGGCGGAGATCGCCACGGCGCGGGCTGAGGAAATCACGGACGGCGCGGACGCCCGCCTGGTCGAGTTCTGGGACGCGGCGGGCGAGGTCGCCACCGACCATGACATGTGCGGTGAGTACGACCGCATGGTCGCCGCCGTGGACGGCATCACGCGCGAGCGCGACTTCGAGGTCGGGATGGACATCACGATCAGCCTGCGGGTCTACCGGACGGTCACCGCCACCAACTACGACGCCGCTATCGAGGCCGCCGAGGAGGACGTTGACCGTTACGACGTGGCCGAGGCGATCCGCGAGAACGGCTGGGACGACATCGACTGGAACGGGTCGAGCGCCGAGCCGGTCTGACACGGCATCACGCGAGGGGCGGGGCTTCGGCCTCGCCCCTTTTTCGTGCCCTGCGGCGAGCGCCGATCCAACCGGGTTGACAATGTCGGAGCCTGCCCCTATATTGGTACATGTCAAGTCAACTATTCGACGGTCTAGGGAGGACATCATGACTGACATCACCACCACCGACAACCGGGTCGCCGGGCAGACCGAGCTCGCCCGGGCGCAGGAGTCCGAGCAGGCCGCGCTCGCCCGCGTCGTCACCCTTGAGGCCGAGCTGGCGCGGCTGCAGAACGATCAGATCGAGGCGAGCGACCCGCGCCTGACGATGCTCTGGGCGAAGGTGCGCCGGATCGCCGACCACGCCGGATATGAGACCTACTACGACACGCTCGCCGAGGAACTCGGCGGCGTCCAGCGTGACCGGAAGTACACGGTCACCTACCGCGTGACCGTCGAGGTCGACGTGCCGGTCGAGGTCACCGCGATCAACACCGAGACCGCCGAGGAGGCCGCCCGCCCCCTGCTCACCCCCGAACGGGTCGCCACCGTCCTGCACGGCCCCGGCTGGCGCGACATGACCGTCGAGGAGCACGACATCATCGAGGACTGATCGACCGGGAGGGGCGGGCCGCCCGCCCCTCCCGGCGTCATTCCTGCGGCGAGCGCAGCCGATCCGATCCAACCGGGTTGACAATGTCCGACCCCTGGCCTATATTGGTACATGTCAAGTCAACTAAAACCTGTTTTGAGGAGGACGCAATGACCGCCGCAACCCTCGCCGAAATGGTGGCAGCTCGCGACCTGGTCAACGAGACCGGCGAGACCCTCGCCTACGCGATCGCCGCGGGCGAGAGCGACCAGGCCCTCCGCACCCTGCGGCGCAAGTACAACGCCGCCATCAAGGCAGAGACCGCGCTGCGGTTCCGCCCGTAGCCCCGACCACGGCGAGGCCGTGCGCACGGCCTCGCCGGCCCCCACCGAGAGGAGCACCATGAGCACCACCACCAAGCGCTACACCGGCCCGCTGGCGCCGGGCGCGTACATCGCCACCGACACCGACCCGTGGCTGCAGGACGCCGCCACCGGCGCGCGCGTCGACCTTCGCCCCTTCGAGCCGACCGCACCTCGCACCCTGGCCGCCGACGACTGCGAATGCATCGCGTGGGCGATCCTTCCCGGCGTCTTCGCACCCTGTAACGACGAGTTCGGGATCGAGGCGCACGACGACTGCCGCGAGTTCGCGGGCGACATCCAGGCCGCCGAGGCACTCGCCGCGCACCTGGCATCCATCACCGGCCGCACCTACGAAATCTGGTACGAGGAGACCCGCCCATGAGCACCACACACATCACCCCGGCATCCGAGCCGGCCCCGATCGCCGCGGCCGATCTCGCCGACGCCAACGGGTGGCGAGACCCCGCCGCGCTCGCCGTCCCCGATACCGTCATGCTCGGCACGTTCGCCGACTGGGGCATCTGGCCGGACGACCACACACCCGACCCGCACGAGCCGCTTGGCGAGCAGTTCGCACGGCAGATCGGCGCGGGTGAGGCCGTCGAGTACTTCGAGACCTTCGACCTGATCCGCGCAATCGCCCACGCCGCCTACGCCAACGGCTACGCGCGCGGCACCGCGGCGAGCGCGATCCCGGCCGACGCATCCCCCGAGGCGGCCGCCACCACCGTGGTACGGCAGCTGGGCCTCGCCCCGCTCGCGGTCTACATCGAGCGAGGCACGCCCGAGCCGCCGCAGAACCTCGTCTGGAACGCCGTGCGCGCCGCCGTGACGGCCGCGCGATCCCAGCGCACCACGTAACACCCGCCGCGCTCGCGGCAGTCCTCCCTAGCGGGGCGAGGGGCAACCCTCGCCCCGCATTTTCGTGCGCGCAGGCCAATGTCGGACCCCCTCCCTATATTCGTAAGTGTCAAGTCAACTAACCGGATGTTCTGAGGAGGACACCATGACCACCATCACCACGGGAACAGCAGCGGAGATCATCGCCGGGTTCGAGCAGACCTTCGGCGCCATCTTCGACCGGATGAAGTGGGCCGAGGACGAGATCGCGCAGGCACGAACGCGGCACCCGGAACAGGCCGACACGCTCTATCACTCGTTCTCGCTGCTCAGCGGCGGCGAGGCGTCCGCCCGGATGGGCGTGGAGGCCGTCTTCCGGGCGCACGCGCGGGAGATCCTCGAGCGGGTCGCCACAGGCGAGGACACCCGCCCCGGTACGGCCGTCGAGGTCGTCATCGGCCTTCTCGCGGCCGCGGAGAGAGCACCGCTCTCGCACGAGGGCTTCGGGCTGTGCGCGCGGCTGTGGATCGCCGCGGGCCTGCCGGATCACGACGAGTTCGCCGACAAGCTCGACCACATCGAGGCGCTGCACGCCGCGCGGCTCGACTCCGAGGAGGCCGACGCCCGCCGCGCCTGCCGGGATGACTCCCGCCGCCTCGGCCGGATCGAGTGCGACGGCTGGCACCACGGCGCGCAGGTGCCCTGCACCTACATCGCCGCGGCCTGATCGCAGCGCGGGCCGGGGTGAGATCCCCGGCCCGCGCTCGCCGCATCCGACACCGCCGATCCAACCGGGTTGACAATGTCTGACCCCTGGCCTATATTAGTAAGTGTCAAGTCAACTAACCGGATGTTCTGAGGAGGACACCATGACCACCATCCTGAAAGCCGAAGGCAAGGGCGAGCTGCTCACCGCCGTCACCACACTGCTCGGCTACACCCCGACCGAGTCGCTCGTCATCGCCCCGTTCCGCGGCACCCGCTCGCACGGCGCGATGCGCGTCGACCTCCCCACCGCCACCGACGCCGACGCGCTCGCCGCGTACACCGCCGAATGGCTCGGCACGGTCTGCCGCCTCGGCGGCGTCACCATGATCACCGCGGCGATCTACACCGACGGCGACCAGGCACGGCACGCGCTGCTCGCCGAGACTCTGCGCACCATGTGCGACCTGCTCGGCATCGACGTCGCCGCGATCTTCTATGCGACCCCCGCCGCCTGGGGCGAGTACTTCACCGGCGAGGAGCACACCGAGCCGGCCCCGGCCCTCGCCAACGCCCCCGCGCTCGCCACGGGCGACCAGCACACCGGGATCGAACTTCCCGCCACCGATCCCGCGCTCGCCGCGGCCGTCGCCGCGGCGACCTTCCCCACGGACGACGAGGCGAGCCTGACCGGGATGCTGGAAGGCGTGCTCACCGCCGACCCGAACGCCCCGGAGCCGAGCACCCTGGCGCACCTCGCGGCCGTCATGGTGATCCCGGCGCTGCGGGACGCAGCGCTGATCCAGTGGGCCAGCGACGAGCAGACCGGCCGCGAGGCCGTCGCCGCACAGACCGCCTACTGCGCTGCAGGCGCCGCGATCCCCGAGCACCTCGCCCGGATCCTGGTCGGCGACACCATGCACCGCCCCGACCCGGCCCGCCTCGGCGCCGCGCTCGCCGCGTGCCGGATCGCCGCCGCGCACGTCACCGGTCGCGAGCACGCCGCACTGCTCGCCGCGGCCGGGTGGCTGGCGTGGGCGCTGGGCCGCTCGACCCACGCGGGCCACTACCTCGACCACGCCGCGCAGGCCGATCCGGAACTGACCTTCGTGGGGCTGCTGAGCCGCCTCGTGACGTCCGGAACCCTCCCGGCCTGGGTCTTCACCCAGTAAGCCGCCGAGGGCCCCTGAGAACCGCTCAGGGGCCCTCCCCCCGGAATCATCCTCGAGCTGCGCGCGCTCGCCGCGGGGAGCGCCATGTTCCAACCGGGTTGACAATGTCCGACCCCTGCCCTATATTGGTAAGTGTCAAGTCAACTAAAGAGAAAAGTGCGAGACATGTGCCAGATCTGCGGCTACGGAGAGTTCCCCGAGGTGACCTGCCTCATGGACAGCACCGTCCCGGCCAGCGAGTACGACGGCCCTCCGGACCCCGTCGACAGCGACGGCCGGCTGTAGAGACCCGGGGCGGGGCGATCGACACCGGTCACCCGCCCCGCACCCGCCGGCACGCTGCAGCTGGAGCGCAGCCGCCGACGTCGGCCGGCTGCGCTCGCCCCAGGCTCCGGCCGCGCAGCTCGAGCTGCGATCGACATACGGGCAGATCTCCGCAGGTCGAGAAGGTCAACAACTCGGCCCCCGCTCGCAGGGTCGCTGCTGAGGGGTGACGGCTGCCCACCGCTGGCAGGCTTTTTGCCTACTCGGCACTCCGACAGGTTCTCCGATTGGGAACTTGCACGCGGTACTCGCACGGTACTTCTATATGCTCCCGCCAACCGGGTTCTTTGAGACAAGCCTCTAGACCGTCTATCCCCCGGATCCAGGGCATCATTGATCCCATGAAACGCAAACTAGGCTTCGGCGAGCGGGAGACCATCGACGCCATGCTCGCGGCCTCAAAGCGCCCGAGCGAGATGGTGCAGATCCGCAACGCCTTCGTGCAGAAGGGCAAGAAGGGCAAGCCCTCACCCGGCGCGCTCGCCGCCATGGTCGCGAAGCACGATCGCAGCGGACTCGACCTGTTCCTGCTCCATCGGATGATGGCCAGCGCTGAGCCCTGGGATGCCGGCAAGGAAGCCGGCGTCTGGGCGCGCGCCCTCGGCCTCGCCGTCTCTGACACCGAAATGCACGCCGAGCGCGTCTCACGGATCTTCCGCCGCCTCGACGAGACGTACAACCTGGTGAGCCGCGACACCGCCCGCCGCGGCGGCAAGGTCACATCGCTGCTCGAGGACGGCACGCGCGAACCGTACACCTCCCCCAACAAGCGCTACTTCCGGCTGCCGTTCGCCTACTGGCAAGACGACTTCCACCGACGCCTCAGCATGCCCAGCAAAGCCGTGCTGCTGATCGGCCTCACGCAGGAGCCCGGCTTCGTGGTTCCCCCCTCGCAGGTGAAGAACTGGTACGGGATCTCCGACGACACCTGGGCGACCGGCGTGCGAGAACTCGAGGACGAGAAGGTCATGACCAGCAAGCGCGGCAAGGAGCGCAACTGGATGAAGGGCCTCGCGTACAACTACGACCTCGAGTACACCCTGCTGCCACCGTTCGACACCCGCACGCAGCCCGGTTTCAAGGGAGGCAGATGACCTGAGTCCGAACGGCCGCCCACCCGACAACCAAACCCTCGAGCCGGCGAACGCCACAAAGGCGAACGCCCGGTGCTGGAACACCGAGCGCTCAAACCCAAACCGTGCCCTAGGAGGACACGTTCATGCATGATAACTCGCCAGAGGCACCAGTGCCAGGCCACCCCAATGGGGTCAACGTCACCGTCAACGTCAACACCAATCCCGCCCCGGCGCCGGCGCCGCCCCCGGCCCTGCGCCTGCTCGGCTACGCGGCCATCGGACTGCTGGTCATCGGCTTCATCGTCGGCCAGCTCGTCGTGGGCGGCATGATCACCTTCACCCTCCCGTGACCACCACACCGCGGCGAGCGCCACACAACGCCGACGTCGGCCGGCTGCGCTCGCCGCGGGTCAGGGTGCTGTGATCTCCGGGGCCGGCTCTTCGAGCTCGGCGGCGCGGAGGATGGTGAGGCCGGCGAACGCGGTCGCGGCATCGCGCAGCGCCGCCGGGTTGATGCAGCACCAGACGTCGTCGAGGCGGCCGCCGGACACGGTGCCGTCGGCGTACCTGCCGGGGAATCCATTGCCGGTGAGCGGCGCGATCTCCTCGATGAACCGCTCGCACCACTGGCGCTCCTCAAGCGTGAGGTCCGCGTACACGCCGCCGGCGATCGCGCCGGCCATCTTGACAGCGAGCGAGTGCCGATGCTTCCCGCTCTGGGACACGTCCACGCCGGCGCGATCGTTCGCGACGTCGAGGGCGTTCTCGCAGAGCTGGTGCACGGCGAACAAGATCGGCCGGCTAAGTCCCCATCCGTCGCCGGACGCGTCGGCGGCATCCACGAGCACGCGCAGCGCGGTGGCGTACTGATCGACGATCGCGACCCGGTCCTCCTCCCGGGTCGCGCCGCCGAGCCAGGCGCAGTGACCGGCGTCCGGGTGCTCGCCCTCGTCGTCGGCCGGGTAGGCAAGGTGCTCAAGGGATGGCAGGGTCACGGGTCTCCTCGGTCATCTGGGCTCTCCCCCATCCTCCCGTGGCTGGCGGCGGCGGGCTCCGATATTTCCAACCGGGTTGACAACGTCCGACCCTGCGCCTATATTGGTACATGTCAAGTCAACTAACCGGAACAAGCGCAGGAGGCCGACATGGACACCGAAGAGCAGCAGACCAAGCAGCAGCCCACCAGCTGGACACTCAGCCCCGCCGAGCTCGCCGCCACCCAGGAGCGCGCCGCCAAGATCAACACCCGCGCCACCAAGCGCGGCTTCACCGGCCACCTCGAGGTCACCGGCACCGCGCGCGAGATCTCCGAAACCGACGAGGCCGGCCTCAACCGCACCCGCCTCGTCTACGACGTCCAGATCACCGGCGAAGCCCCCAGCTACAACGGCTGGACCTTCCTCGCCGCCGTCGACACCATCGAGACCGCCACCGGCACCGACTTCATCCTCCGCACCGCCCCCGGCGTCGACGAGTCCGGCGTCGACCGCACCGCGCTCGCCGCAGGCCGCTGCGAGCACTGCAACACCGTCCGCGCGAACCGCCGCTACACCTACCTGGTGCGCCACACCGAGACCGGCGAGATCCGCCAGGTCGGATCCACCTGCATCAAGGACTTCACCGGCTGGGCCGGCCGCCCCGTCTTCATCTGGGCCGACGACGTCGCCGACGAGCTGCACGAGCTCCTCGGCGGATTCGCCTCGAGCGGACCCGAGTACACGCCCGAGACCGTCGTCGCGGCCGCATGGGCGATCAGCCGCCGCTTCGGCTGGGTCCCCGCCTCCGCCACCTTCGGCCGCTCGACCCGCGACCTGGTCAGCAGCTACCTGTACGGCACGAGCCGCGCCGACCGCGAGCTGCGCGCCGACGTCGCCGCCGCCGTCGCCGAGGCCGCCGGCATGGGCGCGACCATCGTCACCGCCCTCCTCGAGGGACTCACCGACCCCGGGGACTACGTCGCCAACCTGAAGGTGTGCCTGCGCGCGGCATCCGTCTCCCACCGCCACCTGGGCATCACCGTCTCGGCCGTCACCGCCTATGAGCGCATGATCGGCGACCGCGTCCAGCGCCAGACCACCGAGAAGACCCGCAAGGAATCCGCCTACGCCGGCGAGATCGGCCAGAAGCTCACCATCACCGGCACCGTCACCCGCCTCAAGCCGATCGAGCAGCACTACGGCTACACCCCGACCACCTCGATGCTCGTCATCATCGAGTCCGGCACCACCGTCGCCAAGACCTTCACCGCAGCCGCCTGGGCCTGGGACGTCGCACAGGGCGACGAGATCACGATCACCGGAACCGTCAAGGCACACGAGGAGTTCAACAACACCAAGGAGACCGTCCTCACGCGCCCCAAGCGCATCGACCCCGCCGCATAACCCGCGCACGAACCACACCCGCCCGTGTGCCCCATTTGGGGGACACGGGCGGTTTCATGCGCTCGCCGCAGCGCCCGGATTTCCAACCGGGTTGACAATGTCGGAGCCCTTCCCTATATTGGTACATGTCAAGTCAACTAAAACCCTGTTCTGAGGAGGACGCCATGACCACCATCACCGCCACCAAGGTCGCCGAGATCACCGACGCGAAGGAGCGCCACGCTCGCGCGGCCTGGTCGATCATCACCGAGCCGGGCGACGGCCACGCCGGGGCGCTCGTCGAGCAGTTCGGCCACGTCGCCGCGCTGGCCGCACTCAAGGGCAAGCGCGCGGACCTCGACAAGATCGTCCCGGGCCTCGCCGCGCAGGCGCAGCGCTGGATGCCGCGTCTGCGCACCGACGCGATCGCCACGGCGCTGCGCACGGCCGAGGAGAACGGGATCCGCCTGGTCGACCCGGCTACCGTCCCCGGCCTCGCCAACCTCGGCCCGCACGCCCCGCACGTGCTCTGGGTCCGCGGAGACATCGACGCCCTCGGCGCCGAGCGGCGGATCGCGATCGCGGGCGCACGGGCGGCCACCAGCTACGGCGAGTCCGTCTGCGCGGACATCACCGGCGACATGGTCACGGCCGGGGTCACCGTGCACAGCGGCGGCGCATACGGCATCGACGGCGCAGCGCACCGCGCGGCGCTCATGAGCGGCGGGGCGACCGTCGCCTGGCTCGCCGGTGGCGTCGATCGGATGTACCCGATCGGGCACGCGCAACTCGCGGACCGGATCGCCAGCGCCGCCGGATCCGCCCTCGTCTCCGAGGTCGCCCCCGGCTCCTCGCCGACCCGCTGGCGCTTCCTGTCCCGCAACCGGCTGCTCGCGGCGGCGACGCAGGCGACCGTGATCGTCGAGGCGGGCTTTCGCTCCGGATCCCTCAACACCGCCGGACACGCGGCCAGCCTCGGCCGTCCGCTCGGAGCCGTGCCCGGCAACGTCACGTCCGCCGCAAGCGCCGGATGCCACCGGCTCCTGCGGGAGTACGACGCCCGGGTGATCACGACCGGCGCGGACGCACTCGAGCTGATCACCGCATGACGCGGTGGGCCGGGCGGGGAGATCTCCGCCCGGCTCACGCTGAGGGCCTGCCGGCGTCGAGCTCGGCAGGCCCTCTCTGCTGAAACGGTATGTCCCCCGAAGGGTCAGAAGTGGCCCTCCGGGAGGATCCGGCCCGTGACGAGCATGAGCCGCGCGCGGTCCTCGAGCGCCGCGGCCCGGTCGGGTGCGAGCATCGGGCGCAGCCCGTGCAGGTCCGGGGTGCGCAACAGGATCACGAGCCGGTCGAGCTCATAGGTCGTCAGCTCCGGCGCATCCCTGAAGCGGCGCAGCTGGAAGACGGACATATTGACCGGGTCATCCGGTCGGGCGAACGCGAACCCGTGGTCGATCAGATGCAGCTCCTCGCCAGCGTTGTGGGTGAGGAAGTTCCCGGTGTGGCGGTCCTGCTGGCCCGTGAGCGCGTCAAAGAACGCGGCCGCGTGCACGTCACTGTCGGGCACCTGCACCGGGCCGGCGGTGCTGCCGGGCTGGCCGAGGGCGAGCGAGCCGAGGGACCCGTCGCGGACGGTGAGCACGCAGGGCGGCACGAGCCGCTCCCACTCCGGACCGAGCGCGCGGGCAGTGTGCCATGCCGCCACCTCGTGGATCGGCTGCCAGGGCTGCTCGTGGCCGTAATCCTCGGCGGTCTCCTCGTCGATCCCGTCGATCGGCTTGAAGTAGGCGTCGCTGCCGTCGTCGAGGATGAGCCGGCGGGTGGTGTTCACGCCCTCGTCTTCGTAGTCGTCGTGGACCACGTTCACGTTCAGCAGCGCGGCCTCATCCGGGTGCGCGCCCTGAGCTCGTGCGATCGCCGCGACCTGGTCGACGATGCCGGCGCTGGCCCAGCTGGCATCCCGCAGCCCAGTGGCGGTCGGCTTGAGGCGCGGCTGCTCACCGTGCTGCAGGGTCGGCGCGCCGGCGTGCTCTGCCCACTCTTTCGCGACCGTGGGCAGGGCAACGGCGAGCACGTCGAGCGCGAGCTCGACGTGCTCGCCGTTGCCCTGCCCAGGAGACGACGGCGGCGCGCGTGGACCTGTTCTCGCGCCGGCGGGTGTTATGCGCGGCGCGGGCCTCCGGGCTGTTCGAGCCGGGGCAACGGCGCCCGCCCTCGGCGCACGAGTCGCACATGACGTGCGCTCAACTCTCGCCGTCGGCCGGCAGGGTGTCCTCGGTGATCACCGGGACGATGTAGCCGGCCCTGAAGGCCTTGTGGCTCTTGCGAGCCCACCGCACGGGATCAGCGGCCAGGGTGAGCCGGCCGCCAGGCGCTGCGCGATCGAGGATCGAGATCTCCTCGAGGGGAAGGTCGCCTGCCACGGCGTATGTGTGGTCATCAGCGACGGTGAGCGTTGCGACGACGCGGCGCGCGTCGCTGTTCGGGTCACGCTCGCGGAACTCCACGGTGATCATCTGTCTGTCACCTCCTCTCAAGCTCTCGACTGCAGTTGCAGCTGCGGTTTCGGCGATGGCGGTCAGGGCTGCATGGTCGCTCATGCCCTCCATAGGTACGAGCGTGGCCGCAGATCGGACAACCAGGTTGACACCTGTTGTGCATCAATCCCTATATTAGTACACTTCACATGTACTTGAAAGAGGGCGGATCAGGCGGCGTCGATGAGCTTCGCGGCGAGGTCGTCGGGGAAGTCGAGGTAGTCGTCATCCCCGACCACCACGATGTGGAGCGTGTCGGCCGGCTCGTCACCGAAGAGATCGAACTCGCGAGAGCCCATGTGCTCGCGGAGGGAGAGCAGCACTCGCGCGACGGACTGCAGGCCGCTGTCGAGGTCGTCGAGGAACTCGAGATCTGCGAGCTCCGTCTCTTCGGGATCCGGGACGGGCTCGCTGTGCATGCGCAGCAGCGTGCCCGCGGGGAGCTGCTCGAGCTGCACGTCACCGGACGCGGTGACGGTGAGCACGCGGATCGAACGATCCGGATCCGCCAGCTTGCGGGGGAACTGGTGCTCGGCGACGTGCTCCGAACGCTGCTCGTCCTCCCACTGCAGGCGCTGCTGCGGGGAGAGCGCAGCAAGCTGGTACTCGACCTTCACCTCGAGCAGGACAGGGACGAGCATGTAGCCGATCAGGCCGACGAGCACCACGAGCAGCGCGAGGACGATCGAGATCGTCTGGATCATGGCGAAGTCGAAGGCCGGCGCCGGCTCTCCCGTGGTCTCGCCGAGCGTCGTGAAGACAAGGCGCATGAGGACCGGGGTGATCAGGACGGCGAAGACGGCGACCGCGCCGAGGATCAGCGGACGGAACGGGCTGAAGCTGCCGTAATTGAGATCGGCAGCGAGTCGCGCAGCGGTGGCCTTCTTCATCACGTACTCGACGCCCTCGGGGCTGGCGGGATGCCCGTTCGCCACGGTGCGGCGGCGGAGGGCGGCGCGGTACTTGACGGTCGCCCACGGGACGAGCGTGAGCGCGACGATGCCGACGGCGGCGGCACCCAGGGTGAGACTCATCCCCTCGAGCTCGGGCTTGAGCTGGGAGATCCAGTAGCCGGCGAGGAACCCGGCACCGTAGGCCATCAGCGCCACGAACACGACGAGCGTGAGGGTGACCCGCACGGACGACCTCCGCCCCTCCTGCTCGGCATCCGTCGTCGTGGCGAGCCGCGGCCGCAGCCCCTTGAACGTGGTGATCGCCGACAGGACCATGAGCGCGGTGATGAGCACGAGCGGGATGATCAGCCCGGTCGCGCCGTCGAGGACCGACCGCCCCAGGTTCACCAGGACGGTGCCGAAGCAGAGCACGAGGGCGGCGCCCAGCAGGATCGACATGAGCCGACGGGCGCGCTCGGTGCCCGGGTGCCGGCGCTCATAGACGATGCCGACGATGAACAGCCCGCCCGCGAGATACACGGGGAGGTAGGTCCACAGCGAGTCCATGTCTGATCTGCCCTTTCGTCGTGGTCGATGGTACGAGGAGCGACCGACGTTCGCCCCTGCAGCCGATTCTCGGCAATTTCTCCAACCGGGTTGACAACCTCTGAAATTGACTACTATATTAGTACATGTCAAGTCAACTAATAACCAATCAGAGGAGATCATCATGGCCCGCGGATTCGTCGCCCCCGTCATCCGGACCGAGTTCCACGCTCCCGGCCCGCAGGGCCTGAGTGCCACGGCGATGCAGATCCTCGTCGAGCACCCCCACGGCCCGACCGTCTCGTTCGAGCTCCCGGTCGTGCGCTACGACCGGTTCGAGTACCTCGGCGACGTCACCCACAAGTTCGTGCCCGTCGACCAGGTCCCTGCGGATCGCGTCGGCTACATGTACGGCGGCGCACTGGTCCAGGTGCGCAGCGAGCTCGCGACGGCCCTCGGCCTCCCGGCGGCGTACTACCCGCTGCACGACCGCAGCGAGTCGCGGCTCGAGTACGCGGCCAACTCCGACTGAAGCGCTCGCGCCCGGGCCGCCGGCGCTCGCCCGGCCCGGGTGCGAGACCAGGTCGCGGGGCGCGCTTGCATCCTGTTCTGGCATGCCCTATATTCGTACATGTCAAGTCAACTAAAAGAGTCCATGAGCGATCGCGGCTCCCCGCGCCGGCAACACCGACAGCCGGGCCGATGTCCGATCCGGCACCAGGTTCCGTACCTATGGGCTCCGAGAACACCGAGGAGATCCCCGTGAGCAAGAAGTCCATCGCCTTCGTCGTCCTGGGCGTCGCTGCCCTCTTCATCGCGTTCCGGATGGTCGCGCCGACGCTGACTGCCGTCGTCGGCCCCCTCGCCGCGCCGACGCCGATCGACACCGCGGTGCCGACGTCGGCGCCGCAGGCAGAGCAGCCGGCCGGGCCGGTCACTCCGGAGGCCGAGCAGGCGATCGCCGCGCTCGAGCAGATCCCCATCGCGCTCCCGGATCAGACTCCCTACGACCGCCGCCAGTTCGGGCAGGCCTGGGCCGACGTCGACCGGAACGGCTGCGACACCCGCAATGACGTTCTGCGCCGCGACCTCGTCGACACGACGCTGAAGCCCGGCACGCGCGACTGCGTCGTCCTCACCGGCGTGCTGCACGATCCGTACACCGGGAAGACGATCGACTTCACCCGAGGCCAGGGCACCAGCGAGCTCGTGCAGATCGACCACGTCGTGCCCCTCGCCTGGGCATGGCGCCAGGCCGCCGCCGATTGGACCGAGGAGAAGCGTCAGCAGCTCGCGAACGACCCGCTGAACCTGCTCGCCGTTGACGGGCCCACGAACACCTCCAAGAGCGACCAGGGGCCGGCGCTGTGGATGCCGCCGAGCGAGGGTTACCACTGCTCCTACGTCGAGCGCTTTGTCCAGGTGCTCGACTCCTACGACCTGACCGTCACGACCGAAGACCACGCCGCGCTGCAGAGCGAGCTGAGCAGCTGCACGGGAGGCGAGTGATCATGGCCGCCAAGAACCCCGACAGCGACGTCACGGTCGAGAAGGTCGTCTACATCGGCCGCCGGCTCACCGGCGACAACAGGATCGGCTACTGGTATCTGCCGCTCGTCGATGGCGACCTCACCGACAAGGCGACCGGCTCCTACAAGCCGTACCGCGCCGGCCTGCCGGTCGGCGGCATCGTCGAGATCAGCCGACCGAGCGATGCTCCCGATCGGCTCTACACCTCCGGCCCCCGCGGGCCGCGGCTCGTCGCGGCCTGGGATGACGCCGACATGGTCGCCGAGTGGCGGATGCAGGATCTCGCCGACGCACAGGTCCTCGCCCTCAGCAAGCGCGCCAAGAAGGACCTCGACGGCCTGCCCGACGAGTTCAAGGATGCGGTCGACACCCTCGCCCGACACTTCGCCCGGCTCAACCACTCACAGCGCGCAGCGCTCCTCCCGCTCGTCGAGAGCCAGATCCTCGGCAGGCCGCGATGAGCGATGCGAAGCTCTGCAGCGTCGACGACTGCGATCGCGCGATCGTCGCCCGCGGAATGTGCCGGAAGCACTACCTCCGAGCGCACCGCGCCCGCACTCTCGACGATCACCCGCTGCGCGATCGAGCGCGTCACGAGTGCCCTGCTGACCACCCACACACGCACGACACGTGCTGGCTCGAGCACAACTGCCGGTGCGAACGATGCCGGCACGATCGGCAGATGGAGCGGCAGCGTCGTCGCAACCGTCTCACCGCCTACGGACGCACCGATCAGATCCGTGGCGAGCGCGTCGCCGCCGGCCCCGTTCGCGATCACCTGGTGGCCCTGATGGACCACCGGATCGGACTCGAGCGGATCGCAGACGCCGCCGGCATCCCCCGCTCGGTGTGCCTCGATCTCAAGTTCGGGCGCCGCGGCAAGCGGTCAGAGACGAGCCGGACCGTTCAGTGGGTGCGCCGCGAGTACGCGGACCAGCTGCTCGCGCTCACCGCCGACGACATCGAGCGTGCGCTCATCGACTCCGTCGGGACCTCCCGCCGGCTGCAAGCCCTCGTCGCGATCGGGTGGACAGAGACCCAGCTGGCAGAGCGCATGAGCATGGGCGTCGCGAACTTCTGGCGGATCGTCTGCGGGATGCGGCATCGCGTCACCGCGGCGACGGCCGCACGCGCCGCTGAGATCTTCGCCGAGCTGTGGGACCAGCCTCAGACGGGCACCTATGCAGATCAGGCGCGGCGGATCGCCGAACGGCGCGATTGGCGATCGCCTCTCGCCTGGGATGACATCGACACCGACCCAACGCCGGCGGTCGTCGACGAGCCGCAGCGGATTGCGAAGGCCGACGTGTTCCTCGAGGACGTCGAGTTCCTGCTCGACGCGGGCGAAGCACCCGAGCAGGTGGCGATCATCCTGGGCCGCAAGCCCGACGCGATCGCCAAGCTCGCCGAGCGACACGACCGGCTCGACCTCGCCCGGCACTTCTGGTCGACGAAGCGGCAGGCTGCAGCATGAAGACCATGGAATGTCGGCTGTGCCACCGCATCGGCACCCGCGGATTCTTCCCGTGGGGATCCGAGGGGTGGGAGTGCAGCAACGATCGTGCCTGCCGTGCACGGCGCGAGGCTCGGGGCCTGGACGGCGGACGGGTTGTCATCCACCGGGCGCAGCCTGGCCCGCTCGGGTCACCCTCCCGCTGGTTCATCGACCCCGCCGGAGAGCGCTTCTGGCTGCTCGACAACGGCCCCGGATGGGGATGGGAGATCCTGGACGACTCAGGCAACGCCGTTCCCGACGGGGATGGGCTCCTCTCCCTCGACGAAGTCCGTCGATGGGCTACCCGGCTCCCCTCGTGAGCGGCGGAGCCACCTGATAAATTGAAGACCTGGCGCCCGGCCGTTGAGCGGAAATTCCTTCATGGATCTCCTCTCGAGTTAGTTGACTTGACACTTGATTAGCTCCGGCCGGGCGCCTTTCTCTTGCCCTCCCGCACCCGCTGCGGCACGCCCGGGACGAGAAGGTCACGACGCAGGATGGCATCCGCCAGGCGCTGTCGATCTACGCGCAGCAGGCGGCCCGCGCGCCTGGTGCGCCACTCACAGGTCGCGCGCCGCGTCGACGTGTTCGCCGGCACGAGCCACTGGACCGAGCAGAAGCACTACCCGAGCGTGCGCGTGCAGCTCCCGTTCCCCGCCGCGGACCCCGTCGAGCTCACGCGCGCCGCGCACCAGCTACTGCCCCAGATCGAGGACGGCACCAGGTACGCCCGCGCGGGCCTGATGCTCACGGATCTGCTGCCCGCCGGCGTGCACCTGCCGTTGGAGCCCTTCCGCCGCAAGCATGAGGACGCGGGCATTGCCGCCCTCGTCGACGGCGTCCAGAAGAAGGCCGGCAAGGAGGCCCTTGGCCTCGGCTGCGGCGGATTCCGCCCGGGCACGTCCTGGCAGATGAAGCGCGGGATGCTCACGCCGCGCGCGACGACGCACTGGGACGAGCTCGTGCGCGTCCGCGCCTAGCAGCCATCCGCCACCCACGACGCGATCCCTTCGCGGCCGTATCCGCACCTCTTCGGAACCAATCCTGTTGACTATCTCATATTTGTTGCCTATATTGGTTTATGTCAAGTCAACTATCAATTGAGAGGGGTTCCGCCATGGCTATCCTCCTGGCACCCAAGGACACCATCGACCTCATCGTCACCGCCGCGGTGCTCGGCACCCGCAGGGACGATGACGCAGACCACACCCGGCAGCTCGTGCAGCGCGCGGACCAGATCGGTCAGCAGCTATGGGAGGCGAACTACGCCTCGGCGAGCTACGCCCGCGGGATGGAGCTGCCGGCGCCGACATACAGCTGGGAGCCGGTCTTCGATCTCATCTGGCAGGCGTCGACCGACCAGTCCGACTACTCGCTCACCCCGCAGCAGACCCTGCAGGTGGAGCGCTGCCGGCTGTTCCTGAGCGAGAACTCCCGCGAGCACCCAGACTGGGACGACTCCGCGGCGCGACTGTTCCTCGAGCAGCTCGGCGCGGCCGTCGAGTCGCGGCTGCGCGGGTGGCCCACCAGCCCCGGCGAGGATCCCGGCGTGTTCGAGTTCCGTGGGCTCAGCAACGCTCTGCCGCGGTGGACGCGCAGCTCTGGGTTCCCGCAGCTGCGCTCGTCGACGACGCAGGAGCAGGCATCATGACCGCGCTCCCCCAGCATCGGGCGACCGAGGCCCAGCAGCTCGCCCTGCAGTCCTGGATCCGCAGGACCGGCACCACGGCGATCTTCCTGATCACCACGGCGGTGAGCATCCTGCTCGCGCTCGTCTTCGGCACCGACATCTGGCGCATCGCGCTCGCCGGCATCCTGCTCGTCATCCTGATCGCCTGCCTCGCGCTGATCATCGTCAGCGCGACGAGCTTCTTCCGGGACGACTCATGACGGCGCTGACACTCACCCACACCGCGACGGCCGGAACGCTCCTCGACGGCGCCGACAGGAGCGACCGTTCCTCGGAGCTCCTGCACTCGACCGGATGGCGGTGGTCAGCCCGAATCGCGAATTGGTATGTCCCCCGATCGCGTGGTCGGGCGCCGAGCCGGCATCTGATCGCCCGGACCGTGCAGCTGCTCGAGGAAGCCGGCTTCACGGTGGCGGTCGAGATCGGCGAGGCCCCGCATGCCGCCGACGACGCCGAGCAGCGCGCGGCAGCGACGGCGGCCGCGGATGCCGTGCGCCTCGAGCCGCAGGCCGTCGCCCATCGGATCGCGATGCTCGAGACGCAGCGGCAGAAGATCTCCCGCTCGATCGCGGGCTACCGCAACCACCTCGGTCGGCAGTTTCCGCCGGCGGCCGGCGATCAGCTGATCCGCCTGAAGGACGAGCTCGCTCACGTCGACGAGGACCTCGCGCACTGGACACGGGTGCGTGCGCAGCAGATCGCCGACGGTGCCGCGTTCGTCCTCACGCGCGACAACGTCACCCCCGGAGATCTCGTCGAGTACCGTGGCGGGTGGGTCCCGGTCCTGCGCGTCAACGCGAAGTCGGTCTCCGTCCCCAGCGCCGCCGGCGGCTCCTGGGCGGAGACGATCCCCTATCACCAGATCAGCGGGCACCAGCCGAAGCAGGTGTGATCGTGCACGTCACCATCCGATGGGAGACCCGACAGGAGCACACCGCCTTCGTCGACGTCGACGAGCTCGCGATCGCGACGTGGGTGCTTCGCTCGCTGCCGATCGGGACACTGGCCGATGACGACGAGCCTCGCCCGCCCACGCTCGAAGAGCTGCAGTCGGCGATGGCGCGGAACGGGCATCTGCGGATCCGGCTCACGCAGCTGTATGTGATCGCTCATGGCGGTGGCGAGCCTGACCCCGCGACCCGTCGAGACGGAAGGCCCACCGAACAGAGTTGACCCCCGAGAGGATGCAGCACCTCTCGGGGGTCTTGGTAATGAATGGGCTCTCAAAGTGTCTCATATGTCTTACCTGTCCTCAAGCCCCCGACTGCCGATTCGGCGGCCCACCGACAGCTCCCAACTCTGAAACGAGCTACAGCATTTGTTACCTGTTTCCGGTACAATTGCTGACATGGCTGGAAAGACGATCGCAGACCTCGGCGAGCTCGCGGCAGAGCGGTGGGGCATGTTCACCACCGCCCAGGCGGCGCGCGCCGGCGTCTCGCGCAAGACCCTCTCGGGTCTGACCTCCTCGAGGGCGATCCATCGCGTCGCGCAGGGCGTCTATCGGATGGCCGGCGCCCCGGAGCCCGAGCACGAGTTCATCTACGCACCGTGGCTCGCCCTCGGCGGTGCGACGCTGCCGACGACCGCCGACGGCGTCCCGGCGGTCGTCGTCGCCGGCGAGAGCGCGGCGATCGCCCACGGCATCGGCGACTGGTTCCCCGGCGTCGTCGACGTGATGACGCCGGCGCGGCGCACCACTCGACTTCCGGACGTCCGGCTGCGCACCCGGCGCCTCTCCCCCGACGAGGTCGTGTTCCTCAACGGGCTGCCCACGCTCACCGTCGAGCGCACGATCGCGGATCTCCTCGAGCAGTGGGCCGACCAGTCCCTCGTCGTCGACGCGCTACGCCAGGCCGCCGAGCAGGGCAAGCTCCTCTCACCTCGCCGGCTCGCGGAGTTCCTCGAGCCGATCGCGGCCGCACACGGCGCCGCGTCCAGCGGCGAGCTCGCCGCGCAGCTGATGCAGGATGCCGGCCTGGTGACCGGGGCGACGCCTCGTGGCTGACGAGGGCGGCTACCGCAGCTGGCAGGGCATCGCGCAGGCGATCAAGTCCGAGGCCGGCCGTGCGGCGAAGGCCGGCGAGAGCAGCCTCAACGTGAACGAGCAGATCATGCAGGCGAACCATGACAGGTTCCTCTCTCGCGTCTTCGCAGACGGGGCCGACTCCGAATGGCTGCTCAAGGGCGGGACCGCGATGCTCGCTCGCGTACCGAAGGCCCGGGCCACGAAGGACCTGGATCTGGCGGCCACCAACGCCGCCGATCTCGACGCCGCTCAGGAGGCTCTACAGCGCGCGGCTTCCCGAGATCTCGGTGACCACATCCGATTCCAGCTGACCGGCGCCCGGGAGACGGGGCTGGGACAGAACCAGCCCGGAGTCGAGACCCGCCGGCTGGTATTCACCGCGCAGGACGCCGACACCGGCCGCAAGCTGTTCGACGTGCCGATCGACGTCGTCGTGGGGCCTCCCCCGATCGGGACCGTGGAGACTGGTTGTGACAGTTTGGTTCGGCCCCGTTGTGACGGCCTGATCTGGCCCCGCGTGCGACTTGCCGGGGTGTTGACGGTCTGAACTGGCCCCACCCCTTCACGCTGGTCCCCATCACTGGGAACCAGTCGCGAGGGCAAGGGAGCCAAGATGGGGTCACGAGTGCAGCTGTACGCCGACATCCGCCACGACGCGCGAGTCGATGGCCTGTCCATCCGCGAGCTCGCCCGCAAACACGGAGTCCACCGCCGCACCGTCCGCCAGGCACTCGCTGCTGCCGAACCCCCACCCCGCAAGAAGCCGGTCCGCACGGCACCGCGCCTGGACCCGTACAAGCCGGCCATCGACGAGATGCTCACCTATGACCTGGCCGCGCCGCGCAAGCAGCGTCATACCGCGACCAGGATCCTGGCCCGGCTACGCGACGAGCACGGCGCCACGGACCTGTCGTACTCGACGGTGCGGGACTACGTGCGGGTCCGGCGCGCGCAGATCGATCTGGAGGCCGGGCGTCGGGTGGAGGCGATGGTGCCGCAGGACCACGCCCCCGGCGCGGAGGCCGAGGTCGACTTCGGCGAGGTCTACGTCATCCTCGACGGCGTCAAGACCAAGTGCCACATGTTCGTCTACCGCCTGTCCCACTCGGGCAAGGCCATCCACCGCGTCTACCCGACGGGCGGGCAGGAAGCCTTCCTCGAGGGACACATCGAGGCCTTCCACGCCCTGGGCGGGATCCCGACCCGCCACATCCGCTACGACAACCTCACCTCCGCCGTGGTGCAGGTCATCCACGGCGGTGACCGGCTCCGCGAGGAGAACGAACGCTGGGTGCTGTTCCGCTCCCACTACGGCTTCGACGCGTTCTACTGTCAGCCGGGCATCGACGGCGCCCACGAAAAAGGTGGCGTCGAGGGCGAGGTCGGCTGGTTCCGCCGCAACCACCTCACCCCCATGCCCGAGGTCGCCAGCCTGGACGAACTCAATGACAAGATCCGCGCCTGGGAACACGATGACAACACCCGCCGCATCACCGGCCATGCGAACACGATCGGGCAGGACTACCACGCCGAACTCGACCACCTGGCGCCGTTGCCGGCCGACGACTTCGACCCCGGCTTGATCCTCCACCCCCGGGTCGATCGCTCCGCCCTGATCACCGTCCGCATGGTCAAGTACTCCGTCCCCGCGCACCTGATCGGGCAACGCGTCCGCGTGTCCCTGCGGGCCTCGTGCGTGGTCGTGTTCGAGGGCCGCACCGTCGTCGCCACCCACCCCCGCCTCGGCACCCGTGGCGTGACCCGGGTCGAGCTGGACCACTACCTCGAAGTGCTGCGGCACAAGCCCGGCGCGTTCCCCGGCTCCACCGCCCTCGCGCAGGCTCTCGCCGCCGGGGCATTCACCGCAGCCCACGACGCGTTCTGGGCCGCCGCCCGCAGGACCAGCGGCGACGTAGCCGGCACCCAAGCGTTGATCGACGTGTTCCTGCTCCACCGATCCCTCCCGGCCGATGCCGTGATCGCCGGCATCACCTCAGCCCTGTCGGTCGGCGCCATCAGCCCCGACGTCGTCGCCGTCGAAGCCCGCCGCCACGCCACCGGCCACACACCCGCCCCAGCCAGCCCGACCAGGGGCGGGACGGTCGTGAACCTGCCACCACGACGCCCCACCGACCCGCACCAGGTCATCGCGCACCTGCCCGAGGACACCCGCCCCCTGCCCACTGTCACCGCCTACGACGAACTCCTGCGTCGTCGCCAACCCGACCCCGCCCCGGCCTCCGCCGAGGTCCACCACATCCAGACAGGAACCCCATGACCACCAGCACCAGCAACCGCCAGGGCGGTCTTCGCCGCCGTCACAGCCTCACCGAACAAGCCGCCCAAGCCGCGATCGACCAGGCCTGCCGCCGGCTCCGGCTGCCCACGATCCGCGCCGTGATCGATGACGCCGTCGCGGCCGCCGCGAAGGAACAACTCACCTATCAAGGCTTCCTCGCCGAACTCCTGCTCTCCGAGGTCGACGACCGCGACCGGCGCTCCACCCTGCGCCGCATCAAGAGCGCCGGCTTCCCCCGCGAGAAATGGCTCGCCGACTTCGACTTCACCGCAAACCCCAACATCAACCCCGCCACCATCAACGAGCTCGCCACCGGCGACTGGATCCGCCGCGGCGACCCCCTGTGCCTGATCGGGGACTCCGGCACCGGCAAATCCCACCTGCTCATCGCGCTCGGCACCGCCGCCGCCGAACAGGGCTACCGCGTCCGCTACACCCTCGCCACCCGGCTCGTGAACGAACTCGTCGAAGCCGCCGACGAGAAACAACTCACCAAGACCATCAACCGCTACGGACGCGTCGACCTCCTCGTTATTGACGAGCTCGGCTACATGGAACTCGACCGGCGAGGCGCCGAACTGCTGTTCCAAGTCCTCACCGAACGCGAAGAGAAGAACGCCATCGCGATCGCGTCCAACCAGTCCTTCTCCGCCTGGACCGACACCTTCACCGACCCTCGCCTGTGCGCAGCGATCGTCGACCGCCTCACCTACAACGCCACCATCATCGAAACCGGCACCAACTCCTACCGCCTCGCCCACACCCGAGCCCGCCACCAGACCCCCTCCACAGGCGCGTGACATTCCTAAACTGCCGATGACGGGACGTTGGGAAGCGGCCGAAATTGGTTGCCGAATCCCGCCGTTCCTGTTCCACTGGGCCGATGTTGCCCACCACCGTCCCAACCCTCCACGGACACCACGTCACCTTGCGGCCCTTCCGCGACGACGACGCACCACTGGTCCAGATGGCCGCGAGCGACCCGCTCATCCCGCTCATCACCACCGTCCCCACCTCGGGCGCGCGGGACGACGCCTTGGACTACATCGCGCGGCAACACGACCGGCTGCCCAGTGGTGCTGGCTACTCCTTCGCCATCGCCGACGCAGCAACCGACAACGCTGTCGGGCAGATCGGGCTGTGGCTCGCCGACATCCGCCACGGCAGGGCGAGCACCGGGTACTGGATCGCCGCCCCGTACCGCCGCCGTGGGCTCATGGCCGATGCGCTCCACACCCTGACCTCGTGGGCCTTGGCCTTGGGAGAAGTGAAGCGCCTGGAGTTGTACGTCGAACCCTGGAACGAGGGATCGTGGCGCACAGCCGAGTCTTGTGGCTTCGAGCGTGAAGGCCTGCTGCGGTCTTGGCAAGAGGTGGGCGACCAGCGCAAGGACATGTACATGTACAGCCAGCTTCCCGTCGGCTGAGGAGACGCGCGCTTCTGCCGCCGGTGGCGCACCGGCACTTCTGGGTCCTCTTGGCGCATAAGCTCGCACTATGGCGCGTGTGAGGGTGCTCGGGGCAGGTGTCGTTGGATCGGTCTACGCGGCGCTGCTGGCCGACGCCGGTCACGAGGTCACCCTGATCGCACGAGGATCGAGACTCGTCGACCTGCGCCGCCATGGACTGCTCGTGGGCCTCGACGGCCGGATCCTTGCGCCCGACGTGGCCGTGACGAAGTCACCGGAAGTGACAGACTCCGACGTCCTGCTGGTCGCCGTTCGCGGTGACCAGTTGGCTGCGGCCCTGGACGACATCGCAGCCAGCCCGGCTGGGTGGGTCTGGATGTTCACCAACCCCCTCGAGCTGCGCAGTGACGTGGAGGCTCGCCTGGGCTGCGACCGGCTGGTCTGGTGCTTCTCCGGTGTGGGCGGCGGCGTGAAGGACGGGCAGGTGACCGCCCACCGGGTGGGGCAGCAGCCCACCGTGGTCGAGGGCGGGGCAGCCGGCTCCAAGTTCGCGTCGCAGCTGCTCGGCGCGATCGACCCCCACCTGCGGACCGAGCCGGACATGCACGCCTGGTTGGACACCCACACGGTGTTCGTGGCCGCCATGGCCGCCCTGGTCCTGGAGCAGCCCTTGGAGACGCGATCACAGCGAGTGCGCGGCGCTGTCCTGCTGGTTCGGGCCATGCGACAGGCCTTCGACTCCCTCGAAGCGCAGGGGGCTCGCATCACACCGCGCAACCTGCGGATGATCTTCGGCCGGGTGCCCCTGCCGATCGCCGCCCTGTACTGGGCTGCGCAGCTGTCACGACCCGTCGTGCAGGTGTCCATGCTCCCCCATGCCACCGCGACCCGAACCACCGAACAGCGGGCCGTGGCCGCTCACGCCCTGGACCTCGCGGGCCACGGCCCCGGCCTCTACCGCCAGCTGCTCGCTCCTTTGGTCGGCACCTGAGAGTCCTCATGCCCCTCCTCCAGGAGGCGATCAATGAGGCAGAGCGATATGCCGCTCGGAAAGGTCTCGCAAGCGGGTTGCCCGAAATCCGCCGTCTCTCCGATAGCCTCGGGCAGGTCGGCTCGTAGCCGTGAGCTCCCAAGGCTGCGCTGACGCGGGCTTGGCCCGGAGGGCGAGGGGCCGCGCCTGCTGCGCCGACCGGATGCGGCTGCAGCAGCCCTCCTCACACCACCGGCGCCCCGGCCGCGAGATGGTCTCCACCCGGCGTCGGCGTATCCGCGCCGCCCGGCCGTGCTGTGCTCAGCCCTCGTCGTGGCCCGGAGGCTTCTGGGGGGAGTCCACGGCGGCGGTGAGGAGGCCTTCGAGGTCGGCGTCGCGGATCAGCCCGTCGAGACGGGCGAGCTCGGCGCCGTCGCGGAGCAGGACCAGGGTGGGGATGCTCATCACGTCGAACCGGGCAGGGGTGGCCTGGTCTGCGTCGACGTCGATGCGGTAGCCGGTGAACGCACGCGGATGCCGGGCCGCGAAGGCGTCCAGACGCGGTTCCAGGGCCCGGCACGGCGGGCAGGTTGCCTGCCAGAAGTCCAAGAGGACCAGTCCGCCCGCCCCGAGGGCCTCGGCCACCCGCTGCGCCGGCAAGATCGGAAACTGCTGAGTCATTTCCTCCCTCTCGTTCGTTGCGCCCCCCGCCGGCTGGCAAGCTGGCCAACGGTCTCAGGCGCTGTGGGCAAGAGAAACGGCCTGCTTGGATGCCTTCTGCTCGATGATGCGGCACACGACCGCGTCCTGGCCGGACCGACGGGCCTGATCCGCGGTGCGCCGCGCGGCGAGCAGGGACGAACGGAGCTGGCGGAGTTCGGCCATCGCACGGTCGATCTGGGTCAGATGGGCATCGAGCAGCCCGACGACCCGGCCGCAGGGCTGGGACCCGCCCCGCTGGAGGTCGAGGACGTCCCCGATCTCGGACAGGGTCAGGCCGAGCGTCTTCGCCTGACGGATGAACCGCAGAACGGAGACGTCATCGCCGCTGAAGAGCCGATACCCGGCCTCCGTGCGCTCGGCAGGGGGCAGAAGCCCCTTCTCCTCGTAGACCCGGATCGCCTTGCGGGTCACCCCAGCCTCCTCGGCTGCCCGCCCGACCGTGTAGAAGTCCCTGTCGCCAGTGCGCATCGTGCCTCCAAGATCTGTTCGCTGCTGTGCTCCAACCAGTATCAACCCGGACCTTAGGGCCGAGTTCAAGCCCGAACCTTCCTGACCCCCAAAAGGGCGCTTGTGCGGCGGGACTTCGGATTCCTGCTTCGGGGAGCGACAGAGCCGGGCCGGGCGCGGGCTTATGAGACCTTCTCCATGCTGTGCCCGCAGCAGCAGCGGGGTGCCTGGTCGCCGGTGTCGGTCTCGACGGCGCCCTTCGTCACCCTGATCTCGCACCCGCAGGCGGGGTCCGGACACCTGTACTGTTCGCCTTCCTTGAGGGCCATGGGCTTTTCCTTCCTCGTGAGTGCTCCGTTGCGGAGCGCCTGTGCTTGCATCCGATGTGTATTCCCTTGCCCCTAGGGCGGGGTCAAGGGGGCCGGCGCCGACCTTCTTGCCGGGGGCGGCTCGCCGAAGCCTGCCCCCGGTCCGGCGGGCCGTGCCGTGGCCCTGTCGACAGGCGGGCCGGCCGAGCAGAGCGGGCTGCGGAAGGCGGGCCGGCCGAGCAGAGCGGGCTGCGGAAGGCGGGGAAGACGCCCGTTGCAGTCCTCCCCCCGTTCCGCCGGGGCCGCTCACCGCTGGTGCCGGTCCTGGCCTTCGCGGGCCCGTCGGGCCTTGACGCTGGCGATCGCCTCGAACAGCAGGGCGGGCCGGGTGCCAATGGAGTTCAGGAAGATCGCCGTGACCGAGGCGGCCATCGCGACCATCGCCCAGACCGGATAGACCAGCCCCGTGACCGCCAGGGGCACCCCGATGCCGTTGAACAGGAAGGCCAGGGCGACGTTGGCCCTGGTCCGCCGGTAGGAGGAGTCGCTGATGTTCCGGGCCTCCACCACCGCGCCCAGACCGGTGCCGAGCAGGACGATGTCGGCGGACTCGACCGCGATGTCCGTGTGCTGGCCCGCGGCTATGCCGACGTCCGCCTGCATCAGGGCCGGGGCGTCGTTGACGCCGTCGCCGACCATCGCCACCCGGGTCCTGCCGGCCTGGAGGGCCCGGACGATCTCGGCCTTGCCCTCCGGGCGGACCTGTGCCCTGACCTCGTCGATGCCTAGGGCGGAGGCGACCCGGGCGGCGGCGCGGGGGTTGTCGCCGGTGACCAGGACCGGCTGCATCCCGGCCTTGCGCATCGCGGCGACGGCTTCGGCCGCGTCCGGGCGGATGCGGTCGGCCAGGGCGATCAGGCCCTCGAGGGCGCCGCCGCGGGCGAGGGCGATCACCGTGTCGCCGGCGGCCTCCCGCTGGTCGATGCGGTGCCCCAGGGGCGCCAGGTCCACGCCCTGGGAGGCCAGGAACGCCGGCGAGCCGACGATGAGCTCCTGGCCCGCCACGCTAGCGCGGACGCCGGAACCGGTCACGGACTCGAAGCCCTCGACGGGGGCGGGCGTGATCCCGCGCTCGGCCGCGGCGGCGACGACCGCGCGGGCCAGGGGGTGCTGGGAGTGCTGCTCCGCCGCCGCGGCCAGGACCAGCACCCGCTCGTCGGTGCCTACGGCCGCTTCGACCGCGGTCACCTCGGGCTTGCCCTCGGTGAGGGTGCCGGTCTTGTCCAGCACGATCCGGCGCACCTGCCGGAAGGTCTGGAACGCCTCGCCGGTACGCATCACGATCCCGTGGTCGGCGGCGGCCCCGGTCCCGCGGACGATCGCCAGCGGGGCCGCGATCCCGACCGCGCAGGGGTACCCCATCACGAGCACGCTCAGCCCGGCGAACACCGCACGTCGCACGTCCGGCTCCCCGGTCAGGGCCCAGCTGCCGGCGAGCCAGGCGGCCACGGCGAGGACCGACAGGCTCAGGATGGTCGGGGTGTACAGGCGCAGGACCCGGTCGACCAGGTGCAGGATGCCGGGCTTGAGTGCCCGGGCATCCTCGACGTGCCGGACGATCTGGGCCAGGAAGCCCTCGGCCGAGGTCGCCGTGACCTCCACCAGCAGAGTCCCGGTGCCGTTGACCGACCCGCTGAGGACCTCATCGCCGGGGCCCACGTCCGCGGGCACGGGCTCGCCCGTGACAAGGGCCAGGTCCACCGCGGAGGAGCCCTCGCGGACGGTGCCGTCCAGGGGGATCCGCTCCCCGGGCCGGATCCGCACGAAGTCCCCGACCCTGACCTGCTCAACCGGGACCTCCGCCTCGGACCCGTCCGGGCCGAGGCGGCGGGCCAGGTCGGGCTGGAGGTCCAGAAGCCGGCGCACGGACTGGCTCGAGCGGGTCTTGACCAGCAGAGAGAGCCATTCAGAGAAGATGTGGTAGTTCATGATCAGCACGGTCACAGCGAAGAACGCCGCCGTGGGGTAGTCCGGCAGGGCCCCGGTGAGCCCGATCGCCCCGCCGACGATCCCCGCGAACGCCCCGGCCTCCAGCAGCACGTGCTGGTTCAGGATCCCGCGCCGGGCCGACTGGTACGCCATGCGCAGGATGTGCGGGCCGATCCCGAGAACCGCCGCCGCGGCCAGGACCCCGGCGAGCTGCCCGACCAACGGCCCGCCCAACACCCCGGCCCCGCGCAGCGCCAGCGCCGCGACCCCCGGGGCGACGACCCCTGCCGCTCCGGCCAGGGCCCGGCCCCTGCCGGAGGAACGCAGGAGCGCATAGGACAGGGGCACCATCAGGACCACGACCGTGGCCGGGACGATCACCGAGAGCACCCCTGTCACCGAGGCGATCAGCCCGATGGCACTCAGACTGGCCGTCACCGCCGCCAGCAGCCGGATCCCTTCCCGGACGAGGGCGGACTCCTCCTCCTCGAAGGGGCGCAGCTTGCGCGGATCGTACAGCTCGTAGCCGATGTCCCGCAGTGTCCCCAGGATCTCCTCCGGTGCCACGGCGTCGGGGTCGTAGTCGACCAGTGCCTGCTCGTGGGTCAGGGACACCGCGACCTTCGCCACCCCGTCCATGCGGCCCAGGGCCTTCTCGATCGTGCCCGTGCACAGCGAGCAGTGCAGCCCGGCGATCCGGGCGCGGATCCGCTCCTGGCCCGGCTCGGCTCCTGGCTCGGACGCCCACAGCTGCGGGGCCTCCTCCTTAACCTCGGTGCTCACCGAAGACCACCCCCCGCTGCGGCTTCGGGCTCGGCGCCGACCACCTGGTACCCGGCGCGGGTGATCGTCTCCGCGAGCACCGACCAGTCGGTGCCACCCCCGCGCAGGCCGACCTCGACCCGCCCGCTCACGTGGTCCGCGTTGGCGTCCGAGACGCCGTCGACACGACGCAGCGCGTTGCGCAGCCGCTGCTCGCAGCCCGTGCACGTCATGCCCTCGACCTGCAGCACGATGGTCTCCAGTGCCTTCTCCATGGCTGTTCCTTCCTTCCGTTTCCATGGTTCCCGGGCCTCGTCCCGGATCTCCACCGATGCTAGAACCTGGCCCCTACGGCAAGGTCAAGCCCGTCTCCCGGGCATCGGGCTTCGGGGTATCCGGGTGCTGGTCCCGCTCGCTCCTCGAGGTTAGAACCCGGACCCACAGGCAAGGTCAAGCCCCGGCTTCGGCGAACACCGGCCCGACCGGCGCGCAGGGTCAGCCCGACAGTCTCAGTCCTCGTCTGACACGTCGAGCCACAGTCCGGCGTACCGGGCGTTGCTGGCGGATCGGCAAGGGGAGCCGGAAGCAGCAGGGGCTTTGCCGATGCGGATCGTCGACGTTCCGTCGCTGTGCTCGGCGTCGACCAGGCGCGTGCGGCTGATCTGGTGGGGGCGGATCCCGAAGAGGAGGGCCTAGAAGCCGCCCGCCGCGCAGGCCGCACCCCCGGCCGCAGGCCCAAGATGACACCCTCCAAGATCAGATCCGCCAGAACCCTCCTGGCCGACGGCACACCACCACGCGAAGTCGCCAAGAACCTCGGCGTCTCCATCCCCACCCTCTACCGCTGGCTCCCCGCCACCGACCGCTGAACCAAGAAACGGAGCCCCGAGTACGCCAACAACCCACTTGAAACCGGCTTAGCGTACTCTGAGCTCCCTTTTCTCAAGCCACCCCTACCACTTGTCTTCCGGCTCCATGAACAGCGGCCAGTTCGCCTCGCGGAGCTGCTTGAGTTGATCGGCAACATCGGGCACCGAAATCTGGAAGTTGATCCCGCGCCCCAACGGTGGGTCGAAGGGTGCCGTTCGCCACGTCCTGCCGATGTCGGCTTGGTCGAGCATCAGGTGGGCGTCACCCAGCGCGAGGTAGGCAAAGCCCTCCTCGGGCCTGTCGTAGAGCACCTCGAAGGCGAGCAGGTCACGCCAGAACCGGACGGACACATCGCAGTCGGTGACGGCCAGCTCTGGCACCAGAGAAGGTTCAGCACTCATGGGCACCAGCCTCTCAGAAGCATCTGCCGAACGCCCTGTGCTGCCGTTGGTCTCGCGTTAGCTGGAGCCAAGTCGGCCCGTCATCCCGGGGCCGGATGGAGTTGACATAGCCAGTGGAGACCGCAGATCCGTCGAACCGGCTGCAGCTCGGCCGCCCCATCCAAACCCACCCCTACCGCCTGTTCCCGATCGCCGATCAGATCGCGGAGAAGGTGACCGCGACGATGGGCACCTACGCCGGCCGCCCCAGCAGCCGGGTGAAGGATCTCGTCGACCTGGTCACGATCGCCAACACCCAGACCGTCAACCTGCGGGAGCTGCAGATGGCGATCGACGCCAAGCGCGCACTCTCCCGCACCCCAGCGTTCGACGAGTTCGCCGTGCCCGCCGACTGGGAGCGCAGCTATCGCCCGCTCGCGATGAAGACGCCGGCCGCGCGCGACGTCGACGCGCAGCAGGCCGTCGCCCTCGCCAAGCAACTCGTCGACCCGGCGCTCGTCGACGAGCCGGTGGCCTCCGATGTCACGTGGGTGCCCGGCCGCGGGTGGACCGATGACCCCGACGTCCTCGCCGAGGGGCGCCCGGAGCCGGCGCCGCCGGGCGGCGACGTGCACGTGACCAGCCACGTCCGAGGCGGCCATCCGGTCACCGAGCACTGGCGCGCAGCGCGCGGCTCCGGGCAGAGCTGAGTGCACATCCTCCAACCGGGTTGACAGGCGTACCGACCACCCCTATATTGGTACATGTCAAGTCAACTACCGGATAGGAGTTCCACAATGAAGGTCATCAAGCTCAACACGAATGGCACGGTCGAGCAGCTCACCATCGACGACGAGCACAAGCTCACCGGCCTGCAGCAGCTCGTCGGCGGAGACGTGCAGTCGATCGCTCTCACCGGGAAGCTCGACCTCGTCATGCACGAGGAGGCGAAGTTCATCCGCGGGCACAAGGCCAACCCGGTCGCGAGCCGGCTGCTGCGGCACTTCGACATCCCGCTGCTGCCCGGCGACTACATCGCCGGCGACGCGGCCCTGGTCGGGGTCGACGGCCCGGACTGGATCTCGGTTCCCGACTCCACTGCAGGAACGATCGAGTTCCTCGGCTTCCAGATCACCCAGAAGGACGACGCATGAGCATCGACACGACAGCGCTGAGGTCGCGGCTTCGCGGCCTCAGCGCCACCCTCAAGAAGATCGACGACGAGCAGCGGGCGCTCCGCGAGGAGCAGCTCGAGCAGCTGCGGATCGCACTCGCCCACCGCGGCACCGTCGGCGAGGTCGCACAGGCGAGCGGGCTGAGCCGCGCGTACCTGCACAAGATCGAGCTGCACCTGCAGCGCGGATCCGTCGATGACCCGGCGACGCATGACAAGGCGATCGCACGGGCGGGCGAGATCCGCGACCAGATCGCGCAGCTCGAGCAGGACGCCGGCGACGCTCGAGCAGAACGGGATCAGGTGATCCGTGAGCTCGGGCCGGCGATGAGCACGGCCGAGATCGCGACGGATGCCGGGATCTCCGGCGAGCGTGCCCGGCTGATCCTGCAGCAGCCCGCCAAGGCGTAGACGGGGTTCAGTTCTCGCAGGCGCGTTCGGCAGCGTCCAGCTGCAGCATCGCCGTGACGATGACGCGCTGCGCTCCGTCGAGCAGTTCGAGCACGTCGTCTCGCGACATGGTCCCACCGAGCGCCGCGGCGGCGCGTCGCAGCTCGTCGGCCAGGTGGAAGAGGCGTGAGCTCTGGGCGAGGCCGGACAGAGCCGCGGCGCGGGCAGCTTGCCGGTCGGCGGACTGCGCGAGGTCGGCGACCGTCTCCCGCAGGGAGGAGTGCTCCTGGCGGCGGCGTTCCTGCTCGAGCTCCGTGGGGTGGGCCTGCCGCCACGGCTCGAGGGTGTCGTCGGTGAGGATCATCAGTTCCCATCTTGAGTGATCGGGTTTGGGTCGTACCAGGTCGTGCACCGCGATCTGCACCAAGTGCCGGGCGCAGAAGAACAGCTCGCAGCCGTCGTCGACGCCATGGGCGGTGCAGCGGAAGTCGCGGCCGCGGTTAATCTCCGCGGCACAGGTGGGCCAGTCGCAGTAAGCCGGGACGCGCGAGCCCGCCCACCGGTCGGCCGACCAGTCTCGGTAGATCTCATCGCTCACGGCCGCGGCGGCCGAGTGGTGGAGGGCAGACACGATTAGCTCGCCGCCGGCTCGAAGGTCAAAGCGCCCGCCGTGCGCATGGTCTGGGCCAGCGCCGCGGCCTCGGCGACGACGTCGACCGTGACGCCGGCGGCACTGGTGTGCTCGACCTCGTCGACCAGCTGCTGCAGGGTGCGGTCGCCGTCAACCAGGCGCAGGATGCGGCCGCCCATCGCAGACACGACCGTCTCCCCGCCGGCATCGCCGAACCTCACGGTGCAGTCGGCGCCGAGGTGCTCGGCCAGGGTCAGCGGGCGCCGAGCGACGGCGACGACCGGAAGCCCGTGCGAGACCGGGCACACGGCCACGATGCTGCTGTCGTGCAGGGCGCCAAGCAGCTCCCGGTCGGTCGCGGTCAGGTCCCGGTAGAGGGCGCGGATGTCCAACGCGGTGAGGTACTCGTCGACGTCGGAGCTGATCGTGTACTCGTGCTTCGTCGCGCCGGGACGATCGCCGATCGTGAGTCGGATCCCGGCAGCGGTGCGGGTGGTGTAGCCGAGCGGCACAACCCGCACCGGCTCCGTAAAGGTGGTCATCAGAACAGCGCTTCCGCCTCGACGCGCTCCTCCACCACCGGGCGCATGAGGGTCTGGAATCGGGCATTGCGGATGCTGCCGGCGGCGCGGAGCTCCGACCGGATCGCGGTCATCACCAGATCGTCGGTCTCGTCGAGGATCGTGCGGGCGCGCTGCGCGGCAGCCGTGATGAGCGCGGCGGCGTCGGCCGTGGCGGATCCCGCGGCGGCGCGGCGGATGACGATCTCCTCGGCCGTGCGCGAGATCTCCTCGAACCAGGTGCAGCGCTGCTCGTAGCCCAGCCAGTCGTGGCTGGTGAGCGACGGGTTGGCGAGCTGCACGGTGAGGCGGTCAAAGGCCTGATCGGCTGCGGAGGGACCGCCGGTGAGCGTCACGGTTCGCGACCACTGCACGTCGCCGCCGTCGATGATCCCCAGTTGCAGGTCGAGGTCTTCGGCGCCGATCCGCTGCGCGACGACACCCTGCGCGACCAAGTCGCGGGCGATCACCGCGCGGCCGCGCCGCTCGGTGGGGTCGGCGCGCACAACGCGCATCACGGTCCGGATCAGACCGGCGATCGCGCCAACGATGGCGCCCAGCCAGAGGAAGACGGACCATGCTCCCCAGGCCTCGTAGAAGGAGGTGAACGGGATCGGGCCGGCGAGGTTCACGACCAGTATGACCAGGCCGGCGGCGGCCGTGCCGAGGATCCCGAAGCCGAAGGTGAAGAACCCGATGTAGAGCAGTGCCGCGGCGGATACTGCGGCGATGCGGCCGGTGAAGCGGGTGCGCGGGTGGGAGTCCAGCCAGGTCTGAATGCGGTCGGTCACGAGTTGCTCCTTGCTTGGTTGGTGGTGGAGAGGTCGTCGTAGGCGCGCGCCCATTCGGCTTCGTGGTCGACCGGGCTTAGGTCTGCGGACTCGAGCGCGCTGAGCCGGTCGGCGTACTGCTCGAGGAGGCCCATGTCGCCGAAGAACCGTGGCCCGCTCTTGGTTCCCCGTACTCTGACGCGGATGCCGTGGGCGTTGGTGAGCGTCGGCCGGGCGAGTAGCCAGGCCCCGGTGACGATCGCGGCGGTGACGAAGGCCCCGAACCCGAGCGACCACCAGATTCCGCCGGCGCGGATCGGTGCCGGCGGGAGGAGCACCGCGAGCACGGCGACAAACATCCACAGCTTGTTGACGACGAGCTGGCAGTAGACGCCGACCTTGGCGCGCTCGGTCGCGGTTGTTCCCGGACGGAAGACGAGCAACTGGATGGTGGCGCTCCCGAAGGTCTGCGCACTGATGCGGTCGAAGTCGATCCGTCCGCTGCGGAACGATTCCTTCGGCCTTGAGGGGCGTGGGTCTCGGTTGTGGAAGGTGACCATCAGCGCACCGCCCCTGCGAGAGCGAGCTGTGCCTCGTCCGACCGGCGAGCGGCTTTGCAGTCCTCGCACGTGACGGTGGCCCAGCTGTGGTCAATCGCGGAGTCTCGTCGGCCGCACGCGGCGCGGCTGCCCTCCATGGGTCCGTGGATCTTGCTGTCGCTCATCAGTGCTCTCCTCGGTGAATGACGACGACCTGGCCGCCGGTCTGGGCGTCGTAGAAGGTCGCGATGCCGGCGGCGGACGAGGCGGCGCGGGCGGCGCTGGCGTCCGTGTAGCGGTCGGCGCCGGACTCGGTCAGGACGTAGAACCCGAGCGCCGGCGTCTCGGTGACCTCGGCAGCAGCGGCAGGGTGGCGGAGCCGGCGCACCGCCTTGTCGGCTTCGCGCGCCTCGTCGACCGCGGATCCGCCGCGGGCACGGGCGAGCGCTCGCTTCTGATCGACGCGGGTGATCCGCCCGATCGCGAGGCGGGTGCGCAGCTCGTCGACGTCGACCGCGGAGGGATCATCGGCGGCGGCGATCGCGGCGCGCAGATCGGACTGGCCTCGAGGCGAGGAGTCGTAGGCGGCGAGCTTGCGAGCGGCCTTCTCCTCCGCCAGCTGCAGGCGCTGCTGGGCGGCGGCGTCGTCGGGTCGCTCGGCCGCCTCGAGCTGCGCCGTGGTGCGGCGCTCCTCAGCAGCCTGCAGCTCCTTGATCGTGTCGGCGCTGCAGCGGGCTCCGGGGCGCGGGTCGCACATCGAGTTACCGCCCTTCGCGGCGGCGGCGAGAGCGGGCGATCGCGATCGACCCGGCCACGAACAGCATGAAGATGCCGGCGAGGATCAGGGTCCGCCAGATGTCCAGGCCGACACCGTCCATGAGCGGGATCAGAACCGCATCGCCGCGGACGAGGACGCCCCACTGGACGGCGAGCTCACGGGCCGGGGCGACGAAGGTGCCGAGGGAGAACAGCCCCATGCCGGACACTCCGGTGAGGAGCATCAGGAGGGCGATCCAGTCGTCTGTGGTGTCGGGCTGCTGCTGGGTGTTGGCCATGGTCCGGTTCCTTTCGGGTGGTCAGTGCTCGGTGATCTCGTTGCCGAGGACGGCGATCGTGCTCGTGGAGCACTGCTCCTTGCTGATCGGCTTCTGGATCACGAGCGGGGAGTTGTAGATCGTCGTGGTGCAGGTCTTCTCGGTTGTGAGCTGCCAGTCGTCTCCGTACCTGTAGCGCGACGTCGAGAAGGTGCGGACTCCGTCGTCGGTCTCGACCAGGCCGGAGACCTCGGCCGAGGTGCCACCGAGGAAGATGCCGAAGTAGCTGCCGGACTTGAAGGTGACGGACAAGGGGACGATCGTCTCGGTGGTGACGGCGGTCGGCTGCGGCTCACCAGGCGCCTCGAACCAGATCCGGAACATGGGCGCGGACAGCCCGAGGCCGACCGCGGCGACGACGAGCGCCATGGCGCCGGCACTGAGCATCAGCCAGAACCCGCCCACATCGAGCCGCCGGCCGAGGGACTTCTCGCGAAGGGCCTTGCGCAGGATCGCAGGGACGGTGAGGGCGACGAGGATCCCGATCGCCCACCAACCCGCCGCGGTGAACCCCTGCACGTTGTCCGTGCCGGGGAACCTCCACCCGGCGAGCAGCAGGAGCGTGATGATGGCTGCTCCGACGATGACGACTCCCCGGCCGATCGCCTTTCGCTCGTCGAGGTCCTCGAGCTCGTCGAGGAAGCGCGCCGGCTGTTCGGTGGCTGAGGGCGATGAGGCGGGGTCGTCGGATCCGGATGCAAGGGTTTCAGGAGTGGGCGCCGGGTCGATCGTCGCTGTGGCTGCTGGTGGGAAGTAGTCGAAGATGTCCGCGCGCGACTCCGCAACTCGGGGTGTGTGCACCGAGCGTGCATCGACGTCGAGGTACCGGGTCTTCGCGGGCGCGGCGGCTGCCTGCTGCACGGGAGAGGGCGACTCAGTGCGGGGCGCAGGCTTCGAGATAGGAGGACGGCGCAGCGCGAGATACAGCAGACACAGCGGGAGGCCGGCGAGGAGGAGGTATGGGAAGTACTCGTAACCGGCGAAGGCGGTGCCGAAGAGGTCGACCTCGTCTGTGGCCTGAGCGAACATCCGTGACGCTCCTATGGGTGGTGCGGTCGCGGGGTTGCGACCGTCACCACCCATAGGTGCGTGGATCGGCTCAGATCGGACAGCCGGTTTCGTCTTTTTTCAGGAGAGGATCGCGGAGACGCTCTCGGCCTCGGGGACGGTCATGGTCCGGCCGTCGCCGTCCTCGGTGATGTAGGAGATCGAGAGGCAGTCGGGCCCGTTGGTGTCGACGTCGATGGCGTCGATCGTGGCGCGGCAGGAGATCCCGTCGACGTCGACGAGGATGTCCATTCCCACTTCGAGCTCTGCGACCGCGACGTCGAAGGTCTGGATGTCGGTGCCGCCGCGGTCGGTGATCTCTTCGACCTCGGTCGGCACGAACCTCACGTTCTCGGACGGGCGGGGACGGCGCCGCTTCGCAGGCGTCTCGACGGGTGCCGGCGACGCGGGCGGCGCCGTCGGCTCGGCGGCGGGTTGCGGCGCTTCGCCGCGCAGCTGGGCGAGGACGGTGGGGAGCTCGTCCGGTCCGACAAGGACCTCGCGCCCCTTCGAGCCACGAGCGCGGCCGAGGATCTTCTGCTCCTCGAGCAGCTCCGTGATCCGGGTGGCCTTGGCGAATCCGACGCGGAGCTTGCGCTGCAGCATGGCGGTGGATCCGAACTGGGACGTGATGATGAGCTCGGCCGCGGCGAGCAGCAGCTCGAGGTCTTCGCCGGTGGCGACTGGTTCGGCGCTCTCCTGGTCGTCGGCACCCTTCTCGACGTCGTCGACCTGGTCGTCGGACTCGTCAAGGTCGTCGAGCTCGTCGAGCTCGTCATCGTCGTCGTGTTCGTCGTCGACGACCACACGCGCGCGGGGATCCACGAACCCGGGATCGTCGGGGAGCAGGATGCCGAGGCCGTGGAGGATCTCGCGGTCGGCGTCGTTGATGCCGGGTGCCAGCTTCGGGGTCCAGTAGATCTGCGCGTGCTCGGGCTGCATGCCCATGCCGACGCTGACCCAGGCGCGGCCGGGTCGGTTCTCGAGGCCGGAGACGGCGGCGAGGCTGCCGAAGGTCATCATCGACGTGGACTGCTCGAGGTTGCGCAGCGCGATGCGGACCGCGAACTGGGATCGGCTCGAGGTGCTCAGCCAGGACGAGGCGGCCTGCTGGGAGGCGAGGATGACGTGCACCCGTCCCTCTCGGCCGAGGCGGAGGATGGATCCGAATGCGGTCATCACCGGGTGGGTGCTGCCGGTGGGTGCCTTCTCGAGGCCGAACCGCTGCATCCAGTCGAGTTTGCCGTCGCCGGATCGCCACCAGTCGTTGAGCATGTCGACCATCTCCTCGCCCTCGTCGACGACGAGGATGAGCGGGTTGAGCTCAGCACGCAGGTGGGGGCCGTTCTTCTCGAGGTACTCGTAGCGGTCGTCCATCTTCTGCTTGACGCCGAGGATGTAGTCGACGATCGCGGACTCGCGGGTGGCGGCGCGCTTGGCGCCGGGGATCAGGTCGAGGTTGAACAGGCCGAGCCTCTTGGGGTCGATCGGCCAGACCTCGGCGGCGATCGCCTCTTCGTCACGGACCCACTGGCCGAAGGCGTCTCGACGGAGCCCGTTCGGGAGGGCGGTGAGGATCGACAGCAGCAGGACGGTCTTTCCACCACCGGTGCCACCGACGATGAGGACGTGCGGGAGCGGGTCGTCGAGGTTCCAGATGCAGGGGGTGCCGTCGCGGAACTGTCCGAACGCGACCTTCATCGGCTCGGCGTCATCGCGGGCCGGGTGAGGAATGACATCCGGGAACGGGACGAGCGGTGCGGACACTGCCCGCTCCTGGGTGAAGTCGAACTCGGTGTCGAAGGGCTCGCCGACGGCGATCTGGATCGCGTCAGTCAGTTTCTTCTGGATGAACTTCGTGCTGACGCGGGAGGTCTGCGACGAAGGCCAGCGCAGCTGGATCGCGGAGATCTCGTCGGTCTCGCTGCGGGTGATGTCTCGAACGGTCATGCCCGGGACGATCGACTGGACGATGCTCTCCATCTTCGAGTGATCCCGGTCGGGGGCGGCGGCCTCCTCCGTGGTGTCGAGCTCGAGGGTGACGACGCACGTCTTGGAGTTGTTCTTCTTGATCCGGTACGGGATGCCCATCCGGTTCGTGACCTGCCCGACCAGCGACTCGAGGAACTTCGGGTCGGCATCGACGACGTCGGCCGGGTAAGTGATTCTGATCCGGGTCGGATATCCGATCCATCCGCCCTTCCATCGTGACGGGCGGACCAGATCGCGGGTCGGCGCGGCGGCGCGGACGACAGCGTTGACGGCCTCGATCATCTTGTCGATGGAGCGACCCCGCATCCACCGGCGCACACCGAAGACGATCACGAGCGCGCTGGTCACTGCGGCGGCCGTCATCGTGATCGGGATCATCTTGTCGTTGCCGGTGACCCCGTAGATCCCGATCACGATGACCGAGGCACCGAGGATCAGAGCCAGCCGGCCGGGCCAGATCCATGGGCGACGCGGTAGCGCCCGGACGGCGATTTCCTCGACCACTTCGGGCCGGATCTCGGTGCGCAACATCGTCTCCTCGCATCCCGACGCCAACATGGCGCCTCTTAGATGCATAGGTATCGCCAACCCCTCTAGATCGGACACGCCAATGAGAAATCAGGGCTTGCCTACTTGGCACCTACTTGACAGCTGTGTTACGCTCGCCTGCGTTCGAAGATAAGCGGAGCGAGCGAATCCCAGCAGCAAGAGAGATAGAAGCGAGACGCCTCCCAGACGTTCAAGGGTCGCCAGGTTCACGCCAACTCGCTGCATACCTCGCATCCACCAGGCGCAAGCCCTCTCGCCGTCTCGTCTGAGACGGGAACCCCAGCTACTTCTTGGAACGCCGCTTCTGCCAGATCCTCGACATGGTCTCGCCCTGCTGACGAGCGACGGCTGGGTCGACGCCACGCGCACCAGGCGGCGCCGGCGGGAACAGATTCCCGGCATTGAACTCCCGCTCAAGCCTGGCGGCTTCCGCCTCGAGGAGCTCAGCGGCCCGGGCGGACACGGACGCCGCGGCGTCCGGCTGGGTGCGGGTGCCTGCCCAGGCGGAGACGAATCGCTCGTGCACGGCGAGGGGCAGGTAGTACGTGTGACTCTCGCCGTCGACGCCACGAGCTCGCGGCCCGAGCGGCGCAGTCGCGATCGGGAACGGATGCCCGTCGTTGTGCTCGCGCTCGAGTCGGGCACTCTCGGTCTCGAACACGGAGGACACCACGGCGCTCAGGGTCGGGTGCTCACGGGTCGCCCACCATCCGGCCTTCAGGCGCGCGTGCAGGCCCTTGGGTAGGTAGTAGGTCTTGCCGGCTTTGGCAGCGGCTTGGGGGGAGCCATCGGCGGGCATCCGCGCACGGCCTCCTTGCGGGAGTCTGGAAATTTTCGGATCGGACGAGTCGGGTTTCGTCTTTTTTCCGTGAGGATGTCCAGGATACCGAGCCGCCCGCGAATCCCTATGAATCCGCGGGCGGGGGTGGTGCCACCGAGAAATTTCGAGAGCCTCGAAGAGCCGATTTCCAGATGGTCACGGCCGCCGGCAACTGTCTGGCGGGCAGACCTCGATGCCGTAGAGACGTAGGAACTCTTCGGGGTCGACGTAGCCGGCGTACATCGCCGGGGCGCCGAGATCCGTCGCTTCCTGCAGGGCTGCGACGGCGGAGTTGGTGGTGCCGTTCTTGTTGATGCGCAGGTCGAGGTGGCAGCCTCCGCTGGGCTGCACGTTCCCGGTGACACCGATCTGCTGGCCGGCTTGGATCTCGTCGCCAACGTCGACGAGGCGCTGGCTCTTGTACATGTGCAGGTAGCTCACGATGAAGCCGTCTGGGTGGCGGATGGACAGCCACAGCTCGGTGCTGACGGTGACGGTGCCGGGGAGGATGGCGTAGACGGGGTCGTTGCAGTTGTTGGGCCAGTGCTGCAGGTCGATCGCGGTGTGCCAGGTGGAGGCGCCGGGTACGTCGATGTCTCGGGGTCCGTATCCCGACGTCATGTTATAGCCGGGAGAGAGCGGGTAGGCGGCTTGCCCGATGACCTGGCCGCTGTCGCAGCTGATCGAGCCGGACATGCTGTTGATGATCGTCTCGGCGGCGCCCTCCCACTGGTCGTAGGCGTCCGGGAAGGCGCTCACCTGGACCCGCTGAGCGGCCTGGCCGGGTGGCATCGTGTCCCAGCCCTTAATGTCGAGCAGGCCTCGTGGAGATCCGCCGTTGGGGCCGTTAGGGCCGCCGAAGAACGCGCGGACGGCGTACCTGGCGTCCATGAGATCCGCGAGCTTTCCCCAGTGGGGGCGCTGCTGGAACATGTTGACCGAGTCGTGGTCGCTGCCGACGCCTTCGTGTGGGTAGTCAAGCGATGCGGGAACCGTGGAGTTCGCGAGCATCCGCAGCTTCGACTCCTGCAACGCGGTCATCAGCGCGACCTTCAGGCCGGCGGCGGGGACCCCGGCCTGTGTCCCGACGGTGATGATCGTCGCAGCGTTGGCGAGCTGCTTCTCGTCGAGGGTGAGTGAGTCGCCTCCGGTGGTGGTGACAGTCAGCGCGGTGCCGGCATCTCCCACCGTGCAGGCGCCGGTGCCGGCGTTCGCGGATGCGGCCTGCCCGCCGATGATGGCGAGCAGGCCGAACGCGATCCCACCGATCACGAGCACCGGGACCAGGACAACGGCCGCGATGATCGAGAGAAGGCGAGGGTTCATCAGGCGGCCTTCGCGTCGGCGAGCCGCGCGCGGAAGGCTTCGCTACGGGCGGTGCGGGCGGAGTCCGGGGGGAGCGAAGTCACGTCGGCGACGCCGTCGACGATCGGGGCGGGGCGCACGATGTGGCCGGTTCCGGACTCGTCAACGACGATCCGGCGGGACGGGACGACGAAGCTGGCCGGCTGCGCAGGCTGGGTCTGAGGATGCGGCTTGGGGCCCGCGATCGAGTTCAGCGCCCGGTTGCCGGCCTTGGAAGCGACACGACCGCCGACCTCGAGCGCCGCGGCGCCGACCAGGCCCGGGACGCCGCCTGCGGCGCCCTTGACGAGCCTGGTGGCCGTGAACGCGACATCCGCCGTCTTGCCGACCTTGCCAGCCGTACCCGGTCCGACGGCACGAGGCGCGCCCCCGGAACTGCCGGAAGGCAGTGGTGCCGGGGCGTGGCCTCCTCCGGTGGGCGGAGGGGTCATCGGGGTCATGGGCGTGCTGGGTCCGCCGGAGTTCGCGCCACCGGGGCCGAAGAAGTTGATCGAGCGGCCGTCGACGGCGGTGCTGCGGTCGGGGCGGCGCAGCGCGGCCGCCGCGACCGTGGCGCCCATGGACATGATCGCGAGGGCCTTGGTGCCGTCGCGCTGGCTGCCGCTACTGCCACTGGACAGGCCAACGCGGGAGAGGTGGTCGGCGAGGCTCTGCCCGACCTTCTTGGCGCGGATCTTGGCGCGGATGAGCATCACGATGAGCACCAGCAGGAAGATGCTGGCGAGCATCATCACGGCGGTGATCGGGACGCCCATGCCGTTGAGGCCGGTGAGGAACGCGACCATGAGCCGCAGCGAGGCGGCCATCAGGACGATCAGGAAGACGATCGTCGCGGCGCCGACGAACATGCCGCCGAGCGAGCTCCACAGGGCGTGCCGGTTCACCGGCAGGATGCCCCAGTAGACGTTCCACATCGTCTTCAGAGCATCGAAGAGTGTCTTGATCGCAGTGCTGAAGAACAGCACGAGCAGTGCGATCGGGAAGCCGAAGATGACCATGCCGCCGGGGGCGATCATGAGCGCCGAGATCACCTGTCCGAAGTTCGGGTGCTCGACGAAGTTCTTCGCGGACTCGTCGCAGGCGCTGACCGCGTCGCGGACGTCGTTGCCGTTGCTGATGACGGGGGCCTTGGTGAGCATGGTCTCGTCGAACTTCGCAGCGCACTCCCCCTGCAGCGTGTGACCGAAGGTGAGGGCCTGCGCCGGGATCTTCACGAACACGTCGACGAGCTGCATACTGACCGTCTCGGAGAGCACGTCCTCGGTGTTGAAGTCGACCGTGTCGAGATCGTCGGTGGCGACGGCCGCGGCGAGGGTGTTGCCCCAGCTGCGTGCGGTGTCGAGCGCGCCACCGGCGCCGGTGAGGGTCGCGACGGGGTTGGCGAGCATCCCGACCGCGAGGAAGGCGAGGAAGGCGGAGACGAGCATTTCGACCCACCCGGAGGCGACCTTCTTGCCGGTGAGGATCGCGAGGCCGGCGATGCCGGCGGTGATCGACAGGGCGAACGGGATCCAGTTCAGGCGGCCGAGGGCGCTCTGCAGCAGCTCGGCGAGGGCGTTGAACGGGACGGTGAGAAGCTGCAGCCACTCGAAGCTGATCACCCAGTTGCACAGCCAGATCATCCAGGCGAAGGCGCCGATGTGGCCGGTCCAGATGAAGTCGAGCGGTGCGGTGACGATCGCCTTCCCGAAGTCGAACACTCCCCCGCGGTCCAGCGGCAGCACGATGTAGTTCGCCAGCGGGATGCCGGAGCTGTCATGGATGGACCCGCCGGGCAGGAACGGCGCGACGATGCCGTTTCCGCCGTCGGCGGCGTGTGCTGCGACGTTGCCGAAGATCATCAGCAGCAGGTCGAGCGCGAGCACGGTGAGGATGCGCCGCCACCACTTGTGCTCGGCGAACCAGACCCGCGACGACCACAGCAGCCGGGAGACAAGATCGAGCGAGGACAGCGCGTAACGGATCATGCGGCGACCGCCTCGCTCGGGGTCGAGAGGACGGCCGCACGGCGTTCGGGGTTTTCCGGGAGGGTCTTCTGGAAGATGCCCATCCGGCCGGCGACGTCGAGCATGAGGCCCTCGCCACGGCGGTGCGGGGGCACCTTGCCTGTCGACGGGTCCAGCGGGCTCAGGTTCTTGGTGACCAGGTCGAGCATGGCCTCGTCGGTCTCTAGGCCGTCGGAGAACCAGTGCAGGCCGCGGCGGGCGAGGTTTCGGTCGCGCTGGCGCATCAGGTAGCGGGTGGCGATCAGGCCACGGGCGCGCTCATCGCCGAAGTCCTCGGGGTCGTGTGAGCCGACTGCCGCGAAGGCGTTGTGCTTGCGGTCGTCGCGGTAGAAGTCGGTGAGCTCGGCGGCACCCTCGGGGCTGGCCGTGATCGCGTGGCACTCGTCGAAGAACGCGCCGGTGAGGGTGCTCTTGTCCCGGAAGCACAGCTGCTTCACGACCGCGGTCAGCATCGCGTAGACGGCGCGGCCGAATCGCTTCTCGATCGGCATCTCCTGGAACAGGTGCTTCTGCTCGAGCTCCATGCTCTTCGGCAGCGTCAGACCGGCGGTGAGGAACACGATGCCGGTCGCGCGGGTGTCGACCGGGGGCAGGGCGTCGTTGAAGAGCACCTCGCCGATGTCCTTGCTGGCGATGACCTTGATGAGCATGCGCAGCTCGTTGGCCTCGGGAGACCCCGACAGGTCGCGCTCGAGGTGCTGCAGCAGCTTGCGGGTACTGGTGATGCCGTGGCCGGCGAGGTACTCGCCTTCGAGGAGGCTGGACAGGAACACGCCCTGCTCGCTGAGGACGGGGATGCCGAGCATCGCCGCGAACAGGCTCTGCAGGATGCGGGCGCCCTGGCGGGGGCCGAACATGAGCAGCGGGTCGATGTTCCACTCGGGGCGGACCAGGGTGCCGTCCTCGTCCTCGAACTCGAGCAGGTTCGCGATGACGGTGTGGTCGGGGCGCAGCGCCTTGGCGAACGTGCCGTACTCGTGGGCGACGGTCCGGTCGATCGCGTAGCCGCGGCCGCCGCGATCGACGGTGGTGCCGAACTCGCACTTGAGGAGCACGGACTTGCCGGCGCCCTTCTCGGCCACGACTCCGAATGACCCGCTGATGTCGGACTTGTTGTTGCCCTCGATGTCGCGGAAGATCTGGCCGCGGCGGCCGTTGGTGATGTTCACGCCGAACCGGGCGCCGCGGATGTCGCCGAGCTCGCTCGAGACGATCGGGGTGCCGGAGGCGAGCTCGCGGCCTGTGGTGATCTGCGCGAGTTCTCGCACAAGCCGGGTGGTGGGCACGCCGGGCTGCATCGCCCACCAGAGCTCTTCCTGGCCGCCCAGGGGCGCCTCGAGAAGGAAGTCGTGGGCCTTGTACTGGTCGGCGAGAACGCGGGCGCGCAGCTTGGCTTCCTCGGGCGTGGTACCGGCGACGGCGAAGATCACCGTCACCTGGGCCTCCACCTCCTTGTCGGAGTGGTTGAGGCTCTCGTGGTACGCCCTCAGAGCCTCGGCGACCTCTGCCAGGTCGTTGCCGGTGCCGGTGATGCTGTTGGTGCCCTCCTGCTGCGAGACCTGGTCCTTGAGAGCGTCCTCGGCGCGCTTGTTGCGCTTGCGGACCTCGGCGGCCGGTGAGATCTGCAGCCGCAGCGCGAAGTCGACATCCATCGGGAGGTTGTCGACGGCGCTGATCCACTCGACGCCCGGGGTACGCCATCCGGCCTTGGGGCCGGTGACGATCGCCTGCAACACCTGGTAGCTGGCCTCGTCGGCATAGGGGCTCTGCACCTTGAGGTACTTCCGCTTGAACGGAAGGAATTGCTGGCCCTTGGCCAGGTCGCTCTGCCCGCCCTCGTCGAGCCACGGGTTGGGCATGCCAGCGGGTAGCTGGAACTGGGTGAGGTCGGTCTCGAACAGGCGTGCGTCCTCCTTGGCTACGGAGGGCAGCGGGACGGAGCCGTCGACGGCGAGGCCGCGCTGCTGGTTGTGCAGCGCGATCCAGATGTTCTCAGCCGGTGTCGCAGGTGTGGCCTCGAAGATCGCGGGGATGCGCTCGGAGATCTCGTTCGCCATCCGGCGGGCCGCCGCGACCTCGGTCTCGCGGGGCAGCACGCGCGGGAGGGCGCCAATGTCGCGGACCTTGTTGTCCGCGGCGCGGATCATCGACCAGGCACGGTCCTTGATGTTCGCGGAGGACATCGGCACGGACAGCCAAAAGGCCCGCTCCCCCATCGGTACCCGCTCGAGCGCGTCGAGGGTTCGCTCGACCTCGTCGACCCAGTCCTTGGTGTCTTCGTTAATCTTGACGCCCTCGAGCATCCGCTCGACGATCGTGACCGGGTCGAGGTCCGCGCACAGCCCCAGGAGCAGGCCCTCACCGCGCAGCTCCTGGAACAGGGCCTGGTGGTGCAGCTTGGTCATCGACTTCATCTGGCGGGTGCCGAATCCGCCGGAGAGCGGCTTCAGCCGCCACGTCGCCCAGGTGATCCCGGACCGGGTCCACATCAGGTGATCCGCCATGGCGGTAGTGGGGATGCGCACGATCTCTACTCCTTCTTCGATCCGCGGGCCTGGGCGAGCAGTCGCTCGACCCCGGTGACCGGCGTGCGGGCCGAGGTGGCGCCGGCGGGCACAAGCTCGGCGGTCGGGGCGGGGGTCTCCTCGACGGTGGCGATCGCCACGGTGGGGACGGCCGGCTCCGACGTGACGGTGGTCGTGGGTGTGGTGACCGGCGCCGCGGCGACGCTGATCGTGGTGGTGCCGCCGGCGAAGTGCGGCGGACGGAGCTTGACGGTCTGCTCCTGGTACTTGCCGGCTGCAGGGCTGAACACGGCGCCGAACGCGCCGAGCACGATGCTGGCCACGTTGCGGCGGGTGGCGGGGAGGCGCCCGGCGCCCCAGGCGCCTCCCCAAGCCACCAGCAGCACGATGGGGATGTCGACGAGGATCGTCCCCGTCCCCCACAGCCCTCGGGTCACCAGACCGAGGGCGAGCAGGACGGCCGCGACGATGCCCTGGGTGACCGTGTACGGCCCGCCGGGGATCTTCGTGCCGTCGTGCAGGCGGCCGATGAGGCGCGGAAACTTGCGGCTGCGCGTGTAGAACCGCGCGACCTCGGTCTGCTGCTTCTCATCGCTCATGGCCGTCCTCCCGTCGTCGTAGCTGCGTGTCGGCTAGTTCGCGGTCTGGACGGTGTTGCCGAGCATCCCGGAGACCCAGTCGAGGCCGCCGGCGACGAAGAAGATCACGGCGGCGGCCATGATCCCCGTGAGGAGGGTGGTGCCGACGGCCCAGCGGACCTTGGAGGCGACGACGAAGAAGACGATCGCCGCGCCCAGTCCAACGACGCCGCGGAAGGCGACGCCGGCCTGGCTGACCAGGTTGTTGATGGTGTCGAAGATGTTCATTGCAGTGTTCCTTTCAGGTGACGTCACCGGGACGGCGACGGGGTCGGTGAGGGAGTCTCGGCGGAGGTGGACTTCGGGATCTCCGCCGGGGCGGGGTCGATCGCGGAAACTTCCCAGCGCGTGGCGCGGGCGCTCAGCGTGAGGGCATAGGTCGAGGTGACGGACTGATTCGTCTGCGTGGTGAGCGTCACGGTGGCGAGCACTCTCAGTTGCGTGCCGTCCTTCGGCGTCTTCGGAGCGTCGGCGTCGACGCGGAGGTCGACGGCCTCGACCGTCATGTACGGAGCCGGAATGATCGGTGAGATCTCGGATCCCGGGGATACATAGACGCTCAGGTCGCCCTTGCCGGTGGTGTAGGCGCCAAGGAACGCCATCACGGTCTGTGCGGCGGGGTCGGCAGACGGCAGCGGCTTGGCGTAGGCCAGCTGCACGGTGCCGGTCGACGTCGGCGCCGACACCGGCACGGGCAGGCCCACCGGGCGCATACCTGCGTCGGTGACGACGATCGGGACTTGGAAGTACCGGCGCGGCCAGATCTCGATCGTCTCAGCGTTCTGCGTGGGGTCGAGCCCGAGATCCTTGACGCTCGCCGAGACGACGACCGTGACGATGTCGCTGTCCTTGTTCGGCTCAATCGTCGCGACGGTCAGATCGCGGTACTCGGCTGGTGCCTCGGACAGGCCACGCAGGGTATTCACGTCGACGTAGTCGCCCAGCTGGCCGGGGTGGTCCTTCCAAGCGCCGAGCCACTCCGACACGAACCCTGCAGCGTAGGCGCCGGCCTCCTGCTGGGACGAGGAGAGTCCGCCCGAGGAGACGACCTGCGAGGCCGCGACCGGTCGGGACATCGCCTGCCACGACATGAACAGGCTGAACGGGGCACAGACGATCGCGACGAGCATCAGGATCGAGATCACGTGCGCGCCGGTCTGACGGCCCTGGGTCCACGTCGACCCCTGCGGCACGGCCTCGGTCTTGGCCGGCTTGGGCTCCCCCTTCGACTTCTTCGCCTTGGGTGCGCTGCTCGGGTTGTTCGTCCAGAAGCCCATGAGTCAGACCCCCTCGTCAGCGCTCACCCGAAGGCTCACGATCCGGCCCGCGGCCGCGTTGACCTCGTCCATCGAGGACGGGTCCAACACCCGACGCATCCGCTCCTGCGCGGCCTGGTCGAGTGGCCGGTCGGCGAGGACGGCTGCGGCATGCGGGATGTCCTCGATCGCGCGGATCACCCTCGCGGTGTCCCGGACGAAGCTCTCCGGAAACTGCTCCTCCGCTGCCTGTGCCATGGCTATCTCCTCGGTCCCAAAGGTCTGATCGGCGAGCCGATCGGCACGCTCACAGACCATGGGTGCGGAAATCAGCCCAGATCGGACAAGGCCTCAGAGATTTTTCTTCCGTCTTTTCTTGGGCACTCCTGGAAACCCTCTCGGAGCAGGGGTTTTCGAGATCGTCCAAGCGGCGTTTCCAGGCTCTCGAACGAGGCCGCCGCGAAATCGTTCAAGGATTCACACCAGAGCTCGTGAGGAGCGTGCCCTGTGTCCATGCATCGACACAGGGAGCTCCGCTCATGTCCACCACCACACCCACGCAGACCGGTCTGCTGGAAGCACTCCGCACCGAGTGGTCGGGATCTCTCACCGACCGCGAACACGACTTCGCCGGCATCGGCATCCGGTCCTGCAGCGAGCTCGAGCTCGAGCTAAAGGCGGCAGCCGGCCGCGAGCAGGACCGTCTGCTGCACGCGCTGCTCACTGCCGGCCACGATGGCGATGCCCTCGCCGAGCGGGTGGCGCTGCAGCACATGCTCCCGAAGGCCGTGCACCTGGCTCGCACCTGCCGCGGCCTGCGTGCTCTCACCCTCAGCGACCACACCCCCGTCGACGCGGTCTCGACGGCGATCGGCGCGATGTGGGAGTCGATCCGCCGCTACCCGCTCAACCGGGTTGAGAAGGTCAAGGCGAACATCGGCATGGACGCGCTGCTCATCGTGAACAAGTCGATGAGCCCGGGCGACCCCAGCGAGCACGTCACCGAGGACGTCTACCTCGAGCAGGCGCTGCAAGAGCAGGGCAAGTCCGCGACGATCGAGCCGGAGTGGGGCGACGACACGTTCCACGATCTCGTCACGGTCCTCACCTGGGCGATCGACACCGAGGCGCTCACACCCGAGGACGTCCGCCTGCTCGCCCGCTTCGACCTCGGCGAGTTGCACGAGCGTGACGAGCTGGCCGAGGACCTCGGCATCGGCCGCGCGAGCCTGACCCGCCGCGTCTACCGGATCCGCGTCAAGCTCATGGAGGCCGTTCAGGCCCACATCCGCGAGAACGGCACCTGGGAGTGAAGCCCCAAGCGGCTATCTGAGGGCCTCAAACCCTCCGGAGTGGCAATGCAGCCGGACGCACTCGTTAGGCGCTTACAGCCCCCGTCGGCGCCCTCTCCCCGATGCATAGACGTCGATGGGCCCCACCGAAATCTGGTGGAGGGCCCTTCGTCGTTTAGGACGGGAGCGGTCAGAGGCCGACCGAGCGGCGCAGGTCGGCTTCCGTGGTGCCCTGCAGCTCGTCGACGCGGGAGAGCAGCAGGTCGATGGCGACGCGGATCAGCGTGTTCTCCGTGATCCGCGGGGCCGGGCCGGTCTTCGCCTTGTTCAGGCGGCGGGCATGGGCGGTGAGCTCGCCGATCTGGCCCTCGCGCAGTCGGGTCTCCTTCCGCTCGAGGGCGAGGTAGCCGGCCTCGTCCTCGTCCGCGGAAGCCACGGCCGATCGGCGCGGAGCCTTGGGCTGGCTGGCCGGCGGGGTGACGACCTCCACGACGGGCGAGGACTCCGCCTCTGCCTGCTCGCCGACGGGCGCCTCCTCGGTCTGGCGGTTGCGGGCCAGCATCCGCTTCGGGTCGACGCGGCGGGTCGCGAGGTTCGCGATGCCGCGGGATGGCGTGTCGCTCATGCGCTTGCTCCTTCCAGCACGGTGCTCTCCGCCTCGAGGAGGCGGTCGTTGATCTCCTGTGCGATCGTCTGCAGGTCGTCGGCGACGGATCCGGCGGTCGCGCTCGTCAGCTGCTTGTTCTTCAGCTCGCCGCTGCGGATCTTCCACCAGGCGATGCCGGCCTTCGCCTCCTGCTTCGCGCGCTCGTCGAGCTCGTGAACGAGCAGCCCGGCGCGGCCGGACTGGCTGGCCACTGCCTCGCTGTGCCGGATGGACTGGGTGAAGACGATCTCGCGACCGATTCCGCCCTCCTCCCCCACCCCGAACATCGCATCCAGGTCGGCACGCGCGTCACGCTCGGCGTTCTTCATCACGACCGTGCCGTCCTTTCGCTCGGACGCCGTGCCCACCGCAAAGAGCACGACGCCGAGGAGGTCGATCGCGCGGTTCACGTCGAGGACCTGGTCGATGCGTTCGGCGACCTTCGCGACGCCCTTGATGTCCTTGGCTCCGGTCCTGGTCGGCACAAGAACCCAGCGTGCAGCGGCGAGAGCCGCGAGCTGCAGGACGCCGTCACCAGGCGGGCAGTCGAGGAAGATGAAGTCGTAGTCGTCGACGACAGGCGCGAGGATCTTCGCGAGCGCCAGCTTGGCGTTCTTCGCGTCGCTGCCCATCTTCGAGCTCAGCACCGCGGTGACGTTGTGAAGGGCGCTGCCGCCGGTCCAGACGTCGAGGTTCTCGCGGATGTTCGTGATCCCGTCGACCTTGCCGCCGAACATCAGGGCCTTGGCCAGGGACTCCCCCTGGTCGTTGCGCTCGTTGTCCGCGTACCCGAGGTCATCCTCGAGGTTGCCCTGCGGGTCGAGGTCGACCAGCAGCACTCGAGCGCCCGACAGGGCGAGATAGCCACCGATGTTCGCGGTGATCGTCGTCTTCCCAACACCTCCCTTGAGGCTCTCGACGGCGATGACTCGTCCGAACGAATCCCGGTCGATCGTGGGCTCCGTAGCTGCCATGTCTGTTCCCTCTCAGGTCGAACCAACTCTGTAAGTCCGGAACTTCCGGAGTCTGCAAGCTTCGGGTTGCCGCCCTACTTACAGACTTCCGAACTCCCGATCTTCCAGACCTACAGACTGCGTAAGTTCCAAACTTCGGATGTTCGGTAGTTGCAGAGTAACAGACTTCGGAACTTCGGCAACTACAGAGTTCGGAACTACCAGACTTCCATACTCTGTATGTTCGGCTCTTCCAGACTTCGGGACTCCGGGAATTCGGAACTCAGGGGTGGGGGGGGTATGTGAGAGCGTTGTTGGCACACTCAGCTGTCGCCTTAGCTGACCCTCCATGTATATAGCCCAGTCCAGCATGCTATTTAGCATATTCTGCCGCCTTCTTGGCGTCTTGTTGGCATCTTGTTTGCGCGTGCATTGCGTACCATTTGCGTCTGACTGCCATGTTGCTTGCGCGTGATTGGTGTTATCATGCCGTCATGCAGCAATCATCTGGGCAAGTAGTGAATGGATGCGAGGTGGCGCGGTGATGGCGACGGACGACGTCGGCGCAGCTGACACCTCGAAGGACGAGCGCGCAGTGAAGCCTGGGCGTGCTGACAAGGGCGTGCAGGTGACGCTGGAACAGCCCGTCATGGACATGCTCACCGAGTACAAGGCGCGCACCGAGATGTCGCACCCGAACATCCTGTTCGATGCGCTCGAGTTCAGCTACGACGAGCTACCGAGCCTGATCAAGGACCGAGCGACGCGGCTCGAGCCCGATCGGAAGAAGCTCTTCGAGCGTCCGTCGTCGCCGGCCAAGCACGAGGACGTCGCGACGGAGACCTTCGTGGTGCGCATGACGCAGGCCAACAAAGACGTCATCGAAGACATGTGGAAGCAGCTCGAGGCTCCTAGCCGGACCGCGATGCTCGCGGCCGCGTACAAGCACTACCTGACCGCGATGACCAAGACCGATGACCCCGAGCGGAAACGTTCGAAGTAAACCCAACGAAGCAACCCGGAGGAGAGCAGCGATGAGCGACACAGCAGTGAAGGAGAAGCAGGGGCGGCGCCGGGGGGAGAAGCCGACGCAGGAATCGGCCTCACCGGCGGTGCTGCCGCCGACGAAGAGCCGCCGGCGGCCGATGCTGATCGCGGCCGGGATCGCCCTGGCCGTCGTGGGCGGGCTCGGCTCCTGGTACTTCTTCACCACGGTGGGGAACACCACCACGGTGCTGACGGTGAACAAGGACATCCCTCGGGGGCAGCAGATCACGGCGCAGGATCTCGGGACGCTGCAGATCTCGGGGGACCAGGCGACGAACGCGCTGAAGGCCACCCAGACGAAGGAAGCCATCGGTGATGTCGCCATGGTCGACCTGCCCGCAGGCACTCTGGTGACCTCAACCAACGTGGGCGACAGCCTGGTGGTCGCGGACGGAAAGAGCCTCGTTGGTGTGGCTCTAACCGCAGCCCAGATGCCGAGCCAGACGCTCGTCGCCGGGGACAAGGTCCGTCTTGTCGACACTCCCATCGCGCAAGGCGAGCCACCCGCGACGACGCCGCAGACGTTCACCGCGACGGTGTTCTCTGTGCGTGAGGACGCGCAAAACAGCCGGTGGATCGTGGATCTGCTCGTCTCGCCGGAGAGGGCGCCAGACATCGCTGCTCGTGCCGCCACGGGTCGTGTAGCGCTCGTGCTCGATTCGGGGGAGTGACCGTGGCTATCGTCTACCTGACCAGCGTCGCCGGTTCGCCCGGTGTCACAACGGCAAGCGTGGGTCTGGCACTGTCGTGGCCGCGGCCCGTGGTGCTCGTCGAGGCTGACATCTCCAAGCCCTCGGGGATCCTGCCCGGCTACCTCCGCGGCCAGATGGATCACTCTCGCGGACTTACCCCTCTTTCTGTCCAGCACCAGAGGGGCCAGCTGACCCCTCGAGCCGTCTGGGAGCAGAGCGTGCAGCTTGGTGAGGACCGGTTCCTCGTCCCTGGGTTCTCCAACATCGTTGCCGCTGCAGGCGCCGGGGCATCGTTCTGGAACACCCTCGGCAGCACCCTCTCCGCGATCGCCGGGCAGGGCGCTGACGTCCTGATCGACGGCGGCCGGTTCGGTATCCGCGACGATCGCACCGCTCTGATGCAACTGGCAGACATGGTCGCCCTCGTGGCGCACCCCGTAATGCCTGACGTCGCTACGGTGCGTGCTCGTCGACTCGATCTCAGTGAGGCCCTGGCACACGTCGGGCACGACGACTGGCTTGGCCTGCTGCTCGTCGACGCGCACGACGAGGCATTCCGCGACGGCGAGGTCTCCAAGGCTGTGCAGCTGCCCGTGCTCGGTCGCCTGGCCAATGACCCGCGTACCGCCGCGGTGTTCTCCGTCGGCGCCGAACCGACCCCGAAGACCAAGAAGAGCGCACTGTCGCGGGATCTCACCCTCCTGCCCAACGTGCTCGAGCAGGCAATCCGTGAGCGCCGCGACAAGCTGGGCGCGATTCCCTTCGAGGAAGTGAACGCATGAGCAACGACTTCGACATCACCCGGCTGCCGTTCTTCAACGACGTCGCCCCGGACGCGATCGAGATCCCTGACGCACCGCCGGCGACCGGCCCCGCGCAGCACCTGCTCGCCGCGGCTGGCGGACAGCCAACGTCCGCCACTGAGATGTTTCCGGTTCCCGAGCCTGAGACGCCGGCGACGTTCAAGCGCCGCGCGGTGCAGAAGGTGGACGCGACCCGCGCCTACGAGCTGTCCCGCAGGCTCGACTGGGACGTGATCACGCGGCTGCGCGGCGAGGTCTCCGACATGCTGACCGCATCGGAGCAGGCGCGTGGCGGGATGTCCGACGCGGACCGGCATGAGGTCGCTCGCGCGCACATCGCCGAGGTGACCGCCCGCCATGTCGACGACATGGTCACGCACGCCGGCGAGAAGGGCGCGTGGGACGAGGAGACGATCGGTGCAGCGCAGCGCGCCGTCTTCGACAGCCTGTTCCGCCTCGGCCGGCTGCAGCCGCTCGTGGATCTCCCCGAGGTCGAGAACATCGACATCTACGGGTACGACAACGTGTGGGTCAGTTATGCCGACGGCCGCATGATCCGTCACGATCCGGTCGCGACTAGCGACGCGGATCTCGTTCGCGAGATCCAGTTCCTCGCGGCCCGTGGGGGAGAGGACGGCCGCTCGTTCACCACGACGAGCCCGATCCTCGACATGGACCTCCCCGGCGGGGCCCGTCTCGCCGCGGTGCACACGCCGATCAGCCCGCGCCCCAAGGCTGTGATCCGTCTGCACCGCTTCGTCGACATCCTCCTCGAGCACCTGGTGGAGCAGGGCACCCTCACGCAGGGCGCCGCCGATTTCCTCGCCGCCGCGATCGCCGCAGGACGCTCCCTCGTGGTCGTCGGAAACCCCGGTGCCGGCAAGACGACCCTGCTGCGCGCACTGGCGAACGTGATGGATCCGCTCGAGAAGGTCGTGACAATCGAGAAGGAGCGCGAGCTCTACCTCGACCGGATGGGCGATCGCCACCAGATCGTGACGCCGCTGCAGTACCGGCCGGGTCAGGGCGAGCGTCTTCCCGACGGCAGCCGGCCCGGCGAGATCACCCTGATCGACTGCCTCGAGGAAGCTCTCCGCCTCGACGCGCAACGCATCTTCGTGGGTGAGGTACGCGGCGGTGAGATCGACGCGATGTTCCAGGCCATGCAAGCCGGTGTCGGGTCGCTGAGCACTCTGCACGCGAACGGGACGACGGACGCGATCGAGCGTATGGCGACCCTGACGCAGAAGAACCTGGGCACCACCGACACCTACGCCTACCGGCAGATCGCCCGCCACATCGACCTGATCGTGATGATCAAGCGCGTCGTCTACAAGGACCCCGAGACCAGTGCCCGCCGCATCCGCCGCGTGGTCACCGACATCAGCGAGGTACAGCCCGGCGAGGCCGTTGACGGTGCTCGGCCGATCGCCGCCCCGATCTTCCAGGCGCACCCGCGCACCTTCGAGCTCGGCCGCGGCGACGGACGCCCCACCCCGGAGCTGCTTGAGGACCTCAAGCACGCCGGCTTCGATCCGCGGATCCTGCTGAGGGAGGACGACGCAGCATGAACGGCGCACTCGCAGCACTCGCCACCACGATCGGCATCCTCGGCCTGCTCGTCATCGTGCTCGGGTTCCTCCCCGCCCCCGTGCCGCAGGGCCCGAAACCGCCGAGCCGGCTGCAGATCGCGTTCCTCGAGGCGCGTGGCCGCTTCGGCAAGCAGCGCATGATGATCGCCGGCGCCGGCTTCATCGGCGGCATCATCCTGTGGCTGGTCACCGGCTGGATCGTGTGGATCGCGATTGTGCCGCTCGCCGCGGTGGGCGTGCCTTGGCTGCTCGGCAACGGGGGAGAGCAGCGCAAGCTCGATCGCCTTGAGGGGCTCGAGACGTGGACCCGTGGCCTGGCCGGCCTCACGGTCGCCGGATCCAGTCTCGAGCAGACGATCATCGCGTCCGTGAACAGCTCGCCCGACTCCATCCGTGACGAGGTCGCCCTCCTCGCCGCTCGACTCAACGCGCGCTGGCCGACTCGCTCCGCGCTGCGGAAGTTCGCCGACGATCTGGCCGATCCCACAGGAGACCTCATCGTCGCGCACCTGCTCCTCGCCGAGCGGGTCCGAGGCGCTGGCCTCGCCAACGCGCTCGAGGACCTCGCGCAGAGCATCGCCGAAGAGGTCGGCGTGCGCCGCAAGATCGAGGCCGACCGCGCCAAGCCCCGTCAGGCGATCCGGATCACCACGATCGCCACAGTCGTCCTCATCGGCATGATGCCCTTCGTCAGCCAGTTCATGGCTCCCTACAAGACGCCCCTCGGGCAGCTAATCCTGGCGGTCCTGATCACACTGGACGTCGTCATGCTGCTCTGGCTGAAGAAGATAACAGCGGGCAAGCCGACTCCGCGGATCCTCGCGGATCTCTCCGACTCAAAGGGGGCATTGTGAACCCGCTTCTGTTCCTCATCCCCGGCGTGATCGTCGGCATTGGCCTCGCCATGGCGATCGCCGGGATCATGCCGCAGCGCCCCGCGCTGAGCGCGGCTCTCGCTCGGCTCGGCAACACCACTCCCGTCGAGCAGACCACCGGTCAATCGCTCGAGGTGCGCGTCGGCACGTGGGTGCACCGGCAGCTCCCCACCGACGTCCGGTTCCTCACGATTCCGACGACAGACCTCGCACTGATCGGCATGCCGGTCACGAAGTACCTCTACGACAAGGTCCTCCTCGCCTGCGTCGGGCTCGTCGCTCCGCTCCTCTTCGGCCTCGTGATGCAGGCCGCCGGTATCCTCCCGGTCTGGCTGTCCGGGATCCTCGGCATCCCCCTCGCGATCGCCCTCTGGTTCGCACCTGACCAGGAGATCAGGAGCAAGGCACGCGACGCACGCGAGGAGTTCTCCCGTTCGATCGCCGTCTACCTCGAGCTCGTCGCAGCCGAGCGTCGACGAGGCGCCCCAGCCGGCCGCGCGCTGACCAGCGCTGCCGAGGTCGGTAGCACCTGGGTGTTCACCCGACTCCGTCAGGAACTCAACCGCGCCAACTACGCAGGCGTCGCACCCTGGGATGCGCTCACCACGTTCAGCGCCGAGATCGGCGTACCCGAGCTCGCTGACGTCGGCAAGATCGTGAAACTCGCAGGAGAGGAGGGTGCTAGCACATATGAGACACTGAGGGCGCGGGGGAAGTCACTCCGCGTGCAGCTGCTCAACAACGAACACACGAAAGCAAATGAGGCATCAGAGCGCATGGTTCTCCCCGTGGTGGGATCGGCAGGCGTCTTCGTGCTGATCATCCTCACCCCGCTTCTGATGAATCTCTTCACCGCCTGATGTCCGATTTCCGATGGTTCTCGTACCTATGGTCAACAGCACACACAGATTGGAGCTCCCATGAGCACTCTCAGCCGTCAATTCCTCTCCGGCATCCGCGACCGGTACACCGCACTGAAGGCGACCGATGATCGGGGGCTTCAGACGATCGAGTGGATCGGCCTCGTCGTCCTCGTCCTCGGTCTCGTCGCCCTTGTCGCGGTCGCGGTGACCGCATACGTCAACTCCCAGATCGCCCAGATCCCCGGCTGATCATGTCCGGCCGCACCCTGCTCCGCTTTCACCGTACGTCACCGACGTGCGGTGAAAGCGAGCGCGGATCGGCCTCAGTGGAGGCGATCGTAGCCATCCCCGTGGTGCTCCTGATCATCTTCGGAATCATCCAAGGCGTCGTCGTGCTGCAGGCAAACAACCTCGCGCAGGTCGCGGCATCCAGCGCCTACGAGACCGCTCGCCTCTACGACGCAACGACCGAGGACGGGATCGCACAGGGCAACGCGACCCTGTCCCAGGCAGGGACCACACTGAGCGGAACGGAAGTGACCGTGCAGCGCACAGCGGAAACAGTGACCGTCACCGTCACCGGCATCGCACCCTCCCTGCTCCCCGGAGTCCCGATCCCGATCTCCCGCACCATCATTGGCCCAACCGAGAAGTGGGTCGGATGATGACCAAGGTCCGTGTCGCCCTCCGACGACTTCTCCGCACCCGCGACGACGGCAGCATGAGCATTGAGCTCGTCGCGCTCGCGCCCGTATTTGTGCTGCTCATCCTGTTCCTCATCGCCGTCGGCCGCATCGCGCTCGCCGGTGACGCAGCTCAGGCCGCGGCAAACGCTGCAGCGCGGGAGGCTTCGCTCTCGCGGACCACGGCAGAAGCCCAGCAGGATGCGAACGCAGCCGCTCAGGCGTCGATGGCCCAGAGCGGCTACTCATGCAACACGCTGACCGTGAACATCGACGACAGCGGACTCAACGTCCCCCTGGGACAGGTGGGCACCGTCTCGAGCACCATCACCTGCACTCTCAATCTCTCCGACATCGCCCTTCCCGGTCTCCCCGGCTCCTGGACGATGGAGAGGGATGCATCTTCCCCCGTCGACGCATACCGGGAGCGGCCATGAGCATCACCAAACTCCACCGGACCATCGCCCGACTGCACAGTGACGAACGAGGCTCGATCTCGGTCATCGTGATCGGCTGCGTCGTGTTCCTCGTCCTGATCGTGGGCCTCGTTGTCGACAGCTCAGGCAAGTATCAGGCGAGTCAAGACGCGCAGATGACCGCTGCGTCGGCTGCCCGAGCCGGCACCAACGCCCTCGCAGGCCAGGCCGTCGTCGACGGGACGCTGCAGCTCAACGGCAGCGCAGCCCAGGTCGCGGCGCAGAACTACCTCACCGCAGCCGGACTCGAAGGCACGGTTTCTGTCGTCGGCGACACCATCACAGTTAGCGTCGAAGACACGTACACCACCCGATTTCTCTCAATCATCGGGATCAACAGCCTTCCGGTCGGCGCGACGAGCTCGGCCCGGATCATCACACAGTAGGAGCTCCCCATGACCAGCAAGCGCATCATCACCGCACTCACGGCCGTCGCCCTCACTGGCCTGCTCCTCACCGGATGCACCTCGACCACCGGCCCGACCCCGAACCCGTCGACGGCCTCGCCGACGCCCACTGCCACCGCGCCGACTTCAATCACCGGCGAAGCGCCCAAGGACGAGGACGAGGCGATCGACAAGGCAAAGGCCACGATCACACTGTTGCTCGACGTGTGGGAGCAGGTCGATGCTACGGGTGGAAACAGCCCCGAGCTGTTCGACGTTGTCGCCACCGGCCGCATGCTGAGTCGGGTTCAGGAGGACGCTTCAAGGACTGCAAACGGTCCGATCCTGAACGAGGACGGCGAGAGCATCGAAGGTCAGGCGACCGTCCAAGGTCGGATCGACTTCGAGCCGACGACTGCGTACGGCCAGGAGTACGAAGGCATTGCCAACGGCCTCGTCATCGTTCCCGGCTGCCAGGATGCCTCCGGGCGCATCACCACAACAGCCGACGGCAAGCCCGCGATGCAGAACCCGAACCCGCGCAACGAAGTTGAGTTCCACGTCATCTACGACGCCGAGACCAAGACCTGGCTCGTCAACGATCGAATCGACTTGGGGACCACATGCTGAGACGAGGAATCGCAGCTCTCGCCGCCGTCATCGCCCTCATCGCGGCCTCTCTCGTCGCCGCTGTACCCGCACAGGGTGCCAACGGCGTCTACTGCGATGCGGACAACAGGTGCTACCTCACGATCTCGATGCCTTCGGATCCTGCCCCGAACCCTGACAGCAATGGGTGGACTGCCGGCGCACCAACTTGCTACTACGAGAACTCGCAGTCCGGTCTCCTGCAGCTGGGCTGGACGGACGACCAGATCCGCGTCTTCGACGGCGGCAACTACCAGCGCTTCTACGCGATCATCGACTGCGGCGGTTCGACGAGCTACTGGTCGAACGTGCGCCAGTGCTACGTCTTCATGAAGGACGGGGTCTGGCCGGCACGCCCACCTGGATACTCGCCCGAGGCCGGCTACTACGGCTGCATCATGTTTAACCCGACACCCGGCGGCTCTCCGGGCCTGGGTCAGGAAAGCCAGTTTTGGAGCGAGACGGTGCCCCCGGGACTGCAGGTGCTCACTCCGGGTCGCGCTGCTGCGCAGCTCATCGCAACCTTCCAGCTTCGCGGCGTCGACATCGGCATGGCCCCGCAGGTGAATCCCGCCTGGGGCCACCGCCGCAGCTATGTCGGCATCCCCGTCTGGCTGTGGGTCGATAACCCCCAGCCGTTGACCTGGGGCCCCTACACCGAGACCGCGACGCTGGGCGGGCAGACGATCACCGCGACCGCGCAGGTGACCGGCATCCGCTGGAACATGGGCGATGGCCGCGAGGTCGTCTGCGGCAACACCGGCACCGCCTACTCGATCGGCTACGGACTCACCGACAGCCCGACCTGCTCACACCGCTATGACCGGACCTCGCAGAACCAGCCCGGCGATCGGTACACCGTGACCGCGACGAGCCAGTGGTCGGTCACATGGACGTCGCTCTCCGGAGCCAACGGCACCGTCAACCTCACGACCTCGAGCTCGACCCAGCTGGAAATCAACGAGATCCAGTCGGTGAACGTCAAACCCACCACGCCGAACGGCTGAGGAGAAACACCATGAAGCGCGTACTCGGAGGCCTTGCCTCTCTGGTCGTCCTGATCGGGCTGCTGGTGGGGATCCCCGCCGCGCTCGTGTTCCTCGCCGGGAACCCGTTCCCCACCGGGGACGAGATCTCGCGCGTCCTGTCCGGGCCTGATGTGGGCGGGGTGTTCCTCGTCGGGACGGTGCTCCCGCTGATCGGCTGGCTCGCGTGGCTGTCGATGGCGATCGCGATCCTCGTCGAGATCCCCGCGCAGATCCGGCGGATGCCGGCACCGAAGCTCCCGGGCCTGGGTCTGCAGCAGAAGGGAGCTTCCGTCCTGGTCGGCGCGATCGTGGCAATGGTCACGATCGGCGGTGGCGCCACCGCGGCGACCGCGGCCGAGAGCCCCGCAGCTCCGGCCACGGTCATGTCGCAGTCGTTCGTGCAGACGTCGACGGCCTCGGCCGACGCAAGCTCGCACGTCGACGAGGCGGCACCCGCGCCGGCCGTGCAGCAGCAGACCGGTCCGACGTACACCGTGCAGGACGGCGACTCGCTGTGGCAGATCGCCGAGACGCACCTCGGGCAGGGTGAGCGGTGGCAGGAGATCGCCGATCTCAACTACGGGGTCGAGCAGGCGGACGGGTGGGCGTTGGACGGCCAGCACTGGCTGAACGCCGGATGGGTGCTGAAGCTGCCCGCGGATGCCGCAGCGGCCGCCGCCGACACGGCTCCTGCAGCGACGGCGGAGCAGCGCACCGTGGTGGCGGGCGACACGCTCTGGGACATCGCTGAGGATGCCACCGGGAGCGGGGAGAACTACCACGCGATCTTCGAAGCGTCCAAGGACACCGTCCAGACCACAGGCCACAAGATCACCGACCCGAACCTGATCTACCCGGGCGACGTCGTCACCATTCCGGGTGCCACCGCCGCGCCCACCGCGGCACCCGCGCCGGTGGAGGAGTCGGCGCCGGCCGCACCGCCGGTCGAGGCGCCCGTCGAGGAGGCTGCACCGTCCGCTGAGGGCGTTCCTGCAGCTGACGCGCCGGCGGCGGATGCCGCGGCGCCGGAGAGCGAGCAGGCGGCGGTCCCGGACCTGTCGGGTCTGGGCCTGGGCACGCCCTCGACCGAGACGCAGACACCGGAGCAGGAAAAGCCGGCGGCTGCGGCCGAGCAGGCATCCGTCGACGAGGGCGATGACTGGATCGACGAGCTGTTCAACGTGCGCACGATCGGCGGGCTCGGCGCGATCGCCGCGGCGGGCTTGCTCACGTTGCTCGGCATCCGCCGGATGAAGCAGCGCCGTCGGCGTCGTCCCGGCCAGCGCATCGCGATGCCGCAGGGCGAGGCCGGGACGATGGAGCTCGAGCTGCGCGCCGTGGAGAACCCGATGGGCATGGAGCACGTCGACCACGCGCTGCGCCACCTGGCCATCTGGGCGCAGGACACCAACAACCAGCTGCCGCAGCTATACGCGCTGCGCCTGTCGGATGCGGAGATCGCCCTCTACCTCGAGGAGCCGTGCGATCTGCCGGCGCCGTTCGCTCCGGTCACCGACGACAAGACCGCGTGGACGGTCGACCCGCAGCAGCTGCCCGAGCTCGAGCGCATCCCCAGCTCGCCGTGGCCGGCGCTGGTCACCATCGGCCAGGACCAGGGCGACGCGCACCTCATGGTCGACCTCGAGCACATCGGAGCCCTGAACCTCACCGGCAGCCCGTCGACGATCTGCGGCGCCCTCACGGGCCTGGCCGTCGAGCTCGCGACGAGCCAATGGGCGGACGACCTGTCGGTCACGCTCGTCGGGATCGCCCCGGGCCTGCCGGCCGCGCTCGACACCGGCCGGATCCGGCACATCGACGACGTCGACGAGCTGATGCGCGTGCTGCGCGCGCAGGCCGCGTCGACGAAGGCCACGCTCGACGAGCTCGGCGTGAACTCGATCGAGGAAGCCCGCTCACTCGGGATGTTCGCCGAGGCATGGACGCCCGAGATCGTCATCCTCGGCGAGATGCCCGACGAGGCCACGAAGGCGGAGATCGCTGACCTGGTCACGCGGGTCCCGCGCGTCGGCGTCGCGGCTATCGCCACCGGTGAGCTCGCAGGGGAGTGGACGCTGCACCTCGCCGACGACAAGACCGCGAACCTGAACATCCCCGCCGCCGGTGCGAGCCTCCCGCTGACCCCGCAGATCGTGAACGAGGACGAGCTGCGCCGGATCATGGAGCTGTTCGCCACCACGGAGGAGGCGCCCACGCAGGCCTCCGCGTACAGCGAGGCGGAGATCTCGCTCGAAGAGATCCCCGCGGCCGCGGCTGTCGAGGAGACCCCGGCCGCGCCGACGGACTGGCGGGCCTCGCTCGGACTCGATGCGATCCCGGCGCCGACCGGCCTGGTCGACGTCGACGAGCACGCCGAGGAGGCTGAGGAGGCCGAGGAGACGCCCGCCGCCGAGGCCGAGCACGCCGAGCCCGCCGAGGCCGTCGTCGACGTGGTCGAAGATCTCGTCGACGAGGAGCCTGCCGCTCCCACCGTCGACGAGATCTTCCCGGCCAACGTCCCGTGGCTGCAGATCCTCGGCCCGGTGACGCTGCACGACGCGCAGGGCCCCGAGCCGCGCACTCCGCAGACCTCGGAGATCAACCGCTCCGCCGTCGTCCGCTCGACCGAGCTGCTCGCCTTCCTCGCGCTCAACCCGGGCGCCTCGGCCATAAGCGTCCACGACGCCCTCTGGCCGGGCAAGCTCGCCACCGGCAAGCAGGCCCAGCAGAACCGCAACGGACTGGCCTCCAAGGCACGCAAGTGGATCGGCGTCTCGGCCGACGAGGAGGAGTGGTTCCCGAAAGTCGGCACCCAGGGCTACCGCCTCCACGAGCTCGTCCGCACCGATTGGGACGTCTGGAAGGAGCTGATCGGCGAGGACCTCTCCAAGACGTCGACGGAGAACCTGATCGCCGCGCTGCGCCTGGTGCAGGGACAGCCGTTCAGCGGCGTCCGCGAGAAGTACTACCGCTGGGCCGAGGTACTCCGCACCGAGATCATCCAGGCGATCGGCGACGCCGCACACGAGCTCGTCACCCGCTCGCTGCGCACCGGCCGCATCGCGGATGCCCGCCTCGCCGCCACCGTCGGCCGCCAGATCGACCCGATCAACGAGACTCTGTGGCGCGACGCGATGCGCGCCGAGTCCTTGGCCGGCGACAAGGATGCCTTCGAGCGCATCGTCAGCCAGCACGAAGACGAGCTCGACAGCTTCGAAGACGGCTACGAGCCCGAGCCCGAGACCGTCGAGCTCATCGACCAGATCCGCGGCCGCCTCACCCTGAGCAACTGACACCGGGAGAACAGATCATGCGAGCCAAGTACCTGACGTCTCGGAGCTATCCGAAGCTCGACATGAAGGTGCCCAGCGCTGCAGACATGTTCTATATGTTCGCCGCGACCGGGGCAGGGGGGACGACCTTCTTCCTCATCCTGATGCCGTTGCTCCCCACACCCGCACTGCAGATCGTGGCGATCGCCGCAGGCGTTGGGTTGGCCTACTTCGTCCGCTACTCGCCGCGGATCGCCCGCCGCACCCGCATCGCACGGGCGTACCGGCGGATCATCAACCACCGCTGATGAGTGCGACCAGCCCTGCCGACGTGTCTCAGACCCGGAACCCGAACCCGGCCATCTGGGCACTCACCGGAGCCGCCGGCGGGGTAACCGCTCTCATCGCCACCGCGATCACCACGATCGCCGACGACCCCCTCCCGATCTTCGAGTGGCTGCTCATCGCCGCAGTGGCCACCATTGGCGCCTGGCTGGCCGTGTACGACTTCCGAGAGCGTCGCCTGCCCAACCGGCTCGTCTGGCCCCTCTACGCCGTGACAGGCGTCCTGGTCGCCTCCTGCGGGCTGGTCACCGGCGACCTCGGCCGCGTGGGCTTCGCTCTCCTCGCCGGCGTGACGCTGTGGGCGATCTACTTCGTCCTCGGACTCCTCGGAGCCGTCGCCTTCGGTGACGTCAAGCTCGCCGGGGCCCTCGCGCTCACCCTCGGCTGGTGGGGCATCGTCCCCGCCCTCCTCGGCGCCGCAGCCGCCTACATCCTGGCTCTCCCGCACGCAGTGATCCACGCCACCGGCCGCCGCGGCCGCCAGATCCCCTTTGGGCCCTACATGGTCGCCGGCACCGTCGCCGTTGCCCTCTGGCAGATCCTCGCCACACCTCGCTGAAACGGAGCGTGATCCAGATGAGCTATCTCCCCGACGTGACAATCTCCCACGAGCACTACCGGCTGGTTTCCGAGTTCAATAAGTCCTCACGCGGCGCTCGGTTTGCTGGTCGGCTAGGAGGGTGAACCCACGCGCCGGTGTGGCGGATCCGCTACACCGGCGGCTACCACCGGACGGATACCGTCGAGCTGGTGTTGACAGCGTCGTTGGAAGTCGTGGTGCTCCGGTAGAGGGCCCTGTCGAAGCAAGACGGCGATGCTCCACAGCAGGTGGTAGAGGTCGGCGGGAGTGAGGTCGGCTCGCACGGATCCTTGCGACTGCGCTTCGTCCAACAGCTGGCATGCGAGTTCGGCGGCGCGGCGGCACAGGGCCTGCACCTTTGCCGAGTCGGGGCAGACCTTGGCCAGCACGTCGCAGACCATGGGGTCCTCATACTCGAGTTGCCACATCCCGGTGAGGTAGGCGTTCAGGCGCCGGCCTGGGTCCTGGATCGCCGTGACGGCATCGAACACACCTTGGAAGCGGTGTTCGATCTCCGCCTCGACCACGGCGTCGACGAGGCCCGCCCGGCTCGCGAAGCGGTGATAGATCGTCCCCTTGCTCACACCTGCCTGCGTGGCAATCTCGTCGAGAGACGTGCTCATTCCGTTTCGGCGGAACACAACGGTCGCGGCATCACGGATCCGCTCCCGGTTGCGCAGCGCATCTGCTCTCACCATGCCCGCAATCCTATTTGACGGATACGTCAAGTTCCGTCTACCGTTCAACTTGACTCTTTAGACAAGTTATCCAGGAGGCACCATGAACTCGTCCGTCCACGGCCCGGTCCCCGAGCCTGACACGTCGCACGCCACTCCCGCCGCGGCGATCTTCTTCCGGCGGTTCTTCGAGGCGAAGTCGCAGGTCGGCGGCGGTGGCCACGAGGCGTGGATGGAGTTGTTCGACCCTGAGCGGGCTCGCTTCCGTGACGCTGTTCTGGGCTTCGGGATGGGCAACCCCGGGATGTCCGGCGCGGAACAGGATTTCGCCTCCAGCTTCGGCCCGAACTCGCGCGCGGACCTGTTGCGGGTCCTCGGGGACGAGCACAGCGCGGTGGTGTTCTCCTACGACACGCATGACATGTTCGGGGCGGAGATCTGGGCGGCCTCCGCCATCGATGTCAGTGGGGGACGTGTCCTCCGGAACGTGGACTACTGGGACGGCCGTCTGCATCCGGTCAGTGCGATGCGCGCGCCGGAGTCTCATTTCGATACCCAGCTGGCGGAGGACGCGGTGGTGGACTCGAGCGACTCAACGATCACGCGCGTCGCCCGCGGACTGGGGGACGCTCTCGCTGCCGGCGACGCGGCCACGGCCGCAGATCTCCTTTCACCCGTGGCCATCTGGGAGGACCAGACGCTTCGCACCCGTGTCGAGGGCCGTCGAGCGATCGAACGCTACCTCCAGCGCTCGATCGCCTCACTTCCCTACGGTGCCGGTTCGTCGGTGCGTCACGTGCTCGGCTTCTCCCGTGGAGGCGGGTACGAGTGGCGCGCCGGCTCGTCGTCCGTGCCCCAGGGCATCACCGGTCTGGAACTCAACGCGGACGGTCTCGTCACCCGTCTGACGGCGCTGTGGGATGGTGCGCGGATGGAGACACCTTCGCTCCAGCGGCTCGCGCTGCTCGCGCTGGAGAGCGAGCCGATTTCCTGAGGCTCTGCACAACGCGAGATCCAGCGCGAGCTTCAGGCCCCCTCGAGTCGATCGACGGGGCCGAGGAGAATTCGTCGGTCATGGGGAATACCCTAGGGGGGTAGGGGTGTTAGTGTGAGTCGATGCCCAATCAGGGCGCTCCACACTGACGGAAGGAAACCCATCATGGCCACCAGCGAGTACCAGGTCACCGGCATGACGTGCGGACACTGTGAGATGTCCATCCGCGAAGAGGTCTCCCAGATCCCCGGGGTCGACGAGATCCAGGTGAGCGCTCAGACCGGCAAGCTCGTCGTCTCTTCCACCAGCGATCTCGATGACGCCGCTGTGCTGGCCGCTGTCGACGAGGCCGGCTACTCGGCGGTGCGCGCCTGATGAACGCTGCGGGACGACTCAGCCTGTACGGCGCCGGCGTCGTCGTGGCCTTCGGCGCAGCGTTCGGCATCGCGGCAGCTGTCGTCCCGGACAGCGCCGTCGCCAACTGGACGGCCGCCGCCAGCGACAGCTCGATGGCCGACCACGCCGGCATGACCGACACGGACACCACCGCGACCGCGACCATCCCCGGCGTCTCCCTCTCCGGCTACGGATACGAACTCAGCCCGATCACCGCGCCAACCGGCGCGGGCGAGACCGGCGAGTTCAGCTTCCAGATCCTGGACGCGGACGGGACGCCGCTGACCGCCTACGAGACCACGCACGAGAAGGACCTGCATCTGATCGCGGTGCGCACCGACGGAACCCAGTTCCGGCACGTGCACCCCACGTTCGATGAGGCCACCGGCACCTGGTCGACATCGTGGGAGTGGGCCGAGGCCGGCACCTACCGGATCTACGCGGACTTCGTGCCGGACGTGACCGACGGCCCCGACAAAGTCACCCTGACCCGGACGGTCGACGTCGCGGGGGAGTTCACCCCGGACCCGGCGACTGCCACCTCCACGACCAGCGAGGTCGATGGGTACACGGTCACCCTTGACGGGGACCTGACCGCGGGGGAGAGCTCCGAGCTGACCCTGTCGGTCGCCCGCGAAGGGCAGCCGGTCACCACCCTGCAGCCGTACCTGGGCGCCTTCGGGCACCTGGTCGCGCTGCGCGACGGCGACCTGGCCTACCTGCACGTGCACGCCGAAGGCGACGAACCGCAGGACGGCGACACCGCCGGACCCGACATCCGGTTCGCGGCCGAGGCCCCCACCGCCGGCCGGTACCTGCTCTACCTCGACTTCCAGGTCGACGGGCAGGTCCACACCGCCGAGTTCGTCGTCGACGCCGGTCACAGCACCGGCGGCACGGACACGGACGACACACACAGCGACACGGGCGACGGTCACTGACCGCCCCGCGGTGATCTGAGAGAAGAAGGAACACCATGAGCACCACAGCCCCCGCAGGCTCGACCGCGGACTCCGCGGTCGAACTCCAGATCGGCGGGATGACCTGCGCGTCCTGCGCGATGCGGATCGAGAAGAAGCTGAACAAGCTCGACGGCGTCGCCGCGACGGTGAACTACGCCACCGAGAAGGCGAAGGTCACCGTGCCCGCCGGGTACGACCCGGCGCTGCTGATCGCCGAGGTCGAGAAGACCGGCTACAGCGCCGCGCTCCCGGCCCCCAAGAAGGCCAAGAACGACACTAGCCAGGGTGGGGACGCGGACGACGCCGACCCGGAGCTCACGTCGCTGCGCAACCGGCTGATCGTCTCGATCATTCTCAGCGTCCCGGTCATCGCCATGGCGATGGTCCCTGCGCTGCAGTTCACCTACTGGCAGTGGGCGTCTCTCGCGCTGGCCGCGCCGGTGATCGTGTGGGCGGCGTTCCCGTTCCACAAGGCCGCCTGGGCGAACCTGCGCCACGGTGCGGCGACGATGGACACGCTCATCTCGATGGGCACCACCGCCGCGTTCCTGTGGTCGCTGTACGCCCTGTTCTTCGGCACCGCCGGCGTCCCCGGCATGACGCACCCGTTCGAGCTGACCCTCGCCCCCTCCGACGGGGCGGCGAACATCTACCTCGAGGTCGCCGCCGGGGTGACGATGTTCATCCTCGCCGGCCGATACTTCGAGAAGCGGTCCAAGCGGCAGGCAGGAGCGGCGCTGCGCGCGCTGCTCGAGCTCGGCGCGAAGGAGGTCGCAGTCCTGCGCGATGGGGTGGAGACGAAGATCTCCGTCGACGAGCTGCAGGTCGGGGACGAGTTCGTCGTCCGCCCGGGCGAGAAGATCGCCACCGACGGGGTCGTCGTCTCCGGCACCTCCGCCGTCGACGCGTCCATGCTCACCGGCGAATCCGTCCCGGTCGAGGTCGGCGAGGGTGACCCGGTCACCGGCGCCACCGTGAACGCGGGCGGCCGCCTGGTCATCCGCGCCACCCGGGTCGGCTCCGACACGCAGCTGGCCCAGATGGCCAAGCTCGTCGAGGACGCCCAGACCGGCAAGGCCGAGGTGCAGCGCCTGGCCGACAAGATCTCCGGCGTGTTCGTGCCGATCGCGATCCTCATCGCAGTGATCGCGCTCGGTGCCTGGTGGGGGGCGGGCTTCCCGATCTCCGCCGCATTCACCGCCGCCGTCGCCGTCCTCGTGATCGCCTGCCCCTGCGCCCTGGGTCTGGCGACCCCGACCGCGCTGCTGGTCGGCACCGGCCGCGGCGCGCAGATGGGCATCCTGATCAAGGGCCCGGAGGTGCTGGAGTCCACCCGCAAGGTCGACACCGTGGTGCTGGACAAGACCGGCACCGTCACCACCGGCAAGATGACCCTGGTCGACGTGGTCACCGAGCCCGGTGTGGACCGGGACGAACTGCTCCGCCTCGCCGGTGCGCTCGAAGACGCCTCCGAGCACCCCATCGCGCAGGCGATCGCCAAGGGCGCCACCCAGGAAACCGGCAGCACCCTGCCGGCCGTGGAGGGGTTCACCAACCTCGAAGGCAAGGGCGTCCAGGGCGTCGTCGACGGGCACGCGCTGCTCGTGGGCCGGGAGTCTCTGCTGGCCGAGTGGTCGCTGCGCCTGAGCGCCGAGGTCGCCGCCGCGAAGGCGCAGGCCGAGAGCGAGGGCAAGACCGTCGTCGCCGTCGGATGGGACGGTGCCGCCCGCGGCATCCTCGTCGTCGCCGACACCGTCAAGCCGACCAGCAAGGAAGCCATCGCCCAGCTCAAGGCGCTGGGCCTGACCCCGGTGCTGCTCACCGGCGACAACGAGGCGGTCGCCCGCCAGATCGCCGCCGAGGTCGGCATCGACCAGGTCATCGCCGAGGTCATGCCCAAGGACAAGGTCGACGTCGTCACCCGCCTGCAGGGCGAGGGCAAGGTCGTCGCGATGGTCGGAGACGGCGTCAACGACGCCCCCGCGCTCGCGCAGGCCGACCTGGGACTTGCGATGGGCACCGGCACCGATGTCGCGATCGAAGCATCCGACATCACCCTGGTCCGCGGCGACCTGCGCAGCGCAGCCGACGCGATCCGCCTGTCCCGCAAGACCCTGGGCACGATCAAGACCAACCTGTTCTGGGCCTTCGCCTACAACACGGCTGCGATCCCGGTCGCCGCTCTCGGCCTCCTCAACCCGATGCTCGCCGGGGCCGCCATGGCCCTGTCCAGCGTGTTCGTCGTCGGCAACAGCCTGCGCCTGCGCGGATTCAAGAGCATCGCGCGCTGACCGGGCCCACCCGCCAGCGCACCCATCACCCACATCGGAAGGAACACCACCCATGTCCAGCTGTTGCAGCACCAGCGCCCCCGCCCCCGGCGGACGCGAGAACCTCCTCGACGGCACCACCGGCGCTGACATGACGACTTGCCCGGTCATGACCGGCACCCCCGTCAATAAGGCCACCGCCGAGGCCGCCGGCCTGTTCCGCGACTACGAGGGCGAGCGGTACTACTTCTGCTGCGCCGGCTGCGGTCCCGCGTTCGACGCGGACCCGGCCAAGTACGCCGCCGCCATGGCCTGATCCTCACTCCCGGGCCCACACCCACCGTGTGGGCCCGGGACACGGACACCCCACCATGACCATCCCCACACCCGCCGCGGACGGCTACATCACCGACCCGCGCACCTACCGCAACCGGCTCCGCCGCCTCGAGGGACAGCTCCGCGGAATCACCCGCATGATCGAGCAAGAACGCCCCTGCATCGACACCCTCACCCAGATCTCCGCCAGCAAACGCGCACTGGAAGGCGTGGCACTGAGCCTCCTCGACGACCACCTCCGCCACGCGAACGCCACAGGCACCCTCGATGACGAGCTGACGATCACGGCGATGTCCGCGGCTATCGGCCGGCTGATCCAGCCCTGACCCCCTCTCGTTCGCAGCGCTGCGGCCCCGACCCCTCACAGCGGAAGCGAGCTGTACCCATGACCGTTCACCACGTCGTCATCCTCGGTGCCGGGGCCGCAGGTGTCGCCGCCGCACGGGTTCTCTCGCGCCGCGACGGTGTTGCCGTCACCCTCGTCGCCCGCACCGATGAGACCCCCTACATCCGCATGCACATCACAGGCATCGCTTTCGGCCCGACCCTCGCGGAGAGCATCCAGGCGCACCTGCCCGAGATCACTGTCGTCCGCGACACCGTCACCAGTGTCGACCGGTTCACCCGGACGGTTCGGCTGAGCACGGAAGCTCCGCTGTCGTTCGACTCACTCATCGTGGCCACCGGCAGCCACCCCCGCCCGCTGGATCCCGCCCTCCCCGGTGTCGATGATCCCGCCGTCACCCCGAGAACTCTCACCCTGCACACCCTCGACGACGCCGACAGGATCCGGAGCATCCTTACGCACCGGCCCGGCCCGAAACGGGTTGCCGTCTACGGGGGCGGATTCACTGGGGCGGAGACCGTCTCTGCCCTCCGCGAGGCGGGACACCACGCTGCCCTGATCAGCCGTGCCCGCATTCCCGGACAGGCCGCATTCGGCACGCTCCTCGCCGCCCGCATAGCGGACACGCACCGCGGGCGCGTCACGACCTTCCTCGGCCGCACGATCACCGAGCTCCATGACCGCGGCCCCCTGTTGGGAATCACGTTGGACGACACGACCACCCTCTCGGCGGACCTGCTCATCATCGCGCTGGGGAGCTTCCCGACCGGACCCCACCCGTTCATCCGCGGAGTCGACGTCGACGACCACCTGCGCTCGGGTACACCAGGCATCTACGGCGCCGGCGGCGCCGCGACGCATCATGACGACCACCTCGGCACCTGGCGCATCGACCACTGGGCCGACGCGGCCGCGCAGGGCGCCCACGCGGCGGCCGCCCTGCTGCACGACCACCTCGACGGTGACGACCCCGGCCCGTACCGACCGCGCAGCCCGTACGGCGCGCTGATCCACGGCACGGCGATCTCCGGCATCGGCTACACCACCACCACGAACGAGCACATCTTCCCCGACGACACTCTTGTCATGCACATGGCGGGCGACACGATCGTCGGCGTCACCGGAGTCGACCAAGTCACCGCGGTGCATCAGAATGCGGCACGGCTGCACGAGGCGGCGGTATGAGCGCACCCACCCGGATCAGCCGCGCACGCGGCGGCTTCTGTCTCAGCGTCACCGGCACCGTGCTGCTGATGGCCGCGGCATCCGCACCCTCTCCCTTCTACCCTCAGCTCATCCAAGACCTGCAGCTGCCGCCGGTCGCCGCCACCGTCATCTTCGCCATCTACGCCATCCCCCTCCTGATCGCACTCCTCGTGCTCGGATCCGCGTCCGACCGGTTCGGGCGCCGCCGCGTCCTGGTCTTCGGAGCTCTCCTACTCGCTGCCAGCCTGCTGCTGTTCTGGGCAGCCGACTCCTTCACCGCACTGCTCGCCGCCCGCGCGCTGCAGGGGCTGGCGGCAGGACTGCTCATCCCCGCCATGAACGCAATGATGGTGGATTTCGAACCTGCCGGCCGGCCGGGGGCCGCCGCACTGGCCAACACCGCCGCCCCGATGGCCGGGCTCGGCATCGGGGCGATCTCCGCGGCAGGACTACTCGATCTGCATGGCATCGACGCCGGCACCGTCTTCCTGGTCCTGGCCGCCCTGTTCGTCCTGATTGCCGGAACCGCCGGGATCATCCCGGAACCGCACCACGCGCAGTTGCGTGATGAGCGCCGCACCCCGCGAAGGCGGGAGCGGATCTCCGCCCCGACCAGACGCGTCCTCTTCTCCGTCGTCCCGGCCGTGATCGCTGGATGGGTCACCAACGGGATGTTTCTCGCGCTGGGCACGGTGATCATCGCCACTCAGTTCGCGGCTCATACCCACGTCGAGGAAGCCCTGTCGATCCTCGTGCTGGCCGCGGCCGGAGTCGCCGCGGCGCTCCTGCTGCACCGCTCCCGCCCGCGACGCATCAGCCTGTTCGGCAGCGTCTCCCTAGGTCTGGGCACACTGTTCAGCGTGCTCGCCCTGTCCGTGCACAGCTTCCCCGGCTACCTCGCCAGCGTCGCGATCGTCGGGGCGGGCTTCGGCACCGCCTTCATGGGCGCGATGCGTACTCTGCTGCCGCACGTGGATCCCGAGCAGCGAGCGAGAGTCATGGCGGTCATCTACACGATCTCCTACCTCGCCATGTCCGTCCCCACCGTGCTGGCCGGACTCCTCGTGCCCCTGCTCACCCTCCCCGGTGCCGCGATCGCGCTCGGTGCGGTGGTCGTGCTGCTGAGCGGCACCGCCACCGTCGCCCGGCTACGGCTGACCGACCGTGCCGGTGCCGATTCAACATCTGTGTCTCCTCATCAGAAAGGAACCGTGAGATCATGACAGCTCCCACCTCCCGCCCACCGCTGCTGGTGACCAGGCGAGGCTTCCTCTCCCTCGGAGTGGGTGCCGTTGCCATCGCCGCTCTCGCCTCCTGCACGCCCGCCCCCGCCTGGGTGCCGCCCACTGGGGGCGCCGTTGACCGCACGGAGAAGGACCGGCGCAGCACCGGCCGCGTCGTCACCGCGAGCCTGACCGCTGCGGCCGCGACCCTGGACCTGGCTGGGAAGCCAGCCTCCACGTTCTCCTACGGCAGCATCCCCGGCCCCGTGATCCGCGTTCGCGCCGGCGACACCCTTCAGGCCACCGTCCGCAACGACCTTCCCTTCGACACGTCCGTGCACTGGCACGGGCTCGCGCTGCGCAACGACATGGACGGCGTCCCCCCGCTCACCCAGCAGCCCATCGCCGCCGACGACTCCTTCCGGTACGAGTTCATCGCTCCCGATCCGGGCACGCACTGGTTCCACCCGCACGTCGGCGCACAGCTGGACAGCGGCCTGTACGGCGTCGTGGTCGTCGAGGACCCGAACGAACCGCTCCGCTACGACGACGAGTGGGTCATCGTCCTCGACGATTGGCTCGACGGGGTCACCGCCACCCCCGACGAGGTGCTCGAGCAGCTGCGCAAGGGGATGGGGGACATGGGCGGGATGGAGGACATGTTCATGCGAATGGGCAACATGCTGATGGGCGCGAACTCCGACCTGCTCGGCGGTGACGCCGGCGACGTCTACTACCCGCACTACCTGATCAACGGCAAACCCGCCGCCGACCCCGCCCAGTTCACCGGCACCCCCGGGTCCCGGGTCCGGATCCGCCTGATCAACGCCGGCGGAGACACCGCCTTCCGGGTCGCGCTCGGCGGGCACCGCCTCACCGTCACCCACACCGACGGGTACCCCGTCGACCCGGTCGAGGTCGACAGCGTCCTGCTGGGGATGGGCGAACGCTACGACGTGCTCGTCACCCTCGGCGACGGGGTGTTCCCGTTCATCGCCGACGCCGAAGGCAAACGCGAACGCGGCTTCGCGCTCGTCCGCACCGGCGGCGGGCAGGCTCCGGCCGCGGACGTGCAGATCACCGAGCTGGGGGAGGGCTCCCAGGTGGCGACCGCCGAGCTGCTGGCCGCGGCCTCCGCGGTCACCCTCGGACGGCGTGACGTCGACCGCACGATCGCGCTGACCCTCACCGGCAGCATGGCCGCCTACGACTGGGGCTTCAACGGCCGCCAGTTCGACATGCACGACCCACTCCGCGACGCGCACCCGCTCACCGCGGGCGAACGGGTGCGGCTGACCGTCACCAACGACACCGACATGTGGCACCCGTTCCACCTGCACGGGCACACCTACCAGCACACCGGCGGCGGCCCCCGCAAAGACACCTCCATCGTGCTTCCCAAGCAAACGCTCGAGCTGGAGTTCGACGCCGACAATCCCGGACGGTGGATGGCCCACTGCCACAACATCTACCACGGCGAGGCCGGCATGATGACCGTCCTCGCCTACCGCCAATGAGGTAGCCCCGGACGGGAATAGCAGGCGGCACCCGCCTGTTGTGATACCCATACGGGGTATACGCTAGGGGAGTCCCAGGCGCACACCGTGCCGGACCGACGGCCATCCCGCCGTCGACCACCGACAGAAAGAACACCCGCCATGAGCCACGACCACGACCACCACCACGAGGCCCCCGCCGACGCGGACGATGTCGTCGTCTGTCCCGTGATGCCCGGCAGCACCGTCAGCAAGAGCGTCGCCGAAGCCCAGGGCCTGTACCGGGACTACGAAGGCGAGCGGTACTGGTTCTGCTGCGCCGCGTGCGGTCCGCTCTTCGACGCCGACCCCGAAAAGTACGTCAAGGCCGCCTGACGGCCAGCCCTTCGGGGCCCGAGAGCCGCCGTGTCCTCGGGCCCCACCATCAGCCATCAAGGAGCGAAATGTCCCCCCAGAAGGTTCTCGTCCTGGGTGCCGGCGCCGCCGGCACGTCCGCTGCCCGCGTTCTCGCGGGCTCGGATGCGGTGACCGTCACCCTGATCGGCCGCACCGACGAAACCCCCTACAACCGCACCCTCGTGAACAAGGGAGTCGCGATCGGCTTGCTGACTCCCGAACAGGCCGTCATCCCCGGCGTCGAAGCGCTCGGTGACACCGTCCTCGAGGTAGACACGGACACGAAGACGGTGCGGTTCGCGTCCGGCCGTGTCGAGGACTACGACGCACTCATTCTCGCCACCGGCAGTGTGCCACGCCTCCCCGGAGACAGCGTTCGCGGGGCCTCATCGGACCGAATCACCACGCTGCACTCTCTGGATGACGCCATCGCGGTCCGGAATCTTCTCACCGGCCTCGGACGGCCCGCGCAGGTGGTCATCTCCGGTGCCGGGCTTGTCGCCGCGGAGACCGCAACACTGCTGCGCGAACGTGGGCATCAGATCACCCTCCTCGCCCGCACACAGACCCCCGGTGCCACCGTGTTCGGCGACGAGCTCGCGCAGCGGCTGGCCACCGCGCACCAGCAGCACCTGGACACCGCATTCGGTCGCACGCTGACCGCGGTCCGTGAAACCGGCGACCGCCTCGAGCTGACATTCGATGACGGCACCGAGCTGCCCGCCGACCTGCTGATCGTGGCGCACGGCACCACCCCCACCGCACCGTCCCCCTGGGACGGGCCTGTGGCGGTCGACGACAGCCTGCGCGCCGCGGCCGCGCACGTCTACGCCGCCGGCGGTGTCGCCGTGCACGATGACCCCACCCTGGGCGTGTGGCGGATCGATCACTGGTCCGACGCGGCCGCGCAGGGCGAGCACGCCGCCCGCACCCTCCTCGCCGATCTCGGCGCGGGGGAGCAGCCCGGCAGCTACCAGCCCCGCGCCCCGTTCACCGCCACCGTCCACGGCGCGATGATCGCCGGGGCCGGACTGACCAGTGACCACACCAGCAGCCGCACGGAGAGCACCGACCCACTGGTGATCATTCAGCAGCGCGACGGTCTCCCGGTGGGTGTGCTCGGCTTGGACGCCGCCCCCGCCGTCTTCGGCTGGATGCCCAAGCTCTACACCCCCGCCGCTCCTGACGCGGAAGCCCTCGCCTCCACCGGGACCGGCACGGCAGACTCGAACAACCACACGGCACAGGGAACTTGACTGATGATCGACCCGCAGGCACGTTCAGAGGACCACCGCGACCTCCAGGCGATCGAGCACGCCCGTCGTGCGCTGGCCGAGGGAGCGAGTCAGCAGGTCTTCAACGGCGACCTGGCCCGTGCCGCTCGCATCCTGGTGCAGGTAAGCGCTCAATACGTCGCACAGGAAGCGGAGGTCACCAGGGATGAGCTGCGTGACTTCGAGAAGGGGGGAGACCGGATGTCTAGCGAGCAGCAAAGCCGGCTCCGCGCCGCGCTCGAGTCCCTAGGCGCCGAGTTTCTCCCTGACGACGGACCTGACGGCGGGTATGGCGTGCGGCTGAAGTTCGGCCGCTCCAAGATCTATTCGCTCGACCGCTGGGAAGGCGAAGGCGGCACGACAGCTCAGAACAGGGTGTGAGATCACACTCGTTCCCTTTGGACGATGAGGAGCAGACCATGACAGATCCCAACGCACACGACCACTCGCGCCACCAGAGCGCGGGGGGCGAAGCCCTCGCTGATGGGCATGAGGGGCACGGTGCCGCCACAACACAGACCCACGACGCGATGAGCTCAGCCCGCACCTCGAGCGCCGAGCACGCTGGGCACGCGGCCGGGATGGATCACGCTGGCCACAGCGCCCAGGGCGGACACACCGGCCACGGCGCTGAGATGGATCACGCTGGGCATGCGGGCGGGATGGACCACTCCGGGGGAGGCCATGGCGGTCACGCCGGGCACGGCGACCACGTCGGGCAGTTCCGGCGGCTGTTCTGGATCAACCTGATCATCGCCGTCCCCGTGGTGGCGTTCTCCCCGATGTTCGCGATGATCCTCGGCTACGAGGTCCCCGGCTGGGCACGGTTCATCGCCCCGGTGCTCGGCACCGTCATGTACGGGTGGGGCGGGTGGCCGTTCCTGACCGGCGCGGTCAGCGAGCTGCGCTCCCGCAAGCCCGGCATGATGCTGCTGATCGGCCTGGCGATCACGGTCGCGTTCTTCGCGTCCTGGGGTGCCACCCTCGGGCTGCTGCACCACGAGCTCGAGTTCTGGTGGGAGCTGGCGCTGCTGATCGTGATCATGCTGCTCGGTCACTGGATCGAGATGCGCTCCCTCGCACAGACCAGCTCCGCGCTGGACACCCTGGCCGCGCTGCTGCCCGATGAGGCCGAGCGGGTCGAAGGGGACCAGATCGTCAAGGTCTCACCCGCCGACCTGGCCGTCGGCGATGTCGTCGTGGTCCGCCCCGGCGGCAGCGTCCCCGCCGACGGCAAGATCGTCGACGGCCGCGCCGACATGGACGAGTCCATGGTCACCGGCGAGTCCCGCCCGGTCGCCCGCGGCACCGGCGACCCGGTCACCGCCGGCACCGTCGCCACCGACTCCGGCCTGCGGGTGGAGGTCACCGCCACCGGCGATGAAACCACCCTCGCCGGCATCCAGCGGCTGGTCACCGATGCGCAGAACTCCTCCTCCCGCGCGCAGCGGATCGCGGACCGTGCCGCGGCCCTGCTGTTCTGGTTCGCGCTGATCGCCGCCGCCATCACCGCGGTGGTGTGGACCCTCGTCGGCAACCCCGACGAAGCCGTCGTCCGCACCATCACCGTCCTGGTCATCGCCTGCCCCCACGCGCTGGGCCTCGCGATCCCCCTGGTGGTCTCCATCGCCACCGAGCGCGCCGCCCGCGGCGGGGTGCTGGTGAAGGACCGGCTCGCGCTGGAGAGCATGCGCACCGTCGACACCGTCCTGTTCGACAAGACCGGCACCCTCACCAAGGGTGAGCCCACCGTCTCCGCCGTGGAACCGGTCGGTGACCTGGACGCTGACCAGGTGCTCGCGATCGCCGCCGCCGCCGAAGCCGACAGTGAGCACCCGCTCGCCAAGGCCATCGTCCGCGCCGCGCAGGAGAAGAACCTCACCCTACCCAAGGCAACCGGGTTCACCTCCTCACCCGCGGTCGGCGTCACCGCCACCGTCGACGGTGCGGAGATCCGCGTCGGCGGACCCCGCCTGCTCGAAGAGGTCGGCGCCCGTGAGGTCGACCAGGCTGACAACTGGCGTGGCGAGGGCGCGATCATCCTGCACGTCACCCGCGACGGGAAAGTCATCGGCGGGCTCAAGCTCGCCGACGAGATCCGTCCCGAGTCCCGCGAAGCCGTCGAGGCGCTGCACAAGCTGGGCGTGCAGGTGGTCATGATCACCGGCGACGCCGAAGCCGTCGCGAACGCCGTCGGCACCGAGCTGGGCATCGACCGGGTGTTCGCGCACGTGCGCCCCGAGGACAAGTCCAGCAAGGTCGCCGAGCTGCAGAAGGAAGGCCGCAAGGTCGCCATGGTCGGAGACGGCGTCAACGACGCCCCCGCCCTCGCACAGGCCGACGTCGGCATCGCGATTGGCGCCGGCACGGACGTCGCGATCGCCTCCGCCGGAGTGATCCTCGCCAGCTCCGACCCCCGGTCGGTGCTGTCGGTGATCCAGCTCTCCCGCGCGGCGTACGGGAAGATGAAGCAGAATCTGTGGTGGGCTGCAGGCTACAACCTGATCTCCGTGCCGCTCGCCGCCGGCGTGCTCGCCCCGATCGGGTTCGTCCTTCCCATGTCGGTCGGCGCGATCCTGATGTCACTGTCCACCGTCGTGGTCGCCCTGAACGCGCAGCTACTGCGCCGAATCGACCTCACACCCGAAGCGAGCACCCGCGCGGTCCTCGACCGCTGACCGAAGGAACCGGCCATGTCCACACCCACCGTCGACACGACGCACACCACTCACGGGTACATCACCGACAAAGACAAGTACCTGAACCGGCTCAAGCGCATCGAGGGTCAGGCGCGCGGGATCTCGAAGATGGTCGATGACGAGAAGTACTGCATCGACATCCTCACCCAGATCAGCGCCCTCACCAGCGCCCTGCAGGCCGTCGCGATCGGGCTGCTCGACGATCACCTCAAGCACTGTGTGATCGACGCAGCCCGGATGGACGGCGACCAGGCCGAGCAGAAGATCAAGGAAGCCAGCGACGCGATCGCCCGTCTGGTCAGGTCCTAACCCGGACCAGACGGACGACCGTCCGGCCTCCCCCGCCCCGCGTCGGGCGGGAACCTGGTGCCTTGGCCGAGCGGCGAGGCAGCGGCCTGCAAAGCCGCCCAGACGGGTTCGACTCCCGTAGGCACCTCGAGGCGACCGACATGCTACCCGCGACGGAAGTGGGATGTCGGTCGAGGAGCAGGGTCCAGAGAGAGGAGCGCCATCGTGAGCGCAACCCGGGTCGTCAACGTCGCCATCAACGGGTACGGCGTCATCGGCAAACGCATCGCCGAGGCGGTCAGCCGCCCAGGACGACATGCTCCTGGTCGGCGTCGCCGACCTCACCACAGACTGGCGGGTCTGGCCGCTCGAACAGCTCGGCGTCCCGCTCTACGCAGCAGACCCCTCCCGCATCAACGCGATGCGCGACGCCGGGCTCCCCCCCGCCGGCACGCTCGAGGACCTGCTCGGCGGCACCGATGTTGTCATCGACTGCACTCCGAAGGGCATCCCGGAGCGCAACATCCCGCGCTACCGTGCGCACGGCGTGAAGTTCATCGTGCAGGGCGGCGAGCAGCACCAGCTCACCGGCCACTCGTTCGTCGCTGACACCTCGTTCGACACCGCCATCGGCCGGGAGTCCACTCGCGTCGTCTCCTGCAACACCACCTCGATCGTGCGCACCCTCGGCGCCCTGCGACGGGCTGGTCTGCTGGCCAAGGCTCGCGGCACCCTGCTGCGCCGCGCGACCGACCCGTGGGAGAGCGACCGCGGCGGCATCATGAACACCCTCGTGCCGGAGGCGACGATCCCGAGCCATCAAGGGCCCGATGCCCAGGACGTCGACCCGGGCATCGACGTCGTGACGATGGCCGTCAAGGTCCCCGAGACTATCGCCCACCTGCACTACTGGTCGGTGCAGCTCACCCGCCCCGCCGAGAAACCGGAGATCCTCGGCGCCTTCGGCGCCTCCTCGAGGATCGCGCTGCTGCGCACAGCCGACGGGCTCGGCGCGCTCAACACCGTCAAGGAGCTCATGGCCGATCTCGGCCGACCGCACGAGAGCCTCTACGAGGTCGGGCTCTGGGAGGACATGCTCACCGTCACCGGCGACGAGCTGTACTACGCCTACATGGTCGACAACCAGGCGATCGTCATCCCGGAGAACATCGACGCGATCCGCGCGCTGACCGGCCTGAGCGACCACGCCGGCGACTCCATCGCGCGCACCGACGACACGCTCGGCATCCGAACCCGGCTCCGCTGAACGGGTGGGGGACTAGGGCGCGCCTGCCGCGCCCGGAGGCAGCATGACGATGCTGTCCTCATCGACAACGACGATCATGCCGTCGGCCGCGATCCCGACCGCCTGCACCTGACCCTCGACCATGCCGGACTCCCGCCACTGGTCCTCGTCGGCGGTCAGCAGCCAGACGCGCCCGTCCGTGGCTACACCGACCAGCGTCTCCCGATCCGGAGACGCGCCCACGGTGTAGAGCAGCGGAGCGTCCGGCCAGGCCGCGAACGACACGGCCCGGTCGGTGCTGAGCTGCAGCCCCGCGGGCGTGGCGGCGACCACCCTCCCGGTGGTGTCTACCGCGATCCCGGCGGTGTCCTCAAGGCGGGCGCCGGTGGGCGCCCAGCTGGTGCCGCCGTCGTCGCTGCGCAGCACGTCGCTGCCGTCGGTGGCGATGCCGTAGACGGTGTCGTCCGCGCCGGCGGCAAGGGCGTGGAAGTCCTTCTCGCCGGTGAATGCCACCGGCTCCCAGCTCAGGCCGCCGTCACTGCTGCGGATGATCCCAAGGTTAGGGCCGGGCAGGTTCGACGGAGTTTGCGGGCCGGGGTGCCCGGATGCGATCAGGGCCTGCGACGTGGCGGTGAGCCCCATCGCGTCGAAGCCTGTGTCGCCGATCTGGTCGCCGAGCTCGCCGGTCGATGACACGGGGTAGACGCCCTCGTGCGTGCCCAACAGGAGCTGGTCCGACGCCGGGGCGACCACGACGGCGTGCACATGCGCGGGCAGCCCGCTGGGCTGCTCCGTCGGGGTGTCGGGCGTCGCCGCGCAGCCGACGAGCGTCACGGCGGTCGCGAGAGCGCCGGCGGCGCCCAGGACGATGCGATTGCGGAAGTGCACCACGCACTCCTTCCACGAGTCAGGGTGGGGGCGCCGCGGGGGCGGCCCCCACCGGGGACGGGTCAGAGCTGCGTGAGCAGTTCCTGCATGGTGGTGATCTCCGCGGACTGGGTATCCACGACCGCCTGAGCGAGCTTCTTCGCGTCGGCGTTCTTCCCGTCCTGCAGCTCGGTCTCGGCCATCTGGATCGCGCCCTTGTGGTGCTCGATCATCTGCTCGAGGAACATCTTGGCGGCGGCCGGTCCGGTCGCGGCCTTGAGGGCGGCCATCTCGTCCTCCGACATCATCCCGTCTTCGCCCATGTCCATACCGCTCATGTCCATGCTGTCGCTGGAGACACCCCAGTCGTCGAGCCAGCCCTGCATCGTGTCGATCTCGGGCTGCTGGGCGTCCTTGATCTGCTGCGCCAGGTCCAGTACCTGCTGGTCGACGTCGCTCTTGGCGAGGATCATGTCGCTCATCTCGACCGCCTGCTGGTGGTGCGGGATCATCATCATCGCGAACATCGAATCGGCCATGTTGAAGTCCGCCTCTGCGGACTCCGACGGCGACGCGGACGAACCGCCATCACCCATGCCGGGCATGCCCGGCATGGAGCCGCCGTTGTCGGCGCAGCCCGCGAGGAGCAGCGCGCCGGCCAGGGGAACGGCGACCAGCGCCGTCGTACGAATCTTCTTCATCATCAGTCAGTCCTTCTTCGTGGGTGTACGTGAGTGCCCGTCTGCGGGCAGGATGGCGTATCCCGGCGGGCTGCCGGGTTTCGTCCGCTCACGTACGACTGATCGACAACTCCACGAGTGAGGGCGGCTTGCTGGGTTGTGGCACGTGCGGCCGCAACCCGCGAAGGCGAAGATCCGGGACGCGTACCCGCCATGACGTAGACAGCGGCACCAGGATCAGCAGCAGCGACCCCAGCAGAGCCAGCACGCACACCATCATCGCGGCGTCGTGGCCTTCGCCGCCGCCGCACCCCACGCAGGGGTTCGACTGCTCATGCCCGCCCCCTACGCCGCTCGCCGGGGAGACAGCCACGCCGGATTCGGGCGAGCCGTGCTCGGTCATCGCCGTCATCCCGGCCGTCGGCATCGGGTCGCTGTGCCCCACGGACAGCGTGTGCATCCCCATCAGACCGAGGATCACCATCGCGGCCAGACATGCCACGATCAGCCACCGCACCGGTTGCGGCCGCCGGATCCAGATCTGGGAAGGGGCGAGCATCATCCCCAGGATACCCGCCGCGGCTTACCGTACCCCCGGATGGTACGCCTCCTCGGGATGCGGCCTACGCTGCGCACGCCGCTGGCTGCGCGCCATGAGCAGACCGCTGAGGCCGAGGGAGATCAGCCCTCCCCACAACAGCACGCCGGACACGGTTGCCCCGAGGAGCACACCGGGTGTGCTGCCGGTGCGCAATGGCACGTCCGCGGTCATCGTCCCCGAGTCGCCGGCGGGCAGTGAGGCGACCGTGGTGCCGTCGGGGCGGATGATCTGGCTGGTCCCGACGGTGGAGACGTTCACCACGCTGCGGCCGGTCTCGATCGCCCGCATCCGCGCGAAGGCGAGTTGCTGCAGGTTCTCGTCGGTGCCACGGAAGTCGGCGTTGTTGGTCTGAAACACCAGCACCTGCGCCCCGGCGGTCACGCTCTCCGTGATCACCTCGTCGTAGATGACGTCGAAGCAGATCGCCAGCCCGACGGGAATCTCGTCGACGAACGCCATCGGGATGTCGGTGCCGCGCGTGTATTCCCGTTGGATCAGGCCGACCAGGTCGGGGGCCAGAGCGTTGTAGAACGCCCTGTCCGGCACGTACTCCCCGAACGGGACCGGGTGCCGTTTCGCATGCGTCTGCACCTGATCCCGGCTGGGGGCGGGGGAGATCCTCGGATCCCACAGGAACGAGGTGTTGTAGAGCCGGTCGTCGACGCCGGTCGCGGCGTTGGCGAGCAGCGGGGCGCCCGCACGCTGACTGATCGTGGTGAGCACGCCAGCGAGGGAGGCGCTGCGGAACGGGTCGGCGTCCAGACCTTCCGGCCACACCAGCAGGTCAAGATTCTCATCGAACAGGTCCTCGGTGGCCGCCGCCTGCGCGTCGGCGATCGCCCCAGGCCGGCGGTCGTCGAAGTATCCGGACGGACCGTTGCCCTGGACCGCGCCGATCCGCATCGACCCCGCGGAGGTGGTGGGGAAGGCCGGCACCAGCAGCAGGATGCCGATGATGGTGACCGGCAGCATCGCCGACCATGGTCTGCGCCAGCTGTGGGTGCGGACCCCTTCGACGGCGATCGCGACGGTGAGCACCATCAGGAAGCTCAGCCCGCTGACACCGACCCAGGACGACAGCTCCACGGTGGGACTCTCGGACTGGGTCATCCCCAGGCGCGCCCACGGCAACCCGCCGTACGGCCAGGCCCCGAGGGCTACCTCACGGCCGGTCCACAGCGCGGCGATCAGCCCGGGAAGCAGGACCAGCCGACCGACCGGGCCGGGTGCGATGCGCGGCAGCCACCGGTACGCCAGGGTGAGCGTGATCATCCCGACCGCCGTCAGAGAGCCCTCCACCACGGTCAGCGCCAGCCAGGGGATCGGGCCGAGGTAACGGGAGGTCCACAGCACCAGCAGCGAGAAGAACACCAGGCCGAACACCAGCCCGACCGTGAGGGCCCCGGACACGCTGCGGCCGATCAAGGTCAGCAGCATGAGCCCGGTGGCGAGGAACGCCGCCGGCCAGAACCCGACATCGGGGTAGGCGAGATCCATCACGATCCCTGCCACTGCCGCGGCCGGCAGCGCAGCCCACAGCGGCAACAGCGGCCGCACGCGCGGCGCAGGGCTGCGGGATCCGAGACCGGGGGAGCGGTGCACCTCCGGCTGCGCCCCTCCCGACGGCGGGGTCTGCGGTGCCCTGATCATGTGACCCAGCGGCGGGCGTGTGCGAGCGGGGCCGGTTCCTGTGGCACGTGTCGGTGTCATTTCTGCGGCGATGGGGAGGGGGTCTCGGCGGGCGCGCGGTCCGGCAGGTAGGGGGAGAGCTCGGGCTCGGGGTGACGTCGGCTCTGGATGAGGAACAGGGCCAGGCCGCCGGCGGCGACCAGCATGGCGGCGAGCATGTTGATCTTCAGCCCGGCCACCTCGAACTCGGTCGGGTCAAGCCGGAACGACTCGAACCAAGCCCGACCAGTCCCGTAGATGATGAGATACATGCCCAGGGCCTTGCCCCATCGCAGCGGGGTCTTCCGTTCGATCAGCAAGATGGCTGCGGCACCGGCGAGGTTCCACAGCATCTCGTACAGGAACAGCGGGTGAAAGAGCGTGTCAGGTGGCAGGCCTGGCGGAAACGCCGGACTGGACGGGTCGATCTGCAACCCCCAGGGTAGGTCCGTCGGGGTGCCGAACAGCTCCTGGTTGAAGTAGTTCCCGAACCGGCCGATCGCCTGCGCGATCAGCAGCCCCGGGACGAGCGCGTCGGCGAACGACAGAAACCGCAAGCCGGCACGGCGACAGGCGATGAAGGCGCCGACGCTACCGAACATGATGGCGCCGAAGATCGCGAGCCCGCCCTCCCACACGTAGAACACCCGCCACAGATCGGCGCCCGGGTAGAAGTAGTCTCCCGGGTGGGTGACGACGTGATAGAGCCGGCCGCCGATGATCCCCACGGGCACGGCCCAAAGCGCGACGTCGATGACGATGCCTCGTTCCGCCCCCCGCTGGCGGAGCCTCCTCGAGGTGAGCCATGTGGCGACGATGATGCCGGCGATGATGAACAGCGCATAGAACCGGATCGTGAACGGGCCCAGTGAGAACCCGGTGATGCCCGGGCTGGGAATCGACGACAGGATCACGGTCGTAACTCCGTGATACGAGCCGGGTCGAGGCAGAGGGCGGGGTCGGTCATGGGGTGCTCCTCACGGGCGGTTGATGATGTGTCTGGCGATGGCTGCGGCATCCCGCCACACCCCGGCCAACGTGTTCGTGTTGCGGCGGGAACTGTAGGCAGGGAATCCTGCGACGAACAGGCCCGGCAAAGCAGTCAGGGCACGGCGTGACCGCTCGGTGCGTACATCTTCCGGCAGCCAGTCATCCCCCGGCTCGTACCCGGTCGCGAGGATCACGGACCCGACACGGGCGGGCCCGGCGGCGCCAGCGAAAGTCACGGTGGCACCGTCCGTCCCGGTCACGGCGGGTGCCAGCGTGATCCCGGATCGTCGGAGATCCTGATAGCTATCCCCGAAGACCGGTTCCGGGGGCTGCTCTCGCGTGGCCCCTGCGAACAGCCCGGGGGGTCCCGAGGGATACCTGGCCACGGGGCGGTGTCGTCTGGGGGTCCGGGTGGCCAGCGTCACCGTGTGGGAGCCGGCGAGCTCACGGGCGAGTTCGCAGCCGCTATTCCCGCCGCCGACGATCAGCACGTCGCCGGCAGGAACCTGTCGGGGGAAGTGGTAGTCGCTGCTGTGGATCACCAGGCCCGGCGGCTTGAGCTTCGCCGCCCATTCCGGAAGGCGAGGACGGGCAGCGGCCCCGGTGGCGCAGACGATGTTGCGGGTCTGGATTTCGCCCTCCGTGGTGGCGAGAATCAACGCGGTGCCCGAGCCGCGATAGCGCACGTCGAGTGCGCGCACGCCCCACACGGGTTTCACTCCGAGCCCGGCCTGCACGCCTTCCAGATAGTCGAGGATCTCATCGGCCCGCGGATGCCGCCGCCGATCTCCCGGGACGGGCTGAACCGGCAACCCGCTACGCCGCGCGTCGCTGAGCAGCACCATCGAGTGCCACCGGCTGGCCCAGCTGCGGTGCCCCTCGGGGGCGGCGTCGATCACCACGAAATCCTGCTGCGGCCGTAGCCCCTCCGCGATGAGCGCCGCCGCGACGGCCAGCCCGGCCTGCCCGGCACCGACGATGATCGCCCGGCGATGCGAGAGACCGGCCCCCGTCATCGCACACCCCGACGGGACTGCTCGAGCACCATCACCCGCATGCGGCGTGCAGGTGGGCCTGCGGTCACGGCGGCGACGGGAACCGCCCTCAAAGGGACATTCATGGAACACTCCAAACCTGAAACGGCACATCACTGACACCGCCGGTGACGGCGGGTGAAGGGCGCTGCCCTGCGGGCAGCGGGCCGGGAATCAGGTTCGGGAGATCGACAGCTGGGTGAGAGAAGGAGGCGAGGACAGGCTCGGGGGGAGCGCCCACCGGGGCAACGATGCACGGATGGGCCGAGAGGTGAGCAGACAGGCCCGCCGGGCGCGGAAGACGACCACCCGCACGAGAACGAACACCAGGAAGGTGCAGAGCACCCCGATCATGCAGGACGCCGCCCCGAGCATCCCGTCATCGTTGATCGCCGCTGCGGCACCCGAGCCGATGTCGGGGCCATGCTCCGCGGCCCCGGTGGTGGTGCTCACCGTGTCCGCGGTGCCGGGAATCTCCCCCTCGGCGTGAGCTGTCGACCAGCCGCCGACCAGGAGAGCAAGCGCCAGCCCGAGCGTCGCGATGATCTTGATCATCAAGCGCTGCTCGCCACGGCGGAGAGTTTCCCGCGGGTGCAGCGTCGGCGTCATAATGGCGCCCACTTTAGCAATGCAGGTTAGGGGCTGACTGTGCGGAGAAAGGGGGCTGCCCTCCGCATGCCGCGAATGCTCGCAGCATGGCGGCTGAGCCGATCCCGGAGACGCATCAGGTGGTCTGTTACCCTCTGCACAAGATCAGTTCTTCCAGGTGATGAGGTTCATCCTCCACCGATCGAGGCAGCAAGATGCGCGTGACAGCGAGGACGACCCGGCCGCATACCGGTGTCCTGCTGTGCCTCATCGTCGCCGCCGTCGCGATCCTCCTCGCACACATCCTGCCCGGTGCCGTGTCGACGATCGGCGCGGATGCGGCGGCCCCGGCGACGGTGTCGGTCGCCGTCTCGTCGCCGGCAGGGCCGACGATCTCCGGGACGGATACCGGCTCGGATGCCTGCATGCTCCCCTGCGATGTGTCGGTGACGGACTCGACCTGCCCGTCCGCGCTCGCCTCCGATGCGGGGCCGGTGGCGGTGCCTGCTGCGGCATTCGTCCCGGCCGAGATGCTGGACGTCCTGGCCCCCCAGGTGGGGGAGCCGTCCACCCGCGGCCCGGGGATAACCCTGCAGTCTCTCTGCATCAGCCGGACGTGAGCCTGAGCGGTTCGCGCGGCGCTTCTTCCTAGCAACCCGCGAACCATCCCGACGTCGCCCCCTCTATGGGGTTGTGTTTCCGCGCGCCTGGCGCCCCTGCGACACGGGACGTCGCGGCTGCCCTGTCGCATCTTCCGCTCAGAAGTCACGGAGATCTCATGTCTTTGCCGTTCGCCCGTCAGGCGGCGTTCCTCGCCGCCCCCGTTCTCGCCGCGATCCTGCTGTCCGGGTGCGCGGCACAGCCCTCGGGGCTGGAAGGGCTCGCGTCACAACGCCAACCCACCTCCGCGTTGGACGACCGGATCGCCGAGTTGCCGCCGAAGGCCCGTGAGGAGGCGATCGACTTCGGGGGGCCGCTCGACACCGGTGGCGACTACACGTCGTCGACGTCGACCGGCCGGGTCGTGGTGGTCAACTTCTGGTACGCGGCCTGCCCGCCCTGCCGAGTGGAGGCGCCCCTGCTGTCCGCGGCGGCCGCGAAGTACGCGGCCGAGCCCGTCGACTTCATCGGCGTCAACGTGCGTGATTCCGCGGACACGGCACGCAGCTTCGAGCGGGAGTTCGACATCCCGTACCCGTCGATTCTCGACCAGGGCAGCGGTGCGGTGCAGCTCGCTTTCCGGGGCAAGATCGCCCCGAACGCCGTGCCCACCACCCTCGTCCTCGACCGCACCGGGCGCGTGGCCGCGCGTGTGGTGGGGCAGCTGCCCGACCAGGCCATCCTGGATGCGCTGGTGGACCGGGTCGTCGCGGAGTGAGACGGGGCAGCTCACGATGACGACGAAGACCGGCGACACCGAGGCGACCTCCGTGAGAGGGGTCGCGTCACCGAAGCTGTCTCTGGGAGGGTGGGCTCGTTGGGCGTGGCGTCAGCTGACGTCGATGAACACCGCCCTGGTGCTTCTTCTGCTGCTTGCCGTTGCGGCCATCCCGGGGTCGCTGGTTCCGCAGCGCAGCGCGGACCCCAACGGCGTCGCTCAGTACTTCACCCGCGACCCGAACGGGGCGCGGGTACTGGACATGTTCTCCGCGTTCGATGTCTACACCTCGCCCTGGTTCTCCGCGATCTACCTGCTGCTGATGGTCTCGCTGATTGGATGCCTCGTCCCCCGCATCCGCTACCACGTGCGCGCGTTGACCGCGCCACCACCGCGCACCCCCACGAATATGGATCGCCTGCCCGTTCATGTGACAGCACGCTCCGACGCGGCCCTCACGGATCTGCACGCCACCGCATGGAGCACCCTGCGGAGCTTCCGATACCGGGTGCACGCCTACCCCGGCGACCACGGTCAGCTGTCGCTCGCCGCCGAGCGGGGCTACCTTCGCGAGACCGGCAACATCCTCTTCCATGTGGCGATCACCGTCGCGATCATCGCCCTCGCCGTGGGCAGCGGGCTCCGCCACACCGGCCAGCGGGTGCTCGTGGAGGGCCAGTCGTTCACCAACACCCGGCTCGCCTACGACACCTACACGGCGGGCCCCCTGGTCAGCGACGACAGTCTCACCCCGTTCGCGCTCACCCTCGACAAGCTCACCGTCACCTACGTCACCGACAACCCGGCCGCGTTCGGGATGCCTCGCGGGTACGACGCCCGGGTGTCGGTGACCCGGCCAGACGACACGGCCACACCGGGCACCGCCAACATTCGGGTCAACGAGCCGCTCGACATCAACGGCACCAACATCTACCTGCTGGGAAACGGCTACGCGCCCCGCATCATCGTGAAGGACCCTCGGGGCAACGTCGTCTTCGACGACATGATCCCGTTCCTGCCGCAGGACGCCAACCTGACCAGCCTCGGCGTCGTGAAGGTTCCCGACGGTCTTCGCGAGCAGATCGGGATGACCGGATTCCTCTACCCGACACCGGTGACGACCCGAAGCGGGGCCGCCGCGTCCGCCCTGCCGATCCTGACCGATCCGGTCGTCACACTGAACGTCTACAGCGGAGACCTGGGACTGGACAACACCACGGCCTCCAACGCGTACCGGTTGGACACCTCGAAGATGACCCAGCTGGCAGGACCGGGGGCGCCCGCCGCCGCCCTCACGCTCACCCCGGGCGTCTCGCAGCAGCTCCCCGACGGCCTGGGCAGCATCGAGATCTCCGAGATCCGCCGGTTCGCCTCGTTCGAGCTCACCTCCGACCCGATCCAGGGTGTCGTTCTCGCCGCCGCCCTGACCGCCCTGGCGGGCGTGCTGGCGGCACTGTTCGTGCCGCGCAGACGGATCTGGGTGCGATTCACCCCCACCGCCGGCACCACCCGGATCGACGTGGCAGGCCTGGCCCGCGGGCACGACCCGGGCCTGGAAGCCGCTGTCCGCGACCTCACCGCCAGGATCATCCCCCCACCGCCCCCGCAGGAGAAGGACACATGAACACCTACCTCGACTCTCTCTCTCAGGTTGCCCTGTACTCCGCGATCGCCCTCTACGTCGCCGCGCTGATCAGCTACCTCCTGGCGGCCACGGCACGCCTATCCCGCCCGGCCCCACGCGCTCACGTCGACGCCGCGCAGGCCAGCAGTGTCGGGTCCGTCACGACGCTGACCCGCCCCGCCGTGGCACGGGCACGCTCCGTGCCGCAACGCGCCGGGTATGCGCTGACCGTGATCGGGGTCGTGTTCCACCTGGCCGCTCTCGGGTTGCGGGCGGCCGCGGCGGGACGGATCCCGTGGGCGAACATGTACGAGTTCTCCGTCACCGGTGTGCTGTTCCTGATCCTGTTGTTCCTCGTCGTGGCTCGGCGGGTGCGGTACGTCACCGTGCTCGGGGTCGCGGTCCTCGGTGGCGCGACCCTGCTGATGGGGGCGGCGGCCGCCCTGTTCTATGTCCCCGCGATCCCGCTGCCCCCGGCGTTGCAGTCGGCGTGGCTGATCATCCATGTGCTCGTGGCACTGCTCGCCACCGCATTCTTCAGCCTGTCCTGCCTGGCCAGCATCGCGCAGTTGTGGAGCGCGCGGACTGTCCCGAACACACCCACGACGGGTCGGCTGCGGCGGCTGCTGCCCCCGCCTGAGGACCTCGAGCGGTTCACTTACCGGCTCATCATCATCGGCTTCATCCTGTGGACGTTCACCCTGATCGCCGGGGCGATCTGGGCGCAACGCGCATGGGGCCGGTTCTGGGGGTGGGACGTCAAAGAGGTGTGGACCTTCATCATCTGGGTGATCTACGCGGCATACATCCACGCGAAGGCCACCCGCGGATGGTCCGGACGAGCCGCGGCCTGGCTGGCGATCATCGGCTACACCGCGGTGATCTTCAACTTCGGCATCGTCAACGTCTTCTTCAAGGGCCTGCACTCCTACTCCGGGCTGTGACCTGCCGGAACGAACCACGACACCCATCAAGGAGCGACATGAGCAAGAAGACCACCCCATCCCGCGAAGGCACCCCCGATCCGTCGGAAACCCAACGGCTCTGGAGACGCCACCGCCGCCTAGTGCATGCAGGCCAGGCGCTGCTGGGCCTGGGCGCCCTGGTGGTGATCTCCCACTGGCTGGCGCATCTGGACGTGCTGGGGATCGGACAGCCACCAGGATGGCTCGACCTGGCCGCCGGCTATCCGATGGGAGCGCTGCTTCTGATGGCCGGCGCGATCATGGCCGGCCGCCGCCGCCCCGGTTCCGGAACCCGCACATGACCGACCCGATCGGCACCGGCGCGCTGTGGATCGCGTTACCGTTGGCGGCAGCCGCCGGTGCCCTCTCCTTCGCGTCGCCCTGCGTCCTGCCCCTCGTGCCGGGCTACCTCGGACTCATCACCGGGAACACCGTGCACAGATCACGCTGGGCACCCGTGGTCGGGGCAGTGCTGTTCGTCCTGGGGTTCGCCGGACTCTTCGTCCTGTACGGCGCCGCGTTCGGATCCGCCGGGGCCTGGCTGATCCAATGGCAGTCGATCGTGACCCGTGTCCTCGGGCTGGTCGTGCTGGGCATGGGCTTGACCTTCATCGGCGTCTTCCGTCCGCTGCAACGCACCCTGAAGTGGTCCCCGCCGGCACGGCCCGGTCTGGCGACCGCCCCTCTGGTCGGTGTGGCCTTCGGGCTGGGGTGGACGCCGTGTCTGGGGCCCACCCTCGCGTCGATCTCGGCGTTGAGCATGACCACCGCCTCCGCAGCGCGCGGGGCCATCCTCACCGCAAGCTACGCCATCGGGCTCGGGCTCCCGTTCATCCTCCTCGCGGCGGGATTCAGTTGGGCCGCGGCCGCGGTGACGATCCTGCGGGCACACATCCGTGTCATCAACATCACCGGCGGGGTGGCCCTGGTGCTGGTCGGGATCCTCATGGCCAGCGGGATCTGGGAGACCTTGATCTCCGCCCTGCAGACCCTCATCGGCGGGGTCACGCTGCCCCTGTGACCCGTGCCGATGGTCTTGCGGGATACCAGTGACTATTCGACGGTCGACCAGGCGACGTCGACGAGGCAGAGTCCGTCGTCCGTCTCCTGGTAGAACACGTCGCCCGGGAACTCCACCCCGGAGGCGACCCGGTCGGGAGGAAGCGACAGGGTTGATGCTCCATTCTGGGGTGAGCGGGGCCTGATCGGGCCGGTACTCGGCGACAAAGCGTTCCGGTTCCTCAGCGGACAGGCCCGCCCAGTCTTCCGGCTCCCGCAACTCAGGGTCATGGTCCGCACACGCGAACGACTCACCCTCTCCGACCGCAGCTGCCGCGATAAGTTCCTCCGTCGTCGCGATCACCTCAGCGCCGGCCGCGCCCCAGATCACCGTGTCTATAAGCACCCCGACAGCGTGGTCGCGGGCACCATGACACAACCCGCGACGGCGAAGAACCGGCGCGTTCGTCTCCCCATCGCCCCAGCCTAACTACCTGGCCTCGATATACCCTGCGGGGGTACGCTATGAGGAGGGATATTCGGGTTCGAGCCGCTCCGCGCTCGGCGCGCAGCGGAGGGAACATCATGCTGATCCAACCCATCGACTACTTCCTGGTCGGCTGGTTCGTCCTGGTGGCGATCAGCACCGTCTGGGTCGGCGTCGACCAGTTCCGCAACAACCCCGAGCCCACCGTGATGAAGTGGGGCTTCATCCTCGTCACCCTCTACCTCGGGCCCGTCGGTGCGCTGCTGTACGTCCTGGCGGACAAGGAGCCACGGCCGGGGGAGCACGAGGAGTTCACCAAGCCGCTGTGGAAGCAGGGCATCGGATCGACCATCCACTGCGTGGCCGGAGACGCGACGGGCATCATCGCCGCCGCGGTGATCGTCTCCACCTTGGGCCTGCCGATGTGGCTGGATCTGATCATCGAGTACATCGCCGGCTTCGCGTTCGGGCTGTTCATCTTCCAGGCCCTGTTCATGAAGAACATGATGGGCGGCACCTACTGGCAGAACGTGCGCCGCTCGTTCCTGCCGGAGTTCATCAGCATGAACTTCATGATGGCCGGGATGGCGCCGGTGATGTCGCTGCTGATGATGGGCCGCGACATGCGGGCCATGGTCCCCACCGAACTGATCTTCTGGGGTGTGATGTCCGTCGGCGTCGCCGCCGGCTTCGCGCTGGCCTACCCCTCCAACGTGTGGATGGTGAAGAAGGGCATCAAGCACGGGCTGATGACCCAACGCAAGGAGCCGGCCACCGATCCGCAGACCGAACACGCCGGGCACGCGGCGATGGCCGCCGGATCCGGGGCGGGGCGTGACGAGGCGCAGCCGCCGTCCGAGCATGAGCAGCATCAGCCCCGCGGGACGAGTAAGGTCACCGTCCCGCAGCTGACCGTCGTCGCCTCGTTCGCGACGATCGCACTGATCGTGGGCATGGTCGCCCCCGCCAACGCGGTCAACATGACCCTCAGCGCCGAAGACGTCGGCGGTCTGATCATGCCGCCGGGCATGGTCATGACCCGCGACACTCCCGCCGAGGCAATGGAGGACATGGCCGCGGTCGACCCGCGGGACGTCACCAGCTCCTACGACGTGGACACCCGCGGGGACGAGGTCCTCGAGCCTTCCCGGATCGAGGACGGCGTGAAGATCTACGAGCTCACCGTCTCCCTGATCCGATGGGAGATCCTCCCCGGTGTCGCCGTCGACGCATATGCGTACAACGGACAGGTGCCTGGGCCCCGGCTGAACTTCACCCAAGGCGACCGGATCCGCATCGACGTCACCAACAAGCTCGACGAGACCACCACCGTGCACTGGCACGGCCTGGACGTCCCCAACGAGATGGACGGCCCCGCCGGCATCACCCAGGACCCGATCCAGCCCGGTGCCACGTACAGCTACGAGTACACCGTCAAGCAATGGGGCACCTTCTTCTACCACTCCCACGACCACGCCGACCGGCAGCAGGCGCTCGGCCTGTACGGGGCACTCATCATCGACCCGGCCGACCCGTCCCAGCAGCCCGCGGCGGATCACGACTACACGATCCAGCTGCAGGAATGGCTCAACAGAGAAGGCCTGACCTACCCGGCGATGCCGATGGAAGGAGGAATGCCGAACTACTTCACCATCAACGGGAAGGCGTACCCGGCCACCGAAACCATCGACATGAAAATCGGCGAGACCCTCAAGGTCCGCTTCATCGGCTCCAACACCGTCGGCATCCACCCGATGCACATCCACGGCGGCCCGTTCACCGTCGTCGCCCGCGACGGCGAAGCCCTCGCCGAAGACCAACAATTCAAAGCCGACACCATCAACATCGGGCCCGGTCAACGCTACGACGTGATCTGGAACGCGCTCGAGCCCGGCAAATGGCTCATCCACTGCCACATCAACCACCACACCACCAACAACAACGTCGAGACCGACGGCGCCGGCGGGCTCACCATGATCATCAACGTCACCGAGTAGACCCCCGATGACCTATGTGATCGCACTGCCCTGCGTGGACGTCACCGACCGCGCCTGCTTAGACGAGTGCCCGGTGGACTGCATCTACGAGGGCGACCGGATGCTCTACATCCACCCCGACGAATGCGTCGACTGTGGCGCCTGCGAACCCGTCTGCCCAGTCGAGGCGATCTACTACGAAGACGACCTCCCCGACGAGTGGGCGGACTACTACACCGTCAACGTCGAGTTCTTCACCGAGCTCGGCTCACCCGGCGGTGCCGCCAAGACCGGCGTCCTCGGCGTCGACCACCCCACCGTCGCTGCCCTCCCGCTGCAACATCCCCGAGGACTCGGATGATCGGGTCCCCGATCGCTGGAAAGGATCATCATGCACGTGCTTCTCACCGGCTCGACCGGGTTCATCGGCTCGGCCGTCCTCGCCGCAGCGCGAGGGAACGGGCACGAGGTCACCGCGCTCGTCCGCAGTGAGGACGGTGCCGCCCGAGCCCGCGCGGTGGGCGCTCGCCCGGTCCTCGGGGATATGCGCGATCACGGCCTGATCGCACGGCTCGCGGGCGATGCTGAGGCGGTGGTCCACACGGCCAGCCCGGGCGATGCGACCAGCCGGGACGCCGAGGTCGAGTTCGCTGACGCAGTGCTGGCGGGGTTCGGCGATCGCGAGGCCGTGTTCGTCCGCACCGGCGGCATCTGGATCCACGGTCCCGGCGCGAACCTCACCGAGGACACCCCGCACAACCCACCCTCGCTGGTGGCCTGGCGGTCGGAGATCGACGAACGCATCCTCGCCACCCCCGGCATCCGCGCGATCCTCGTAGAGCCGGCGATCGTGTACGGACACGGCGACGGCATCCCCAACACCGTCACCCGCGCCGATGACACCGGAACCCCGCCCGGCGTGCAGCTCGTCGGCGACGGCTCCCAGCATTGGGGCACCGTGCACGTCGACGACCTCGCGGACCTCTACGTGCTCGCGCTCGAGCAGGCCCCGCACGGCTCGGTCTACCTCGCCGCGAGCGGCCAGAACCCCACCGTGCGCGAGCTCGGGGAAGCCGCGAGCCGCACCCGCGGGCTCGACGGCCAGGTCACGCCCGAGTCCGCCGAGGCGACCATCGCGCGCCTCGGCGCCTTCGGGGAGGCGCTGCTGCTGGACCAGCAGGCCAGCGGAGCGCGCGCCCGCAGCAGGCTCGGATGGTCCCCCACCCGTCCGAGCCTGCTGGCAGAGATCGAGGACGGTCGCTACACCGACTGACACGCCCGTCCGCGGCCGTGACGATCAGGTGCTGCCGGTGACGGCCTGCAACCCCAGGCTGGTCACGCTCACCACGACCCACAGCGAGCCGCCGAGCAGCAGCGGCCGCCAGCCGGCGCGGCGCATCGCCGCGAGATCCACCGACAGCCCGATCGCGGAGAGGGCGACCGCGATCAGATATCCCGCTGCCGCCGACAGCGGCGGGTGCGCCGCAGCGGGCACCAGGCCGAGCGAGTTAAGCACGGCCATCAGCACGAACCCGACGAGGAACCACGGGACCAGCCGCACCACGTCCCAGAGCCCCCGCGCCGCCGGGCGCGGCACGCCGGGCGATCGGTCGCGGCGTCGCGTCACCGCGGCAAGCACCAGGGTGATTGGGATGATCGCCAGCGTCCGCACGAGCTTGACCACGATCGCGTGGTCCGTGGCGACCGGCCCGTAAGCCGCCGCGGCGGCGACAACCGAAGAGGTGTCATTGACCGCCGTGCCGGCGAACAGTCCGAAGCCGGCCTGGCTCATCCCCAGCAGATGCCCGACCAGCGGGAAGATGAGCACCGCGGCGATGTTGAACGCGAAAATCGTGCTGACCGAGTACGCGACATCGGCTGCCGCAGCTCCGATCACCGGCGCGGTCGCGGCGATCGCCGACGCCCCGCACACCCCGGTCCCCACACCGATCAGCACCGTCGTGTCCCCGCCGACACGCAGGGCGCGACCGAGAGCCCAGGCGGCGGCGAGACCGACCGCGAGGGTCCCCACCGTCACCGGTAGCCCGGCGACGCCGACGCGGGCGACGTCGAGAACCGACAACTGCGTACCCAGCAGCACGACAGAGGTCTGCAGCACCCGTTTCGCGGCGAAGTCGATCCCCGGCCGCACCCGTGCCCCAGGCCGGCGCACCGCGCCGATCGCCGCGCCGATCAGCAGCCCGGGAACCGCTGCCCCCACCAGCGGGACGAGCGATCCGATCACCGTCGCGGCTGCGGCGATCGCCGCAGCCAGCCCCAATCCCGGCGCCAGGCGCCGGACGGCCGCAAGGAAACGGAGAAGAGGAGAACCGGTCACGGCATCGACTCTGGCCGCTCACCGTCACCGGGGAAACGAACCGGAGCCGGGGTGGGTACAAGATGGACTTGTGGCATCGAATCCGACAGCACCCAGCGCCGAGCTGCTGCGCACGCTCGTCGAGGTCGGCCACACCGGCAGCATCGCCGGTGCGGCCCGCGTGCTCGGCCTCACCCAGCAGGCCGTATCCGGCCGAATCCGCTCGCTGGAAGACGCGATCGGCGTATCCGTACTCCACCGCGGCATCAGCGGTTCCACGCTCACCGACGCCGGCGCCCTGATCACGAGCTGGGCCGGGGACGTACTCGCTGCACATGACCGCCTCGCAGCCGGACTACTGACTCTCACCGCGACCCACCCGGCGCGGCTGCGCGTCGCGGCGAGCCAGACCATCGCTGAAGTCCTGCTTCCGGGCTGGCTGGTCCGGCTCCGCGACGCGGAGCAGAGCGCGGGACGCCCGCCCACGGCGGTCGACCTGCTCACGGAGAACAGCGCGGGCGTCATCGACAAGGTCCGGCGCGGCGAGGTGGAGTTGGGCTTCATCGAGACCCCCGTGCTCCCGACCGGCCTGCAGTTGGATGACCTCGGCGTCGACGAGCTCGCCGTCCTCGTCGCCCCCACTCACCCCTGGGCGCAATGGGAGAGGCCGGTCCGACTGGACGAGCTCGCCGCTGCGCGACTCGTCACCCGCGAACCGGGCAGCGGCACTCGGGACGCGCTCGAGCACATCATCCACGAACGCCTCGACCGAGATCCCGCACCGGCCCAGCTCGAGCTGGCCACCCCGGCGGCCGTGCGCTCGGCGATCCGTGCCGGCACTGCGCCAGGCGTGCTCAGCCGTCAGGTCGTTCGCGACGACCTCGTGCTCGGCCGGCTCGTCCTCGTTCCGACGGACGGCGAGCCGCTGACCCGCCCCCTGACCGCGGTGCGCCGCCACCGGATTCCCGGCAGCGTCGCTGAGCAGCTCGTAGCGATCGCCTCGTGAATGATGCTGCCTCCGGAGACGGCGTTACTCGTGCCGGACGAGGGCCGATTCGTCCTCGGTGAGGTGGGCGGTCTCGACCTGGAACGTGGAGTGCTGGATCGACACCGGGAAGTGCCCGGCCACGCATTCGCGGACCTCGTGCAACACCTCCGCGGCGTGCCCATCGGTGAAGCACTCATCCTCGACCACGATGTGGGCGGTCAGGGTGGGCAGACCCGTCGCGACCGTCGACGCGTGCAGGTCGTGGACATCGGTGACGTGCTCGAGCTCGAGGATGTGGCGGCGCACCTCGTCCAGGTCCAGACCGGCAGGGGTGAACTCCATCAGCACCCGGGTGGTGTCGCGCATCAGGATGATCGCGCGCGGCACGATCAGCGCCGCGATCAAGAGGCCCGCCACCGCGTCGGCCTGCTGGAAACCGGTCGTGGCGATCACGATCGCGGCCACGATCACTCCGAGGGAGCCGAGTGCATCGTTGATCACCTCCAGGAACGCGGCGCGCATGTTGAAGTTCGCGCCGCGGCTCGACGACAGGATCACGATCGCGACGACATTCGCGGCAAGGCCCACGATGCCGAACACGAGCATCTCGCCGGCGGCAACCTCCGGCGGCTCGAACAGACGCCGGACGCCCTCGATGGCGGCGTAGGTGCCGACCACCAGCAGCAGCGCGGCCTGCCCGAGCGCGGCGATCACCTCGATCCGCCGGAACCCCCAGGTCCGCTTCGGGTTGGCCGGCCGCAGCATCAGGGTCGCCGCGATCAGCGCAACCAGCAGTCCGGATGCGTCGGTGATCGCGTGGGCGGTGTCCGTCAGCAGCGCCAGGCTGCCGGTGACGACGGACCCGATCGCCTGCGCGACCACGATCGTCGCCGTCAGACCAAACGCGACCCACAGACGTGCCCGGTGATCCCCGGGCGCTCCCGCTTCGGTCGCTGGCGCACCGTGATTGTGACCCGCACCCATGCCTACTCCTCGACTTGGTCAGTGACCAACACTCTTGGTCGGTGACCAAGCTACTACAATGTTGGTCAGTGACCAACTCCGGAGGAGAAACCTGTGGCCGACCGACTGTCCCGCCGCGACGTCATCCACGCCGCCCTGCTCCTGCTCGATCGCGACGGAGCGGACGCCATCACCCTCCGCGGGATCGCCCGACACCTTGACGTCCACCTCAACTCGGTGTCGCTGCAGGTGGGGAGCAAGGCGCGCCTGCTCGACCTGATGGCCGACGCTATCCTCGGGGAGCTCTCCTTCGACGACCTCCCGCACCCGCCGATCGACCGGGTCAAGGAGATCTTCCGCCGCTACCGTCAGGTCCTGTTGAATCACCGCGACGGCGCGCACCTCGTCTCGGGCACGCGGGTCTCCGAGACCAACACCCTGCGCCTGGGGGAGGCGGTGATCGCCGCTCTGCTCGATGCCGGCGTCGACCCCGACCTCGCCGTCACCACCTTCTGGAGCCTCAACTACCTCGTGGTCGGCCTCGTCCACGAGGAACAGACCACCCCGGAGGACGGCGCCCACCGCTTCGAGCAGGAACTTGCCTCGCATTCGTTCCCCGCCCTCACCAGCATCCGCGCACTCTTCCTCGGCGACAACGTCACCGCACATCTCGAATTCGGCATGGACGCCCTCCTGCACCGCGCCCGACACCTCGACTGAGCATCACCGGCAGCTGCCGGCCGCGGTCTCCGTATGAAATAATCTGCGTATGGATGCAGATAACAAGACATGCGGTCGGGACCCCGACAGTCTCTACGTCGAGCTCGCTGTCGAGGTCTTCACGATGCTCGCCGACGCCACCCGCGTGCGGATCATCCTTGCGCTGGAGGGGGCGGGGGAGCTGTCCGTGAACCACATCGCCGACATCGTCGACAAGTCGCCGGCTGCCGTCTCCCAGCACCTGGCCAAGCTGCGGCTGGCTCGCATGGTCACGACCCGGCAAGACGGCACCCGCGTGTTCTACGCCCTCGCCGACGAACACGCCCGCCAGCTCGTCACGGACGCGATCTTCCAAGCAGAGCACTCCCTCGGCGGCACCGTTCCGCATCACCACACCGAAGCCGACACCACCCGACCCGAGTCGTCATGATCACCGTCCTGCGCAACGGGACGTACCGGGCGCTGTTCTTCGCTCAGGTCATCGCCCTGGTCGGCACCGGGCTGCTCACCGTGGCGCTCGGGCTGCTGGCGTTCGAGATCGCCGGTGACGCTGCCGGATCGGTGCTCGGCACCGCGCTGACGATCAAGATGATCGCCTACGTCGGCGTCGCACCCCTGGTCGCAGCGCTCGTAGACCGGCTCCCCAAGAAGGCCGTTCTGGTCGGCGCCGACGCGGTCCGACTCGCGATCGCGCTCACCCTGCCCTTCGTCCAGGACACCTGGCAGATCTACCTGCTCGTGTTCGTGCTGCAATCCGCGTCCGCGACGTTCACCCCCGCGTTCCAATCGCTCATCCCGAGCGTGCTGCCCGACCCCCAGCAGTACACCCGTGCGCTCGCGCTCTCCCGCCTCGCCTACGACCTGGACTCGATCCTCAGCCCCGTCATCGCTGCAGCCCTGCTCACCGTGATCAGCTACAACAACCTGTTCATCGGCACCGCGCTCGGCTTCGCCGCCTCCGCCACCCTCGTCCTCATCGCCCGCCTCCCCGCCCACACCCCGGACGCGACCACCAGCACCTTCTGGGAACGGCTGCCCACCGGCCTACGCGTCTTCGCCCGCACCCCCACCCTCCGCTTCCTGATGGCCGCCAACATCGTCGTCGCAGCCGGCACCGCGATCGTCCTGGTCAACTCCGTCGTCTACGCCAAGGGCGTGTTCGACCTCGACGACGCCGCGCTCGCCCTCGCACTCGGCGCGTACGGTGTCGGATCGCTCATCGTCGCGCTGAACGTTCCCTGGATCGTGGACAGAATCGGGGTGCTCCGCACCATGAGCATCGGTGCATGGCTCCTCGTCGCCGCCATGGTCGCCGCGGTCACCGTGACGGTCGTCGCCGTATCGACGGGGGAGGGATGGTGGGCACTGCTCGCCACCTGGGCGCTCCTCGGAGCCAGCACCTCACTGATCAACACCCCCTCATCGCGGCTCCTCGCCGCCGCATCCACCCCCGCCAACCGCAACCTGGTCTACACCGCCCAATTCGCCCTCTCCCACGGCTGCTTCCTGATCAGCTACCCGATCGCCGGATGGCTCGGCGCCATCGGCCTGCCTATCGCCGCCATCGCGCTCCTCGGACTCGCGATCCTCGGCGCGATCGCAGTCACAGTCCTGCGCCGGCCCGCCCTGGCCTTCGCGAACGGAGTCGAGACAGCCGCGCAGGGGAGGAGTGTCGGACCCTCGTCGTAGGGTTCCGATCATGGACCTGCTCAACGCGCTCATCGTCACAGCGGGGGTGTGCGTCACCGGGTTGGTCGCATGGAGCTACACCCGCACTACCCGTGCACGATACCGCGCCAGAGAGGCCCAAATAGCCACTCAACTGCTATCCGCACGGGGCAAGGAACAGCACCCCGTCACCCCAGAGATCAGACAGGCGCGGCAACGCCTCGAGCACACCGCGCGCCGCGCCACCACAGAGTTCACTCGCCTCGTACTCGATGATGGGCCACCCTGGTGGCCTCTCGTCCCCGTTGGCGCCTACGGCGCGATGCTCGTCGGCGCAGTCCCGTTCGCCTCGAGTGCCGGAGCGGAGGCCGTGTACATCGTCGGGGCTGCGACCTGCACGATCTACACGGCCTCGGCGCTCTGGATCAAGCACCGACGCACTCAACGCCTCAAGTCCGCGGCCTCGTAGACAGGGAGCCGTTCCTAACGTGGCTCCCTGTCTACGGTGGAACCATGACAGACCTGGTGCCCGATGACTACGCTGCCACGCTCGAGGCGCTCAAGCAGCAGGTGCACGCCGCGCGCTACCAGGCGCAGCGGCGAGTGAACACCGAGCTGATGCGGCTGTACTGGCGCATCGGCAGCACGATCGTCGACCGCCAGCTGCAGGAGGCGTGGGGAGCCAAGGTGATCGACCGGCTCGCCGCGGATCTGCGCGCGGAGTTCCCGTCGATGAAGGGGTTCTCGCGAGCGAATCTCTTCTACATGCGACGGGTCGCAGAGGCATGGCCGGAGGAAGAGCTATTCGTCCAGCAGGCTGCTGGACAATTGCCGTGGACGCACCTCACCCTGATCCTCGACAAGGTCGACGACCACGGGCTGCGGGACTGGTACGCCGCGAAAGCCGCTCATCACGGGTGGACTCGCGCGGTGCTCACGCACCAGCTGGCGACCAGGCTCCACGAGCGTGAGGCAGCTGCGCCGACCAACTTCGCCGGCGCGCTCGAGCGCGTCGACTCCGAGCTCGCTCAGGAGATCACGAAGGACCCCTACGCGCTCGAGTTCCTTGCCGTCGACGGCGACGCCTCCGAGCGTGAGCTCGAGCAGCGCATGGTCGATCGGATCCTCGACACCATGCGCGAGCTCGGCCCCGGTCTCGCGTTCGTCGGCCGCCAGGTGCACTTCGACATCGGCGGCGATGACTTCTACGTCGACCTGCTGTTCTTCCACGTGGAGCAGCTGCGCTACGTGGTCGTCGAGCTCAAGGTCACGAAGTTCGATCCGCGCGACGCCGGGCAGCTCGGCTTCTACGTCGCCGTCGTCGACGACCGCATCCGGATCCGCGACAAGCACCAGCCGACCATCGGCATCCTGCTCGTCGCGGACAAGAGCGACACCGTCGTCCGCTACGCCCTCGCCGGATCCAACCAGCCGATGGCCGTGAGCCGCTACCAGCTCACCCCGGAGGCTCAGAAGGCGCTGCCCGATGAGCAGGCGATCACGCGGGCCTTCGCCGACGAGCTCGCGCGGGAAGCCGATCGCGACGTCGACGAGTAGGGGAGACGTTGGACGCCGCGCTGGACTCTGAGGGGAACCCGGTCACGATCGACCAGGTCCGCGGTCTCGCCGTGCTCCCGGATCTCTGGTGCCCGGGTGAACTGCGCGACGGCTCGGAGTGCGGCGCCAAGGTGTGGGCGACGTCGCTGCAGAGCACGAAACGTGCCGCGGCGTTCGCCGCTCACCATGGCGAAGGGTGCGACGAGGGATCGGAACGCTCGAGGGACCGCCCGGGCGACGCCGGCCACGAGCACCCACAGGGCACCAGGCCTGTCCGGTGGCGGATGCGCCTCGGCATCGCAGAGTCTTCCACCGGCCCGGACGGGCGTCGACGTCCAGACTCGAAGCGGCCCGGCCAGCTGACCCGCCGATACCGCACTGAGCCGAGCCAGCAGGAGGCGGACAGCGCCGACCAGCGCTCGTTCTCGACGATGCTGGTCAACCTGATCGCCGACACGATGCCGGCCGGCCTCGAGCTCGTCCTCGGCACCCAGGATCCGGTGCCGGCCGATCAGGTCATCGTGCACGCACACGACGCGGCGATCGCCACACGGCTCGACACGGATCTCATCATCTGGGGGAGGGTCGCCGGCTACACGCGCACGCAGTGGGACGGGCTCATGCTGCGCCTCGTCGACGCGGCCAACCAGGTAGCGATCCTCGTCGACAAGAAGAACCTCGCACGCCTGCAGATCACGGACGCAGGCACGCTCGTCGGCCGGCACGTGATCGCCTACGGCCGCTACACCCTCCCGGAGGGCTCCCGACGGCCGCACGTGCGCGCCGCGCACGCCTCGGTGGCGTTCAACCCGCGGGTGATGCGTCGACGCCGCTGAGCGAGCGTCTGTGGCCGGTGAGAGGATCAGGGCATGTGCGGGCGCTTCGCGATGGACAAGAAGACCGACGAGCTGATCCGGGAGTTCGTCGCCGATGGCGGCCGCGCCGAGGACTGGGCAGGCAGCTACTCGATCGCGCCCACACAGGCGGCGCCGATCGTCCGCGAGCGACTCGTCGACGATGTCGTCGAGCGTGAGCTCGAGCTCGCCCGGTGGGACTGGGACAGGCCTGCCAGCCGGCCGAAGGTGCCGATCATCAACGCCCGGATGGAGAAGGTGTGTATACCGAACTAAGCCGCTCTCCTGTCGGTCCTCGGTGCGATGCTCGATCAGATGGAGAAGCGAACTCGCGTCGGCGCCGTGCTGGCCCTCGATGACCCTCCCTTCTGGGCTGTCATCGATGGTGATGGCGAGGTCATCGCGGCAGTCTCGGACTTCATGCTCGACTTCTGGGCACGTGGGAACGCTGAATCGAGCTGCCGGTCGTACGCGTACGGGCTGTTGAGATGGTTTCGTCATCTCGCACTTGAGCGCGAGAACTGGGAACGTGCAGCACGTGAAACAGTGCGCGACTTCGTGCTCGCCTGTCGCCAACCTTCGGCTCTGAGCGCTCGGCCGCTCTCGCCTCGGACGCTGAATCACAACCTCGCCGTGATCTCGGCCTTCTACGACTATCAGCTTGCGCAACAGCGCGGTCCGATCATCAATCCCGTACCTGCGCGCCGTGCCCAGAGCGGCCAGCGGCTGAACGCTCACCACAACCCTGAACTGGCGTTCCGACGTGACCGTCGGGCCGACTTTCGTCAGAAGGTCCCGAAGACGGCGCCTCGACTGATCGTGGAGTCGCGCGTCGCCGAGATCCTTCAAACCATCAACAATGCGCGGGATCGCGCGCTCGTCGAGTTCTACCTCTCCAGCGCCGCCCGCCCTTCAGAGCTGCTCGGCATGACTCTCGAAGACGTCGACCCGGGGTCCCAGCGCATCACTGTTGAGCGGAAGGGCTCTCGCGCAAAGCAGGCGCTGCCAGCCTCGTCCAACGCGTTCCTGTGGCTGCGGCTGTACCAAGAGTCGCTGCCGCCCGATTTACTCGCGAAGGGCAACCCGGTGTGGTGGACGAATCGACGCCCGTATCGGCCGTTCGGGTATGACGCTGCCAGAGCGATGTTCAACAGGGTCGGCCTCGAGATAGATGCGAAGTTGCGCCTTCACGGCCTTCGGCACACTGCAGCGGTGCGGATGTCCAACGACCCCGCTCTGACACTCAGCGACATCCAACGCATTCTCGGCCACCTGCATCTGTCCACGACCCAGGAGTACCTCCAACAGCATGACGACGACGTCATCGAGCGCGTCGCTCAGCACCTTCTGGCGCGGTCAGAGCCTAAGCCCACGCCGGAGGCTCCGGGGTTGACCTACGACAGCTCCGATCTTGACGAACTTCTGGGGGACGCATCATGGTGAAAGACCTCATCGAGACGGAAGACCCGATCGAAGCGCCGCTTACAGCGCCGCAACTCCGTCGACATCGACAGCCGTCCCGAGGACGATCACGCCCCGGCGTGTTCCTCAACGCCGCGATTCCTCACACGCCGTACGACGATGGAATCCGGAGCGACTATCGCCCGATCGTTCAGATCTTCATCGATACGCTGATGACCTTCCCCGGCGAGACTTGGCAACGGCGCTGGGACGCCAGCGGGGTCGAGAACTTGCCGAGCTTGACCTGGTACGACGCCTTCCCCGGCCTCAACGACGTCGCTCGCGAGCTCCGCACGAGTCCAGGCGTAGCGGTGTCGATCTTCATTCGCCTCGACGCACTTCGACCGAGTGCAGAGTTCCTGAACCGGGTAGGTCGCATCCGCCTCAACGGCTTCTCGCCATGGTCGCTCGAAGGTTTCCCCACGGATGCTGCACGAGACACGTTGCGAGCGGTCCTCATCCTCCAGGCGGCGACGGGCAAACATCTGAGAGAGATCACGGCGGACGACGTCGTGGCTTTCGCCGCGGTTGCCCGCAAACCCATCCGCCGCGGGCTCGCAGACGCACTCGAGATCCTGAAACAGCTCGGCATTGTTCCGCTGGCCCTGCCGCCTCTTCGGCAGCTCGCGAAGCCGCCGAGGCCGGACGCCGCGGCGATGGTCGCGAGGAACAAGATCGAGCCGCCCGCCGTCGCAGAGATGTTCGCACGTTACCTCAAGTCTCGAGCACCAAGCGTGGACTACCCCACTCTGCAGGCGATGTCGACCGAGCTGCTCCGGAACTTCTGGATGGAGATCCGCTCGCGCAATCCCGAGCAAGCCGACCTGCGCATCGCGCCAGACATCGCAGAGTGGTGGAAAACCGAATCGGTCGGACGCCTGAAAAACCGCTACCGCACCCTGTTCGCAGTGCGCGCGATGTACCTCGACATCGCGGTGTGGGCTACCCATGACGCCTACTGGGCGACCTGGTCGACCGCGAGCATCGTGACTCAGATCGACACCGCAGGCCACCAGAAGCATAGACGGCGAGTGATCGCAGCTCACCACCAGCGCGTCCGCAAGATCGCCCCTAGCGTCCCGAAGCTCCTGGCTGCCATCGACGCAGACCTCGAGCATCAGGAGTCACTTCTGCTCGCGGCGACCGCGGCCCCTCTCGGAGAGCGATTCGAATGGGCTGGACGAGCGTACCTTCGTGAAACGGGTGCGGGTCCCGGGGTGTCCATGACGGCAGTTCCGATTCTGGATCTCGCGACCGACACCCGCATCCTCCAGGCACGGATCGCGGAGCGAGCATTCTGGTCCTGGGCGATCGTCCATGTCATGCACGAGACCGGCATGCGGCAGGAAGAAGTCTCGGAGCTCACGGCAACCGCCTTGTTCACCTACGAAGCATCGACAGGTGAGAAGATGCTCTTGCTACAGGTTGTCCCGTCGAAATCCGATCGAGAACGCGTGCTCCTCGTTTCACCCGAACTCGCACACGTTCTCGCTCGCCTCAGGCAAAGAGCGCGCGGCGATGAACGTCAGGTCCCGCTCGTGATCCGCTACGACTCGCTCGAGCGAGAGTTCTCCCCACCGTTGCCATTTCTGTTTCAGTGGAAAGACGGCGATATACGGCGGGTGTTCTCCCCTGCGGCATTCAAGAACTTCGTCGCATACGCCGTGCGAGCGGCGGGCCTCGACAGCCCTGAGACTCGTCTGACTGCGCACGATTTCAGGCGACTGTTTGCGACGGACGCGCTGCGATCCGGGCTCCCCGTGCACATCCTCGCCAAGGTGATGGGGCACTTGAACATCTCCACCACCCAGGGCTACGCGGCGGTCTTCGACGAAGACGTTGCCCGGCATTTCCGGCAGTTCGTCGATCGCCGCCGGTCGCTGAGGCCAGCGGAGGACTACCGCGACCCATCGCCGACTGAGCTCGAGGAGTTCCACGCGCACTTCTCCAAGCGCAAGGTCGAACTCGGATCCTGCTCACGCGGCTACGGAACCCCCTGTATTCATGAGCACGCGTGCATCCGCTGCCCGATGCTCCGCCCCGACCCGGCGCAACGTCACCGCCTCGAGACCATCCTCGCGAATCTGCACGAGCGACGCGCGGAGGCCAAGCGCATGGGGTGGCTCGGCGAACTCGAGGGAATCGAGATCAGCATCCGGGCAGCGGAGGAGAAGCTGGGACAGATGAGTCAGATAGTCCGGCTGACCCTCGAACGACGTCGTCCGGACGGTGAAAACCCCACGCCTTGACCCCACGCGGTTCATGGACAGATCTTCAGCCGCAAACGGTACACCACCCGTTTCGGTGCGTTTGGGTTTCGGCAGGGGGTTACGGCGCGTCGAGCCTCGGCGTGTCGCATTTGCGGTAGGCAACTTCCATCAGCCCACCGAAATCGATCGTTTTCGGCGCGGTCTAGCTCGCAGAGCCGCCCCAAGGTTACATGATGGTCATCATTCGCTGTATAGTCACTACATGCTGACTATTGCCTCGCGTCTTGATGTGATGAACAGGCTCGGCCGCGCCATGGCCGATCCCACCCGTTCTCGCATCCTCATGTCTCTGCTCGACGGTCCGAGCTATCCGGCGGTGCTGTCGCGATCGCTGGAATTGTCACGGTCGAACGTGTCGAACCATCTCACTTGTCTTCGGGACTGTGGAATCGTCGTCGCAGAACCGGAAGGCCGCCAGACCCGTTACAAGATTTCCGACCCGCACCTGGCCGTCGCGCTCGTCGCGCTCGTCGACGCGACTCTGGCCGTCGACGAGCAGGCACCGTGCCTGGATGCCTCCTGCACGGTGCCCGGGTGCTGCGAGACGGGAGCCGCCGTATGAGCGCTCAACTGACTGACGCCCGGCGATCGAAGCTTCATCGCCGTGTCCGCTTCATCGTCGGGTTCACGATCTCTTACAACGTCATCGAAGCGATTGTGGCTATCTGGGCTGGCTCACTCGCGTCATCGGCCGCGCTGATCGGGTTTGGTCTGGATTCGGTCGTCGAAGTCCTATCCGCGGCGGCGATTGCCTGGCAGTTCACCCGAAAGGATCCCGAGCGCTGGGAGAAGGTCACTGTTCGCGCGATCGGCATTGCGTTTTTCGCTCTCGCGGCCTATGTCACAGTCGACGCGGTAATGGCTTTGATCAGCCAGGAAGGACCCGATCACAGCCCGCTCGGACTCGGGATCACTGCACTGAGCCTGATCATCATGCCGCTCCTCGCGTGGTTCGAAGTCCGCACCGGCAAGGAGCTCGACTCGAAAAGCGTGATGGCTGACGCCAAGCAGCTCATCCTGTGTATCTATCTCTCCGGCGCTGTGTTTATCGGCCTCGTCTTGAACTCACTGTTCGGCTGGTGGTGGGCTGATTCCGTCGCCGCGCTCGTCGTCGCATTCCTCGCAATCCGTGAGGGGATCGAAGCATGGCGCGGAGACGTTGAGTCCCCGTTCGAGGTGCTCGAAGACCTTGATGGTGACAATGATGACGACTGATCCCGGCAAGCGGTGAGGGTGTCCAACCGGTACACGTTTCCGGCGGCAAGCTAGGTCGACCGCGCCGCGGCTGCCGAAAACGATCGATTTCGGTGCCTCGTCGTGTATTAGAGGATTCCAACAGTTGGGTCTGCTGCACGGATAGGTGACAGGTTGTAGTCACGCAGCCAGTGCGGCTGGCGTGTTCTGTTCCGAGCTGTCAGAGGGTGTTGCAGATAGCGCACCTATGCGTGCATCTTCATCGTGCGAGGTATACGGGCTCTTCGCAGTTGAGGGTGTAGTCGAGGGCCAGCGGGTGGTTCGCGGATAGACGTCGAGGTCTTCCAGGATGGAAGTTCTCACACTGCCCGTCCGCCGGAAGACCTCGACTTGCACCACCCTACGTTCGCGACCCCTG
>NZ_CALBRW010000025.1 GCF_937927635.1 uncultured Microbacterium sp.
GACCGTCGCCCTGGCGGCGTGACTACAACCTGTCACCTATCCGTGCAGCAGTCCCCTTCGACGGCTGGAATCAGTAGACAATGAGCGCTCCTCTCCATGTCGATCAGCGGCATGATCAGCAACAGGCCACAGCCGGATAAAACCGGTACCAAGTCCATCTTTGACCTTCCCCCTTAGGGCAAGGTCAAGTCACGAGTTTCGCTTCAGCGACACGCTGTAACGGAAGGCCTCAACCTCAGCTGATCGGTGGATCGAGGGTAAACAAGCGATCCCTTGCCTGTACTGGCATTGTCGCGATTCTTGCCATCGCTGCCTTGACCGGCGGAGCATTCGATCGCATTTCTGGTGGGGAACCAGCTCCAACAACATCCATCCTGGAAGGAGCGAAGTACGTACCGGCGGTGGTGGTGACGGTGATGGGTCGTGAGCTCGACGAGGCTTCCGGTAGCCTGCAATCCATCCAGCGGGTCGCATCCCTGATCCGCCACCCGTCTGGTGCAGGGGCCGGACGGAGATTTGATGCCCGTTCCGGCCCCAATCTGCTTAGCGGTCGCGATCGATCGTTCGGTCGGGCTTGCCCTTCGTCTCGGCGCGCGGCGACTTAGGCCGGGTGCCCCGGATCGCCTCGCCCGCGTGACGGGCTTGGTCGACGTCGGCCTGCTTCCATGCGGCCGCGTCAGCCGTGCAGCGGGACGCAATGCGCACCTGTCCATTAGGAAACCCTTCTGATGAGACAGGAGCATCCCGATGCGAACCAAAGAATCCCTGTGGGGCTTCTTCGCCAGCGACCCGCAGTTGTCCTTCAACGAGGACGGTGAGGCGCGGTTGTTCGCCTGGATCGGTCAGGAGCAGTTCGAGCGCAACCCGGACGGCTCGTTCACCCAGGGCGAGACGAAGTTCTACCCGTTCAAGATGTTCCGGCGCAGCGCGGAGCACGCCTACGAGAAGTTCGCGCGCGGCGACAACTTCGTCGCCAGCGGCCACGTCCAGAAGTTCAGCTACGAGAAGAATGGTGAGACGGTCAGCGGCGAGGAGTTCATCGCCACGCACATCGGCCCCGATGCTGCCCGGACGAGCTACGCCGTCGACCGTGGCCGCTCGCGCTCGCAGCAAGTCGAGAGCGTCCCCATCGAAGCGCCCGACCCGACCCTCCCGCAGCAGACGTCGCCCCGTCCGATGACGCTGTGAGGCCGAGTCATGACCATCGAGGAAACGTTGTTCCCGCCCGATGACCCCGACTTCGACGTGCCTCCGCTCGAAGAACCGGAGCCCGACCCGGTAACGACTTCGCCGAGGCCGGCCAAGGAGCAGGAGCCCGAGGCGAAGGACACACCGGAGCCGCCGCGCCCGGTGAACTGGAACATCCTGACCGCGGCCGAGGCGCAGGTGGAGTGGCTGGAGCTGAACGCCTTCGTGAACTGGCTGCGCCACGAGTTCGGGCTGAGCGTGAACGTCGTGCCGCCGTATTGGCACCGGCATCCGGAGCTGGTGTGGCCGCTGTCGGCGCTGCGCCAGCACTACCTGAATGCCTACGACAAGAAGCAGCACGGCTCGGCACCGTTCGGCTGGTGGCGAGATTTCTGGGCCTTCATGCCGCAGCTTCGGGACGCGGTGACCGCGTGCGGCACGAAGCTCAACACGGATCGCCCGACGCGGCAGGCGGTGTGGCCGGGCGAGGACGAGCGCCCCGCTCCCGTGGAGACGGTGATCCCCAACCGGGACGCCGACTTCACGCAGTTCGTCAAGGAGGACGTGGCGCGCAGGCAGGCGATCGAGGACGAGTTCTACGCCCACCTCGCGGCGGAGCAGTAGGGCGCGGGCGGTGACGGCGAATGGCGCGGCAGCGATCCCGGAAGCCCTGGCCGGGGCAACTGGAGTTCGATCTGTGGGGGCTCGACGAGCCTGCGGCCGACGCCGCGCTCACCGCCGCTCGGGAGGCTGGGGCAGCTGATGAACAAGTACGGGCAGATGGCGCTGTCGCATTGGCAGGCGACGGCCCTGAGCCGGGTGGCGGAACTGAACGATCCCGCGGCGTTCTTCGAGGCGATGGGCCTGGAGATGCAGGCGCAGGTGACGAACCTCGCGTCAATGCTGGCGGGGAGCGACCGGCAGGGGGAGACTTTCTTGCAGAAGGTCGCCCGGCTGACAGCGGCCCGGAGGCAGGCGGAGGAGGTCGTGATGTCGCAACTGGCGTGGATCACCGACCCGAGCCTGCCGCTGGATCAGGCGCGGGAGGAATGGGAGCAGACCCGGCCATCCGACGAGAACCTGATCCTCTGGGCGGAGCGGATGCAGGACTGCCCGGATTCGATGCCCTCCTCCGTGGAGCTGGAGGAACTGGCGAAGAAGTGGGCGCTCAGCGTCGAGTTCCTGCTGGAGCTCGTGGCGACGGAGCCCCCGCGGGAGTACATGCGGGCGAATCAGGCGGCGCTCGCCGAGGCGGCGACGATCCGCTTCTTCCGCGAACTGCGGTAGCGCCTCGCTTCGTCCCCGCCTCCCAGGACGACCTCGGCCCCTCGGGGGCGAAGGCCCGGTATCGGGCGAACGTGGAGGCGATCCAGCTCATCCACGATCTGAACTCGACGGGTCGCCCCGCGTCCCCGGATGGTCAGCGCGTGCTCGCCCGCTGGTCGAGCTGGGGTGCGATCCCCGAGGTGTTCGATGACCTCAAGCCGGAGTGGGATGCCGAGCGCACCGAACTGCGCGAGCTGCTGAGCGACGACGAGTGGGAGGCCGCGGAGCGGACGACCATCAACGCGCATTACACCGACCCGATGATCGCCCGGCAGGTGTGGCGACTGCTGGACGGGCTGGGGTTCAGCGGAGGCGCGGTCCTGGAGCCCGGCTCCGGGGCGGGCACGTTCATCGGCCTCGCGCCGGAGTCGGCACAGATGACCGGGGTGGAACTCGATCCGCTGACGGCGGCGATCTGCGCCGAGCTGTACCCGCACGCGACCGTCCGCGCCGAGTCCTTCGCCGACACCCGACTGCCTGAAGGACACTTCGACGCCGCCATCGGCAACGTGCCGTTCAGCAGCGTCACCCTGCACGACCCGCTGCACAACGCGACCCGGCAGTCGATGCACAACCACTTCATCATCAAGTCGCTGCGCCTGACGCGGCCCGGCGGACTCGTCGCGGTGTTGACCTCGCACTTCACGATGGACGCGCAGAACCCCGGCGCGCGGCGGGAGATGAACGAGCTGGCCGACCTCGTGGGCGCAATCCGCCTGCCCACCGGGGCGCACCGCCGCGCCGCGGGGACGGAGGTGGTGACCGACCTGCTCGTGTTCCGGCGGCGACCGGACGGCGAGCAGATGCGCGACGACGCCTGGGAGACGGTTGCGCAGGTGCCCATCGACGGCGAGCCGATGAGGATCAACCGCTACTTCGATGAGCATCCGGAGCAGATGCTCGGGGAGGTCGGCGTCGGCCACGGGATGTATGACGCGGCCACGCTCACCATCACGACCGGTCTGGCCGACTTGGAGGCGGAACTCGGGGTCGCCGTCGACCAGATCGTGTTCTCCGCGCGCCGGGCCGGGCTGACGATGACCGAGCGCACCGCCGAGCAGCAGGCGCGCCGGGCGGCGTTCACCCCGTCGGCGCCGGAGCTGTGGGACGGCAGCATCGTGGCGAGCGATAGCGGCGGCTTCCGCACCGTTGTCTCCGGCTCGCTGGAGCCGCTTGCGGTGCCGAAGTCCGCCGAGCGCGAGCTACGCGCCCTGCTGCGTCTGCGGGACGGGGCATCCCGCCTGCTGACCGCGGAAGCTGCGAGCGTGGACGATACGCCTGACATCGTGCTCACCCGCACGACGCTGCGCCGTGACTACCTGAAGTACGTCGGCACCTATGGGGCGCTGAACCGCTACACGCTGCGCCCCACCGGGCGCACGAACGAGGACGGCGAGGAGACCTTCGCGCGCATCGTGCCGACCCCGATCCGGCTGCTGCGCTCCGACCCGTTCGGCCCCCTGGTACTCGCGCTGGAACAGTTCGACGACGAGGATCAGTCCGCGTCGCCCGCCGCGATCATGAGTCACCGCGTGGTGGTGCCGCGCGCCGAGGTACAGGGTGTCGACAGCCCGGCCGACGCCATCGCGGTCAGCCTCGACCGCACCGGCCGCATCGACATCACCCTCGTCGCCGACCTGCTCGGCATGAACGACCGCGAGGCGCGCGAGGCGCTGGGAACGCTCGTGTTCGCCGATCCGGTCACGAACGAGCTCATCCACGCGCCGGAGTATCTGTCGGGCGACGTGCGGGTCAAGCTCGAAGCGGCACGGCTCCGCGCCGAGGACGACCCGGAGTTCCAGATCAACGTCAATGCGCTCGCTGAGGTGTTGCCCGCGCCGCTGGGCATCCAGGACATCCACGCGAAGCTCGGCGCGGTCTGGATCAGCGCCGACGTGCACGAGCAGTTCCTGCGGAGCACGCTGCGCGCGCCCGACGTTCGCGTGGAGAACCCGCTGCCAGGCATGTGGGAGGTTCGCGGCGGTCGGCAGGGGCTGCCCTCCACCTCGGAATGGGGCACGCCCCGCCGCCCCGCGCCGGACATCGCCCAGGCCGTCATGGAGCAGCGGACGATGCTCGTATACGACGAGGAGAAGGACATCGACGGCAAGGTGCGTCGCGTGCTCAACCCCGTCGAGACCGCCGCAGCGCAGGAGAAGGCCGACGCCCTCCAAGAGCGGTTCAGCGAGTGGGTGTGGGAACACCCGGCCCGCGCACAAGCACTCGTGGACGAGTACAACCGGCGCTTCAACTCCATCGTGCTTCGCGACTACACGGATGCCGGGGCGTATCTGTCGTTGCCCGGCCTGGCGTCGAACTTCGAGCCGCGCACGCACCAGCGAGCCGCTGTCGCGCGCATGGTGTCCGAGCCTGCCGCGGGCCTGTTCCACGAGGTCGGCGCGGGCAAGACCGCGGAAATGATCATGGGCGCGATGGAGATGCGCCGGATGGGGCTCATCAGCAAGCCCGTCGTGGTCGTGCCGAATCACATGCTGGAGCAGTTCGGGCGCGAGTGGCTCCAGATCTACCCGCGCGCCCGTGTGCTCGCGGCGTCGAGCCTCGACCTCACGGCAGACAAGCGGCGGCTGTTCGTCGCCCGCGCCGCCGCGAACGAGTGGGACGCGATCATCGTCACCCAGGGCGCGTTCGCCAAGATTCCGCTGCGCGCCGAGACGCAGGCACAGTACATCCGCGGGCAGGTCGAGGACGTGCGGCAAGTGCTGGGCGAGGCTACCGGCGAGCAGCGGATGAGCGTCAAGCGCATCCAGCGCAAGCTCCTGGCGATGGAGAACAAGCTCAAGGAGCGCACCGATACCGACCGCGACCACGGCGTCTGCTTCGAGGACACCGGCATCGACTACGTCATCGTCGATGAGATGCACATGTACAAGAACCTCGCCACGGAGTCGAACATCCGCGACGCCGCCATCGAGGGTTCGGATCGCGCGAGCGACCTGCACATGAAGCTCGAATACCTTCGCTCGGCAGGACGCGAGCGGGTCGTGACCGCGGCGACCGCGACGCCCATCTCGAACTCGATCACCGAAACCTATGTCATGCAGCGATACCTGCGGCCCGACGTGCTGGAGTCGGCGGGCGTCGGCGCGTTCGATGCGTGGGCGGCGACGTTCGGCGAGCTGGTCACGCAAATGGAGATCTCGCCGACCGGCAGCACCTTCCGAATGAAGACCCGCTTCGCCCGGTTCCAGAACGGGCAGGAGCTGCTTCGGATGTGGTCGGTGTTCGCCGACGTGAAGACCGCCGACGACCTCGACCTGCCCGTGCCCGCGCTCGTGCAGCGCGACGACGGCAGCCGTGCGCCCTCCACCGTCCCGGTGCAGCCGACCGTCGAGCTGGAGCAGTACGTCGCCTCCCTCGCCGAGCGCGCCGAGAAGGTCGCCACTCGCCAGGTGCGGCCCGACGAGGACAACATGCTCCTGATCGCCACCGACGGGCGCAAGGCCGCGCTCGACATCCGCATGGTCATCCCCCGCGACTCGTCCGGGCCGAGCAAGGTCGACGTCGCCGCCGACGCGATCCACCGCATCTGGGAGCGCACCCGCGACAACGAATACCTCGACACGCTGACCGGGCAGCCCTCCGCGGTGCGCGGGTCGCTCCAGCTCGTGTTCTCCGATATCGGCACTCCGAACCAGGACAGGTGGAACGCCTACGACGAGTTGCGGCAGCAGCTCGTGCAGCGCGGCATCTCCGCCGAACAGGTCAGGTACATGCACGAGGCGAAGACCGACGTGGAGAAGGCCCGCCTGTTCGCCGCGGCCCGTGCCGGCCACGTCGCCGTGCTCATCGGATCGACGGAGAAGATGGGCGTCGGCACGAACGTCCAGGCCCGCGCCATCGCGCTGCACCATCTGGACTGCCCGTGGCGGCCCTCCGACATCGCGCAGCGCGACGGGCGCATCATGCGGCAGGGCAACCAGAACGAGGAAGTGGCGATCATCCGCTACGTCACCGAGCGTTCCTTCGACTCCTACATGTGGCAGACCGTCGAGCGGAAGGCCGCGTCGTTCGCGCAGCTCCTGCGCGGAAAGATCAACGCCGGCGAGATCGAGGAGATCGACACCTCCGCGCTGTCCGCAGCCGAGGCCAAGGCCATCGCCTCCGGCAACCCGCTCCTGCTGGAGCACTCCGTCATCCTCAACGAGGTGAACCGGCTGCGCCGCTTGCAGCGCGCGCATGAGCGCAACGAGGACATGCTCGTCCACACCGGCAACCGCGCCCGGTCATCCGCCGAACGCGCAGCATCAGACATTCGTGCGCTGGAAGCCGCCGCCGCGCGGATGACCGACACGAGCGGCGACAGGTTCCGCATCACGCTCGGCGCGCGCGACTACGACTCCCGCTCCGAAGCCGCCCACGCCCTCGCCGCGTGGATGGGCGACTCCGGGCTGAAGTGGCTGCCGCGGTACGGGCACAAGGACTTCGGGATCATCGGCCGCATCTCCGGCTTCGACATCCACGTCGAGGCCCGCTCCGGGCTCGCCGCCCTCGATGTGACCGTATCCCTGCCCGAGGTGCCCCGCTCGGGATTCACGATGCCGAAGGAGTCGTTCCTGGAGGCCGGGCTCGGACTCGTGCAGCGCATCGAGAACCGCGTCAGCGGCATCCCCTCCCTCCTCGACCAGGCCCGCGAAGACCTGGAAGAAGCAGAGCAGACCGTCGCCGACACCCAGCAGCGCCTCGGCCAGCCCTTCCGCCACGCTCAGACCCTCGCCGACGCCGAGGAAGACCTCGCCCGCGTCGAGTCCCAGCTCGCCGCGATGCAGGACGAACCGGCACCCGAGCCTGCCGCGCCAGACTCTGAGCGCGTCGAGCTGACAGTCGAGGCCGTGCGCGCCTACGAGCCGAACCTCGGGTCGCGGGAGGGTGCGGGTCGTGAGCCCGCGGCCCCGTTCGTCCCCGCGCCGCCCCCTGCTGCGCCGCCGGGCAACGCCCCGCGGCTTTAGGTCAGCGGCACTCCGGGCCGAGCCCGTCGATGATCGCGGCGGGGTCGGCGATGATTTGCTCGCAACGCAGGCAGCGCGCGCCGCGGAAGATCACCTCCGGTTCGCGGTGGATGCCTTGCTCGGGCCCGACCTCATAGAGGTCCGCGTGTGCGGCGAACAGGCGCGGGTGGTTCTTGGCGATGGCGGCGTGGAATTGCGCGGGCGTGGTCGGCGGGTTGAGCTGACGCTCGACGAACAGGTCGATCACCGTCGAGTAGGCATCGCGGGTGAGCCGCGCGGCGAGGAACAGATCGGGGTTCGCCGCCGAGATGCCGACGCTAGCAAGATCGTCCAGCCCGTAATCGTCCACATCCTCGGTGACCAGGAAGCGCGCGCCCGCGGCCGCAGCATCGGCAAGGATCTGCCGATCCGCGCCCTTCGTGCCTCCGAAGCGTTCCGCACCCGTGCCGGTCGGCCCGAGCAAGACGTCGAATCGCTCCCGGACACTCGACGGCGGCAACACCCTCGGACGCATGTGCACCTGGGCTTCCCGCTCGGCAGCCCGGCTCCAGAAGGCACGGAAGCCGCTCGGCACCCCGCCGACGACCAGCAGAGTCCGAGTGACGGGCTTAGCGATGATGTTCGCGTCCAGGAGAACGCGCGTCAGCTCACTGATCGCCGAAGAGGTCGTCACGGAGTTCATCGCGCGTCAGCTCCACGAGGTCGCCCATCGTCTTGCGCCAGTACCGCTCGAACTCCTCGTAGGGGATGCGATTGCGATTGCCGACCTTGACCGCGCGAATCTCCCCCGCCTTGATCTTCCGCGAGATGGTGGGACGAGACACGCCCATCGCGTCGGCGACCTGCTCGGGGGTCATCATGCGGCGCTTCGCCGTCAGCGTCACCGTCTCCCCATCGGCTGCCGCCTGCTGCACATACGCGGCGACCTGCTCCAGCCAAGCCGGGCGCGCCCCGGCGCTGGAGCGCACATCCTCCGGGTTGATCGTCAAGCTCGTCATAGTCATGACCTAATCCTATCTCCACCTGCACACTCTGGACAATACAAGTGTTCATACGGCATCCCCTTCTTGAGCCCTACAGTTCATGCGTCGATGCCCGCGAACGCCTCGTCGAGCGCGTCAGCCGCAATCTCGACGATGAGGTCGGGACGCTTCGCGTAGTGCCCTTCCGTGATGTCGGTACTGCTGTGCCCGAGCAGGTCGCGTGCGACCTCGACGCCAGCCGTGTCCGATACCGCGGCAGCGACGGCCTTGCGGAGACTGCGGAAGGTGAGGTGCTCGGCGTCGACCCCGATAGCCAGCAGTTCCGGCTCGAACTCGCGGCGGAACATCCTGAGCAACTCGCCGACGGCGCTGGGGTCGCGCGGACGGCCGCGCTCGGTCGTGAACAGCACGTCGTCTGGATTCCGTTCGGGGTCGGGAACGTGGCTCACCACGAGTTCGCTCAGTACCTTCGCCGCGAACTTCGGCACGCGAACCCAACGCTTCTGCCGCTCCGCCTTGGGTGAGTCCTGACGGAACAGGCCGCGGGACTTGGTGCGCACCATCGTCCCGCCGACCCAGACGAGCGCCTCCATCGTGAGGCTTCCATCCGGTTGTTCCACCGCCTCGAACCGCACGTCCTGGAACCGGATCGCAATCGGTTCCGCTGTCCTCTCGGAGGTGCCGAGCGTGATGAGGATGTAGTCAGCGAGCAGCTTGTAGTTGGGCCGTCGGCCCACCGGATACCGCTTCCGGTGCCGCTCGGGCCACACCTCGCGGATGAGGTGGAGGATGTACTTGACCTGCACCGCGTCGAGTTCGAAGTACACCGTGTCCGGCTCGTCCGCTCGCCTGGTCGCGCGGATCGGGTTCGCCACGACGACCGCTCCGTACCGCGTGTTCTGTATCGACCCGGCAGCCGAGAAGTGCCCCTGCTGGATCGCCCAGTCGAACATGAGCGACATCACGTTCCGAACCTTGTTCGCGGTCGTCACCGACTTCTCCCGTGCGATGTCCATGAGCAGCCCATCAGCACGGTCGGCGGTGACGTCGGCGATGGGGATGGCCCCGGCGCGCGGGATGACATGCGCGCGCACCACCGAGGCGTAGCCATCGACGGTCTGCTCACGGCGCTGGCGCAGCACCCGCGGATCGTCGTCGTGGTACGCCGTCTTCAGCCACGTCGTCGCCAGCTCAGCGACCGTCATGAGCTGTGTTCGTCGCGCCAGGACTCGACCGACGGCGACATCAGCCGCTTCCTGCAACGCGGTCAGAGCCTCAGCCTCTGTCGCTCCGCTGCCGCTGGGACGACGCTCTTGCCCGTTGCCGTCATAGACTCGCGCTCGCGCGATGACCAGGCCGTTCGGCTCGACGGTGTAGGTTACTTTGCCGAGTTCGCCGAGCGCGCGCTTCGGCCGCGCCATCAGTCGCCCGCCCTATCCGTCGGGGCCACGATCCGCCGCGCGATGAACGCCTCGACATCCTCATCGCGGTAGCGGACGTTGTGCGACGAGAGTGCGACGAACGGCAACCCGAGACCTCGGCTGCGCGCACGCTCCGTCCGCCAGTCAGCGAGCGTCCTGATCGGGATGCCCGTGTACTCTGCAAGCTCCTGCGGAGTCCAGAGGCGGGGGCGGTTGTCGCTCATACCAATGAGGTAGGCGGCACCACCCGCAGACCTCCAGCGACCCCCGTAGGACGGCCAAGAATCGAGTAAACGGACGGGTTCTCGGACAGCCGCAGCAGCGACCCCACTCATGCTCACCATTGCACTTCCCTGTGTTTGCAGGGAAGTGTGAGCCTGCGGAACCCCCTCCGGTTCTCAGATCCTCAAGCCGAGCTGTACTACGGCTGCTGATCACAGCATCCGCCACTGAGGGCTCGGGATCCGCACTGCGGAGCCCGAGCCCTCAGCCGTAGAACTGCTTCTCGAACACTCTCCTGGCCCGGCGCGTCACCCGCAGGTACTCCTCCTCGAGCAGCATGGCGCCGCGATCCGGGTAGCCCAGCAGGCGACCCACGCCGTCCAGCTCTCGATGCTCCATGGGGAGCACGTCACTGGTCCGCCCGGTCAGCAGCGTCATCGCCGAGCGCAGTCTGCTGGCCAGCAGCCAGGCGCTGCGCAGCTGCTCGGCGCCGTCGGCGGGGAGCAGGTCGGCCAGCACAGCGGCGTCCAGCGCCTGCAGCGTGGACGTGGTGCGCAGATCCGGCACACGGTGGCCGTACTGCAGCTGCAGCACCTGCACCATCCACTCCACGTCGCTCAGCGTGCCAGGGCCGAGCTTGAGGTGCCGGCGCGGATCGACTCCCTGCGGCAGCCGCTCCCCCTCCACGCGTGCCTTGATGCGCTTGATCTCGCGCACGTCCTGCGCGGAGATCTGCTCCGGGAAGCGGATGCTGTCAGCCAGCGCCATGAACTTCGCGATGAGCTTCTGGCTGCCGGCGATCCCCCGAGCTCGCAGCAGCGCCTGCGCCTCCCACGACAGCGACCAGCGCCGGTAGTACTGCGTGTACGCCTCCAGCGTGCGCACGATGGCTCCGTTGCGGCCCTCCGGCCGCAGGTCGGCGTCCAGGTCCAGCGGCAGCCGATGATCCGTCAGGTGCTCGCGCAGCCCTGCGACGATCTTGGACGCCAGCTGCTGCGCGCGCTGCGGCTCGACCCCGTTGGGGTCGTAGACGAACAGCACGTCGGCATCCGATCCGAAGCCCAACTCGGCCCCGCCGAAGCGCCCCATCGCGATGATGGAGAAGTCCAGCGCGTCGTCCTCCTCCGGAACGACCTCGCGGTACACCGCGCGCAGCGCCGCCTGGATCGTGGCCTCGGTGATCTCGCTGATGGCGCGGGCCATCTCGTCGACGCCGATGTGGTCCAGCACCGCGCCCATGGCCGTGCGCAGCAGCTCGCGGCGGCGCAGCGCCCGCACGGCCTTCAGCGCGCCGGTGATGGTGGTGTGCCGCGTCTGGATCGCGCGGGCCTCTTCGTCGAGCGCTGCGCCGCCACGCGGACGCAGGGCGCCAGGGCTGTCCAGCCACGCCACCGACTCGGGGATCCACTCCATGAGCTCGCCGATGTACCGCGAGCTCGACAGCACCCGAGTGAGACGCTCGGCGGCGCCCGACGAGTCGCGCAGCATCCGCAGGAACCAGTGCGTGTCGCCCAGCCGTTCGCTGATCCGACGGAACGCGATCAGGCCGTAGTCCGGATCGGTGCCGTCGGCGAACCAGCGCAGCATGACCGGCATCAGGTAGCGCTGGATCGCGGCCTTGCGACTGATCCCCGAGGTGAGTGCGGCGATGTGCCGCAGCGCCCCCTCGGGATCGCGGAAGCCGATGGCGGCCAGGCGGTCCGCGGCCTGGCCCGTGGTCAGCTGGCGCTCCTCGGCCGGCAGCGACGCGACGGCGGCCAGCAGCGGCCGGTAGAACAGCCGCACGTGCTGCTCGCGCACCTCACGCCGCACGCCGTCCCACAGCGCGCGCAGAGCGGATGCCGAGTCCGCCAGCCCCGTGGCGCGGGCCAGACGCCGCATGCCCTCGTCATCGCGCGGCATGAGGTGAGTGCGGCTGAGCTCGTGCAGCTGCAGGCGGTGCTCCAGCAGGCGCAGCAGCCGATACTGCTCGGCGAACGACGCGGCCTCGACCCGGCCGATGTATCCGCCGTCGGCCAGCGCCTGCAGCGACTCCAGCGTGCCGCGGGTGCGCAGGGTCTCGTCGCTCACGCCGTGCACGAGCTGCAGCAGCTGCACGGTGAACTCGATGTCGCGCAGTCCGCCAGGGCCGAGCTTGAGCTGGTACGGCACATCCTCGGGCGGGATGTTGGCCGTCACGCGCTCGCGCATGCGCTGGACGCTGTCGACGAAGTCCGACCTCTCCGAGCTGGTCCACACCCGCGGCTGAAGCGCCGCGATGTAGTCGGCGCCCAGGGCGGCGTCCCCCGCCAGCGGGCGCGCCTTCAGCAGCGCCTGGAACTCCCAGCTCTTCGCCCACCGGTCGTAGTACGCCACGTGCGAGGGCAGGGAGCGCACCAGGGCTCCCTGCTTGCCTTCGGGTCGCAGGGCGGCATCCACCTCCCACAGCGGCGGCTCGGTGTCGATGCCGTCCAGCGCGCGCATGGTCTCCCGCGCGAGCCGCGTGGCGATGTCGATGGCCCGCGACTCGCCGACGATCGTCTCGTCGGCCGTGCCTCCGACGAAGATCACGTCCACGTCGCTGAGGTAGTTCAGTTCGCGCGCGCCGGTCTTGCCCATCCCGATGATCGCGAGGCGGGTCGCGGCGACCTCGGTGCGCGGGATGCCGGCATCCGCCACCTCGGTGCGGGCGACGGCGAGAGCCGCCTCCAGCGCGGCCGACGCGGCATCCGCAAGCGCCGCGGAGACGTCGGAGATGATCTCGACGGGGTTCTCGGATGCCGTGTCCGCCGCCACGATGCCGACCAGGCAGCGCCGGTAGGCGACACGCAGCGCCAGCGTCGCATCCTTCGCACGAGCGAAGCCGTCCTGCGCGTCGACCGCCGCCAGCAGGCCCTCCCGCAGTTCATCGGCAGTGGGGAGGACGGTGCGCCGCAGCACCTCGGCATCCAGCTGCTCGGGGCGCCGCGCGAAGAAGTCGGCGATGCCGGAGGAGACGCCCAGCACCCGCCACATCGCTGCACGGGCCTGCGGATCCCGCAGCACGGCGGCGGCTCGCGCCGGATCGCGGCGGGCGACCTGCAGGATGCCGGCGACGGCGGCATCCGGGTCCGCGGCCACCAGGTCCTCCGCCAGCTCCGTGCGCTCCAGGCCGGTCAGCTCGGCGAGCTCGGTCAGCCCGGCCGATGCTGCGGTGAGCTCGACGAAGCCGAGCCTGGCCAGCGCCGACAGCGAGACGGACGCATCAGGTCGAGCCATCAGGACGACTCAGAGCAGCCCGAGGTTGTTCTGCAGCTCGAACGGGGTGACCTGCCCGCGGTAGGCCTCCCAGTCCTTGCGCTTGTTCAGCAGCACGTAGTTGAAGACCTCCTCGCCGAGCGTCTCGGCCACCAGCTCGGAGTCCTGCATGTACTCCAGCGCGTGGTCCAGGCTGGCCGGCAGGGGCGCATAGCCCAGCGCGCGGCGCTCGGAATCGCTGAGCGACCAGACGTTGTCCTCGGCCTCCGGAGGCAGCTCGTACTCCTCCTCGATGCCCTTCAGCCCCGCGGCCAGCATGAGCGCGTACGACAGGTAGGGGTTGGCCGCCGAGTCCAGACCGCGGTACTCGATGCGGGTGGACTGCATCTTGTTGGGCTTGTACATCGGCACGCGGATCAGGGCCGAGCGGTTGGCGTGCCCCCAGGTGACGAAGCTCGGCGCCTCGTCGCCGCCCCACAGCCGCTTGTACGAGTTGACGAACTGGTTGGTGACCGCGGCGATCTCGTTGGCGTGCCGCAGCAGGCCCGCGATGAAGCGCCGCCCGGTGAGCGAGAGCTGATACTCCGCCCCGGCCTCATGGAAGGCGTTCACGTCGCCCTCGAACAGCGACAGATGCGTGTGCATGCCGCTGCCGGGGTGGTTGTTCAGGGGCTTCGGCATGAACGTGGCGTACACGCCCTGCTCGATGGCCACCTCCTTCACCACGGTGCGGAAGGTCATGATGTTGTCGGCCGTGGTCAGGGCGTCGGCGTAGCGCAGGTCGATCTCGTTCTGACCGGGACCGCCCTCGTGGTGGCTGTACTCCACCGAGATGCCCAGGTCCTCCAGCATCCGCACGGCACTGCGGCGGAAGTCGTGCGCGGTGCCGCCGGGCACGTTGTCGAAATAGCCCGCGGAGTCCACCGGTACCGGGCCGTCCGGTCCGACCTCGGCCGACTTGAGCAGGTAGAACTCGATCTCGGGATGCGTGTAGAACGTGAACCCGGCGTCCGCGGCCTTCGCGAGGGACCGGCGCAGCACGTGCCGCGGGTCGGAGACCGCCGGACGGCCGTCAGGGGTGGTCAGGTCGCAGAACATGCGCGCGGTGGGGTCGACCTCGCCGCGCCACGGCAGGATCTGGAAGGTGGTGGGGTCCGGCTGCGCGAGCAGGTCGGACTCGAAGGTGCGGGTGAGGCCCTCGATGGCGGAGCCGTCGAAGCCGATCCCCTCGGCGAACGCGCCCTCGACCTCGGCCGGCGCGATGGCGACCGACTTGAGCGTCCCGATGACGTCCGTGAACCACAGGCGCACGAACTTCACGCCGCGCTCCTCGATGGTGCGCAGCACGAAGTCGCGCTGCTTGTCCATGCTCATTCGTCGTCTCCGGCATCCGACAGACTCGAGGACCCCCAGGCGTCGTCGGCGGCATCGTCCTCCGCCCAGGCGCGCGAGCGCTCGCGCAGCTTCTCCGGGGCGTTCTTCGCCTCTTCGGCGGTGTCGAACGGGCCCACCCGGTCGACCGCGGCCGACAGCATGCCGAATTCCACCTCGTGCGTGCTGAGGTTGTACCAGTACTTCTCGTCGCCGTCGGCCATGTCAGCTCCTTCGTCGGGATCTGTCACGATCCTAATCGCGAACCCGCGTTTGGATAGGCTGTTCGGCATGGCACAGCAGGCAATCGGCGTCGACATCGGCGGCACCGGCATCAAAGCAGGAATCGTCAACCTCGAGCACGGCACGCTCGACTCGGATCGCGTGCGCATCCCGACGCCGAAGGGCGCGCACCCCGCTGACGTGCTGGAGACCGTGCGCGAGGTGCTGGACAAGCTGGGCGTCGCGGATTCGGATCTGCCCCTGGGTGTCGCCTTCCCCGCGATCGTGAAGCGCGGCAGGACGCTGTCGGCCGCCAACGTCTCCAAGGATTGGGTCGACTTCGAGGCCGAGAAGTTCTTCGAGGACGGCCTGGGCCGGCACATCACCTTCGTCAACGACGCGGATGCGGCCGGCGTCGCCGAGGCTCGGCACGGCGCGGCGCGGGACGTCGAGGGCCTCACGATCCTCACCACGCTGGGCACCGGCATCGGCTCCGCGTTCCTGTACGACGGCGTGCTCGTGCCGAACACCGAACTCGGGCACCTGGACCGCAAGGGCGAGTCCATCGAACGGTGGGCGGCGTCCTCGGCGATGGAGCGCGAGAACCTCTCATGGGAGGACTGGGCGGCGCGCCTGCAGGAGTTCTACAGCCAGGTGGAGTTCCTGTTCAGCCCCGACCTGTTCGTGGTCGGCGGCGGGGTCTCCAAGAACCCCGAGAAGTTCATCCCGCTGCTGGAGCTGAAGACCCCGATCATCAACGCGGTGCACCGCAACAACTCCGGCATCATCGGCGCCGCATCCCTGGCATCCGACTGAGCCCTGCGTTCGACGCAGACGACAGAAGGCCCCGATCGGCGATCGGGGCCTTCTTCGTGTTCGAGGCGAGCGGGCCGGCCTGTACGCCGGGTTCTGTTCAGGAGCTCGCGCTCCCTTGACGGCCATCTCTCTCGACGACACGTTGCCGTGCCGTTCCAGCAACCTACCCGAGGACTCGGCGGGCCGCGTCATCATCCTCTGTCTGGTCTTGCTCCGGGCGAGGTTTACCTGGCGGGACATGTCACCATGTCCCCCGGTGGTCTCTTACACCACCCTTTCACCCTTACCCCCGAAGGGGCGGTCTGCTCTCTGTGGCACTGTCTCGCGGATCTCTCCGGGTGGGTGTTACCCACCGCCCTGCCCTGCGGAGCCCGGACGTTCCTCGGTGCGCTCTCGCGCCACGCGACCGTCCGGCCGACCCGCTCGCCCTACGATTCTACGGGGTCGGCTCACTTGCCCGCGTCGTCGCTGATGTGCAGATCCAGTGGCACGTCGATCTCGAATCCGGGGAACAGCCGCGCCGTGGCGGCGCGCGCGGCGCCCCGCACGATCGCCGCGACCTCCTCCGCCTGCTCGGCCGGGCAGTGCACGATCACCTCGTCGTGCAGGAAGAACGCCAGGTGCGCCCGCGTCGCGAAGACGGGTCCGGATGCCGGAGCAGGAGCGGATGCCGGAGGCAGCCCCATCAGGCGATGCCGGATCTCCGCCATCCACAGCAGCGCCCACTCCGCAGCCGTCCCCTGCACCACGAAGTTGCGGGTGAACCTGCCGCGGTCCCTGGCCCTGCTGCGCGCCCTGGACTCGTCGGCGCCTCCCGCATCCGGCCCGCCGGCATCGGACTGCACGCTGCGCCAGGCGTCCGACGGCCGAGGCGAGCTGCGGCCCAGCAGAGTGCTGACCACGCCGCCCTCCTCACCGGTGCGCGCCGCGGCGTCGACGGCCCTCATCGCACGCGGGAACACCGAGCGAAGCCGGGGTGCCAGTCGTCCGCTCTCCCCCGTCGTCGCGCCGTACATGGCTCCGAGCACCGCGTACTTGGCCTCCTGCCTGGTGGCCACCGCGCCGGAGCGCACGACTCCCTCGTACAGGTCGGCGCCCTGTGCCGCGGCGGCCATCGCCCGGTCCTGTGACATCGCCGCCAGCACGCGCGGCTCCAGCTGCGCCACATCCGCGTCGACGAAGCGCCAGCCCGGGTCGGCGTGCACGGCCGCGCGCAACTGCCGCGGGATCTGCAGTGCGCCGCCTCCTGACGACGCCCAGCGCCCCGTCACGACGCCGCCGGTGAGGTAGATCGGGCGGAACCTGTCGCCGTGCACCCACTCGTCCAGCCAGGCCCAGCCGTTGGCCGCGAACAGCCGGGCCAGCTTCTTGTACTCCAGCAGCGGCTCCACGACCGGGTGATCGACCTCGGAGAGCTCCCACTTCGAGGTCGAGGGCACGAACACGCCCACGCGATGCAGCGCACGCAGCAGCCGCGGCGGGCTGTCGGGGTTGAGGTCGGGGTCATCGAGATGCTGCGCGATCTGTGCGGCCAGAGCCGCCATCCGCGCCGGGCGCGCCCCGCGCAGCGGCTTGGGTCCGAGCGTCTCCCCGAGGATGCGCTCGTGGATGGCGGTGCTCCATGGCAGCCCCGCGGCGGTCATCTCCTCGGCGATCAGGGCCCCCGTGGACTCCGCCGCGCACAGCAGCTCCAGACGGGCATCCGGCGCCCTCTCCAGCGCCGCGCGCTGCGCGCGCCACTGCGCCAGCACCTCGTCGTAGGTGTCGCCGCGCAGCGCGACCGATGCGGACACCTCGAACAGCCCGGGTTGGGCGGGCTCGCTCTCGACGACGTCCGTGCGCAGCCACAGTCCGGATGCAGGCAGGGGGCGAGCCAGCGATGCCGTGTCGCGCAGGATCGCATGGCACAGCACCAGGTCGTGTGCGCGGCGCAGGCGGACGCCGGCGGCCAGCAGCGGCGGGTAGAACGTGCGCAGCGTACGCAGGGTCCAGCGTGGCGACAGCCGCTCCTCCAGCTCGCGGACGCGGTGCGGGAGCTCCTCGTCGCTGACGCGCTCAGGCGCTGCCTGCGCCGTCGCGTCGTCCAGCACCGCCAGCATCCAGCCGTGCCCGTCCGTCGCACGGCCGACGACGGCGTGCGGAGGCGAGGATGCCGACGTCGCGGGCTGCGTCACGGCATCCTGCCCCACGGCGTCACAGTCCGGATTCCTCCGTGCGCACCAGGATCGCCCCGCACTCCGGGCAGGAGACGACATCGTCGGGTGCGGCTCTGCGGATCTCGGTCAGGTCGATTCCGGAGAGCACCATCCGGCAGCCCTCGCACACGCCGCGACGCAGCAGCCCCACGCCGATCCCGCCCCGTGCGGAGCGCCGCTCGAACTCGGCCAGCAGATCGGCTGCCACGGTGCCCGCCAGTGCCGCGCGGTCACGAGTGAGCTGCTCGCTCTCGGTGGCGGCGTCGGCCATCGCGGCCTTGGCTGCGCGAGTGAGGTCGGCGCCCTCCGCCTGCGTCAGGTCGATGAGAGCCTGCTGCGCGTCGACGGCGGCCTGCGCCTCCTCCACGCGTCCCATGACCTCGAGCTGGGTGTCCTCCAGCGTCGAGATGCGCCGGCCGAGGCTGGAGATCTCGTTCTCGAGCGCCTGCGCCTGCTTGGGGTCGGCGGTCGCCGTGAGGCGCTCGCCGTCGCGGTCGCGCCGCTGCACGGCCAGGGTCACGTCGGACTCCAGTCGACCCAGCTCCGCCTGCGCGCCCTCCAGCACTCCGGTCAGCGAGGTCAGCTCGGCGAGCTGCTCCTTGCGCAATCCGGCGAGCTCGTTGATGCGGGCGCCCTGGGCCGGCTGCGTGCGGGCCCGCTCGGCCTGCTGGAGACGACGGTCCAGCTCGGCGATCTCGATCAGGGAGCGCTGATTCTCGGGAGAGGCTTTCACGCGTTCAAATCTACTGGCAACCACCGACTTCGGCGACGGGCGAGGCCGTTGCGGCGTGAGGGTGGCGGCCCACCGCACGACGGCGGACCCACTGGCAACGACCGACTTCGGCGACGGGCGGCGCGTAGGCTGGCGGCACGTCGCATCCGAGGAGATCCCATGGCATCCACGCCCCTGTTCACCGCGCACAACGGATTCGCCCTTCCTGCCGTCGGGCTGGGCACCTACCGCCTGTACGGGCAGGCGGGGGCGGATGCCGTCGCCGAGGGCATCCGCCGTGGATACCGGCTGGTGGACACGGCGTTCAATTATGAGAACGAGGGTTCAGTCGGCGCGGGCGTGGCAGCCTCCGGCGTCGACCGCTCGGAGATCATCGTCACCACCAAGCTGCCCGGCCGGCACCACGCCGCGCAGAAGGCGCGCTCCAGCATCGAGGAGAGCCGGTTCCGTCTCGGGCTGGATGCCACCGACCTGCACCTGATCCACTGGCCGAACCCGAGCGTCGATCTCTACGGCGAGGCCTGGCGGGCACTCGTCGAGGCGCAGGAGCGCGGCACGGTGCGGCAGATCGGCGTGTCGAACTTCCTGCCCGAGCACCTGGACCGCATCGAGCGCGAGACCGGCATCCGGCCCGTCGCGAACCAGATCGAAGTGCACCCGTACTTCCCGCAGACCGACGCGGTGCGCCTGCACGCCGAGCGGGGCATCCTCACCATCGCGTGGAGCCCGCTGGGCCGTGCCAGGGATATCATGCAGGAGCCGGTCATCGTGGAGATCGCCGCCGCCCACGGGATCACCCCCGCGCAGACGGTGATCGCCTGGCATGTCGCGCGCGGCACGGTGTCGATTCCCAAGGCGTCGTCCGCGGAGCACCAGAGCGCGAACCTCGCGGCGGCATCCATCGCACTGGAGGCCGCCGAGGTCGACGCCATCACGGCGCTCGGACGCCCCGACGGCCGGCTCTTCGACGCGGATCCCGCCACGCACGAGGAGATGTGAGCCGCACCGCCCGCGCCGCCGGAATGCCGGATCCGCTCGGGAGCCTCTCGTATACTGACCCGGATGTCTGAGCACACTGATCCCGCGGCGTCCCCTGCGCCGGCCACTCGCGCCGACGCCCGCCGCAAGGCGGGGAACGGCGCCGATATCAGCCGAGCTCTGGATCGTCACGACCGGCGCATCGGATGGATGGACCTGCTGCGCGGATCGTCCATCATCCTCGTGATCCTGCTGCACAGCACCGAGATCGTGACGGCTCGCGTCGGCGACGTGCCCGCGTTCTTCGAGTTCCTCAGCAACTTCTTCGCGCCGTTCCGGATGCCGATGCTGATGTTCCTGTCCGGGCTGCTGGTCGCCGGCTCCCTGCATGCGCCGACGGGCAAGTACGTGTGGGGCAAGGTGCGCCGCATCGTCTGGCCGATCGTGGTGTGGACCTTCATCTACGCCGCCGGTCAGTACGTGGTGGGCAAGGGCGAGTTCATGCCCTGGGAGTGGGGCTTCTGGAACACCTACCTGTGGTTCATGCAGTTCATCTTCGCGTACTACATCCTGGCGCTGCTGATGAAGTGGGTGCCGATCTGGGTGCTGTTCGGGGTTCCGTTCGTGCTGATGTTCATCGTGTCCCCCGACCTCGTGCTGCTGCAGCGCTTCTTCTACCTGATGCCGTTCTTCTTCCTGGGCGCGTTCATAGAGAAGCACTGGGACCAGTTCGCCCGGCTGCTCAGCGTGCGCTGGGCCGCGGTGCTCTCCGTCATCCCGCTGGGCCTCGGGCTGTTCTCGGGCCTGGTGGATCCGCTGTGGTACGTGCCACTGTCGGTGGTGCCGGCGCTGCTGGGCATCATGATCCTGGTGCGACTGACGGCCGTCGCGCCCAACGTGCGCTGGCTGGCGCCGGTGCGCTTCGTGGGCCAGTACTCGCTGATCTACTACGTGTCCCACTACCCCGTCTTCGCGGCGCTGGGATGGCTCGCGCTGAAGGCAGGCATCACGAACTCCAGCGCGGCGCTCGTGGTGGTGTTCATCGTGACGATGGGAGTCGCCACCGTGTTCGCCCTGCTGGGCAGGCGGATGCCGGTGAGCCTGCTCTTCGAGCTGCCGCGGCGCATGTGGCCGGCCAGGAACGCCGCGCTGGCCTGAATGAGCCTCGTCGAATACGCCGCGATCCTGGGCGCGGGAATCCTGGCAGGGATCATCAACGTCGTGGCGGGCGCGGGCACGCTGATCACCTTTCCGACCCTGCTCGCGCTGGGCGTCCCACCCGTCGTCGGGAACGTCTCGAACACCGTGGGCCTGGTCCCGGCCTCGGTCACCGGAGCCTTCGGCTACCGGCGTGAACTGCGCGGGCAGTGGCGCGCCGTCGCGGTCATGGCGGCGTTCTCGGCTGTCGGCGGCATCATCGGCGGCATCCTGCTGCTCGCGCTGCCGGCGACGAGCTTCTCGTTCATCGTCCCGTTCCTGCTCGTCATCGCCGCCGTGATGGCCGCCGTCCAGCCGCGCGTGGCCAGGTACGTCCGCCGCAATGCCGCCGCTCACGAGCAGGCCGACGACAGCACGAGGGCAGTCGCCTTCGGTCTGATCCTCGGTGTGCTGGCCACCGGCGTGTACGGAGGATACTTCGGCGCCGCCCAGGGCGTCGTGCTGCTCGCGCTGCTCGGCATCCTGTGGTCGACGGACATGAACCGTGCGAACGGCGCCAAGAACGTGCTGGCAGGCACCGCCAACGTCGTCTCCGCGATCATCTTCATCTCGAGCGGCACCGTCGATTGGCGCATCGCCGTGCTCGTCGGCATCGGCTCCGCGATCGGCGGGCTGATCGGCGCGCGGATCGGCCGCCGCCTTCCGGCGCCCGTGCTGCGTGCGATCCTCGTCATCGTGGCACTCACCGCGGCGGTGATCCTCTTCATCGGATAGGCGCACGGCCAGGTGCATGGTGGGCCCTGCCGGGATCGAACCGACGACATCCACGGTGTAAACGTGGCGCTCTACCAGCTGAGCTAAAGGCCCTGGCCGCGCAAGTCTACCGGGCGGCCGCCGACCGCTCCGAATGCGGCATCCGACTCCCGAACGGATATAGGCTGAGCACAGCGCGTGTTGTGCCGAGCCGACAAGGCTCCCCCGCGTCGCATCCCGTTTCCTTGGCAAGACCTGCCAGTAAGACGAAAGGCTCCACGTGACTGTTCACGATCAGGATCCGTACTCCCAGGGCCCCCTCGACAGCGATCCGGAGGAGACCGGCGAGTGGCAGCAGTCGCTCGACGAGCTGGTCGACGCGAAGGGCCACGGCCGTGGTCGCGAGATCATGCTCAGCCTGCTGAAGCGCTCGAAGGATCTGCACCTCGGCGTGCCGATGGTCCCCACCACGGACTACATCAACACCATCGCGCCGGAGAACGAGCCGGCCTTCGGCGGCGACGAGGAGATCGAGCGCCGCTACCGGCACTGGATCCGCTGGAACGCCGCGATCACCGTGCACCGCGCCCAGCGCCCCGGCATCGGCGTCGGCGGTCACATCTCCACCTACGCGGGCGCGGCCTCGCTGTACGAGGTCGGCTTCAACCACTTCTTCCGCGGTCAGGACGCACCCGGCGGCGGGGACCAGATCTTCATCCAGGGCCACGCCTCCCCCGGCATCTACGCCCGCTCGTTCCTCGAGGGACGCCTGACCGAGGCCGACATGGACGGCTTCCGCCAGGAGAAGTCCCACCTCGGCCACGCGCTGCCCTCGTATCCGCATCCGCACTCGATGCCGGACTACTGGCAGTTCCCGACCGTGTCGATGGGCATCGGCCCGATCAACGCGATATACCAGGCGCAGTCCAACAAGTACCTCGCCAACCGCGGCATCAAGGACACCAGCGACCAGCACGTCTGGGCGTTTCTCGGCGACGGCGAGATGGACGAGGTCGAGAGCCGCGGCCAGCTGCAGGTCGCCGCGAACGAGGGTCTGGACAACCTCACCTTCGTGATCAACTGCAACCTGCAGCGCCTGGACGGTCCCGTCCGCGGCAACGGCAAGATCATCCAGGAGCTGGAGTCGTTCTTCCGCGGTGCGGGCTGGAACGTCATCAAGGTCATCTGGGGTCGCGAGTGGGACGATCTGCTCGCCCGCGACACCGAGGGCGCGCTGCTGAACATCATGAACACCACGCCCGACGGCGACTACCAGACGTACAAGGCCGAGTCCGGTGCGTACATCCGCGAGCACTTCTTCGGCAAGGACGAGCGCGCCGCGGCCCTGGTCAAGGACTACACCGACGAGCAGATCTGGCAGCTGCGCCGCGGCGGCCACGACTACCGCAAGGTGTATGCGGCCTACAAGGCGGCGCTGGAGCACAAGGGCCAGCCCACCGTGATCCTCGCCAAGACCGTCAAGGGCTACGGCCTGGGTCCGCACTTCGAGGGCCGCAACGCGACCCACCAGATGAAGAAGATGACGCTGGAGAACCTGAAGACCTTCCGCGACACCATGCAGATCCCGATCACGGATGCGCAGCTCGAGGCAAACCCGTACCTGCCGCCGTACTACCACCCGGGTGAGAACGACGAGACGATCCAGTACATGCTGGAGCGCCGCCGCGCCCTGGGCGGGTTCATCCCGGAGCGCCGCACCAAGCACACCGAGATCACGCTTCCCGAGGACAAGACCTACGCGCTGCCCAAGAAGGGATCCGGCACGCAGGAGGTCGCCACGACCCAGGTGCTGGTCCGCATGATGCGCGACCTGCTGCGCTCGAAGAACTTCGGTGAGCGCATCGTCCCGATCATCCCCGACGAGGCCCGCACGTTCGGCATCGACGCCTACTTCCCGACGGCGAAGATCTACAACCCGAACGGGCAGCACTACACCTCCGTCGACCGCGAGCTGCTGCTGGCGTACAAGGAGAGCCCGCAGGGGCAGATCGTGCACGTGGGCATCAACGAGGCCGGCGCCGTGGCGGCGTTCACCGCCGCAGCGACCTCGTACTCCACGCAGGGCGAGCCGCTGATCCCGATCTACATCTTCTACTCGATGTTCGGCTACCAGCGCACGGGTGACGCCCTGTGGGCTGCCGGCGACCAGATGGCGCGCGGCTTCGTGATCGGCGCCACAGCCGGTCGCACCACGCTGACCGGTGAGGGCCTGCAGCACGCCGACGGCCACTCGCCGCTGCTGGCGTCGACCAACCCGGGCACCGTCTCGTACGACCCCGCCTACGGCTACGAGATCGCGCACATCATGCAGTCCGGCCTGGAGCGCATGTACGGCGGCAACCACCCGCACCCCGACGTCATGTACTACATCACGGTCTACAACGAGCCGATGGTTCAGCCGGCCGAGCCGGAGAACGTCGATGTGGAGGGCATCATCAAGGGCATCCACCGCGTCTCGGTCGATGAGGGCGAGGGTCACAAGACCCAGCTGTTCGCATCGGGCGTCGGCATGCCATGGGCGCTCGAGGCTCAGGAGCTGCTGCGCAAGGACTGGAACGTGAGCGCCGACGTGTGGTCGGTCACCTCGTGGGGCGAGCTGCGCACCGACGGCCTGGCCGCCGATGAGCACAACTTCCTGCACCCCGACGAGGAGCCGCAGACCGCGTACCTCACCCAGAAGCTGCAGGGCGTCGAGGGCCCCGTGGTCGCCGTCAGCGACTTCATGCACGCCGTGCAGGACCAGATCCGCCAGTGGGTGCCGAACCCGTACTACACGCTCGGCACCGACGGCTTCGGATTCTCGGACACCCGTGCCGCGGCCCGTCGCTTCTTCAAGATCGACGGCCCGTCCATCGCGGTCCGCGCCCTGCAGGCGTTGGCCGACGAGGGCAAGGTCGAGCGCTCGGTGGTCGGCGAGGCCATCCGCAAGTACTCGCTGCACGACGTGAACGCGGGTGCGAGCGGGAACGCAGGCGGCGAGAGCTGAGCCTGTGACCGGTTCCTCCAAGCCGGCCATGGACAAGGCCGCGACCCTCGCCTGGCTGCGCCGGATCTCCGGCGACATCGCCACGGTGACGATCAAGCGGCTCGAGGACACCCTCCCGTGGTACGCCGACATGCCACCGGCCCGACGGTCCGCCGTCGGGCTGGTGGCGCAGGCCGGCATCACCTCGTTCATCCAGTGGTACGACGATCCGTCGTCGACACCGTGGATCGCGGCGGACATCTTCGCCGCCGCTCCGCGCGAGCTGCTGCGCAGCGTGAGCCTGCAGCAGACGCTGCAGCTGATCCGCGTGACGGTCGCGGTGACCGAGGAGCGCGTCGCCGGCCGCGGCGATGACCTGCGCGAGGCCATCCTGCTGTACTCGCGCGATGTCGCGTTCGCCTCGGCTGACGTCTACGCGCGCGCGGCGGAGGCCCGTGGACTGTGGGATGCCCGCCTCGAGGCCCTCGTGGTGGACTCCATCCTCACCGGCGAGGCCGACGAGGAGCTTCCCAGCCGCATCGCGGCCCTGGGCTGGCATGGACATGGCGAGGTGTGCGTGGTGGTCGGCACCACGCCCCCGCAGTTCGACGTCGACCTCGTGCGCCGCACCGCCCGTCGACTGTCGGTGGATGTGCTCATCGGCGTGCAGGGCTCACGGCTGGTGCTCGTGGTCGGCCGGTCGCACACCGCAGGCAAGGAGCCGGCCGAGGGCGAGGAGCTGCCGTTCGCCGAGATCGCGCAGCGCCTGGAGCCGTCGTTCGGTCCCGGGTACGTCGTGGTCGGACCGCCCGTCGCCGCACTGGTGGATGCCGGCCAGAGCGCCCGTGCCGCCCTCGCGGGCTTCGCGGTGGCTCGCGCCTGGCGCGGCGCCCCGCGCCCCGTCGAGGCCGATGACCTTCTTCCCGAGCGCGCACTGGCCGGGGATTCGCTGGCCAAGCAGACGCTCATCGAGCGGATCTACCGTCCGCTGCAGGCGCACTCCCCCGACCTCGTGACCACGCTGTGGAGCTACCTCGACAACGGGCGGTCGCTGGAGGCCACGGCACGCGAGCTGTTCGTGCACCCCAACACGGTGCGGTACCGCCTCAAGCGGGTCAGCGAGGTCATCGGCTGGGACGCCACCGGCCCGCGGGAGGCCCTGATCCTGCAGACCGCCCTCATCCTGGGCTCGATCGGCACCGTCGAACCCGCCCGACGTCGCCCGCTCCCCCGTCGCCGCTGAGCTGCTGCTGCCCTTCTCCGGTTCGTTCTGTGCGCCACGCACAAGTGAATCCGGGATTCTTGTGATGAACCATCCACCGCGATCGGGAGAACGTTGGCAGAATGGATGGGTGATCGTCGTCGCCTGCCCAGGACAGGGCTCCCAGACTCCCGGATTCCTCGCACCCTGGCTGGAGCTGGACGGCGTCGCCGACCGACTGGCCTCCTACTCCGAGGCCGCTGAGGTCGACCTGATCGCGCACGGCACCGAATCCGACGCCGACACCATCCGCGACACGCGTGTCGCGCAGCCACTGATCGTCGCGGCGTCGATGATCGCCGCCCAGCAGCTCACCGCGCGGGCAGGGCGCACCGCCGACGGGCTGGCCGGGCACTCCGTGGGCGAGTTGGCAGCCCTCGGCACCGCGGGCGTCATCAGCGCCGAGGACGCCATGCGGCTGGTCGGCATCCGCGGTCGCGCGATGGCGGATGCCGCGGCGCAGACCCCCACCGGCATGAGCGCCGTGCTGGGCGGAGACGCGGATGCCGTGCTCGCGCTGCTGGCCGAGCTGGACCTGACTCCGGCCAACTACAACGTGGCCGGCCAGATCGTCGCCGCCGGCACCCTGGAGAACCTCGCGAAGCTGGCCGAGAGCGCCCCCCGCGGAGTCCGCATCGTCCCCCTGCAGGTCGCCGGCGCCTTCCACACCTCGTACATGGCACCTGCCGTCGAGACGCTGCGCACGGCGATCGCAGAGGTCGAGCATCACGACCCCGCCATCACACTGTGGTCGAATCGCGACGGCGCCGTCGTGACATCCGGGCAGGACGCCCTGGACCGCATCGTCACGCAGGTGTCCTCGCCGGTCCGCTGGGACCTGTGCATGGACTCGTTCCTGGCCGCCGGCATCACCGGGTTCATCGAGGTCGCCCCCGCGGGCGCCCTGGTGGGCCTGGCCAAGCGCGGCATGCGCGGCATCCCGAATGTCGCGGTGAAGACCCCCGATGATCTCGACGCAGCGGTGGAGCTGCTGAACGGAGCAGCAGCATGACCACGCTCAAGCAGGCCACCGGCGCGCAGTACACGCGCATCTACTCCGTCGGCGCGTCGCGCGGCGAGAACGCGGTGCCGAACGACGACCTGATCGGTCCGATCGACTCCAGCGACGAGTGGATCCGCCAGCGCACCGGCATCGTCACCCGGGCGCGCGCCGTGCCGGAGACGGACGCCATCGACCTGTCCTCCGCAGCCGCAGCCGAGGCCGTGCAGCGCTCGGGTGTCGACCCGGCCGAGATCGACCTGGTCATCGTCGCCACCATCAGCAACCCCAAGCAGACCCCTTCGGTGTCCGCCATCGTCGCGGACAGGATCGGCGCGAATCCCGCAGCCGCCTACGACATCAACGCCGCCTGCGCGGGCTACGCGTACGCGGTCGCGCAGGCCGACGCGCTCATCCGCGCGGGCGCCGCGCACTACGCGGTGGTCGTCGGCGCCGAGAAGCTGTCCGACATCGTCGACCCCGCCGACCGCTCCATCTCGTTCCTGCTGGGCGACGGCGCGGGCGCCGTGGTCATCGGCCCGAGCGACGCTCCGGGCATCTCGGCAACCGTGTGGGGCTCGGACGGCTCCAAGGCCGACCTGGTGGGCATGAACCACACCCTCACCGAGTTCCGCGACGGCAAGTCCCCGTGGCCCACGCTGCGCCAGGAGGGTCCGCGGGTGTTCCGCTGGGCTGTCTGGGACATGGCGAAGGTCGCGCGTGAAGCGCTCGACCGCGCCGGCATCCAGGCATCCGATCTGAACGCCTTCATCCCCCACCAGGCCAACATGCGCATCATCGACGAGTTCGCCAAGCAGCTGGGGCTGCCCGAGAGCACCGTGATCGCCCGCGACATCGAGACCACCGGTAACACGTCGGCGGCGTCGATCCCGCTGGCCACCCACCGCCTGCTCGAGGAGCACCCCGAGCTCAGCGGCGGGCTCGCACTGCAGATCGGCTTCGGCGCGGGGCTCGTCTTCGGCGCGCAGGTGGTCGTGCTCCCCTGATCGGAGCGCCGCATCCCTAGACTGTTCACCGGTTCAGAAACCACTCCAGAAAGAGGAATAACCATGGCTCTCAGCACCGACGAGGTCCTCGCAGGCCTTGCAGAACTGGTCACCGACGAGACCGGCATCGACGCATCCGAGGTCCTGATGGAGAAGTCGTTCACCGACGACCTCGACATCGACTCGATCTCGATGATGACGATCGTCGTCAACGCCGAGGAGAAGTTCGGCGTCACCATCCCCGACGACGAGGTCAAGAACCTCAAGACCGTCGCGGATGCCGTCAACTTCATCGTCGCCGGCCAGGAGTGACCCCGCGGATGCCACCCCTGCGGACCGCGGGGCGTGGCATCCTCCTTCCCTGAACCACCTCCCCACGAAGGACCCTCAATGACCAAGCGCATCGTCGTCACCGGCATCGGTGCCACGTCGGCTCTGGGCGGCACGGCCCCCGAGAACTGGACGAACCTGCTCGCCGGAATGTCCGGCACACGCACGCTGACGCACGAATGGGTCGAGAAGTACCAGATCCCCGTGCACTTCGCCGCCGAGGCCATCGTCCGCCCCGAGGAGGTGCTGGCGCGTCACGAGGCCAAGCGCCTCGACCCCTCCACCCAGTTCGCGCTGATCGCCGCTCGCGAGGCGTGGGCGGATGCCGGATCCCCCGAGGTCGAGCCCGAGCGCCTCGGCATCGACTGGGCCACCGGCATCGGCGGGGTGTGGACCCTGCTGGATGCCTGGGACACCCTGCGCGAGAAGGGCCCGCGTCGCGTCATGCCGCTGACGGTGCCCATGCTCATGCCGAACGCCGGTGCGGGCAACCTGTCGCTGCACTTCAACGCCCGCGCCTTCGCGCGCACGGTCGTGAGCGCGTGCGCCTCCAGCACGGAGTCCATCGCCAACGCCTACGAGCACCTGCAGGACGGCCTGGCCGACGTGGTCATCGCCGGTGGCGCGGAGTCCGCTATCCACCCGATCACCATGGCGTCCTTCGCCTCGGCACAGGCGCTCTCCCGCCGCAACGACGACCCGGCCACGGCATCCCGCCCCGGCGCGATCGATCGCGACGGCTTCGTCATGGGCGAGGGCGGCGCGGCGCTGGTCCTCGAGACCGAGGAGCACGCCAAGGCCCGCGGCGCCAAGATCTACGCCTACCTGGTGGGCGGCGGCGTGACCGCCGATTCGTACCACATCACCGGCAACGACCCCACCGGCGCCGGTGCGGCGCGCGCCGTCGAGGCCGCGCTCGCACAGGCCGGCGCGAGCCCCGACGAGGTGTCGCACATCAATGCGCACGCCACCTCCACACCGGTCGGCGACCCCAACGAGTACGAGGCGCTCAAGCGCGTGTTCGGCAGCCGGATCGACGACATCCCCGTCTCGGCCACCAAGGCGTCCACCGGCCACCTGCTGGGCGGCACCGGCGCGCTGGAGGCCGTGTACACGGTGCTGGCGCTGCGCGACCGCGTCGCTCCCCCGACGATCAACATGACCGAGCCCGACCCGGCCGTCCCGTTCAAGCTCTCGGTCGAGGCCCAGCCTCTGGGCGAAGGCGACCTGCTGGGCATCAGCAACTCGTTCGGCTTCGGCGGTCACAACGCCGTCGTCGCGTTCCGGAACGCCTGACCACAGGCACGACGAAGCCCCCTGCTTCCCCGCAGGGGGCTTCTGTCCTTCTGCGGGAGATTCGCTTTCTCGGGTTCCGGGAGCTGGTCACCGGATGCCGTTACTCGCGCCTCTCCCGCAAACTTGTGGGCCGGGAGCCTGTCGAAAGGGCTACCCGACCTTGTGCAGCCAGACCACGCGCGCGTCATCGCCGGCGTGGCGGAACGGCTCCAGCTCCTCGTCCCACGCGACTCCCAGAGCCACGTCGAGCTCACGCCGCAGCTCGGTCATGCTGCCCTCGGCGATCTCCATCGCATACCGGATGCGATCCTCGCCGATGACGACGTTCCCCGCGCTGTCGGTCTGGGCGTAATGGATGCCGAGGTCCGGTGTGTGCATCCAGCGCCCGCCGTCGTTGCCTGCCGTCGGGTCCTCGGAGACCTCGAAGCGCAGGTGCTCCCAGCCGCGGATGGCCGTCGCCAGAGCCGAGCCGGTGCCCACCGGCCCGTCCCAGTAGAACTCCGCACGTCGCGTGCCGGGCTGCACCGGCTGATCGCTCCAGTCGAAGTTCACGGCGCGACCGATAGCGCGTCCTACCGCCCATTCGAGGTGCGGGCAGAGCGCGCGTGGTGCGGAGTGGATGAACACCACCCCGCGTGCGTATCCCGTCGCCATGATCTCTCCGTTTCTTCAGGTGCGTCTTCCCCAACGACCTGATCCGAAGAATGTGGCGAACTATGCGGTTGTACGGCGATTATCGCCCAGATCCCGCGGAATCACAAGCATGTGATTCCGGATGCAGCGGTGGCCCCGGTCCGAGGACCGGGGCCACCGCTGCGGGACGGGGTCCCTGTGCCTGTCGAAGGGCTGGTCAGGCCTCGCTCATGGCGAGCTTGGCCTGCTGGCCCTTGGCCGCGTAGTACGCCGCGCGAGCGGCATCCTTTCGCGCCTGCTCGGCGTAGCCGTGCTCGAGCACGTCCTGCGGCACCTCGAACTGGGTGTGCTGGTCGGTGCCGTGGTACTTCTCGATGTAGGCGTCCAGCTCGGGGCCCGACGTCCACGAGGTGATGAGGTTGTAGCGCGGCTCGGTGCCGTTGTGCGTGGTGGCGTGCCAGAGGCGCTGGGTGTCGATGATCAGCTGCGCGCCGGCCGGCAGTGCGATGCGCACCTCACCCGCGGGATCGGTGCGGTTCTCGCGCAGGACGAAGAAGCTGTCCTTGTCGTCGGTGAGGTTGAAGAACCCGCGCACGACCCAGCCGGTGCCGTCCGGGTTCAGCCGGTTGTTGTCGTCCTGGTGCAGGTTGTACAGGCAGTCGCCGTACGGGGTGGGCTGCAGCTCGATCACACGGCAGCGGCCGACGTTGGCACCGGGCTCCTGGGCGCGGCGCGTCAGGTTCGGGGCCTTGGCCACCTGCGAGTCGATCCAGACGCCGTCCTTGTCGGTGCGCGGCGGCTTGTGGTTCCAGAAGCCGTTGCACTCGATGTCGCCCTTGGCGCTCGCCAGCGGGGCGAACCGGGTGTCACCGGAGGACTTCCAGTCGTTGTACTCGATGTCGAGCCATTCCTTGGGGTCCTGGGACTGGTCGTAGCTGTCGAGCACGACGAACCCCTTCTCCTCGAGGGCTGCGGACTTGATGTATCCCATGATCGAGTCATGTCCTTTCGTAGCGGGCCAGCACGTTTTAACAGGCCCTACTTAGGCAAGCCTATCCCGGCGTCCTGGGCGATTCCCAGAGGCCGGCCGGAGAAAATCGGCGAAGACTAGACTCGATCCGGCAGCGGTCGGCTGCCCCGCCGATCGGAGGATTCACGCAGTGATGGCAAGGGCGACGAACGTCGAGGCGACGGCGACGGGAACCATCGAATGGCTGGCGGCGCCGAGCACGAACATCGTCGTCCCGGTGTATCAGCGGCAGTACCGCTGGGACATCGGTGCCTGCGAGAAGCTGCTCGCAGATGTCCGCACCGTGGCCGGCGGGACCGGCCAGCATCGGCACTTCATCGGCTCCATTCTGTCGGCCGCGGATGCCGACGGCGGCGACCTCGTGCTCATCGACGGGCAGCAGCGCATCACCACCGTGATGCTGCTCATCGCGGCCCTGCACCACATGATCCGCGAGAGTGACGCGCAGCTGGCCGCCGAGCTGGAGAGCGTGCTGGTGCGCGCCGACGACGCGTCGCGCACCAAGCTGCGCCCGCACCACGCCTGGGCCGACCTGTATGAGTCGGTCGTGCTGGACCGGCGTGAGGACGCCGAACGGGAGTCGCGCTTCGACGACAACTACGCATTCTTCCGCAGTCAGGTGCACCCTGACGAGGTGCACCTGATCTGGGAGGGCCTGCAGCGGCTCGAGCACGTCTCCATCACCCTGGGCTCGGCCGCCAACGCGCAGCAGATCTTCGAGAGCCTGAACTCCACCGGGCAGCCGCTGCGCGATCACGAGCTCATCCACAACTACATCCTGATGGGTCTCTCGCACGCCGAGCAGCTCGACGTCGAGGAGGACTACTGGCTGCCCATCGAGCAGCACACCGGCGAGACCATCGGCGCGTTCTGGCGGCACTACCTGGTCATGCTCACCGGACGCGAGATCGACGCCTCCGGCGAGCACGGGGTGTACGCGGCCTTCCGCGGCTCGTTCCCGCGACTGGACGTCGAAGCCCTCCACTCCGACGCCGGGACCTGGCGCGAGTACGCCGAGCTCTACGGCATCCTGCTCGACCCCTCGCGGGAGCCCGATCCCGGCATCCGGCTTCAGCTGGAGCAGGTGAACACCTTCGGACGCGCGAGCTACCCGCTCGTGATGGGCGCGTACGGCGACCATCGTCGTGGAGTGATCAGCCGCGAGGAGCTCGGCGAGGTGCTGGAGTGGGTGCAGGCGCTGTTCCTGCGCCGCGCCATCGTGGGACTTCCCACCGATCGGCTCATCGCACGGCTGTGCCGCGCCCGCGCGCAGGGGCGCGACAGGCTGATGCGCGCCATCGCCCGGATCACCCCGTCCGATGAACGGGTGAGCGCCGTGCTGAAGTACGGCGAGCTCCCCCACCCCGCGTACGTGCTGGGGCGCATCGAGGGCGTGGACGACACCACCGACTTCGATGTGGAGAGCATCGTGCCTCCGGTGCCGGCGACGACCTGGAGCGGCGACGGCGTCCGGCCGTGGAACGAGTACAGCGAGGACGAGCAGAACAGTCACCGAGCCCTGTCGCCGACGCTGGGCAACCTCACGCTGCTGGAGGAGTCGCTGACGCTGCGCGTGTTCGGGGCGTCCTTCCCCGAGAAGCGCGACCAGGCGTACGCCCGCAGCGCGGTCGCGGCCACGCGGGAGCTCGCGGAGGCCGCATCCTGGGGCACCGCGGCCATCTCCGCGCGCACCGTGCGGCTGTCCGCAGAGCTGGTGCGCATCTGGGCGCGTCCCGAGGTCGGCGAGATCGACGACGACGGACTGACGCCGGTGCTGGACGCCGTGCGCCGCCGCGGCTGGCCGGCGGGCTGGGATCGCGAGTTCGACTACTGCGAGTACCGCGGCGAGCACTGGGAGGTCAAGGACGTCAAGGCGCTGTTCAACCGCGTCTTCCGCCGCGCCTGGACCGATGACAGGTCCGCCGCGCTCGCCTACAGCGCGCGCCACGGCGGGCCGCTCTACACCTCCATGGCCTGGAAGGGCCACTGGGACACCCTCGCCGAGGGCGTCCACCTCTACATGGGGTGGGATTCCAACTACATGATGACCGCGCTGCAGGGGGTGCTGGAGGAGTCCGGCATCGCCTCGGAGGTGTTCGTCAAGTACTCCTACATCGGGAATGTGATGTGATGACCACGACGACCACGATCCGACGCATGCAGGGCCTGACCGTCGAGGAGCACACGCTGACGCTCCCCCTCGTGTGGGGCGACGACGCCGACACCCGCACCATCGACGTGTTCGCCGCCGTGGTGAGCCGCGAAGGAGGCGAGGATCTGCCGTACCTGCTGTTCCTGCAGGGCGGCCCCGGGCATGAGGCACCGCGGGCGTTCCAGCGCCCGGCATCGCCGGCGTGGTGGCTGGAGGCGGCGCTCAAGGAGCACCGCGTGGTCATGCTCGACCAGCGCGGCACGGGCCGCTCCACAGCCGTGAACGACGCGATCCTCGAGCAGGGTGCGGATGCCGTCGCCGAGCACCTCATGCACCTGCGAGCCGACTCGATCGTGCGGGATGCCGAGGCGCTGCGGCAGCACCTGGGCGCCGAGTCCTGGAACGTGCTGGGCCAGTCGTTCGGCGGCTTCACGACGCTGGCCTATCTGACGACGGATGCCGCCTCGCTGGACCGCGTGTACTTCACCGGCGGGCTGAGCACCGTGGATCGCTCCCCCGACGAGGTGTACGCGCTGTGCTACGACAAGATGCGCAGCGCCTCGGAGCGCTATTACCGCCGCTTCCCCGAGCATCGCGACCGCATGCGGCGCCTGGTGGATCTGGCAGCCGCCGGCTCGATCGTGCTGCCCGACGGCGAGGTCGTCTCCCCCTCGCGCATGCGCTCCATCGGCTCGGCGCTGGGCACCGACGACGGCTGGACGACCGTGTGGTCGCTGCTGGAGCAGGACCCTGGCTCCAACGCCTTCCGCTACGACCTGGCCGCGGCCATGCCGTTCGACGGCCGCAACCCGCTGTACTTCGTGTTCCACGAGTCCAGCTACGCCTCCGGGCATGCCACGCGCTGGTCCGCCCAGCGGGTGCAGCCGGCCGACTTCGCCGAGGACACCTCGCTGTTCACCGGCGAGCACGTGCACAGCGAGTGGACCGAGACCGTGCCGGCGTTCCGGCCGTGGCGCGACGTGACGCTGAAGCTGGCCGAGCACGAGTGGCCGAGGATCTACGACGCCGACGCGCTGCGGGCATCCGATGCTCGCGGCGCTGCCGCCGTGTACGTGAACGACGTGTACGTGCCGCTGGAGTTCTCGCTCGAGACCGCCGCTCTCCTGCCGGGCGTCAGCCCCTACGTGACCAGCGAGCACGAGCACAACGGCCTGCGCGCGGGAGACGTGCTGGAGCACCTCGTCGACCTCGCACACGGGCGGCGCGTGCGCTGATCACGGCTGTTGCCGCGGCGCCCGGCGGACGGGCGCCGGCGGCACCTGCTTCGCGGCGACGATCGCGGTGCGATCGATGGTGACCACACCGTGCTTGCCGTCGACGGTCAGCGTGTGCTCGTCGGCAGACAGCAGCATGCCCAGGGCATCCGTCGCCTGGCCGGAGTGGATCAGATAGCGCACCACCACGCGCATGCCGGGAACGAGATCGATCACACTCGATGGTACGTCGGTCACGGAATCCGAAGTGGGGCGGGCGGGACTTGAACCCGCGATCGTTGGGTTATGAGCCCACTGCCTTCACCAGCTTGGCCACCGCCCCGTAGAGCACCAGCCTAGCGGTGCGATCAGGCGGCGAGCCACGCCCCTGCCGCGACGAGCAGCGCCTCCGTCCCGGTCTGCAGCGTCGGCTGGATCACCGGAAGGAACAGCGGCGAGTGATTCGCGGGGATGTCGGACGTCACGGTCCCCGACTTCACAGCCGCCTCCCACGAGTCCGGATCCGTACCCGCGATCCGCCAGTACGTGTACGGCACCCCCGCGCTGCGCGGGATGTCGCTGAAGTCCTCGCTCGCCGTCTGCAGCTCCAGCTGCCCCGCGCGCTCCCCGAAATGCGCCGCGAACGCGTCGGCGACGCGCGAGGTCACCGCCTCGTCGTTGGAGGTCAGCGGGAAGCTGTCGTACAGCTCGATCTCGGGTTCGCGGGGCGACGCGCCAGCGGCGCACTCCGCACGCACGATGCGGTCCACGGCGTCCAGGGTGTGCTGCCGTGTGGCATCGCTGTACGTGCGGATGTTGAGTTCGAGCACGGCGTCATCGGGGATGATGTTGCTCTTCGAGCCGGCCCGGATCGACCCGACGGTCAGGACGGCGGGCTCGGTCGGCGCGATCTCCCGCGCGATCACCGTCTGCAGGCGCACGACGATCATCGCCGCCAGCACGACGGGATCGACGGTGTTCTGCGGCATCGATCCGTGCCCGCCGCGACCGAAGACCCTGACACGGATGCTGTCGGCCGCCGAGAGCACCGCACCGATCCGGGTCCCCACGTGACCTGCCAGCCCGGGAAGGACATGCTGCGCCAGCGCCACGTCCGGCTTCGGGATGCGTGCGAGCAGTCCATCCTCCATCATCGCCCTGGCGCCATCGCCGGTCTCCTCGGCCGGCTGGAACAGCACGATCGCCGTACCGTGCCACGCGTCGAGATCGGATGCCAGCAGCTGGGCGGCGCCCAGCAGGCATGCGACGTGCACATCATGGCCGCACGCATGGGTGACGGGAACCGTCACCCCGTCGGCATCCGTCGCCTCCGCCGTGCTCGCGTACGGTGCGCCGGTCGCCTCCCGCACCGGCAGCGCGTCCATGTCCGCCCGCATCAGCACCGTCGGCCCTTCGCCGCTGGTGAGCACGCCCACGACGCCCGTGCCTCCGACCCCGCGCTCCACGCGGAAGCCCCACGACTCCAGCAGGTCCGCGGCCTTCGCCGCCGTGCGGGTCTCCTGGTGCGACAGCTCGGGATGCTGATGCAGATCCCGGTAGAGCTCCTCCTGCTCGGCGCGGATGGCGCCGTACTGCGACAGAAGACGTGCGAAGTCCGACATGAGCGACCCCCTCTTCTGCGTCCGGAGGGGCGCACGGTCGCCACGATACGCCTATGGCGTCGGCTGCGACCACCGACCCTGGGCGTGCGGGATGTGCCAGTGGAATCGCAGCGACAGCATCCGGAACACGAACACGACGGCCGCCGCCGCATACAGCGTGACCGCGTTGTACCAGCCCAGCAGCCACAGCACCGCGATGAGGATCGCACCGAGGAAGGCCGGCACCGCGTACAGGTCGGTCGGCGTGAACAGCTGGGGGTCCCGATTGGCCACGACGTCGCGCAGCAGGCCGCCGCCCACGCCCGTGGTCACTCCCAGCAGGATCGCCGCGATCGGGTTCATCCCCGCCCGCAGCGCCGTCACCGTGCCCGTGGTGCAGAAGACGGCGAGGCCGGCCGCGTCGAACATGAGCAGCGGGCGCGAATGCCGCTGCACGGTGCTTCTGAGGAAGAACACCAGGGCCGCCGCCGCGATCGGGGGCACGATCTTGAGCGGGTCCTCGAAGGCCACCGGACGCACGCCGATGACCAGGTCTCGGATCACTCCGCCGCCGAGGCCCGTGAGCGAACCCAGCAGCAGCGAGCCCACGATGTCGTAACCGCGCTGCACGGCGAGCATGCTGCCCGAGATCGCGAAGAAGAACGTGCCGAGCAGGTCCAGCGCCACGGCTGCCCAGGTCATCCGCGTGCACCGGCTCCCGGCCGGCCGCCACGGTGCGTGACGATGTGGCCGAGGTAGATCTCGGCGTTGTGGACGAGTCCCGCTCTCTCCTCGTCGCTGAGCGCGCGGCGCACCTTCGCGGGGACGCCGGCCACCAGCGAACCGTCGGGCACCACGGTGCCGCCCAGCACCACGGCGCCGCCGGCCACCAGGCATCCGCTTCCGATGACCGCGCCGGAGAGCACCACGGCTCCCATGCCGATCAGCGAGCCGTCGCCGATGGTGCAGCCGTGCACGACGGCGTTGTGGCCGATGGACACGCGCTCGCCGATCTGCACGCCGTGCTCGGCGTCGACGTGCACCGACGCGTTGTCCTGCACGTTGGAGTCGGCGCCCACGACGATCGGCACGGAGTCGCCGCGGAGCACCGCGTTGTACCAGACGCTCGAGCGCGGTCCCAGCGCGACGGCGCCGACGATGCGCGCACCGTCGGCGACGAACGCGTCATCGTCGATCGCGGGCTCCCGCCCTTTCAGGACGATCACGGATGCTGTCGCAGCGATGCTCATGACGGCGAGACTACCGCGGAAACCGCGGTCGGATCGGCCAGGTGAGCGTTGCCTTGGCTTGGTTGCGGAATGCTGAGCGCTGGGTAGCGTTGAGGACAGTAAGACCGTTTCACACGCTTCCGGAGGATTCCATGAGCAAGGCACAGACCGTCACCACCACCGCCGTCGACCCCACCGTCGCCGCGGCAGCCGCCCAGTTCCTGTCCCCCGTCGTCCTGGGTCTTGAGGCGCTCACCGTCAATGGGAAGCAGGCGCACTGGCACGTGCGCGGCGCCAACTTCGTGGGCGTCCACGAGCTGCTGGACACCATCGTCGCGCACGCGGCGGACTTCGCCGACAGCGCCGCGGAGCGCATCGTCGCCCTGGGCCTGCCGATCGACTCGCGCGTCGGCACCGTCGCCGAGAAGATCGCAGCGACGGCCGTCCCCGCCGGTTTCGCGCAGTCCGACGAGCTGGTGCGCGCGGTGATCTCCGATCTGGACGCCATCATCGCCGATGTCAAGGCCGCCGTCGATGGACTGGATGCCGTCGACCTCACCAGCCAGGACGTGGCCATCGAGATCCAGCGCGGCCTCGAGAAGGACCGCTGGTTCCTCGTCTCGCACATCGCCGCCTGACGGCGCACGATTCCTCGAGAGGCTCAGCGCCCCGGTGAACCGGGTTGCTGGGCCTCTCGGCTGTACGGCGGTCACGCGCGGTGCGTGATCCGTCCGCCCAGGATCGTCATCGCCACGGGCATCCGCTCCAGGGTATGACGGTCGGCGGAGTGCGGGTCGACACCGCACAGCACGAGGTCGGCCGGGGCGCCGGGGGCGATCACCCCGTCACCGTGCCTGCTGCTGGCGCGCAGCGCGGCATCCATCGCCACGCGCTCCTCAGGGCGCCACGGCTCGCGGTCGTCGCCGGTGCGGAACACCGCTGCCGAGATGGTGATCCACGGATCCAGCGGCGCCACCGGCGCATCGGATCCGAAGCGCACGGGAACGCCGGATGCCAGCAGTGACTCCAGCGGGTAGGCGATGGCCTGCTGGTTCCGCCACAGGTCGTCGACCAGGTCGCGGTCGTCCACGGCGTGCCGCGGCTGCACGCTGGCGGCTATCCCCAGCCGCGCGAAGCGGGCCAGGTCGGCGTGCCGCACCAGCTGCGCGTGCTCGATGGTGCCGCGCGCCTGCGTGTACGTGAAGGCGTCCAGGGCGGAGGACACGGCCCGATCGCCGATGGCGTGCACGGCCACGTCGATACCGGAGCCCGTCGCCCGCGTCAGCAGTTCGCGAAGCTCGTCGGGCGCGATGGTGAGCACGCCGTCCGTGCCATCCGGGTAGGGCTGAGAGCACGCGGCGGTGCGGGTGCCGAGCGACCCGTCGCTGATGAGCTTGAGCGGTCCGACGTGCACCAGTCCCCCGGTGCCGGGCAGTTCGTCGCCACTGCGCAGCCCCTCGGCGATGGCGCGGTCGAGCTGATCGGGGTAGAACGCGAACTCCACGCGGTGGCTGTCGAAGCCGGCATCCGTCCGCCGTCGCCACGACTGCGCGTTCCAGGCCATGTCGAAGTCGACGAGTCCGGTGATGCCGCGCGCGGCCGCACGGGCACCGGCGGAGCGGATGGCCGCGTCGACCGTCGCGTCGTCGGTGGCGTTCAGCCGACGGGAGATCTCGAAGGCGTCCCCCTCGCGCAGCACGCCGTCGTCGTCCACCCCGTCGAAGCCTTCGCGGCGCAGCGCTGCGGAGTTGAGCCAAGTGCTGTGCACGTCGGCGTTGATCAGGTACGTGGGCACCTCACCGGTGGCCGCGTCCAGCAGCGCGCGCGTCGGCCGGTCCGCCCAGAACGCGTCGCGGAAGCCCGCGCCGACGAGGCGGCCATCCGGCAGGGGCACGGCATCCGCCAGCATCCGCACTGCCTCGGCGGCACTGCCCGCGCCGCCGAGCTGCACGCGCTGGACGTCCAGCGCCCACTGCACGGTGTGCACGTGGTGGTCCCACAGCCCCGGCACGAGCCGGCATCCGTCGCCGTCGACGACCTCGACGGGCACCCGCAGGTTGCCGGTGGGGGCGATGTCGGCGATCAGTCCGCCGCGGATGAGCACGTCCACCGGCTCGTCCGTCGGCAGCAGCTCACGGCCGGGACCGGCGACGCGCACCGCCCGCAGCAGCAGGTCGGACGTCATCCGCGGTGCGCCAGACGCGTCTCGTGCGCTCGCCGCATCTCCGCTGCCAGCGCGGGGTGCGCGTACTCGCCGTCGCCGTCCAGCTCGGCGATCACGCTCTCCACGATCGAGTCGGGCTTGTTCTGGCTGAGCTTGCGCTTGGCGGAGACCCGCGTCGGCGTCATCCGGAAGCCCACCGTGCCCATCTCCAGCGCTCGGACGAACTCCTCGGTGTTGGGCGCCTGCCACATCATCCGCGGCTGCGGCAGCTGCCGCTCGAAGTGCGTGACCAGGTCGTCGAGGATCGTCAGGTTGGCCTGCGTGTCGACGATCTCCGGCACGCCGGCGAGGTGCACGGCGGTGTAGTTCCAGGTGGGCACTGCGCGCACATCGCCGTACCAGCTGGGCGAGATGTACCCGTTGGGCCCCTGGAAGATCATCAGCAGCTCGCGCTCGCCCAGGTGCAGCACCGCGTCGTCGGGCTTGCCGACGTGCCCCACGACGGTGAGATCGTCGCGGTCGGGATCCAGCAGCACCGGGTAGTGCGACGCCACCAAGCCGTCATCGCCGGTCGCGATCAGCGTCGCCCACGGGTTCTGCGCGATCACCCTGCGCAGCTCGGCGAGATCGGTCATGGCGAAACTGGGGTTCTGGCGCATGGATTCATCGTATTGCGGCGGCAGCCGGAGGCCGGCCCCCGGCGCATCCAGGCCTACTTCAGACCGACGACGGGAATGGCCTGCGTCTTCCAGTCCTCGAAGCCCTTGTCCCCGGCCATGAACGCATTGACCTCGTCGGTGGTCGAGGTGAGCTTGGGGTCGTTGTCGAGGTACTTCTTCGTCTCTCGTGCGACCAGGCCCGAGAGCACCAGCAGGCCGATGAGGTTCGGCAGCGCCATGAGTCCATTCATCACGTCGGAGAACGCCCACACGACGCCCAGCTGCGTGGTGCAGCCGACGAACACCACCAGCGAGAAGATGATGCGGTACGGCATGATCGCCTTGATGCCGACCAGCCGCTCCAGACTGCGCTCACCGTAGTACGACCAGCCCAGAATCGTGGACCCGGCGAACAGCACCAGGCCGATGGTGACGATGTAGTGCCCCCACTCACCAGGCAGGCCGTGCGAGAACGCCTCGCCGGTCATCAGTGCGGCGCTGATCTGCTCGCCGGTCTCCGGATCGACCTTGTTCCATGTGCCGGTGGTGATGATCACCAGGCCCGTGCAGGTGACGACGATGATCGTGTCGATGAAGGTCTGCGTCATCGACACCAGGCCCTGACGCACGGGGTGGCTGGTCTTCGCGGCCGCTGCGGCGATGGCAGCCGACCCCATGCCGGACTCGTTGGAGAAGATGCCGCGGGCGACACCCATCTGCACGGCCACGATGATCAGCGAACCGGCGAAACCGCCGACGGCGCTGGTGCCGGTGAACGCCTCCGTGAAGATCTGCGCGAACGCGGCCGGGACGCCGGCGATGTTCGCGATGAGGATGTAGATCGCGCCCAGCACGTAGAAGATGATCATCACGGGCACGAGCCCGGCGGTCACGCGGCCGATCGACTTGATGCCGCCGACCAGCACCAGCAGCGCGAAGATCGTCAGCGCGATGCCGGTGACCCAGGTGGGGATGTTGAAGCTGTTCTCCAGGTTGGCGGAGATCGAGTTGCCCTGCGTCATGTTGCCGATGCCGAAGCAGGCGATGACGGCGGAGATCGCGAAGAAGATGGCCAGGAACTTGCCGAAACGGTTCTTGATGCCCCGCTCCAGGTAGTACTGCGGACCACCGGATTTCTCACCGGCGGCATCCGTGGTGCGGAACCGCACGCCCAGGAACGCCTCGGAGTACTTGGATGCCATGCCCAGCAGACCCGTGACCCACATCCAGAACAGCGCACCGGGTCCGCCGATGCCGATGGCCGTTGCCACGCCGACGATGTTGCCGGTGCCGACCGTCGCGGCCAGCGCGGTGGTCAGCGCCTGGAACTGCGAGATGTCGCCGTCGGAGCCGGGATCCCGGCGGGTGAACAGTCCCAGCCGGAGTGCGGCGCCGAGCCGGAGGAACTGGATGCCGCCGAGCCGGATGGTGAGGTAGAGACCGGTTCCCAGCAGCAGCGGGATGAGGACCCACGGCCCCCAGATCCACGAGCTGATGTTCTCCAGAACGGCCTGCAGGCCGGATAGATCCATGATTTCTCCTGTCGCGCGTCGTTGCAGACGGATTCGCCCATCCTATTCACAGCGCGCTCACAGAATCCAAGATCCCGGCGTGTCAGCCGTTCATCGCTGGCAGAACGGGCACCAGTACAGCTTGCGCGAGCCCAGCTCCTCGAGCGCGATCTCGGTGCCGCACACCCGGCATGGCAGGCCGGCGCGGTGGTACACCCAGTGCCGGTCGTCGCGGCTCGCCATGGCCGCACGGTACTGCTCGGCGTTCAGCCCGTCCATGGTCATCATCTGCCCGGTCTGGACTCCGATGTCCAGCAGTGTCACCCAATCGCGCCACAGCGCGCGCACCACATCCTCGGGCACGTCACGGCCCGGCGTGTGCGGGTTCAGGCGGGCTCGGAACAGCATCTCGGCGCGGTACACGTTGCCGATGCCGCTGACGACGGCCTGATCCATCAGCAGCAGCGCGATGGCGGTGGGCTTGCGGCGCACGATGCGCACGAACCGCTCCTCGCCCTCGGCGACATCGCCCACCAGCGGATCGGGCCCGAGCTTCGCCACGGTGGCCAGCATCTCGTCGGGCGTCTGCAGCGCGCACGCCGTGGGACCGCGCAGGTCTGCGCAGGTGGAGTCCGTCAGCAGCCGCAGGCGCACCTGTCCGACGACCGGGGGCGGCCACTCCTCACCCTCGTCGGCGAGGCCCTTGGTCTGCTCCGACATGCGCACGTGCACGCGCGCTCTGCGCGGGGCGCCGATGGAGGTCAGCGAGTTCTCGCCTGCGGCATCCAGGATCTCCTCCCCCGGCACGGCATCCAGGTCTGTGCCGCGCTGGTTGGTCTGGCCCATCCGGCCGTTGGCGGAGGCGATGGTGGGGTCGACCAGGATCTCCCCGGCGAAGTCCCACGCGCCGTACAGCCCCAGGTGCACGCGCAGCCACGTGTCGCCCTCGAACTCCAGGAACATCTGCTTGCCGACCGCCATGGCCCGCAGCATCTCGCGGCCCTCCAGCACTGATGCGCCCTCGGCGAAGCGGCCCTGCGGGCTGGAGGCGTGCACGGCGCGTCCGACGAAGTTGCGATCGAACTGCCGGGCGATGCGATGGACGGAGTGGCCCTCGGGCATGTCAGGCGCGCCCGTCGGCGGAGCCGACACCGTCCTGCCGCGGGTCCGGGAGCAGCGAGCCGTCGCGTTCGAAGTCCGCGATCTGGCCGATCCGGCGCACGTGGCGCTCCTCGTCCGAGAACGGTGTGGCGATGAACGTGTCGATGAGCGACACGACCTCCTCGAACGGATGCTGGCGCGCGCCGATCGAGATGACGTTGGCGTCGTTGTGCTGACGAGCGAGCTCGGCCGTCGACGTGTTCCACACCAGGGCCGCGCGGATGCCCGCGACCTTGTTCGCCGCGATCTGCTCGCCGTTGCCCGAACCGCCGAAGACGATCCCGAGCGCCTCGACGCCGGCGCGCTGATCGGCGACCACGCCCTGCGCGGCGCGGATGCAGAACGCCGGGTAGTCGTCCAGCGCGTCGTACTCCACCGGCCCGTGGTCGATCACCTCGTGCCCTGCGCCGCGCAGGTGGTCCTGCAGGCGGGTGGAGAAGTCGAGACCGGCGTGATCGGTGGCGATGTGGATGCGCATACCGGCCATCTTATTCAGGCGACGACGGTTCGACGGGCTCAGCGACTCAGCGGGTCAGGGCGCGACGCCGGCGGCGGCGCGCTTGAACCCGGCGCGCACGTTCTCGCAGCATCCGGGACGGCACACGTCGAAGGATCCGCCGACCGAGGCGACCCGGGTGCGGTCCGCGTTCGGCCGGCCCTCCAGACGCTCCTGGATGAGGTCGACGATGCCCGCGACGAACGCGGGCGACACCCCGGGCGTGGGCGTGCGGACGAACCGCAGGCCGTTCTGCTCCGCGGCCTCCTTCGCCTCGGTGTCCAGGTCCCAGAGCACCTCCATGTGGTCGCTCATGAACCCGACGGGCACGACGATCACGGCCTGGCTGCCACGGGAGGGCAGCTCGCCGATGACGTCGCACACGTCCGGCTCCAGCCACGGCTGAGATGCCGGGCCCGAGCGCGACTGGAAGACGAGCTCCCACGGCACGGACGCCGCTGCGGGCTCCAGCTGCGCGACGCGGTCCATCACCCATGCCGCGACGGCCTCGTGCTGCGCGGCGTACGCGCCGCCTGGGCCCCACTCCACATCGCGCGAGCCCGAGCGCAGAGCATCCGCCTCGGGAATCGAGTGAGTGGAGAAGAGCACCTGGATGGACTCCGCCTGCACGCCATCGGCCAGGAAGCCCGCGACGGCGTCGTGCACGCCGTCGATGAACGCCTGCACGAAGCCGGGGTGGTCGTAGAACGGGCGGATCTTGTCGATGGTCACGACGCCGTCGTACGGCGTGCCGTCCAGCACCCGGGAGAAGTCCTCGCGGTACTGCCGGCAGCTGGAGAAGGAGCTGTAGGCGCTGGTGGCGAACGCCAGCAGCGTCGTGTCGTCGTTGGCGGCGGCCTCGGCGACGGCGTCCTCGAGGTAGGGCGCCCAGTTGCGGTTGCCCCAGTACACCGGCAGGTCGATGGAGCGCGCGGCGAGCTCGGCCTCGAGCGCCGCCTTCAGCGCACGGTTCTGCCCGTTGATGGGACTCACTCCCCCGAACGCGCGGTAGTGGTGTGCGACCAGCTCGAGCCGCTCATCGGGGATGCCACGACCGCGGGTGACGTTGCGCAGGAAGGGGATGACCTCGTCCTGGCCCTCGGGCCCGCCGAATCCGGCGAGCAGGATCGCGTCGTACGCGACGGGCTGCTCGATGAACGGATCACCCCCGGATGCTGCGGGAGAGGCGTGCAGGACGGCATCCGGTGCGTTGCTTGTCACGACTCCATCCTGTCATCGCAGGCTATGAGCCAGCACGGAGACGCTGGTGCGGGACCCCTCGCGCAATCGTGCGTCTGGCGTAGGCTGTCATGGTTGCCGACGACGCCAGACGCGCCGTCCGCAGGACGACATCCCCTCACCACTGGGAGAAACAAGCTGTGCCTGGAGAAAACCTCACTCGTAGCGAAGCGCAGGAGCGCCGTGCCGTCATCGACACGCAGTCGTATCAGGTCTCACTCGATCTGACCAAGGGCGCGGAGGTGTTCGGTTCACGCAGCGTCGTGCGCTTCACCGCCACGCCCGACAGCTCCACCTTCATCGATCTCATCGCCCGCAGCGTGCGCGAGATCTCGCTCAATGGCGAGCAGATCGACCCCGACGAGGTGTTCGCGGACTCGCGGATCGCGCTGACCGGCCTGCAGGCCGAGAACGTGCTCATCGTGGACGCCGACTGCCTGTACACCAACACCGGAGAGGGTCTGCACCGCTTCGTCGACCCGGTCGACGGCGAGGTGTACCTGTACTCCCAGTTCGAGGTGCCCGACTCGCGGCGCATGTTCGCCGTGTTCGAGCAGCCCGACCTGAAGGCCACCTTCCAGTTCACGGTCACCGCGCCCGCCGCATGGAAGGTCGTCTCGAACTCCCCCACGCCCGAGCCGATCGTGCACGACGCGTCCACCGACTCGGGCGCGCAGCAGACCGCGACCTGGGGCTTCGAGGCCACCCCGCGCATCTCGTCGTACATCACCGCGCTCATCGCCGGCCCGTACGAGTCCACCTTCTCGGAGCTCACCAGCGCCTCCGGCCGTGTGATCCCGCTGGGGGTGTACGGCCGCAAGAGCCTGTGGCAGCACCTGGACGCCGACTACATCTTCGAGAAGACCCGCCAGGGCTTCGCGTACTACGAGTCGAAGTTCGGGGTGCCCTACCCGTTCGCGAAGTACGACCAGCTGTTCGTGCCGGAGTTCAACGCCGGCGCCATGGAGAACGCGGGCGCGGTCACCTTCACCGAGACGTACGTCTTCCGCAGCAAGGTGACGGATGCCGTCAAGGAGCGTCGCGTCGTCACGATCCTGCACGAGCTCGCGCACATGTGGTTCGGCGACCTGGTCACCATGAAGTGGTGGAACGACCTGTGGCTGAACGAGTCGTTCGCCGAGTGGGCGTCCACCATCGCCACCGCCGAGGCCACCGAGTGGACCGAGGCCTGGACCACGTTCAACGCCATGGAGAAGACCTGGGCGTACCGCCAGGATCAGCTCCCCTCCACGCACCCCATCGTCGCGGAGATCAACGACCTGCAGGACGTGCTGGTCAACTTCGACGGCATCACCTATGCCAAGGGCGGATCGGTGCTCAAGCAGCTGGCCGCGTGGGTCGGAATCGACGCGTTCTTCGCCGGTGTGGGCCAGTACTTCCAGAAGCACTCCTGGGGCAACACCGAGCTGTCCGACCTGCTGGCCGAGCTGGAGGCCACCAGCGGCCGCGAGCTCAGCAGCTGGGCGAAGAAGTGGTTGGAGACCGCAGGCGTGAACACGCTGGCGCCGGTCATCGTCGAGGACGCGTCGGGCGTCATCACCCGCTTCGCGGTGACGCAGACCGCGCCGGCCGACTACCCCACCATCAGGCCGCATCGCCTGGGCATCGGCTTCTACGACCTCGAGGGCGGCGCGCTGGTGCGCTCGCACTACGTCGAGGTCGACATCGACGGCGACCGCACCGAGATCCCCGAGCTGCAGGGCTTGAAGCGTCCCGCCATGGTGCTGCTGAATGACAAGGACCTCGCCTACGCGAAGATCCGCCTGGACGAGCAGTCGCTGGCCACCGCCATCGAGCACCTCTCCGACATCAGCGACCCGCTGGCCCGTTCGCTGGTCTGGGGCGCCGCGTGGGATCAGACCCGCGACGCCGAGACCGCGGCATCCGACTACATCGACCTGGTCCTCGGCAACATCGGCCGCGAGACCGAGTCCACCACCGTGCGCACCACGCTCGCACAGCTGCTGCTGGCGGCATCCAGCTATGTCGCGCCCGAGAAGCGCGACGCCGCCCGCGAGAAGGTCGCCGACGGGCTGTGGACGCTCGCCCAGCAGGCCGAGGCCGGCAGCGACAGCCAGCTGCAGCTGGTGACCGCCTTCGCCAACACGCTGGTCACCGACGAGCAGGCCGGAATCGTCGGCAGGCTGCGCTCGGGCGAGGAGACCCTGCCGGGTCTGGAGATCGACGCCGACCTGTCCTGGTCGCTGCTGGTCGGCCTCGCCGCGGCCGGCGCCACGGATGCTGCCGCCATCGACGCGGCGCTCACGGCGGACAACACGTCCAAGGGCGCCGAGTTCGCCGCCCAGGCCCGCGCTGCGCTGCCCACCGTCGAGGCCAAGCAGACCGCCTGGTCATCGCTGATCGACAACGCCGACCTGCCGAACACCATCGTCCGCTCCGCGGCGGCCGGCTTCGTGCACCCCTCGGGTGTGGCGGTGCTGGAGGGCTTCATCTCGAAGTACTTCGAGATGCTCGTGCCGATCTGGGAGGGCCGCACCTACCAGATCGCGGACTACCTGATCGTGGGCCTGTACCCGCGCTCGCTCGCCAGCGTCGCGCTGCGCGACGCGACCCGCACGTGGCTGTCCTCGCACCAGGATGCCGCACCCGCGCTGCGCCGCCTCGTGTACGAGAACCTCGCCGATGTCGAGCGTGCGCTGGCCGCGCAGTCCCGCGACGCCGAGGACTGAGACCGTTCCCCGAGAAGGCCTCTCCGCACAGCGTGCGGAGAGGCCTTCTCGGTAACATCGAGGTGATGAACGTCCTTCTCGCCGCAACTCCCGCGCCCACGGATCCGCCGACACCCACCACCTGGGACAAGGTGCTCGGCGTGCTGGGCGAAGTCGGCATGAATGCGATCTGGGTCGCGGTGATCATCGTCTCGTGCGTGGTGGCCGCGTTCGTGCTGCGCCTGGTCATCCGCCGCATCGTCAAGCGCATCGTCGACAGCGCGAAGACCAAGGCGAAGGTCGATGACACCCAGGCCCTGGAGCGCTCACCGCTGGCGGACATGCGGCTCGTGCAGCGCACCCGGACGCTGGGCACGATCCTGCAGAACATCGTCAACGTCATCCTCGTGGTGGTGGCGATCGTGCTGACGGTGAACCAGTTGAGCCCCTCGCTTCTGGGCTCCCTGACCCTGCTCACCGCTGCTGTCGGTGCCGGGCTCGGCTTCGGCGCGCAGAACATCGTCAAGGACGTGCTGAACGGACTGTTCCTCGTCGCCGAGGACCAGATCGGCATCGGCGACGTGGTGGACCTCGGCCTGGCATCCGGCGTCGTCGAGTACGTCAGTGTGCGCATCACGCAGGTGCGCGACGTCAACGGCACCCTCTGGTACGTGCGCAACGGCGAGGTCACCCGCATCGGCAACATGTCGCAGGGCTGGGCGCGCGCCATCATCGATCTGGGCATCGCGCCGGATGCCGACCTGGAGCTCGTCGAGCAGACCATGCTGGAGACCGCCCAGGGCCTCACCAAGGATCCGAAGTGGCGCACCCGCATCATCGAGCGCCCAGAGGTGTGGGGTCTGGAGACCATCGACGGCGACGCGCTCGTGGTGCGCGTGGTCATCAAGACGCGCGCGAACGCCATGGACGACGTGGCCCAGGAGCTGCGGGCGCGGTTGCGCGCCGCGCTGGCGGAGAAGGACGTGGCCGTTCCGAAGCTGGCATCCGTCACCCTCTCCGGCCTCGACGGCGCACGCCGCGTGCGCGGCGCCAACCCACCGAAGACCCGCCCCAACCCGGTCGCGGGCGTGCCGCCGGTGGCGGAGCGCGGCATCTGGCGGCGCAAGAAGTCCGGCGATCAGGAAGGCGGCGCGAAGTGAGCTTCTACGAGGAGATCGGCGGGCACGACACCATCAAGCGCATGGTGGACGTGTTCTACCAGGAGGTCGCCCTCGACCCGGTGCTCAAGCCGATGTACCCCGAGGACGACCTCGGTCCCGCGGCGAACCGCCTGACCATGTTCCTCGAGCAGTACTGGGGCGGCCCGACGACGTACATGGAGAAGCGCGGCCACCCGCGGCTCATGCTGCGGCACAAGGCGTTCCACGTGAACCCGGATGCCCGCGACCGCTGGCTCATGCACATGCGCACCGCGCTGGACGAGGTGCAGCTCTCCCCCATGCACGACGCGGCGTTCTGGGACTACCTGGAGCGCGCCGCGCACATGCTCGTGAACACGTTCGAGCCCACGCCCGAACCCTGATCCCCCACCGCTCGCCGACGAAGGAGTCGCCATGCCCGCCACCGAGACAGATGTGCTCGTGATCGGATGGGGCCTGTCCGGCCTCGTCGCCGCCGGAGAGGCACTGCACGCCGGAAGGCGCGTGACGATCATCGACCAGGAGCCACGCACGAACCTGGGCGGGCAGGCCTGGTGGTCGTTCGGCGGACTGTTCCTCATCGACTCCCCCGAGCAGCGCCGGATGGGCATCCGCGACTCGCTGGAGCTGGCCACCCAGGACTGGTTCGGCAGCGCGGGCTTCGACCGAGAAGAGGACGAGTGGCCGCGCCGCTGGGCGAGCGCGTACCTCGAGTTCGCCGCAGGCGAGAAGCGCAGCTGGCTGCGCGAGCGCGGCGTGGGCTTCTTCCCCGTGGTGGGCTGGGCCGAGCGCGGCGGCTACGGCGCCATCGGCCCCGGCAACTCCGTGCCGCGGTTCCACATCACGTGGGGCACCGGCCCGGGCATCGTCGCACCGTTCGCCGAGGCCGTGGAGCGGGCAGAGGCCGAGGGGCGTGCGACGATCCTGCCGCGGCACCGCGTCGCCGAACTGCTCGTCGAGGGCGGCGCCGTGGTCGGTGCTCGCGGCGACGTGCTGGCGGACTCGATCACCCCCCGCGGAATGCCGTCGTCCCGTGACGTCGTCGGTGACTTCGAGATCAGGGCGGATGCCGTGATCGTCGCCTCCGGAGGCATCGGCGGCAACCACGACCTGGTGCGTGCGGCGTGGCCGGCACGACTGGGCACCCCGCCCGCGGAGATGCTCACCGGCGTCCCCGCCTACGTCGACGGCTCCATGCAGGCCGTCTCCACGGCCGCCGGAGCGCATCTGATCAACGGCGACCGCATGTGGCACTACGTCGAGGGGATCGCCGGCTGGGATCCGGTCTGGCCGAACCACGGCATCCGCATCCTGCCCGGCCCGTCGTCGCTGTGGCTGGACGCCACCGGCAAGAGGCTGCCCGTGCCCCTGTATCCCGGATTCGACACGCTGGGCACGCTCGAGCACCTGCGCACGACCGGCCACGACCACTCCTGGTTCATCACCTCGCTGAAGATCGTGGAGAAGGAGTTCGCGCTCTCCGGCAGCGAGCAGAACCCCGACCTCACCGGCAAGGACGTGAGACTGCTGCTGAAGTCGCGCCTCGCGAAGGGCCCCACCGGCCCCGTGCAGTCGTTCCTCGACGAGGGCGCGGACTTCATCGTCGAGAACGATCTGGAATCACTGCTGGTTCAGATGAAGCGGATGCCGGGCGGCGAGGCGCTGGACGCCGATCGGGCCCGCGACGAGGTCATCGCCCGTGACCGCGAGATCGGCAACGACTTCACCAAGGACGCCCAGATCGCCATGCTGCGATCGATGCGCTCCTATCGCGGCGACAAGCTCATCCGAACCGCTCCCCCGCACCGCCTGCAGGATCCGGCCGCGGGGCCCATGATCGCCGTGAAGCTGCACGTGCTCACGCGCAAGTCGCTGGGCGGCATCCAGACCGATCTCGACGGACGAGCGCTGGATGCCGCAGGCGAGCCGATCCCGGGGCTGTACGCGGCCGGCGAGGCCAGCGGATTCGGCGGTGGCGGCGTGCACGGCTACCGCGCACTCGAGGGCACGTTCCTCGGCGGATGCCTGTTCTCGGGCCGCCAGGCCGGGCGGGCGGCCGGCCGCTGAGCCGCTAATGGGCGGATGCGTGCCCGGTCTCCCGCACCGCGGTGAGCCCGCGCACCGCCGGCCCCCGGCTCAGCACATGCCCACGACGGAATGCGAGTCTGGTCCACCGACCGGCCTCGGTGATGCGCACCTGCTCGGGGCCCCCGATGAAGCCGAACGCCTGCGCGGCGAACGCCACTCCGCGCGGCAGGCCCAGCAGGTCCTCGTCAGGCTCGCCCCAGATGCGCGCACGCAGGGCCCGCACGGCCTCCTCACGCGAGCCCTCGGGGCTCCCGTGCGCGACAGCGGAGATCCCCCACTGCGCGCGCTCGGACAGGATCGTCGCAGGCAGCTCCGCGACCTGCTGCCAGCCGCCACGAGGCGGTGCGACACCGGCCCAGGCCGGTGCGCGGCCGGTGTCGGGCAGCTCCAGCGAGTCCGGGCTGAGACTCTCCGTCAGGGAGTCGACGACCACGTCGCAGCTGAGCTCGGGATCGGCGCGCACGATGCGCATCGCCAGGATGGTCGGCGTCTGGTCGAACAGGCCCTGCGGCGCGAGGGCCGCGGAGGTGAGCACCAGCACCCCCTCCGCCGCCTGCAGCCGCACGCCGTCGGCGCCGGCTTGGCCCGCACGCCCGGAGAACGTGAGCACATCACGGGCGGTTTCGGCATCGGCGAGGACGAGGGGTCGGGTCACGACTTCTACGCTATCCCCGTACAACCGCCCCTGGCTTGCTCGGGCTGCCGGATCCGTGCTCCTAGACTGGAGCCGTGACCGCCACGACCGATGCCGCCCGCACCATCGCGAACCTGCTGAAGGTCCTCGATCTCGATGCGTCCGAGGCGCGCACCACCGAGGACATCTTCACGGGAGTGTCGCACTCGATGCCCACCGGCCGCGTGTACGGCGGCCAGGTGCTCTCGCAGTCGCTGGTGGCCGCAGAGCGGACGCTTCCCGAGGAGCGCATCGTGCACTCCATGCACGGCTACTTCCTGCGCCCCGGGGACGCGACGCAGGGCATCACCTTCGCCGTGGATCGCATCCACGACGGCCGCTCGTTCTCCACGCGCCGAGTGCAGGCCTACCAGGGCGGCGTGCCCATCTTCTCGATGATCTCCTCGTTCCAGGACGAGGATCCCGGTCTGGATCATGCGGAGCCGATCCCGGACGGCATCCCGGATCCGGAGTCGCTGCCCTCCGACGACGAGCTCATCGGTCGCGTGCATCCGATCACAGGCCGTCTGCTGTCGGACCGCCCCGCGGACATCCGGCACGTGACGGGCCCGTTGTTCCTCGAGGTCGCGGGCGAACGCGTTCCACAGCAGGCCGTGTGGATGCGCATGCGCGCCCCGCTGCCGGACGACCCGCGGCTGCATCGCGCCGCGCTGGCCTACCTCAGCGACATGACCATCCAGGAGTCGATCCTGCGCCGGCACGGCATCACCTGGCAGACGCCCGGCCTGAAGGTCGCCAGCCTGGACCACGCCATGTGGTGGCACCGGTTCGGCCGAGTGGACCAGTGGATGCTGTACGTGCAGCAGTCCCCCAACGCCCGCGGCGGGCGAGGGCTCTCCCAGGGCCGCATCTACAGCCAGGACGGGTCCCTGATGGCGACCGTCGCGCAGGAGATCATGATCCGCGTCCCGCAGCTGTGAGCAGCGCGACTCAGTGCCTGCGGTAGGTCAGCGGCTCGCCGAGCAGGGGCTCCCACGCCGCGCGCATCTCCGGTGCGAGCCGGACAGGGCGGCCGGATGCGGCATCCACGAGCACCATGACCGTGGTCGCCCGCGCATACAGCGTCTGCTGCTCTGCCGCGGCATCCGCCCGCACCTCGTAGCAGACCTCGAGGCTGGAGCCGCCGAGCTTGCCGAACCACATCTGGATGTCCAGCGGATGCCGCTGGTACGGCACGGGCGCGAGGTACTCGATCTCCTGCCGGGCGATCAGCGTGAGCAGACCGTGCGCGAGTCCCGAGTCGAGGATGGCCGTGGGAGGCGCGACCTCGCCGGGCCCCGGCTTCCAGAAGGCGCGCACGCGCGCCTCCTCGAGGAGCTTGAGCATCGAGGTGTTGTTGACGTGGTTGAACGCGTCGAGGTCGCCCCAGCGCAGCTGGATGGGGACGTGCAGGCGTCCGTCATCCAGCACGCGTTCGCGGGGGGTCATCGTCTGAAGCCCTAGTCGCGGGTCAGCTTGCGGTGGGTGGTGCGGTGCGGGCGCGCCGCCTCGAGGCCCAGACGCTCGATCTTGTTCTTCTCGTACGACTCGAAGTTGCCCTCGAACCAGTGCCACTGCGACGGGTTCTCGTCGGTGCCCTCGTAGGCGAGGATGTGCGTGGCGATGCGGTCGAGGAACCAGCGGTCGTGTGTGATGACCACGGCGCAGCCGGGGAACTCCAGCAGGGCGTTCTCCAGCGAGCTGAGGGTCTCGACGTCCAGGTCGTTGGTCGGCTCGTCGAGCAGCAGCAGGTTGCCGCCCTCCTTGAGCGTCAGAGCCAGGTTCAGGCGGTTGCGCTCACCGCCGGAGAGCACGCCGGCCTTCTTCTGCTGGTCCGGCCCCTTGAAGCCGAACTTCGACACGTAGGCGCGCGACGGGATCTCGATCTTCCCGACGGTGATGAAATCGAGGCCGTCGGAGACGACCTCCCACAGCGTCTTGTCCGGGTCGATGTTGGAGCGGGTCTGGTCGACGTAGCTGATCTTCACGGTCTCGCCGATCTTCAGATCCCCGCCGTCCAGGGGCTCCAGGCCCACGATGGTCTTGAACAGCGTGGTCTTTCCGACGCCGTTGGGGCCGATCACGCCGACGATCCCGTTGGGCGGCAGGCTGAAGCTCAGCCCGTCGATGAGCATGCGGTCGCCGAAGCCCTTCTGCAGCTTCTTCGCCTCGATGACGATGTTGCCCAGGCGCGGGCCTGCGGGGATCTGGATCTCCTCGAAGTCGAGCTTCCTGGTGCGCTCGGCCTCCGCCGCCATCTCCTCGTAGCGCGCCAGGCGCGCCTTGGACTTCGTCTGACGGCCCTTGGCGCTGGAGCGCACCCACTCCAGTTCGTCCTTCAGCCGCTTGGCGAGCTTGGCGTCCTTCTTGCCCTGGATGTCCAGGCGCTCGGCCTTCTGCTGCAGGTAGGTGGAGTAGTTGCCCTCGTAGCCCAGCAGGCGACCGCGGTCGACCTCCGCGATCCACTCGGCGACATGGTCGAGGAAGTAGCGGTCGTGGGTGACGGCGATGACGGCGCCCTTGTAGTCCTTCAGATGCTGCTCCAGCCACAGCACGCTCTCGGCGTCCAGGTGGTTGGTGGGCTCGTCCAGCAGCAGCAGGTCAGGCTTCTGCAGCAGCAGCTTGGCCAGTGCCACGCGGCGCTTCTCACCACCGGACAGCGGTGCGATCTCGGCATCCCCCGGCGGGGTGCGCAACGCGTCCATGGCCTGCTCGAGCTGCGAGTCCAGGTCCCAGCCGTCGGCGGCGTCGATCTCCTCCTGCAGCACGCCCATCTCGGCCAGCAGCGAGTCGAAGTCGGCATCCGGATCGGCCATCAGCGCGGAGATCTCGTTGAAGCGATCGACCTTCGCCTTCACGGCGATGCCGTCCTGGATGTTCTCCAGCACGGTCTTGGACTCGTCCAGTTCGGGCTCCTGCATGAGGATGCCGACGGAGAAGCCCGGCGTCAGCTTGGCCTCGCCGTTGGACGGCGTGTCCAGGCCCGCCATGATCTTCAGGATCGTGGACTTTCCGGCGCCGTTGGGGCCCACCATGCCGATCTTCGCGCCAGGCAGGAACGCCATGGTGACGTCATCGAGGATGAGCTTGTCGCCCACCGCCTTGCGTGCTCGCACCATGGAGTAGATGTATTCGGCCACGACGAGGGTCTCCTTCAGTCAGCGGGCAGGGGTGCGGCTCCGGAGAGCCGACACACCAGCCTACCCGTCTTCGCGCGTGCGCTCAGCGGGACGGGCGCTCACCAGTCGATGGGACGGGTCTCTCCGATCAGGCAGCGGCCTTCCGCGAGCTGCGGCATCACCTCGGTCACGGGGTTCCCCGTCGACGGACCGACCTGGCCGATCAAGCACTCCTTGTCGCCCCAGGCCACGGAGAACAGCAGACTCTCGACCGGATTCCCCACCGTGGTGCGATCCGCGGTCACCTGCATACGTTCCTTGGCGAAGCCCGCTGCGACCAGCGCGTCCACGTACGCGCGTCCGCTCACCCGGTCGGGGCCCGCCCACACCTTCGCGGTGACCGCGGCGAACAGCGGCAGGTTGTCGGACGCCGTCCCCTCCGGGACGAGGATCGGGCCGGGTGCGGCCGTCGGAGTCGCAGAGGCGGATGCCGACGGGGATGGGGCCGCCGACGGGGAGTCCTCCGGCAACGGTGCGGAACAGGAGATCAGGCCTGCCGCGACCGCAGCGCCGAGGATGAGGACGCTCGACGACCGGATCGGACCGGCGGAGACGGATGGCCTTCGACGCACGCTCAGAAGTCTAGGCGCACGCCCGAGGGGCATCCGTCACCGCGGCAGCGGCCGGTGCTCACGTGTACGCGAGCTCGTCCTCGTGATCCGCCTCGGCCGACGCCGGATCGGCGTCGGGATCGGTCATCCCCTCGGCGTCCCAGGCCTCGCGCTCCGCAGCGCTGGGCTCGTCGGGCATCCCGCCCTCGTCGGGCATCCCGCCGCCTTCGGGCATCCCCGACCCGGTCGACTCCGGTGCCCCGGCAGCCGGAGCGGAGCGCTCCCCGCTGCCAGCCTTGGCCCGGCGGGCGAACGCGCTGGTGCCCTTGTTGAGGTCGTGCCCGATGGCGTCCGCGTCGATCTCGACGTCGACTCCCTTCCTGCCGTTGGCCTCCCACTCGCGCACCTTCATCCGTCCGACCACGATGACGGGATCGCCGCAGCGCAGCGATGCCTTCGCGTGGTCGGCGATGTTGCCGAAGGCCGAGATCGCGTACCAGCTGGTGTCCCCCTCGACCCATGCGCCGGTGCGCTGATCGAAGTAGCCGGGCGTGGATGCCACGCGGAAGTTGATGACGGGCTTGCCCGTGCGGGTCACTCCCCTGCTCGGATCGTTGCCGATGTTCCCGGCGATGACGACGGTGTCGTTCCTGATGGTCATGTCGTGCTCCTTGTCAGCCGGGACGAGCCCGGGTGAGTACAGCGTGCACGCCGGCCACCGACGCCGAGGGGCGGAATCCCACTGATTGTGCACAAGTCGGCGGATTCCGGAGATGTGCAGACGGACTGTCAGTGCACGAGCAGCAGCAGTCCGGCGACGGCGATGAACAGCGATCCGAACACGCCGTTGAGGATGCGCTGTCCGCGCGTGCTTCGCGTGAACCGGCGGAACTGCTTGGCCGCCGCCGCGAAGAAGAACCACATCACCAGCACGTCCACAGCCACCGAGGTCGAGATCAGCATCAGGTACTGCGGCAGCTGCTCCTGGTCGAGGCGGATGAACTGCGGCACGAAGGCGAGGAAGAACACGATGGCCTTCGGGTTCAGGATGTTCACCCAGAATCCGCGGCGGAGCATCGACCACGCTCCCTCTCGCGAGCGCGACGCCGCGGCGGTGGTGTCGGGTTCGGGCTTCGCCAGGATCAGCCGGATGCCGAGGTACACCAGGTATGCCGCTCCGGCGTAGCGGATGCTGTCGAACAGCAGCTGCGACCGCGAGACGATCAGGCCCACGCCCGCCGCCACGATGATCACGTGCACGATGAGGGCCGCCTGCTGGCCGAGCACGCCCCACAGCGAACGGCGCCAGCCCTGTGCGAGCGCGTTGGTCATGGTGTTGATCGCACCGGCTCCTGGCGTGAAGCTGATCACCACGCACGCCACCAGCAGCGAGAGCCATACCGTCCACGTCACCAGCACAGTGTAGGGGCATCCGGCGGGCCGTCCCGGCCGATGTCCGATGCCTGCTCTACGGTGAGGGCATGACCACCGCAGCGCAGCTCCCGACCTGGCTCACCCGCGTGGGCGTGTTCGATCTGGAGACCACGGGGGTCGACGTCACGACCGACCGCATCGTGACCGCGCACGTGGGCGTGCTGGACCGCCACGGGCGCGAGATCGCGGCGCGCGACTGGCTGGCGGATCCCGGCATCCCCATCCCCGACGGCGCAGCCGCCGTGCACGGCATCAGCACCGAGCACGCCCGCGCGCACGGACGGCCCGCCGCCGAGGTCGTGGCCGAGGTCAGCAGCGCATTGCGGATGCTGTTCTCGCAGGGCATGCCGGTCGTGGCATACAACGCCTCCTACGACTTCTCGCTGCTGGCGCACGAGGCTGTGCGTCACGGCATCCCCGCGCTGAGCGATCCGCAGCCGGTCATCGACCCGCTGGTGATCGACAAGGCCTACGACCGGTATCGCCGGGGCAAGCGGACGCTGAGCGTCGTCGCCGAGCACTATGCCGTCCCGCTGGACGATGCCCACGAGGCGTCGGCGGATGCCATCGCCGCCGGCCGCGTCGCGCTGGCGCTGGCGAAGGAGTTCGCGCTGCCCGGCACCGCGGCCGAGCTGCACACACAGCAGATCGGCTGGGCCCGCGATCAGGCCGCCAGCCTGACCGAGTACTTCATCAAGGTCGGCCGCCTGGATCCGCAGGAGACTCTGGACGGCAGCTGGCCCATCCGCGGGTGATGCCCGAACTCTCCTCCGCTCCGGAACGCGGAGAGGGGCCTACTCTGGGCTCATGGGCGAGATTCTCGGCTGGGCACTGGTGGGAGCATGGCTCCTGCTGCCCGTCGTGGCCGTGATCCTCGTCATCCGCTGGAGCATGTCGAGCGGTCAGGTGGAGACGAAGTACGACAGCTCCGCGGCCGGTCTGGTCGACGGCTTCGACGCCGTCTTCTCCCCCGAGGCCTACGAGGCGCACCTCGAGCGCGATCGGGCGACCAGGCGAACGGCGCCGGCCCCGGCGCCCGGCGATCCGCCGTGGGCCATCGACGGCGACAGCATCCGCATCGACGTGTGATCACGTCCGAGACACGACGAAGGCCCCGCCGGAGCGGGGCCTTCGCTGTGGCTGCTTACTTGGAGGAGCCGCCGAAGTTCTTGAAGCGCTGGTTGAACTTCTCGACACGACCGGCCGAGTCCATGATGCGCTGCTTGCCCGTGTAGAACGGGTGCGAGGCCGAGGAGATCTCGACGTCGATGACGGGGTACTCCACGCCGTCCAGCTCGATCGTCTTGTCGCTGGTGACGGTCGAGCGGGTGAGGAAGGTCTCTCCCGAGCCGAGGTCGCGGAACACGACGGCCTGGTAGTCGGGGTGGATGTCAGTCTTCATGGGATTCCTTACGTGATGCCCTGGATTCTGCCAGGAGCGAGGGAAGTCTGCGGTGCGAGCGCACCGAGGGTCTATCCTAGCAGATCACGCCGCGCGCGCCGCGTACCGTCCGCCCTCGGAGGTCAGCGCGATCGGCATGCCGAACGCCTCGGACAGCGTCTCGGCGGTGAGGGTCTCGGCGATGGGTCCGGCCGCGACGATGCCGCCGGCGCGCAGCAGCATCACGTGCGTGAAGCCGACGGGGATCTCCTCGACGTGGTGCGTCACCATGATCATGGCCGGGGTGTAGGGCGACGCCGCATAGGCGCTGAGCAGCTGCAGCAGCTCCTCGCGCGATCCCAGGTCCAGGCTCGCCGTGGGCTCGTCCAGCAGCAGCAGCTCAGGGTCGGTCATCACCGCGCGCGCGATCTGGACGCGCTTCTGCTCGCCGTCGCTGAGGGTGCCGAACAGCCGGTCGGAGAGGTGGTCGAGCCTCCACTCCGCCAGAACCTCGCGTGCACGACGCTCGTCGACGCCCTCGTACTGCTCGTTCCAGCGCCCCATCACGGAGTACGCCGCGGTCATGACCGTGTTCAGCACGGTCTCGTCCTGAGGGATGCGACGGGCCAGCGCCGTGGAGGCGAAGCCGATGCGCGGGCGGATCTCGAAGACATCGGTGCGCCCGAGGGTCTCGCCGAGGATCGTCACGGTGCCCGATGTCGGGTGCAGCAGCGTGTCGGCCAGCTGCAGCAGCGTGGTCTTGCCCGCGCCATTCGGCCCCAGCACCACCCAGCGCTGATCCTCTGAGACGTTCCACGTCACGTGATCGACGATGTCACGGCCGTCACGGCGCACGACGACATCGGTGAATTCCAGGGCGCTCGACATGACGTCCAGCCTATCGGCTCAGGCGGTCAGCTCCTCGTAGAGCGCGCGGGTGGTGTCGGCGATCGCGCCCCAGCTGAAGTTCGTCCTGGCGCGCTCGCGTCCGGCAGCACCGTACTCCGCGGCACGAGCGGGATCCCCGGTGACCTCGGTCAGCGTCGCGGCCAGGTCGGAGACGAATCGCTCCGGATCCACGGGCGTGCCCGTGCCGTCCTGCAGCTGGTCGATCGGGACGATCCGCCCGGTCACTCCGTCGGCGACCACCTCCGGGATGCCGCCGGTGCGGGTTCCCACGACCGCGGCTCCGCACGCCATGGCCTCGAGGTTCACGATTCCGAGGGGCTCGTAGACCGACGGGCAGACGAACGTCGTCGCCGCGGTGAGGATCGCCGACAGCTCGTCGCGCGGCAGCATCCGCTCGATCCAGATCACGCCCTGCCTGCTCTGCTGCAGCACCTTCACCAGGCCCTGCACCTCGGCCATGATCTCGGGGGTGTCCGGTGCGCCCGCGCACAGCACCAGCTGCACCTCGGGCGGCAGCAGCTGCGCGGCGCGCAGCAGGTACGGCAGGCCCTTCTGCCGCGTGATCCTCCCCACGAACACCACCGAGGGGCGCGACGGATCCATGCCGATGCTCGCCAGGAACCCGGGGTTCGACGTGGGATGCCAGCTGTCGACGTCGATGCCGTTGTGGATCACACGCACGCGGGCAGGGTCCACCTGCGGATAGCTGCGCAGGATGTCCGCGCGCATCCCCGCACTGACCGCGACGATGGCGGCGGCGTTCTCGTACGCCAGCTTCTCGATCCCGCTGGAGACGGCGTACCCGCCGCCGAGCTGCTCGGCCTTCCACGGCCGCAGCGGCTCCAGGCTGTGGGCGGTGAGCACATGCGGGATGCCGTGCAGCTGCGAGGCGATGTGCCCGGCGAAGTTCGCGTACCAGGTGTGACTGTGCACGACGTCGGCGCCCGCGACATCGCCGACCATGGCGAGATCCGTGCCCATCGTCTGCACGGCGGCGTTCGCGGAGGCGAGCTCGGCCGGCACCCGATAGGCCCTCGTGCCCGGCTCGCTGCGGTCGGCGCCGAAGGCCCGGACCTGCACGTCGATGCTCCGCCGCAGCGCCGAGACCAGCTCCGCGACGTGCACTCCGGCTCCCCCGTAGATCTCCGGCGGGTACTCCTTGGTGATGATGTCGACTCGCATGACTGCACGGTAGTACATCCGTCGTCGCGCGCTCTATTGTGGAGCCATGTCGGCACCTAAGAAGGTTTTCGGGATCATCCTCGCCGGCGGCGAGGGCAAGCGACTGATGCCCCTGACGATGGACAGGGCGAAACCGGCCGTGCCGTTCGGCGGGCAGTACCGGCTCATCGACTTCGCGATATCGAACCTCATCAACTCCGGCCTGCGCCAGGTCGTGGTGCTCACCCAGTACAAGTCCCACAGCCTCGACCGGCATGTATCGCAGAACTGGCGGATGTCCGGCCTGCTCGACTCCTACGTGGCGTCGGTCCCGGCGCAGCAGCGGCTCGGCAAGCGCTGGTTCTCGGGCTCGGCGGACGCCATCCTGCAGAGTCTGAACCTCATCAACGACGAGAAGCCGGACATCGTCGTCGTGATCGGTGCCGACCACGTGTACCGGATGGACTTCCAGCAGATGGTGGATGCGCACATCGCCTCCGGCGCGTCGGCGACGGTCGCCGGCATCCGTCAGCCGCTGGCGCTGGCCTCGCAGTTCGGCGTGATCGATGCCGACCCCGAGACCGGCCGCATCCGCGAGTTCCTCGAGAAGCCCAGCGACCCGGCCGGCCTGGCGGACTCCCCGGGTGAGGTGCTGGTGTCGATGGGGAACTACGTCTTCGACACGGATGCCCTGATCGCCGCCGTCGAGGCCGATGGCGAGTCCGCCAGCTCAGGCCACGACATGGGCGGCGACATCGTGCCGTACTTCGTCGGTCGGGGCGAGGCCGGCTACTACGACATGAAGCAGAACGACGTGCCCGGCTCGTCGCCGCGCGACCGCTCGTACTGGCGGGACGTGGGAACGATCGACTCGTACTTCGACGCGCACATGGACCTGATCTCCACCCTGCCGATCTTCAATCTCTACAACACGGCGTGGCCGATCCGCACGCAGACGGTGAACACGCCGCCGGCGAAGTTCGTCCGCGATGCCGTGGGCCGCATCGGCAATACGATCGACTCGATCGTGTCGGCCGGCTCCGTGCTCTCCGGCACGCACCTGGAGCGCAGTGTGGTGGGCGTGGGCACCCTCGCCTCGGGGGGATCCACGATCACGGACTCCGTGCTGCTGGACGGCGTGCAGCTCGGTCTCGGCGCCAGGGTGCATCGCACCGTGCTCGACAAGAACGTCATCCTCGAGGACGGCGCCACGGTCGGCGTCGACCGGGAGCGTGACCTGGAGCGCGGCTTCACGGTCACCGATTCCGGCATCACGGTGGTAGGGAAGGGCATCCGCATCGCCCGGTGACACCCGGTCATCCGACCGTCACGAGGGCGGATACGCTCATCTCGTGACCACCGCGCGCTTCCTCGTCGTCCTCGATGCCGATTCCACGCTCATCCGCAATGAGGTGATCGAGCTCCTGGCCGACGAGGCCGGTCGCCGTGCCGAGGTGCAGGCCGCCACCGAGGCCGCGATGCGCGGCGAGGTGGACTTCGCCACCAGCCTGCGCTCGCGCGTCGCGGAGCTCGCGGGGGTGAGCACGGATGCCTTCGCGCGCGTCCTGACGCGCATCGAGCCGACTCCGGGCGTGCGCGAGCTGACCTCGGCGGTGCACGATCGGGGTGGAGTGGTGGGGGTCGTCTCCGGCGGCTTCCACGAGATCCTCGACCACGTCGCGCCTCAGCTGGGCGTCGACCGCTGGCGCGCGAATCGTCTTGACGTGGCCGACGGCGTGCTGACCGGCCGGGTGGACGGCGAGATCGTCGACGCACAGGCGAAGGCGGACTCGCTGCGGGCATGGGCTGCGGAGCTCGGCCTCCGCCCCGCCTCGACCATCGCGATCGGCGACGGCGCCAACGATCTGAAGATGATGGCGGTGGCGGGCCTGGGACTGGCCTTCAACGCGAAGCCGGCCGTGCGGGCAGCCGCATCGCTGGTGATCGGCCCGCAGGACCTGTCGGCGGTCATCCCGCTGCTGCCCTGATCCTCACCCTCTCGTCGCCGCGCTGAAACGGTGAACGGGGCTCAGTGCCCCATGCCCAGACCGCCGTCGACGGGGATGACCGCGCCCGAGATGTAGGCGGCGTCGTCGCCGGCGAGCCAGACGACGGCTCCGGCGACCTCGTCGGGCGTGGCGAAGCGGCCGGCGGGGATGCTGGCCTTGTACTGCTTCTGCGTCTCCTCCGGCAGCTCCGCGGTCATGTCGGTCTCGATGAACCCCGGGGCCACGACGTTCGCGGTGATGTTGCGGGCGCCCAGTTCGCGCGTGAGCGAACGCGCGAAGCCCACGAGCGCGCTCTTCGAGGCGGCGTAGTTGGTCTGCCCCGCCGAGCCGTACAGGCCCACCACGCTGGAGATGAGGATCACGCGCCCGAAGCGCGCGCGCAGCATGCCCTTCGAGGCGCGCTTGACGACGCGGAACGAACCGCCGAGGTTGGTGGAGACGACGCTGTCGAAGTCGTCCTCGCTCATGCGCATGAGCAGCGTGTCCTTCGTGATCCCGGCGTTGGCGACCACGACCTCGACGGGGCCGAGCTTCTGCTCGACCTCGGTGAACGCGGCGTCGACGGAGGCGGCATCGGTCACGTCCGCGCGCACCGTGAGCGTGCCCTCCGGGCCCTCGCCGCTGCGCGCGGTGACCGCGACGCGATAGCCGTCGCGGACGAACCGCTCGGCGATGGCGCGGCCGATGCCGCGGTTTCCGCCGGTGATGAGGACGACGCGGTCGGTGCTCATGAGGGGCTCCTGCCTGTGGGGATGAACGCACGCCATCCTATCGACTGCGACGCTCGGAGCAGCGCGTCCGCGACGCCGGGCGGGCCGCGCCGAGGCATCCTCGATCCCCGGCACGGCGTAGGCTGGAAGCATCGTGAGACACACCCGAAACGCGCCCTCAGTCACCTCGCTTCCGGAGTCGCCGACGGACGAGGCGAAGCGTCGAGTGCGCCATTACGCGATCACGATGGGCATCCGCACGGTGTGCTTCGTCCTCATGGCTGTGGTCGATCCCATCCACTGGTGGACCTTCGTGTTCGCAGCCGGGGCGATCCTCCTGCCGTACATCGCCGTCGTCGACGCCAACGCGGGTGCCGACAGCACGCCGGTGAACGTCGAGTCGCCGGAATTCGAGATCGAAGCGGCACCGGCCGAGCCGGTGCAGAAGCCCGCGCAGCCGAAGGTGATCACGATCCACGAGACCGGACATCCGGCCTCCGGCGAGGGGAGCGCATCATGAGCGTGCCGTTCGAGTGCGCCCGCGCCGAATGTCGAGAGGCCGCGACCCACTACATCGTCTGGCGCAATCCGCGCATCCACACCGCCGACCGCCGCAAGATCTGGCTGGCCTGCGACGAGCACGTCGGATTCCTCAGCGACTATCTGCGCAATCGGGAGTTCCCCGTCGAGGTGCACGAAGGACTCCCGAAGTGAGGCAGCGCCTGCTGCGCTGGACCGGCTATCTGGCGGTCGCGATCGTGTTCGCGATCGCCTGCGCGTTCCTGTCGAACTGGCAGTTCAGCCGCAACGAGCAGAAGGCCACCGAGATCGCGCTGGTGCAGCGCAACTACCACGCGAAGCCCATCCCCCTCGACGAGGCCGTGAAGCCCGACGGCACGATGGACGCCTCCCGCGAGTGGCATCCGGTCCAGCTGCGCGGTCAGTACCTCGCCGACCAGCAGGTGCTGGCGCGCAACCGACCGCACGGCGGGACCAGCGCTTTCGAGGTGCTCGTCCCGTTCCGGACGACCGACGGCAGGGTCCTCCTCATCGACCGCGGCTGGGTGCCGCCGGCCGAGGACAGCTCCCCCTCGACCGTCGCCGCTCCCCCGTCCGGCGAAGTGACCGTGGTGGCGCGGATCCAGCCTGGCGAGCCGCTGCCGGCATCGGGGCGCAGCGCACCGCAGGGTCAGGTGCCGACCATCAACCTGCCGCTGATCGCCTCGCAGGTGAACCCCGACCTGATCACCGGCGCGTACGGGCTGCTGGCATCCGAGACGCCGGCGCCCGACACCTCCCTGGGCGGCTTCGACGTGCCCACCGAGGATCCGGGCCCGCACCTGTCGTACGCGATCCAGTGGATCCTGTTCGCCGTGATGGGCTTCATCTTCATCTTCTACGTGATCCGCACCGAGATCATCAAGGCCAAGGAGGAGTCCGGCGAGCGTGCGCCGCGTCCCCCTCGCCGTCGCCGTGACAGGGATGCCGACATCGAGGACGCCCTGCTCGAGGACGCCTCCCGCTGAGCGACGGGCGAACAGCCCGGTAGCGTGGGGGGATGACGTCCCCTTCACCCTCGGATGCCCTGCGCGAGGCGTTCACGGACTCGGATCTGGGGCTGCGGCGCGGAATCGTCGAGCTCGCGCCGGCGTCGGATGCCTGGGCCAGGGTGTTCGCCGATGTGCACGACGTGCTGATGACGACCGCGCCGGCGACCGTCATCGCGGTCGAGCACATCGGCTCGACCGCTGTCGCTGGGCTGGATGCCAAGGCCATCCTCGATGTCGGGATCACCGTGCGCCCTGGGACGGAGCTCGCCTCGCTGGACGGCTGGCTGACCGGACTCGGGATGCTGGTGCGCGGCGACGGCAACGAGATCCGCCCTGACCGGATGTACGGCTATGAGCTGGAGCCGTGCATCCGCCTGGTCAACGTGCACGTCGTCGAGGAGGGCTCCGAGGGCATCCGCCGCTACCGCGCATTCCGCGACCACCTGCGCGCGCATCCCGACGATCGCGACGCCTACGGCGCGCTCAAGCGCGGCCTCGCCGCCCGGCATCCCGAGGACCGCCTTGCCTACATCGACGGCAAGGCGGACTTCATCACCGCTCGCCGCGGCGACGGGTCATGATCACGCAGCTCTGCGAGGACTTGCCGTCGAGCCCGGGGCTAAGATCAGGGCGAGGACGGGTGGTGATGCCATGCGCATCGTGATCGGAGCACCGGGCAACGGCGCACAGCTCAAGGACGCGATGAAGGCGTACCTGCAATCGGATGCGCGGGTGGACGAGGTGATCGATCTGTCCACGCCGGATGCCACCTATCCGGCGGTGTCCTTCAACGCAGCGCAGGCGATCGTCGACGGGCGCGCCGACCGCGGCATCCTGGTCTGCGGCACCGGCATCGGAACCGCGATCGCAGCGAGCAAGGTGCGCGGCATCCGCGCGGCGACCGCGCACGATCTGGTGACCGTTCGAGGCTCGGTGCAGAACTACGACGCGCAGATCCTGTGCATGGGCCAGAACGTGATCGCCCCGGCCGCCGCCGTCGCGCTCCTGGACGTCTGGCTCGACCTGCGACACGACCCGGACAGCGCCTACGCGCAGAAGCTCGTCGAGATCGCGAAGTTCGAGGCGGACTGACCCCGTATCAGCCGCCGGCCGCCTCAGTGTCCGCGGGCTCGATGGCCTCGCGTTTCGTCTTGGCCCAGCCCTTCGCGCCGGTGAGCTGGCGGAGCAGTGCACGGTACACGACCGGGTAGATGAGCCACGAGTACACAAGATACAGATGCGCGAGCACGATGCTGACGACGAAGCCCCACAGCCCAGTGCCCCTGCGCGCCAGCAGCACGCCGATGACGCCGGGCAGGGCGGAGAACACGTACGCGAGCACGACGATGAACACCGTGATCGGCGGGCGGGAGATCCCCGTCGCGAGGAACACGAGGCTCAGCACGACCGACAGGCCGACCCACGCCTGCACCACCGGAGTGAGCAGGTACCAGAGCTCATCGCACTTCGCCACCGCACCGATGTGCGGGTTGCGCATCGTCGGCCCGAGCAGGTCGAGCACCTGCCAGCCGCCCTGCGCCCAGCGCGTGCGCTGACGGTACAGCGCCCGCAGCGAGTGCAGGCCCTGCTGCTCGATGATCACGTTCGACGACTGCGCGCCCCGCCAGCCGGCGTGGATGAGCCGGAGCCCGATGTCCTGGTCCTCGGTGAGACGCCCCGCGCGCCAGGGGCCGACCCTGCCCTCGGAATCCTCGACGGCGATCTCGTCGAGAGCCGCCAGACGGTTGAACTGGCCGTTGCCGCCCATGTTCGCCGTCCCCCAGCCCGTGCGCCCCAGCTGGAACACCGTGCCGAAGACGCCGAACTCGAGATCCTGCGCGATGGTCAGCAGACCGCCCCTGTTGTAGATGCGCACCTGCGACTGCACCCCGCCCGTGCGCCCGTCGGCGAAGAACCGCGCCGCCCGGCCCGCCATCGGATCCAGCCGCCCGTCGGCGTCGACGATGGTCACGATGACCCGCTGCGGGTCCCATCCCCGGTACGTCCCCTCTCCGAGCACGACCCGGTGCAGGTACCGCCACGCGTCGTTCAGCGCCTCGGACTTGCCCTGCCTCGCGTTCGGTGCGACGCGCGTGAGCACGGTGAGATCGGGTTCGCGGATGCCGGCAAGCACCTCCCCCGTGCGATCATCCGATCCGTCGTTGATCACGAGGATGCGCTTGTGCGTGACGCGCACCTCGGAGAGCCGGCCCACCGAGTCGGCGATCACCGTCTCCTCGTTGAGCGCGGGCACCATGAAGACCCACAGGTAGTCGTCCTCGTCTGCGAGGTCCCCGCCGCTGGATTCTGCGCGGGCGGCCTTCCGAAGCTGCGAGCCGGCACGGATGCCGAGGATGACGAGCGAGACCGTCGAGAAGATCACCAGTGCAGCGGCGATGATGAAGATCGGCAGCGCCCAGAGCGGAAGCCCGTCGTAGATGTGCACGATGAAGTCGACGAGCTCGCCGAGCCACCGCCCCACCGCTGACAAGACCTCCTCAGGCGCCGGCATCGATCACGTCCTCCACCAGTCCGAGCCTGCGGCGCACGGCCGAGCGCAGGCCCGTGCCGTCCAGCTCCTGCGGCGGCGGACCATCGCGCAGCACGTGCTCGAGCGCCTGCACGATGCGTTCGGACGCTCTTCCGTCGCCGTACGGATTCGCCCTGGACGCCCTGCGGGTGTGCTCGGCATCGTTCTCGAGGAGCACCGTCGCCTCGCCGACGATGCGGTCGGTGTCGGCGCCGACGAGCACGAGGGTCCCCGCTTGCACGCCCTCCCCTCGCTCCGTGGTGTCCCTCGCCACCAGCACGGGTGTGCCGAGCGAGGGAGCCTCCTCCTGCACGCCGCCGGAGTCCGTGATGATGAGCCTGGCCGCGGCCATCAGCCTGGCGAAGTCGGCGTACTCGCGCGGCTCGACGAGGAAGGCGTTGTCGCGATCCGCCAGAGCGTCGAGCATGGGCTGCCGCGCGACGGGGTTCGGATGCATCGGCACGACGAACCGCGCATCGGCGTGCTGCTCCGAGAGCGTTCGCACGGCGGCGGCGATCCGGACGAGTCCCTCGCCCCAGTTCTCCCGGCGGTGCGCGGTCACGAGCACCAGGGGGTGGGCCGCATCGACCTCGAGCCCCTCCAGCCCTGCGCCGAACCCGCCCTCCTGGCCCGCGGCCCAGTGCAGCATGTCGATCGAGGTGTTGCCGGTCACGACGATCCGGTCGTAGTCGACTCCCTCGCGCACGAGGTTCATCTTGTTGTCGGTCGTCGGGGCGAGATGCAGCGCGGCGATGCGGGAGATCAGCTGGCGGTTCCCCTCCTCGGGGAACGGGGACAGCAGGTTCGAGGTGCGCAGCCCCGCCTCGACATGCACCACGGGGATCTGCAGGTTGAAGGATGCCAGGGCGGCCGCGGCCGCGGAGCTCGTGTCGCCGTGCACGAGACAGGCGACCGCACCGTCCACGCCCCGGCGCCCGTCTGCGACGTACTCGGCGGGCACCGTCTCGCTCGACCACACCCGGTCGATACCGACCATCACCCGCGCGAACATCGCGTTCAGCGTCGGACGCACGCCGTCGACGGGCTCCGATGCGTGCAGATTCGCGTCCACACGCATGCCCACCCGGCGGATGAGATCGTCCACGAGGTCGGTGTGCTGACCCGTGGAGATCACGACGGGCCGGAACGTGCCCGAGTCCTGCAGCGCCCGGATCACCGGGATCATCTTGATGGCCTCGGGTCTGGTCCCGATCACCACGAGCACACGTGTGCGCTCACCGTAAGGAATCATGCGCGCCCTCTCTCGCCGCATCACCCCGCCCTTCGCGAGGCCCCTCCCTCACGATAGCGATTCCCGCACGGGAATCAGGCCAGCTCGATGAGCTCCTGGTACTCGTGGTTCCAGATGTCCTCGACACCGTCGGGCAGGATCAGCACTCGCTCGGGGTTCAGCGACTCCACGGCTCCGGGGTCGTGCGAGACCAGCACCACGGCGCCCTCGTAGTGCGCGAGCGCACCGAGGATCTCCTCGCGGGAGGCCGGGTCGAGGTTGTTGGTGGGCTCGTCCAGCAGCAGCATGTTGGCCGAGGAGACCACCAGCGTCGCCAGCGACAGGCGCGTCTTCTCACCGCCGGAGAGGACTCCTGCGGGCTTGAGCACGTCGTCACCGGTGAACAGGAACGATCCCAGCACCTTGCGGGCCTCGGTCTCGGTGATGTCAGGTGCTGCGGACATCATGTTCTGCAGCACCGACCGCTTGACGTCGAGGTTCTCGTGCTCCTGCGCGTAGTAGCCGATCTTCAGCCCGTGGCCGGGCTCGAGCGTGCCTGTGTCGGGTCTGTCGACACCGGCGAGGATGCGCAGCAGCGTGGTCTTGCCTGCGCCGTTCAGCCCCAGCACGACCACCTTCGAACCGCGGTCGATCGCCAGATCCACGTCGGTGAAGATCTCCAGCGAGCCGTACGACTTCGACAGCCCGGATGCCATCAGCGGGGTCTTCCCGCAGGGCGCGGGCTTCGGGAAGCGCAGCTTGGCGACGCGGTCGACCTGGCGCACCTCCTCCAGGCCGCTGAGCAGCTTCTCGGCGCGGGCGATCATCTGGTGCGCGGCGGCGGCCTTGGTGGCCTTCGCCCCGAACTTCGCGGCCTGCAGCTGCAGCTGGGTGGCCTTCTTCTCTGCGTTGGCGCGCTCCTTCTTGCGGCGCTCCTCGTCGGCCACGCGCTGACGCTGGTAATTGCGCCAGTTCATGTTGTAGATGTCGATCACCTGGCGGTTGGCGTCCAGGTAGAACACCCGGTTGACGGTCTCGCCGACCAGCTCGACATCGTGGCTGATCACGATCAGCCCGCCCTTGTAGCCCTTCAGGAACTCGCGCAGCCACACGACGCTGTCGGCGTCGAGGTGGTTGGTGGGCTCGTCGAGGATCATGGTCCCGGCATCCGAGAACAGGATGCGCGCCAGCTCGATGCGCCGGCGCTGACCACCGGAGAGGGTCTTCAGCGGCTGGTCGAGGATGCGGTCCGGCAGCGAGAGGTTGTTGGCGATGGATGCCGCTTCGGCCTCGGCCGCGTAGCCGCCGGCGCTCTCGAACCGCTCGGTGAAGCTGGCGAACTTGCGCATGGCGCGCTCGGCGATCTTCGGATCGTCGGATGCCATGTTCATCGACGCCTGGGACATGCCCAGCTGCAGGGAGCCGAGGCCGCGGGCGTCGAGGATGCGCGTGCGTGCCAGCATCTCCGGATCGCCGGAGCGGGGGTCCTGCGGCAGGTAGCCCAGCTCGCCCGAGGTGGTGACCTTGCCCTCGGAGGGCAGCAGATCCCCTGCCAGCACCTTGGTGAGGGTGGTCTTCCCGGCTCCGTTGCGACCGACGAGTCCGATCTTGTCGCCGTCGGCGACGCGGAAGGACACATCCGACATGAGCACGCGGGCGCCCACGCGGATCTCGAGGTCGTGCACGGCGAGCACAGCAGCATCCGTTCTTCGAAGGTGAGAAAAGCGGCCGAATGGCCAGCTGACCAGTATACGTGGCCGCACCGGGGTCCCGTCCGCCGAGCGGAGTCACTGTCAGGGCGGTGTCACTGTCAGTTCGGTGTCACTGTCAGGGCGGTGTCACCCGAAGTACAGATCGTGATGCAGCTCGCAACGCGGGTTGAAGGCCGCGCCGCACGACGGGCACGCCGACACCGCCTGATACGCGGCCCTGCTCATGACGCTCCCGCACACCCCGCACAGCGCCACGACGGCGTCCGCATCCTCGGCGGGCCAGACCGTGCGCTCGTGCGCCACGGCCTCGTCGTGGCAGCGGAAGCAGGGATACCAGTCTCCGCAGCAATGGAAGCGCAGCGCGACGAGGTCGACGGCGCTGCGGTAGTGCACGCAGCGGCCCTGCGCATCCACCGCGGCTCCCCGCACGTCGATCCCGCCGATCGAGATCATCGTGCCAGTCCCCGCGCGGCCAGTGCATCGCCCACATCGTCGGCGTGCTTCATCGTGAGCACGAGCAGCGGCAGCACCGCGCGGGGCCCCAGCCGCACCCCGCGGGCCCGCTGCGCGTCGCGCACCTGAGTGGCGAAGCCCGCGATCACGGGGATCATGGCGATGGTCAGCGAGAGCGTGAGCGCCACCGCATCCGGATCCGCCCCCAGCCGCCTCAGCGGCCGCACGATGCGCCGGAAGACCTCCAGCAGGTCACCCATCCGCGTGGTGCGGGTGACCAGCTCGGCGAGCAGCAGCAGCGCCACCACCCGCCCGGTGCTGACGACGGCATCCGTCGCCGACGTCAACAGCCACAGCGCCCCGCCCAGCACGAGGATCAGCCAGCGCAGCCGCCACCACGCCTCGCCGAGGGCGCGCAGCGGCAGCGTTGCGACCGGATACAGCACCGAGACCGCGACCAGGACCGCCACCGTGCCGGGGATGCCCAGCCGCAGCAGCGACAGCAGCAGCGCGGCGACCGCCAGCAGCGCCAGCTTCCATCCCGCCGGCATCCGATGCAGGATGCCGTTCCCCGGCCGGTAAAGCGAGATCATGCGCAGCTCCGTCGGTAGTCCGCGATGATCTCACCGGGCTCGCCCACGGCGCGGACGGTGCCGTCGTCGAACCACACCGCCTGGTCGCAGCGCGCGGCGAGCTCCAGGTCGTGCGTGACCAGCACCACCGGCACGTCGAGTCCCAGCAGCAGTTCGCCGACGCGCTGCGCGTTGCGCAGGTCCAGCAGCGTGGTGGGCTCGTCGGCGACGACCAGGCCGGGTTCCGTTGCGAGCACGGCGGCGATCGCCAGCAGCTGACGCTGCCCACCCGACAGATCGGATGCCGGCACGTCGGCGTGCTCGGCCAGGCCGTAGCGCCCCAGGATCTCCGCCACGCGTGCGGCACGCTCCGCGCGCGGCACGTGCGGCAGCGACAGCGCGAGGTCCTCGGCCGGTGTCGGCATCAGGATCTGCGCCTCGGGGTTCGTGAACACGAAGCCCACATGCCGACGCAGCGCCGCCGCGTCCCGCACCGGGTCCAGACCGTGCACGCGCAGACTGCCGTTCGTGGATGTCCGCAGTCCGTTGAGCAGCCGCGCGAACGTGGACTTGCCCGAGCCGTTGGCGCCGATGATCGCGGTGCGCGCCGCCGTCAGGCGGAGCGAGACGTCGTGCAGCAGCACGGCGTCATCGACCGCGTACCCGACACCGGTGCAGCGGATCTCCGCATCGGTGATGTCGGGGTCAGCCCGCATGGACGACGCGCCGCGCGGCGGGGAACGCCCGCGGGTAGGCCCGGCGCAGGGCGACGGCCAGCAGCACCGCGACCACCGCCTTGATCAGGTCGCCGGGCAGGAACACCAGGCTGGAGAGGATCGTCGGGCCCAGCGGCACGCCGGTGATCAGTGCCTGGATCGGGATGCCGAACAGGTAGACGACGAGGATGCCGCCGACCAGCGCGGCGATGCCGGCGCGCCACCAGGTGAAGCGCGCGCCGTGCGCGATGAGGCCGATCACGACGACCCCTGCGATCCAGCCGATCATGTACCCGACCGAGGGGCCGACGAAGACCCCCAGCCCTCCGCGCCCGCCTGCCAGCACCGGCAGGCCCGCGGCGGCCAGCGCCAGCACCACGAGGATCGCCAGCGGCGCCCGCCGCGCACCCAGCACGAGGCCGGCCAGCATGACGCCAAGCGTCTGCGCCGTGATGGGCACTCCGCCGGGCACCGGCACCACGACGGTGCCGAGCACGACGATCAGCGCCGCGAACACGGCGATGCGGGCGAGATCCGCGCCGAGGGGGCGAGCGGATGCTGTCATGAGAGCTCCTTCCGGAAGCACACGGGTCACGCTTCCTGAACACTGTTCACCTGAACGATGTTCACTATACTGGTCCCATGCCTCCTGCTCGACACGATCGGCACAGCGTGGTCACCACGGCTCTGCGCCTGCTCGACGAGGTCGGCCTGCCCGACCTGTCCATGCGCCGCCTGGCGACTGAGCTCGACGTGCAGCCCAGCGCCCTGTACTGGCATTTCGCCAGCAAGCAGGAGCTGCTCGCGGCGGTGGCCGACAGCATCCTCCGCACCGTGCCGGAGCCGGATGCCCGGATTGCCCTGCCCGAGGTCGCGCGGTCCATCCGCGATGCCCTGCTGGCCTGCCGCGACGGTGCGGAGGTCGTGCTGAGCACCTATGCGCTGCGCCTCGGCGCGCGGCGGGCGCAGGATGCCCTGCTGGCAGCGCTGGGCGGCGGGGATCAGCCCGCCGCGGATGCGCTGTTCGAGTTCATCCTCGGCCACACGATGCTGCTGCAGCAGCGCATGCACGCGCAGAGCATCGGCGCGGTCGCCCCCGACGATGCCGATCCCACTCCGGATGCCGAAGCGGTGTTCACCGCGGGTGTCGACGGGTTCGCGGAGCTCAGCGCCCGCCGTCGCCCATCCTGAGGCCGGGCAGCAGCGCCAGGGCCAGGATGCCGAGGGCCATGGTCACAGGACCGGACACATCTAAGATTCGTCGTTCGTCTGCACGCGCGGCTTCTTTCGAAACAGTCCCCATGCCAGAACCGCTGCCGCAACCAGCAACACCACTCCCAGGGGAACGGTCAGAAAATGTGCGGCCAGCAGGGGAACGAGGACTGCATAATAGATGCCAACCGATACCAGCACAACCAAAATCACCGCGCCGAGCAAATGACGCACGATTCCCACCTCGCTTCGATTAGGGCCTCTCGGGGAGAGTCCGCGTTAGATTCCACCGCCGAAAGAGCAGGCGTAGTTCCCACCAAGTTTCGAGACAAACGTCACTGAGGCGTTGACCTGGATTCCGGTCAAGTTATCCGTGAATTTCCCCTGGCGGTAGCTGGTGTGTTTACCATGAGCGTTCTCGTATGCAGTCGAGTAATAATCCTGCGAGTTCACGATGCCGTCAAATACGTATGGAAACCCAGCCGTCCCGTAAAATCGTGCAGACGGATTCACCTGAGTGGTCCCGTTGTAGCTCCAGGACTTCTTGAGAGTAACTCGCATGATCTCCGCGCCCAGTGGGTTCTTCCACCACTTGTAGCATGTCCCGCTGTACGTCGCTGCAGTTTGTGCAGTATTCAGCGTGGTATCGTACACGAGTGCAGACCGAATCTGCCCGTCGGACCTGCCCGAATAACCTCCGGATTCCACTGGGATAGCGGACATAGCCCGAAGATCTCCCCAAGCCGACCGGGCCCTGTCTTGGTCGACTCCTTGGGCGACGGCCGCTGCAACAAAGGCGTCTTCTGTGTACCCCGCGATCGTCTGTTACCTGACCGCAGCATCCAATTCGTCATTAGCTGACGCCACGGTCGGTGACGTGATGGACAGAACTGCGGCCACAACACAAACAGAGACCAGCGTGATCTCTTATTCATTTCATTGCCCCCACCCGAACCAGTGCCGGCCCGGTATGTGCTCCATCGTGTCATGACCCCGCCCGACTCACAAGGTTCGCCGAGTTCAGCGCCCGCCGTCGCCCATCCTGAGGCCGGGCAGCAGCGCCAGGGCCAGGATGCCGAGGGCCAGCACGTACACCGTGATGTAGCCCACTCCCGCGATGGGCAGCAGCACGAATCCGAGTCCCGCCAGCGCGATGAGCACGGCGGACCCGGTGGAGTCGGCGATGGACAGCGCCGAGGAGTTGAAGCCCTCGTCGGCCGTGGTCGAGTACGCCAGGGTGAGCACCGTCAGTCGCGGGTACAGCAGTCCCATTCCCCCGCCCGCGAAACCCCAGCCGATCACCACCACCCACGGGTCGGCGTCGATGATGCTCACGAGCAGTGCGGCGCTGAACCCCACGGCCATGAGCACCGCGGTGATCCAGACGATGCGCCTTGAGCCCAGTACGTCGCCGTAGCGTCCCTGCACGGCGGATGCCCCCGACCACCCCAGTGCGGAGAGCGTGAGCGCCAGGCCGGCGACGGTCGGCGAGAAGTCGAACCTGTCGATGAGCAGCTTGGGGATGTACGCCTCGGCGGCGAAGAACGCACCGGCCGCGAGGCCGCGCATCAGCACGACGCTGGGCAGCCCGGCGGCCGCGCGCAGCGTGCCTGTGGGCAGCAGCGGCAGCAGCGCGATCCCGATCACCACGACGGCGACCGCTGCCAGCGGTCCGCCCAGCGCACGCCCGCCGAGACCCTCCGGCAGATCGGCGGCGAAGCCGACGGCGACCGCGCACACCGCCACGACGACAGCCAGCAGCATCCGGGTCACGATGCCGATCCGACGACGCGGTGCCGCAGTCGAGTCGGCGGCGGTGTTTTCGACGGGTGCCGCGTCTGCGGCATCCGCCTGCAGGGAGACGCCGCGCAGTCGTGCGGCGACCAGGGCGAAGGCCGCGGCGGTGAGGATCGCGACGCCGAGGAAGGCCCAGCGCCAGTGCAGGAACTCGGTGACCGCGCCGGCCAGGAACGGCCCGATCATCGACGGCACCACCCAGGCGGCGGCGTACGCGGCGAAGATCCGACCGTGCAGCTGCGGAGGATAGATCCGAGCCACCACGACGTACAGCGCGACGGTCTGCCCGCCGGCGCCGAGGCCCTGGATGAGGCGGCCGGCGATGAAGGTGAGCATGTCCGGCGCCAGCCCGGAGACGATCAGGCCGATCGCGAACAGGGCGACGGCCGTATACAGCGGCGCTCGGGGGCCTGCGCGGTCGCTCCATGCGCCGACCGCCACCATGCCGATCACACCGGTCGCGAGCGTCGCCGAGAACGCGACCGCGAACAGCGCCTGTCCGTGCAGATCGTCGGCCACCACCGGCATCACCGTCGTCACCGCCAGCGCCTCGATGGCGGCGAGGAAGATCAGCACCACGGTGCCGATCGTGATGCCCAGGCGTTCGCGGTCCCAGATCGTCGGCGCTGCGGAGGCGCTCACCCCTGTGCCGCGTCGACAGCGACGCGCGCGCGGGCGATGCGCTCGACGGCCTCGGTGAGTATCTCGGGACTCGTGCCGATGTTGATCCGGACGTATCCGGCACCCTCGGCGCCGAATGCAGGACCGAAGTGCAGCGCGACCCGCCCTTGGCGCAGGATCTGCTTGGCGGGGTTCGGCCCCCAGCCGAGATCCGTCAGGTCGACCCAGGCCAGGTAGCCGGCATCCGGCATCCGGTAGCGCGCCTCGGGCAGGTGCTCCGCCAGCAGGTCGGCCAGCAGGCGACGGTTCTCATCCAGCGCTGCCAGCAGGGAGTCCAGCCACTCGTCACTCTCCTCCGCGAACGCGGCGACCGAGGCCAGCATCCCGAACTGGCCGGTGCGCCACACCACCTCGATGGGCAGGGAGCGCAGCACCGCGGTCGTGGCGTCGGATGCCGCGATCATCAGCGCGCACTTCAGGCCCGCGAGGTTGAAGGCCTTGCTGGCGCTGGTGACCGCGTAGCCGATGCGCGTCGCAGCCTCACCACTGGCCAGGAACGGGGTGTATCCGGCATCCGGCTGCACCAGCGGTGCGTGGATCTCGTCGGAGACGACGGCGGCGCCGTACTGCCCGGCCAGGCGGGCCAAGGCGTCCAGGCTGTCTGCAGAGTGCACGGAGCCGGTCGGATTGTGCGGGTTGCACAGCAGCACGGCACGCGCGCCCCCGGCCAGAGCCTGCTCGATGCCGTCGAGGTCGAGCTGCCAGGTCGAGCCATCGTCTCGCAGCGGCACGCGCTCGACGACGCCGCCGGCCTCGGTGACCAGCTCGAAGAACGGCGGGTAGATGGGCGGGTTGACGATCACCCGCTCCCCCGGCGCGATGACGCGGCGCAGGATCTCGACGATGCCCATGCTGACATCGGCGGTGGTGCGGATGCGCGCGGGATCGACGCTCCAGCCGAAGCGGCGCTGCGCGAAGCTCGCGTACGCCTCGGGCAGCGGCGTGCGGGAGGCCACGTAGCCCGTATCCCCCAGCCGCACCGCGCGCTCGAGAGCAGTGGTGATGGCCGGGGCCAGCGGGAAGTCCGTCTCCGCTACGAACAGCGGCAGCACGTCCTCCGGGTACTCCCGCCACTTCTCGCTGCTGCGCTGTCGGAGCTCATCGAGGGAGAGGGCGCGGAGCGGGGTGACGGTCATGGGTTCGAGCCTATCGATCGCGGGGACGTCGAAGGGGCGCGGCCCATGGCCGCACCCCCTCGGAGCATTGTCTGGATTTCGACTCACTCGCCTTCGGCGTGTTCGCTCAATCTTGATATGCCCACGCGTCACGTCCGCTTCGCGGCCGTGACCCGCGACATATCAAATCGCGAAGCCGAGCGCGCGCATCATGTCGCGCCCGTCGTCGGTGATCCGCTCGGGACCCCACGGCGGCATCCACACCCAGTTGATGCGGAAGCGGTCCACCACGGAGTCCAGCGCCTGCGCCGTCTGCTCCTCGAGCACGTCGGTCAGCGGGCAGCCGGCACTGGTGAGAGTCATGTGGATCACCAGGGCGTCGTTCTCGTCATCCCAGGCGAGATCGTAGATCAGCCCGAGGTCGACGACGTTGATCCCGAGCTCCGGGTCCATGACGTCCTTCAGAGCCTCGGTGACCTCGTCGTACTTCTCGTCGGTCAGCGTTGCAGCCATGGTCCAAGCCTACGCTTCGATAGGTGCAGCGGGGTCGAGGAAGCGGTCGTAGCCCTCTTCCTCGAGACGGTCGGCGAGTTCGGCGCCGCCCTCCTCGGCGATGCGGCCCTTGACCACCACGTGCACGAACTGCGGACGGATGTAGCGCAGGATGCGGGTGTAGTGGGTGATGAGCAGCAGGCCCAGGCCGGTGGCGTCCTTGGCGCGGTTGACGCCCTCGGAGACGATCTTCAGTGCGTCGACATCGAGGCCGGAGTCGGTCTCGTCGAGCACGGCGAACTTCGGCTTGAGCACCTCGAGCTGGAGGATCTCGTGGCGCTTCTTCTCGCCGCCGGAGAAGCCCTCGTTGACGTTGCGCTGCGCGAACTTCGGGTCCATGCGCAGGTTGGTCATGGAGGTCTTGACCTCCTTGGTCCACTGACGGATCGAGGGGGCGGTGCCGTCGAGCGCGGTCTTCGCGGTGCGCAGGAAGTTCGTCACCGTGACGCCGGGGATCTCCACCGGGTACTGCATGGCGAGGAAGAGGCCGGCGCGGGCGCGCTCGTCGACGGTCATCGCCAGGACGTCCTCACCGTCGAGGGTGATGGTGCCGCCGGTGACGGTGTACTTCGGGTGGCCGGCGATCGTGTAGGCCAGGGTGGACTTGCCGGAGCCGTTGGGGCCCATGATGGCGTGCGTCTCACCGGTCTTGATCGTCAGGTCGATGCCGTTGAGGATCGGCGTCGTGCCCTGATCGGTCTCGACCGTTACGTGCAGGTCGCGGATCTCGAGAACAGACATTCAGACTTCCTTAAGAACAGTGGGGTCGATGAGCACGTCATCGCCGTCGATGTTCACGACGTAGACGGGGACGGGCTCGTAAGCGGGGAGGTTGAGGGGCTGGCCGGTGATGAGCGAGAAGCGCGAGCCGTGAGCCCAGCACTCCAGCGTGTCACCCTCGACGAAGCCCTCGGACAGCGAGACATCGCCATGCGTGCAGCGGTCGCCGATCGCGTGGATGTCGCCTGCGGAGTCCTTGACGATCGCGATCGCGACGCCGTCGAGCTCGACGCGCAGCGGCGTGTCCTGCTCGAGTTCGCTCGCGCCGCAGGCGCGATGCGCGGTCATGCCTGCACTCCGGCGAGCTCGGCGTCGATGGCGTCCAGCAGCTCGGTCTGCAGCTCCGGGATGCGGATGCGCTGTGCGATCTCGGTGAGGAAGCCCAGCACGACCAGGCGGCGCGCCTCGGCCTCCGTGATGCCGCGGGCCTGCAGGTAGAACAGCTGCTCGTCGTCGAAGCGGCCCGTGGCGCTGGCGTGACCGGCGCCGACGATGTCGCCGGTCTCGATCTCCAGGTTCGGGGTCGAATCGGCGCGCGCGCCCTCGGTGAGGACCAGGTTGCGGTTGGCCTCGTACGAGTCGGTGCCGGTGGCGTGGCGGCCGATGAGCACGTCGCCCACCCACACGCTGTGCGCACTGGCGCCGTGCAGGGCGCCCTTGTACAGCACGTCGCCGACGGTGTGCTCGCCCTTGTGGTGCAGGAACACCTGGCTCTCCAGGTGCTGACCGGAGTCGGCGAAGGTCAGGCCGTACAGCTTGCCGGTGGCACCCGTACCCGCGAGCTCGACGTGCGGGTTCACCCGCACGACGGCTCCGCCGAAGCTGACGATGAAGTGCGTGAGCTCGGCATCGCGGTCCACGCGCGCCTGGTGGGACGCGGCGTGGATGGCGTCCTCGGCCCACTGCTGCACGGTGATCAGCGTGAGCTTGGCGCCGTCGCGGACGATGGTCTCGACGTTCTGCGCATACTGCGCGGTGCCGGAGTGACGCATCACGATCGTGGCGGAGCTGTGCGGCAGCGCCTCGATCACGATGTGGGCGTCGGCACGGCCGCCGTTGCCGGTGATCTCGACGAAGATCGGGTCGCTGACGACCTCCTCGGTCGGGATCACCAGGTGCAGGGCATCCGTCGAGTTCTGCCACGCCACGGCGGCGATGAGATCCTCGGGGACGAAGAACTCGCCGCGGGGAGCCGCGCCTCGCGCCAGGGCGGGCTGCACGTACTGCTCGTGGCTGATCCTGTACGACACGCCGTCGTTCGCCGCGGCCGGCTCGAAGAGCGGCTTCAGCTGAGCGATCGGGGTGTGCATCCAGTTGACCTCGCGCCCGGTCGGCACGCCGAAGTCGGCGGGGTCGTAGGAACGGGGCCGCTCGTTGCGGACCTGCACCGGCACGGAGCCGGCCTTGGTCACCTGAGCTGCGGGGTCGATGTGCGCGCTTGTGCGCGGCGCCGCCTCAGCGGGCGCCTGTGTAGGGGCCGTCATCTCAGCCGACACTGCCTTCCATGCCCATCTCGATGAGCTTGTTCAATTCCATCGCGTACTCCATGGGCAGCTCGCGCGCGATCGGCTCGATGAAGCCGCGCACGATCATGGCCATGGCCTCGGTCTCCTCGATGCCGCGCGACTGCAGGTAGAAGAGCTGCTCCGCGCTGACCTTCGAGACCGTCGCCTCATGGCCGAGCTTGACGTCGTCGACGCGGATGTCGATCGACGGGTACGTGTCGGATCGGGACTGCGTGTCCACCAGCAGGGCGTCGCAGACCACGGAGTTGGATGAGTGGTGCGCGGTCGGCTCGACGCGGACCTCGCCGCGGTAGCCGGAGCGTCCACCGCCGCGGGCGATCGACTTGGAGACGATCGACGACTGCGTGTGAGGCGCGAAGTGCACCATCTTGGCACCCGCGTCCTGGTGCTGGCCGGGGCCCGCGAAGGCGACCGACAGGGTCTCACCCTTGGCGTGCTCGCCCATCAGGTAGATCGACGGGTACTTCATGGTGACCTTGGAGCCGATGTTGCCGTCGACCCACTCCATCGTCGCGCCCTCGTGCGCGATGGCGCGCTTGGTGACGAGGTTGTAGACGTTGTTCGACCAGTTCTGGATCGTCGTGTAGCGAACGCGGGCGTTCTTCTTCACGATGATCTCGACGACGGCCGAGTGCAGCGAGTCGGACTTGTACACGGGGGCCGTGCAGCCCTCGATGTAGTGCACGTAGCTGTCCTCGTCGGCGATGATCAGGGTCCGCTCGAACTGGCCCATGTTCTCGGTGTTGATGCGGAAGTACGCCTGCAGCGGGATCTCCACGTGCACGCCCTTGGGGACGTACACGAACGAGCCGCCCGACCACACGGCCGTGTTCAGCGCAGCGAACTTGTTGTCACCGGCGGGGATCACGGTGCCGTAGTACTCCTCGAAGAACTCGGGGTGCTCGCGCAGCGCGGTGTCGGTGTCCATGAAGATGACACCCTGCTCCTCGAGGTCGGCGCGGATCTGCCGGTACACGACCTCGGACTCGTACTGCGCGGTGACGCCGGCGACCAGGCGCTGACGCTCGGCCTCGGGGATGCCGATGCGCTCGTAGGTCTCCTTGATCTCATCGGGGAGGTCCTCCCACGACGTGACCTGCTGCTCGGTGGAGCGCACGAAGTACTTGATGTTCTCGAAGTCGATCTCGCTGAGGTCGGCGCCCCAGGTCGGCATCGGCTTGCGCTCGAACAGCGCCAGGCCCTTGAGCCTGTTCTTCAGCATCCACTCCGGTTCGGCCTTCAGCGCCGAGATGTCGCGGACGACCTTCTCGTTGAGACCGCGTTTCGCGCTCGCTCCGGCGGCGTCGGGATCGTGCCAGCCGAATTCGTACACCCCCAGTCCATCCAGCTCCGGGCGGTCGATCAGAACATCCGACATCACACACTCTCCTCAAACGGGCCGCAACGGTGTCATCCGCCCCGACACACCTGATCCCCGTCGAGTCTGCGGAGATCGGATGCCGCTGGTGGGCCCCATCATTCGGCGCTCGCATCGCGCCTAAACTGTGTGTGGTGGGCGCATGAATCCGCGCGTCCATCACAGCAATCCCGATTCTACAGGTTCCGCCTCGCGGACGGGCCGCAACCGTCCGCAGAGCGGTGCCGGAGGACCCATGCCCGGTAGCACCGCCCTGACCGATTCCGCCAACCCCTACGCGCTTCGCGACGTGGTCATCGGACGCCCGCTGCGGGTGTTCGCGTGGCTGTCGTTCATCGCGGAGATCCTCATCATCGGCACCGGCGGCGCCGTGCGGCTGACCGGCTCGGGACTCGGATGCTCGGACTGGCCGCTGTGCACGCCGGAGTCGCTGGTCCCGATCCTGGAGATCCAGGGCATCCACGGTGCGATCGAGTTCGGCAACCGCACCATGACCGGCGTCGTGGGCCTGATGGCCCTGGCCGTGGTGATGCTCACGCTGCACGCCCTCAGCGGACGGCGCCTGGTGATCCGTGCGGTGTGGTTCGCGCTGGGCGGCGTCGTGCTGGCCATCGGCGTGTACGCCGCCGCATCCGCTCTGGGCATCGTCGCCTCCGCGGCCCTGATGTCGGCGGCGCTGCTGCTGGCCGTGATCGTGGGCATGGTGGACTCGCTCCGGCAGACCGAGCAGCGCAGGGACCTGGCCGTGCTGGCCTGGCTGGTGCTGGTGGGTGTGATGGCGCAGGCCGTGGTCGGCGGGTTCGCCGTGATCAGCGACCTGAACCCGTTCATCGTGGGCTTCCACTACGCGGTGTCGCTGCTGCTGGTGTGCGTCACGGCGCTGTACATCGTGCGGCTGAACACGGCGCCGGGGCCGCGCGCGAGCGTCGTGCCCGGCTGGTTCACCGGTCTCACGCACGCCACCGGCTTCTTCCTGGCCCTGACGATCCTGTTCGGCGTGCTGACCACGGGCTCCGGCCCGCACTCGGGCGACGCGAACATCAAGCGGCACGGGTTCGACGCCACGTTCCTCGCGCACGTGCACTCCTGGCCCGGCTACATCCTCGCGGTGCTCGTGCTGACGCTCGCGGTGTCGGCGTGGATCCTCAAGCTCGCGCCGCGGAACTGGACGCTGGTGCTGATCGTCGCGATCCTCGTGCAGGTGGGCGTGGGCGTGCTCCAGGCGCGCACCGGGCTGCCCGCCATCGCGGTGGGCATCCACATGATCCTGGCCTCGCTGTCGGCCGCGGCCTACACCGTGCTGGTGACGAGGCTCAAGCAGCCAGTCGAGGGCTGAGGCGCCGGACGATCAGAACGGCAGCAGCGGGTCGATCGCGACGGCCACGAAGATCAGCGTCAGGTACGTGATCGAGGCGTGGAACACGCGCATGGGCGCCGGCTCCGAGCCGCGCAGCGCGCGGTTGTACAGGCGGTGCGACTCGTAGATGAACCAGCCGCCGAAGACCAGAGCGGATGCCGTGTACACGATGCCCATGTGCCCGATCGGCACGAGCAGCAGCGAGCAGGCGACGGTCGCCCAGGCGTAGAGGATCACCTGCAGGCCCACCTGGTATGCCGGACGGGTGACGCCCAGCATGGGCACGTGCACGTCGTCGTAGTCGTGCTTGTACCGCATGGACAGCGGCCAGTAGTGCGGCGGCGTCCACAGGAAGATCAGCACGAACAGCACGAACGGCGGCAGGGCCAGCGAGCCGGTGACGGCCGTCCAGCCGATCAGCACGGGGAAGCAGCCGGCGATGCCGCCCCAGATGATGTTCTGCTCGGTGCGGCGCTTGAGGATCATCGTGTAGATGACCACGTAGAAGAAGATGGCGATGACCGACAGCGTGGCCGCCAGCCAGTTCGTGAACACCAGCAGCCAGACCGTGGACACCACGGCCAGCACCCACGAGAACACGAGCGCGCCGCGCGGCGAGACCTCGCCGGTGACCAGCGGACGGTTCGAGGTGCGCTTCATGTGCACGTCGATGTCACGGTCCAGATACATGTTGAAGGATGCCGCGGAGCCGGCGCTCATGGCACCGCCGAGCACCGTGGCGAACACCAGCCACAGGTTGGGCACGCCCTCCGCCGCGAGGAACATGACCGGCACGGTGGAGACCAGCAGCAGCTCCATGACGCGGGGCTTCGTGAGTACGAAGTACCCGCGGATCTTCTGACCGAGCGAGTGGTCTGCGCGGGCGGTCTGCGATGTCGAAGAGATCGCGATCCCCTCCTTCTGGGCGTTCAGGGACACTCCTTCCATCTTATGGCGTCCGGCGTGTCGGGAGGACGCGCGGCCGAGGCGCCGGATCATGACGAAATGCGCCCTCGGCGCGGGAATCGTGACGAGTATGCTGAAACCACTCGCGTGCCCATTGCGCTGTGCATACATCTTCCGTGACGACGCGGACGCGCAGGAATACGGGCGCCTCCGAATGTGTCAGAAGGAGTATGACCGTGGCAGAGCTTGTATGGGATGAGATCGACCGTCGGGCGGTGGACACGGCACGTGTCCTCGCGGCTGACGCCGTGCAGAAGGTCGGCAACGGCCACCCGGGTACGGCGATGAGCCTGGCACCCGTGGCCTACCTGCTGTACCAGCGCGTGATGCGCCACGATCCCGCCGACGTCGACTGGCTCGGCCGCGACCGCTTCATCCTCTCGGTCGGGCACTCCTCCCTCACCCAGTACATCGAGCTGTACCTGGGCGGCTTCGGTCTGGAGCTGAAGGATCTCGAGGCGCTGCGCACCTGGGGCTCGCTCACGCCCGGTCACCCCGAGTACCACCACACCAAGGGCATCGAGATCACCACCGGCCCACTGGGCCAGGGCCTCGCCTCGGCCGTCGGCTTCGCCTACGCCGCGCGTTACGAGCGCGGTCTCTTCGACCCGGATGCCGCCGCCGGCACCAGCCCCTTCGACCACTTCGTCTACGTGATCGCCGGTGACGGCGACCTGCAGGAGGGTGTCACCAGCGAGGCGTCCTCGCTGGCGGGCCACCAGCAGCTGGGCAACCTGATCGCGATCTACGACTCCAACCAGATCTCCATCGAGGGCGACACCGATGTGGCGTTCACGGAGGACGTCCGCGCCCGCTACGAGGCATACGGCTGGCAGGTGCTCGAGGTCGACTGGCGTCGCACCGGCCACTACGTCGAGGATGTCGCCGAGCTGAACGACGCGATCTCGCAGGGCCAGGCCGAGACCTCCAAGCCCACGCTGATCATCCTGAAGACCATCATCGGCTGGCCGGCCCCCAACAAGTCCGGCACCGAGTCCGTGCACGGCAGTGCGCTGGGCGCCGACGAGGTGGCCGCCACCAAGAAGGTGCTCGGCTTCGACCCCGAGCGCTCCTTCGTCGTGGAGGATGCCGTCATCGAGCACACCCGCGAACTGGGCGCTCGCGCCGCCGAGGCGCGCGCCGCCTGGCAGGAGTCGTACGACGCCTGGGCCGCGGCGAACCCCGAGCGCAAGGCGCTGCTGGACCGCCTGGAGGCCGGCGCCCTGCCGGAGGGCATCGAGAAGGTGCTGCCCGTCTTCGAGGGCGGCACCGAGACGTCGACCCGTGCAGCCTCCGGCAAGGTCATCAACGCCCTCGCCGCCGAACTGCCCGAACTGTGGGGCGGCTCCGCCGACCTGGCCGGCTCGAACAACACCACCATCTCCGGGGCGCCCTCGTTCATCCCGGAGACCTGGTCCACGCACGAGTGGAAGGGCAGCCCCTACGGCCGCGTCCTGCACTTCGGCATCCGCGAGCACGCCATGGGCTCGATCCTCAACGGCATCACGCTGCACGGCAGGACCCGCGCGTTCGGGGGCACGTTCCTCATCTTCAGCGACTACATGCGCCCCGCCGTGCGCCTGGCCGCCCTGATGAACATCCCCAGCATCTTCGTGTGGACGCACGATTCCATCGCCCTCGGCGAGGACGGCCCCACGCACCAGCCGATCGAGCAGATCGCCACGCTGCGCGCCATCCCGAACTTCACCATCGTGCGCCCGGCCGACGGCAACGAGACCGCCGCCGCATGGCTGGAGATCCTGCGCCGCCACGGCGGCCCGACCGGCCTGGCGCTCACCCGCCAGAACGTCCCCACCTTCGCCCGCGGCGAGGGTGCGGCATCCGGTGACGTGTTCGCCTCTGCGACGAACACCGCCAAGGGCGCGTACGTGCTGGCGGAGGCCCCGAACGGCACGCCCGACGTCATCCTGATCGGCACCGGCTCCGAGGTGCAGCTGGCTGTCGCCGCCCGCGAGACGCTGGCCGCCGAGGGCGTGAACGCCCGCGTGGTGTCCGCCCCTTCGCTGGAGTGGTTCGCCGAGCAGGACGAGGCATACCGCGAGTCGGTGCTGCCGGCATCCGTCACCGCCCGCGTCTCCGTCGAGGCGGGCTCGGTGCTCAGCTGGCGCGGCATCGTGGGCGACCGCGGCCGCTCCGTCGGCATCGACCACTTCGGCGCATCCGCCGACTACAAGACTCTGTTCCAGAAGTTCGGCATCACCGCCGAGGCCGTTGTCGAGGCGGCACGCGAGTCAATCAAGGAGAACGCATGAGCACCCCCACCGAAGATCTCTCCGCCGCAGGCGTCAGCATCTGGCTGGACGACCTGTCCCGCACCCGCATCCACTCGGGCAACCTGAAGGAGCTGATCGAGACCCGCAATGTCGTCGGCGTGACCACCAACCCGACGATCTTCGCCAACTCGATGACCAACCCCGACGACACCTCGTACGACGCCCAGGTGCACGAGCTGGCGCAGTCCGGGGCATCCGCCGTGGATGCCGTCTTCGCCGCCACCACGCAGGACGTCCGCGACGCGCTGGACGTGTTCCGCCCCGTCTACGACGCGACGGACCACGTGGACGGCCGCGTCTCGATCGAGGTCTCCCCCGATCTCGCCCACGACACCGAGGGCACCATCGCGCAGACCAAGGAGCTGTGGGAGCGCGTCGACCGTCCCAACCTGCTCGTCAAGATCCCCGCGACCAAGGCGGGCCTTGCCGCCATCGAGGCCGGCATCGCTGCAGGCATCAGCATCAACGTCACGCTGATCTTCAGCCTGCAGCGCTACGCCGAGGTCATCGACGCGTACCTGTCCGGCCTGGAGAAGGCCAAGGCCGCCGGCATCGACCTGTCCACGATCCACTCGGTGGCGTCGTTCTTCGTCTCCCGCGTCGACACCGAGACCGACAAGCGTCTGGCCGCCATCGGCACCGATGCGGCTGCGGCACTGAAGAGCAAGGCGGGCCTGGCCAACGCGCGCCTGGCGTACGAGCTGTACGAGAAGACCTTCGCGGGCGACCGCGCCAAGGCCCTCCTCGACGCCGGCGCCACCCTGCAGCGCCCGCTGTGGGCGTCCACCGGCGTCAAGGACCCGGCGCTGCCCGACACGCTGTACGTGACCGGTCTGGTCGCCCCGGGCGTGGTGAACACCATGCCCGAGAAGACCATGGAGGCCACCTTCGACCACGGTGTGGTCACAGGCGACACCGTCACGTCGACCTACGCCGAGTCGCACCAGGTGTTCGACGACCTGAAGGCCGTCGGCATCGACTTCGACGATGTCACCCAGGTGCTCGAGGACGAGGGCGTCGCCAAGTTCATCGACTCCTGGCACGGCCTGCTGGACATGGTGACCAAGGGGCTGGAAGCCGCGCGATGACCGTCTCGGTGCACGTGACGCAGTCCGCGAGGGACGCGGTGGAGCGGGTCATGCCCGCTCTCGTCGCCGACCTCGTCGCGTCACGTGTCACCGCAGGCGACACCACGCTGTGGGGACCGGAGGCCGAAGCGGATGCCGCCGTGCGGCTCGGCTGGGTCACTCCGGTCTCCCCCTCGGACCCGCTGGTCGCCGAGATCCTCGCACTGCGGGACGAGCTGCGGGCGGGTGGCATCGACCGCGTCGTCCTGTCCGGGATGGGCGGGTCGTCGCTGGCTCCGGAGGTCATCACCGCCACCGCCGGCGTCGAGCTGACCGTGCTGGACTCGACAGCACCCGCGCAGGTGCTGGCGGCCCTGGATGCGGATCTCGCGCGCACCGTGCTCGTGGTCTCCTCGAAGTCGGGCACGACCGTCGAGACCGACTCGCATCGCCGAGCCTTCGAGGCCGCGTTCGCCGATCTCGGCCTCGACCCCGCCGCACACATCGTGGTCGTCACCGACCCGGACTCCCCGTTGGACGCCTCCGCGACCGCAGCCGGGTACCGCGTGTTCCGCGCTGATCCGAACGTGGGCGGGCGCTATTCGGCACTCACCGCCTTCGGCCTCGTGCCTGCCGGGCTGGCCGGCGCCGATATCGCCCAGCTGCTCAGCGAGGCCGAAGCGTCTCTGCTGGAGTTCGCCATCGACGACCCCGACAACCCGGCGCTGCGGCTCGCCGCCGCGATCGCCGGGACCGAGCCCCGTCGCGACAAGCTCGCGATCGTGGCCGACGGCACCCGCGTCGAGGGTCTCGGCGGCTGGATCGAGCAGCTGCTGGCGGAGTCCACCGGGAAGAACGGCACCGGCATCCTGCCCGTCGTGATGCTGCCGGTCTCGCCAGAACTCGAGTCGCGCCCTGCCGATCTGCAGGTCGTACGACTCGTGGACGACTACGCCGACGCCTTCCACCTGCGCGACCGGTACCCCGGAGACATCCTGGTCAGCGGCGACCTGGGGTCGCTGTTCCTGCTGTGGGAGCACGCCACCGCCATCGCGGGCCGTCTGCTGGGGATCAATCCCTTCGATCAGCCCGACGTCGAGTCCGCGAAGGCCGCCTCGCGCGCGCTGCTGGACACCCCGCCGCAGCCCTCCGCACCGACCTTCGTGCAGGACGGCGTCGAGGTGCGCGTCAGCGACCCCGCGCTGGCGGCATCCGGGACTCTCGCGGGCGTCCTCGACGCCCTCTGGGCGACGCTGGCCGACGACGGGTACGTGTCCATCCAGGCCTACGCGAACCGTCTGGACCTCGAGCAGCTGCCCGGCCTGCGCGAGCTGGCCGCCGCCGACTCCGGCCGGCCCACCACGTTCGGCTGGGGTCCGCGATTCCTGCACTCGACCGGCCAGTACCACAAGGGCGGTCCCGCGCAGGGCGTCTTCCTGCAGATCCTCGAGCGCACCGACGTGGATCTGGAGATCCCCGGTCGCCCCTTCACGTTCGGCCAGCTGATCCAGGCGCAGGCCGCCGGTGACGCCGCTGTCCTGGCCGCTCACGGCCGCCCCGTCGTCTCGTTCACCGTCACGGATGCCGTGGACGACGTGCTCACCCTCTTCACCGCAACACAGTGATTCTTCACACAACAGTGATTCCCAGATCTGGAGATATCCACCACCGATGACCGCATCCATCTCTCGCGGACACAACCCGCTCCGCGATCCCGATGATCGCCGCCTCAATCGCATCGCAGGCCCCAGCGCGCTGGTGATCTTCGGCGTGACCGGCGACCTGTCGCGCAAGAAGCTCATGCCCGCCGTCTACGACCTGGCCAATCGCGGTCTGCTGCCGCCCGGCTTCGCGCTGGTGGGCTTCGCCCGGCGCGACTGGGAGGACCAGGACTTCGCGCAGGTCGTGTACGACGCCGTCAAGCAGCACGCACGCACGGAGTTCCGCGAGGAGACCTGGCAGCAGCTGCTGCAGGGCATCCGGTTCGTGCAGGGCGCCTTCGACGACCCCGAGGCCTTCGCTCGCCTGCGCGAGACCGTCGAGAAGCTCGACGTCGAACGCGGCACCATGGGCAACCACGCCTATTACCTGTCGATCCCGCCGAAGATGTTCCCGGTCGTGGCGCGTCAGCTGCGCGAGTCGGGCCTGGTCGGCGAGCAGAACGAGGACCACACGCACTGGCGCCGCGTGGTGATCGAGAAGCCGTTCGGCTCCGACCTCGACACCGCCCGCGCTCTGAACAAGGCCCTGGAGGCCGCGTTCCCCGCCGACGCGATCTTCCGCATCGATCACTACCTCGGCAAGGAGACGGTGCAGAACATCCTGGCGCTGCGCTTCGCCAACGAGCTGTACGAGCCGCTGTGGAACCGCAACTACGTCGACCACGTGCAGATCACCATGGCCGAGGACATCGGCGTGGGCGGCCGCGCCGGCTACTACGACGGCATCGGCGCAGCGCGCGACGTCATCCAGAACCACCTGCTGCAGCTGCTGGCCCTGACGGCGATGGAGGAGCCGATCAGCATGTCGGCGGACCACCTGCGCGCTGAGAAGGAGAAGGTGCTGGAGGCCGTGCGCCTCCCCGCCGACCTCTCCCAGGCCACCGCGCGCGGGCAGTACGCGGGCGGCTGGCAGGGCGGCGAGCGGGTCAACGGGTTCCTCGAGGAGGACGGCATGGCGCCGGATTCCACCACCGAGACCTACGCCGCGATCAAGCTCGAGATCGCCACGCGCCGCTGGGCGGGCGTGCCGTTCTACCTGCGCACCGGCAAGCGGCTGGGACGCCGCGTGACCGAGATCGCGGTCGTGTTCAAGCGGGCCCCCGAGCACCTGTTCGGCGGAGCGCAGACCGAGCTCGGCCAGAACGCTCTGGTCATCCGCGTGCAGCCCGATGAGGGCGTGACGATCCGCTTCGGCTCCAAGGTGCCGGGCAGCGGAGCCAACGTGCGCGATGTGACGATGGACTTCGGCTACGGCCACGCCTTCACGGAGGCCAGCCCCGAGGCATATGAACGACTGATCCTGGACGTGCTGCTGGGCGACCCGCCGCTGTTCCCACGGCACGAGGAGGTGGAGCAGTCCTGGAAGATCCTCGACCCGGTGGAGAAGTACTGGGCGTCGCTGCACACGCCCCTCGAGCAGTACGCACCCGGATCCTGGGGCCCGGCATCAGCTGATGCCCTGCTGGCCCGCGACGGACGAGTCTGGAGACGCCCATGATCATCGATCTTCCCGACACCACGACCAGTCAGGTCGCCAAGCAGCTCGTGAAGGTGCGCGAGGACGGCGGCGCCGTGGCCCTCGGCCGCGTGCTCACACTGCTGATCGTCGCGCACAACGGCGTGGCCGAGCAGGCCATCGACGCCGCCAACGACGCCTCTCGCGAGCACCCGATGCGCGTGATCGTGCTGATCACCGGCGAGGGCTCCTCGCACCTGGACGCGCAGATCCGCGTGGGCGGTGACGCGGGCGCCAGCGAGGTGGTCGTGCTGCGCGCCTTCGGCGACGCCGCCAGCAACGCGGAGAGCCTGGTCACGGGGCTACTGCTGCCGGACGCGCCCGTCGTCGCCTGGTGGCCCGAAGAGGCGCCGACGGATGCCGCGCACTCGCCGCTCGGCCGCATCGCGCAGCGTCGCATCACCGACGCCGCCACCTCGCCCGACGTGCGCGACCGCCTGGCGCTCCTGGGCAAGACGCACGCCCCCGGCGACACGGACCTGGCCTGGACCCGCCTCACGCACTGGCGCGAGCAGCTGGCCGCCGTGCTGGACCAGCCGCCGTACGAGAACGTCACGGCCGTGGAGGTGCGCGGCGCCGCCGCGTCTCCATCCACCGCGCTGCTGGCCGCGTGGCTGCGCATGGCCTTGGACGTGCCTGTGAGCTGGTCGTACGAGGATCCCGAGCACTGGCAGGAGGGCATCAAGTCGGTGCGCCTCACCCGCCCGAGCGGCGACATCCTGCTGGAGCGTCCGACACCGAGCGTCGCCGTGCTGACGCAGCCCGGCCAGCCCGACCACGAGCTGCACCTGCCGCGGCGCACCCTGCGCGAGTGCCTCGCGGAGGAGCTGCGGCGCCTCGACGCCGATCTGCTGTACGGTCGGGTCATCACCGAGGGTTGGGAACGGCTCGGACCGGCAGACAAGGGAGCATGACATGGCGACGGTGCAGGGATCGATCAAGACGGTCGTCGTCGAGCCGACACCCGCGGCGCTGGCCGCGCATGTCGCCGATCGATTCCTCACCCGCGTCATCGCGCGCACCCGCAACGGACGCCTCGCCCACATCTGCCTGACCGGCGGATCGATGGGCGGCGCCGTGCTGGCCGCTGCCGCGTCCGACGAGCGCATCAGCACGATCGACTGGTCGCTGGTGCACTTCTGGTGGGGCGACGAGCGCTTCGTCGAGCGCGACGACCCCGATCGCAATTCCCTGCAGTCCCGGAAGGCGCTGCTGGACGCGCTCCCGATCCCGCCCGAGAACATCCACGAGGCCGCCGCACCGTCCGACGGCCTGTCGCTGGACGAGGCCGCCGCGGCCTACGCCGCGGAGCTGGCGCGCTTCAGCTCGTCGCACGGCGCCTGGCCGTCGTTCGCCGTGTGCTTCCTGGGTGTCGGTCCGGACGGGCACATCGCGTCGCTGTTCCCCGATCGTCCCGAGGTGACGGTGACGGATGCCGCGGCGCTGCCCGTGCGCAACTCGCCCAAGCCGCCGCCGGAGCGCATCACGCTCACCCGGCCCGTGCTGAACTCCGCCAAGCGTGTCTGGCTCGTCCTGACAGGTGCGGAGAAGGCGTCCGCGCTGGGCCTGGCACTGGCCGGCGCCAGCTATGCGAGCGTGCCCGCAGCCGGGGCGAAGGGTCGCCGTCGCACGGTGTTCTTCGTCGACGAGGCCGCGGCCGCCGAAGTGGCGCCCGAACTCATCGACCGCGACTACTGAGCCGGTCGAACTCAATCCTGGGTCGCTGAGCCTGTCGAAGCGTCGTCCGGCCCCCCGACATCCGACCCTCCGGCATCCGCTCGTCCGGGTTCACCGGCATCCGCGCCACGACTTCCCCGCACGATGCCGAGCTCCTGGCTCTCGCTGAGCACCTGCGGATGGTACTTCGCGAGGCCGAAGACGCCGAACACGGCGACCGCCCCGGCCACGACGAACAGGATGACGACGGCAAGCGGAGCCTCGGACGCCTCGCCGAGGATCAGCGCGCCGATGATGACGGCGACGATCGGATCGATGACGGTGAGGCCGGCGATCACGAGGTCCGGCGGCCCGGAGCTGTACGCGGTCTGCACGAAGTAGGCGCCGACGGCGGCAGCGGCGATGAGGGCGATCACGCACACGACGGTGAGCCAGTCGAAGTCGCCGGCCTGGATGCGGCTGATGACGGCCTTCGCGAGTGTGGCCACGAAGCCGTACAGGATGCCGGCGCCGGTGACGTAGAACAGCGCGCGCATGCGGTGGCGCAGGATCAGCCAGCAGGCGCCCAGCACGATGATCACGACCAGCAGGATCGCGAGGATCGTGAACAGGTCGGTGTCGCCGATCGGACGCTCCACGGCGTAGAACGCCGCCAGGCCCACGAACAGGAAGATGCCGCCCAGGCAGCTGGCGATGGCGATGAGGGATCGCCGGGTGGGCGTGTGCCCGGAGACCCGCGCGTTCAGCAGCGTGGTCACCACGAGCGCCACCGCCCCGAGCGGCTGCACGACGATGAGCGGTGCGATGGACATGGCGCTGAGCTGGCAGATCACGGCCATGCCCAGCATGAGCGTGCCGATGAGCCAGGACGGCCGCGTCAGCAGGCCCTTGATCTGCGCGGCACTCAGGCCCTCGTTGCCCTCGGTGCCGCTGATGCGCTCGACCTTCTCCACGCCGCGGTGCTGGTACTGCGCGCCCAGCGACATGAAGACGGCTCCGGCCAGTGCCAGCGGGATGCCCAGCAGCAGGGCCGGGTTCTGGAACACGCCGATCAGCTGATCGCTCATCCCCGCTGCGAACTCCGCCCCATGATGCACCGTCCCACCCTATCCGGCAGAGGGCGCCCAGTAGGGTTGTGACGTGGCTGTTCTTCCGATCCGCATCATGGGCGATCCCGTGCTGCACTCCCCCGCGTCCGAGGTCGATGAGATCACCGACGAGATCCGCACGCTCGTCGCCGACATGTACGAGACGATGGATGCCGCGCCGGGGGTCGGGCTCGCCGCACCCCAGGTGGGCGTGCCGCTGCGCATCTACGTGTACACCTACGTCGACGACGACGATCAGCCGTGGCGGGGCGAGATCATCAACCCGGTGCTGTGGATGACGCCCCCTGAGCCCGGGCGTCCCGACCCCGACGAGGAGTCCGAGGGATGCCTGTCCTTCCCCGGCGAGCGGTTCCCGCTGCGCCGGTCCGACCGAGTGATGGTCACCGGCATCGACCTTCAGGGCGACCGTGTGCACATCGAGGTGGACGGCTGGCGCGCGCGCATCATGCAGCACGAGTTCGACCATCTCGACGGCATCCTGTACGTCGACCGGCTGGGCGACGGTGACGGGAGGACCGTGCAGAAGATCGCGCGCAAGCGCGGCTGGAGCCGGGGCGGCGCGAGCTGGATGCCCGGCGTCGACGATCTGGAGGGTTGAGATGAGCATCCGCATCGGAATCGTCGGATACGGGAACCTCGGTCGCGGCGTCGAGCGCGCGATCGCGCTGAACCCCGATCTGAGCCTGGCAGGCGTGTTCACGCGCCGCGACCCGGCATCCGTGACTCCCCTCTCCGCGTCGACGAGGGTGCGGCGCCTCGACGACCTCACCGGCCTGCGCGACGACATAGACGTGCTGGTCCTGTGCGGCGGATCCAAGACCGACCTGCCCGTGCAGAGCCCCGCGTTGGCCGCATCCTTCAGCATCGTGGACAGCTTCGACACGCACCCGCGCATCCCCGAGCACTTCGCCGCGGTGGATGCTGCAGCCAGGACCGCGGGGACGACCGCCATCATCTCCACCGGATGGGACCCGGGCCTGTTCTCGCTGCAGCGCCTCTACGACGAGGCGATCCTGCCGCAGGGCGCCACGTACACCTTCTGGGGCCGCGGGCTCAGCCAGGGGCACTCGGATGCCATTCGGCGGGTTCCCGGCGTCGCCGGCGGTGTGCAGTACACGATCCCCTCCGAGGATGCGATCGCGCGCGTGCGCGCCGGCGAGCGGCCGGAGCTGACCACTCGCGACAAGCACACCAGGGAGTGCTTCGTCGTGCTCGAGGATGGTGCCGACGCGGATGCCGTGCGCGCAGCCATCGTGACGATGCCGGACTACTTCGAGCCCTACGACACGACCGTGCACTTCATCACGGCCGAGGAGCTGGCCCGCGACCACGCCGGCGCCCCGCACGGCGGGTTCGTGATCCGCAGCGGCACGACTTCGGCCGGCACCGACCAGACCGTGGAGTTCCGTCTGGCGCTGGACTCGAACCCCGAGTTCACCGCCAGCGTGCTGGTGGCCTACGCCCGCGCCGCGGCACGCCTGGCGGCAGCCGGCGATCACGGCGCGAAGACGCCGTTCGACATCGTCCCGGCGCTGCTCTCCCCCAAGTCCGGCGAGCAGCTGCGCGCCGAGCTCCTCTGAGTCGGGGCGCGAGTCCCACGACGACGAAGCCCCGTCACATGGACGGGGCTTCGAGGGGGTTGGCTCCCCGGCTTGGACTCGAACCAAGAACCTGCCGAACCTAGGTTAGGCGTCTGATGACTCTTCGAAAATTCCTCTGATCCGGTGAATCGTCCCAGGTTCTGTGCCGCTTCTATGCGGGGAGCGGCTCTGGTGTGAGTGCCGCGTAGTAGGCAGCCTCGTATTCGTCGGGGCTGACCATTCCGAGGCTACCGTGGAGGCGGCGGTGGTTGTACCAGTTGACCCATCCGGCGGTCGCGAACTCGACGTCCGCGATCGTCTTGTACGGGCCGTCGTGGAACACGGTGGTGCGGACGCACTCTGCCTTGTAGACGCCGTTGATCGTCTCCATCAGGGCGTTATCGTATGCGTCGCCGACGGAGCCGATCGAGGGCGCGATCTGCTCGAGCGCGAGGTGCTCGGTCAGCACGATGGACGTGTACTGGCTTCCCGCATCCGAGTGATGGATGAGCTGGCGCGGGCCGACGGCGTGGCCTTGCCGGTCGCGTTCCCAGAGCGCCATACGCAGCGGGATCATGACCAGGTCGACGTGCTTGCTGGTCTGCGCGTGCCAGGCCACGATCCTCTGGGAGAACACGTCGAGGATGAACGCGACATACACCCACCCCGCCCACGTCCGCACGTAGGTGAAATCGGTGACCCAGGTGTGATCCGGGCGTGGGGCGGTGAAGTCCCGGTTCAGCAGGTCCCCGGCACGGACCCCGTCCTTGGCGGGGATCGTGGTGCGAATCGCCTTGGCCCGCGTGATCCCGGCGAGGCCGAGGGCCCGCATCGCCCGGTCCACGGCCCCGCGCGAGGCGTCGGTGATGGCGGTGCGGCGGATCAGCGCGGTCATCTTCTTGCGCCCGTACAGACCCTCCGGGCTCATCCTGCGGCGCGTGGTCCCATCGGGGAGGACCTCGACCACCAGGCGGCGTCACGGACGGCGCCTTCGACGAGTGCGTCAGTCACGGTTCGGGCGGACACGCGGCCCGCCCGCCAGGCCCGGTAGGTGCGTGCCGCGATCTTCACGCCCTGCTCACGCAGGACCCGCACGATCGACGCGACGGCGAAGCCCGCCGAGCGCGCAGCTGATCGATGAAGCCCATGATCAACGGTTGCGGGGGTCGAACTCCCCCACGAAGAAAGCCGTCGCCGCTTTCAGGATCGCGACGTTCTCACGCAACTCCCGATTCTCGGCCTTGAGCCGGCGGATCTCCGCATGCTCTTCACTGGTCTGCCCGACACGCTCCCCGGCATCAATCTCGGCTTGGATCACCCACCGGCGCAGCGACTCCGCACCCACGCCTTCCTGACGGGCGACGGCCGCGATGGCCTTCGCGTTCGAGGGATACTCGGCCCGGTGCTTGAGCACGAGCCGCACGGCACGCTCCCGAACCTGGGAATCAATCTTCTTCGGCATGATGACATCCAATCAACTCAAAAGGATGCGGCACCAAACCTGGGACGGTTCAGTATCCGTCCTGCAAGTCTCCGCAGGGTGAGTCCACGACGGTCGTGCGTCTTCGCAAAATATTGAGTATATGTGATCACAGTGGCGGTGTCTGTAGGTAGAAAAGGGGACAGCGAAACGGGTCGGTGACCGGCTAGTGTGCAAATGAAATTCGTTGAAGAGCCGACGCGGAGCATCGGTGAGAGGGAGTTGGAATGGCACGTACCGTGCACGCGATTGGACTTGCGGCAACTGTAGTTCTCAGTATCGGAATCCTCAGCGGATGTTCGCCCACCATGGATTCCAGCCCGAGCCCATCGAGTGCAACACCCACGCAGACTGCGCCAACGCCGTCTACAGACGACCCGTCGCCGTCAGTTCTTCAGGACCCTCTCGAAGCACTCGACGATCCGAAGTCGGTGGACTATCTGGCCGATCATGGTGAGCCGCTGATTCACGAGACCGGATCGGGGCCCGCCAACTTTGATATTGCCCTCTCGGCTGGTACGCGGTCGATTTCCTTCTACGTGTCCTGTGCGCCCGAAGCGGACTTCCGCGTGGATGCGCTTGACAACTTCTACGCCGGCACCTGCGGCCCGCGTTTCCGAAGCGTCGGTGAGATTCCTGTGCCTCAGGGCACGTCACGTGCGAGCGTCCGCCTTGGCTTGCCAGACGGCGTTGAGTACTTTGTGGTGGCTTTCCCTAACAACTAGGGGGGGGATTGGAAGGAATGATTGAGATGAAGAACAGTGTCAAGGCTGCAACAGTGGCGCTCGTGGCGATCTTCGCACTCGGGCTTGGCGTCGCGCCCGCGAGCGCGAGCGAGGCAGGTCCATTGAGCCTGTGTTCGGGGAGCAATCAGAAGAACACGGCGAACAACAAGTCGATCACGTTCACCCGCGCGTCGGGGGCTAATTCCTCGGTCACCGGAGGGCCAGGTGTGACGCTGACGATCAGCAAGTCGACAACATTCTCCGTGTCGGGGAGTATCACAGGCTCCTCTAGCGTTAGCGCCTCAGTAGTCGTGGCCACAGTGCAGGCACAAGTCGGTGCAACCATCGGCGCAAGCTACTCGGGAACGTCATCCAGTTCAGGGGCTTGGACGGTGCCATCCACCTACCAGATTGGACGGCTCGAGATCGGCAGCAATAAATATGCCGGAACGGTGACGCACTACGTGGAGAACAGCAACTGCGTGTGGGTTCAGTCCGGAACATCCGCCGCGTATGACGCGCCTGCGAAGGAATGGCATTTCAAGACCTCTAAGGTCGCGTAACCACGGAATGAGTGACTCGAGGGTGCAGCCAACCGCAGCTGCACCCTCGAGTGTTTTTGTGAGCTAGGGCACGTCTTCCAATGCCTGCTCCAGGCGATGATGACGGCGTTTCGCGGAACGCGTTGTTCACCGCCCACGGGGATGACCCGGAGTGCGGGCATTGTCTGCCAGCCATGGTTCATCGGTCCGCCACAATCATGGATGGTAGTGATGGACGCGGGCACAGCCCCGCCAGTCCCCGGATCTGCGCACCCGTGAAATTGGCGCCCCGCCACCTCATCCTGCGGTTTCGTGCTGAACCGCGCGTCGACGTCTGCCAACCAGATGGCGGCGAGCTGCTCGACGGTGGAGACCTTGGTGAGTGCGACGAAGATGCCGGCCCATACCTCGCTGGCCATCGTGCGTATCTGCTCTTCGGCAGCCTCGGCGGTCGGGCCCCACGCTTCGAGGTCGTGGGGATCGCCCTTGCCGTCGCGGACGCGGACGCGGACGCGAGCGCGGTAGGCCCCGCCGACGAGTCGGACGTTGACGCTGCCGAGCTCCCCGGACGCTTACGAGGCCTGGGCACTGTCAGCCAGCTGGTCGAAGACGTACTTGCGGATGGTGCCGGCTGTCCAGCGCAGGTGCTTGCCGACCTTCACTGCCGGCGGCCCGACCCTGTTGAATCGCCATGCTTCGACCGTGCGCGGGCTCACGCCGAAGTAGTCGGCGATCTGCTCCTTGGTCAGCAGCGTGGGGAGTTCGATCACGTCAGCGACGGACGCGACCTTCTTCTTGCTGTCCTTCTTCTTTCCCATGGTGACTCTATGCGCAGTGCCACCACGAGGCTTGACGCGCTGCTCCTTACCAACGCGTACTCCTTTGCACACTGATGTGCGATTTTGGCCCCTCAGAGGGGTGAGTTGGGGGTTTATAGGGGGTGAACCCCGAATCCCGAGTGCTGCCCGACATGTGAAAAGGCGCCCCCTCCCTGTGTTTTCTAGGGAGGAGGCGCCTTGTGTGGCTCCCCGGCTTGGACTCGAACCAAGAACCTGCCGGTTAACAGCCGGCTGCTCTGCCAATTGAGCTACCGAGGATCATGTCCCCCGCTCCGCGGGCAACTCCTCAAGCTTAGCAAACTCGACGGGCGCTCCCGAACACGGCCCACCGCCCGGGCGTGGCGCGCTCAGCGTGCGGCATCCGCCTCGGAATTGGGCGACCACAGCAGGTCGCGGCCGACGCCGCGCGCGACCACGTGACCGCCGCGCAGGATCAGGGTGTCGGCGTCGAGCTCGCGGATGAATGCCGCATCATTGGTGACCAGCAGCGCGGCCATGGACTGCTCCGACCGGCGGCGGGTGATCGCGTCGAAGACCACCGGACGCACCTCGAGGTCGAGATTGGCGAGAGGCTCGTCGGCGATGAGCACCCGCGGCTCCAGCATGAACGCCCGCGCGATGGCCACACGCTGGCGCATGCCCGCGCTCAATTCGTAGGGGAATCTGTCTGCCGCGCCGATCGGCAGGTGGAGTTCGTCCAGCAGTGAGGCGACCCGCACGGCCAGGTTCTTGGCATTGACCTTCTTCGACCGCGCGACGACGGGTTCGGCGATCACCTCGCCGACGGTGAGGCGCGGAGGGAGGTTCGCCCCCGCCGCCTGCGGGATGTAGCCGCTGAGCGCGGTCAGGATCCTCCTGCGCCGGCCCGGTCGGCGCACGTCGACGCCGCAGATCTGGGCGCGCCCGCCGGCGACCTTCAGAGACGAGTCCGCGAAGCCGGCCAGCGCCGTGACGAGGCTGGATTTGCCCGAGCCCGTGGCGCCGCCCACGCACATCAGCTCGCCGGGGCGCAGCGTGAACGTGACGCCGTCCACGGCCCTGGTCACACCGCCGTGCCCGATCCTGTCGATGACGAGGTCGGAGCATTCGATGGCGACATCGCTGGCGGCAGGCATGCTTCCATCCTGCCCTGCCCTGCACGTCAGCGCGTCACGACTCGAGGAATCGCTGCCGTTCCAGGTCGAGATCCCGCAGGCGCATGCGCAGCGCGCGCCCGCCGTCGGAGTCCGCCGGCACGCGCTGCACGGCACCCAGCAGCTCGTTCTTCTCGTGATCGATCGAGCGCAGGATCAGGCCACGGCAGAGGTCGGTCGCGGAGACCACCGCGCGCTCCTCGTCCTTCGCCGGGAACGGCATCATCAGCAATTCGCCGGCCAGGCTCCGGTACGGCTCGCGCACGGCATCCGCGGCGGCTGCCGCCCAGCCGACCTTCGTGCGGTCGACGACCGCCGCAATGGACTCGCGCACCGCATCCAGCCCCGGATGCCGGAACTGCTGCGACACGGCCCGATCCAGCAGCGGCTGGTCGATGCGGTGCCCGTACTGCAGCGCGCCCATCAGCGCGTCGCGCTCGAGGGCGACATCCGCCGTGCGGGGCAGATCGGCGAGCCGCACCCGGGTCACGGGCGCGCCTCCCCCGGCATCCGCCGTCGGACGGGTCTCGCGATGATGCTCGGGAGCGGATGCCGCACCCCGGGCCGCGCGCATCACCTCGTGGTGCACGGCCGTCGGGTCCATGCCCAGGCGGCGCGCGAGCACGCGCTCGTAGCCGGGACGCAGCAGCTCGTCGCGGATGACGGCCACGATCGGCGCGGCGGCGCGCAGCGCGCCGACCTGCCCCTCGACCGTCGCCAGGTCGTAGCCTGCGAGCTTGCGATCGATGACGAACTCGAACATGGGCACCTTGGCGTCCATGAGGCCGCGCACGGCGGCATCCCCCCGCTGCAGGCGCAGGTCGCAGGGGTCGAGGTTGTCGGGCGCGACGGCGACGAAGGTCTGCGCGGTGAAGCGCGAGTCCTCCGAGAACGCGCGCAGTGCGGCCTTCTGGCCCGGCTCGTCGCCGTCGAAGGTGAACACCACCTCGCCCGCCGCGGAGTCATCGCCCATCACGCGGCGCAGCACCTTGATGTGCTCGGCGCCGAACGCCGTGCCGCAGGTGGCGATGGCGGTGGTGACGCCCGCCAGATGGCAGGCCATCACGTCGGTGTAGCCCTCGACCACGACCACCCGTCGCGGATCTCCGCGGGCGATGTCGCGTTTGGCGAGGTCGAGCCCGTAGAGCACCTGCGTCTTCTTGTACAGCGGCGTCTCGGGGGTGTTGAGGTACTTCGGACCCTTGTCGTCGTCGTACAGCCGCCGGGCGCCGAAGCCGATGGTCTGCCCCGTGACGTCGCGGATGGGCCAGATGACCCGGCCGCGGAAGCGGTCGTACACCCCGCGCTGGCCTGCCGAGACGAGCCCGGCGTTGGTCAGCTCCTCGCGAGTGAAGCCCTGCGCGGTGAGCGCCTTCGTCAGGTTCTCCCAGCCCTTGGGCGCGTACCCGACACCGAAGTGCGCAGCGGCACCCGCATCGAAACCGCGCTCGCCGAGGAACTTGCGGGCGCTCTCTGCCTCGGGACTCAGCAGTTGGCCGCGGAAGTACTCCGCCGCGGCGGTGTTGGCCGCGTACAGCCGGCTGCGGCCGCTGGTCTCCGGCGCGGCACCACCGTCCTCGTAGTGCAGCGCGAAGCCGATCCGTCCTGCGAGCCGTTCGACGGCCTCGGTGAAGCTGACGTGATCCATCTCGCGCAGGAACGAGTACACGTCGCCGGACGCGCCGCATCCGAAGCAGTGGTAGAAGCCCACCTGCGGGCGCACGTGGAAGCTGGGGCTCTTCTCGTCGTGGAACGGGCAGAGCCCCTTCATCGACCCGACGCCGGCCGACTTCAGCGCCACGCGCTCGCCGACGATGTCGGCGATGTTGGTGCGCGACTTCACCTCTTCGACGTCGGCCTGCAGGATGCGGGGCATCAGACGGCGCCTTCGACGACCACCCGCGGTGCGGGGCGGTGGCGCACTCCGGTGCGGGCGCTGCGCGGGCTCCAGATGCCCACCTCGGCGGGGTCGATCTCGCCCACCAGCCGGTTGTGCCAGTCGACGGCGGTCTGATCGGTGAGGCTCGCGACCTGGTCGACGACCACGCGAGCGCGCTCGGCGTCGGTGCCGGCGTCGAGGAAGTCGGCAGTGAATGCGGGCTCCAGCACGTCGGCACCGGCCGACCACAGCGCATCCGTCGACCACAGCGCGTCAGCCAGGCGCGTCAGCACCTTGCGCTGCTCCTTGTACACGCCCTTGCGGGCGTCGATGGTGACGATGGCCTGGCCCATGATGCCCTTGAGCACCGCGATCTCGGTCTCCACGACTCGCGGCACGACCACATGGCCGGCGTAGCGGGCGAGCTGCGGACCGGGGTGGGCCTCGCGCGTGGCGGCGACGGATGCCCGGGCGAAGCGACCGATCAGGTCGCTGGTGAGGTTCTTCAGGCGCGCCAGGTCGCGGCGGGAACGGTCGAACGTCTTCAGCCACATCGGCTGACGGGTCAGCCGGTACAGCGCGTCGGCGAGCTCCTCGCGGGTGTAGTCGTAGCCGACCCACTGCTGGATGCGCCCCACCAGCGGGTAGTGCTCGATCGGGTCGGAGAGCTGGGCCACGTCGAGGTAGCCGTTGACGATGGCGTCCTCGAAATCGTGCACGGAGTAGCCGATGTCGTCGGAGAGATCCATGATCTCCGCCTCGATGCACCGCAGCCGCCCGGGTGCGCCCTCGCGCATCCAACGGAACACCGGCTCGTCCTCGGGGTACACGCCGAACTTCAGTCGGCCGCCCGGGTCGGGCAACGGGTTGTCGACTGTCCACGGGTACTTGCAGGTCGCATCCAGGCTCGCACGGGTGAGGTTCAGGCCCACGGAATGGCCGTCTTCGTCGAGCACCTTCGCCTCGAGGCGGGTGAGGATGCGCAGCGACTGCGCATTGCCCTCGAAGCCGCCGATGTCGGATGCCCAGTCGTTGAGCGCGCGCTCGCCGTTGTGGCCGAACGGCGGATGCCCGAGGTCGTGGCTCAGGCAGGCCGTGTCCACCACGTCCTCCGAGACGCCGAGGGCCGTGGCCAGCTCGCGTCCGACCTGCGCGACCTCGAGCGAGTGCGTGAGGCGGTTGCGGGCGAAGTCGGCGGTGGATGCCGGGCTCAGCACCTGCGTCTTGGCCGCCAGCCGCCGCAGGGCGGCGGAGTGCAGCACGCGCGCGCGGTCGCGGGAGAAGTCGTTGCGCTCGGAGCGGTGGGTCTCGGAGATGAAGCGCTCGGAATCGCGAGCGTCGTAGCCCGGATCAGCCGCCACTGTTCTCCACCTCCGCCTCGCGCATCATGTCGCCGTCGCCGACACCGATCTCACGGGAGTCCAGCCAGCCCTCCGGCAGCACCGTGCGCTTGGGCGTGCCCGCCCGCCCGCGCTGGCCCTCCGCCCCCGCACCGGGGTACGGCGCGTCGCCGAGCGTGCCGAGCAGGTCGTCGATCTCGGCCAGCGAGGAAGCCCGAGCCAGGGCGCCGCGCAGCTCGCCCCCGACGGGGTATCCCTTGAAGTACCAGGCCACGTGCTTGCGCACGTCCTTGCATCCGCGGTCCTCGTCCTCGAAGAACTCCACCAGCAGCTCGGCGTGGCGCCGGAACGCGTTCGCCACGAACTGCAGCGTGGCGTCGACCTCGGGTCGGGGCGCCAGTCCAGGGGCGAGTGCGTCGGAGAGCTCGCCGAACAGCCACGGCCGGCCCAGGCATCCGCGACCCACCACGACGCCGTCGCAGCCGGTCTCGGCCATCATCCGCACGGCATCGTCGGCCGACCAGATGTCGCCGTTGCCGAGCACGGGGATGCTGGTGACCGCCTGCTTGAGCTCGCCGATGGCGCTCCAGTCGGAGTGCCCGGAGTAGTACTCGGATGCCGTGCGCGCATGCAGCGCGACGGCCGCGGCCCCGGCATCCTCCGCCGCCCTGCCCGCGTCGAGGAAGGTGAGGTGGTCCTTGTTGATGCCCTTGCGCATCTTGACCGTCAGCGGCACGTCTCCCGCGGCCTTCACTGCTCGGGAGACGATGTCGGCGAACAGCGAGGTCTTCCACGGCAGCGCGGCGCCGCCGCCCTTGCGGGTCACCTTGGGCACCGGGCATCCGAAGTTCAGATCGATGTGATCGGCCTTGTCCTCGGCGACGATGATGCGCACGGCCTCGGAGATGGTCACGGGGTCGACGCCGTAGAGCTGGATGGAGCGGATGTCCTCGCTGGGGTGGTGCTGGATGAGCCGCATGGTGATGGCGTTGCGCTCCACGAGGGCGCGGGACGTGATCATCTCGCTGACGTACAGCCCCGCGCCGTACTCCCGGCACAGTCGGCGGAACGCCGTGTTGGTGATGCCCGCCATGGGCGCGAGGACGACGGGGATGTCGAGATCGATGGGACCGATGCGCAGGGCGGGCGCGGTCTGGGCGGGCGGGCTGGTGGGAGTGGCGAGAGTCATGACCCGTCCATTCTCCCAGACTGCGGCCCCTCCCGGGCTCAGTGGAATTAGGCTGTGGATATGACTGATCAGGCGCTCAGGAAGATCCCCTTCACCGACGCGACGGGCGCGCAGAAGACGCTCGACGACTACGGCTCCGACGTGATGCTCGTCGTGAATGTGGCATCGCGTTGCGGCAACACCCCTCAGTACGAGCAGCTCGAGCAGCTGCAGAGGGAGTACGGCGACCGCGGGTTCTCGGTGATCGGCTTCCCGTGCAATCAGTTCATGGGCCAGGAACCGGGATCGATGGAGCAGATCCTGGAGTTCTGCTCCACCACCTACGGCGTCACCTTCCCCATCAACGAGAAGATCAAGGTCAACGGCCGCAATGCGCATGACCTGTACAAAGCACTCAAGGAGACCACGGATGCCGATGGCAAGGCCGGCCGGGTGGAGTGGAACTTCGAGAAGTTCCTGGTGCGCGCGGACGGCTCCGTGCAGCGGTTCCGCCCGAAGCAGAAGCCGGACTCCCCTGAGGTCGTCGCGGCGATCGAGGATGCCCTCGCCCGCTGAGCGCCAGCGGGTCGGGATCACTCAGCCGACCAGGATCACTCTGCCGTGACGGCGTTCTTCTGCGACCAGACGTCGCGGATGACGTTCTCGAACGCCGCGGGCGGCTGGGCGCCGCTCACGCCGTACTGACCGTCGATCACGAAGAACGGCACGCCGTTGATGCCGTAGGCGCGGGCCTGCTCCTGATCGGCGCGGACGGCGGGCAGGTACTCGGCCGACTCCAGCGCGGAGCGGGCCTCGCCGGCATCCAGCCCCACTTCTTCAGCGAGGGCGACGAGGTCGTCGACGCGACCCACGTGCTTGCCCTCGGTGAAGTACGCGGCCATCAGCCGCTCCTCCATCTCGTGCTGCAGGCCCTTGGCCTTGGCGAAGTGCAGCAGCTCGTGCGCCTTGACGGTGTTGGTGTGCTGCAGCAGGTCGAAGCGGTACTGCAGTCCGGCTCCCGCGGCCACATTGGTGACGTGCGAGAGCATCTGCTCGACCTGCTCACGGGCCATGCCCTTGTGGCCGGCGAGGAAGTCCAGCTCGTCGCCGTCGAAATCGACGGGCGTATCGGGAGAGAGCTCGAAGGAGTGGAACGTGATGTTCACCTGCGGGGCGTCCTCGTCGTCCGCCGTGGCTGCCAGCCCGGTCTCGAGGTTGCGCTTGCCGATGTAGCACCACGGGCACGCGATGTCGGACCAGATGTCGATGGAGATGGGTTCGCTCACGCTTGACGCAACAGGCGCGACGGCCGGAGTATTCCGTCCCGGTAATGTTCTCTCGTGCTCTCCGCCGACGATCCGCTGCCCTTCGCGCCGTCGCGAGTGCTGGTGGCGGGCGTGTACCGCGAGGCCGCGGGGTGGCTGCGGCAGTGGGGCACGCGCTGAATCCAGGGAGTCTGCATTCGGGATCCCTGCCCCCCCCTGTCGAAGAGTCAATGCACGACATCCGGATCTTTTGCCGAGACTCTTCCATTTCTCGAAGATTTGTTCTATACTGGATTCATGTCCACTACCGCGCAGCACCGCCTCGTTCGAGAGGCCGAGGTGCTTGCGGAGTGGGTGCAGACGCGGCGTGAGATCGCCCGGTTGGAGGCGCGAGCGTCGTCGCTTCTTGCCGACCGGCTCGAGCTGATGGACGCGTCGGTGTCGGAGTCGCCGATGCACCGCAACGCGATCGAGCGGTCCATGGTGGCGGAGTTCACGGCGGCGGGGCGGATGGCGAAAGGCTCGGTGGAGCACGCGTTCGCCGACGCGCAGGCGCTGCGGCACTGCTTCCGGGCCGTTCAGGAATCGTTCGAGGCGGGCCGCATCACGCCCGCGCATGCGCGGCACATCATCGATGCAGCGTCCCCCGTTCAGGAAGCGATCGACGCCGGAGAGATCGAACCGCACCTGCTGGGGCTCTACGAGGCGGCGGCTCTCGAGTTCGCCGAATCCGAAGCGCCGGCCCGCACCCGCGCGCACGTGCGGGAACTCGCCGCAGTCCTCGCACCCAGAACGGTGACCGAGCGGCATCAGGATGCCGTGGCGGAGCAGTATGTCAAGATCCACGTGGTCACCGACGAGCTGTCGCTGCTGCAGGCCCTGCTGCCCACGCATCGGGCCGAGGCCATCATGGACCGTCTCACGACCATGGCACGGCATCAGAAGCAGCACGGCGAGGACCGGCACCCCACACTCCCGGTGGACGAGGACTTCCTGGCGGAGGTGGACCGGTCCGTGGAGATCATCACCGCCGATGGTGACGTCTTCACCGTCGACCCCTTCACCGAACCTGTCGCCGGCGATCAGCCTGACCCCGCCGAGACGCCCCAGGCGCTGGATGCATGGGACGATCTCGTCGCCCGAGCCCTCGCGGCAGGACCTGAGGTCATCCAGATCCCCGACGACGCCCGCGGCACCGACCAGATTCGCGCCGAGCTGCTCACCGACCTGCTCCTGACCACCGATCCTTCCTCGGTCTTCGGCGACGGGCTCGACCAGGTCGCCGCGCACATCAACGTCACCATCGACGCGACCACCCTCGCCGGCCTGAACGATAGGCCCGCACAGCTCGACCGGGAAGGCACCCTCCATCCAGACACCGCCCGTGCCCTCGCGGGCATCGCGACCGTCTGGAACCGCCTGTGGGTCGACCCCGACGGGTTCGTCACCCGCACCGACACCTACCGGCCCACAGCCGGCATGACCCGCTACCTCCAAGCCCGCGATCAGCACTGCCGCTTCCCTGGATGCCGGATGCCCGTCCACCGCACGCAGACCGACCACACCCACGACTGGGCCAAAGGCGGCACGACGTCGCTCGACAACCTCGCGCATCTGTGCCTGACGCACCATGCGCTCAAGCACCCCGACATCCCCGACGAATACCGGTGGACCGCACGCCAGAACCCCGACTGGACCATCACCTGGACCAGCCCTCACGGAGACGAGCATGTCGACCGACCACCCGCGCGCGTCATGTTCACACCATCCGGCGCCGATCCCGCACTGTCGATCTGGGACACACCCACCGGCAGGAACGACAGCCCCTTCTGAGGCTCGCGGGATCAGTGCGTCCGAAATCGTGCTTGTGGATAACTTCTGCGGAGAGTCCGGAAGTCGGGTTAGCGTGGCCGGGTGACTTCCGCTGCCATCTCCGTCCGTGCGCTCGGCGCGCTGTCCGCCGGACTGCTCGCCCTCGGGATGCTGGCCGCGTGCACGCCAGAGCCGAAGCCGGCTCCCACGCCGACGAAGACGGCGCTGTTCTCCTCGGACGCTGAGGCATTCAAGGCTGCGGAGGAGACATATCGGGCGTACACGGATGCACTGAACAACGTCGACACGAGCGACCCGAAGACATGGGAGCCGGCAACCCGGTGGACGGTAGGAAGAGCATCCTCAGCGCTGAAGAAGTCGCTCAGTGAACTACAGGCCGAGGAGGTTCAGCTCACAGGAAACACAGTGATCATCACCGCGGCGCCCATTAAAGCCGATCTGGAGACGGGCAAGGTCTCCGTGCATATATGTGCTGATGTCTCCCAGACCGACGTCATTGATTCGACTGGCAACTCATTGGTACCCAGCGACCGATCTCCTGTACAGTCCGTTCGCGCAGAATTTGTCGAGGCAGACTCTGAGACGGGCCTGCGTCTTGCTAGCACGACTGCAGAGAGCACGTTGCAATGCTCTCACTGATCATGGTCTTCCTTCTGAGCGGCGGGACACCTCCGCCCGCACCCGAATGCCCAGTGCTCACGATGTCTTGCGCGAGCAACGTCAACGGTCCAGCTGTTGATGTTTCTGGCGCCCAGAAGCACGGCGACCGTACCGAAAAGCAACCCCGACATTCCGCGGAGAAGCCCAAGAATCCTGGCACCGGCACCGCCCCGGTCGTCGACGTGCATGCGCCCGCGCGTGACACGCGCACCCGCACCGAGAAGTTCACGGACTGCAACACGATCTGGAACCTCATGCAACGCTGCGTCCCCGCACCGGAGAAGCCCGCCGACACAGCCGACCCCGCACCCGAAGACCCCCGCGCCACCCAGCCGATCACCATCACCGACCTCGCCAGCTTCGCCCCCGCCCCGGCGACCATCACCGGGGAGCCCGACAACCTCGGCGTCGCGGGCCTGCCCACCAACTTCACCACCGACGCCACCGCGCACACCAGGACCGGGGAACTGTTCGGCTACCCCATCACCGTCCGCTTCACCCCGGCATCCTTCACCTTCCACTACGGCGACGACACCACCAAGGCCACCACCACTCCCGGCACCACCTGGAACCAGCTCCACCTGCCCCAGTTCACCCCCACCGACACCAGCCACGTCTACCGTGACCGCGGCACCTACACGGCATCCGCCGACACCGTCTACACCGCCGAGATCGACCTCGGCACCGGCTGGTACCCCATCACCGGAACCCTCACCATTCCCGGACCCGGCCAGGACATCCGCATCTACGAAGCCCACACCGCCCTCGTCGCCCACACCTGCAACGAAGACCCCACCGCCGCCGGCTGCTGAGCACCGTCACGAGCCTCTCGGACACGGCCGACGGGTGCCTGCGCGACAGGCGCTCCCGCTTAGACGGCGGATGTGTCGGGAGAGTCCACCGCCCCGCCGAAGCGACGGTCCCGCGACAGATAGATGCCGATCGCCCGCCACAGCTCCTCGCGCGAGAAGTCCGGCCACAGTGTGTCCAGGAACACCATCTCGGCATAGGCCGACTGCCACAGCAGGAAATTCGAGGTGCGCTGCTCCCCCGAGCTGCGCAGGAACAGATCCACATCCGGCATGTCCTGCACGTAAAGATGCTTGCGGATCTGCTTCTCGGTGATCGCGCTCGGCTTCAGCCGGCCGGCCTTCACCTCGGCGGCCAGCTCCCGCATGGCGTCCACCAGCTCGACGCGCCCGCCGTAGTTGACGCACATCGTCAGCGTCAGCACGTCGTTGCCTCGGGTCAGCTGCTCGGCGAACTGCAGCTCCTTGATCACCGATCCCCACAGCCGCGGCTTGCGCCCAGCCCACCGCACCCGCACGCCCCATTCGTTGAGCTGGTCGCGTCGGCGGTGCAGCACGTCGCGGTTGTAGCCCATCAGGAACCGCACCTCTTCGGGCGAGCGGGCCCAGTTCTCCGTCGAGAACGCGTACACCGACAGGTGCTTGACTCCCGCTTGGATGGCGCCGGCGACGACATCCAGCAGCACCTCCTCGCCGGCCTTGTGCCCCTCGATGCGGCTGAGCCCTCGTCGGTTCGCCCAGCGGCCGTTGCCGTCCATCACGATCGCGACATGGTTCGGCACGGCGGGGAAAGCCGGCGGCTGGATGCCCGTCCAGTCCAGCGGACGGAACGGCACCGCATCCTTGTGCGTGTACGGCTTCGGGGTCACCGGACTCCAATTCTCGGGGTGCTGGTCACATGCTCCAGAGAGCGGATGCCGCGCTCCAGATGCCACTGCGTGTAGGCCGCCACGGCACCGGATGCCGACGACAGATCGCCAGGAGATGCAGCATCCACCGTCTCCCAGTCACCGCCCATCAGCGCCTGCAGCAGCGCGAGGGTGGATGCCGAGACCCGCGGGCTGCCCGCCGGAGCGCAGTCGTCGCACACCACACCGCCCAGCTGCGGGCCGAAATGCGTGTGCGGACCCGGCGCGCCGCAGCGCGCGCAGTCCTGCAGCGCCGGTGCCCAGCCAGACAGCGCCATCACCCGCAGCAGGTACGAGTCCATGATGCTGCGCGCGGCATGCTCCCCGCGCGAGAGCGAGCGCAGCCCGCCCACCAGCAGCAGGTACTGGTCGGCAGTGGCCTCGGACTCATTCAGCCGGTCGGCGGTCTCCACCATGGCGCTGGCCGCGGTGAAGCGCTCGTAGTCGACGGCGATGTCCGCACCGTACGCTCCCAGCGACTCGGCCTGCTGCACGATGTCCAGCGAGCGGCCCTGGTACAGCTGCACGTCGGCGACCATGAACGGTTCGAGCCTCGAGCCGAACTTCGACGAGGTGCGCCGCACGCCCTTCGCCACGGCGCGGATCTTGCCGTTGCGCCGCGAGAGCATCGTTACGATGCGGTCCGCCTCACCCAGCTTGTGGGTGCGCAGGATCACCGCTTCATCTCGGTAGGTGGGCACTCAATGATTATCCCCTGCGCACGAGAGAATGGACGGGTGACCGAACCGCTGTTCAACATCCCGCTGTGGGCCGACCTGCTGGGCGTCGGACTCGGTGGCATCCAGGGTGCCATGTTCGCCTCGGGCTTCCAGGGCCAGCGCCGGCTGGACTGGCTGGGGGTCGCCATCATCGGCATCATGATCGGCATGGGCGGCGGTCTCATCCGCGACCTGATGATCGGCCAGCCGCCGGCCACGCTGCAGAGCAACTGGTACCTGATCACGGCCGCCGGCGCCGCCCTGTTCGGGATGCTGCTGGCAGGCGTCTTCAACCGCATCAACACGTTCATCGTGGTGCTGGATGCCGTCGTGATCGGCATGTTCGGGTCCTTCGGCGTCAGCAAGGCCATCGCCTTCGGCATCCCGCCGGTGCCCGCCGTGTTCATCGGCGTCTGCGCGGCCGTCGGCGGCGGCGTGCTGCGCGACGTGCTGATGGGCCTGCCGGTCGCCATCATGCATGTCGGCTCGCTGTACGCCGTCGCCGCCGGAGTCGGCTGCACGGCCACCGTGGTCATGCACCTGTTCGACCTGAACATCACGGTCGCCGCCGTCACCGGGATCGTGGTGACGGCGGTGATCCGCATCCTGGCCGTGCTCTACGACGTCTCACTGCCCGAGCAGCGCCGCCTGTACCGCCGCAAGGTGGCGACCGAGACGGGGATGATCCCGATCATCAAGCCGTGACGAGCTCCCCCTGGCGACTGCGGATGGAGCGGTTCACGCACGAGACGATGGCCTTCAGCGATGCCGTGGAGATGTCGCCGTCGATGCCGACGCCCCACAGCCGGTGGTCGTCGACCTGCAGCTCGATGTAGGCCGCGGCCTGCGCGTCGCCGCCGCTGGACATGGTGTGCTCGACGTAGTCGTACAGCGAGATGTCGAACCCGCGCCCGCGAAGGATCTCGATGAACGCCGCGATCGGCCCGTTGCCGTGCGCAGTGGTCGCCTCGCGCTCCTCGCCGTCGCGCAGCACGACCTCCAGCGAGACCTCGCCGGACATGTCACTGCGGGTCTGCGTGCCCAGCAGCTCGAACCGGCCCCACTTGTCCACGTCGTCGTCGGCCGGCAGGTACTCGTCGTTGAAGATCTCCCAGATCTGGTCGCTGGTGACCTCGCCGCCCTCGGCATCCGTCTTCGCCTGCACGACACCCGAGAACTCGATCTGCAGCTTGCGGGGCAGGTCGAGGGCGTGGTCGGTCTTCAGCAGGTAGGCGACGCCGCCCTTGCCGGACTGCGAGTTCACGCGGATGACGGCCTCGTACGAACGCCCCAGATCCTTCGGATCGACAGGCAGGTACGGCACGGCCCACTCGATCTCGTCGACCGTGACGCCCTTCTCCGCGGCCGTCTCGGCCATGGACTCGAAGCCCTTCTTGATGGCGTCCTGGTGCGATCCGCTGAACGCGGTGAACACCAGATCGCCCACCCACGGGTGGCGCTCGGGCACCGGTAGCTGGTTGCAGTACTCGACTGTGCGCTTGACGTGGTCGATGTCACTGAAGTCGATCTGCGGATCGATGCCCTGCGTGAACATGTTGATGCCCAGCGCCACCAGGTCGACGTTGCCGGTGCGCTCGCCGTTGCCGAACAGGCATCCCTCGATGCGATCGGCACCGGCCATGTAGCCCAGCTCGGCCGCAGCGACCGCCGTGCCGCGGTCGTTGTGCGGGTGCAGCGACAGGATGACGTTCTCGCGGTGCGCCAGGTGACGGTTCATCCACTCGATCGAGTCGGCGTACACGTTGGGTGTCGCCATCTCGACCGTGGCGGGCAGGTTGATGATCACCTTGCGGTCGGGCGTGGGCTCCAGCACCTCGAGCACGGCGTTGCAGACCTCGACCGCATAGTCCAGTTCGGTGCCCGTGTAGCTCTCGGGCGAGTACTCGTAGTAGATCTCGGTACCGGCGACGTCCTTCTCCAGCTGACGGCACAGCCGCGCGCCCTCCAGCGCGATCTGCTTGACGCCCTCGCGGTCGGAGCGGAACACGACCTCGCGCTGCAGCACGCTGGTGGAGTTGTAGAAGTGCACGATTGCCTGCTTGGCGCCGCTGATGGCCTCGTACGTGCGCTTGATCAGGTGCTCGCGGCACTGCGTCAGCACCTGGATGGTCACGTCGTCGGGGATGAGGTCCTCTTCGATGAGCTGGCGCACGAAGTCGAAGTCCGTCTGGCTGGCGGACGGGAAGCCCACCTCGATCTCCTTGTAGCCCATGCTCACCAGCAGGTCGAACATCACGCGCTTGCGCTCGGGCGACATCGGGTCGATGAGGGCCTGGTTGCCGTCGCGCAGGTCGACGGCGCACCAGCGCGGCGCCTGCGTGATGCGCTTGGAGGGCCAGGTGCGGTCGGGCAGGTCGACGACGATCTGCTCGTGGAAGGGCCGGTACTTGTGGACCGGCATCGAGGAGGGCTTCTGGGAATTCTTCATGATGGGGCTTCTTCTTCGTGGGAATTGTGCTCAGGCCAAACACGAGCGCCGCGACGAGAAGGCCCGAAGATCAGGACTCGTCGCGGCAGCTAAGAAGAAGCAGACCGCCCAGACGCATGCCTCGATGCTAACACCCGACTTGGCACTCTGCTCACCACGATGACGAGGATGCCGGTCAGGGGATCAACGCGATCTTTCCGCCCGGATGCCCGGATGCGACCAGCTCGAGCGCCGCCGGAGCGTCGCTCAGGGCGAATTCGCGGGCCATCGGCACGGTCAGCCGCCCCTGCTCGGCGAGCTCCACCAGATGCTCGCGCACCTCGTCGCGGTACCGCGCCGTCTCAGGCTGGGAACCGGAGCTCGCCTGGAATCCGTGCTCAGTGGCCGCCGTCGGCGCGACGATCGTCACGATGCGCTGCCGGTCCCTGACGAACTCCAGCGAGGACTGCACGGCCTCGTCGGTGCCAGCGGCATCCAGCGCCGCGCCGATCCTCTCGACACCGGTATCCGCCAGTGCCGCGCGGATGCGCGACGCCAGTCCGTCGCCGTACTCCACCGGGATGCCTCCGAAGCGGCGCACCTCGTCGAAGCGGGCACGGCTCGCCGTGCCGATGACGCGGATGCCGAGCACGGCCGCCTGCTGCAGCACGCTCACCCCGACCGCGCCGGAGGCCGCGTGCAGCAGCACGGTCTCCCCCGGCTTCGCGTCGACCGCGTGCAGCATGGCGGATGCCGTGGTGCCGACCAGCAGCAGGTTCGCGGCCTGCGCATGCGTGAGCGTCGCAGGCTTGCGCAGCACCTTCTGTGCAGGGACGGTGATCTCCGTGGCGTATCCGCCGCGCACGCGGAACGCGATGACCTCGTCACCCACGGATGCCGGTCCCGTCACGATCCCGGTGTCGGGGCCGATCGCGGTGATGACGCCGGAGACCTCGTACCCGATCGGCTCGGGCAGCTCGACGCCCGGACGGGCGGCCGCGACATGCTTGGCATCGGCGGGGTTCACACCGGCGGCGTGCACGCGGATCGTCAGCTCGCCCTGCGCGGGGGCTGCGGGCTCGTACTCGACGAACCGCCAGGTCTCGGGCGATCCCCACGCGGGCGCGATCCAGTGCTCGGCCATCTCAGAACCCCAGCCGGCCGAGCTGCTTGGGGTCGCGCTGCCACTCCTTGGCCACGCGCACGTGCAGCTTCAGGAACACCCTGGTGCCCAGCAGCTCCTCGATGCCCTTGCGGGCATGGGCTCCGACGTCCCGCAGGCGGGAGCCCTTCCGACCGATGATGATGGCCTTCTGGCTGTCGCGCTCGACGACGATCGACGCATACACATCGGTGAGGTCGCTGTCCTCGCGCGGCTCCACGTCGTCGACGACGACGGCGATGGAGTGCGGCAGCTCGTCGCGCACGCCCTCCAGAGCCGCCTCGCGGATGATCTCGGCGATGCGGTCCTCGTCGGACTCGTCGGTGACGACGCCCTCCTCGTACAGTCGCGGGCCGACGGGCATCAGTTGCAGCATCTCATCGGCCAGCACGTCCAGCTGCTCGCGGCCCAGGGCGGACAGCGGGATGACCGCCGCCCAGTCCTCGCGCAACGAGTCCACCTCCATGAGCCGCTCGACGATGTCGTCCTTGTCGGCGGCATCCGTCTTGGTGACGATGGCGACCTTCTTCGCGCGCGGATAGCCGTCCAGCGACGCGGCGATCCGCCGGTCGCCGGGGCCGACCTTCTCGGTGGCCGGGACGCAGAAGCCGATCACGTCCACATCGCCCAGCACCTGCTCGACGAGGTCGTTCAGGCGCACGCCCAGCAGCGTGCGGGGCTTGTGGATGCCGGGGGTGTCGACGATCACGAGCTGCCCGTCCGGGCGGTTCAGGATGCCGCGGATGGCCCGCCTGGTGGTCTGCGGCTTCTCGCTGGTGATGGCGATCTTCTCGCCCACCAGCGCGTTGGTCAGCGTGGACTTGCCGACGTTCGGCCGTCCCACGAACGTCACGAACCCGCTTCGCGTCTCAGTCATCCCGATGCTCTCCATCCACGTCGTCATTCTGCTCCGGCGCCCGCTCCACGAACACCGTCGCGATGCCTCTCCCCCGCCCGCGCGAGGCGCCGCCGGTGAGCACCAGTCCGTCGACGGATGCCGCGGCGCCGGGCTGCGGGATCCGGCCGAGCGCCTTGCCCAGCAGTCCGCCGATCGAATCGACGTCCTCGTCGTCCAGCTCCAGGCCGAACAGGTCGCCGACATCCTCCAGCGAGAGCCGCGAGCTGACCCGGTACCGCCCGTCGCCGAGTTCGACGACCTCGGCGGGGCCGCGGTCGTATTCGTCGACGATCTCTCCGACCAGCTCCTCGATCAGATCCTCCAGCGTCACCAGACCCGAGATGCCGCCGTGCTCGTCGATCACGATGCACACGTGCACGGCATCCCGCTTCATCTGCTGCAGCAGCGTCTCGGCGCGCATGGACTCGGGCACGAACGCCGCGGGCCTGGCGATGGGGCGTACGGGCGCTCCGCGCCATGCGCTCTCGTCGCGGTAGGCGAACTGCACGAGATCCTTCAGGTACAGCACCCCGACCACGTCGTCGGCGTCGTCGTCGGTCACCGGCATGCGGGACACGCCGGTGCGCAGGAACAGCTCCATGGCCTCGGTGGTGGTGGCGGCGGCATCCACGGTCTTCATCTCGGTGCGCGGCACCATGACCGCCCGGACGAACTGATCGGTGAAGTCGAACACCGAGTGGATCAGATCGCGATCGTCCTCCTCGATGAGATCATGCGAGGCGGCCTCATCGACCATGCTCAGCAGCTGCTCCTCCGAGGCGAAGCTGCTGCGGGTTCCGCCGGGTGTCACCCGGCGGCCTGCGCGCACCAGCGCCTGCGCCAGCGGACCCAGCAGGATCCGCACGCCGCGCACCACCGGCGCCCACACCCGCAGGATGGTCTCGGAGTGCATGCGGCCGTAGGACCGAGGGCTCGCGCCCACCAGCACGAACGTGATGCCGGTCATGAGCACGGCGGCGGCCAGCATGGCCCACCAGATCGTCGGAAGCAACGAGTCCAGTGCCACCGTCACGAGCACAGCGGCCGTGGTCTCGGACAGCACGCGCATGAACGCGACGGCGTTGACGTGCGCATCGGGGTCGGCGGCGATGCGGTGCAGGGCATCCGCGCTGCGCCCGAACGCCAGTTCGTCGATATCCGTGCTGGAGGTCACCGAGAACGCAGCGTCCACGGCCGCCATCAGACCGCCGAACGCGATCAGCAGGACCGCGGCGGCCAGCAGGATGACAGGAGTCATCGGCGACGTTCGGCGTGCGCGAAGGCCTCGATCAGCGACTTCTGCAGCCCGAACATCTCACGCTCCTCGTCGGGCTCGGCGTGGTCGAAGCCCAGCAGGTGCAGCAGGCCATGCGTGGTCAGCAGGATCAGCTCGTCCATCAGGGAGTGACCCGCCGTCTGCGCCTGCGACTCGGCGACCTGGGGGCACAGCACGATGTCGCCCAGCAGCCCCGCGGGCGTCGGGCGGTCCGGCGTGCCGGGACGCAGCTCGTCCATCGGGAAGCTCAGCACATCGGTGGGGCCCGGCTCGTCCATCCACTGCACGTGCAGCGCCTCCATGGCGCCCTCGTCGACCAGCACGATCGCGACCTCTGCGTCCGCGCTGACATGCAGCTGCTCGAGGTTGAAGTCGGTGAGGCGCTGCAGCACGGTCTCGTCGATCTCGATGGCCGACTCGTTGTTGATCTCGATCATTCCAGGCCCCGTTTCGGCTTGCGGTCTCTGAGGTTCGGGCGCATCCCGGAGCGCCGCTCGGCACGGTTCGCGAACTCGTGCGCCTGCTCGCGCTCGAACCGCGCGGCGGTGCGGCGCTCGTCGTACTCGCTGTACGCGTCGACGATGCGGCCGACCAGCGAGTGACGCACCACGTCGTCGCTGGTCAGGCGCGAGAAGTGGATGTCGTCGATGCCGTCCAGCACGCGGGTGACGAGGCGGAGGCCCGACGCGCCCTGTGGCAGGTCGACCTGCGTGATGTCACCCGTGACGACCATCTTCGTGCCGAACCCGAGCCGGGTCAGGAACATCTTCATCTGCTCGGGCGTGGTGTTCTGCGCCTCGTCCAGCACGACGAAGGAGTTGTTCAGGGTGCGTCCGCGCATGTACGCGAGCGGCGCGACCTCGATGGTGCCGGTGGTCATCAGCCGCGGCACGATCTCGGGGTCCATCATCTCGTTGAGCGCGTCGTACAGCGGACGAAGGTAGGGATCGATCTTGTCGGTCAGCGAACCGGGCAGGAAGCCCAGTCGCTCCCCCGCCTCGACGGCCGGACGGGTCAGGATGATCCGCTCGACCTCCTTGCGCTGCAGCGCCTGCACGGCCTTGGCCATGGCCAGGTACGTCTTGCCGGTGCCTGCGGGGCCGATGCCGAACACGATCGTGTTCTGCTCGATGGCGTCGACGTACTCCTTCTGGCCCGCCGTCTTGGGGCGGATCACGCGCCCGCGGGTGGACAGGATGGCCTCGCCGAGCACCTCGCTGGGGCGCGGGCCGTCGGAACGCTGCAGCATGCGCGCGGAGGCGGCCACATCGCTCGGCACCAGGTCGGCACCGGCGCGGGTCATCTCCAGCAGCTCCTCCACCAGCCGCTTCGCGGACTCGACCTCGGCATCCGTCCCGCCCAGGCTGATCTCGTTGCCGCGCACCATCACCTGCACGCGCGGATGCTGCTTCTCCAGCATCCGCAGCAGCCGATCCTGCGGGCCCAGCAGCTGCACCATCGCGACGCCGTCGGCGTAGATGCGCTCGGTGCGCTCGGGCTGTGCGGGGAACTGCGGGGCGTCGCCGTCAGAGGGCGGCGGGATGTCAGAAGCCAACGAGCTTGTTCTCCTCGATGTTCGCGAGCACATGGGCGTGCACGTGGAAGACGGACTGCGCGGCGCTGGCGCCGTTGTTGAAGATGAGCCGGTACTCGCCGTTGGCGTGCTCGGTGGCGATCTGCTTGGCCATCGCGACCATGTCTGCCATCAGCCCCGGATCGCCGGCGGCGAGCTCGGTGACGTCGCGGTACTGCTCGCTGCGAGGGATCACCAGCACGTGCAGGGGCGCCTGCGGATTGATGTCGCGGATGGCGAAGACACGGTCGTTCTGGGCGACGATCTCGCCGGGGATCTCCCCGTTCAGGATGCGCGTGAAGATCGAGGGCTCACTCATGGGCTTCAGTCTAGTTACCAGCGGCCCAGCGCGGCGGAGAGCACCGCGATGGCCGCAGGCCCTGCGGTCGAGGTGCGCAGCACCGTGTCGCCGAGCCGGACGCGCTCGGCCCCGGCGGCCTCCAGCCGCTCCAGCTCCTCGGCGGCGATGCCGCCCTCCGGTCCGACCACCAGCACGATGTCGCGTCCGTCGGAGCGGATTCCGGAGAGCCGGGCATCCGTCCACGGGTCCAGCACCAGCATCCGCACCCCTGCAGCGCGCTCCGCGAGCTGCGCCGTGGTGGTCACCGGAGCCACCTCGGGAACCCACGCCCGATGCGCCTGCTTGGCCGCCTCGCGCACGATGGTGGCCCACCGCTCCCGCCCCTTCGCAGCCTTCGGCCCCTCCCAGCGCGAGACGCTGCGCGCAGCCTGCCAGGGCACGATCTCATCCACGCCCAGCTCGCACGCCGCCTGCACGGCGAGCTCGTCGCGGTCGCCCTTCGCCAGCGCCTGAACGAGCACGATGCGGGACTCCGGGGTCTCCTGCATGCGCCGCGCGGACACGCGCACGGTCACCCGGGCCGCGGAGACGTCGTCGACGGCGCCCTCGAGCCACACGCCGCGACCGTCGCCGAGCGTGACGGTCTCGCCCACGCGCACACGGCGCACCACCGAGGCGTGCTTGGCCTCGGCGCCAGTCAGCGCGATCACGTCGCCGACGGCGGCGTCCGTGCAGTCCGGGACGATGAAGTGCAGTGCCATGCGGCTCCTGTCGGGGTCAGTGGCTGCGGAAGCGGTCGCGCAGCTTCGAGAACAGCCCCTGCTGGAACTGCGCGAGCTTGGGTGCCGGAGCCTTGCTCTTCTTTGCGAAGTCCTCGATGAGCTTGCGCTGCGCGGAGTCCAGCTTGGTGGGCGTGACCACCTGCACGCCCACGCGCAGGTCGCCGCGCTGGGTGCCGCGCAGCGGCGTGACACCGCGGCCGGCGATGGTCAGCACGTCTCCGGACTGCACGCCGGCGCGCAGCTCCAGGTCGACCTGCCCGTCCAGACCGTCGATGCTCGTGGTGGTGCCGAGGATGGCGTCCGCCATCGACACCTCGAGCGTGGCCAGCAGATCGTCGCCCTCGCGGCTGAACACCGGATGCGGGGCCACGGTCACCTCGACGTACAGGTCGCCGTTCGGTCCGCCCGCGCGGCCCACCGCGCCGGAGCCCGGCAGCTGCAGGCGCAGGCCGGTCTCGACACCCGCCGGGATGTCGAGCGACACGGTGCGACGGGTGCGGACCCGCCCCTGGCCGGCGCAGCCGCCGCAGGGCACCTCGATGACCGTGCCGAAGCCCTCGCAGGTGCCGCACGGCTGCGTGGTGATGACATTGCCCAGCAGGCTGCGCACCTGGCGCTGCACGTGGCCGGAGCCGCCGCACACATCGCAGGTGACCGGCGAGGTGCCGGGCGCGCAGCAGCTGCCCTGACAGGTCTCGCACAGCACGGCGGTGTCGACCTCGATGTCGCGGTGCGCGCCGAAGACGACGTCGCCCAGGTCCATCGTGACCCGCACGAGGGCGTCCTCGCCGCGCTCCCGCCGGGAACGCGGGCGCGCCTGGCGCCCGCCGCCCGCACCGGCGCCGAAGAACGTCTCGAAGATGTCGCCGAACCCGCCGAAGCCGCTGAAGCCGCCGGCGTGCTCGTCGCCGCCCATGTCGTATCGCCGGCGGGACTCCTCGTCACCCAGCACGTCGTAGGCGTGCGTGACGAGCTTGAACCGCTCGGACGCCTCCTCGCTCGGGTTCACATCGGGGTGCAGCTGCCTGGCGAGCTTGCGGTACGCCTTCTTGATCTCGTCCTGGCTGGCGTCCCGGGACACCCCGAGGACTTCGTAATGGTCCGCCACGATCACCTTTCTGACACCCGGGTCACCGGGTCGTTCCGTCTTCTTCGAGCATGCGCGACAGGTAGCGCGCCACGGCGCGGGCGGCCGCGAGGGTGCTCGGGTAGTCCATGCGGGTGGGGCCCATGACCCCGACCCTGGCCGTGCCTCCTGGCGCCGCGTAGTCGCTGGTCACGATCGACGCCTCGCCGAGGCCGAAAGACGCGTTCTCGAGCCCGATGCTGGTGGCCAGCCCGTGCTCGTCCGTCACCATCTCACTCATCAGCCGCAGCAGCGTGACCTGCTCCTCGATGGCCTCCAGCAGCGGATGGATGCTGCCGCGGAAGTCCTGCTCGCGCCGCGCCAGCGTGGCAGCCCCCGCCATCACGAGCTTCTCCTGCCGGAACTCCGCGAGCTCCTCGGAGATCACCGCGGTCAGGGCCAGCAGCGCGGGCTGCAGCCGGCGCGCGCCGGGCTGCTCGGGTGCGGCCAGCGACAGGATGCGGTCGGCCGCATCGCTGACGGCGCGCCCGGTGATCAGCGCGGCCAGCTGCGCGCGCAGCACCGCCACATCCGCCTCGTCCAGATCGATGGGAAGCGGCGCGATCCGCTGCGAGACGCCGCCGGCGTCCGTGACGAGGATCACCAGCATCCGATTGAGCGCCAGCGCGACCAGCTCGATGTGCGTGATGCTGGCGCGCGCGAACGACGGATACTGCGCCAGAGCGACCTGACCGGTCAGCTGCGTGAGCACCCGCACGGTGCGGGCCATCAGGTCATCGAGATCGGCGGGGTCGGCGAGGAACGTCTCGATGGCATTGCGCTGTCCGGTGGAGAGCGGACGCACCTGCGCGAGGTGGTTCACGAAGACGCGGTACCCCTTGTCTGTGGGCACGCGCCCCGACGACGTGTGCGGGGCGGCGATGAGCTCCTCGTCCTCCAGCTGCGCCATGTCGTTGCGGATGGTCGCCGCGGAGACGCCGAACGCGTGCCGCTCGACGATCGACCTGCTGCCGACGGGCTCGTGAGTGGCGACGTAGTCCTGCACGATCGCGCGGAGGACCTCGAGTCCCCGTTCTGTGACCATGATCCCTCCCGCTGGCACTCTTACCTCTAGAGTGCCAATCCTACCCCGGGGCCTACTCCGTGAGGGTGCGCACCACGGCATCCGCCAGCAGGCGCCCACGCAGGGTCAGGCGCACACGGCGGTCACGCAGAGCGGATGCCGCGTCCACCAGGCCGTCGGAGATGAGCTCGGCCACCCGGTCGCGGTGCGTCTCGGCGATGTCCTCGACGGGCAGGCCCTCGGCGAGCCGGCTGCGCAGCAGCACGCGCTCCAGGGTGCGCGCCTGCTCGTCGGGCCGCTCGCGTCCCGCGGCGGGCGACTCGCCCAGTGACAGCCGCTGCGCGTACGCGGCGGGATGCTTCACGTTCCACCAGCGCAGGCCCGCGACATGGCTGTGCGCCCCCGGGCCGAAGCCCCACCAGTCGAAGCCGCGCCAGTACGCGAAGTTGTGCCGGGACTGATGGGTCGCCGAGCCTGTCGGAGTGCGCGCCCAGTTGCTGACCTCGTACCAGTCGAAGCCGGCATCCGCCAGCCGCCGGTCAGCCAGCTCGTACATGTCCGCCTGCAGGTCGTCGTCGGGTGCAGGGACCTCGCCGCGGCGGATCTGTCTGGCGAGCTTCGTGCCGTCCTCGATGATCAGCGCATACGCCGAGATGTGGTCGGGCTCCAGCTCCAGCGCGACATCCAGCGACCGCTCCCAATCGGCGAGCGACTCCCCCGGCGCCCCGTAGATCAGGTCCACGCTCACGTCGAGTCCCGCCTCGCGGGCGAAGCGCACGGCGGTCGTCACGTTCTCGGGGTCGTGCGTGCGGTCCAGCGCCGCCAGCACATGCGGCACGGCGGACTGCATCCCGATGGACATGCGGGTGACACCGGCCTCGAGCAGCGTCTGAACGACCTGCGGCGTGACGGTGTCGGGGTTCGCCTCGACGGTCACCTCCGCACCGTCGCGGATGCCGAACGCGTCGGTCGCGGCCTGCAGCATCCTCGCGAGGTCGCCCGCCGGCAGCAGCGTGGGCGTGCCGCCGCCGAAGAAGACGGTGTCCATCGGACGCACCCCGCCGACCTCGTCGAGCACGCCGCGGGCCAGCTCGATCTCGCGGATCAGCGTATCGGCGTACTGATCCTGCCTGGCCCCGCGCAGTTCGGTGGCCGTGTAGGTGTTGAAGTCGCAGTAGCCGCAGCGCACGCGGCAGAACGGCACGTGCAGGTAGGCCGAGAACGGGACGGCGGGATCGACGGGGAACCCCGTGGGAAAGCGTCCGTCGGCGGGAGCCGGGTCGCCCAGAGGAAGAGGCCCGCCCATCAGATGGGAGTGGCGTACAGGGGGGAGATGGCCCGAAGATAGCGCGAGAACAGCTCTCGCCGGCGACGACGCACCATGCCCGGGAGCTTGTACAGCATCGAGGTCGGCGTGTCGAAGGCGCGCACGGTGAACCACACCTCGTCGGTGTCCTCGCGCCAGTCGATGTCGAACGACTCCTCGCCGCTGACCGTCGAGCCGGCGACGGTGCCCAGCACGAAGCCGATCCGGCGACGCTCCTCGGTGACGGAGATCACCCGCAGCTCGGCGTCCGCCCGCATGCCCTTGACGCGGCCGCGCACCTTGAGCGTCATCCCCGGCGCGACGAACGGAGTGCCCTCGGCGTCGAAGCGCTGCTCGACCTGGCTCCGGTTGGGGGCGATCGGAGTGCCCTCGGCGTCGAAGCTGACGCCGGTGTAGCTCTCGCCGGACGCCGGTCGCACGTCGCTGAGCTCCAGTCCGCCCGCGCGCTGCGCCGTCCACGACAGCAGCGCCTCGCCGGCGGTGCGGAAGCGGTCCTCGCCGCTGCCGATCCGCCAGGACTCCTCGGCCGGGATGCTGCCCTCCGGCGGGTACTGCATCAGGTCGGGGGCATGAGTGGCCCCGACCGCGGCGTAGTCCACCGTGCCTTCTCGGAATGTCCCGCGACGCATGAATCCAACCCTATTCGACGTGCCTGAACAGCACCCGCACGACGTGCGGGACTACTGCTTCTTGCCCTCGACGTCGCCCGAGAGCGCGGCGATGAACGCCTCCTGGGGCACCTCGACGCGGCCGACCATCTTCATGCGCTTCTTGCCCTCCTTCTGCTTCTCGAGCAGCTTGCGCTTGCGGCTGATATCACCGCCGTAGCACTTGGCGAGCACGTCCTTGCGGATGGCGCGGATGGTCTCGCGGGCGATGATCCGCGCGCCGATGGCGGCCTGGATGGGCACCTCGAACTGCTGGCGAGGGATCAGCTTGCGCAGCCGCTCGGCCATCATGGTGCCGTACGAGTACGCCTTGTCACGATGCACGATCGAGCTGAACGCGTCGACCTTCTCGCCCTGCAGCAGGATGTCGACCTTGACCAGGTCGGCCTCCTGCTCCCCGTTGGGCTCGTAGTCCAGCGAGGCATAGCCCTGCGTCTTCGACTTGAGCTGATCGAAGAAGTCGAAGACGATCTCGCCGAGCGGCATGTTGTACCGCAGCTCGACGCGCTCCTCAGAGAAGTACTCCATACCCAGCAGCGACCCGCGCCGCGACTGGCACAGCTCCATCACGGTGCCGACGTAGTCCTTCGGCAGCAGGATGGCGGTCTTCACCATCGGCTCGGCGACGGATGCCACGCGCCCGTCGGGGTACTCGCTGGGGTTGGTGACCGTGACCTTCTCCCCCGTGTCGGTGGTGACCTCGTAGATCACGCTGGGCGCGGTGGTGATCAGGTCGAGTCCGAACTCGCGCGACAGCCGCTCCTGGATGATCTCCAGGTGCAGCAGGCCGAGGAATCCGCAGCGGAAGCCGAACCCCAGCGCGACCGAGGTCTCGGGCTCGTACTGCAGCGACGCGTCGGAGAGCTTGAGCTTGTCCAGCGCCTCGCGCAGCTCGGCGTAGTCGCTGCCGTCGATCGGGTAGATGCCCGAGAAGACCATCGGCTTCGGGTCGGTGTACCCGGCCAGCGCTTCGGATGCCGGACGCCGGGCGGTCGTGACGGTGTCGCCGACCTTCGACTGGCGCACATCCTTCACACCGGTGATGAGGTACCCGACCTCGCCGACGCCGAGCCCCTTGGTGGGGACCGGCTCCGGGCTGGACACGCCGATCTCCAGCAGGTCGTGATTCGCGCCGGTGGACATCATCTGGATGCGCTCACGGGGCTGCAGCTTGCCGTCCACCATGCGCACGTAGGTGACCACGCCGCGGTACGCGTCGTAGACGGAGTCGAAGATCATGGCGCGGGCGGGAGCGTCGACGTCTCCCGTGGGCGCAGGAACCTCGCTGACGATCCGGTCCAGCAGCGCCTCCACGCCGACGCCGGTCTTGCCGGAGACCCGCAGCACGTCCTCGGGACTCCCGCCGATGAGGTCGGCGAGCTCCTTGGCGAATTTCTCGGGATCGGCGGCGGGAAGGTCGATCTTGTTGAGCACCGGGATGATCGTCAGATCGTTCTCCAGCGCCAGGTACAGGTTGGCGAGAGTCTGCGCCTCGATGCCCTGCGCTGCGTCGACCAGCAGGATGGCGCCCTCGCAGGCCGCGAGCGACCGCGACACCTCGTAGGTGAAGTCGACGTGCCCGGGAGTGTCGATCATGTTGAGCGCGTAGGTTCCGGCATCCGTCTGCCACGGCATCCGCACGGCCTGGCTCTTGATGGTGATGCCGCGCTCGCGCTCGATGTCCATCCGGTCCAGGTACTGGGCGCGCATGTCGCGGTCGGACACCACGCCGGTGATCTGCAGCATCCGATCGGCGAGGGTCGACTTGCCGTGGTCGATGTGGGCGATGATGCAGAAATTCCGGATCTGCGACGCGGGCGTCGCAGCGGGTGGGAGCGGGGTGAGTGCGCGGGGTGACATGTGGTCCTTGAACGGGAGGAGGGATCCCGGCAAGTCTACGAGTCGTGCGGGTGAATCCTCCATTCGGGCCCCACGATGATAGTCTCGCGAAGTTGCCGCCGCCCTCCTCGGGAGAGCCGTGCGACACAGGACTCCGTCACAGCCGACGCGGGCTGCCGGTGTGCAAAACGAGACGGATGGTGTTTGAATCATCCCGACCCAGCGTTGCGTCGGCAGATCCCGCGCGCGTCTGTAGAAGAGAAAGAATCACCACCTTGATCAAGTATCTCGTGCGCCGGACACTCGGCTGGCTGCTGATGATCGTGGTCGCGACCAATGTCACCTACCTCCTGGCCTGGTCCTTCCTCGATCCGCGCAGCAACTACGTCGGCAGGAAGCCTCCGTTGAGCCCCGAGCAGATCCAGAACCTGCTTCGCCCCCGCAACCTCGACGCCGGAGTTCCGCTGCTGGACAGGTGGTGGACCTGGTTCACGGGGATCATCCTGCGCTGGGACTGGGGCGTGAGCCCGACCGGCGGCTCGGTCAACGAGCAGGTCGCGTACCGGATGTGGATCAGCGCGGAGCTGGTGCTCGGCGCCACGATCATCATGACGCTGCTGGGCATCTGGATCGGCGTGTACACGGCATCCCGCCAGTACAAGCTGGGTGACCGCGTCTGGCAGGGCATCTCGATCGTCACGATGAACGTCAACATCATCGTCGCGGGCCTCGCGGTGGTGATCCTGGCCATCAACTTCAACAACTGGGTCGGCACCCGGGTCTTCTTCGTCACGGGTTCGTCATCCGAGGGTGTGACCGGGTTCTTCCCGGTGCTCATCGACGCGCTGCAGCATCTCATCCTGCCCACCATCGCCCTGGTGGTCATCGGCTACGCGCAGTACCACTTCCTGCAGCGCACCCTGCTGCTGGACAACATCAGCGCCGACTACGTGCGAACGGCCCGCGCCAAGGGCCTCACCAAGCAGCAGGCCATCCGGCGCCACGCGCTGCGCACCTCGCTCATCCCGGTCGCCACGCAGGTCGCGTTCTCGATCCCCGGCATCTTCACCGGCGCGATCCTGACCGAGACGATCTTCGCCTGGCAGGGCATGGGCCGCTACTTCCTGACCACTATCACCGGGAACGACATCCACGGCGTGGTCGCCGTCGCTGCCTTCGGGGCCGTGCTGACCGCGATCGGCGCCCTGCTGGCCGACATCGCCGTCGTCGTCCTGGATCCGCGAGTGAGGGTGAGCTGACATGAGCACCGAGATGATCGACCCCGCAGTGCAGCCGCCCGTCGGCCCCGACACCACCGCCGAGCGCATCCCCGGCAAGCAGCTGAGCAAGTGGACGCTGTACACGCGCCGCTTCCTGCGCAACAAGCCGGCCGTCGCCGGCATCGTGATCTTCGTGCTGATGGTGATCTACTCGATCATCGTCCCCCTCACGTCGCCGTACACGATCGAGGACCAGGACTTCCTCAACCTCAGCACCGGCCCCTCGTCGGAGCACTGGTTCGGCACCACCGCAGGCGGAAACGACACCTGGACCCAGACCGCCGTCGGGCTGCAGCGCTCGCTGATGATCGCCATCACCGTCTCCATCGGCGTGACCGCCCTGTCCGCCGTCGTCGGAACCGCGGCGGCATACTTCCGCGGCCGCATCGAGCAGTTCACGCTGCTGATCATCCACTTCCTGATGGTCGTGCCGACCTTCCTGATCCTGGCTCTCGTCTCCAACGACGCCGGCGGCGACTGGCGTGTGATCTCGCTGGCGATGATCTTCGTCAGCTGGTTCTTCCCCGCTCGCGTCATCTGGACGCTGGCGCTGTCGCTGCGCGAGCGCGAGTACGTCTCCGCCGCGCGCTACATGGGCGTGCCGGGCATGAAGATCGTGCTGCGTCACCTGGTGCCCAACATCGGCTCGCTGCTGGTGATCAACTTCACGCTCGGCATCGTCGGCGCGGTGGGCACCGAGACCGGCCTGTCGTTCATCGGCTTCGGCGTGAAGCTCCCCGACGTCTCGCTCGGTTCCCTGATCGGCACGGGCGCGGCCAGCGTGACCAGCGCCCCCTGGCTGTTCTACTTCCCCGCACTGGCGCTGACGCTGCTGACCGTGTCGATGGCTCTCGTCGCCGACGGTCTGCGCGACGCCCTCGATCCCACTTCTGCGGCAGGAGGCCGCGCATGAGCACCCCCACCTCCAACACCGTCCTCTCCGTCCGCGACCTCAAGGTCAGCTTCGCCTCGGAGGCTGGTCGGGTCGACGCCGTCCGCGGCGTCTCCTTCGACCTCGAGGCCGGCAAGACACTCGGCATCGTCGGTGAGTCCGGATCGGGCAAGTCCGTGACCTCGCTGGCCATCATGGGCCTGCTCGACGAGAACGCGAAGGTCACGGGATCCGTGCAGTTCGACGGCCAGGAGCTGCTCGGCAAGTCCGACAAGCAGATGTCGATGATCCGCGGCAACGGCATGGCCATGATCTTCCAGGATCCCCTGACCTCGCTGACGCCGGTGTTCACCATCGGCGACCAGTTGGTGGAGGCGCTGACCGCGCACCACGGAATGTCCAAGGCCGCGGCCTGGGAGCGATCGATCGAACTGCTCAAGGTCGTCGGCATCTCGTTCCCGGAGCGGCGGATGAAGTCGTTCCCGCACGAGTTCTCCGGCGGCATGCGCCAGCGCGTGGTCATCGCCATCGCGATGGCCAACAATCCGCGACTGATCATCTGCGACGAGCCCACCACGGCCCTGGACGTCACGATCCAGGCGCAGATCCTCGACCTGATCGAGAAGGCGCAGGACGAGACCGGCGCCGCCGTGATCATGATCACCCACGACATGGGTGTGGTGGCTCGCACGGCCGACGACGTGATGGTGATGTACGCGGGCAAGCCCGTGGAGCACGCCCCCGCGCACGAGCTGTTCCACAACACGCGGATGCCGTACTCGATCGGCCTGCTGGGGGCCATCCCCCGCGTGGACAAGGCGGAGAAGGAGCCCCTGATCCCCATCAAGGGCAACCCGCCGCTGCTGATCGACCTGCCGGACGCCTGCCCGTTCGCCTCGCGCTGCCCGATCGCCATCGACGCCTGCCACCGTCGCGAGCCCGACCTGGTGCCGGTGCACTCCGACAGCGGTGAGCGGCACGTGGCCGCCTGCATCCGGGCCGAGGAGATCGACGCGTCAGGCCTCATCGGCGGCCTGCCCGTGTACCCCGTGGCCGAGGTGCACGAGAGCACCCTCACCCGCATCCCGCGCGAGGAGCGCCCGGTGACGCTCGAGGTGCGGAACATGAAGAAGACGTTCCCGCTGCTGAAGGGCGCCCTGTTCAAGCGCAAGGTGGGCGAGGTGCAGGCCGTCAAGGGCATCAGCTTCGACGTCCGCGAGGGCGAGACGATGGCCATCGTGGGCGAGTCCGGATCCGGCAAGACCACGACACTCCTCCAGATCATGGACCTGGTCAAGCAGGAAGACGGCGACATCATCATCGGCGGCACGAGCGTGAACGGCCTGCACAACCGCAGGCTGGAGCGCGAGCTCCGCCACGACATCCAGATCGTGTTCCAGGATCCGATGGGGGCGCTGGACCCGCGCATGACGGTGACCGACATCATCGCGGAACCCATGCATGCCATCGGCATGCACCGCGACGAGATCCACACCCGTGTGCAGGAGCTCATGGATCTGGTGGGGCTCAACCCCGCGCACCGCGACCGCTTCCCCGGCGCGTTCTCGGGCGGCCAGCGGCAGCGCATCGGCATCGCTCGCGCCCTGTCGACCAACCCCAAGATCGTGGTCCTCGACGAGCCCGTCTCGGCACTGGACGTGTCGATCCAGGCGGGCGTCATCAACCTGCTGGACGAGCTGAAGGTCAAACTGGGGCTGTCGTACCTGTTCGTGGCGCACGACCTCTCCGTGATCCGGCACATCGCCGATCGCGTGGCCGTGATGTACCTCGGCGAGTTCGTGGAGTACGGCGACGTGGACGACGTCTTCGACAACCCGCAGCACCCCTACACGCAGGCGCTGCTGTCGGCCATCCCCGTGCCCGACCCCGACATCGAGCGCACGCGCCAGCGCGTGATCTTCGACCCGGAGACCATGACGACCAGGCCGGCGACCGTCTGATCCTCAGCGGGTTCCCCGGGGCGATGACCGTCGCGTCACAGCGAAATAACGGTTAGTCAACGGTTAGTCACGATTCACTCACGTGCGCGTCGGATCGGTCCCGAAGCCAACTACTCTCCCTAATGACACGCCGAAAGGCGAAAGGAGCACCATGAAGCAGCACAAGCTGATGGGAGCGCTGGCAATCTCCGGCGCTTTCGCACTCGTATTGAGCGGGTGTGCAGCCAACACCGGAAACACCGGTGACAACGGAAACTCGGGAAGCAAGGGCGCGACCGAGACGCAGGCAGCGGACTACAACCCCCAGCCCCGCGAGAACCTGAAGCAGGGCGGCAAGGTCAACTTCGCGATCGGCGAGATCCCCGAGCAGCTCAACGCGTTCAACAGCGACGGCAGCGCGGGAACCGCCACTCTCGCCGCGTGGTACACGCCGCAGATCATGCTGATGAAGCCGGACGGCACCCCCTACAAGAACGACAACTACCTGTCGGAGTGGAAGAACGAGGTCAAGGACGGCAAGACGGTCCTGACGTTCACCTTCACCGACAAGGCCACCTGGAACGACGGCACCCCGATGGACTGGACCGCCATCGACGCCACGTGGAAGGCCAACCGTTCCACCGACGAGGGCTTCAACCCCAACGCCACGGACGGCTACAAGGAGATCGAGTCGGTCGTGCAGGGCGACACGCCCAAGACCGCCATCGTCACCTTCAAGGGCGAGTTCGCCTGGCCGCAGATGCCGTTCCTGACGGGTGTCATCCACCCGAAGATGGCCACTCCGGACAACTTCAACAAGGCGATGATCAGCAACCCGCACGCCGAGTGGGGTGCCGGCCCGTACACCGTCGACCAGTTCGACGCCAACAAGGGCTTCATCTCGTTCAAGCCGAACGACAAGTGGTGGGGCGACAAGCCCATGCTCGACGAGGTCACCTTCACCGCGATGGATTCGCAGGCCTCGATCAACGCCTTCAAGAACGGCGAGATCGACATGGTCGGCGTCGGCACCAAGGACCGCCTGGCGCAGGTCGCGGACATGAAGGACATCACCATCCACCGCGCCCAGCAGACCGCGAACACGCTGCTCGAGGTCGACGCCGACAAGCCGCAGTTCAAGGACGTCGAGGTCCGCAAGGCCTTCTTCATGGCGATCAACATCGACCAGCAGAAGAAGATCGCGTGGAACGGCCTGGACTACAAGGAGGAGCCCGCGGGCTCCTTCACGCTGTTCTCGTTCCAGCCGGGCTACAGCAACGCGCTCAAGGAGGCCGGTTACAAGTACGACGCGAAGGAAGCCAACAAGATCCTCGACGACGCCGGCTGGGCGAAGGGCTCCGACGGCATCCGCGAGAAGGACGGCGTGAAGCTGTCCGTCACCTACCCCATCTTCAGCGACGACCCCACGCAGGCAGCCCTTGCGCAGTCGCTGCAGAAGATGGAGAAGGAGGTCGGCATCGACCTGAAGGTCGACGTCCGTCCGTCGAACAAGTTCTCCGATGACTACACGTCGAAGAACTGGGATGTCGCGGGTCTTCGCTTCACCTCCTCCGACCCGTTCGGCGCCGCATGGTTCTGCCAGCTGTACTGCACGGATCAGGGTCTGAACCTCTCCGGCGTGCAGAACGCCGAGACCGACAAGAAGATCCACGAGGACGTCGAGTCGATCAGCGACCCGGTCAAGCAGACCGCGGCCGCGATGAAGCTCGAAGCGCAGATCTTCAAGGAGTGGGGTCTGATCCCGCTGTACAACGGTCCGTCGATCTCCGCCACGAAGAAGGGTCTCGCCAACCTGACCCCCGAGCCCTACGTGGGCCTGGACCTCTTCGGCGTGCAGCCCGTTGAGAACGTCGGCTGGGAGAAGTAATCCCGAGGCAGGTCACTGAGCCTGTCGAAATGAGGCGGGGCCGGTGGTTCATCCACCGGCCCCGCTTTCCTATGCTGGGAGCGTGAACGAGCAGGTCGTCCTGGTGCACGGCATCCGCACCTCCGCGACGATGTGGCGTGCCCAGCTGGCCTATCTCGAGGCGGTGGGAATCCCGGCGACGGCGGTCGATCTGCCTGGGCACGGCACCCGCATGGACGAGGATTTCACCCTGCACGAGGCCCTGCACACGATCGATGCGGCTGTCCGCAGGGCTGCGGAACAGGGGCCGGTGCTGCTGGTGGGGCACTCGATGGGCGGGCTGCTGTCATTGGCGTACACCGGCGGCGAGCAGACGCCGCCGGTGGCGGGACTGGTGGCGGCTTCCTGCAGCGCGCTCCCCCGCGGCGCAGGACTGGCCGCCTACCGGATGGTCGCGGGAGCCGTCAACAGGCTCCCGGACCACGGAAGCTGGATCACCGAGCGGATTCTCGATGCGACGATCCCTTCGGAGACGCGCGCGGACTTCGGCGCCGGCGGGTACGCGCTGGATGCCCAGGATGCGGCGCTGCGGAGCCTGGCGGCATTGGATCTCACGACGGCGGTGGCGCGCATCCGCATCCCGCTCTGGTTCGTGAACGGCCAGTTCGACCAGCTGCGCACGCACGAGCGGCTGTTCCGCCGACTCGCCCCGCACGCCGAGCTGATCGTCGTGCCCCGCACGACGCACCTGGTCACGGCCATGCGGCCACGCGTGTTCAACGCGGTGCTGGGACTGGCTCTGGCGACCGTGCGAGAGCGGTCATGAGGCCACCCAGCACAGACAGCACGGCAGCCATCAGGAACACCAGCCAGAAGCCGCCGACCAGCGCGACCAGCCCCGCGCCCACCATGGGTCCGATGAGCTGCCCCAACGCCGCGGTGACGTTGACGATGCCGAGGTCCCTGGCGTGGTCCTGCTCGTCGGGCAGCAGGTCGGTGGCGAACGCCAGGCCCACCGTGGAGAACGCGCCGTAGCCGAGGCCCATCAGAGCCGCCGCGATCATGGTCATCTCGAACGTCGGCAGGATCACGATCGCCACGCCGGACGCCGCCTGCACGAAGGTGGCGGCGACCGTCAGCCCGCGCCGCCTGCCGGTGCGGTCGGAGAGGATGCCGGTGAGCACCGAGGCGATCACGACGAACACCGTGTAGACGACGATCAGCAGCAGCAGGTTGTCCTGCGCCTGGGCCTCGGGCTGGTCAAGGCCGTGCAGCAGGAAGAAGAGGAACAGCGCCGTGCCCAGTGCGTTGCCGATGTTCGCGACGAGCCGGCCCCACAGCATCCAGGCGAAGTCGCGATCGCGCAGCGAGGCGAGCCGTCCGCGGTTCGCGGTGCGCTGCGGCAGCTCGGATGCCACTGCCGGCGGATCCGGCAGCAGCAGCGCGGCCAGCGTGCCGACCACGGCGATGACGACGGCCAGCAGCAGGTAGCCGGCCAGCACGCCGAGTCCGAGGAGCACGACCAGGCCCACGCCCAGCACGATGCCGACGGCCTGGCTGGATCCGACGGCCGACGACGCCGCACCGCGCTGCGCGGGCGGCAGCTGGTCGGCGATGAGGGCGGTGAACGCCGCGGACGCCACCGAGATGCCGATCGACACCCCCACCCAGCACGCGCCGACCAGCCAGGGGCCGTCGACGAGCCCGGTGAGCACGAGGAACACCGCTGCCAGCCAGACGCCCGCCAGCGCCCAGGGGCGGCGGCGTCCGCGTGAGGAGCGGGAGCGATCGGAGATCGCGCCCACAAACGGGGCCGCGATGATGCCGAACAGCCCTCCGATGCCCAGTACGAAGCCCGAGGAGACCACGCCGCGGATCCAGTCGTCGTCGGAGGTGTTCAGCTGCAGCGGCAGCAGCAGCTGAACCGGGGTGAGCTGCACGGTCCAGATGGCCAGCCACGCCAGGGTGAACAGGGTCATCCAGCGGGCGCCGACCCTGGCCGTGGCGGTCATCGGACGCGCTCCTCGCGCGCGGTGCGGGATCGGCGGATCAGGTCGCGATACCAGTCGTACGACGCCTTGGGAGTGCGGATGCCGGTGGCGAAGTCCACGTGCACGAGCCCGAAGCGCTGCGTGTACCCGTCGGCCCATTCGAAGTTGTCCATCAGCGACCAGACCGTGTACTCGTCCACCTGCACGCCCTGCTCGATGGCCTGGGCGACTGCGTCGATGTGCCGGGAGAGGTAGTCGATGCGGGCGTCGTCCTGCACGCGTCCGGCGGCGTCTGGTTCGGGGAAGGATGCCCCGTTCTCGCCGATCACGATCGGCGGCATGTCCGGATGCCGGTGGCTGAGGTCCACGAGGAAGTCGCGCAGGGCCTCGGGGACGACGGGCCAGCCGAAGCCCGTCAGCGGCGCGCCCGGCGTGGGCAGCAGATCGAACGGGACGGGACTGCCCTCGGGGGCCGCGCCCACGGTGGTGGGGTTGTAGAAGTTCACGCCGTAGAAGTCGCAGGATGCGGCGATCTCGTCCAGGTCGCCGTCCTGCACCGGCATCGGAGGCAGCCCCAGTGCCTGGATGTCGGGATAGGCACCGGTCAGCAGGGGTTCGGAGAACATCCTGTTGTGCACGAGGTCGTAGACACGCGCGGCGGTGAGATCGGCATCCGATCCGCTTGCGGGGATCACCAGGGTGTGGTTGTTGGTGAGTCCCACCTGTGCCGCTCCGGCCGCGCGCAGGACGGAGGCTGCGCGCGCGTGCGCGAGCAGCTGGTGGTGCACGGTGGGCAGCGCCCCGAACAGCAGCTGCTTCGCCGGGGCGAGCTCGCCGGTGCCGTAGCCCTGCAGCGTGGTCATCGCCGCTTCGTTGATCGTGTACCAGCGCGCCGCCCGGTCGGCCAGGCGCGCGCCCACGAGCCCCGCGTATTCGGCGAAGCGGTCGACGATGTCGCGGTTCAGCCAGCCGCCGTCGGCCTCGAGCTCGACGGGCAGTTCCCAGTGGTAGAGCGTGGGCTCGGGGGTGATGCCGTGCTCGAGCAGCTCGTCGACGAACCTCTCGTAGTGGTCCAGCGCGCGCTGATTCACAGGTCCCGCTCCGCCGGGCTGGATGCGCACCCACGGGATCGAGAAGCGGTAGCCGTCAACACCCAGGTCGGCGAGCAGCGCGATGTCATCCGCCGTTCGGCGATAGCTGTCGCAGGCGGGCTCCGCGGTTCCGCCGTCGACCACGGCGCCGGGCCGGTCGACGAAGTCGTCCCAGATGGATCTGCTGCGGCCGTCGGCGGTGCGGGAGCCCTCGATCTGGAAGGCGGAGGTGGCTGTGGACCAGCGCATGATCGGCAGCGGTGACGTCATAGGCTCGATTGTGCACCCGGTTCCACATATCGCGCGACCGAATCCCGCGCATGGCGCGCGGAGCCCCGCCGTTTCGCGTGCGGGTGCCCGGTGCTGGTAGCATTGACTCTTGGCTTGCGTGTGGGTTCGTCCCTCACGACCGCTGTCGACGCCCTCTCTCGTCTGCAGCATCCGATTCCCATCCAGACAGAAAGCGTCCACACGTGGCAAACATCAAGTCGCAGATCAAGCGCAACAAGACCAACCTGAAGGCGCAGGAGCGCAACCGGGCCGTCAAGAGCGAGCTGAAGACCGTCGTCCGCAAGACCCGCGAGGCCGTCGTCGCCGGCGACAAGGAGGCTGCTGAGGCCGCCCTCAAGGTCGCGTCCGTCAAGCTCGACAAGGCCGTCAGCAAGGGCGTCGTGCACAAGAACCAGGCGAAGAACCGCAAGTCGGCCATCGCCAAGCAGGTCGCCGCTCTCTGAGCCCGCAGACATGAGAAGGCCGTCCCGTTCGCGGGGCGGCCTTCTGCGTTGTCCGGATGCCGGCCTGCCGCAGCCGCTCAGGCGCCGTACGGCTCGCGGGTGGCGACGACGGCCACCATGCGCTCCAGTGCGAAGATCGGGTCGCGCGCGGCGCCCTTGACGTCGGCGTCCGCGCGGGCGGTGGCCTGGATGGCCATGCCCAGAGAGCGCTCGTTCCAGCCGTGCAGATCGCGGCGGGCGCGGTCGACCTGCCAGTCCTTCATCCCCAGGCGCTGCGCGAGCTGACGGCTGGGCTCGCGGTTGCCCGCCACGCGCGCCATGGTGCGCAGCTTCATGGCGAAGGCGGCGACCATGGGCACCGGGTCGGCGCCGGAGGCGAGGGCGTGCCGCAGGGCGATCAGTGCCTCGCCGTAGCGGCCGGCGATGGCCGTGTCGGCCACCACGAACGCGGACACCTCGACACGTCCGCCGTAGTAGCGGGTGACGACCTCGTCGGTGATGTCGCCCTCGACGTCGCCGATCAGCTGCTGGCAGGCGGCGGCGAGTTCGGTGAGGTCGTCGGCGAAGGCCGAGACCAGGGAGCGCAGCGCGGTCGGCGCGATGCGCTTGCGGGCGGCCTTGAACTCCCCCGCCGCGAAGTCCACGCGGTCGCCGTCGCGCTTGACGGCCGCGCACGGGATCTCGATGCCGCCGCCGGTGCCCGCGCGCACGGCGTCCAGCAGCTTCTTGCCCCGCACGGTGGCGCCGGTGTGGCGCAGGATGACCGTCGCGCCCTCCTGCGGGTGCTCGAGGTACTTCACGGCCTCCTGCAGGAAGGCGTCCGTGCACTTCTCGACCCCGGCCACGCGCACCAGTCGCGGCTCGCCGAACAGCGACGGCGAGGTGACCCCCAGCAGCGTGCCCGCGGCGTAGTCGTCGGCACGGATGTCGCTGACCTCCAGCGCCGCGTCTTCGGCGCGCAGGTAGTCGCGCACGCCGGCGATGGCACGCTCGGCCAGCACCTCCTCGGGCCCGGAGACCAGCACGATGGGTGCGGGGCGAGGCTCGCGCCATGAGATCTGCGGGATCTTCGCGCCCTTCGCGGTCTTCGGTGCTGCCATGCTCTCCAGCCTATCGGCGGTGAAGACATCGTCACCCTTCGGATGGGGGCTCTCCCGGCGGAGCGCGGGTGGACCACATCAGCAGCTCGCCGTCGCGCTCGCCCAGCAGGATCGTGCCGCGTCGGTCGGTGCGCAGCGCCCGGGTGCCCGCGGCTTCCAGCAGTGCCAGAGTCTCCGGACGCGGGTGTCCGTAGTCGTTGTCCGCCCCCACGCTGATCAGCCCGACCGAGGCGCGGACGGCCTCGTACAGGCCGGGCTCCTGGTCGCGGCTGCCATGGTGCGCGACCTTCACGACGTCGTACGCGCCGTGCAGTCGGCCCGAGCTCAGCAGCAGCCGCTGGGAGCCCTGGCCCAGGTCACCCAGCAGGACGGTGCGCGGGATGCCGCCGCCGGAGACCTCCAGCACGACGCTGGCGTCATTGCCTGAGGGGAAGACGCGCGGATCGGCATCCGGCCACAGCACTCGCCAGCGCGCGTCGCCGAGCGTGCCGGACAGCCCGGTGCTGGCGTCCTGCAGCCTCGCTCCCCCGTCGACCAGTCGTGCCAGCATCCGCCGCTCGTCGTCCTCTGTGACGGGTCCGTGCAGCACGGTTCCCACCTTCCCGAAGACCGCGGAGGTGCCGCCGACGTGATCCAGGTCGAAGTGCGTGAGCACCAGCAGGTCGACGCGGGAGACGCCGGTCTGCGCCAGGCAGCGCGTCAGCAGATCAGGGTCGGGTCCGGTGTCGACGAGGGCGGTCATCCCCGCCGAGCGCAGCAGCACGGCATCTCCCTGGCCGATGTCGCAGGCCGCCACAGCCCAGTCCGACGGTGTCGTCAACGGCGCCAGAGGGCCGCTGAGCAGCATCCGCCCGCCCGCGGCTGCCAGCGCGACGATCAGGACGACTGCGGATGCGGTGCGCAGCCACCGCCTGCGGGGCCTGGCCAGTACGACCACGACGGCGATGCTCAGCGCAGCCACGATGACTGCCGCGACCGGGCCGGCCACCACCGCGACCGTGGCTCCGGGCAGTCCCGCGCTCACCGTCGCCGTGGTGTCGATCCAGGCCGCAGGAAGCCAGGCTGCGGCCGCCAGCAGGTCGGCCAGCGGCGGGATGCCCGCGGTCAGGCATGCCAGCAGACCCACGACCGTGGCGATGGGCGCGGCGGGCTCGGCGATGAGGTTGGCCACGACGGCGACCAGCGACTGCTGATCGGAGAACAGCGCGATGATCGGTCCGCACACGACCTGGGCTGCCAGCGGCACCGACAGGGCGAGGGCCAGTGGCGCCGGCATCCAACGTCCCAGACCCCGCAGCAGCGGCCGGGACAGCACCAGCAGCGCGGCCGTGGCCGCCGCCGACAGGGCGAAGCCCGGCGACGCCGCGAACCACGGATCCGCGATGAGCAGTCCGCACACGGCCAGCGACAGCATGGCCAGGCCCGCGCTGGGTCGCCCCAGCAGGATGCTGAGCATCGCCAGCGCCGCCATGACCGCCGCGCGCACCACGCTGGGCTCCGGGGTGACCAGCACGACGAACGCGCCCAGCGCGGTCAACGAGAGCACGACCCTCAGCGCGCGGCTGCCGCCCGCCAGCGAGACCAGCCAGAACACGGCGGCGACGATCACCATGCAGTTGCTGCCGGAGACAGCCGTCAGGTGCGAGAGCCCCGATGCGATCATGGCGTCGTTCAGCTCCGGCGAGACCGCCCGGGTGTCGCCGACGGCGAGCCCGGGCAGCAGGCCGGCACCGGGCTCGGGCAGGCGCGTGGCGCGGGCCACGAACGTCGCCCGCGTGTCGGCGGCGACGGCGAAGACCCCGGATGCCGGCGATACGACCTCCACGTCCGTGCCGAAGATCACCAGCCCCGCCTGCTCAGCAGGCCCGGTGGCCTTGCCCTGACCCGTCACCCGCAGGCGGGCGCCCATGTCGACCCCGGGGACGGGTTCCACGCCGACCCGCACGCGAGCGCTCAACGGCTCCATGCGACCGGGCGGCCCGGCTACCACAGTCTGGGCGTCGAACCACAGGCGCCCGTCCTGTCCCACGGATGCCGACGATGCGACCTCCACGACGGCCTCCACCGCCCGCCCGTCGGACTGTGCCAGCACGGCGCGCTGCGGCTGAGCCCCGGCGACGACCAGCCCCACTGCGCTCGCGCACAGCAGCACCAGCACGACGAAGCCCCGCCGCCACCGGCCCGCCAGCAGCACCCCGGCAGCCCCCGCACCGCAGGCGCCCGCCAGCGGCAGCGCCAGCACCGGCAGTTGGATGCACAGCAGCGCCACCGCCCAGAGCAGCAGCGCCAGGATGCCGGTGCGCAGGTCCTTCACACGCGCACCTTGTCGCGCATCCCGGCCAGCAGCTTGTCGCCGATGCCCGGCACCGCCAGCAGGTCGTCGACGGCGCGAAATCTGCCGTTCTCCTCCCGCCAGTCCAGGATGCGCTGCGCGAGCGCCGGGCCGATCCGCGGCAGCGTCTCCAGGTCGTCCTGCGTGGCGGCGTTGAGATCGACCTTCCCGTCCGCGCCGATGGCCGAGGGCGCGGTCGCGCCCGCGGCGCCGCCGGATGCCGCTCCCTTGGCCGGCACGATGATCTGCTCCCCGTCGGTGAGCGCGCGGGCGAGGTTCACAGCCTGCAGGTCGGCATCCTCCCGCGTCCCGCCGGCGGCGGCCAGCGCGTCGACCAGCCGCGCGTCGGCCTCGAGGATGTACAGGCCGGGGTGCTCGACCTCGCCCAGCACGTGCACGTACAGCCCGCCGTTCCCGTCGGCCGGCGCCGAGGTCGACGAGCCGCCCTTCAGGCTGATCGCGTCCACGGGCGTCGACTGCCCGCGCAGGATGCCCCAGCCCACTGCGGCGGACAGCACGACCAGCCCCAGCGTGACCGCCGCGCCGATGCCCAGCCTCAGGCGAGGGCGCGGCGGGGCCTCCTGTTCTGACGGCTGAGATGCGGGCACTCCGTCACGCTACGCACCCATGCGGACGGTGGATGCCGGAATCCCGGCGCATGTGGAGAACTCCTGCGCATCACGCGGATGTGCAGGAGTTCTCGACGACCCCAGGACCCCGTCCTGAGTTCAGCCCTTGACGGCGAAGTTGACGATCTTCGGGGCGCGCACGATCACGCGCACGATCTCCTTGCCCTCCAGTGCCCGCTGCACCTTCTCGTCGGCGCGGGCGGCGGCCTCCAGATCGGCCTCGCCGATGTCGGCGGGCACGTCGAGAGTCGCACGGACCTTGCCGTTCACCTGCACGGCCGTGGTCACCGTGTCCTGCACGAGCAGCGCGGGGTCGGCATCCGGCCAGGCGATCTCGCTCAGCGACGGCGTATGACCCAGACGCGACCACAGCTCCTCGGCGGTGTGCGGGGCGATGGGCTCCAGCAGCAGCGCGACGGTCTCGGTCGCCTCGCGCACGGCGGGGTCGGCAGCGCCGGCGCCCGCGTCGATGGTCTTGCGGATGCCGTTGACCAGCTCCATCAGGCGCGCGACCAGCACGTTGAACTTGGTCTGCTCGACCAGGGTCGGGGCGTCGGCCAGCAGGCGGTGCGTGATGCGGCGCAGCACGACGTCGCCGCGGGAGGCATCCGCCCCCACCGGGCTGGAGGTCTCGTCTCCGGCGCGCAGCGCACGGGAGAGGAACTTCTGCGCGCCGGACAGCGAGACGCCGTTCCACTCCTTGTCGTCCTCCACGGGGCCCGCGAAGGCCAGTCCCAGGCGCAGCGCGTCGGCGCCGTACTGGCCCAGCAGGTCGGACAGTTCGACGAGGTTGCCCTTGCTCTTGGACATCTTGGAGCCGTCCATGATGACCATGCCCTGGTTGACCAGGTTGGAGAACGGCTCCTGGAAGTCGATCAGCCCCATGTCGAAGAGCACCTTGGTGATGAAGCGCGCGTACAGCAGGTGCAGGATGGCGTGCTCGACGCCGCCGAAGTAGCCGTCGACCGGGGCCCAGCGCCTGGCCTCGGCCGGGTCGAACGCGAACTGGTCGCTGTTCGGCGACAGGAAGCGCAGGAAGTACCACGAGCTGTCCACGAAGGTGTCCATGGTGTCGGGGTCGCGCAGCGCGGGCTCGCCCGAGGCGGGGTCGACCGTGCGCACCCACGACTCGGCGGCGCCCAGCGGCGAGGTGCCCTTGGGGCGCAGGTCCAGGCCCTCCACGTCAGGCAGGCGCACGGGCAGACGGCCCTCGGGGACCGGCACGACCGAGCCGTCCTGCAGGTGCAGCATGGGGATCGGGGTGCCCCAGAAGCGCTGACGCGAGATCAGCCAATCGCGCAGGCGGAAGTTCTTCGCCGCGCGACCGGCGCCCGCGGCGCTCAGTGTCTGGATGGTGCGGGCGATGGCCTCGTTCTTCTCCAGCCCGTCGAGGTCGCCGGAGCCGGTCATGCGGCCGTTGCCAGCCAGCGCCTTCCCGGTGACCGCCGGGTCGAGCTCGGCCAGGTCCTCTCCCTCGTTCGCGCCGCCGGACACCGTGGTGTCCAGCACCACGCGCACGGGCAGGTCGAAGGCGCGGGCGAAGTCCAGGTCGCGCTGGTCGTGCGCGGGCACGGCCATCACCGCGCCGTGGCCGTAGTCGGCCAGCACGTAGTCGGCCGCCCAGATGGGCATCCGCACGCCGTTGACGGGGTTGATCGCATAGCGGTCCAGGAACACGCCGGTCTTGGGGCGGTCGGTGGACTGCCGCTCGATCTCGGACTGCTTCTGCACCTGCTCCAGGTAGTCCTGGAAGCGCATGCGCACCTCGGCGGAGGATCCCGATGCCAACTCCGCGGCCAGATCGGAATCAGGTGCCACCACGAAGAAGGTGGCGCCGTGCAGGGTGTCGGGGCGCGTGGTGAACACCGTGACCGGCTCGTCACGGCCCTCGATGCGGAAGTCCACGTCGGCGCCGGTGGAGCGGCCGATCCAGTTGCGCTGCATCTGCAGCACCTTGTGCGGCCAGTGCCCCTCGAGCGTGTCCAGGTCGTCCAGCAGCCGATCGGCGTACTCGGTGATCTTGAAGTACCACTGGGTGAGCTTCTTCTTCACGACCTCGGTGCCGCAGCGCTCGCAGCGCCCGTCGACGACCTGCTCGTTGGCCAGCACGGTCTGATCCTTGGGGCACCAGTTCACGGCGCTCTTGCGGCGGTACGCCAGCCCGCGCTCGTGCAGCTTCAGGAACAGCCACTGGTTCCAGCGGTAGTACTCCGGGTCGGAGGTGTGCAGCACGCGCGACCAGTCGTACGACATGCCGTAGCCGCGGAAGCCCGCCTTGTGCTGATCGATGTTCTTGTACGTCCACTCGCGCGGGTCCGCTCCGCGCTTGATGGCGGCGTTCTCGGCGGGCAGGCCGAAGGAGTCCCAGCCGATGGGGTTCAGCACGTTGTGCCCGCGATGCCGCCAGTAGCGCGCCACGATGTCGGGGTACAGGTAGTTGATCGCGTGTCCCATGTGCAGGTCGCCGGAGGGGTACGGGAACATGCCCAGGATGTACTTGCGGGGCCGCTCGTCGTCCGCACCGCCGGCGAGGAACGTCTCGTCCTCCGCCCAGAACTGCTGCCACTTGGCCTGGATGTCGTGTGCGGACATCACCTCAGTGGGTTCGGTGGTGGTTTCGGACGCGTGCTCGGACAAGGAACGACCAATCTGAAGATGCCGGGAGCCCGCGAGAAGCGGGATATCCCAGGTTATCGCGACTGGAGCAGCGCCGCCCACTCGTGAGGCAGCCCCGCCCCCAGCGCCGCGAGGGGCGCCCTGGCCTTCACGGAGACCTCCGCGGCCTCGGCATCCGGCTTCGACAGCCACGTGATGCCCCCGCCCGCACCGACGTACGCATGATCGCGTTCGACGACGATGGAGCGGATGACCATAGCCAGATCCGCTCCGCCGTCCAGCCCCACGTGCCCGAAGCACCCCGAGTAGACCCCGCGGCGAGCGCCTTCCAGCCGGCGCAGGATGCCCATCGCCGACTCCTTCGGCGCCCCGGTCATGCTGCCCGCGGGAAAGGCCGCGTCCACGAGATCCCCGACGGTCGTGCCCTTCCGCAGCCGCACGCTCACGGTGCTCACCAGCTGGTGCACGGCGGGGTACGTCTCCACCTGCCACAGGCGCTCCACGTCGACCGTCCCCGGCACGCCGACGTGCGAGAGGTCATTGCGCATGAGGTCGACGATCATGACGTTCTCAGCGCGCTCCTTGGGATCGGCCTGCAGCTCGGCCGCCAGGCGGGCATCCTCCTCGGCACCCGCGCCCCGTGGGCGGGTGCCCTTGATGGGGCTGGTCCGCGCCACTCCCCCTGCGACCTCGAGGAACTGCTCGGGGCTGGCGCTCAGCAGCATCCGGTCCCCGACCCGGATGAACCCGCCGTGGTGCGCAGGGGTCGCCGCGCGCAGCCGGCGGTAGACCGACAGCGGGTCCGACGGACGCGGTGCGGTGAAACGCGTGGTGAGGCACAGCTGGTACGCGTCACCGCGTTCGATGGCGGCACGGCACTCCTGCACGAGCTTCTTGTACTCGTCCACGCCGTGCCGGGCGGTCGCAGAGGTCGGCGCAGGGTCGGCCGGAGGAGCAGCGGATGCCGTGGGAACGACAGCCAGGACCTCTGCACGCCACGCATCGACCTCGTCCTCGGCGGCCAGCGCGAACGCGCGCCCGGTGGCATGGTCGACGGCGATCGCGCGCTCCACCGCGATCCAGGCGCCCTCACCCTCGTAGGAGAGCCAGCCCACCCAGCCGCCGCGGAAGGGCAGATCGTCCTCCGGTGCGGCAGCGTCCAGGAGCACGGACCGGACCGCCGTCGGATCGTGCTCGATGCGCCCGGTGCCGAGGATGCTCCATCCCGCGGTCGCCCCCGTCCCGGCATCCAGCCAGAATGCCGCGTTCCGGTCGGCGAGCAGCCGCAGGAAGACGGCTTCGGCATCGACGACGGCAGGCAGCGGCAGGGCCTGGAGAGGGCGGGGGGCGGGCACGTCTCCCAGCGTAGGGGCGGACGGCGCCGTTCTCAGCGTCCGCGGGCGCCGAGGCCGTACGCTCATGGGGTGAACGACTTCGTGCTGTGGGCGATCCAGACGGTGCAGTCCGTCGATCCCGTCCTGCGCACGCTGCTGGCAGGGGTCGCCGTGATGCTGGAGACCAGCATCCTCGTGGGCCTGATCGTGCCCGGTGACACCGTCGTGCTCGTGGCGGCGATCGGCGTCGCCTCGTGGGGGCAGGGCATCGCGCTGGGCATCAGCGTGGTCGTCGGCGCACTCATCGGCGAATCTCTGGGATTCTGGCTGGGCCGCTGGGCGGGACCGCACATCCGGCACTCCTGGCTGGGCAGGCGCATCGGCGAGGAGCACTGGGAGCGGTCCGAGCGCTACCTGCTCAGACGCGGCGGCATCGCCATCTTCCTGTCCCGCTTCCTGCCGGTGCTGCACTCCCTGGTTCCCCTGACCGTCGGTATGAGCGGCTACGCGTACCGGCGCTTCATCGCCTGGACGCTGCCGGCCTGCGTGCTGTGGGCCACCGCCTACGTGGGCCTGGCCGCGAGCGCCGCGGGCAGCTACCCCGAGCTCTCCCAGCGCGTGCACTACGCGGGCTACGTGTTCGTCGGAGTCATCGCCCTGCTGCTGATCGGGGTGCTGGTGGTGAAGAGGGTCATCGCCCGCCGCGAGGAGCGCCATATGAGGGATGAGTCGCAGCACGAAGCGTGAAAGACTGGATGCGATGCCCTCCGCCTCCCCGGCCAAGATCCACTGGTTCGCCCGACTCGAACACCGCGTCCATGTCTCGCGCGAACGCCGCGCCCGCAGACGTGGCCGTTCGGCGACCGTCGTTCCGATCCCGGGATACGGCGGAACCGGCTGGGTGCGGGTGGTCGGCCGGGTGCTGATCCTGCCGCCGGTACCGAAGAAGGCGCGCGGCGAAGGGGCCGGTGCGCGCGGCTGGCGCGCATTCGCCGGCATCCCGGTCGGCTATGCGGCCGTGCAGGTGCATGTCGGCGGGCGCACGCACGACGTGGTCGCCGACCGCGGCGGCGTGATCGACACCGTCATCCCCGCGGAGCTCTCGCCGGGCTGGCAGACCTTCACCATGTCCGTCGAGGGCCGCGAGCCCGTGGAGGCCACCGCGTTCGTGGTCGCCGATGACGCGCGCTTCGGCGTGGTGTGCGATGTGGACGACACCGTGATGGTCACCGCGCTCCCCCGCCCGTTCGTGGCCGCATGGAACTCCTTCGTGCTCGACGAGCACGCCCGCACACCCGTGCCCGGCATGGCCGTGCTGCTGGAGCAGCTGCGCCGTGATCGCCCCGGCGCCCCCATCGTCTACCTGTCCACGGGTGCGTGGAACGTGGCGCCCACGCTGCGCAGGTTCCTCTCCCGCAACCTGTTCCCCGCGGGTGCCATGCTGCTCACCGATTGGGGTCCCACGCACGACCGCTGGTTCCGCAGCGGCCGCGACCACAAGTCGAGCAACCTGCAGCGGCTGGCCGAGGAGTTCCCCGACGTGCAGTGGCTGCTCATCGGCGACGACGGGCAGCACGACGAGTCGATCTACTCCGACTTCCTCGAGCGCAACCCCGGGTCCGTCGCAGGTGTCGCCATCCGCCGCCTGCTGCCCGCCGAGGCGGTGCTGGCCGGTGGCCGCGCCACCGTCGAGCACGTGGCGGGGTCCGTGCCCTGGGTGAGCGCCGAGGACGGCGCGGGCCTGCGGGATCGGCTGGGCGAGGCCGGCATCATCGACACCGCGTCATGAGACTGCCTCGCGACGAGTGGGTGCAGCGCGCCCGCGCGCACGAGGAGCGGGCGGATGCCCTGACCGCGGCGCACCGTGAGCGCACGGCCCGCGGCGAGAAGCATCCGGTGTGGGATTTCCTGTTCACGTACTACGCGTACAAGCCCGCGCTGCTGCGCCGCTGGCATCCGGGCGCGGGAATCGTGCTCGAGGACGCGCCCGAGCGCGCGCAGTGGCGCTGGTACTCCCCAGCCGGCCCCGGCGATGCAGTGATGCCGGATCCCGAGGTCTTCCGCACCGAGAAGCCCCAGCTGGCGGGTCTGGTGGAGCGGATGCTGCGCCGTACGGCGTCGCGCCCGGGGCAGTTCGGCTGCTTCGGCCTGCACGAGTGGGCGATGGTCTACCGCGAGGGCGAGCACCGGCATCCGGCGCCGCTGCGACTGGGCCAGGCGGGGACGGATGCCGTGGTGGAGGCGCACGAGCTGCGCTGCACCCACTTCGACGCGTTCCGGTTCTTCACCCCGGATGCCGTGCCGCGCAACCGGCTGGCGCCCACGCGCGACTCGCAGCCCGACCTCGAGCAGCCCGGCTGCCTGCACGCCGGCATGGACCTGTACAAGTGGGCGGTCAAGCTCGGACCGCTGATCCCCGGCGAGCTGCTGCTGGATGCGTTCGAACTGGCGCGTGACATCCGCCTGCTGGACATGGAGGCCGCGCCCTACGACCTGTCGGACTGGGGCGTGCGGCCGGTGCGCATCGAGACCCCCGAGGGCAAGGCCGAGTACGTGCGCCGCCAGCGCGGCTTCGCCGAGCGCGGCGCGGTCATGCGGGAGCGGATGCTGGGAGCCTGGCTGGGTCACTGACCAAGGCCCACTGAGCCGACCCTCCCTGGGTCACTGAGCCTGTCGAAGTGCCAGCTGCATGCGCAGCGCCATGACGTGCTCGGCGGCATCCCGCAGTCGCCCGGCGGGCAGTCTGCCGTCCTGCACGGCCAGCACGATGGCCCGGGCGACCTGTCCGGCCGTCTGCGGCGTGGAGCCCGCGATGACCAGCACCATGTCGTTGCCCGCGACGATGGCGGCCACGCCGTCGGCGACGAGATCGCGGTAGGCGGGCACGCCTGAGGAGGTGAGCATGCCGATGTCGTCGGTGATCATGAGCCCGGCGAAGCCCAGCTCGTCGCGGGCGATCTGGTGCCAGCGCGGCGACAGCGAGGCCGGGGCGGAGTCCACGGCGGTGTACGCCAGGTGGCCGAACATGAGCACCTCGGCTCCGGCGTCGATGCCGGCCTGGAACGGCACCGCCGGACCCTGCTGCCACTGCGCCAGTGTCATATCGGTGTGCGGGATGCTGACGTGCGAATCACCCGGCGTGGCTCCGTGACCGGGGAAGTGCTTGAGCGTGGACAGCACGACGCCCTTCTCGCCGTTCACGGCCGCCGTCACGCGCGCAGCGGCCGACGGCGGATCCGCACCCAGCGCCCGTGGCGCGATGAACGCCGTGGGACTGGCGGGGACATCGGCGATGACGCCGAAGTTCAGGTTCGCGCCGGTCTCGGCGACCATCTTCGCCCGCTGTGCGAAGATCTGCTGCACCTGAGCGGGATCGTCAGCCTGGAGTCCCCGGCCGCCGGGGAGCCTGTCCCACCGCAGCCGGGAGACATAGCCGCCCTCCTGGTCGATGGCGATCAGCGGCGGCAGAGCCGCATCCGGCGTGAGGGCGTCCGTCACGGTGCGCTCGGCTGCGGCATCGGCGGCGATGTTGTCGCCCATCAGGATGAAGCCGCCCAGCGGCGCGCCGTCGGCCCCCGAGGTCATGAACGCGCGGAGGGCGGCGGTGTCGGTTCCCGGGATCGTGCCCATCACGACGCTGGAGGCCTGCTGGGCGAGGCTCATCCGCGCCACTGCCGCCTGAACGGGATCCGGAGTGGGGGTCGGCGTGGGTGTCGCGGTCGGCGATGCCTCTGGCGATGCCGTCGCACCGGTCGGAGCGGTTGCGGACGCGCAGCCGACCAGGGCGATCACGGCGAGCGCGGTGATCGCTGTCCCCCAGACGGATCTGCGCATGCCTGCGACTCTAGGCGATGACGCTGATGGACTGCTCGATCCCTGCTTCGAGTCCGTCGAGGCTGCGCTGCACGCCCTTCGCCGCCGAGCGCCCCGCACGGTTGGCTCCGATGGTGCTGGCCGAGGGACCGTAGCCGACCAGTTGGATGCGCGGATCGGCGACGGCCGTGGTCCCCCGCCCGTTCCGGTCGAGTCGGATGCCGCCCTGCGGGCTGCGCAGATGCAGCGGCGCCAGATGTGCGATGGCGGGACGGAAGCCGGTGGCCCACAGGATCACGTCGACCTGCTCGAAGGCTCCGTCCGCCCAGCGCACGCCGTCGGGCTCGATGCTCTGGAACATCCCCCGGCGGGCAGCATATGCGCCGAGTCTCTCGGCCTCACGCTCCTGCGGGCGCAGCACGAGTCCGGTCACGCTCACCACGCTCTCCGGCGGCAGCCCCTGCGCCACGCGCTGCTCAACCAGGGCGACCGCCGCCGCACCCGCCTCGGGAGTGAAGTCATCGGTGCGCCACACCGGCGGGCGGCGCGTCACCCACAGGGTGTCGGTGATCGGCGCCAGCGCGCCGAGGAACTGCACGGCGGAGGCCCCGCCGCCCACGACCAGCACGCGCTTGCCGGCGAAGTGCTCGGGGCCCGGGTAGTCGACGGTGTGCAGCTGCTCGCCGAGGAAGGTCTCCATGCCGGGATAGTGCGGCAGGAACGGGCGCGTCCACGTGCCGGTGGCGTTCACCAGGGTGCGGGTGCGCCAGGTGCCCCGGTCGGCGTGCACGACGAGCAGTCCGTCGTCGTCGGTGACCTGATCCACGGCCACCGGACGGATGACGGGAAGCGCATGCGCCCACTCGTACGCGGCGAACACGGCGGGCACCGCCTGGTTGGCGCGCCTGCCGTCGTGCGCGGGCTGCACATCGCCCGGCAGTTCGGCGACGCGATGCACATCGCGCATGGTCAGCGCATCCCAGCGGTGCTGCCAGGCTCCTCCTGGATGCTCGTTCGCATCCAGCACGACGTGCTCGATGCCGAGGCGCTTCAGGTGGTACGACGCGGAGAGCCCGGCCTGGCCGGCTCCGATCACGACGCTCTGAAGGATGCTCACACCGGGCCCAACGCCCCGGCGGGTGCGGATGTTCCCTTGCTACACTGGCCGGCAAGCAACCGCCGGGACGACCCGGCGGAGAGATCTCAGGCGGGGACGGCCCTGCGGATTCGGCATCCGCCATGCGAACCCTGCTGCGCTCCGTCCTCACCCCCACCGCCATCCTGCGGCTGATGCTCGGCTGGGGCTCCTTCGTCCTGCTGCTCGTACTGGCGCCCGTGCTGGCCGGTCCCGTCTCGGCCTGGCTGCTGTGGCTGCTGCTGGTCGGCATCGTCGCGGTGATCACGGTCAACGCGTTCGGCGTCGTGACTGAGGCCGAGCATCTCGCGCACCGCCTGGGCGACCCCTACGGCACCCTGGTGCTGACGCTGTCCATCGCGGCCATCGAGGTGATCCTCATCTCGGCCGTCATGCTGGGGCCGGGCGAGCACGCCACGATCGCCCGCGATTCGGTGATGGCCGTGTCGATGATCATCATGAACCTGGTGATCGGCGCGGCCCTAGTGGTGGGCGGGTACCGGCATCCGGATCGACGTGCCAACAGCACGGGCGTCTCGCTGTATCTCGGGATGCTGATCGTGCTGCTGACCGTCGCCTTCGCCCTGCCGGGACTGATCGGCGACGGCACGGGCGCCTACACGCCCGCGCAGGCGATCATCGTGGTGGTGCTGACCGTGGGCGTGTACGGGTTCTTCCTGGTGCGGCAGATGGGCGCGCAGCGCGCGGACTTCCAGGAGATCTCGGGGGTCCCATCGGCGGCATCCGCTCCGGCTCGCCTTCCGATCCGGCGGGTGCTCGCCGAGCACCGCGCGGAACTGACCGCCCGCACCGTCCTGCTGATCGCGATGGTGCTGCCGATCGTGCTCCTCTCGCACGACATGGCCGCCCTGCTGGACGAGGGCCTGGACCGTCTCGACGCTCCGATCGCGCTTTCCGGCATCCTCATCGCGATGATCGTGTTCCTGCCCGAGACCATCACCACGATTCGCGCGGCCTCAGGCGGCGATCCGCAGCGGGTCAGCAACCTGTGCCACGGCGCGCTGGTGTCCACCGCCGGGCTCACCATCCCGGTGGTGCTGACGATCGGGCTGCTCACCGGGCAGCGCGTCCTCCTGGCCGAGACTCCGGTGAATCTGGTGCTGCTGGGCGCCACGCTCCTGCTGACGCTAGCGACGTACTCGGCCCGCAGACTCACACCCCTGCACGGCGCCGTGCACCTGCTGATGTTCGTGCTGTACGGTCTGAGCGTGTTCGCCTGAGCCGGCCGGCGAACCTGAGCTCAGGGCTCCTCGGCGGTGCCGAACTCCCCCACCAGGTAGGTCATGGTGCGGGCCACGCAGTCGGCATCGCAGCGTCCCGCCTGGTACCCGCCGCCGCAGGTGATGAGCTCCTTGAGCACCGGGATGAGTTCGTTCGAGCGGGCGCCCAGTGGCGCCAGGTCACGGCCGGCCTCCTTCTCCTGCGCCTGGTAGCCGCGCACCGCGGCGATCATGGCATCCGTCATGTCGTGCACGTCCACATCGCCGCGCAGGAAGCCCGGGCCCATCGCGATCGGCACCTCGATGGCCGTCCTGATGCGGTCCGCCTGCTGCTCGGCCTCGATCGTGTCCACCATGGTCTGCTCCTTCGCGCTGTTCCCGGTGCTTCCATTGTGCTCCCGATCCGCGCGGGGAGCTCAGCCCAGACGGTCGCGCAGCACTCCGTCGTGCAGCTCCAGCACGCGGTCGGCGCGGGCCGCCATCGCGGCGTCGTGCGTGGCCACGATCGCGGCGGTGCCGTTCTCGTGCACCAGGCGGGCGATGAGCTCCATGATCTGCGCGCCGGTCTCGCTGTCCAGCTGGGCGGTCGGCTCGTCGGCCAGCAGGATGCCGGGCGCCATCACCAGGGCGCGGGCGATCCCCACGCGCTGCTGCTGGCCGCCGGACAGCTCGCCGGGGCGCTGCCGGGCATGCTCGGCCAGGCCCACGTCGCGCAGCGCGTCCGCCACACGGCGATCGCGCTCGGCGGGCGCCACCCGGCGGATCCGCAGCGGCACCTCGACGTTCTCGGCCGCCGAGAGCACCGGGATGAGGCCCGAAGTCTGGAAGATCGAAGCGATGCGCGCTCCCCGCAGGGCGGCGACGTCGGTGGAGGCATCGGCGAGGTCGGCGCCGTCGACGAGCACCCGGCCGGACGTCGGGCGATCCAGGCCGCCCAGCATCGTCAGCAGCGTGGTCTTGCCCGCCCCCGACCTGCCGGCGAGCACCACCAGCTCCCCCGCCCGCACGGACAGCTCCGCGTCGCGCACGGCCACCACGTCGCCCGAAGGGCTCGGAAAGACCCGGGACAGCGCCTCGGCCTGCAGCACGGCGCTCACGAGGCGTCCTCCTCGCGGTCGGGCGCGACGCGCACGTGATCCGGCTCCAGGCTCAGCCGCACGCGCTCGCGCAGGTCGAGGGCCGACACGAAGTCGGCCGGCAGCTGCATCCGCCCCGCGCGATCGAGCACCGCGTACTCCCTGGCCGTGCGCACCGCCACGCCATCCTCACCGGTGCTCCGGCTGCGCAGCGTCTCCGTCGACGTGCGCCCGTCGCGGATGCGCACGGTGCGCTCCACATGCTCGGTCACGCCGGCGTCGTGCGTGACGATCAGCGTGGTGACGCCGCGCTCTCGGTTCACGACCTCCATGGCCGCGAGGACCTCGGCGCTGGTCTGATCGTCGAGCTCGCCGGTGGGCTCATCGGCCAGCAGCACGCGCGGCCGGTTGGCGAGGGCCACGGCGATCGCGACGCGCTGCCGCTGCCCGCCGGAGAGCTGTGCAGGACGCTTGTCCGCGAACTCCGCGGCGCCCAGCTGCGCCAGCAGCTCGTCGGCGAGGCTCTTCCGCTCGCCCCGCGGCACGACGCCCGCCATCTCGTGGACCATGGCGATGTTCTCCCGCGCCGACAGGTAGGGCAGCAGATTGCGAGCCGACTGCTGCCACACGAACCCCACGCTGCTGCGGCGGTACCTGAGCCTCTCCGCACTGCGCATGGTCACCAGGTCGTGCCCCGCCACACGCGCTGAGCCGGCCGTCGGCTTGTCGAGCCCGGCCAGGATGCCGAGCAGGGTGCTCTTGCCCGAGCCGGAGGCGCCGATCAGCGCCACCACCTCGCCCGTCACCATCCGCAGCTCGAGCCCCTGCAGCGCCTGCACCTCGACGCCCTGCGCGGTGAAGATCCGCACCAGGCCCTCGCAGACGATCCCACCATCCGACATGTCACCCATCCTCTCCCGACCTCCCGCTCACGGCATCCGCTCATCGCCCGCGCGGATCGCGTCCGCGGAGTCCAGCCGCGACGCCAGTCCTGCGGCCACCGCGACGGAGAAAGCGGCCACCAGCCCGAATCCGACCACGGCCGCGAGCGTCCACAGACCGCCCAGCGACACCGGCGGCTGCGCCGAACCGCCCACGAAGCCCCGCAGATCCAGCTGCGGGATGACCAGCATCGCCGTCGCGACTCCCGCGCCCACGCCGAACGGCAGTGCCAGCAGCAGCGCGGGCGCCACTTCCCAGGTCACCAGACGGCCCGCGGTGCGGCGGGCGCTGCCCAGCGTGCGCAGGATCGCCAGCATCCGCGCCCTGGTGTCCGCCCCCAGGGCGAGCGTGGCGATGATCGCGACGATCACCAGCACGGCCACGATCCCGCTGGCTGCCAGCAGCGCGCCGCGCACGACGGTGTAGCCGGGATCCTCGGCGTGCGCGGCGACGACGCGTTCGGGGGTGGTCGCCACTGCGTCCCCGCCGGCCGCGGAGACAGCCGCGGCTCCGACGGCATCCGGGTCGGCGCCGGGCTCGATGGCGAGGTACAGCTGCGAGTAGCCGGTGCTGTCCTGACCGATGGCCTTGGCATTGACCGCATCGACGATCACCCATTCGTCGGTGCTGCCGAAGGACACATCCGAAGGCGCGACGCCCACCACCCGGACCGATGTCCGGCCGATCTCCAGCTTCGCATCCACGCCGCCGAGCTCGTCCCACAGCGCCTGTGACATGACCACGGGCACGGGACCGTCCGCGCGCTCCCCCAGGGACGCCGGCAGCGGGATGCGCGCGTCGAATCCCTGCTGCACCCGCGAGAACGCGGTGCCGTCCAGCACATACACCCTGGTCTGCTGCTCGGCCGTGCCTGCGGAGATCTGCGCGTTGCCGCCGTCCTGCACGGCCGCCAGCGCGGCCACGCCGTCCAGCGCCGCGACGTCGGAGGCCGCCGCACCTGTGATGTACGCGGCATCCACCCGCACTGCGGCGCCGACGTCGATGTCGGCCGCGCGCACGATGCCGCCGGAGACGGTCGCCGCGAACGCGATGGAGAAGACGGCCACGCCGAGCCCCGTGACCACGCCGAAGACGGGTGCGGCCCGCACGGCCGACTCACGGCGCGCCCGGGCAGGACCCAGCAGGGACTCCAGCGACGCGCGACGCGCCCCGCGGCGCTCTGCCAGCCTCAGCAGCAGGGGCAGCAGTCTCAGCGTGAGGATGCTGCCGACGACGCCCAGCAGAACGGTCAGCGCCAGCAGCACCGGATCGGCGCCGCCGCCCTGTCCGCGCGCGATGACGAGGATGCCGAGCGCGGCCGTCGCCGCGACCGCCAGCAGCTCCAGTGCGATCCTCTCGGTGTCTCGGCCCGCTCTCTCGCCCAGGTCGCGGCGGCCCTCGGCGGCGGCATCCGCCAGCGTGCTCCACGGCAGCGCGACGGCCGGGACGAGAGCGAGGACGACGGGCACGGCCAGGACCCAGCCGCCGTCCAGGCCCCATACCGCCGCGGCGACGCCCACGCCGATCCCGGCTCCGACCGCGCCCAGCAGCGCCCCCTCACCGCCGAGCAGGGCGATCAGGCGGCCGAGGGAGGCGCCTCGTGCGCGCAGCACGCGGATGCCCGCCACCCGACGAACCGCGATGAGCCGCGCGACGAGCGTCAGCACCACCAGCGCCACCATCATCGGGCCGACGGCAGCCACCGTGACGACGGGCGTCATCGCGTTCGCGCGGGAGATTCCGGCATCCAGCGCCTGCGGCAGCGCGGAGTGGAACTGCAGACCACGGCTGTAGAAGCCGTTGTCCGGCATCCGGATCGTGACCACGTCGGCCGAGAGCAGGCGCAGCTGCGCGGATGCGCGTTCGGCGGTGGTCGCATCCACTCCCGCGGTCCGGAACGGCATCCAGGAGTTGATCTTGGCGTTCCTGGTCCACTCGTCCAGGAGCGAGGCCTCGTCGACCTGCATGAACGCCGCGCCGATCAGGATGCGGTTGCCGCTCCCGTCCACCTCGATGCGCGGTGCCGCCGATCCGCCGATGAAGGTCCAGTCGCCGGCGTCCTTCCCGTTCGGCGTCACGATGCCGACCAGGGTCAGTTCGAGGCGGTCCCAGCGGCGCTGCTCGCCGATCTGCCACTTCAACTGGTCGGCGACATCGCGGGTGAACACGATCTCGACGCCGTCGGCGGGATCGGTCTTCTTCGGCATCCGCCCTTCGGCGAGATCCACGCGCCCGGCGAGACCCGGGTCGGAGATCAGCCCGACGCGATTCAGCGGCACGGGGGTGGTGCGCTGCGGGTCGTCGTCGACCGTGGCGGACGGATCCAGGCCGACCGTGATGCGCGGCGTGCCCAGCAGGCTGCGCAGCGGCTCCGGCTGGGTGCGGCGCATCTGCTCGACCGCCGCCAGCGCACCGCCCCAGACGCCGAGGCTGTCGTCGGACGTGCGACTGGCGAGCGGCAGCCCCGGCGCGATCGCCGATGGCCAGCGGGTGAGGTCGGGAACGGATGCCACGCCGCGGCGGATGGTGGCCGTGCGCCCGTCGGACAGCAGCGCGGGCGCCGCCACGGCCAGCGCGGAGAGCACCGCGATCACCACGACGACCAGCAGCGACAGCAGCGGCGTGGTCGCAGCGCCCCGGGTCAGCAGCCGCATCCGCCCGCTCATGCGCCCACTCCCAGCACCACGGGGAGGACCAGCCAGGCCACGACGGCACCGAGGGCGCCGCCGACGAGCGCCGCGTAGATCGCCACCCCCGCGGTCTCCCCCGTTCTCATCGCACGCTGACGTCGGCGCGACAGGCCGAGCGCCCGCAGCACCACGGGCTCGTCTCGGCGCTCGCCGCTCATCGCGGAAGCCGCGGCGAGGAAGCCCAGGACTCCGAGCGCGGCGGCCGCCAGCGCACCGGCGCTGAGCACGGTCGGCGCGATGGAGGTGACGGGCGCCGCGCTCACCTGCGCAGCGGTGAGGATGCGCGCCGGGTGCGTGGTCGCCGCGCGCAGCCTGCGCACGGTGTCCGCCTGCTCGCTGCTGTCCACCCACAGCTCATTGGGGGTGATGTCCGCGCCGATGAGGCTCAGCTGCTCCGCGTCGACGGCCACCCCCCAGCCTGTTCCGACGGTCGGGAGGGAGTCGACGATGCGGGCGGCGCGGAATCGTACGGGCTGGGCGGTGAAGCGCACCTGGCCGGTGAGCACCGTGCCGCTGACGGCCCCGAGCCGGTCGGCGAGGCTGCGGGTGATCTCCATGGGGATGCCGCCGTCCGAGCCGACGGGAAGTCTCGTCCCGCCGACCAGCTCGCGCGACGGCACGGCCAGCAGCACGGCCTCGTCGCTGCCGACGACCAGCCGCGTGCGCAGCACCTGCGCGACGCCCGTCACCCCGCGCCAGGTGGCGACCTCGGACGCCTGCACGTCCAGGGCGTCATCGGCGATCATCCGCACGTCGCTCGCCAGCCCCGCGACCCGCGTGGCCTGCTCGGCAGCTCGGGCCGCCGAGGGCGCAGTGACGGCGAGGGCGGCGGATGCCGCAGCGAGTGCCAGGCACAGGATCGCGACAGCGGCGCCTCCCATCCGGCGTGCCAGCTGCCGAAGGGGCAGGATCGGCGAGATCCCGCGGGTGCGGCGCAGCACCCGCTCGGCCAGAGCCGCCAGCGGCACCGCGATCACGGGCGCCAGGGCGCTCGCCGCGATCAGCAGCAGGGCGGGCGCAGCCGCCGCCAGAGGATCCGCCGTGCCGTCTTCGCGGAGGATGCCGCCGGTGCCGAGCAGCTGCCATGCCGGCAGCGCCGCGACGCCCACCGCGACCAGGGCCGGCAGCAGCACGGCCGCCAACGAGCGCAGGCCCGCGTCCGAGCGGGCGGTGTCGGAGCGCATCGCACTGCGCAGGGTGAATGCCGTTGCGGCGATCGCGGGGAGCACGATCGCGGCGGACGCAGCCAGCACGGCGGCGCCGGTGATGCCGACGGTCGGCACGAGCACGGCCAGCGCCAGGAGCGCTCCCGCCGCGGCGACCATGGCGATCTCCGCTGCGGCGGTCGATGCGAGCCGGACGCTCGAGGCGCCGCGCGCCCGCAGCAGCGAGAGCTCTTCGCTGCGGGACACCGCGAGGGTGCGCAGCACGACACCCAGCACGAGGGCGCCGAGCAGGGCGAGGATCAGCGGCGGGGCCACCAGCAGACCCCGTGTGCGCGCCAGCGCCGTGGCCTGGCGCTGAAGGGTGGTCCCCAGCTCGCCGTCGATGCGGACGTTGTCGTGGTGCTGGGGGTCCACGGCATCCGGCAGGTCCTGCAGCGTCGCGAGCGCGTGCTGCAGGACGAGGATGTCCGCCGGATCCGTCCGTACCGGCGCGATCCGCCAGGTGACCGTGGGGATGTCCTGGATGGCGGCGAACGCCGTGGCGTCCACGACGGCGGGGCCGATGACCCCGTCGTTCTCGCCGGAGGCGACCGACGGGTCGCCGAGCCACGCCGGGTCGGCTGGATCGTCGGGCTTCCAGATGCCGGACAGTGTCAGCGATGCGCCGCCGTCGGCGAGGGTGACGGTGTCGCCGACGGTGAGACCCGCACGGCGCGCAGCCGGCGCGGTCAGCGCGAACTGTCCGCCGGATGTCGGCCAGTCCCCCTCGACGAGGCGGCCGAGTCGGGTGATGCGGTCGTCCTGCAGCAGCCTCAGGGAGAGCTGCTCGCCCTGCGGCGACTGCACCCGCGCCTCGGCCTCGATCCGGCGCGGCACCTCGACGTCCGCGCCGGCGAACGCCTCGGCGACGGCCCTGCGCACGCGGGTGTCCTGGGCTGCGGGATCCGCTGCCTGGTAGGCGACGACCCTCGCCGTCTGTGCGTCGGGTTCCGCACGGGCGAAGATGTCCGAGGTGCCGGATGCCAGCATCCGATGCGCCACGGCGTCGAGTCCGCCGATGCTGACCACCACGAGCACGACGATGAGCACGATCAGCGACAGTCGGCCGAGATGCTCTCGGGCCCGCCTGGCGGAAAACGTCATCGTCCCTCATTCGCTGCGCACAACGCTGACCATCCTCGCGCGGGCGGCGTGCAGAATGCAACAGGCAGCGATCAGAAATCGACGGCGTCGCGGATGATCGGGCAGGTCATGCAGTGCCCGCCGCCGCGGCCGCGTCCGAGTTCTGCGCCGACGATGGGGATGACCTCGATCCCGGCACTGCTGATGAGGTCGTTGGTCTTCGTGTTGCGGTCGTAGGTGTACACCACGCCCGGTTCCAGGGCCACGGCGTTGTTGCCGCTGTCCCACTGCTGGCGCTCGGATTCGTACACGTCGCCGCCGGTCTCCAGCACGCGCAGCCGGTCGAGGTTCAGCGCCGACGCGACGACATCCGTGAAGGCCGCGTCACCGTGGTCCGTGACATGCAGCGCCTCCGGCCCTGTGCCGGGACGCAGGGTGACGGTGCGCACGGCATCCATGATGCGCGGGTACACGGTGACCGCATCCCTGTCCACGAACGTGAAGACGGTGTCGAGGTGCATGGCCGAGCGCAGCCTGGGCATGCCTGCCACGATCACCTGCTCGGCGGCGCCGGATGCGAACAGCGATGCCGCGACCTGCGTGATGGCCTGCCGCGAGGTGCGCTCGCCCATCCCCATCAGCACGGCGCCGTTGCCGATGGGCATGACGTCGCCGCCCTCCAGGGTCGCCGGTCCCGAGTCGTGCTCCGCGTCGCCCCACCACACGCGGGAGCCGGTGTAGTCGGGGTGGAAGGTGTAGATGGCCTTCATCAGCAGCGTCTCGTCGCGGCGCGCGGGCCAGTACAGCGGATTCATGGTCAGGCCGCCGTACAGCCAGCACGTGGTGTCGCGCGTGTACAGCGTGTTCGGCAGCGGCGGCATCAGGTACTCGCTGACCCCGGTGGACTCGCGTGCCAGGGCCAGGAAGCCGTTGCGGTAGTCCGCCGGCAGGTCGGTCGTGGCCAGGCCGCCGATGAGGAACTCCGCCAGTTGGGCGGTGTCGAGGGATGCCAGGAACGCGCGGGTCGGGTCGATGAGGCCGACGCCCACCTGGTCGGCGGTGATCTTGCGGTCCAGCAGCCAGTCGGTGGCGCCGGGGACGGCCAGGGTCTCCGCCAGCAGCTCGTGCAGCTCGACGACCTCCACGCCGTGCGAGCGCATGCTGGCCACGAACGCGTCGTGATCGCGCTGGGCGTTCTCCACCCACAGCACGTCGTCGAACAGCAGCGAGTCAGCGTTGGACGGCGTGAGCCGGTGATGCGCGAGCCCCGGGCGGCACACCAGCACCTTGCGGAGCCGGCCCACCTCGGAATGCACCCCGTAGTCCGCAGCAGTCGTCATCATCGTTCCTTCCCCATGGCGATCCCTACGATCGTATTCCCGGGATGGAAGAAGCCCCGCGATCTCTCGCGGGGCTTCTCGATGGTGGACCTGAGGGGACTCGAACCCCTGACCCCCTGCATGCCATGCAGGTGCGCTACCAGCTGCGCCACAGGCCCAATCTGCGCTGCGGGGCGTTCGCCCCGGCAACCTGTTCAGCGTACTACACCGATCGAGGCGTCCGCGAATCGCGCCGCGCACCCGGGTGTGTCGTCGGGACTACTCCCCCGTCACGCGCTCCGCGATCTCGATCGGGACGACGGGGCAGTCCTTCCACAGCCGCTCCAGGCCGTAGTAGCTGCGCTCCTCGGCGTGGAAGACGTGCACGATCAGGTCGCCGAAGTCCAGCAGCACCCACCGCGACTCGGCGCGGCCCTCACGGCGAACGCGCTTGTGCCCGGCTTCGAAGAGCTGGTCCTCGATCTCGTCGGCGATGGCGGCGACGTTGCGCTCGCTGTTACCGGTGACCAGCAGGAAGATGTCGACCAGCGGCAGCGGCTCCGACACGTTCAGAGCGACGAGATCCTCACCGCCCTTGGAGTCCGCCGCGTTCGCGGCGATCCGGAGCATCTCGAGGGCGTTCTGGGGGGACTGCATCAACCGAAGACTCCTGTGGTGAAGGCGATGACCAGCGTCGCGGCGAGGACGATGGCCAGACCACCGGCGACGATCGCCAGGGTGATCATGAGCTTGTTGCTCTTGTCAGGTGCCAGCGGGCGGATGACCTCGCCGGCGGGCCTGGAGGTGCTCACGGCGGAGCTGGCGGCGATGGGTGTGGGCGAGGACGCCGGAGCGAGCTCGCTGTCCATGAATCCTGCGTCGGCGGCCCTGCCGTCGGCGGCGCCGAGGGCGTGTCCCTGCGAGCCCAGCCCGTCAGGCAGCGCGTACGTGCCCGTGACGAGGATCTCGCCGGTCGAGGCGATGGGGCCGGAGAGCGAGCCGAGTCCAGGCGAAGGGGTGAAGATCAGCGCCGTGGATGCCCCGTGCTGGGAGTTCGAGACCGTGCCGTCGAGCACGTCGTCGAAGCGCGCACCGGCGACGGAGTCGGCAGACCGCGCCTGCACGCCGATGCCGAATGCCGCGCCGACCTTCGGGCGCTCGGGCTCGACGACCGCCGGCTGGGCGGCCTCCGGCTCGACGCGCTTCGGCTCGACGTGCTCAGGCTCGGCGTGCTTCGGCTCGACAGCGTCGGGCTCGGCCCGCTCCCGGATCGGGGCCTCGTCGGCGACGTGTCCCGGAGTCATCAGACCCCGGCCCATCACCTCGGGGACGATGCGCTTGCGCGGGGCGGCCGCAGGGGTCGGCTCGGGAGCCTGCTCGACCTCAGCGGGACGCTCGAACATGCCGACGACGCGGTCTCGATCGGTGGAGAGGGGGGCCGGATCAGCTTCGGGTGCTGCTTCGAATCGGGGGGCGGGAGCAGGCGCCTCTGTGAACGTGGGAAGTCCGGACACGAGTCCGGCGCCCTGTGGCGGAACGGTCTCGCGGACCTGCTCGGCTGTGGCCGGGGCGGGCTCAGGAGTAGGAGCAGGAGTCGCGTCGTCGGCTGCCGGAACGTGCTGGGCGGCTGCCGCGGCGTGCTCGAGGGCGCGCATCTGGCGGCGCGTCAGGGGCGCGCTGGGGTGCGGTTGCTCCTCGACCGGCGCGGGGGCGATCTCGATCGGCTCTGCAGCGCGCGGCAGCACGGTCGTCGGAGGTGCGACGGCCGCAGCGGCCTCCTCCTCGCTGATGACCGGCGTGGAGCCGGTCAGGCGGATCTCGCGCAGCTGCTTGCGAGTCAGCTGCACCTTCCCGTTCTCTTCCGATGTGCTCATGCCCTGCTCCGATACAGATGATGCTTTGCGATGTACTGGACCACGCCGTCCGGCACCAGGTACCAGACGGGCTGTCCGTTCTCGACCCGTTCGCGGCACGCCGTCGACGAGATCGTCAACGCCGGCACCTCGAGCTGGCTCACGACGTCCGTGGGCAGCCCTGCGGTGCTCAGCACATGTCCGGGGCGTGAGACCGCGACGAAGTGCGCGAGGTCCCAGAGTTCATCATGGTCCCTCCAACTGAGAATCTGCGCTACGGCATCCGCTCCGGTGATGAAGAACAGCTCCGCACCCGGACGTTCGCGCTTCAGGTCGCGCAGCGTGTCGATCGTGTAGGTGGGGCCGTCGCGATCGATGTCGACGCGGCTGACGGTGAACTGCGGATTGGATGCCGTGGCGATCACCGTCATCAGATAGCGGTGCTCGCTGGGCGAGACGTTCTGCTTCTGCCAGGGGCGACCCGTGGGCACGAACACGACCTCATCGAGATCGAAGGAGTGCGCCACTTCACTGGCCGCGACGAGGTGGCCGTGATGGATCGGGTCGAACGTGCCGCCCATCACTCCGATGCGCGGCGCCCGAGCAGAGGAATCCTGCATGCGCCTAGTGGCTGTGCCCGTCCTCGCCGTGCTTCTCGGCGAATGCCTCGGCCTTGGCCGAGTGGCGGTTGGCGACGTTGCGGTACGAGAGCGTGACCAGCCCCAGCGCGGCGAAGACCACGGCCGCGATGATGCCGGCGATGACCGTCTGGCCCATCACGTTGTGTCCTGGGGCTTCGGCCGCGGCCATCGCGATCTGTGCGACGAGGTTCATTCTGGCTCCGTTTCTGGGCGGTCGGGCGAGCGCCTGTCCAGTCTAGCGCTCAGCCGCGGGTCTGACCCGTCCCCCTGGCCAGCCATTTCGTGCTGGTCAGCTCGGAGACGCCCATGGGTCCGCGGGTGTGCAGCTTCTGCGTGGAGATGCCCACTTCCGCACCGAACCCGAACTCCGCTCCGTCGGTGAATCGGGTGGATGCGTTGGCCATCACCACCGCGGAGTCCACCTCGGCGAGGAAGCGCTCCGCGTTGCGGGAGTCGGTCGTGATGATCGACTCGGTGTGGCCGGTGCTGTACCGGCGGATGTGCGCGAGCGCGTCGTCGAGCGTGTCCACGACCTTCATCGAGATGTCCAGGCTCAGGTACTCGGTGGACCAGTCCTGGTCCGTGGCCGGGACGACGTCCGCCGCCAGCTGCGCCACAGCCTCGTCGCCGTGCACGGTCACGCCCTCGTGCTGCAGCGCCTCGGCCACGACGGGAACCAGCCGAGGCGCAGCATCCTTCAGCACCAGCACCGTCTCGACCGCGTTGCAGACGCTCGGCCGCTGCACCTTCGCGTTCACGACGATGTCGCGGGCCCAGTCCAGTGGGGCGGACTCGTCGAGCACGATGTGCACCACGCCCGCGCCGGTCTCGATAACGGGCACGGTGGACTCCGTCACCACCGTCTCGATGAGCGAGGCGCTCCCTCGCGGCACGAGCACGTCGATGAAGCCGCGCCCGTGCATGAGCGCCTTCGCGCCGTCGCGACCGAAGTCGTCGACGGTCTGGATGGCCTCGCGATCGACGCCGACGGATGCCAGCGCTTCGCGCATGAGCTCCACCAGCACGGTGTTGGACTCCTTGGCTGCACTGCCGCCGCGCAGCACCACGGCGTTGCCGGCGCGCAGCGCGAGGGCCGCGATGTCGACGGTGACGTTGGGGCGCGCCTCGTAGATGGCTCCCACCACGCCGAACGGCACCCGGACCTGCTCGAGGGCCACGCCGTTCGGCATCCGGTGTCCGCCCAGCACCTGCCCGATCGGGTCGGGCAGTGCCGCCACCTCGCGCACGGCGGATGCCAGCGATGCGACGCGCTTCTCGTCGAGACGGAGCCTGTCCACGAGCGCATCGCCGATGCCGTCCTCGCGGCCGCGCTCGATGTCACGCTCGTTGGCCGCGATGATCCGCCCCGCATCCGCCTCGATGGCATGTGCGATGGCCTCGAGCGCCTGCTCCTTCTGGCCGCTGGTCAGGCGCGCGACCTCGCGCGATGCCTCCTTGGCACGCGCGAGGCGGTCCTGTGCGGTCTCGACAGGTGCCTGGGCGAGGTCGGGTGAGGTCATGCGGTCAGTGTATCGGCGCTCGACAGGGCCGAGGTCCGTATGACCTGCGACGTCTCAGTCCGTGACGGTGGGCTCGAACCAGGTGCCGATGGGGGCGCCCTCGAGCGCCCTGCCGACGAGGTCGGCACTGGTGACCAGCACGCCGATCCCGGCCGCAGCGGCCATGCGCGCGGCCGACACCTTGGTGGCCGCTCCCCCGGTGCCGACGCTGTTGACGACCGACGCGCCGAACTCGAGCCCCGTCAGGTCGGCATCCGCCGCCACCACGTCGATCGGCTCGGCATCCGGGTCCATCGGCGGCTTGGTGTACAGCGAGTCGACGTCGCTCAGCAGCACCAGTGCGTCGGCGTGCAGCAGCGTGGCCACGAGTGCGGCCAGGCGGTCGTTGTCGCCGAAGCGGATCTCCTGCGTGGCGACCGTGTCGTTCTCGTTGACGATGGGCAGCACGCCCAGTGCCAGCATCCGATCCATCGCGCGACGCGCGTTGCTGCGCGGCGTGGGGTTCTCCAGGTCGCCCGTGGTCAGCAGCACCTGCCCGGCGACGATGCGGAACGGCCGCAGCGCCTCCTGATAGCGGAACACCAGCATGTTCTGGCCGACGGCCGCAGCGGCCTGCTGCGTCGCCAGGTCGGTCGGGCGGGAGCCGAGGTCGAGCACCGGGATGCCGGTGGCGATGGCGCCCGAGGAGACCAGCACAACCTCGACGCCGCGGCGGTGCGCCATGGACAGCGCCTGCACGATCATCGGGATGCGCCAGGACGCCTCACCGCTGATCGAGGAGGATCCCACTTTCACGACGATGCGCGTGGCCGTGGCGAGGTCTGCGCGAGAGAGCGCGCTCATTCCTCGCCCTCGCGGGATGCCAGACGCTGCTGCTCCAGCTCGGCGCGGGCGGCCGCTTTGGCATCCATCCGCTCGTGGTACCGCTCACGACGCTCGCCGGTGGTGCGACGGCTCGTGCCGCCGATGCGGATGTCGGTGCCGCGCGGCGAGGTCATCAGCTCGGCGGTGGAGGCGATGGACGGCTCCCAGTCGAACACGACGCTGTTGTCGCCCGTGCCGATGACGACCGTGGAACCGGCGACGGCACCGGCCTTCAGCAGCGCGTCCTCGACGCCGAGCTTCTCGAGACGGTCGCCGAGGTAGCCGACGGCCTCCTCGTTCTGGAAGTCGGTCTGCTGAACCCAGCGCACCGGCTTCTCGCCCAGCACGCGGTACACGTTGCCGTAGGTGCCGCCCTCGATGCGGATCGTGAAGTCGGCCTGCGCGCCCTTCGGGCGGATCACGATGCGCTCGGCGGGCGCCTCGACGGCGACGGCCTGGCGGTGCTCCTCGACGAGCTCCGCCAGCGCGAAGCTCAGCGGGCGCAGGCCCTCGCGGGAGACCGTGGAGATCTCGAACACGCGGAAGCCCCGCGCCTCGATGTCGGCGCGCACCATGTCGGCCAGGTCACGGGCCTCGGGCACGTCGACCTTGTTCAGAGCGACGAGCTGCGGGCGCTCCAGCAGCGGGATCTGCCCCTCAGGCACCTCGTAGGCGGCGAGTTCGGCGAGGATGACGTCCAGATCGGTGAGCGGGTCGCGGCCGGGCTCCAGCGTGGCGCAGTCCAGCACGTGCAGCAGAGCGCTGCAGCGCTCGACGTGGCGCAGGAACTCCAGGCCCAGGCCCTTGCCCTCGCTGGCGCCCTCGATCAGCCCCGGCACGTCGGCGACCGTGTAGCGGCTGTCGCCGGCCTGCACGACGCCCAGGTTCGGGTGCAGCGTGGTGAACGGGTACTCCGCGATCTTCGGGCGCGCGGCGGACATCGCGGCGATCAGGCTCGACTTGCCGGCGGAGGGATATCCGACCAGGGCCACGTCGGCGACGGTCTTCAGCTCGAGGACGACCGAGCCCTCCTGGCCGGGCGTGCCCAGCAGGGCGAAGCCCGGGGCCTTGCGCTTGGGCGAGGCCAGCGCCGAGTTGCCCAGCCCGCCGCGGCCGCCCTCCATGATCACAAACCGCTCGCCGGGGGTGACCATGTCGTGGATGAGCTCACCCTCGGGCGTCTTGACCACGGTGCCCAGCGGCACGGGCAGCTCGAGCGTCTCGCCGTCGTAGCCGGAGCGGTAGTCGCCCATGCCGAAGCCGCCGTTGCCGCTGCTGCGGTGCGGCGAGTGGTGGTAGGACAGCAGGGTCGTGACCTGCGGGTCGCCGACCAGCACGATGTCCCCGCCGTCACCGCCCTTGCCGCCGTCGGGTCCGCCGAGCGGCTTGAACTTCTCGCGCTTGACCGAGACGCACCCGTTGCCGCCCTTGCCGGCGCGCAGGTGCAGGGTGACGGTGTCCACGAACGTGACCATGTCGCTCCTCTGGGGATCCGGAGCCCGCGTAAGCGGGCCCATATGCAGGAACGGGGCGAGCCGAAGCCCGCCCCGTTCCGAGAAAGTCTGCTGTGCTTACTGAGCGGCAGCGACGATGTTGACGACCTTGCGGCCGCCCTTCGTGCCGAACTCGACAGCGCCCGCCTCGAGGGCGAACAGCGTGTCGTCGCCGCCACGGCCGACGTTCGCACCGGGGTGGAAGTGCGTGCCGCGCTGGCGGACGATGATCTCGCCGGCGTTGACGGCCTGGCCGCCGAAGCGCTTCACGCCGAGTCGCTGTGCGTTGGAGTCACGACCGTTACGGGTCGAGCTCGCACCCTTCTTGTGTGCCATTTCTCAGCTCCTCTTCGTGCTTACTTGATGCCGGTGATCTTGACGCGCGTGAGGTCCTGACGGTGCCCCTGACGCTTCTTGTAGCCGGTCTTGTTCTTGAACTTCTGGATGACGATCTTCGGGCCGCGGAGGTTGCCGAGAACCTCAGCCGTGACCTTGACCTTCGCCAGCTTTTCCGCGTCGGTGGTCACCGTGGCGCCGTCGACGAGAAGCACGGCGGGAAGCTCGATCTTCTCGCCCTGGGCGGCCTGAACACGGTCGAGCTGAACGATCGTGCCGACCTCGACCTTCTCCTGCCGTCCACCGGCGCGCACTACTGCGTAAACCACTTCATACCTGTTTCGTTGGGGAGCGGACTGCTCCGGGAATCTCACGGGAAGACTGCTGCTTGCGTACGACGCCTTCGCGAAGGGTGCGGACGCAAGACTTCTCCTGTCGCCGGTCAGGCAGACAGGGGTCTCGCACCAAAGGACTACTTTACCGGAATGCGGAGGATGCCGCAAAGTGAGCGCCGTGGTGTGTCGGGCCTAGGATCACGGTATGACCGTTCTCGTCGACGACCCCGTCTGGCCCGCCCACGGGCGGCTCTGGGCGCACCTGGTCAGCGACAGCGATCTGGACGAGCTGCACGCCCTGGCTGTGGCCGCGGGAATCCCGCCGAGGGCGTTCGACCGCGATCACTACGACGTCCCGGCGGATGCGCTGCCGAGGCTCCTCGCCGCCGGTGCACAGCACGTGGGCGGCAAGGAGCTCACCAGGCGTCTGATCGCCTCAGGACTGCGCGTCAGGGCTCGGGAGCGCGACTGAGTCGGATGCCGCCGCGTGGGCGCCTGCCGTGAGCATGGCCGTGGTGACGCGACGGCGGTTGCGTCCCTGCCCCGGCGCCTTCGGCTCGGGCAGCGCATCCAGGACGGAGTCCAGGAGCTGCTCCGCCTCGGTCTTCGGCCCCTTGTGATCCGAGCCCCGCTTCCGGCGGCTCTTCTTGGGGCGCTCGTGCACGACGGGGACCTCGGCCTGCTCGGCGACGACCACGGGCACCTCGCCCGCGACGGGGGCGATGGTGGACGCCGCGATCGCGGCCAGCGCCGACTTCGCGCCCTCGGTGATGCCGTGGGTGCTGCCGGCCGGAGCCTGCGCGGGCGCCGGTGCGGCGGACTGCTGCGACGATGACGACGAGCCGCCACGCGAGCGACGCCCCTGGTTGCCGCCGTTGTTGGACGATCCGCCGCCGCGGTGCTTGATCACGGGATCGTGGTGCACGACCACGCCGCGGCCCGCGCAGACCTCGCAGGCCTCGCTGAAGGTCTCCAGCAGGCCCAGGCCGAGCTTCTTGCGGGTCATCTGCACCAGGCCGAGCGAGGTGACCTCGGCCACCTGGTGCTTGGTGCGGTCGCGGCTCAGGCACTCCACCAGACGGCGCAGCACCAGGTCGCGGTTGGACTCGAGCACCATGTCGATGAAGTCGACGACGATGATGCCGCCGACGTCGCGCAGGCGCAGCTGGCGGACGATCTCCTCGGCCGCCTCGAGGTTGTTCTTGGTGACGGTCTCCTCGAGGTTGCCGCCGGTGCCGACGAACTTGCCGGTGTTGACGTCGATGACCGTCATGGCCTCGGTGCGGTCGATGACCAGCGAGCCGCCGGAGGGCAGCCACACCTTGCGGTCCAGCGCCTTCTCGATCTGCTCGGTGATGCGGTACGCGTCGAACGGGTCGACGTCGTCGGTGTAGGTCTCCACCCGCTCCAGCAGATCGGGGGCGACGCTCTCCAGGTAGGCGCTGATGGTGCGATGCGCGTCATCGCCCTGGATGGTCATGCGCGCGAAGTCCTCGTTGAAGACGTCGCGGACGATCTTGACCAGCAGGTCGGGCTCGGCGTGCAGCAGCGCCGGGGCCTGCTGGTTCTGCACGAGCTTCTGGATGTGCTCCCACTGCGCGGTCAGGCGCTGCACGTCGCGGGTCAACTGCTCCTCGGTGGCGCCCTCGGCCGCAGTGCGGACGATCACGCCGGAGGACTCCGGCAGCACCTCCTTGAGGATGCGCTTCAGGCGCGCGCGCTCGTTGTCGGGGAGCTTGCGGGAAATGCCGTTCATCGATCCGCCCGGCACGTACACGAGGTAGCGGCCGGGCAGCGAGACCTGGCTGGTCAGCCGGGCGCCCTTGTGGCCCACCGGGTCCTTGGTCACCTGCACCAGCACGCGGTCGCCCGGCTTGAGCGCGAGCTCGATACGGCGCGGCTGGTTGCCGGTCTCCACGGAATCCCAGTCGACCTCGCCGGAGTACAGCACGGCATTGCGCCCGCGGCCGATGTCGACGAAGGCCGCCTCCATGCTGGGCAGCACGTTCTGCACGCGGCCGAGGTACACGTTGCCGATCAGTGACGCGTCCTGATTGCGCGCGACGTAGTGCTCGACGAGCACGTTGTCCTCGAGCACGCCGATCTGCGTGCGGCCGTTCTTGGCGCGCACGACCATCATCCGGTCGACGGACTCGCGGCGGGCGAGGAACTCGGCCTCGGTGACCACGGGGCGCCGGCGTCCGGCATCCCGTCCGTCACGACGGCGCTGCTTCTTGGCCTCCAGGCGCGTGGAGCCCTTGATGGCCTTCGGCTCGGTGATGTACTCCACCGTGTGCTGGCGCTGGCGGCGGTCGTCGCGTCCGTCACGGCCCTCGCCGTCGGATCCGCGACGACGGCTGCGGCGTCGTGAGAACGCGGAGCCGCTGTCGTCGTCCTCGTCGTGGTGGTGGTCCACCGCGGGAAGTGCCACGATCTCGGGCGCGTAGAAGTGCAGCTGCGTCGACACCTGCGAGACGAACACCTCGGGCAGCAGCCCCAGCGTCACGGCCGTGACCGGCTTCGGCTCCTCGGGCTCGGCCGGCTTCTCGGGCTCGGCAGCCTTCTCAGGCTCGGCAGCCTTCTCAGGCTCGGCAGCCTTCTCAGGCTCGGCCGGCTTCTCTGACTCGGCAGGCTGCTCCGGCTCAGCCGACTGCTCCGGCTCAGCGGACTCCTCGACTACCGGCTGCGCCGGCGTCTCGTCGAGGATAGGGGTGGTCTTGTCATCATTCTCATCGGCCATCTCGGGCTGACTCCCTGCGCGGGCACTGCGTGCGCCGCGGAAACTCGTGCGGCTGTACTGCGGCCGCGAACTCAATCGGCATGCGATCGGCGCTGTCGCCGGATCACGTGGGGCGTAGCACCCCGAAGTCTTGTCGATGCGATCGCGATTCCTCGCGACGACACCTTCGTTCATTATCGCATCCCGATCGCGCTGACGCCGCATCGTGGCGACACGCGCGCGTCCGCTCTCACACCGATCGCATAGCCCACGCTGGGATAATCCCGATATGAGCGCGCAGAGGACACGTCATATCGGCTACGGCATCTGGCTCATCATCGCCAGTCTCGCGGGCTGGTGGGCGGCATTCCAGCTCACTCTCGACAAGTTCACGACGCTGGAGAACCCGGACGCAGCTCTGGGCTGCAACATCAGCGTGTTCCTGTCGTGCGGCACGAACCTGGAGTCCTGGCAGGGGTCGGTGTTCGGGTTCCCGAACCCGATCATCGGCGTGGCCGGCTGGATGGCCGTGCTCGTCATGGGCGTGGCCGTGATCGCCGGCGTGAGGTTCCCGCGCTGGTTCTGGGGTCTGTTCGGCCTGGGGATCCTGTTCTCGTTCGTGTTCATCGCCTGGCTGATCGGGCAGAGCTTCTTCGACCTGCACACGCTGTGCCCGTGGTGCGGAGTGACCTACCTGGCGGTGATCCCGACCTTCCTGGCGACGATCGCGGAGCTCGGCCGCAACGGCACGTTCTCCCGGCGCCCCTCCGTGCAGCACGCCTTCGGCCGCCTGATGGCCTGGGTGCCGCTGGCATCCGTCATCATGTTCGCGATGATCGTGGCGCTCGCGCAGTTCGCCGGCGTCGACCTGCTCGGCGAGGTCGCACGGATGCTGTGATCCGCTGACGGCCGCAGATATGAAGAAGGAGACGTCCTCGGACGTCCCCTTCTTCATGCAGTCGTTCCGGTGTCAGCCGAACCAGATGCCCAGCTCGCGCTGAGCGGACTCGGGCGAGTCGGAGCCGTGCACGAGGTTCTGCTGCACGGCCAGGCCCCAGTCGCGGCCGAAGTCGCCGCGGATGGTGCCGGGGGCGGCGGAGGTCGGGTCGGTGGTGCCGGCGAGAGACCGGAAGCCCTCGATGACGCGGTTGCCAGCGAGGCGGATCGCGACCGACGGGCCCGACATCATGAACTCGATGAGCGGCTCGTAGAACGGCTTGCCCAGGTGCTCCTCGTAGTGCTTCGCGAGCACGTCGCGGTCGGGCTCGACCAGGCGGATGTCGACGAGGGCGTAGCCCTTCGCCTCGATGCGGGCGAGGATCGTGCCGGTCAGTCCGCGGGCGACGCCGTCGGGCTTGACGAGGACGAGGGTTTCTTCAGTGGCCATGTCTTTCGCTTCCTGTCTGAGACTCGGTGGGGTTCTGCGGCGGGGTGTGCCTGCGGTCCATCCGAGCCCCCATGATCGTCGCATAGCCCCACATGCCGCCGAAAATCAGAGCGACCAGGGCGATGGCGGGGACGAGGATCGCGGATGCCAGGACGATCCCCTGCAGAATCCAGCCGGCGACCATGGCGCCGGGGCGCGCGATGGCACCCGCCACCGCGATCAGCAGCACACCCAGCGCGACACCGCCGACGATCCCCCACCAGTCCGGGACCGTGTCCGGCAGCGCCTTGAGCCCGTAGACGGTGAGACCTGCGAGGAAGACCACGACCGACTCGAAGCCCAGCACGATCGCGCCGAGCTTCTGGGCCAGCGTGCGCGGCGCGCGCGCCTTCTGCGTACGAGCGCTCATCCGCGCCATCCGCTCTTCCAGTCCTCCTCCTCGGAGAGCAGGATCGCCTCCCCTGCGAGGTGGATCGAGCCGGCGATGATGACGGCGCGGCGCTCGGAGGCGGACGCCCACTCGCGGGCCGCATCCACGGCATCCGCAAGGGTCGGATGCACGCTGGCACGGCGCCCGCGCTCTTCGACGAGGTCGGCGAGGGCGTCGGCCTCCTCGGCGCGCACGGAGTCGACCGTGGTGGTGAACACCTCGGTGACCTCGGGCAGCAACTGATCGACGATGCCCGCGGTGTCCTTGTCGGCGAAGATGCCGAGCACCAGGCCCCACTCGTCGAAGTCGAAGCTGTCCTTCAGCGCCTGGGCGAGGGAGGCGGCGCCGTGCGGGTTGTGCGCGGCATCCACCACGACGGTCGGCGCGACGCCGAGCAGCTGCAGTCGGCCCGGAGAGGTCGATCCGTGCAGTCCGTCCGAGACGATGTCGGCGGCGATGGGCTGCTCCCCGGCTCCGATCAGCGACTCGACCGCGGCGACGGCGAGGGCGGCGTTGTGGCCCTGGTGCGCGCCGTACAGCGGCAGGTACTCGTCGGGGTACTCCCCCGCCAGGCCCCGGATGCTGATCATCTGGCCGCCCACGGCCAATGCCTGCGCGGACAGCCCGAACCGGTCGCCCTCGAAGGCGATGGTGGCGTGCTTGTCCGCGGCGAACCGCCGCAGCACGGCCTCGGCCTCCGGACGCTGCTGGGCGGAGACCACCAGTGCGCCCTCCTTGATGATGCCGGCCTTGACGGTGGCGATCTTCTCGATCGTGTCGCCGAGACGGTCGGCGTGGTCCATGTCGATGGGCGCGAACACCGCCACGTCGCCGTCGGCGGTGTTGGTGGAGTCCCACTCGCCGCCCATGCCGACCTCCAGCACCAGCACGTCGACCGGCGCGTCGGCCGCGGCCACGAACGCCAGCACGGTGAGCAGCTCGAAGAACGTCAGCGGGGCGTCGCCCGCCGCCTCGAGCTCGGCATCCACGATCGCGATGAACGGCTCGATCTCATCCCAGGCGTCGGCGATCGCGGCATCCGCGATGGGCTCGCCGTCGATCATGATGCGCTCCGTGAAGCGCTTCAGGTGCGGGCTGGTGAACAGTCCGGTGCGCAGCCCGTGGGCGCGCAGCAGGCTATCGATCATCCGGGCCGTGGACGTCTTGCCGTTGGTGCCCGTGATGTGCACCACGCGGTAGGTGCGCTGCGGGTCGTCCAGAAGCGTCAGGATGCGGGCGACCCGCTCCTTGCGAGGCTGCACCCAGCGCTCCCCCGCGCGCTCCAGGAGCTTGTCGTAGACGGCGTCGGCACGCTGGACGTCGCTCATGCGCCACCTCCGATCCTGCTGACGGCCACCGTGAACGCGTCGCGGTTGGCGTAGACGCCCTTGCCGATCTCGGCGGTGTACTCGCTGTCGGCGAGCTCGTCGCCGGCACGCAGCAGGCTGTGCTCGAGTGCGAGGGTCTCGCCGGCGACATCCGCCAGCTCGAACGCCTGCTGCACGGCATCCGCATCCGCGGCATCCGCGAACCGCAGCTGCAGGCGGATGCGGTCGCTGACGTCGAAACCGGCCTTCTTGCGGGTGTCCTGCACAGCGCGGATCACGTCGCGGGCCAGGCCCTCGGCTTCCAGCTCGGGAGTGGTGGCGGTGTCCAGCAGCACGAAGCCGCCGTCGGGCACCAGCGCCAGGGCCTCGCCCGCAGGACGCCCGGTGGTCTCCAGCACGAGTTCGTACTCCTGCGGCTCGAGCGCGACGCCGCCGGCGACGACCTGGCCCTTCCACTCCTTCCACTGCCCGGCCTTGGCGGCGGCGATCACGCGCTGCACGTCCTTGCCCAGGCGCGGACCGGCTGCGCGGGCGTTCACGCTCAGGCGGTGGCTGATGCCGTACTCGCTCGCGGTGCCCTCGCCCAGTTGCACGAACTCGACGGACTTGACGTTGAGTTCCTCGCGCAGGATGTCCTCGAACTGGCCGAGGCTCTCCGCCAGCGGCGAGACGACCGTGAGGCGCGCCAGCGGCAGGCGCACGCGCAGCTTCTCCTTCTTGCGCAGCGCGTTGCCCACGCTGGAGAGCTCGCGCACGGCGTCCATGGCGTCGCGCACGTCATCGGCGGCGGGGAACAGATCGGCATCCGGCCAGTCGGTCAGGTGCACGCTGCGTCCGCCGGTCAGGCCCTGCCAGATGCGCTCGCTGATCAGGGGCACCAGAGGGGCCGCCACGCGGGTCAGCGTCTCCAGCACCGTGTACAGCGTGTCGAAAGCCTGGGTGTCGGTGCCCTCCCAGAAGCGGTCGCGGGAGCGGCGGATGTACCAGTTGGTCAGCACCTCCGCGAAGTCGCGCAGGCGAGCGGATGCCGTGGTCGAGTCCAGGCCCTCCAGGTCGGCGCGCACCTCGCGGACCAGGTCGCCGAGTCGGGCCAGGATGTAGCGGTCCAGCACGTCCGTGGAGTCTGTGCGCCAGGTGGCCTCGTAACCGCCCTCCGTCGCAGCGTTGGCGTAGGTGGCGAAGAAGTACCACGAGTTCCACAGCGGGAGCAGGAACTCCCGCACGCCCGAGCGGATGCCCTCCTCCGTGACGGCGAGGTTGCCGCCGCGCAGCACGGAGCTGGACATCAGGAACCAGCGCATGGCGTCGGAGCCGTCGCGGTCGAGCACCTCGCTGACGTCGGGGTAGTTGCGCAGCGACTTGGACATCTTGTAGCCGTCGCTGCCCAGCACGATGCCGTGGCAGGCCACGCCGCTGAAGGCGGGGCGGTCGAACAGCGCGGTGGAGAGCGCGTGCATCACGTAGAACCAGCCGCGGGTCTGTCCGATGTACTCCACGATGAAGTCCGCGGGCGCGTGCGTGTCGAACCACTCCTGGTTCTCGAACGGGTAGTGCACCTGCGCGTACGGCATCGAGCCGGAGTCGAACCACACGTCGAAGACGTCCTCGATGCGGCGCATCGTGGACTTCCCGGTGGGGTCGTCGGGGTTCGGCCGGGTGAGCTCGTCGATGTACGGGCGGTGCAGGTCCACCTCGCCGTCGGCGTTGTGCGGCAGGCGCCCGAAATCGCGCTCCAGCTCGGCCAGCGAGCCGTACGCGTCCACGCGCGGGTGCTCCGGGTCGTCGCTCTTCCAGATCGGGATGGGCGAGCCCCAGTAGCGGTTGCGGCTGATCGACCAGTCGCGCGCGCCCTCGAGCCACTTGCCGAACTGGCCGTGCTTGACGTTCTCAGGCACCCAGGTGATCTGCTCGTTGTTCGCCAGCATCCGGTCCTTGAAGTCCGTGACGCGCACGAACCAACTGGACACGGCCTTGTAGATCAGGGGGTTCCGGCATCGCCAGCAGTGCGGGTAGGAGTGCACGTAGCTCTGCTCGCGCAGCATCCGTCCCTCGGCCTGCAGCAGCCGGATCAGCGGACGATTGGCGTCCATCCACAGCATGCCGGCGACCTCGGTGACGTTCGGCAGGAACTTTCCGCCGTCGTCGAGGGAGAGGATGGTCGGGATGCCGGCGGCGTTCGTCACGCGCTGGTCGTCCTCACCATAGGCGGGCGCCTGGTGCACGATGCCGGTGCCGTCGGTGGTCGTGACGTAGTCGTCGACGAGGATGCGCCAGGCATTCTCGGTGCCCCAGGTCTCGGTGTCGGCGTAGTAGTCGAACAGACGGTCGTAGGTGATGTCCTCGAGGTCGCGACCGAGGTGGGTGGCCTCGACGGCGGCGAGCGCGTCGGCGGCGGACTCGTAGCCGAGGTCCTTGGCGTAACCGCCCAGCAGTTCGCGCGCGATCAGGTAGCGATGCGCGGCGGTCTCGACGACATCGTCGCCCGCCACCACGTCGGCCGCGCCGTCGGGACCCGCCGGCACCACGACGTACTCGATGTCGGGCCCCACGACCAGTGCCAGGTTGGTCGGCAGGGTCCACGGCGTGGTGGTCCAGGCCAGGGCGCGCACCGCGGTGAGGCCCAGCGTCTCGGCCTTCGCACCGGTGAGCGGGAAGGTGACGGTGACCGACGGGTCCTGACGGTCCTGGTAGACGTCGTCGTCCATGCGCAGCTCGTGATTGGACAGCGGCGTCTCATCGCGCCAGCAGTACGGCAGCACGCGGTAGCCCTCATAGGCGAGGTCCTTGTCGTAGAGCGTCTTGAACGCCCACAGCACGCTCTCCATGTAGCCGAGGTCGAGCGTCTTGTAACCGCGCTCGAAGTCCACCCAGCGGGCCTGGCGGGTGACATAGTCCTGCCACTCGCGGGTGTAGGCCAGCACCGAGTCGCGCGCCTTCGCGTTGAAGACGTCGATGCCCATGTCCTCGATCTCGTGCTTCTCGGTGAGCCCGAGCTGCTTCATCGCCTCGAGCTCGGCGGGCAGACCGTGGGTGTCCCAGCCGAACACGCGGTCGACCTTCTTGCCCAGCATGGTCTGGAACCGCGGGAACAGGTCCTTGGCGTAGCCGGTGAGCAGGTGCCCGTAGTGCGGCAGTCCGTTGGCGAACGGCGGGCCGTCGTAGAAGACCCACTCCTCGGCATCCTCGCGCTGCGCGATGGACGCCCGGAAGGTGTCGTCGTTCTTCCAGAACTCGAGCACCTCGGTCTCGATCTCGGGGAATCGCGGACTCGGGGTGACGGCGGCCGGGCCGAACGCGGTGCCGGCTGTGCGCGGGTATGTCATCGTCTCTCGCAGTGGTCGTGGGCGGATGCTGCTGCGAGGACGGCCTGACGGCCGCGGTACCACCTCGCTTGACGCCTCGCGGCATCCACTCTCACTGCGGCGATGACGGGCCTGCCCCGCTCGGTTCTAGTGACCCCGCCGAAGCGAAGCGTTCTTCCGAGAGCTCCCCGGTGATGGCCGGATCAGCGCTTGTCCGGCCATTCTACGCGCATCCCGCCGCCGCTCGCTGTGCGTCACCGCCTCCGAGCGCTTCGCGCGGAGATGTGCACCAGCCGCAGACGGATGCCGCGATTCCACCCGCGCGAAGCGCACTCCTCCGCGCAAGGCGCATGGCCTCAGGCCGCGAGATGCAGTCCCTGAGCCACGGCACGCATGATGAGGTCCTGAACAGCGGGCCAATCGAACATGATCTGCGCATAGGAGACGCGGATGACGTGGAAACCGAGCAGCTTCAGTTCCGCGTGCCTGATGTCCTCGGTGCGCTGTGCGCCCACGTGATGCTTGCCGTCGATCTGCAGCACCAGTCGCGCGCCGATGAGCGCGTCGACGCGATGCCCATGGATCCAGGTCTGGATGCGCAACGGCACCTTCAACCAGCGCAGCCGGTTCCTCAGGTACGTCTCGAGACCGGCATCCGAGAATGGCGTCGCCCGGGCGAGCACTCGACGCGCTGCAGGACGCAGCGGAAGCCGTGACATGGCAGCCATCTCGACGAGCCCCTTGTTGAATGCGGAATCCCACGTGGCGAGTGCCTGCTCGAACGGTTCGCATTCCGCGATGTAGGCCAGCACGTTCTCGATCGGATCGACCAGGGCATCCGGATCCCGCGGGATCAGCGGCGCACCCCAGTGCACGCGGGCATGGGCGCCCACGTGCCCGGTCCGCGTCGTCGGCACCGCGACATGCAGCGGCCCGGAAGCGTCGTGCAACCACAGTCCGTAATGCTGAGCACCGGTGCGGCATGTGATCACGACCCCGAAGCGCGCGGCATCGTGGAACGTCCGCGGGGTCCCCTGCGCCGCCAGCCACCCTCGGCGCGGCCGAACCAGCAGCCCGCGCGCCACCGCTGCATCCACCGCGCGTCGGCCGAAACCCTGCTCGGTCACGCGCACAGCCCGCACCACCCCTCCACGATCCGAGATGAATGCCATCAACTCGTTCACATCAGTGCCCATCTCCACAGCCTGCGCGTTCGCTGCCAGCTCGGAGGTTGCAGATCCACGGATTGTGGAGAGTTCCATCCAATCCGTGATGGTGCAGGACGAATGCGTTCTCTCCTCGGCGAGCGCTTCGCGCGGAGATGTGCACCAGCCGCGGACGGATGCCGGGATTCCATCCGCGCGAAGCGCACTTCTCCGCGCCGGGCGCACAGCGGCTGACGTCGATTGTCTTAGAGTCGAGCGCATGGCCCGTCGCAGTGAGGATCTCCGCCCGCCCCTGGTCTCCGCACCGGATCTGCCGCCGCACCTGGAGTCGGCTGCGCCGAAGCGCGGTGCGGATCTGCAGGCGTCGCGGATCGAGTTGACCGGGGATGCCGACCTCTCGCACTCCACGCTGGATCAGTGCGTGCTGACAGGCAGCGCCGGTGCCCTCGAGCTGCGCGGCGCCACGCTGATGGACGTCGACCTGCAGAACGTGCAGGTCACGACACTCGCCGCACGCGAGGCGAATCTGCGGCGCGTGCGGATCACCGGTGGACGGATCGGCACGCTGGACCTCACCGACGCGCGCATCCACGAGCTGGAGCTGCAGGGTGTGCGGATCGACTACCTCACACTCGCGGGCGCGAAGGCAGTCGACGTGCTCGTGGAGCACTGCCAGATCACCACGCTGGATCTGCCGGGCTCGACGCTCACGCGCATGGCGTTCGAGGGCACCCGCTGCGACGCGTTGGGCACGCGCGGCATGCGCGCCGAGCACGTCGACCTGCGCGGCCTCGACGCCCTGGCATTCCTGGATGTGAGCTCCCTGCGCGGCACGACCCTCACCATGGCGCAGGTGGAGCAGCTGGCACCGGTGTTCGCGGCATCCGCCGGCATCTCCGTGCGCGATTGAGTCAGGCCGAGCGGTGACCACGCGAGCGCCCGACGCGGAGATGTGCACCTGGCGCGGAGGAACACTCGGATTCCGTCCGCGCGAAGCGTACTTCGGCGCGCGGGGCGCTCGGGGTGAGAGGCTGAGTCAGGCCCCGGCGGCCAGCAGCTCGCGGGTGAACGGATGCCGGGGATCGGTGAACACGTCGGTGGTCAGCCCCTGCTCCACGATGATCCCGTGCTGCATGACCAGCACGTCATCGCAGACCGAGGCGATCACGCCCAGGTCGTGCGAGACGAACACCATGGTCAGCGCGCGCTCGTCCTGCAGGCGCACCAGCAGGTCCAGCACGTGCTGCCGCACCGTGGGGTCCAGCGCTGAGACCGGTTCGTCGAGCACCAGCACCTGCGGTTCTGCGGCGAGCGCCCGGGCGATGGCGGCGCGCTGGCGCTGTCCGCCGGAGAGCTCGCGCGGGCGGCGGGATGCCAGCGCCGGGTCGAGGCCCACCTCCGTCAGCAGCTCAGCGACCCGCGCCGCACGTTCACCCCGCCGCACGCCTGCCGCCTGCAGCGCCTCGCGCAGCGAGCGTCCGATGCTCCAACGCGGGTCGAACGCCCCGAGCGGGTTCTGGTGCACGAGCTGCACGCGCTGCGGCGACGCCCACTCCAGGGCGCCGGAGTCCGGATGCTGCACCCCGACGATCATGCGCGCCAGCGTCGTCTTGCCCGAGCCGGACTCCCCCACGATCCCCAGCGTGCGGCCGGCACCGAGTGTGAAGGTCGCCTCGACGACGGCCGGACGGTCGAACGTCTTCGAGACGCTGAATGCCCGGAGCAGGGTCGCTCCCGGCCCGGGAGAGGATGCTCGTGGCGCCGGCGTGCTGGCCGCGACCAGCTGCTTCGCATACTCGGTGCGCGGGGCGCGCATCACCTCGTCGACGGTGCCCTGCTCGACGACCACCCCGGCGCGCATGACCAGCACGCGGTCGGCGACCCGGCGCACGGCGGCGAAGTCGTGGCTGATGAACACGACGGCCCTGCCGCTGTCGGCGATGCCGCGCAGCAGCGTGAGGATGCGGGCCTGCACGGTGGCATCCAGCGCGGTCGTCGCCTCATCGGCCACCAGCACCGCAGGATCCGCGGCGAGCGCCGACGCGATCAGCGCGCGCTGCTGCAGGCCTCCGGACAGCTCATGCGGGTAGCTGCGGGCTCGCCACTCCGGATCGGGCATGGATGCCTCGGAGAGCAGGTCCAGCACCCATCGCCTGCGGTTGCCGGGCCGCAGACCGTGGATCTCCATGGGCTCGGCGACCTCGTGTCCGATCCGCCGCAGCGGGTCCAGGGCCGCCAGCGCATCCTGTGAGACCAGGGCGATGCCGCGCCCGCGCAGCCTGCGCCAGCCCGCGGTGCTCAGCTGCGCAGCATCCGTCCCTGCGATCGACAGCCGCTCCACGTACGAGACCGCACCTGTCGGCAGCAGTCCCAGCAGGGCGCGGGCGGTGAGCGACTTGCCGGCGCCGGACTCGCCGACGATGGCCAGGCACTCCCCCGGCTCCGCGGTGAACGACACGTCGTCGACGACCGGGCGTCCGTCGATCGAGATGCGCAGCCCCTGCAGCTCCACGGCGCTCATGCCGCGCTTCCGTCCAGCCTGCGGCGCAGTGCGCGCCCCAGCACGGTGGCGCTGATGACGGTGAGCGTGATGGCCAGGCCGGGGAACACCGAGATCCACCATGCCTGCCCCAGCACGTTGCGCCCGCCCGAGAGCATGAGCCCCCACTCCGGGTCGGGCTCGGCCGGCCCCAGCCCCAGGAAGCTGAGGCCCGCCGCGGCGAGGATGGCCGAGCCGATGCCGATGGTGGCCAGCACGCTCAGCGCGCCCAGCACGCCGGGCACGACATGGCGGCGGAACGCCCGCATCCGCCCCACGCCGAGGATGCGCGACGCCTCGACGTACTCCGTCGAGCGCTGCGTGAGCGTCTGCGTGCGTGCCAGCCGGATGTACACCGGCACGGCGGCGATGGTCACGGCGATGGCGACGTTGACACCACCCGGGCCCAGGACGGCGACCACGATGAGGGCGACCAGGAACTCCGGGAACGCCATCAGCACATCGGTCACGCGCATGAGCCCGGCATCGACGAGTCGCGGTGCGACACCGGACAGCGCGCCGACGGCCAGCCCGATCAAGAGGGCCAGCGCGGTGGCCAGCAGGCCGATCCCCGCCGAGCGGGCCGCGCCGTGCACCACGCGGGAGAGCACGTCGCGGCCGGACTGGTCGGTGCCGAACGGGTGCGCGCCGCTGGGCGGCTGCAGCGCGGCCATGACGTCGGTCTGCAACGGGTCGTGCGCCGCCAGCAGGTCGGGGGCGAACGCGGCGACGGCGACCAGCGCGAGGAACGCCGCCGCCAGCCACAGCCCCGCCGCCCTCATCGCCGCTCCTCCGTGACCGCTCCGGCGGCCTGTTCGGCGAACACGGCACGGCTCGTGCGCAGCCGCGGATCCAGCAGCGGATGCGCGAGCTCGACCAGCGTGTTGACGATGACGAACACCAGGGCGCTCAGCATGATGATCCCGGACAGCACGGGCAGGTCGCGGTTGAGGATGGCGGCCAGCGTGATGCGTCCGAGGCCCGGGCGGGCGAACACGGTCTCCACGAGCACGGCGCCGCCCAGCAGCGAACCGGTCAAGTACGCGGCGAGAGTCAGCGCATTGGCGGCGCCGTGCCGCAGCGAGTGCCGCAGCACCAACCGCGCGGGCCCCGCGCCGCGCGCCCGCACGGTCTCGGCGAACGGCTGCCGCTCAGCCTGGTCGATGCCGTCGCGCAGCACCTGCCCGATCAGCGCCGCCACCGGCAGCGCCAGCGTCACGGCGGGCAGCACGAGCGTCGCCGGGGTTCGCGATCCCGCGACCGGGAACCAGCCCAGCCAGAACGAGAACACCGCCAGCAGCAGGATGCCGATCCAGAACACCGGCGAGGAGAGCACGACCAGCTCGAGGCCCACGACGATTCCGCGGGCGATGCCGCGGCGCGCGAACAGCGCCGCCGCCAGCGCGAGCACCACCGCGATCAGCAGCGCCAGCGCGGTCAGCTGCAGCGTGGGGCCGAGCTGGCGGCCGATGACCTCGGTCACCGGCATCCGCAGCTGGTAGGAGCGCCCGAGATCGCCGCGCAGCAGTCCGCCCAGGTACGACAGGTACTGCACGAGCGGCGGCCGGTCCAGCCCCAGATCGGCGCGGATACCGGCCTTGACCTGTTCGCTGACCTGCGACTGCGGGCCCAGCATGGCCGTGACCGCGTCGCCCGGGATGACCCGGAACGCCAGGAACGCCAGCGTCGCCGCGCCCCACAGGACGATGACGGCGGATGCGGCGATCCCGGCGATCCGGGTCAGAGCGCGTGGCACGCGGATCTCAGCCGGCGAGGCTCACGGTGTAGAACAGCGGGCGGCCGTACAGGTCGTAGGTCAGATCCTTGACGTCCTTCGATGTCGCGGTGATGGCCGAGGACACGTACAGCGGCACGATGGCCACGTTCTCGGCGTTCCACTGCTGCACCTGCTGGTAGATCTTCGCGCGCGCGGCGGGGTCGGTGGTGGACAGCCCGTCCTGCAGCAGCTTGTCCACGGCGGGATCGCTGACCACCGAGGCGTTCTGGAAACCGTCGGTGCCCAGGTGGCTGCGCAGCAGGTCGGGGTCGACACCCGAGAAGTCCCAGTCCGTGATGTCGTAGGTCCTGGGGCCGTACTGCTCGTTGTAGGCCGCGGGCTCCAGCGTCTCGCGCTTGATCTCGAAGCCGACCTTCTTCAGGTCGGACTGGATGGCGTTGGCCATGGCCGTGTGCTCGTCGGAGACCGGCGTCCAGGCGATCCAGCGTGCGGACAGGCGCGTGCCGTCCTTGGTGCGGTAACCGTCGGAGTCGCGGGTGGTCCAGCCGGCCTCGTCCAGCAGCTGGTTCGCCTTCTCGGGGTCGAAGGTCCAGGTGCCCTCGAGCGAGGCGTCGTAACCGGGCGTGGTCGGGCCGAGGATGCTCCAGGCGCGCGGGAACTGGCCGAAGAAGATCTGCTTGACGGCGGCATCCACGTCGATGGACAGTTCGAACGCGTGGCGCACGTTCTGGTCGGCGAACACGCCGTACTTCTCGTTCAGGAACAGCGAGTACGGCAGGCCCGGGTACTCCTTGGCCGTGACCGTGATGTCCTTGCCGAGGGTCTTGACCGCGCTCGGCGGCAGATTGCTCGCGATCTGCGCCTCACCCGAGCCCACCACGCCGGCACGGACGGATGCCTCCGGCAGCAGCTCCACGCGCAGCGTCTTCACCTTCGGGGCCTTGGCGCCGTCGGGACCCCACGCGTAGTCGTCGTTGCGGGTGTAGACGATCTCCTGGTTCGCGGTGTACGAGGTCATCGTGAACGGTCCGGTGCCGACGTTGACGTCGGGGCCGCCGGCCTTGATCTGATCGCCCGCGCTCTTGATCACCTTCGGCGACCAGAACCCCAGCTGCGTGGTGCTGGCGGCCTGCAGGAACGGGGCGTAGGGCTTCGTGAAGTCGACCTCGACGGTGTGCGGGTCGATGACCTTCGTGCCGGCGTACAGGTCGCCGCCGAGCATGGCGGCGGCCTGTGCGGACTCCGTCTTGGGGTCGACGATGCGGTCGAAGTTGGCCTTCACCGCGGCCGCGTCGAACACGGTCCCGTCGGTGAAGGTCACGTCGTCGCGCAGCGTGAACGTGTAGATCTTTCCGTCGTCGGAGACCTTCCAGCTCTTGGCCAGCCACGGCGAGAACGTACCGTCGGCCTCCTGGTAGACCAGCGAGTCCAGCACCTGGCGCTGCACCATGGCTGTGGAGTCGAGCTGGCTGGACTGCGGGTCCATCTTGCCGTTGGAGAGGTTGGCGCCCTCGATGGCCCAGGTGATCTCGGCATCCGGATTCGCACCGGATTTCGCGCCGGAATCGGATGCCGGACCGGCGCACGCGCTGAGCACCAGAGCGGATGCTGCGGCGAGAGCGGCCAGGGGAAGAAGACGGCGCACGGGAAGAGAAGGCATTCGGGGACCTCGGAAGAGTGCGGGAAAAGGGGTGTGCCTCCATCGTACCGGCGGTTCTTGGACGCGGTCGATCTACGCGCCCTCCAGATTCAGCCGATAGAATCTCCCCACAACCCACACTCAGGCACGCTCACACAGTGCCGCACACATTGCTCAAGGAGACCTTCATGTCCGCCATCCCCGACAAGCCCGCACTCGAAGGTCTCGAAGCGAAGTGGGGTGAGCGCTGGAACGAGCAGGGGACCTTCCTGTTCGATCGCGCCAAGGCCACGGCGTCCGGCCGCACGGGCGTCTATTCCATCGACACTCCCCCGCCCACGGCATCCGGCAGCCTGCACATCGGCCACGTGTTCTCGTACACGCACACCGACATCAAGGCGCGCTTCGAGCGCATGCGCGGCAAGAACGTGTTCTACCCGATGGGCTGGGATGACAACGGCCTGCCCACCGAGCGTCGCGTGCAGAACTACTACGGCGTGCGCTGCGACCCCTCCCTTCCCTACGACCCCGACTTCACCCCGCCGTTCCACGGCGACGCGAAGAGCCTGAAGCCGGCCGATCAGCTGCCCATCAGCCGCCGCAACTTCATCGAGCTGTGCGAAGAGCTCACCATCGAGGATGAGAAGCAGTTCGAAGCGCTGTTCCGCCAGCTGGGCCTCAGCGTGGACTGGACGCAGACCTACCGCACCATCTCCGACGACACCATCCGGCAGAGCCAGCTGGCGTTCCTGCGCGGGCTGGAGCGCGGCGAGGCGTACCAGTCGCTGGCGCCCACGCTGTGGGACATCGACTTCCGCTCCGCCATCGCGCAGGCCGAGCTCGAGGACCGCGAGCAGCAGGCCGCGTACCACCGGCTGGCGTTCCACAAGAGCGACGGCTCCGGCGACATCCACATCGAGACCACCCGCCCCGAGCTGCTGGCGGCCTGCGTGGCGCTGGTCGCGCACCCCGACGATGAGCGCTACCAGCCGTACTTCGGGTCCACCGTGCGCACCCCGATCTTCGATGTCGAGGTGCCCGTGCTGGCGCACCACCTCGCGCAGCCCGACAAGGGCTCCGGCATCGCCATGATCTGCACCTTCGGCGACGTGACCGACATCGTGTGGTGGCGCGAGCTGGACCTGCCCAACCGCACCATCCTCGGCAAGGACGGCCGCGTGCTGGCCGATGCTCCCGAGGCGATCACCTCGGATGCCGGTCGCGACGCGTACGCGCAGCTGGCCGGCAAGACCGTGTTCAGCGCCCGCAAGGCGATCGTGGAGCTGCTGGGCGAATCGGGCGAGCTCATCGAGGTGGGCAAGCCCTTCAGCCACGCCGTGAAGTTCTTCGAGAAGGGCGACCGCCCGCTGGAGATCGTCTCCACGCGCCAGTGGTACATCCGCAACGGCGCCCGCGACGAGCAGCTGCGCGACCAGCTGCTGGAGAACGGCCGGAAGATGTCCTGGCACCCCGACTTCATGCGCGTGCGCTATGAGAACTGGGTGGGCGGGCTCACCGGCGATTGGCTGGTGTCGCGCCAGCGCTTCTTCGGCGTGCCGATCCCGATCTGGTACGGCCTCGACGAGAACGGCGAGCGCGACTACGACCGTGTGCTGACCCCGTCGCACGAGGAGCTGCCGATCGACCCGACCAGCTCCGTGCCCGCCGGCTACACCGAGGAGCAGCGCGGCATGCCCGGCGGCTTCGTGGCCGAGCAGGACATCTTCGACACCTGGGCCACCTCCTCGCTCACCCCGCAGCTGGCCGGCGGCTGGCAGCGCGACGAGGAGCTGTGGAACACGGTGGCGCCGTTCGACCTGCGCCCGCAGGGCCAGGACATCATCCGCACCTGGCTGTTCTCCACCATGCTGCGCTCCACCGAGGAGGACCAGCGCGCGCCGTGGGCAAACGCCGCCATCTCCGGCTTCATCGTGGACCCCGACCGCAAGAAGATGTCCAAGTCCAAGGGCAACGTGGTCACCCCCGCCGACATCCTCGACAAGCACGGATCGGATGCCGTGCGGTACTGGTCGGCGTCCAGCCGGCTGGGCATGGATGCGGCGTTCGACCCGCAGAACCCCACACAGGTGAAGATCGGCCGCCGCCTGGCGATCAAGATCCTCAACGCGGCGAAGTTCGTGCTGTCGTTCCCCGTCCCGGAGGGCGCGCAGATCACGCATGCCCTGGATGCCTCGATGCTGGCCACCCTCGACCAGGTGGTGCGCGAGGCCACGGCCGCGTACGAGAACTACGACCAGGCCAAGGCGCTGGAGGTCACCGAGTCGTTCTTCTGGACGTTCTGCGACGACTACCTGGAGCTCGTGAAGGAGCGCGCCTACGACCAGACCGACGTGGGACAGGCATCCGCTGCGCTCGCGCTGCGCCTGGCGCTGTCGACGCTGCTGCGGCTGCTGGCCCCGATCATCTCGTTCGCGACCGAGGAGGCGTGGAGCTGGTTCGAGGAGGGCTCGATCCACACCGCCGCGTGGCCCGTCGCGCTCGAGATCGAGGGCGACACGGCTGTGCTCGCCACCGCCAGTGAGGCGCTGATCGGCATCCGCCGAGCCAAGACCGAGGCCAAGGCCTCGCAGAAGACGCCCGTCGCCACGGCGACCATCTCCGCGCCCGCCGCGAAGCTCGAGGCGCTGCGTGCGGCCGCCGACGACCTGCGCGCCGTGGGCCGCATCTCCGAGCTCGCCTTCGCGGAGGCCGAAGAGCTGGCCGTCACGGCCATCGAGCTGGCCCCGGTTCCGGAGGCGTGATGCAGCTCGGCACGCGCTGGGCCGTGGGCGCTGAGCCCCCGGCATCCGTCCCTGCGGCCCTCCGCCCGGCGATCGCCGAGGTGGAGGGCCGGGGGCTGACGGGCCACTGGACCCTGACCTGGCTGGAGGGGCGCCCGCTGGCGGAGCTGGATGCCGGGTGGGAGGTCCTGCTCACGGCATCCGGCGAGGTCATCGCCCGTCCCTTCGAGGACTGAGCCCGGCGCTGGTCACTGCCTGTCGGGGCGGACCAGCGGCAGGAACACGTCGTCGACGATCTCGTCGATCACCTCGTCCGGCAGGGGCGCCGCGGTGATGAGCATCTCGTGGCGGAACAGGTCGACGGCAACCGACCGCACCCTCGAGGTGAGCTTCGCGGCGTCCGCTTCGCCTCGCGCGACGGCTCGCTCCAGGATGGTGTCGATGGGTCCGCCGCCACGCGGCCCCAGCGCCCGCTCGCGCACGTCGCCGAACGTGCGGCCAGAATCGGCGTAGTAGGCGCCCATCAGCACGCTCATCAGGGGTGCGATCGATCCGCGCAGCCGGTTCGACCGCCGAAGAACCTCGATCATGTCCCCACGCAGGCTGCCGGTGTCCGGCGGAGTCACCTCGCGGCCCTGATTCAGGCCGGTCGCGATCGCGGCCTCCAGAAGGTCGTCCCGATCGGGCCAGCGCCGGTAGATCACCGACCGGCTGGTGCCCGCCCGTTCGGCGACCGCGTCGATCGTGAACGCGTTGTAGCCACGATCGACCAACTGCGCCCAGGCCGCGGCGAGGATCGCATCCTCGAGCTCCTGCCCGCGGCGACGCTTCATCGGCTTTTCAAGATCCATTTGTGTATCTTATCCGACGCGCGTACACTCCGAGAACTGTAGATACAGTCATGTATCTTAAGTGGAGGAGCTCCCATGACTTCCCCCGCAGCGCCGACCGTGCCGCGCAGCGCCATCGTCTCGGCCCTGGTCCTGATCACCGGTGCACTGCCGGTCATCTTCGACAGCACCATCATGAGCGTCTCGCTGGCCACGCTCGCGACCGATCTCGCCGTTCCCGTCAGCACCATCCAGTGGGTGACCACGGCGTATCTGCTCGCCCTGGGCGTCGCCATCCCCATCGTCGGCTGGGCGCAGGCGCGGCTCGGCGGGAAACGCCTCTGGATGCTCGCCCTGACCCTCTTCCTGCTGGCCTCGATCGCGTGCAGCATGGCCTGGGATGCCCCCAGCCTGATCGCCTTCCGCGTCGTGCAGGGCATCGGCGGCGGGCTGATGATGCCGCTGATGGCCCCCCTGGCGGTGCAGCAGGTGCCGCCCGGGGCCGCCCTCGGCCGCCTGATGGCGATGGTCAGCCTGCCGGCAGCACTCGGCCCCATCATCGGACCGACGCTCGGCGGACTCATCCTCACCTGGTTCGACTGGCACGGGATCTTCTGGGTGAATGTGCCGTTCTGCCTGATCGGGCTCGTCCTGGCATGGCGGTTCCTGCCGTCCGACCCGCCACGGGGCCGCTTCCCCCTCGACTGGGTGGGCATGGTGCTCGTCTCGCCGGCCCTGGTCGGCATCCTGTACGGGCTCTCGAACGTCAGCCAGGTCGGCGGCTTCTCGCGTCTGGATGTCTGGGCGCCCGTCGTCGCCGGGATCGTGCTGGCCGTGGCGTTCGTGCTCCGCCAGGTGCGCCGACCCGCCAACGCGCTGATCGACATGGGTCTGCTGCGACGGAGGACGGTGGCGACCTCGAGCGCGGCCCTCTTCCTGTCCGGCGCCGCCCTCTACGGGTCGATGCTGCTGCTGCCGCTCTACTTCCAGATCGTCCGCGGCACGGACGTGCTCGCGGCGGCCCTGCTGCTGATACCCCAGGGCGTCGGAGCACTGCTCAGCCGCGTGCTCGCCGGGCGGCTGACCGACGCCCTCGGCGCGCGCAGCGTGGCGATCGCCGGGTTCGTCGTCATGGGCCTGGCCACCGTCCCGTTCGCCGTCGCGGACTCCACCACGAGCATGATCTGGCTGATGATCGCACTGGTGTTGCGCGGCTTCGGCATGGGCGCGCTGATGATCCCGATGATGTCCGTCGCCTTCGTCGGCCTCGAACGCGACCAGGTGCCGCACGCGAGCATCATCACCCGACTGGCGCAGCAGCTCGGCGGCTCCTTCGGCACGGCACTGCTCGCCGTGATCCTCGAGGCGACGACGCACGGCGCGACGGGCCTCGCCGGCCTGGCATCCGGCTTCGACACGGCATTCTGGTGGGCGGTCGGGTTCACCGTGGTGGCCGTGGGCGTCTGCCTGGTGCTGCCGGGGCGGACGACGCCGGTCACGTCGGGCGCTCCTGCCGCGGCCGGGTCGAGGCACTGAGGCGATGAGTCGCTCACAGGGACCGCTACCGCGGTCGCGACCCCAGGGAGAGCAGGGCGACGTCGAGTGCACGCGGATCGCGCTTGCGCACCCGCTGCTCACGCAGCATGTCGAGCGCGATCTCGTGGCGCTCGGCGCGGCGTTCGCGACGGTGCTCGGCGTACGAGGTGATGGTGGCGGCAAGACGCAGCAGCCCACGCTCGAGGGCGGTCGGCGCGGCGAGGTGAAGCACGGCGGCGGTCATGGTCACTCCTGGTTCGGGACGCCGCGGCTGCCGGCCGCGGGAAGATCGAAGATCTCGGCGCGCAGGGACACGCGCCGGGTGCCGGGCTGTGACTCCTGGCCGCGATACCGCTCGACGACGGCATCGACGAGGTCGGAGAGCTCCTGGCGCACCTCGAGCATCTGCTCGGGCGTGAGATCGAGCATCGTGGTCATCACGAGCCCGGCATCCCGCCACTCCTCCGGCTGATCGGCCGTGGGGCGGTTGAGGTAGTCCATCAGCGTCTGGTGCCGCAGGCGGAAGAACTCGGAGGTGACGATCTGCGCTGCCGCACGATTGGCCGGCGACATCGTGTCGTCGGGACCGGGGAGGTTGATGCGCCCCTTCGGGCGCTCCCACCAGCGCTCGCGGGCTGTGCCGCGATCCGGGACCTCGCGGATGAGGTCCTTCGCGGCCAACGCCCTCAGGTGGTAGCTGGTCGCGCCGGAGGTCTCGCCGATGATCGCGGCCAGGGTGCTCGCGGTCTGCGGCCCTCGCTCGCTGAGCAGGTCGTAGATGCGAACCCGCAGTGGGTGCGCCAGCGCCTTCAGCGCCCCGGCATCCAGCGTCCGTCCCTCATCGTTCTCCGTCATGCATGCAAAGATACTCTTGCAAGCATTTCTTTGCAACTACTTCTTTGCATGAAATTCTTTGCAGAGACTCTTCTGCGCTCCGTCGCCCCGCCCATGATGCCGAAACCCCTCACGAATGCCGAGACCCCTCCGCAGCGACGTCGACCACGAGGGGTCTCGACGATGCGGAGGGGTCTCGGGGTGACGTGGACGCGTCAGCTCACGGCATCCCGGGCCGCGACGAACGCCGTGACGCAGCGCTCCACCTGCTCGGGCGTGTGCGCGGCCGACAGCTGCACGCGGATGCGCGCCAGCCCTCGCGGCACCACCGGGAAGCTGAACGCCGTGACATACACGCCGTGCTTCTGCATCTCGGCCGCGATGCGGGCCGTCAGCGCCGCGTCGCCGAACATGACGGGCACGATGGGGTGCTCCCCCGGCTGCAGCGTGAAGCCCTCCTCGGTCATACGGGAGCGGAACAGCTCCGCATTGGACCGCAGGCGGGCGCGCAGGTCGGCGGAGCCCTCCACGAGATCCAGGGCGGTCAGCGTGCCGGCCACGATCGCGGGCGCCAGCGTGTTCGAGAACAGGTACGGACGGGAGCGCTGGCGCAGCAGGGCGACGATGTCGCGGTGCGAGGCGACGTACCCGCCGGACGCGCCGCCGAGCGCCTTGCCGAAGGTGCCGGTGTAGATGTCCACACGGTCGCTGACCCCGCACAGTTCGGGGGTGCCTCGGCCGTTGTCGCCGATGAAGCCCACGGCGTGCGAGTCGTCGACGAAGACCAGCGCGTCGTACTTCTCGGCCAGGTCGCAGATCTCGGGCAGCTTTGCGATGTAGCCGTCCATCGAGAACACGCCGTCGGTGACGATCACGCGGAAGCGGGCGTCCGCGGCATCCTTCAGCTGCTGCTCGAGGTCGGCCATGTCGCTGTTGCGGTAGCGGTAGCGCTGGGCCTTGGACAGGCGGATGCCGTCGATGATCGACGCGTGGTTCAGCTCGTCCGAGATGATGGCGTCCTCGGCCGAGAACAGCGTCTCGAACACGCCGCCGTTGGCATCGAAGCAGGACGAGTACAGGATGGCGTCCTCGGTGCCGAGGAACGCCGCCAACCGCCGCTCCAGCTCCAGGTGCTGCTCCTGCGTGCCGCAGATGAAGCGCACGCTGGCCATGCCGTAGCCCCACTCGTCCAGGGCGCCCTTCGCGGCAGCGAGGATGCGCGGGTCGTCGGCGAGGCCCAGGTAGTTGTTGGCGCAGAAGTTGAGCACCTCGGCGCCGTCCGCGGTGATCTCGGCGCTCTGCGGGCCGCGGATGCCGCGCTCGTGCTTGGTGAGCCCTGCCTCTTCGATGCCGGCGAGCTCGGCGGCCAGGTGGTCCTTGAAGGTGGTGTACATCGCGGTGCTCCTTAAAGCTGGGTCCAGTCGAGGATGATCTTGCCGGTGCCGGCTGCCGCTGCGGCGTCGAAGCCCTTCTCCCACTCGCGCGCGGGGATGACCTCGGCGATCACGCGGCTGATCGACTCGCGCAGCGTGGCGCTGGTCTGCAGCATGGCGCCCATGGCGTTCCAGGTCTCGAACATCTCGCGGCCGTAGATGCCCTTGATGGTGAGCATGTGGGTGACGAGCTTCCCCCAGTCGATGCTGAACCCGGCGCCGGGCAGGCCCAGCATGGCGATCCGCCCGCCGTGGTTCATGTTGTCGATCATGGCAGGCAGCGCCTTCGGCGCACCGCTCATCTCGAAGCCCACATCGAACCCCTCGCGCATGCCGAGGGCGGCCTGCGCCTCGCGGATGTCCTGCTTCGAGACGTCGATGACCTGGTCGGCGCCCATGGCCTTCGCCATCTCCAGCCGCGGCGCGCTGACGTCGGTGGCGGTGATGAAGCGGGCGCCGGCGTGCCGGGCGACGGCGATGGACATCAGTCCGATCGGGCCGCACCCGGTGACCAGCACGTCCTCGCCCACCAGACGGTAGGTCAGCGCGGTGTGCACGGCGTTGCCGAGCGGGTCGAAGATGGCGCCGAGCTCTGGCGTGACGTCGTCGTGGTGCTTCCACACGTTGGTGGCCGGCAGCGAGAGGTACTCGGCGAACGCCCCGTCGCGCTGCACGCCCAGACCGATGGTGCGGATGCACATCTGCCGGCGTCCCGCGCGGCAGTTGCGGCAGGTGCCGCAGACGATGTGGCCTTCGCCGGAGACGCGGTCACCCACTGCGATGTCGCGCACCTGATCGCCGATCTCCACGACCTCGCCGTAGAACTCGTGGCCGGGCACCAGCGGGGCGGCGACAGCGGATGCCGCCCAGTCGTCCCAGCGGCGGATGTGCAGGTCGGTGCCGCAGATGCCGGTGCGCAGGACGCGGATGATGACGTCGGCGGGTCCGGGGGTGGGATCGGGGCGTTCGGTGAGTTCCAGCCCGGCGGCAGCGGCGGGCTTGAAAAGAGCCTTCATGCTTCGATCTGACCGTATTCGACGTTGTAGAGCAACAGCCTTCTCCTGCACGGTTCATTCAGTGGATGCTTAACAATAGGATCGGGGTGTGGAACTCCATCAGCTGCAGATCCTGCGGGAGCTCGGGGCCCTCGGCAGCGTCACCGCCGTGGCGGAGGCGATGCGCGTCACCCCGTCGGCCGTGTCGCAGCAGCTGGCGGCACTGCAGCGCGGATTCCGCACGCCGCTGACGCGCAAGAACGGCCGCACGCTCGCGCTGACGTCCGCCGGCGAGGTGCTGGCCGCGGCGGGGGCGGAGGCCATCGACGCCATGGCCGCCGCCCGCAACGCGTTGGACGAGTTCGAGCACGACGCCGCACGCTCGGTCAGCCTCAGTGGGTTCCACAGTGCCGGCCAGGCGCTGTTCGGCCCGCTGGTGCGGGAACTGGCGGCATCCGGCCCGGCACCGGCCGTGCACCTCACCGACGAGGATGTCGCGCAGAGCGAGTTCCCCGCACTGACCGCCCGCTACGACCTGGTGCTGGCGCATCGGATGGAGCACTCCGCGCAGTGGCCCACCGGCGGCATCCGCAGTGTCACGCTGGTGCGCGAGCCGCTGGACGTGGCGGTGTCGGTGCAGCATCCGCTGGCCGGGCGTCGTTCGCTCTCTCCTGCCGACGTGGCCGGTGAACGCTGGGTGACCAGCCGCGTCGGCTACTCCCCCGACGACGTGCTGCGGGCGGTGTCGGCCATCGCCAACCGGCCCGTGCAGGTGCAGCACCGCATCAACGACTACGGCGCGGTGGCCGCGGTGATCGCCGCCGGCGACGCGATCGGCCTGCTGCCGCGGTACACCTCGCGCAGCGTGGACGATCGCGACATCGTGCGCCTGCCGCTGCGTGGCGTGAACACCCTGCGCACCATCGACGTGCTGACCCGCCCCGAGAACCTGCGCCGCAGCTCGGTGCGGCTCGTGATCGAGGCGCTGACCCGCGTGATGGCGCGGTTGACGGATGCCGCGACGCACACCCCATAGGCTCGAGAGATGACCGAGGCCACGAACCCGCTGCTCTCCCCCTCCACGCTCCCGTACGGGCTGCCCGATTATGCGGCGATCCGCCCGGAGCACTACCTGCCGGCCTTCCACGCCGCGTTCGAGGAGCACCTGCGCGAGGTGCAGGCGATCACGATGGTGCGCTCGATGCCCACGTTCGAGAACACGCTGGTGGCACTGGAGCGCTCCGGCAGCATGCTGGAGCGCGTGGCGGCGGCGTTCTACACGGTCGCGTCGGCCGATGCCACCGCGGAGATCCAGTCCATCGACGAGGAGCTGGCGCCCCTGATGTCGGCGCACCAGGATGCCATCCGGCTGGATTCGCAGCTGTACTGGCGGGTCTCGCAGGTGCACTCCCGGCTGGACGAGCTGGATCTGGGCGCCGAGGAGCGCTACCTCGTGCAGCGGCACTTCCGCGAGATGACGCACGCCGGCGCGGCGCTGGACGATGCGGCCAAGGTCCGGCTCACCGAGCTCAATCAGCGGCTGTCGACGCTCAGCACCGCTTTCGAGAAGAACCTGCTGAACGACACCAACGAGCTCGCCGTGCTGTTCGACGACGCCGCGGAGCTCGACGGGCTCACATCCGGCGAGCTGAGCGCCACGGCTCGCGCCGCCGCCGACCGCGGCGAGACCGGCAAGCACCTGGTGGGACTCACGCTGTTCAGCGGGCATCCGTACCTGGCGTCCCTCACCGTCCGCGAGAGCCGCCGACGCATCATGGCTGCATCCCTCTCCCGCGGCTCGCGCGGAAATCAGAACGACAACGGCGCCGTTCTGACCGAGATCGTGACACTGCGCGCTGAGCGCGCCGCCCTGCTGGGCTACCCCTCGCACGCCGCGTACATCACCGCCGATGAGACGGCGAAGACTCCGGATGCCGTCGAGCGGATGCTGCGCGAGCTGGCGGCACCCGCCGCGCGCAACGCCGAGCGCGAGCGCGCGGCGCTGCAGGAGATCATCGATGCCACCGAGGCCGAGCCGTTCCCGCTCGAGGCGCACGACTGGGCGTTCTACACCGAGAAGGTGCGCCAGGCCCGCTACGACATCGACACCGCGGCCCTCCGCCCGTGGTTCGAGGCCGAGCGCGTGCTGCACGACGGCGTATTCTTCGCGGCATCCCGTCTGTACGGCGTGACATTCACCGAGCGGACGGATCTGGTCGCGTATCACCCGGGCGCGCGCGTGTTCGAGGTGCACGACGCCGACGGCTCGCCCGTGGGCCTGTATGTGCTGGATCTGTACACCCGCGACTCCAAGCGCGGCGGCGCGTGGATGAACCCCATCGTCAGCCAGTCCGCACTGCGCGGCACGCTGCCCGTGGTGGTCAACAACCTCAACGTGGCGCAGCCAGGCGACGGCGAGCCCACCCTGCTGACGCTGGACGAGGTGACCACGCTCTTCCACGAGTTCGGGCACGCCCTGCATGGGCTGTTCGCGCGCGTGACCTACCCGCACTTCGCCGGCACCAACGTGTTCCGCGACTTCGTGGAGTTCCCCAGCCAGGTCAATGAGATGTGGATCCTGTGGAGCGAGGTGCTCGACAACTACGCCCGCCACGTCGAGACCGGCGAGCCGCTGGATGCCGCGATCGTGCAGCGCCTGCGCGACACGGAGGCGTTCGACCAGGGCCACGCCACCAGCGAATACCTGGCGGCGTCGTGGCTGGACCAGGCCTGGCACCTCCTCGGCGCAGGCGACGAGCCCGGCGACGTGGCGGCGTTCGAGAAGACGGCGCTGGCCGACATCGGGCTGCTGAACCCCGTCGTGCCGACGCGCTACTCGTCGACGTACTTCGCGCACGTGTTCTCCGGCGGCTACAGCGCCGGCTACTACTCGTACATCTGGAGCGAGGTGCTCGACGCCGACACCGTGGAGTGGTTCCGCGAGAACGGCGGGCTGACCCGTGAGAACGGCGACCGCTTCCGCCGGCTCCTGCTGGGCGTCGGCGGCTCGAAGGACCCGCTGGAGGCCTACCGCGACTTCCGCGGCCGGGATGCCGAGATCGCGCCGCTGCTGAAGAGGCGCGGGTTGGATGCCTGAGCCCTCCGAATTCGCGGAGACCCTCGGCGCCATCCGCGGTGCGTTCGATCGGCGCGCGGCGACCTACGACGAGGATGCGATGCATCAGGCCGTGGCTCTCGAGGTCGCGGCGTTCGCCGATCTCGACGGCGTGCGCGATGTGCTGGACGTCGCGACCGGCACCGGCCTCGTGCTGCGCGCCCTGCACCAGCGGATGCCGGGGCTCCATCTGACGGGTGCGGACCTGTCGCCGGGGATGCTGGCCGCCGCGGCATCCGCTCTGCCGGAGGTGCGCTGGGTCGAGGCGGATGTCGCGGCACTCCCACTGCCGGATGCATCGATGGATCTCATCCTGTGCGTGACGGCGCTGCACATCATCCCCGACCTTCACGGGACCGTCGCGGAGTGGCATCGGATGCTGCGCCCCGGCGGGCGCGTGGTGACGGCGACCTTCCTGATGGGCGACGACCCGACCGTGCTGATCGATCAGCCCACGCCGGTGCGCCCGTACATCAGCGACTACACCGCGCTGAGGACACTCGAGGCGTACACGGCGACGTTCGCCTCGTCGGGCTTCGCCGTGACCCGGCACACGGTGTGGGCGGATGCCGTGGACACCGTGCTGGTCGCGGAGCTGACTGCGATCTGAACCCGCTCAGGCGCTCTTGCGCTTGCGGGCGAGCACCACGGTGGGCGGGGCGCCGTCCTCGACGGCGGCCTTGGTGACGACGACCTTCGTGACGTCCTCGGCGGACGGGATCTCGAACATGATGGGTCCGAGCACGTCCTCCAGGATGGCGCGCAGGCCGCGGGCGCCGGTCTTGCGCAGCACGGCCAGGTCGGCGATGGAGCGCAGCGCGTCGTCCTCGAACTCCAGCTGCACGCCGTCGATCTCGAACATGCGCTGGTACTGCTTGACCAGAGCGTTGCGCGGGCCGGTGAGGATGTCGATCAGAGCATCCTGGTCCAGCGGCGACACCGAGGTGACGACGGGCAGGCGACCGATGAACTCGGGGATCAGGCCGAACTTGTGCAGGTCCTCCGGCAGCACCTCGCCGAACAGGTCGAGATCCTTGCCCGGGTCGTGCAGCGGAGCGCCGAACCCGACGCCGTGCTTGCCGACGCGGGCGGAGATGATGTCCTCCAGGCCCGCGAACGCGCCTGCCACGATGAACAGCACGTTCGTGGTGTCGATCTGCAGGAACTCCTGGTGCGGATGCTTGCGCCCGCCCTGCGGCGGCACGGATGCGACGGTGCCCTCGAGGATCTTCAGCAGCGCCTGCTGCACGCCCTCGCCCGACACGTCGCGGGTGATGGACGGGTTCTCGGCCTTGCGGGCGATCTTGTCGATCTCGTCGATGTAGATGATGCCGGTCTCGGCGCGCTTGACGTCGTAGTCGGCGGCCTGCAGCAGCTTGAGCAGGATGTTCTCGACGTCCTCGCCCACGTAGCCCGCCTCGGTGAGGGCGGTGGCGTCGGCGACGGCGAACGGCACGTTCAGCCGCTTGGCGAGGGTCTGGGCGAGGTAGGTCTTGCCGCAGCCGGTGGGGCCGAGCATGAGGATGTTGCTCTTCGCGACCTCGACCTCCTCGGCCTTCTGCTCGGCGGTCTGCAGAGTGCCGCGGGCGCGCACGCGCTTGTAGTGGTTGTACACGGCGACGGCCAGCGAGCGCTTGGCCAGCTCCTGCCCCACCACGTACTCCTCGAGGAAGGAGTAGATCTCGCGCGGCTTGGGCAGATCGAACTCGGCGACCGGACCGGTGCCGGCCTCGGCCATCCGCTCCTCGATGATCTCGTTGCACAGCTCGACGCACTCATCGCAGATGTACACGCCAGGTCCGGCGATCAGCTGCTGCACCTGCTTCTGACTCTTTCCGCAGAAAGAGCATTTGAACAGGTCGGCACTCTCACCGATGCGTGTCATGCGCGTCCTCCTCGAAGCCGTGGATCAGGCGGGGGCCTGATGCCGCCTTTCGAGCCTAACCGCATGCACCGACACCCGGCCGCATTGGCGCGCATGCGAAGGGCCCGGGTCCGCCGACAGCGGAACCGGGCCCACGGCGCCTCGGGTCAGACCATGCTCTTCGTGTGCCACACGGTCTTCGTCTCGGTGAACGCGGTGATGCGGTCCAGACTCTGCTCCACCTCGCCGGGGCGCAGCACGCGCTTGAGGGTGTCGGCGGCGGCGATCTCCAGGTCGACCCAGTCCAGGTCGCCCGCGCCGGCGAGATCCAGCGCGTTGACGTCGGCGTGCGACGCCAGCCACGGCGTGATCTCCGCGGGGAAGCCGGTGAGCACGTTCACCACTCCGCCGGGCACGTCGCTGGTGGCCAGCACCTCGGCGAGGCTGATGGCGGAGAGCGGATGCCGCTGGCTGGCGATCACGACCACCGTGTTGCCGGTCACCAGCGCCGGCGCCATGACCGACACCAGGCCCAGCAGCGCGGAGTCCTGCGGCGCGACGATGGCCACGACGCCGGTGGGCTCGGGCACCGAGATATTGAAGTACGGGCCCGCGACGGGGTTGGCGTTGCCGGCGAACTGCGCGTACTTGTCGCACCAGCCCGCGTACCAGACCCACATGTCGATGGCGGCGTCGACCTGCGCGCCGGCGACGGCGGCCGACACGCCCTCCTGGTCGACGATCTCATCGACGAACTGGGCCCGGCGGCCCTCGAGGATCTCCGCGACGCGGTACAGCACCTGCCCGCGGTTGTACGCGGTGGCGCCCGACCAGCCCTTCACGGCCGCGCGGGCCGCGACGACGGCATCCCGAGCATCCTTCCTCGACGCCTTCGCGGCGTTGGCGAGGAAGGCGCCCTTCTTCGAGACCACCTCGTAGGTGCGACCGGATTCGCTGCGGGGGAACTTTCCGCCGATCGCGAGCTTGTAGGTCTTGGGAATCGTCAACCGCGCGCTCATGCTGCGGCTCCCTTCTTGGCGGGCTTGGTGGGCTTGGACGCCTTGGCGGAGACGGCCCTGGTCTGCTTCGCGGTGATCGCCCGGGTCGAGGACGCGCCGCTCTTCAGGTACGCGGTCAGACCGTGGCGGCCGCCCTCGCGCCCGTAGCCGGACTCCTTGTAGCCGCCGAAGGGGCTGGACGGGTCGAAGCGGTTGAACGTGTTGGCCCACACCACGCCCGCGCGCAGCCGGTCGGCGACGGCCAGGATGCGCGATCCCTTGTCGCTCCAGATGCCGGCCGACAGCCCGTACGGGGTGTTGTTGGCCTTGGCGATGGCCTCGGCGGGCGTGCGGAAGGTCAGCACCGAGAGCACCGGTCCGAAGATCTCGTCCCGGGCGATGCGGCTGGAGGCCTCGACGCCAGTGAAGATGGTCGGCGCGAACCAGAAGCCCTTGTCCGGCAGCGCGCAGTCGGCGGTCCAGCGCTCGGCGCCCTCGGCCTCGCCGATGTCGCTGAGCTCGCGGATGCGGGCCAGCTGGGCGGCGGAGTTGATGGCGCCGATATCGGTGTTCTTGTCCAGCGGGTCGCCAAGGCGCAGCGTGGACAGGCGGTGCTTGAGCCGGTCGACGACCTCGTCGTGGATCGACTCCTGCACCAGCAGGCGGCTGCCTGCGCAGCACACGTGCCCCTGGTTGAAGAAGATGCCGTTGACGATGCCCTCGACGGCCTGGTCGATGGGCGCGTCGTCGAACACGATGTTGGCGGCCTTGCCGCCCAGCTCCAGCGTGACGCGCTTGTCGGTGCCGGCGATGGCCCTGGCGATGTCGCGGCCGACGGCCGTGGAGCCAGTGAAGGCGATCTTGTCCACGTCGGGGTGGCGCACCAGCGTGGCGCCGGGGGCTCCGGCACCGGTGATGATGTTCACGACGCCGGCGGGCAGGTCCGCCTGCTGCAGGATCTCCGCGAAGATCAGCGCGGTCAGCGGGGTGGTCTCGGCGGGCTTGAGCACCACGGTGTTGCCCGCGGCGAGGGCCGGGGCCAGCTTCCAGGCCAGCATGAGCAGCGGGAAGTTCCACGGGATGATCTGGCCCGCCACGCCCAGCGAGCGCGGGTCGGCGCCGAGGCCGGCGTAGTCCAGCTTGTCGGCCCAGCCGCCGTAGTAGAAGAACCAGGCCGCCACCAGCGGCACGTCCACGTCGCGGCTCTCCTTGATGGGCTTGCCGTTGTCCAGGCTCTCGGCCACGGCCAGCTCGCGGGCGCGCTCCTGCACGAGGCGCGCGATGCGGAACAGGTACTTGCCGCGGTCGCGGCCGCTCATCTTCGACCAGACGCGGTCGTACGCGCGGCGCGCCGCGGCGACCGCGCGGTCGACGTCCTCATCCGAGGCCGAGGAGATCTCGGCGATGCGGCTCTCGTCGGCAGGTGAGATGGTGTGGAAGGACGGGCCGGAGCCGTCGACGAACTCGCCGTCGATGAACAGCCCGTAGCTCTCCTTCAGATTCAGGATCGCCTTTGACTCCGGCGCGGGAGCGTATTCCAGGAATGACATGTCTCGTCCTCAGTCGATGGTCACGTAGTCGGCACCGGAGTAGTGACCGGTGGTGATCTTCTGGCGCTGCAGCAGCACGTCGTTGAGCAGGCTCGACGCGCCGAAGCGGAACAGGTGCGGCTGCAGCCACTGCTCGCCGGCGGTCTCGGCGACCGTGACGAGGTACTTGATGGCGTCCTTCGACGAGCGGATGCCGCCGGCGGGCTTCACGCCGATCCTCTCCCCCGTGGCGCGGTACCAGTCGCGGACGGTCTCGAGCATGAGCAGCGTGGTGGGCAGCGTGGCCGCGGGCTGCACCTTGCCGGTGGACGTCTTGATGAAGTCGCCGCCGGCCAGGATGGACAGCCACGAGGCGCGCTTGATGTTGTCGTAGGTGTTCAGCTCGCCGGTCTCCATGATGACCTTGAGCGCGGCGTACGTGCCGTCCGCGCGGCGGCACGCCTCCTTGACCCGGGCGATCTGGTCGAACACGAACCCGTAGCGTCCCTCCAGGAACGCCCCGCGGTCGATGACCATGTCGATCTCGTCCGCGCCGGCGGCCACGGCATCCGCGGTGTCGGCCAGCTTGACCTCGATCGACGCCCGGCCGGACGGGAAGGCCGTCGCGACGGCGGCGACGTGGATGCCTCCGTCGTCGGGGTCGCCGTGCGCGGATCCGAGCGCCTCGATGGCGTGCGGCACCATGTCGCCGTACACGCACACCGCGGCCACCCGCGGGGTGCTCGGGTCGGCGGCATCCGGGGTCTTCGCCTTGGCCACCAGCGAACGCACCTTGCCCGCGGTGTCGGCGCCCTCGAGCGTGGTCAGGTCGATCAGCGAGATGACCTTGTCCAGCGCCCACGCCTTCGAGGTGGTCTTGATCGAGCGCGTGCCGAGGGCCGCCGCGCGCTGCTCCAGGCCCACCGCGTCCACGCCGGGCAGGCCGTGCAGGAAGCGGCGCAGGGTGGCGTCGTCGGGTTCACCGCCCAGCACGTCGACAGCCGTGCGACGGCTCAGTTCTGTGGTGGTCACATCTCCTCCAAGAGTGCTTGTGCTGTGGATTCATCGGTCACCAGGACGGTGCACAGTCCGTTGCCGACGACTGTACGCGCGATGTCGTGCTTGGCGGCGCCCGCGGTGACGAAGATGGATCGGGGCGCGGAGCGCACCCGCTCGAGGCTCACGCCGACGGTCCGCGCGTCCAGCTGCGGGTCGACGATGTTGCCGTCGGCGTCGATGTAGCGGCCCAGCAGATCTCCGACGGCGCCGCGTCGGGCGAGCTCGTCGATGTCCGCTGCGGTCAGGTAGCCGTTCTCGACATGAGCGGATGCCGCGTCGCACGGCCCCGCGGTGAACAGGAACGTACCGGCGTGCGACGCCTCATCGAGGATGGCGGCGACCGTGCGGTCCGCCTCGATGGCCCGCTTGGTCTCCACACGCTCGAGGATGGCGGGGCTGGGCAGCAGCACGGCCTGGCCCTCGCCGCGCTGCGCGATGGTGGCGGCGACGGATGCCGCGCCTCCCGAGCGCCGGTTCAGGCTCACTCCCCCGTTGGCCTGCACGACGGTGACGCCGTGCGCCCATCCCTCGGGCAGCGCCTCGGCGATGGCGGTGAGCGTGCGTCCCCAGCTGACGGCCAGTGTGCGCGGCACGGGGCGCAGGGCTGTCAGCATGTCGGCGGCGGCGCGGGCGACGCGCTCCAGCACGGCGCCGGGCTCGTCGGGTGCGGGGACGACCACGGCATCCTTCAGTCCGAATCGCTCCACGAGTGCGCGTTCGGCACCCAGCCGACGGGCGCGGGGATGCACGATCTCGATGCGCACGATGCCGCGCTCGCGGGCCTGCACGAGCAGCCGGCCCACCTTCCAGCGCGAGATGCCGAGGAGGGCGCCGATCTCGTCCTGCGTCTTGTCCTCGTCGTACGAGAGCTCGGCCACGCGCACCATGAGCAGTTCGTCGTCCACGGCATCCTCCTTCCGCCTCCAGCTTAGGAGGGTACCGACGCACGCGCACTGTTCTGCTCAGATGAGCATTCGGATGCCGACGTCCTGCGCATCCGTTGCCCGTTGAACGCAGAAGAGCGGCCCGGCGTGGTGCCGGGCCGCTCCTGCGAGACGGGTGTCTCAGGCGCGCTTGCGCGAGCTGAGCACCTGGTCGACGATGCCGTACTCCTTGGCCTGCTCGGCCGAGAGGATGTTGTCGCGGTCGATGTCGCGGTTCACCTGCTCGACGGGCTTGCCGGTGTGGCGAGCCATGGTCTCCTCGAGCCAGGTGCGCATCCGCAGGATCTCCTTGGCCTGGATCTCGATGTCGGATGCCTGGCCCTGACCGGCCTCGCCCATCGCCGGCTGGTGCATGAGCACGCGGGCGTTGGGGAGGGCGAGGCGCTTGCCGGGGGCGCCGGCGGCCAGCAGCACGGAAGCTGCGGATGCCGCCTGGCCGAGCACGACGGTCTGGATCTGCGGTGCCACGTACTGCATGGTGTCGTAGATGGCCGTCATGGCGGTGAACGAGCCGCCGGGCGAGTTGATGTACATGGTGATGTCGCGCTCGGAGTCCTGGCTCTCCAGGACCAGCAGCTGCGCCATCACGTCATCGGCCGAGGCGTCGTCGACCTGCACGCCGAGGAAGATCACGCGGTCCTCGAACAGCTTGTTGTACGGGTCCTGGCGCTTGAAGCCGTAGGCGGTGCGCTCCTCGAACTGCGGGAGCACGTAGCGGCTGGAGGGGAGGGTGCCGGCGGAGCGGAACGTGGGTGTGTACATGTGTCGTGTTCCTTACTTGTCCGCGCCGGTGCCGCCGCCGCCGTGCACGTCGCTGGCGTGCTCGCGGATGTGGTCGACGAATCCGTACTCGAGCGCCTCGTCGGCGGTGAACCAGCGGTCGCGGTCCCCGTCCTCGTTGATCTGCTCGACGGTCTTGCCGGTCTGGCCCGCGGTGATCTCGGCGAGACGCTGCTTCATCGAGAGGATGAGCTGCGCCTGCGTCTGGATGTCGCTGGCCGTGCCGCCGAAGCCGCCGTGCGGCTGGTGCAGCAGCACGCGGGCGTTCGGGGTGATGTAGCGCTTGCCCTTGGTGCCGCTGGTCAGCAGCAGCTGGCCCATCGACGCGGCCATGCCGATGCCCACCGTGACGATGTCGTTCGGCACGAACTGCATGGTGTCGTAGATGGCCATGCCCGCGGTGATCGAGCCACCGGGCGAGTTGATGTAGAGGTAGATGTCCTTCTCGGGATCCTCGGCGGCGAGAAGGAGGATCTTCGCGCAGATCTCATTCGCGTTCTCATCGCGCACCTCAGAGCCCAGCCAGATGATGCGATCCTTCAGCAGCCTGTCGAAGACGCTCGTCGCCATCAGGGGTTCAGCCATGTCAGCTCCTGTTTCCGTGTTTCGGTGATTCGAATCTACCGGCGCGCGCGCGCGGCCCCGGCCGTGTTCGCCCTGAGCAGAGAGCGCGTCACTCAGACGCAGGAAGGGCGGATGCCGCAGCATCCGCCCCTCCTGATGATCCGCGATCACTCGGCCTTGTCGGCTTCGTCCTTCTCCGCGGCGGCCTTCTTGGCAGGCGCCTTCTTGGCCGGAGCCTTCTTGGCGGGCTTCTCCTCGGCGTCGTCGGCCTTCGCAGTCGCCTTCTTGGCCGGAGCCTTCTTGGCTGCGGGCTTCTTGGCGGGCTTCTCCTCGGCGGGAGCCTCCTCGGCCTCGGCCTCGGCCTCGTCGTCGGCGTCGCCGATGAACTCGGACAGGTCGACGGCCTTGCCGTTGCTGTCGACGACCTTGACCTTGCCGAGCACCGAGGCGAGGGCCTTGTTGCGGGCGATCTCGCCGACGAGGGCGGGCAGCTGGCCGGCGCCCTGCAGGGCCTCGACGAACTCCTGCGGAGCCATGCCGTACTGGGCGGCGGACTGCACGATGTACTGGCTCAGCTCCTCCTGGGAGACCTGCACGTCAGCGCCCTCGGCGATGGTGTCCAGCAGCACCTGCGTGCGGAACTGCTTCTCACTGGCCTCGGCGACCTCAGCGCGGTGCACGTCGTCGTCCAGGCGGTTCTCGTTCTCGAGGTGGGTGTGCACCTCGTCCTCGATGAGCTGAGCCGGGACGGGGATCTCGACCTTCGCCAGCAGCGCGTCCAGCAGCTGGTCACGAGCGGCGGCGCCCTGTGTGAAGACGCCCTGCTGGCCGACGCGCTCGGCGAGGCTGTCGCGCAGCTCGGCCAGGGTGTCGAACTCGGATGCCATCTGAGCGAAGTCGTCGTCGGCCTCGGGCAGCTCGCGCTCCTTGACGCCCTTGACCGTGACGGAGACCTCGGCTTCCTCGCCGGCGTGGTCGCCGCCGACGAGCTTGGAGCGGAAGGTGGTCTGCTCACCGGCGGTCAGCGAGTCGATGGCCTCGTCGATGCCCTCGAGCAGCTCGCCCGAGCCGACCTCGTACGACACGCCGTCAGCGCGGTCGATCTCGGCGCCGTCGATCGTGGCGATCAGGTCGAGCTCGACGAAGTCGCCGCTGGCTGCCGGGCGGTCCACGGGAATCAGGGTGCCGAAGCGGGCGCGCAGGCTGTCCAGCTCGGCGTCGACGGCGGCGTCGTCGGTGTCGACGGCGTCGACGGTGATGGTGATGTCGTCGTAGGAGGGGACCTCGATCTCGGGGCGAACGTCGACCTCGACGTCGACGAGCAGGTCGCCGGAGAAGTCCTTCTCGTTCGGCCACTGGGTGATGTCGGCGGCGGGACGGCCGACGATGCGCACGTTGTGCTCGGCGGCGGCCTCGCGGAAGAAGCGATCCAGGCCCTCGTTGACGGCGTGCTCGATGACGGCGCCGCGGCCGATGCGCTGGTCGATGATCGGAGCAGGGACCTTGCCCTTGCGGAAGCCGGGGATCTGCACGTCCTGAGCGATGTGCTCGTAGGCGTGCTTGATGCTGGGCTCGAGGTCCTCAGGGGTGACCGTGATGCTGAGCTTGACCCGGGTCGGGGAAAGCTTCTCGACGGTGCTGTTGGCCATACTGGTGTATCTCCTTGTGGTTTCCGCGCGGACGGCGCGGGCATGAAGTCTGTTGCCGTGGTCGGGGCGACAGGATTTGAACCTGCGACCTCCCGCTCCCAAAGCGGGCGCTCTACCAAGCTGAGCTACGCCCCGGCTTGAACCCGCGCGCACGGGAACGGCCCTGACGAGTCTAACGGACGGAGCAGCCTGCGACGTCCGCTATGCTTTACGAGGCGCCCAGCTCAGCGGGCGTCCGAGCGGGGCTGTAGCTTAATGGTAAAGCCTCAGTCTTCCAAACTGATGACGCGGGTTCGATTCCCGTCAGCCCCTCGCGATACTGGAGAGCCTCCACCGACAGGTGGGGGCTCTCCTGCGTCTCCTCGTCGTTTCCTGCGCGCCACCCTCCGCAGACGCAGGAATCCCCGGGAGTGACCTCCCGGGGATTCCGCTCGAGCGCTGTGCGTCAGGCCTGGCCACGGCGTTCGCGCAGCTGCGTGAGCGCGTCGGCGAGAAGCTGCTCGGCCTCTTCGTCGGTGCGACGCTCCTTCACGTAGGCGAGGTGCGTCTTGTACGGCTCGGCCTTGGACATCGCCGGCGGGTTCTTCTGATCGCGGCCGGCGGGAAGGCCGGTGTGCGGGTGGTCGATGGTCTCGGGGATTTCCTCCTCCGGCACGCCGGCGGCGAAGTACCGCACGGTCTCGTTGCCGAGAGCATCCCAGTACGAGACCGCGATGCGGTCGGCGTGGTAGCCATGATCCTGCTCGCCCATCGGGCCGGAGCCCACCCGCGTACCGCGGATCGCGTTTCCTCCTGCGGCCATCAGATCGCCGTGAACTTCGTGATGAGGCCGAGTGCCACGATGGTCACGAACCAGACCAGTGCGAGCACCACGGTGAACCGGTTGAGGTTGCGCTCAGCGAGCCCGGACGACCCGACGGCGGCCGTCATGCCACCGCCGAACATGTCGGACAGACCGCCGCCGCGACCCTTGTGAAGCAGGATGAGGAGCGTCAGCAGGACGCTGCTGATGCCCAGCACCACCTGCAGGACGAACTCGAGAACCACCACGGATGAAGCCTTTCGCCGGGGTCAGAGAAGACCCGCCTAGCAGTCGATTATAGGACGAGGCGCGGAACGCGCCCCGCCGACTCACACTCCGACGTGCTTCTGATAGCGCACGATGGCTGCGAATTCGTCCACGACGAGACTCGCCCCACCCACCAGCGCGCCGTCCACGTCGGGCTCCCGCATGAAGCTGGCGATGTTGCCGGACTTCACGGAGCCGCCGTACAGGATGCGCGTGCGAGCCGCGGCATCCTCGTCCAGCACTCGCACCAGCACGCCGCGCAGAGCCGCCGCGACCTCCTGTGCCTGCGCCGGGCTCGCCGCCTGCCCTGAGCCGATCGCCCAGACCGGCTCGTACGCCACGATGATGTCGGCGGAGGCCGGAACGCCCTCCAGCGCCTTCTCGAGCTGCGAGACCGGGACGGCGCTGCCGCCGAAGCGCTCCAGGTCCTCCGCGGTCTCGCCGACGCAGATCACCGGGGTCAGACCGTGCTTCAGCGCAGCCTTCACCTTGGCGTTCACGACGTCGTCGCCCTCGTGATGGTAGGCACGGCGCTCGGAGTGACCGATGATCACCTGGCCGACGCCCAGCTTGGCCAGGAATGCGCCCGAGACCTCGCCGGTGTACGCGCCCGAGTCGTACGCGGACAGGTCCTGCGCACCCAGCTCGAACGGGATCTTGTCGGCGTCGATGAGCGTCTGCACCGAGCGGATGTCGGTGAACGGCGGGAACACCGCGACCTGCACCGAGCCGGTCTCGTGACCGGCGTCCTTCAGCGTCCAGTGCAGCTTCTGCACCGTGGCGACCGCCTGCAGGTGGTCGAGATTCATCTTCCAGTTGCCCGCGATCAGCGGAGTACGAGTCACTGCCATCCGAGGACCTCCAGTCCAGGTAGCTTCTTGCCCTCGAGGAACTCGAGGCTGGCGCCGCCGCCGGTGGAGATGTGCCCGAACCGGTCGTCCGAGAATCCCAGCTGGCGCACGGCAGCGGCCGAGTCGCCGCCTCCGACGACCCCGAGGCCGTCGACCTCGGTGAGAGCCTGTGCGACGGCCTTGGTGCCCGCGGCGAACGCCGGGAATTCGAACACGCCCATCGGGCCGTTCCAGAACACCGTGCGCGATCCGCGGATGGCCTCCGCGAATGCGGTCGCCGTGTCGGGTCCGATGTCCAAGCCGATGCCGGATGCTCCGAAGGAGCTCGACTCGATGGCATCCGCTGCGACGGTCTCGTGCGCGGCATCCGCCGCGAACGATGCGGCGACCACGACATCGGTGGGGAGCACCAGCTCCACGCCGTGCTCGGCGGCCTCGGCGATGTAGCCGCGGACGGTGTCGAGCTGGTCCTTCTCCAGCAGGCTGGAGGCCACAGCATGGCCCTTCGCCGCCAGGAAGGTGAACAGCATCCCGCCGCCGACCAGCAACCGGTCCACGCGCGGGAGCAGGTGCGAGATGACGCCGAGCTTGTCGCTCACCTTGGATCCACCGAGCACCACCGTGTAGGGGCGCTCCGGATTCTCCGTGAGGCGGTCCAGCACGTCCAGCTCGGTGGCGATCAGCAGACCCGCCGCGGACGGCAGCGTCTGGGCGAGCTCGTACACGCTGGCCTGCTTGCGGTGCACCACGCCGAAGCCGTCCGACACCAGGGCATCGCCCAGTGCCGCGAGCTCGTCGGCGAACGCCTGGCGGACAGCGGAGTCCTTGGAGGTCTCCCCCGGGTTGAAGCGCAGGTTCTCCAGCACCACGACGCCGCCGTCCTCGAGCGAGGCGACCGCGCCGCGGGCGGACTCGCCCACGGTGTCCCGTGCGAACGCGACCGGCTTGCCGAGCAGCTCGGACAGTCGCTGCGCGACCGGCTCCAGGCTGTACTGCGGGTCGGGCGCGCCGTCGGGGCGGCCCAGGTGCGAGCACACGACGACACGTGCACCGGCATTGATGAGAGCGTTGAGGGTCGGCAGCGAGGCGCGAACGCGGCCATCGTCCGTGATGACTCCGTCCCGGAGCGGGACGTTGAGGTCACAACGGACGATGACGCGCCTGCCTGCGAGCGACCCCAGTGTGTCGAGGGTGCGCAGAGTCATGCGTATGAGCTTAGAGGCGCTCGGCGACGTACTCGGTCAGGTCGACGAGACGGTTGGAGTAGCCCCACTCGTTGTCGTACCAGCTCGAGACCTTGACCAGGTTGCCCGAGACGTTGGTCAGGGCGGAGTCGAAGATCGAGGAGTGCGGGTCCTGCTGAATGTCGCTGGAGACGATCGGGTCCTCGGTGTACGCGAGGATGCCGTTCAGTCGGCCGTCGGCGGCAGCGGCGCGGTAGGCGGCGTTGACCTCGTCGACGGTCAGGTCATCGCGGTCCGAGACGATGGTCAGGTCGACGATCGAGCCGGTGGGCACGGGCACGCGGTACGAGGAGCCGCTGAGCTTGCCGTTGAGCTCCGGCAGCACCAGGCCGATGGCCTTGGCGGCGCCGGTGGAGGCCGGGACGATGTTGATCGCGGCGGCGCGGGCGCGGCGCAGGTCCTTGTGCGGGCCGTCCTGCAGGTTCTGGTCGGCCGTGTAGGCGTGCGCGGTCATCATGAAGCCGCGCTGGATGCCGAACGTGTCGTTGAACACCTTGGCCAGCGGTGCCAGGCAGTTCGTGGTGCACGACGCGTTGGAGATGATGTTCTGGGTGGCCGAGTCGTAGGTGTCCTCGTTCACGCCCATGACGAAGGTGCCGTCGACACCGGTGCCGGGCGCGGAGATGATGACCTTCTTGGCGCCACCGGCGATGTGCTTGCCCGCGGAGGCCGCGTCGGTGAAGCGTCCGGTCGACTCGATGACGATGTCCACGCCGAGCTCGCCCCAGGGCAGAGCCGCGGGGTCGCGCTCCTCGAAGACCTTGATGGCCTTGCCTCCGACCGTGATGACGTCGCCCTCGTGCGAGACCTCGACTCCCAGCCGACCCCCGACGGAGTCGTACTTCAGAAGGTGCGCCAGAGCGGCGTTGTCGGTGAGGTCGTTGACGGCAACGATCTCCAGGTCTGCGTTCTGTGCAAGAGCTGCACGGAGGAAGTTACGTCCAATACGACCGAAGCCGTTGATACCGATCTTGACAGACACGAAAGTCTCCTGGTTCTTAATCAAGGAAATGCGTAAATTTCGCGGATTGCGCGGACAACGGCGTCCTGATGGGCTTGATCGCCCATCAGGACGCCCATCTTTTACGACAGTACCAGCAGACCAGTGGTCTTCTCACGCGCTGTTTCAAACCGCTGCGCGACGTTCTCCCAGTTGGCGATGTTCCAGACGGCCTTGATGTAGTCGGCCTTCACGTTGAGGTAGTCCAGGTAGAAGGCGTGCTCCCACATGTCCAGCTGGAACAGCGGGACGGTGCCCTGGGCGGCGTTGGCGTGCTGGTCGAACAGCTGCTGGATGATCAGGCGGGCGCCGATCGGGTCCCAGCTCAGCACGGCCCAGCCGGAGCCCTGGATGCCGGCGGCCGCGGCGGCGAAGTGGGCCTGGAACTTCTCGAACGAGCCGAAGTACTCGTCGATGGCGGCCTTCAGCTCGCCCTCGGGCTGGCCGCCGCCGTTCGGCGAGAGGTTCGTCCAGAAGATCGAGTGGTTCACGTGACCGCCGAGGTTGAACGCGAGGTCCTTCTCCAGCTTGTTGACGTTCTTCAGGTCCCCGGTGTCACGGGCCTCTGCCAGGCCGTCGAGGGCCGCGTTGGCGCCGGCGACGTACGCGGCGTGGTGCTTGTCATGGTGGAGTTCCATGATCTTGCCGCTGATGTGGGGCTCGAGAGCCGCGAAGTCATAGGGAAGGTCGGGCAGCGTGTAAGTCGCCATGTCGATTTCATCCAATCCGCGCCGCGCCGCGGCGCTTGCGTTCTCCGCGGCGCCGTGTGCGCTGCGGAGCAGACGTTTCACATCCTACTGACGACAACCGGCCCCGCGTCAGGAACCTTCCCGCTCAGACATCCAGGCCCGCGGGCACAGCGGCCTCGGTGCCGGGGATGCCGTCAGCCGCGGCGCGCTTGTCGGCCATCGCCAGCAGACGGCGGATGCGTCCGGCCACGGCATCCTTGGTCAGCGGCGGCTCGGCGTGGTGGCCCAGCTCGTCCAGGCTCGCGTCGCGGTGCGCGAGGCGCAGATTCCCCGCGGTGCGCAGGTGGTCGGGCACGTCGTCGCCGAGGATCTCCAGCGCGCGCTCGACGCGGGCGCAGGCTGCGACGGCGGCCTGGGCGGAACGACGCAGGTTGGCGTCGTCGAAGTTGACCAGGCGGTTCACGCCGGCGCGCACCTCGCGGCGCTGGCGCATCTCCTCCCAGGCGGCGGCGGTGCGGCGGGCGCCCATGGCTGCCAGGATGGCGCGGATGGCCTCGCCCTCGCGCACCACCACGCGCGGCATGCCGCGCACCTCGCGGGCCTTGGCCGTGACGCCCAGGCGGTGGGCCGCGCCGACGAGCGCCATGGCGGCCTCGCCGGAGGGGCAGTCCACCTCGAGCATGGCGGAGCGGCCGGGGTCGCTGAGCGTGCCGGCGGCGAGGAATGCGCCGCGCCAGATGCCGGCGAGCTCCTCGGGAGCACCCGTGGTCAGCCGGTTGGGCAGGCCGCGCACGGGGCGGCGTCGGGCGTCCAGCAGTCCGGTCTGGCGGGCCAGGGTCTCCCCCGGGCCGATCACGCGGACGGCCCAGCGAGCACCGTCACCGGACTGCGCGGTGCTGGCCTTGACCTGCGCGATGTCCGGACGGACGCCGTAGATCTCGGCGAGATCCCTGGCGACCCGACGAGCCAGCAGTTCGGCATCCACCTCGGCCTCGACCGCCACGCGACCGGCGATGGAGTGCAGCCCACCTGCGAAGCGCAGAATCGTCGTCACCTCGGCCACGCGCACCGCGGGGGGCGCGTTGCGAATGCTGACGAGTTCGGCCTTGACGTCGGTGGTTAGTGCCACGGGACTCCTTCTCACGATCCTGGCGTCGGATCGCGACGCAAGGAACCAGCCTACAAGGCCGCGCGCCCCTCCACCGCCCCGAGAGCCGTCACTCGCGTCCGAGATCGCGGTGGCGGACGTTGACCGCTACGCCCGGAGTGCCGGTCAGGCGCCGTGCGAGCTCCTCGGCGACGGCCACCGACCGGTGCTTGCCGCCCGTGCATCCGATGGCCACCGTGGAGTGGCTCTTGTTCTCGCGCTGGTAGCCCGCCAGTACAGGAAGCAGCGCCTGCTCATAGGCATCCAGGAACTCGGTCGCCCCCGGACGCGAGAGCACGTAGTCCCGCACATCGTCGTCCTGCCCGGTGTGGTTGCGCAGCGACTCCTCCCAGAACGGGTTCGGCAGGAACCGCATGTCGGCCACATGGTCGACATCGGTGGGGACGCCGTACTTGAAGCCGAAGCTGAGGAGGGTGAGCCGATGCCGGGCGGCGCCCGCCTCGGAGAACATCTCCGAGACCTGGGTGGCCAGCTGGTGGATGTTCAGGGCAGAGGTGTCGATGAGCAGGTCCGCTGCCTCGCGGATGGGAGCCAGGCGCGTGCGCTCTGTGCGGATGCCGTCCAGCAGCGTGCCATCGCCCTGCAGCGGATGCGGGCGGCGGACCGACTCGAACCGGCGCACCAGCACGTCGTCGGAGGCGTCCAGGAAGAGCACCTTGACTCCGCCGCGGCTGCGCAGGGCATTGGCCACACCGGGGAAGTCGTCGAACAGGCTGCGGCCCCGCACGTCGACCACGGCGGCGATCTTCGGCAGGTTCGCACCGCCCATGTCCGTGAGATCCAGCAGCGGCCGCAGGATCTGCGGCGGCAGGTTGTCGACCACGTACCAGCCGAGATCCTCGAGCGCGTTGGCGGCCGTCGTGCGCCCCGCGCCCGACATGCCCGTGACGATCAGGAACTCGCCTTCATCTGCGGCCGTCATCGTGCTCTCCCTTCCCCGGACTCCAGCCTATCCACTCGCGCCGGGTCGCTCGCGGCCGAGGTGCGCGTGGATGGTCGCTGCCAGGGTCGGGCCGATCCCGCTGACCTCGGCGATCTGGTCGGGCGAGGCGCCTCGCAGCGCCGTGACGGAGCCGAAGTGCTTCAGCAGCCCCTTGATCCGGGCCGCCCCGAGCCCGGGGATCTCGCTGAGCACCGTGGTGATGTCGCGCCGGCGGCGGCGACGCTGATGCGTGATCGCGAAGCGGTGCGCCTCGTCGCGCAGGCGCTGCACGAGGTAGAGCGCCTCGCTGGTGCGCGGCAGGATGACCGGGAAGTCATCGCCGGGCAGCCAGATCTCCTCGAGTCGCTTGGCGATGCCGCACAGTGCGATGTCGGTGCGACCACTGTCGCGCAGCGCTCGCTCGGCGGCATGCACCTGCGGCTGACCTCCGTCCACGATCAGCAGTTGCGGGCGGTACGCGAACCGCGGCTTCTTCGCCTGGGTCCCTGAGCCTGTCGAAGGGTCGTCCTCCGCGGGCTGCGCCTCGTCCACGCGCGCCAGCCGGCGCATGAGCACCTGGTACATCGAGTCGGTGTCGTCGGTGGTCTCGGGGATGTTGAACGACCGGTACTGGTCCTTGCGGGGCAGCCCGTCCTCGAACACCACCATCGATGCGACGACGTTGGTGCCGCTCAGGTGCGAGATGTCGTAGCACTCGATGCGCAGCGGCGCCTCGCTCATCCCGAGCGCTTCCTGCAGATCGGTCAGCGCCTGCGTACGGGCCACGTAGTCGCTGGTGCGGCGGGTCTTGTGCCGCAGCAGCGCCTGCTGCGCGTTGAGCGTGGCCGTGCGCATGAAGTCCGCGCGCAGGCCGCGGTGCGCGACGGCCAGGGACACCTTCCTGCCGCGGCGCTCGCGCAGCCATTCCTCCATCTCGGACGCGTCGTCGGGCAGCATCGGCACGATCACGCGGCGCGGGATGTCGTCCGAGTCGCCGTACACGCGCTGGAGCACCTGGTCGACCAGCTCGCCGCCCGAGATGTCGAGCTCCTTGTCGAGCGTCAGCGAGCGCACGCCGCGCACGCGTCCGCCGCGGATCACGAAGTGCTGCACGGCGGCCGACAGCTCGTCCTCGGCGATGCCGAACAGATCCGCGTTCTCGTCGGCCGGCAGCACCAGCGCGCTCTTGCCGAGCACCGCCTCGATGGCCGACAGCTTGTCGCGGTACTTCGCGGCGGCCTCGTAGTCCATCGCGGCGGATGCCGCCAGCATCCGCTTGGTGAGGTCGCGCTTGAACCGCTCGTCCCCGCCGGACATGAACGCGACGAAGTCGTCGACCATCGCGCGGTGCTCTTCGATCGTGCAGGTCATCGAGCAGGGGCCGCCGCACTTGCCGATCTGACCGGGGAAGCACGGCCGGCCGGTCTGCATGGCGCGCCGGTAGCTGGCGTCGCTGCAGGTGCGGATCGGGAACGCCTTGATCATCAGGTCGATGGTCTCGTGCACCGCCCACACCTTCGGATATGGCCCGAAGTACTTCGCTCCGCGGATCTTGTGATTGCGCGTGACGATCACGCGCGGAGCCTCGTCCGCGAGGGTGATCGCCATGAACGGGTAGGACTTGTCGTCCTTGTAGCGCACGTTGAAGGGCGGATCGAACTGCTTGATCCACATGTACTCCAGTTGCAGCGACTCGACGTCGGTGGCGACGACCGTCCATTCCACCGATGCCGCGGTGGTCACCATCCGCCGCGTGCGCTCGTGCAGGGAGCGCAGCGGCGCGAAGTAGTTCGACAGCCGCTGGCGCAGGTTCTTGGCCTTGCCGACGTACAGCACGCGCCCCTCGGCATCCCGGAACCTGTACACGCCCGGATCGGTGGGGATCTCGCCCGTCCGAGGCTTGTACGGCAGGACGTCGGCCATCAGCCCGCCTTGCGCCGGCTCTGGGCGGCCCCGGGGAGGATCTCGGCCAGGAAGCGCCCGGTGTGGCTCTCCTCCACGTCGGCGATCTGCTCGGGCGTGCCGGTGGCCAGCACCTGCCCGCCGCCGGAACCGCCCTCAGGACCCAGGTCGATGACCCAGTCGGCGGACTTGATGACGTCGAGATTGTGCTCGATCACCACCACCGTGTTGCCCTTGTCGACCAGTCCGTTCAGCACCTCGAGGAGCTTGCGGACGTCCTCGAAGTGCAGGCCGGTGGTGGGCTCGTCCAGCACGTAGATGCTGCGCCCGTTGGAGCGGCGCTGCAGCTCCGTGGCCAGCTTGACGCGCTGCGCCTCGCCGCCGGAGAGCGTGGTGGCGGCCTGCCCGAGCCGCACGTAGCCGAGGCCGACGTCGACGAGCGTCTTCATGTAGCGGTGGATGGCCTGGATGGGCTCGAAGAACTCCGCGGCCTCGGCGATGGGCATCTGCAGCACCTCGGCGATGTTCTTGCCCTTGTAGCGCACCGAGAGCGTGTCGCGGTTGTAGCGCTGACCGTGGCACACCTCGCAGTCCACGTACACGTCGGGCAGGAAGTTCATCTCGATCTTGATGGTGCCGTCGCCCGAGCACGCGTCGCAGCGCCCGCCCTTGACGTTGAAGCTGAACCTTCCCGGCCGGTACCCGCGCACCTTGGCGTCGGGCGTCTCGCTGAACAGCGTGCGGATGCGGTCGAACACGCCGGTGTAGGTGGCGGGATTCGAGCGCGGGGTGCGTCCGATGGGCGCCTGGTCGACGTGCACGACCTTGTCGAGGTTGTCCAGCCCGGTGACCCTGGTGTGCTTGCCGGGCACGGTGCGGGCGCCGTTGAGGCGCCCCGCCAGCACCTGGTACAGGATGTCGTTGACCAGCGACGACTTGCCGGATCCGCTCACGCCGGTGACGGCCGTGAGCACGCCCAGCGGGAAGTCCACGGTGACGTTCTGCAGGTTGTTGGCGCGCGCGCCCACCACCTGCAGCATCCGCTTCCTGTCGATCCGCCGGCGCTTGCGGGGGGTCGCGATCTCGCGTCGACCGGCGAGGTAGTCGCCGGTCATCGACGCGGTCTCGGCCAGCAGCGCGGAGTAGGGCCCGGAGTGCACGACCTCTCCCCCGTTCACGCCGGCGCCCGGTCCGATGTCGACCACCCAGTCGGCAGCCTGGATGGTCTCCTCGTCGTGCTCGACGACGATGAGCGTGTTGCCCAGGTCGCGCAGCTTGATCAGGGTGTCGATGAGACGGCGGTTGTCGCGCTGGTGCAGGCCGATCGACGGCTCGTCGAGCACGTACAGCACCCCGGTGAGCCCGGAGCCGATCTGCGTGGCCAGCCGGATGCGCTGCGCCTCGCCGCCGGAGAGCGAACCGGCGGAGCGGCCCAGGTTCAGGTACGCCAGGCCGACCTGCAGCAGGAACTCCAGCCGCAGCCGGATCTCGCGCAGCACCTGCGCGGCGATCTTGGCCTCGCGGTCGCTGAGCTCGAGGGTCTGCATGAAGGTGGCCGCCTCGGCCAGGCTCAGGTTCGACACCTCGGCGATGGAATGGCCGTGCACCTTCACCGCCAGAACCTCGGGCTTCAGGCGTGCGCCGTCGCACACCGGGCAGGGCACCTCGCGCAGGTAATCGCCCCAGCGCTGCCGCTGCGTGTCGGACTCGGCCTGCATGTACTGCCGTTCGATGTACGGCACCACGCCCTCGAACCCGGAGGTGTACCGCATCTCGCGCCCGTAGCGGTTCTTCCACTTGACGGAGACCTTGTAGTTGTCGCCGCGCAGCACCGCTTCGCGCACGTCGGAATGCAGGTCCTTCCACGGGGTGTCCAGGGAGAAGTCCAGGTCGCGGGCGAGGCCCTCGAGCAGGCGCTCGTAGTACTGGAAGAGTCCCTTGCCCTGCGTGGTCCACGGCAGGATGACGCCCTCGCGGATGGACAGGTCCTCGTCTCCCAGCATGAGGTCGACGTCCACGGACATGCGGGTTCCGAGACCCGAGCAGGCCGGGCACGCCCCGAACGGCGCGTTGAACGAGAAGGTGCGCGGCTCGATCTCGGTGAGGGTGATGGGATGCCCGTTCGGGCATGCCAGCTTCTCGGAGAACGACTGCCAGGCGCCGTGTCCCTCCTCGTCGACGAAGTTCACCTGCATGATCCCGCCGGCCAGACCCAGCGCGGTCTCGACGGAGTCCGTGACGCGGCCGAGGATGTCGCCGGATGCCACCAGGCGGTCGACGACGACGGCGATGTCGTGCTTGTAGCTCTTCTTCAGCGCGGGCGGCTCCGTGAGCTGGATGAGATCGCCGTCGACCATGGCGCGAGAGTAGCCCTTGGCGCCGAGTTCGCGGAACAGGTCGGCGAACTCGCCCTTCTTCTGCGTGACCACGGGTGCGACGATCTGGTACCGGGTGCGCTCGGGCAGCTCCATCAGTTGGTCCGCGATCTGCTGCACGGTCTGCCGCTGGATGCGCTCACCGCATTCGGGGCAGTGCGGGATGCCGATGCGCGCCCACAGCAGGCGCATGTAGTCGTGGATCTCGGTGATGGTGCCGACCGTGGACCGCGGGTTGCGGTTGGTCGACTTCTGGTCGATGGAGACCGCGGGGCTCAGGCCCTCGATGAAGTCGACGTCGGGGCGGTCCACCTGACCGAGGAACTGCCGAGCGTACGCACTGAGGGATTCGACGTAGCGGCGCTGTCCCTCCGCGAAGATCGTGTCGAACGCGAGGCTGGACTTGCCCGACCCTGACAGGCCGGTGAAGACGACCAGGGAGTCGCGCGGGATCTCGATGTCGATGTTCTTGAGGTTGTGCACGCGGGCACCGCGGACACTGAGTTTTCCGGACGAGGCGACAGGGACGATGGGCACCAGACAAGTCTAGGAGGGGCCACCGACATCGGCGCGACGAGCGGATGCCCGCACCGGCCGCCGCGGCACGGCGAAGCTCTCCGGCCCTCTCTGCGCCAGCATCCGGACTCCCACCAGAGCCAGCACCAGCACGGCCGCGGCCGCTGCGAGCCCCGCGATCGGGAGGCCTCCGATCACCGGCAGCAGCGTGGCGCCTGCTCCCACGGCCTGCGCGACGAGTTCGACGAGCAGGAACCTGATCGTGGTCGGTCGCAGGGCTCGCAGGGCGATGCGCGAGCGCAGCGGCACGGCCAGTGCCAGTGACCCCAGCACATGCAGCAGGTGCACTGCCAGGATCACCGCGGCGGTGTGCCAGAGGGTCGGCTCGGCCGCCAGGAGCATCACGACGAGGACCGCGGCCGCCAGCCAGGGCCCCGCCGCCATCCGCGCGAAGCCGCTCAGCGCTGCCGCGATGCCCGCTGCGACCACCCATCCGATCGGCGTCTGCAGCGCGAGTCCCGCCGTGACGGCGATCAGGATCAGCAGCAGAGGCAGCACCGCACCGGGAATCGCCGGTCCGATCCTCAGCGTGTCATCGCGTCTCACCGTGCGCCTCCCCGCAGCAGGACGGCCAGCTGCGCATCCACGTCGCCCGACCAGGTCAGCGTCTCCACACCGGCGTCCCGCAGCTGATGCAGCATGTCCGAGCGCTCGGAGAGCACGACCTCGAGGGCCAGGGAGCGCTCCGTCGTCAGCCTCGAGCGGTCCAGCGGCGGCAGCGTGTCGACGGCCACCACCCGGTGCCCGGCCGCGCGCCAGCGCGTCGCGATCTCGGCCGCGGCGCCGTCGAAGAACGTCGAGAGCACGTAGATGATCGACCCGTGCGGCACGGGCGGAGTGCGCCGGAAGCGCGCGTCGTCCCCCGCGCGCCCGCTGGACGCGATCTCCGCGACGACGCGCGCGAGGTGTCGTCGACCGGCTCCGGAGCGCACCGAGCGCCCGCCGTGCGCGAGGGTGTGGAACGCCACGCGGTCGCCCTGCGCGATGGTGGCCTCGGCGATGGCGCGCGCCGCACTGCGCGCCAGGTCCAGCGAGGTGGCGCCGCTGCGCAGCAGGTCGACGGCGCCCCAGGTGGCCACCACGGCGCCGAGGTCCTCGACGGTGTCCATCACGATCACCGCTGATGCGTCACTGAGCGCGTCGGTGCGCCGGATCAGCAGTTCGCCGGGCCGGCGCGCCGCACGTGCCGTGGCCCTCCAGTCCACCCGCCGCAGTTCATCGCCGGGGGCGAACGGGTGGATGTCGCGGAAGTCGCCGCCCTGGCCCGGCCTGGTGCCCTCGTGCGCGCCGTGCAGCCCGGTGAGCCGCGGTGCCACGGGCGTTCGCGGCAGCCGGTGCGCCACGGGCTGCACCGCACGGACGACGGCGATCGGCGCCTGGGGAGCCCCCAGCAGTCCGGCATCCGCATCCAATCCGCGCACGGCCACCTCGACGCTGATCACCGGCCCGGAGTGCAGCGCCCTGCTGGATGCCTCGAGGCGCGACCGGCCCGCCACGAAGACCCGCCGCTGCGCGCGCTCGGCCTGGATCAGCGCGACCTCCACGATCTCGGCATCCGAATCGATCACCACGTCGTCTCGCAGATGCCGTCCGTCGTCCCCGGAACTGCTCTCCACCACCACCCCGACCCCGCTGTGACCGGGCCTGGTCAGCGCGAGGGCGGCCCAAAGAGCCAGCGGAAGCCCGCCTGCCATCACGTCGGGCCGGGAGAACGCCACTCCCAGCGCGAGCGCGCCGACGGCGCCGATCACGGCCAGCGCGACCGTCGGCCCTGTGCGGCGCCCCGCCTGCTGCCGTCCCTCCGCGCTCATGCTCAGCGCCGCACCGCCACGCTGGGCGGCGCGGCGACGGTCGCGACCACGCCGCGGACCACCTCGGCGGGATCGACGCCCTGCGCCCAAGCCTGCGGGGTGAGCGTGAGCCGGTGCGCGAGCACAGGCACCGCCACGCGCTTGATGTCGTCGGGGCGCACGTAGTCGCGCCCGTCGAGGGCCGCCAGTGCGCGTCCCAGCAGCACGAGCGACTGCGAGCCGCGCGGCGAGGAGCCGACGGCCACATGCTGCGCGGATCGGGTGCCGGCGGCCAGCGCCACGCAGTACGCCGCGACGTCGTCGTCGACGTGGATCCGCTCCACGGCCTCCTGCAGCTGCGCCAGCTGCCCCGGTGCCAGAACCGGATCGACATGCGTCGCCTCCTGGTGCCGGCGGAGCCTGGCGAGCAGGATCTCGGTCTCTCCGCGCTGATCGAGGTAGCCGACCGACAGCCGCACCATGAAGCGGTCCAGTTGCGCCTCCGGCAGGGAGTAGGTGCCCTCGTACTCGATCGGGTTCGCCGTGGCGATGACGTGGAAGGGCGGCTCGAGCGGGAAGCTGTTGCCCTCCACGGTCACCTGCCGCTCGGCCATGGCCTCGAGCATGGCCGACTGCGTCTTCGGCGTCGTGCGGTTGATCTCATCGGCCAGCAGGACGCCCGTGAAGATGGGGCCGGGGCGGAACACGAACTGGCCGGTGTCCGGCGCGTAGACGTACGAGCCCGTGACATCGCCAGGGAGCATGTCCGGAGTGCACTGCAGGCGGCGGAACGACAGGCCCAGAGCGGATGCCAGGCTGCGGGCCGCCACGGTCTTCCCGAGCCCCGGCACGTCTTCGAAGAGCACGTGCCCGCCGGCCACGATGGTCGCCAGCGCGATCTCCAGCGGATCGTCCATGCCGACGACCACGGTCGCGACGGCCTCACGGATGCTGCGCCCGAGCCGGGCGATGTCCTCGAAGTTCATTGTTCGTTCTCCCTGTGCGGTGAGTCGGATGCGGGTGCCAGCCGTTCGGCGGCGGCGAGTGCCTCGCGGAGGTCGGAGACGCGCGTGCGCCGGCCGTTGAGCCGCGTCCACAGGCCGGTGCCGATGAGCTCGTCGATGCGCGGGGCCTGCTGCTCGTCGTCGACGTCGACGCCGTGGCGCAGCAGGCGGCGCCGCAGCGTCGCGCGCACGCGGCGCACCACCGCCTCGTTGGCGGTGCCGGTGCGCAGGTTGATGGCCCAGGCCAGCCGTGACACCTCGGAGCCGGTGTACTCGGCGCCGCGCTCGCGGCCCGGGGCGTCGGCTCGCGGGTCGTCGGCGAGGCGGATGCCGAACAGCAGCGCGCCCGCGGCGACCAGCAGCCCCCAGCCCGAGGTGTACACGACGGGCAGCTGCAGCATGCTCAGGCCCACGGCGACCGCCGCCCCGACGCCCAGAGCGATCCACACCCGCGATCCGCGCCTCATCGCCAGACGTCCTCGATGGCGGAGAGCGCGTCTGCCGCCGCAGTCCGGTCGGACTCGCTCGCCGCGTGCCCGCCGAAGCGCACGCCCTCGTACAGGCGCAGCAGTCGGTTCGTCGGAGTGTCGATGCCTGACCGTTGCCGCAGGATCCGCAGCGTGAACTCCGCGGGCGTCTCACTGATGCCGCGCCCTGCGCCGGCATCAGCCGCGGCCTCCTCCAGGCCCAGCCAGGCGGCGATGATCGCATCGCCCGGGTCCGTGCGACGGGTGATGGCGTCGCGGGCGGCGGCGATGCCGCGACGGACGGCGGGAGCATCGGGCACGGGCTCGGCCACGGATTCGACGGCGAGATCGACGTCCACGTCGGCCGCGTCCTGCCTGCGCAGCGGCCGGTCCTTCCAGGCCCGGATGAGCGCGCGCACCAGCAGCACCAGCCCGACGACGATCAGCGTGACGATGATCAGGACGAGGATGATCCCGATCACCGCCAGCGTCTCATCGGACGCGTCGCGCTGCTGTGGGATGCCGCCAAGGCCCGAGTCCGATCTGGTCGGAGTCGGCATGACAGGGAGGGGCGGCGGTGTCGACGAGGGAAGGTCGATCACCGGACGTCCGGCGATGGCGGCGCTCAGCATGGCGACGGCGAACAGCAGCAGTGCGCCGCCTGCCGTCAGCGCACGACGCGAGCGTCCGGAGCGGGTTCCACGGGGGTCGCTTCCCCGCTGGTGGCCCTGGTCCGTCACGGTCTCACTCTAGGCGAGCGTCCGACCGGGCCCGCCGGTCCGCCGCATCAGGCGTGTCCGGCCTTCTCCATGGCGCGCAGCTCCTTCTTCAGGTCCTGCACCTCGTCTCGGAGCCGGGCCGCCAGCTCGAACTTCAGCTCGGCCGCGGCCGCCAGCATCTGGTCCGATAGGTCTCCGATGGTCTCCTCCAGCTGCGCGGCGCCCTCGGCCGCGATTCCCGTGCGGCGCAGGTTGGGCGTCGGCGCCTTGCCCTTGCCCTTCCCGGACTTGGTCCGTGCAGCGCGCAGATCGGCGGTGTCGGCGGCCTCGCGGGCCAGCACTTCGGTGATGTCGGCGATGCGCTTGCGCAGCGGCTGCGGGTCGATGCCGTGCTCGGCGTTGTACGCCTTCTGCTTCTCGCGCCGCCGCTCGGTCTCCTCGATGGCCTTGGCCATGGAGTCCGTCATGTTGTCGGCGTACATGTGCACCTGGCCCGAGACGTTGCGCGCCGCGCGGCCGATGGTCTGGATCAGCGAGGTCCCGCTGCGCAGGAAGCCCTCCTTGTCGGCATCCAGGATCGCGACCAGCGAGACCTCGGGAAGGTCCAGTCCCTCGCGCAGCAGGTTGATGCCGACCAGCACGTCGTAGACGCCGGCGCGCAGCTCGGTGAGCAGCTCGACGCGACGCAGAGTGTCGACGTCGGAGTGCAGGTAGCGCACTCGAACGCCGTGCTCGCCGAGGAAGTCGGTCAGCTCCTCGGCCATCTTCTTGGTGAGGGTGGTGACCAGCACGCGCTCCTCGCGCTCGACGCGGATGCGGATCTCCTCGAGCAGATCGTCGATCTGCCCCTTGGAGGGCTTGACGACGATCTCCGGATCGAGCAGGCCGGTGGGGCGGATGATCTGCTCCACCACGCCGTCGGCGATGCCCATCTCGTACTTGCCGGGCGTGGCGGAGAGGTACACGGTCTGGCCGATGCGGTTCTTGAACTCGTCCCAGCGCAGCGGGCGGTTGTCCAGTGCGCTGGGCAGCCGGAAGCCGTGCTCGACGAGGGTGCGCTTGCGCGAGGCGTCGCCCTCGTACATGGCGCCGATCTGCGGCACCGTCACGTGCGACTCGTCGATGACCAGCAGGAAGTCGTCGGGGAAGAAGTCCAGCAGCGTGTGCGGCGGCTCGCCGGCCTCGCGCCCGTCGAGGTGGCGGGAGTAGTTCTCGATGCCCGAGCAGAAGCCCAGCTGCTGCAGCATCTCGAGGTCGAAGGTGGTGCGCATGCGCAGCCGCTGCGCCTCGAGCAGCTTGCCCTGGCGCTCCAGCTCCTCCAGCCGCTCGGCGAGCTCGGCCTCGATGGTGCCGATGGCGCGCTGGATCACGTCGGTGCCCGCCACGTAGTGCGAGGCGGGGAAGATGGGCACGGCATCGAGCTTCTCGATGACCTCTCCGGTGAGCGGATGCAGGGAGTACAGCGCCTCGATCTCATCGCCGAACAGCTCGATGCGGATCGCGCTCTCCTCGTACACCGGGATGATCTCGATGGTGTCGCCCCGCACGCGGAAGTTGCCGCGCGAGAAGTCCACGTCGTTGCGGTTGTACTGCATCGAGATGAACTGCCGGATCAGGGCGTCGCGGTCGTACCGCTCCCCCACCTGCAGCGCCACCATGGCGCGGAGGTACTCCTCCGGCGCGCCGAGGCCGTAGATGCACGACACAGTGGAGACCACCACGACATCACGCCGGGACAGCAGGGAGTTCGTGGTGGAGTGCCGCAGCCGCTCCACCTCGGCGTTCACCGAGGAGTCCTTCTCGATGAAGGTGTCCGTCTGCGGCACGTAGGCCTCGGGCTGATAGTAGTCGTAGTACGAGACGAAGTACTCGACGGCGTTGTTCGGCATCAGCTCGCGGAACTCGTTGGCCAGCTGCGCGGCCAGGGTCTTGTTGTGCGCCATCACCAGCGTCGGACGCTGCACCTGCTCGATGAGCCAGGCGGTGGTCGCGGACTTGCCGGTTCCTGTGGCGCCCAGCAGCACGACATCCGTCTCGCCGGCGTTGATGCGCGCCGCGAGCTCGGCGATGGCCTGCGGCTGATCGCCGGCGGGCATGTACTCGCTGACGACCTCGAAGGGACGGACGCTGCGCGTGGGTTGCATCCCTCCAGCCTACGAGGGGCCACGGACATGCGGACCGGACGCGCACCGCCCGCGGGACGTCAGCGGGTCGACTCGGCCCGGCCGAGCGCCGCAGCTGCGGCGACAGCGGATGCCGCGCACATCGCCACCACGACGGCGACGAACGCACCCCAGCCCGCTCCCCCGAACACCAGGCCCAGCGCCCAGCCGAACAGGCTGGACCCGCCGTAGTAGGCGAAGTAGTACAGCGAAGACGCCTGGGCGCGCACCGCGGGCCCTGCGACGACGGGCGTCCAGCCGGAGGCGATGGCGTGTGCGCCGAAGAAGCCGGCGGTGAACAGCAGCAGGCCTGCGAGCACGACGACCGTCTGCGGCACCGCCATCAGCAGGGCGCCCGCCGTCATCACGCCGACCGACCCCAGCAGCACCGGGAACCGCCCGATGCGGGATGCCAGCATTCCCGCCCACGGCGACGAGACCGTGCCGGCCAGGTACGCCAGGAACAGCAGTGTGACCAGCCAGCCCGGCAGATCGAACGGCGCCGCCGAGAGGTGGAAGCCCAGGTAGTTGTAGACCGCGACGAAGCCGCCCATCAGCAGGAACCCCTGCAGGTACAGCGCCCACAGGCGCGCCGAGCGCAGCGGCCGCCACAGCCGCTGCACGATCGCGGGCCCGCGCTGCGTCCGCTCGCGCAGCGGCACGAAGCCGCGGGCGCGCGGCGTGAGCCAGACGAACAGCACAGCGGATGCCGCGCACATCCCCGCCACGGCCCAGATCCCCCAGCGCCAGTCCGTCACCTCGCCGACCAGTCCGGACACGATGCGGCCGGACAGCCCGCCCACCGTGGTGCCGGCGATGTAGCTGCCGGCGGCGGTGGCAGCGTAGCGGGCGTCCACCTCCTCGCTGAGATAGGCCAGCGCGACGGCCGGAACGGATCCCAGCGCCGCCCCTTCGAGCAGCCGCAGGCCCAGCAGCACGACGATGTCATCGCTGAGAGGCGCCAGGATGCCCAGCACGGTGGCGGAGAACACGCCGATCGTCATGGCCGGCACGCGCCCGAGGCGGTCGGCCACGACCGACCACGGGATCACGGCGACGGCGATCCCCAGCGTGGCCGCGGAGATCGCGACGGCGGCCGTGGCGGGGTCGATGGCGAGATCCCGGGAGATCTGCGGCAGCACGGCCTGCGGCGAGTACAGCTGCGCGAAGGTCGCGACGCCGGCGAAGAACAGGCCGACGATGAGGCGCCGGTACGACGACGTCCCCGGGATGTGGCCGGCGAAGGTCACCGTGCCCGAACCCGCTCCCACAGCGCATCCGTCTGGGCGATGGTGTGCTCGATCGTGCCGGACGTGTCGATCACGACATCCGCGATGGACCGGCGCACGTCATCCGGCACCTGCGACGCGAGACGCGCTCGTGCATCCTCCTCGGTCATGCCGCGCAGCGCGACCATGCGCTGTGCGCGCAGGTCGGCGGGCGCGTCGGCCACCACGATCAGATCCCAGGGGTCATCCACGCGCGCCTCCACGAGCAGCGGCACGTCGTACACGACGACGGCATCCGAGTCCGCCTGGAATGCCGCTGCGAATCGGCGCTCGGACTCCTCGCGCACGGCGGGGTGCACGAGGGCGTTCAGCGCCTGCAGCCGGTCCTGGTCTCCGAACACCCTGGCGCCCAGCACCGCCCGGTCCAGCGCACCGTCGGTGCGGATGACATCCTCGCCGAACTCCGCGGCGATCGCCGCCAGCACCGGCGATCCCGGCCCCTGCACGTCGCGCACGATCTGATCCGCGTCGACGATCACGGCACCGTGCTCGGCCAGACGCGCGGCGATGGTCGACTTTCCCGAGGCGATGCCTCCGGTGAGGGCGATGAGCGGCATTCCTCCATCCTGTCACGCAGCACGGTGGCGGATCGGCCCGGATACGCGGAACGGGCCGCCGCCCGAAGGCGACGACCCGTCCTGCGTGATGGCTGCTTACGCGTTGCCGCCCGAGAGCTTCTCGCGCAGAGCGGCGAGAGCCTCGTCGTCGGCCAGCGTGCCGGCGCCGGCGGAGTCGCTCGAGAACGAGGACTGCGCACCGCCGAAGCTGTCGCCCGCCGCGGCCTCGGCCTCGGCCGCCTTGACGACCTGAGCCTTGTGGGCCTCCCAGCGAGCCTGGGCAGCCGCGTACTCCTGCTCCCATGCCTCGCGCTGGGCGTCGAAGCCCTCCTTCCAGGCACCCGTCTCGGCGTCGAAGCCCTCCGGGTACTTGTACTCGCCGTTCTCGTCGTACTCGGCGAGCATGCCGTACAGCGCCGGGTCGAACTCGGTGCCGTTGGGGTCGACCGCGTCGTTGGCCTGCTTGAGCGAGAGCGAGATGCGGCGACGCTCGAGGTCGATGTCGATGACCTTGACGAAGACCTCTTCGCCGACCGACACGACCTGCTCGGCCAGCTCGACGTGCTTGCTGGAGAGCTCGGAGATGTGCACGAGGCCCTCGATGCCGTCTGCGACGCGGACGAACGCGCCGAACGGAACGAGCTTGGTGACCTTGCCCGGTGCGATCTGGCCGATCGCGTGGGTGCGGGCGA
>NZ_CALBRW010000026.1 GCF_937927635.1 uncultured Microbacterium sp.
GCCAGCACTGGATGTACGACGGCAAGCACGTGCTGATCGTCTTCGACGACCTGTCGAAGCAGGCCGAGGCGTACCGCGCCGTGTCCCTGCTGCTGCGTCGTCCGCCGGGGCGCGAGGCCTACCCGGGTGACGTCTTCTACCTGCACTCCCGTCTGCTGGAGCGCTGCGCGAAGCTGTCCGACGAGCTCGGCGCCGGTTCGATGACGGGTCTGCCCATCATCGAGACCAAGGCCAACGACGTCTCGGCGTACATCCCGACCAACGTGATCTCCATCACCGACGGTCAGATCTTCCTGCAGTCCGACCTGTTCAACGCCAACCAGCGTCCCGCTGTCGACGTGGGCATCTCGGTCTCCCGAGTCGGCGGTGACGCACAGGTCAAGTCGATCAAGAAGGTCTCCGGAACGCTGAAGCTGGAGCTCGCGCAGTACCGCTCCCTCGAGGCGTTCGCGATGTTCGCATCCGACCTCGACGCGGCCTCGCGTCGTCAGCTGGCTCGCGGCGCGCGCCTGACCGAGCTGCTCAAGCAGCCGCAGTACTCGCCGTACCCGGTGGAGGAGCAGGTCGTCTCGATCTGGGCCGGCACCAACGGCAAGCTCGACACCCTCGAGGTCTCGGACGTGCTGCGCTTCGAGCGCGACCTGCTGGACTACCTGCGTCGCAACACCAGCATCCTGGACACCCTCCGCGAGACGAACGTCCTCGACGATGACACCATCGCCGAGCTCGACAAGCAGACGGATGCCTTCATCCTGGAGTTCCAGGCCGGCAACGGCCAGACCATCGGCGCTCCCGGTCGCGAGGAGCACGCGGCTGCCGAGGCGGAGGACGTCAACCAGGAGAAGATCGTCAAGGGTCGTCGCGCGTAATCGCGTGAGGTACTGATTCATGGGCGCTCAACTCAGGGTCTACAAGCAGAAGATCTCTTCTGCTCAGACGACCAAGAAGATCACGAAGGCGATGGAACTCATCGCGGCTTCGCGCATTCAGAAGGCGATGGCACGCGTCAAGGCGTCCACCCCCTTCGCGCGTGCCGTGACGAGGGCCGTGTCCGCCGTCGCGACGCACTCGAACGTCGACCATCCGCTCACCCGCGAGCCCGAGAAGATCACCCGCTCCGCGGTCGTCATCTTCTCCTCGGACCGCGGCCTTGCCGGAGCCTTCAACTCGCAGATCCTCCGTGAGGGTCTCGAGGTGGCGGAGCTCCTGCGCGAGCAGGGCAAGCAGCCGGTGTTCTACCTGGTCGGCCGTAAGGCCGTGGGCTACTTCCAGTTCCGGGGCATCGCCTCGGCCGGGGAGTGGACCGGGGACATGGACAAGCCGTCGTTCCACACCGCGGAGGAGATCTCGCACGCGCTGCTGGACGCCTTCTCCCGCGGTGGGGACGAGGGCGGTGTCGACGAGATCACTCTCGTGTACAACCGCTTCGTCAGCATGATGACGCAGGAGCCGGAGTCCGTGCGCCTGCTGCCGCTGGAGATCGCGGAGGCCGACGACTCGGAGGCGGGCAGCACGGTGTACCCGCTGTACGAGTTCGAGCCCGACGCCGAGACCGTGCTGGACGCGATCCTGCCGGTGTACATCCAGAGCCGCGTGTTCAACGCGCTGCTGCAGTCGGCCGCCGCCAAGCAGGCCGCCACGCAGAAGGCGATGAAGTCGGCCAGCGACAACGCCGACAAGCTGATCACCGACTACACCCGCCTGCGCAACAACGCGCGCCAGGCCGAGATCACCCAGCAGATCGCCGAGATCGTCGGCGGCGCCGACGCACTGGCATCCAGCTGACAGACCATCAGGAAAGAGACGAAGAAATGACCCCCACCGCTACGGCTGAAACGCCTGCGACCGCGGTCGTCGGGCGCGTCGCACGCGTCAACGGTCCGGTTGTCGACATCGAGTTCCCGCACGACTCGATCCCCGACATCTACAACGCTCTGAAGACCACCATCGTCATCGGCGAGGGCTCGACGGAGATCACGCTCGAGGTCGCCCAGCACCTCGGCGACGACCTGGTGCGCGCCATCGCCCTCAAGCCGACGGACGGCATCGTCCGCGGCCAGGAGGTTCGCGACACGGGAGCTGCCATCTCGGTGCCCGTCGGCGACGTCACCAAGGGCAAGGTCTTCAACGTGATCGGCGAGGTGCTCAACGCGGCCCCCGGCGAGCAGGTCGAGATCACCGAGCGCTGGCCGATCCACCGCAAGGCCCCGAACTTCGACCAGCTCGAGTCGAAGACCACGATGTTCGAGACCGGCATCAAGTCGATCGACCTCCTCACCCCGTATGTGCAGGGCGGCAAGATCGGCCTGTTCGGCGGCGCGGGCGTCGGCAAGACGGTCCTCATCCAGGAGATGATCCAGCGCGTCGCGCAGGACCACGGCGGTGTGTCGGTGTTCGCCGGTGTCGGCGAGCGGACCCGTGAGGGCAACGACCTGATCCACGAGATGGAGGAGGCAGGCGTCTTCGACAAGACCGCCCTCGTCTTCGGCCAGATGGACGAGCCGCCGGGGACGCGCCTTCGCGTCGCGCTGTCGGCCCTGACCATGGCGGAGTACTTCCGCGATGTGCAGAAGCAGGACGTGCTGCTCTTCATCGACAACATCTTCCGCTTCACGCAGGCCGGTTCCGAGGTCTCCACGCTGCTGGGCCGCATGCCCTCCGCCGTGGGCTACCAGCCGAACCTGGCCGACGAGATGGGCCTCCTGCAGGAGCGCATCACCTCGACGCGCGGCCACTCGATCACCTCGCTGCAGGCGATCTACGTGCCGGCCGACGACTACACCGACCCGGCTCCGGCCACGACGTTCGCGCACCTCGACGCGACTACCGAGCTCAGCCGCGAGATCGCGTCGAAGGGTCTGTACCCGGCCATCGACCCGCTGACCTCCACGTCGCGCATCATGGACCCCCGCTACCTGGGCGAGGACCACTACCGCGTGGCCACCACGGTCAAGCAGATCCTGCAGAAGAACAAGGAGCTCCAGGAGATCATCGCGATCCTCGGTGTCGACGAGCTGTCCGAAGAGGACAAGATCGTCGTCGCCCGTGCGCGCCGCATCCAGCAGTTCCTGTCGCAGAACACCTACATGGCCAAGAAGTTCACGGGTGTCGAGGGCTCGACCGTCCCGCTGAAGGAGACCATCGAGTCGTTCGATGCGATCTGCCGCGGTGACTTCGACCACGTCGCCGAGCAGGCCTTCTTCAACGTCGGCGGCATCTCCGACGTCGAAGAGGCGTGGGCGCGGATCCAGAAGGAGAACGCCTGACCATGGCTCTGCACGTCAGCCTCGTCTCCGCCGACGCGGAGGTCTGGACGGGAGAGGCGTCGCTGGTCGTCGCCAAGACCGTCGAGGGCGAGATCGGATTCATGTCCGGTCACGAGCCGGTGCTGGCCATCCTCGCCGAGGGCCAGGTCCGCATCACCCGGGCCGACGGCACCAAGGTGCTGGCCAATGCGCAGGACGGCTTCCTCTCCATGGAGGGCGACGCCCTGACGATCGTGGCGGGCAACGCCGCGCTGGTCGCCTGACATCCATTTCCTGATGCGTCCGTCCGGTCGCGTGCTCGCACGCACCGGGCGGACGCTTCTGTCTGCGTGGAGCACATGAAGATCCTCCTCCCTCCCTCCGAGACCAAGCGGCCCGGCGGTCGCGCCAGGCCGCTGGACGTCGCGTCCCTCGCACTGCGGGCGCTCGCGCCGCTGCGCGAGGCCGTCATCGACGCGCTGGTCGCCCTGGCCGGCGATCCCGCCGAGGCCAGGCGAGTGCTCGGCCTCAGCGAGCGGCAGCTGGGGGAGATCGAGCACGATCGGATGCTGCGCACGGCGCCCACGATGGCGGCCGTCGACCGTTACACCGGTGTGCTGTACGACGCGCTGGATGCGGCGAGCCTGGACGCGGCGGCGCGTCGCTGGCTGGGAGCCAACGTGCTGATCCACTCGGCGCCGTTCGGCCCGGTCGGCGCTCTCGACGCCATCCCCATGTACCGGCTGGGCGCCGCGGCATCCGTGCCGGGCATCCCTCCGCTGCGACGGCACTGGGCCGATGCCGTGAGCGCCGAACTGGCGGATGTCGGATTCATCCTGGATCTCCGCAGCGAAGCCTATGTGGCGCTGGGGCCGATCCCGGCATCCGCTCCGGCAGCCTACGTGCGGGTGGTCACCGACACCGGCCGCGCGCTGAACCACTTCAACAAGAAGTCCAAGGGGCTGCTGGTGCGCTCCCTCGCGCGGTCACGACCTCGGGTGCGCTCCGTTCGAGCTCTGCTGGAATGGGCCGCCGTCGAGAGCGTCCCACTGCGCCGGACAGCGGATGCCGGAGTGCTGGAGCTCATCGCCGTCGCGTGACGCGCCGTGCGTCGCACATCATTGCCCTGCCAGGGACGGCCTGGATAGCATGGCCTGTGCGCGGTTTCGGCCGTGCATCGGGGGCGAGAGTCGTCTCCTTCGACCGGAGAAATGTGAGTCTCATGGGCTACGACGACTACGGGGCTGGATACGCCTACGGGTTCCTCGGCGCGTACTTCTTCATCCTCTTCCTGCTCAGCATCGCCGGATATGTGCTGACTGCATGGTTCCTGATGAAGATCTTCGACAAGGCCGGGGTGCAGGGCAGATGGCGCGCCTGGGTTCCGCTGTACAACATGATGGTGTTCTTCAAGCTCGGCGATGTGAGTCCGTGGCTCGTGCTCGGCTGGGTGATCGCAGGCATTCCCTTCATCGGCTGGATCGCCGGTATCGGCGCCACCGTCATGAGCATCCTCGCCGCCTACCGCATCGGTCAGAAGCTGCAGAAGGAAGGGGCCTGGGTGGTGCTGTACATCTTCCTGAGCCTCGTCTGGGAGGGCATCAACGCCTTCGACTCCTCGCGCTGGAACTCGAACATCCCGCCCTCCGGCTGGGCATCGAACAGCTTCTTCGCCGACCGCACGGTCTGGCAGGGAATCCCCGTGCAGTCCGGCGCGGCTCCCGCTGCCGGCTACGGCGCTCCCTATGGCGGCTACCCCGCACAGCCCGGCTACCCGGCACAGCAGGGCTATCCCGCACAGCCCGGTTACCCGGCACAGCCGGGTTATCCTGCTCAGCCGGGTTATGCGGCTCCGCAGCAGCCCGGCTATGGCGTGCCGCAGGTGCCGGGCACCCCGGGGCCGGCTCCGGCAGCACCCGGGGCTCCGGTTCCGCCGCCGGTGACCCCGCCTGCGGCGCCGGTTCCGCCGGCTGCTCCTCCTGCGACGCCGCCGGCTCCTCCTGCTCCTCCGGCACCTCCCGCCGGCGACGAGCCGCCCGCCGCTCCCAGCCCGGATGCCGAGCCTCCGGCGGGCCCGACGCAGCCGCCCGCATGAGCTGACAGCATCGACGACAGCGCCTCCGACCTCCTGGCCGGGGGCGCTGTCGCGTCCGCCGACCCGTGCACCGATAGTGTGGGATGCATGGGAACTTCGCAGCGCCGCGTCGGTGCATCCGGCCTCGTCGTGTCCGCCACCGGACTCGGCTGCAACAACTTCGGCCGTGCGGGCACCGTGACGCAGACGCTGGAGGGCACGCGCGCCGTGATCGATGCGGCACTGGCCAACGGGGTCTTCTTCTTCGACACCGCCGACATGTACGGCGCCGAGGCCGGGCGCAGCGAGGAGCTGATCGGCGAGGCGCTGGAGGGGCGCCGCGACCGCGTGGTGCTCGCGACAAAGTTCGGCCACGCGCGCGACATGGGCTACGACTTCGCCGGCGGTCGCGGCTCGCGCCGCTACGTGCGGCTGGCCGTGGAGCACTCGCTGCGCAGGCTGCGCACGGACTGGATCGACCTGTACCAGCTGCATCTGCCCGACCCCGAGACGCCCATCGCCGAGACCATCGACGCGCTGGACGAGCTCGTGCGCGAGGGGAAGATCCGCTATTACGGCCATTCCAACTTCACCGGCTGGCAGATGGCCGAGGCGGAGCTCACCGCCCGCGCCCGCTCCACGGGCCGGTTCATCTCGGCGCAGAACCACTACTCGCTGCTGGCGCGCGGCTCCGAGCGCGAGGCACTGCCGGCCGCGAACCGCTACGGGCTGGGCTTCTTCCCCTACTTCCCGCTGAAGAACGGTCTGCTCACCGGCAAGTTCACCCGCGAGGGCGGGCCCGCGGGCAGCCGCATCATGGACACCCGCCCGCACATCTGGGCGGACGCGCCCTGGGATGCGCTGGAGGCGTACCAACGCTTCTGCGACGAGCGTGGGATCACCATGCTGCAGGCCACGTTCGGCTGGCTGCTGGCGCAGCCCGGTGTCTCCAGCGTGATCGCCGGGGCGACCCGCCCGGAGCAGATCGAGGCCAATGCCGCCGCCGCGGATGCCTGGACGCCGACAGCGGAGGACCTGGTGCTGATCGACGGGCTGTTCCCCCTGCCCGAGGATCCGGCATCGGTGATGTGAGCGCGGGACGATTACGATGATGCTGTACCCACAGGGCGCGATGGCGTCCGCCCGATCGACGGAGACCACTCGTGCCTGAGACCACAACGCAGACGCACCGCGTCAGCGACGAGCTGCAGCTCGCCTGGGCGGGGGCGACGGATCGGGGTCGGCGTCGAGAGAACAACCAGGACTCGTACCTCGCCCGCTATCCGCTGTTCGTCGTCGCAGATGGCATGGGCGGGCACGCCGGCGGCGAGATCGCCAGTCAGTGCACGATCACCCGACTGGATGAGATGGTCACCGCGGGCGAGGTCTCGGATGCCGCGATCCAAGCCGCCCTGCATCTGGCCGTCGACGACATCCACCAGCATCCGGACACCACCGACGAGGGCACCGGCACCACGCTGACTGGTGCGTACCTGGACACGGCCGAGGACGGCACCCGCCGGTGGGTCGTGCTGAACATCGGCGACTCCCGGGTGTACCTCGCCCGCGACGAACGACTCGTGCAGGTCACCACCGATCACTCGGTGGTGCAGGAGCTGATCGCCTCGGGCAAGATCAGCCCGGAGGAGGCCGACGGGCATCCGTACAGCAACGTCATCACGCGTGCGGTGGGAGCCAGCGAGCTCGTCGCGCCCGACTACGTGATCGTGGAGCCGCGTGACGGCGACCGCCTGGTGGTGTGCTCCGACGGCCTGACCAAGGAGCTCACGGACTACGGCATCCTGCACTTCCTGCGCGAGAACCCCGATCCGGGTGCGGCTGTGGATGCGATGGTCGATGCCGCGCTGGAGAACGGCGGTCGCGACAACGTGACCGTCATCGTCGTGCAGGTGATCCTTCCCGAATCGTCCTCCACAGACGCCGATTCCGAGGAATGACGCCCGCGGCCTGTGGATAGGCCGTTTTCGCGAGGGCTGATGCTGTCGAATGGGCGGCATGGAGTCCACCACCATCGTCCTGCCGTCCGCACCCGCTGACACCCGCCGGCCGCCCCTGCCGCTGCTGGCCGCGGTGGTGCCCGTCGCCGCGGGCATCGTGCTGTGGTTGGTGACGGGCTCGCTGTTCGCGCTGTGCTTCGCCGCCCTCGGGCCGCTGATGCTCGTGGCGTCGTACGTCGATGGGCTGCGTACGCGGCGCAGGGAGCGCCGACGGGGCCGCGAGGAGAGCGACGCGGCCTGGGAGCGGGCCGAGACCGAACTGGAGCGCCTGCATGCGCAGGAGCACGCCGACGCCTGGCGTCGAGAGCCGGGGGTCGTGCAGAGCCTGCAGGAGCTGCCGCTGCGCAGTGGAGAGGCTCCGGACCAGCGCACCTTCGTCATGCTCGGACGGGGCGCACGGCCCAGCACCGTGCAGGCCCGTGGGGGAGACGACGACCGCTCGCGGGCGTTCCGCACCCGCGCGAGAGAACTGGACGACGCTCCCGTGTCGGTGCCGCTGGGCCGCGGCATCTGCATCCGCGCGGCGGGGCCCGTCGCCGAGGCCGTCGCGAGGGCGATCGTGGTGCAGCTGTGCCTGCGCTTCGGCCCCTCGCTGCTGGGGATCAGCGGCGAAGCGATCAACGCCTGGGGCCTGAGCGGCTATCCGCACGCGGGGAGGATGCGCTCGGCGTTCCGCATCGCCCTCGGAGAGGGCGACGGCCGTGCCGACGCGCTGATCTGCATCCGGATGCCGGGGGAGGAGCCGCCGGAGGGCGTGACGACCGTGCTGGACTGCAGTGCACCGGCCCGTTCGCGGATGCGCACACCCGACGGCGAGCGCGAACTGGCCGCCGAGGCGCTGTCGGTCCAGCAGGCGCGCATCATCGGCGCGGAGCTCGCCGACAGGGCGGACGCCGAGACCGCGATCCCGGACCGGATCGGTCTTGACGAGCTCGAAGCGGCGGATGCCGGCGGCCTGGCCGCGGCGATCGGGCGGGGGGAGCGCGGCGATCTGAGCGTGTCACTGGTCGAGGACGGGCCGCACGCCATCGTCACGGGCATGACCGGAACAGGCAAGAGCGAGCTGCTGACCAGCTGGGTCACGGCACTGGCCGCGACGCACTCGCCGGAGGAGCTGGCATTCGTGCTGGTGGACTTCAAGGGCGGCACGGCGTTCGATCCGCTGCGCCGCCTGCCGCACGTGGTCGCGGTCATCACGGACCTGGACGCGGAAGGGGCGCGGCGCGGCGTGGGCAGCCTCACCGCAGAGCTGCGCCGCCGCGAGGCTGCGCTCGGCCGGGCCGGAGTGCGCGACGTGGAGGACTGCGCCGGGCTGTCCCGGCTGGTGATCGTCATCGACGAGTTCGCCGCCCTGCTGCAGGAGCATCCGGACCTCGGAGCCGTCTTCACCGATGTCGCGGCCCGCGGCCGGGCTCTGGGCATGCACCTCGTGCTGGGCACGCAGCGGGCCAGCGGGGTGATCCGCGACGCGCTGGCGGCCAACTGTCCGCTGCGCATCAGCCTGCGGGTGGCCGAGCCCGCCGACAGCCGCTTCGTGATCGGATCGGACGCCGCGGCGGAACTGCCCGGCGGCACGGAATCGCGGGGGCTGGCGTTCGTGCGCCGTCCGCGCGACAGTCGGGCCGAGCCTGCTCGTATCGCCCTCACCGCCGACGCGGACATCGAGGCTGCGGCGCGGCGCTGGAGCGGGCATCGGGCCCAGCCCAGTCCGTGGCTGCCACCGCTTCCGTCGAAGCTGGAACTCCCTGCCGACGAGCTGTCCGCAGGCGTGGTGCTGGGGCTCGCGGATGAGCCCGACCGGCAGCGCCAGCCGTGGCTGCATCTGGCCGACGGCGATGGACTCGCGATCATCGGGGGACCCGGGTCGGGGAAGAGCTCCGCGGTGGCCCTGCTGGCGGCTCAGCTGCCGGACGCCGTCGTGATCCCGCAGGATCCGGAGGCGGCGTGGGATGTCGTGGCGCAGCTGTGCGCGGGCGCGCACGGCCCCGTGCTGTGCGATGACCTGGATCTGCTGGCGGCGCAATACCCGCCGGACTACGCGCAGGTGTTCACGGGTCGTTGGGAGATGATCGTGCGGGCTCCCTCGACCACGGTGATCACCCTGTCTCGGGTGTCGGGCCCGCTCGGCAGGCTGATCGACGCCGTGCCCCGGCACGCACTGCTGCGGCTGACCAGCAAGGTCGAGCACATCGCCGCGGGCGGCGAGCCGGCGGCCTTCGACCGCGGGCGCCCGACGGGCCGGGCCTGGATGGACGGCCTCGAGGTGCAGCTGTGCCTGCCGGCAGAGGGGGCGCAGCGCGACCAGCGCACGTCGGAGAGCGGCGCGTGGCGGCCGAGCGGTCCGCGCACCGGGATCATCACGCCGGCCGTCGGCGCCACCGCGGCCGTGCTGGCCTCCGCGCATCCGGGGCAGCGGGTGATGTCGTTGCGCGACCTCGCGCCCGGCGCTCCCGCGGCCGAGGATGCAGTGATCGTCGTCGGCGACCCCGAGGAGTGGCGCGCGCAGTGGGCGCTGCTGCAGGGCATCCGCACGACGGGCGAGCTGGTGGTCGCTGCGGAATGCGCGACCGAACTGCGTCAGCTCGCCGGTGTCCGTGAGCTGCCGCCCTACGCGCAGCTCCACGCTGATCGGGCGTGGAGCGTGCAGGCGGGGAGTCCGCCTCAGCGGGTGCTGCTGGGCTGAGTGCTGGTGTCAGATCCCCGCTGCGGGGCGCACGCGTCCCACCGGCTGCCCGCCCCCGAGGATCTCCAGCGGCAGTGCTGCCGTCAGCGTGGCGACATCGGCCTCGCTCACCGCCCCGGCGCGGGCCAGCAGCGTGGCCGCGACGACGGCGGCCGCGCGGCCGCTGCCGTCCAGCATCTTCAGCGCCACCGTGGTGGCATCCGGGGCCACCATCACCATCACGCCCTCGGCGCCGCCCTTCGCGAAGACGCCGAGCGTTTCGACCGCGATGGTGTCCGGCTCGCCGGGACCGGCGATCGTCCACGGGTTCTCGCGCACCGCACGCACCAGGGCGCCCGCGACGCGGTGCAGGGCGAAGGGCGACCTCTCCGAGGCGGAGCCGATGCGGTGGATGCCGCGAGCGAGCCCCGCGAGGGTGATCGCATGCACGGGAGCGCCGCAGCCGTCGACGGCAGTATGCGCGATCCTCTCACCGGTCAGCCGCTCCACGACCTCGCGGATGTGCACCTGCAGCGGGTGCGCGGGGTCGAGGTATCCTGCGGTCGGCCAGCCGGTGGCCACGCATGCTCGCAGCATGAGCGCGTGCTTGCCGGAGCAGTTCATCCGGATGCGGGCCTCGCCCGCGTGGTCGCGGATCATCTCGCGGCGCGTCGCCGTGTCGGAGGGCCACGCCGGCGGGCAGGCCAGGTCGTCCTCGGTGAGCCCGGCGGCCGTGAGGATCTCACGCACGACCTCGACGTGCCGATCGGTGCCGGTGTGGCTGGCGGTGCCCAGCGCCAGCTGCTCGCCCTCCAGCACCGCACCGGCCGTCAGGCTGGCGACGGCCTGCAGGGGCTTGAGGCTGGAGCGCGGAAGGATCAGGGCGTCGGCGTTGCCGTGCTGGGCGATGACCTCGCCCTCCGGGGACAGCACGATGGCGGCGCCGGCATGGCGGGACTCCACGAAGCCGCTGCGCTCCACGATCGCGAGTTCGACGGCATCACGGACAGTCAGGGTCTCCAGCACCACACCAGCCTACTGTGCGGCGTCTGCCGGCCGAGGAAGGTCCCTGCAGGCTGAGAGGTGCAAGACTCGTCCCATGGCACAGCATCCGCTCGGCGAACACCGCTACGCGCTCACGACCACCTGGACCGGCAATCTCGGCACGGGGACGAGCGGATACCGCGACTACACCCGCGATGTGCTCGTGCGCGCCGCGGGCAAGCCCGACATCCTGGCATCCTCCGACAAGCCCTTCCGAGGCGACCCCACCCGCTGGAACCCGGAGGACATGCTGATCGCGGCCCTGTCGGAGTGTCACCTGCTCTCGTACCTGCACGTGTGCGTCACCAGGGGCGTCGTGCTCACCGCGTACCGGGACGAGGCCACCGGGGTGATGCGCGAGGACGGGCGCAGCGGCGGTGCATTCACCGAGGTCGTGCTGCATCCGCACGTGACCGTCGCCGACGCGTCCATGGTCGAGGCAGCCCGCGAGGCGCATCACCAGGCGCACGAGTGGTGCTTCATCGCCAACTCGGTCAACTTCCCCGTGCGCTACGAGGTCACCGTCGACGTCGCGTCCTAGCGGCGCTCGTGGGGCAGCGCCTGCTTGAGCTTGTCGATCGGGTTCTGCGCCGGCGGCTCGTTGTACACGCCGGCCAGCTCCTGCCCGCTGAGCTCGTGGATGGCGGTCATGATCTCGTCCGTCGCCAGGCGCCTGGCCTTGCCGCTGGTGGCCGGACCGTGCTTGGAGACGTCGATCGGCTCGCCGAAGCGCACCGTGATGCGCTCCTTGAATGACGGCATCCTCGCGCCCACCGGCATCGCACGATCGGTGCCGATCAGCCCCACCGGCACCACCGGGGCGCCGGTCTGCAGGGCCAGGAACGCCACGCCCGTGCGGCCCTTGTAAAGCCGGCCGTCGGTGGAGCGGGTGCCCTCCGGGTACAGCGCGACGGCGAGGTCCTCCTCCAGCAGCTGTCGCTGCTGGTCCAGCGCGTCCAGTGCGGCCTGACCGCCGCCTCGGCGCACCGGGATCGCGCCGACCGAGGTGAAGAACTCGCGGGAGAGTGCGCCCTTCAACCCGGTGCCCTCGAAGTAGCTCGACTTCGCGAGGAAGTGCACGGTCCGGGGCGCCGCGACCGGGATGGCCATCGAGTCGATGAACGACAGGTGGTTGCTGGCGAGGATCACCGGGCCGGTGCGCGGCACGTTCTCGCGGCCCTCGATACGGGGCCGGTAGACCACGCGGGCCAGGGGAGTGGCCACCATGCGGCCGACCCTGTACTTGAATCCTGCATGTCGCGGGGTGTGCGATTCCGGTTCGTGCTCGGACCCGCCGGACTGCTCAGAACTCATCAGAGAAGTTTATCCAGCCGCGCATGCCCGCGACGGAATGTCGACGGGGGACCCGGCATTCAGCCGCGGCAAAGCCCGATACGGGAGGATGGTCTCTTCCGTCCAGCGATTTCGAGGTCCCATCTTGCGCCTGCGTCCCCTCGCCCTCCTCTCCACTCTCGCCGTCTCGGCGATGCTGCTCGCCGGATGTGCGGGCTCGTCCTCGCCGAACCCGTCGTCGTCCTCGACTCCGGGTGCCTCCGGCGACGTGTGTTCCCAGGCCGTGAAGCCCGGCGCCGTGTCCGACAGCGTGAAGATCACCGGCGACTTCGGCACGCCCTCGACGGCCACCTTCGAGCTCAAGCAGAAGGTGAAGGACCTGCAGCGCACCGTCGTCAGCAAGGGTGACGGCGCGACGATCAAGAAGGGCGACTACGTCACCTACGCGATCAGCGCGTTCGACACCGAGACGGGCAAGCGCATCGGCGACCTCGGCTACAAGGCCGACGAGATCCTTCCGCAGAACGTCCTGGCCAACCAGACGCTGGCGCAGGTGATCGGCTGCGTGCCCCTCGGCACCCGCATTGCCGCGGCGTTCCCCGCTCAGCAGGGCGGAACGGGCTCGCAGGTGTACATCATCGATGTGCTGAAGACCAGCCCCACCGCGGCGTGGGGCAAGGATCAGGCCCCCGTCGACGGAATGCCGACCGTCAAACTCGCGAGCGATGGTGAGCCCGCCATCACGATCCCCAAGACCGACGCGCCCGCCGACCTGAAGATCTCCGTGCTCAAGGAGGGCGACGGCGGTGCGGTCGCTGACGGCGACACCACGTTGCTGCAGTACTACGGCGTCACCTGGGCCGATGGCAAGAGCTTCGATTCGTCGTGGAAGAACGGCGAGCCCATCACCGTGCCCGGCAACGCCTACGTGCCCGGCTTCGTCAAGGCGCTGGCAGGTCAGAAGGTCGGCTCGCAGGTGCTCGTGGTCATCCCGCCTTCCGAGGGCTACGGCGACAAGGCGCAGGGCTCGATCCCGGCGAACTCCACGCTGGTGTTCGTGATCGACATCCTCGCCACCCAGCACGTGGCGGCCGGGTAGCGCCATCCTCCAGACGCGGCGGTCCCGATCCTCTCGGGGTCGCCGCGTCGTCGTTAGGCTGGCGGTATGCGTCGCATCATCGTGCTCGGCTCCACTGGCTCCATCGGAACGCAGGCTCTGGACGTGATCCGCGCCAATCCACGGCGCTTCGAACTGGTGGGCCTCTCGGCGGGCACCAATGCCGAGCTGGTGGCGCAGCAGGCCGAGGAGTTCCAGGTCGAGCACACGGCACTGGGCGCTGAGGAGTCCGAGCAGCTGGTACGCGACGTCGAGGCGGACGTCGTGCTGAACGCCATCACCGGGTCGATCGGCCTGGGCTCGACGCTGGCCACGCTGAAGGCCGGTCGCACCCTGGCGCTGGCCAACAAGGAGTCGCTGATCGTCGGCGGCGAGCTGGTCCGCACCGCGGCAGGCGAGGATCAGCTCGTACCCGTCGACTCCGAGCACTCGGCCATCGCGCAGGCGCTGCGCGCGGGCGCTGCCGGCGAGGTGCGCAGGCTCGTGGTCACGGCATCCGGCGGTCCCTTCCGCGGCCGTAGCCGCGCCGAACTGGCCGAGGTGACCCCGGTGCAGGCGCTCGCGCACCCGACCTGGAACATGGGCCGGATGGTCACCACCAACTCCGCGACCCTGGTCAACAAGGGCCTGGAGGTCATCGAGGCGCACCTGCTGTTCGACGTGGACTACGACGACATCGAGGTGGTCGTGCATCCGCAGTCCATCGTGCACTCCATGGTGGAATTCGTGGACGGCTCCACGATCGCGCAGGCCTCGCCGCCCGACATGCGACTGCCCATCTCGCTCGGGCTGGACTGGCCGCACCGGGTGGGCGGCGTGGGGCGCCCGCTGGACTGGAAGCAGGCGTCCAGCTGGACCTTCGAACCGCTGGACTCCGAGGCGTTCCCCGCCGTGGCCCTGGCCAAGGCCGTGGGGCGCGCGGGCAGGGCCTATCCCGCCGTCTACAACGCCGCCAACGAGCAGGCGGTGAACGCCTTCCACGAGGGGCGGCTTTCGTTCCTCGGCATCGTCGACACCATCCAGCGCGTCGTGGACGTGCACGAGCCTCTCGACGGCGAGCTGACGGTCGAGACGCTGGCGGATGCCGAGACCTGGGCCCGCGCGAAGGCTGACGCGCTCATCGCCGCCGCCTCGTAAAGCCCGTCTATCTGCGCCGAATGCGCTGTTTCCGGGTGAAAACAGCGCATTCGGCGCAGACAGAGCGGCCTTGCGGTCAGACCTCGTCGTCGTAGGGGACGGGCCAGTGCGAGGCGGGCGCCGGCCAGCCCGCGGCGATGAGCGCGCGACGGGCGAGCTCGCGAGCCGAGTACGGGGTTCGCACGCCGCGGATGTCGCGGTAGTCCTGGTGGCCGGGGCCCGCCCACAGGATCGCGTCGCCGTCGCCGACCAGGCTCACGGCCTCGACGATGGCCTTCTCCGGCGGCGTGAACTCGTGGATCTCGGCATCCGGGCGGGCCCTGCGGGCCCCGGCGACGAGTGTCGCGCGGATGGACGCCGCGTCCTCGAACCGCGGGTGGTGGTCGGTGACCACGAGGATGTCGCTGCCCTCCACGGCCGTGCGGGCCATGTCGTACCTCTTGGTGGCGTCGCGGTCGCCGTCGGCGCCGAACAGCATCAGCACCTTGCCGGGCGTGACGCGGCGCACCGCGGCGAGGGTCTTCTCGAAGGCATCCGGGGAGTGCCCGAAGTCCACGTACACGGCGGGGCCCTTCTCGCCGGAGACGAACTGCGTGCGGCCGGGCAGATACGCGATGATCTGGCCGTCGCGCTCGAGCGCCGCGACCAGGCGGTCCCACTCGTAGCCGCCCTCGAGCAGCATCACGATGGCCAGGCCCGCGTTGGCCGCCATGTGCTGGCCGATCACGGGCACCAGCGTCGTCAGCGAGCGGCCGTCGCGCGCGGTGAGCGTGAACAGCGTGCCGGCCTGCCGCTCGTCGTCGATGGTGACGACCCAGTCGGCCTGCTTCGCGGCATCCGGGTCCGCGGCGATCGACGGCGTGCCGACGGTCACGACGGGGATCGTCGAGGCGGAGACGACACGGGCGCCGAACGGCGAATCCAGGCTCACCACGCCGCGGCGCGCGTGCGCGGGAGTGAACAGGGGCAGCTTGGCCTGGAAGTACTCCTCCATGTCGGCGTAGTCGTCGAGGTGGTCGTGCGTGAGGTTCGTGAACCCGGCCACATCGAACACCAGGCCGTCCACGCGATGCCTCGACAGCGCCTGCGCGCTCACCTCGACCGCGACGGCCTGCACGTCGCGCTCCCGCATGAGGGCGAGCAGCGCGTGCATCTCGGATGCCTCGGGCGTGGTCAGCCGCGAGACGATGACCTCGCCGGCGATGTGCCGCTCGGCCGTGGAGGACAGTCCGGAGACCACGCCCAGCTGGTCGAGGATGCCCTGCAGCAGGTGCGAGACGCTGGTCTTGCCGTTGGTTCCGGTCGTGCCGAACAGCACCGGCAGCGGGTCTGACGCGCCTGTGCCGTACACCCACGCGCTCAGCTCGCCCAGCACTGCCCGCGGGTCCTCGACGATGAGGATCGGGAGGCCGGCGGATGCCGCGATGTCGGCGCCCTCCGCGTCGGTGATGATCGCGACGGCGCCCTGATCGGCGGCGGTCTGCGCGAACTCGGCACCGTGCCGGTTCACGCCGTGGATGGCGACGAACGCCTCGCCGGCACGCAGGTCGGCGGTGGCGAGGGTGATGCCGCTGAGCTCGACGCCCGCGAGATCGCCGCGGACCTCCTGAGCGAAGCGGTCGGCGAGCTCGGCCAGGGAGCGACGGGGTGGGTCGGCGGGGCGGAGCACGGGCGGCAGAGAGGGCGAAGTGGTCATATCGTCTTCCATGATCTCACGCAGCGGGCCGCCTGCCCGCGCGGCGACCCGCTGAGGCGTGCGCCGCCCGCGGATGGACGGCGCACGCGCTGACCGTCAGGCGCGGCGGCGGTACGCGGCCACCGCCACGACGAGTGCGGCGATCCCGGCCACGAGTCCTCCGGCGCCGAGCACGGTCGGCACCACGGGGTACGCGTCCGCCGTCGATGACGCATCGGCCGTCGCGGCATCCGTGTGATCGCCATGGTCGGCCGCGGCCGCGGCCGGGGTGGTGGCGGTCTTCGTGAGCGTGATCGCGGGCGCAGGGGAATCCAGCTTCTCGGCGTCCTGGCCCTTCTTCGCGACCTCGGTCCACTCGTTGGTCCCCGTCTCGCAGGTCTGCTCCACGGGGAAGACGAGGTTCTCCGGCGCGTTCTCGGCGGGGCGGAACGAGAGGCTGACGGCGCCGCGCACGCCCTTGGGCACCGGGCGGATGGCCGTGTACGTGATCGCCGACGTGTAGCCGTCCGCACCCTTCTCGATCTGGGTGTCCCACGCGGCGTCGAACGTCGGATCCGCGACGGGCGATCCGTCCGGGATCGTGATCCGCAACGACGTCGTGGGCGACTCCGCGCAGCCGTGCGAGAACGAGAAGGTCAGCAGCGTCGACGCGTCGCGGGGGACGGCATCCGGCGAGACGCCGACGTGCGCGCTGGCCATGGCGGGTGTCGCGATGACGATGCCCGCGGCGATGGCAGCGATGATCGCGCCGCGGCGAAGGGAAATAGTCATGGGTGTTCTCCTGAGTGTGATGTGCGGGCGGCCGGTGGCGTGGCCCGCGACGAATACCGCCGTCTCGGTGAGAGGGCGGGCGATGGCCGATCCGGGGATCAGCCGCAGGAGAGCGCAGGAGGACCGCGCCGGCAGACACCGCCGAGCAGGATGCGGCTCAGCGGACTCGTCGTCGTGTCACCGGGTGTCGCGCGGAACGGCGTGCTCGTGCGGAGCACGGGCTCCCGCCGGCGCAGCACGGCACGCACCCAGCGCGTGATCGCGCGCAGGATGAGTTCGCCGCGCCACAGCAGCACGGTGGTGACCACGGCGGCGCACAGATGCGCGACGAGCATCGGAGCGTCGAGGCTCGAGGTGTGGGCAGAGGGCATCACGACGGCCAGATCCGCGGGGGTCAGCACGCCGTGCTGGTGCGTGCCCGGCGCCGCTCCCGCAAGCGGGATGTCGCCGGTGACCGCGAACAGCAGGTGGAAGAGGACCTGTGTGATGGTCACCGCACCGGTGATGCCCGCCAGTCGCACGGTGCGTCCCACGAGCACCGCGGCGAGCGGGGTCAGCAGGACGGAGACCGCGAGCATCAGCAGCGGATTCGGCGCCTGCCCGCCTCCGATGGTGTGGGACACCGCAGCGAGGAGAGTGGCGATCACGGATGCCGCGGCGCCTCTCACGATCCGCAGCTGCCTCGGTGTCACACGACCAGCCTAGAGGACAGGGGGCTCGGCGCAGGCCGGAGGGCACAGCGGATTCCTCGACGCAGCCACTAGCGTGGTCGGGTGGAGATCCTGCTGTATCTGGGCGGCATCGTGTTCATGCTCGTGGGCCTCGGCCTGTCGATCGGGCTGCACGAGGTCGGCCATCTGCTGCCCGCCAAGCTGTTCGGCGTGCGGGTCGGCCAGTACATGATCGGCTTCGGCCCGCGGGTGTGGTCCAGGCGCATCGGCGAGACCGAGTACGGCTTCAAGGCCCTCCCGCTGGGCGGGTTCATCTCCATGTCCGGCATGTACCCGCCCTCCACGAAGACCCGTGCAGCCAGGCGCGTCTTCGCCGCCCTGGTGCAGGACGCCCGCACCGCGAACGACGAGACCATCGCCGACGGTGCCGAGGAGCGGGTCTTCTACCGCCTGCCGGTGTACAGGCGCGTCATCATCATGCTGGGCGGGCCGGTGATGAACCTCATCCTCGCCGTGCTGATGTTCACACTGATGGCATCCGGTATCGGCATCCAGCAGGCGTCCACGACCATCTCCTCGATCACGCAGTGCGTGGTGCCCGCCGGCGTCACCCAGCAGACCTGCACGGCATCCGATCCGAAGGCACCGGCTGCCGACGCCGGGTTCGAGCCCGGCGATGAGCTGGTGAGTGTGGGCGGCACGAAGATCACCTCGTTCGCGCAAGCCTCGCAGATCATTCAGGACTCCCCGGGCAAGGAGCTCGACGTCGTCGTGCGCCGCGCAGGCCAGGAGAAGACGCTGCAGCTCACGCCGGTCGCGGCCGAGCGCGGCGAGGTGGATGCCTCGGGCAGGCCCGTGCAGGACAAGGCGGGCAAGCCGGTCACGCACACCGTCGGCTACGCCGGGATCACCGCGAAGCTGGAGTACGTGCAGCAGCCCATCGGCACGGGCACCGAGCTGGCCATGCAGCAGGTGCAGGGCGTCACCTCGCTGGTGATCAATCTGCCCGCCAAGCTCTGGAACGTGGGGGAGTCCCTGTTCACCGGTACGCAGCGCGACCCCAACGGGCCGCTGAGCGTGGTGGGCGTGGGCCGGATCGCCGGTGAGGTCGCGGCGACGGATGCCCCGGTGCTGAACCGCCTGGGAGTGCTGCTGAACCTGCTCGGCGCGCTGAACATCGCCCTGTTCGTCTTCAACCTCATCCCGCTGCTGCCGCTGGACGGCGGACACATCGTGGTGGCGCTCTGGGACGGCATCAAGCGCACCTGGGCCAAGATCACGGGTCGCCCCGAGCCCGCGCCGGTGGATGCCACCCGGCTCGTGCCGGTCACCGTCGTGGTGGCCGTGCTGCTGATCGCGATGGGAGCGCTGCTGATCATCGCCGACATCGTCAAACCCCTGAACCTGCTGGGCGGCTGACCGCATCCGTCGCGGTGCCGGTGTGTCGGAATACTGATGTCGCCCGTTGCGCACGGCGTGTCGTAGACCGACGCGCCGTGCGACGTCGCATCCATCAGTGATCCGTGACGCCGCGCGTGCGAGCAGCCTCACCTCAGCGCGTGCGCGACCAGCCGCTCCAGGGTCGCATACCCGTCGCGGGACAGGATCGACTCCAGGTGGCCCTGGATCGAGGCGAAGCGCTCGCCGCGCAGCGCGTACACGTCGCCGGTCGCGGCGTCCGCCGCCACCTCGGCAGCATCCACCCTCGTGGTGCCGGGGGCGACGCGCGCGGTGAAGGTGTTGTAGAAGCCCACCGAGGCGTCCTCCCCGAACACCGGGATGGTCTTCTGCACGCCCTGGTAGGGCGAGTCCAGCGGAACCAGGTCGATGCCCAGGCTGTCGGCGAGGATCTGGTGGCTCAGGCACACCGCCAGCAGGGGAGCCCCCGCGGCGCGGCGGCGCGCGACGACCTGCTGCATGCGGACGATGCGCGGCGAGGAGCCGTCGCGGGGATCGCCCGGGCCAGGACCGGACACCACCAGGTCGGCGGCATCGATCTGGTCGTCGCTCACCTCCGACCAGGGGGCGATGGTCACGTCGAGCCCGAGGTGCCGCAGCTGGTGCGCCAGCATCGTGGTGAAGCGGTCCTCCGCATCCACCACCAGCGCCGTGCTTCCCGCGAAGCGGCCGCCGGGCTGCACATCCTGCGGCTGCATCCAGAAATCGGCCAGGCGGGTGTTGCGGGATGCCAGCAGGGCGGCGATCTCCGGGTCATCGGCGAGCACGGCGGGCGCCGGGGCGTCGTCGTCGCGGGCCTCGGCGGCGAGATCCCGCTCGATGGCGCCGATCGCCCCGAGCACGCCGGCGGCCTTGCCGTGGGTCTCGCTGACCTCGCCGAACGGGTCGGAGTGCCGCACGAGCGTGGCGCCCACCGATACGCGCAGGCGTCCTCGGTCGAGGTACACGGTGCGGATCAGGATGGGCGCGTCCAGGTCGTGCCCGCCTGCGGCGTTGGGCGTGAAGAGTGCGGCGACGCCGGAGTAGTAGCCCCGCGGGGCGCGCTCGTGCCGCTGGATCACCGTGCAGGCGTTCTGCATGGGGGATCCGGTGACGGTGGGTGCGAACATGGTCTCGCGCAGTATCTCGCGCGGGTCCAGCCGGCTGCGTCCGCGGAGCATGTACTCGGTGTGAGTGAGCCGCGACATCTCCTTCAGATGCGGGCCGGTGATGCGCCCGCCGTCGGAGCACACCTGGCTCATCATCTTCAGTTCCTCGTCGACGACCATGAACAGCTCCTCGGTCTCCTTCGTGGAGGAGAGGAACTCGCCCAGCGTCTCGCGCGTCGCGCCGCCCGCCGGGTGGCGGAAGGTGCCGGAGATGGGGTTCATCGTCACCATGCCGCCGCGCGCGACGACGTGCGCTTCGGGGCTCGCGCCCACGGCGATGTGCCCGGGGGTGATCACCGCGAAGGTCCAGTACGCGCCGCGCTCGTGCTCGAGCAGCGCCCGGAACCAGGTCAGCGCGGCCGTGCGGTCGTCACCCTCGAACGAGGCCACGTAATCGCGGCGGATGACGAAGTTCGCGCCCTCGCCGCGGCCGATCTCCTCGGCGATCACGCGCTGCACGATCTCGGCGTACTCCTCGTCGGAGATGTCGAAGCCGCCGTCGTGCAGCGGGATGCGGGCCGAGGGGAGTGCGGAGGCCAGCCCTGCGGCATCCGTCCGTTCGTGCTCCGCGACCACCAGGCAGCGCAGCGGCGTGCCGTCGTCCTGCGCGGCGAAGCCGCGCTCCCGCACCTGCCGGTACGGCACCATCGCGAAGACCTCGCGCGGACCGTCCTCGCCGTGCAGCGGGATGTCGGCCAGCGCCTCGACGTCGACGAGCTCGCCGGTCAGCAGCTCCACACCGCCGTCGCGGGCGATGAGCACGAACGACGCCTCCGGGTCGGCGGCGAGCTCGCGGATGCGGTCGGGCAGAGCGGTCATGTTCTCTCCAGATTCAGAGGATCCGGTGCGGACACGAAAAAGACCGCCCCGGAAGGCGGTCGAGTTCTCGTGGGTACGCGAAACACCGCCTAGGAGGCGGGCCACCAGGAGCGGGTCGCGGACATACCGCGAAAGTACCACAGAGCGGATGCCTCACCCGACCCCGTGACAGGGGAGCCGCGCGAGAGGTCGGCATCCTGAGAGACGGGTGCGGATGCCCGGCATCCAGCCCACATCGATCCGTCGGCGGTAGCCTTGAGGAGTGCCAGCAGTGAACCTCGGGATGCCGCGCGTCCCCTCAGTCCTCGCTCCTCGTCGCAAGTCCCGTCAGATCCGGGTCGGCAAGGTGCTCGTCGGCGGCGACGCCCCGATCAGCGTGCAGTCGATGACCACGACGAAGACCACCGACATCAACGGCACTCTGCAGCAGATCGCCGAGCTCACGGCGGCCGGCTGCGAGATCGTGCGCGTGGCGGTGCCGTCGCAGGATGACGCCGATGTGCTGCACATCATCGCGGCCAAGAGCCAGATCCCGGTCATCGCCGACATCCACTTCCAGCCCAAGTACGTGTTCCAGGCCATCGATGCCGGATG
>NZ_CALBRW010000027.1 GCF_937927635.1 uncultured Microbacterium sp.
CTGCCCACTGGTTTTCAAGACCAGCTCCATCGGCCGCTCGGACAACCCTCCCGATGCCGGCTCGCGCCGGTCGATCAGGCGTCGAGTCTATCGGTTCCGGGGGAGGATCGAACTCGCCGACGCCTTCATTGTGACCTGAGCACCTGGGCAAGCCCTGGATTGCCGCCCGGAGCGCGCAGAGAGCGGATGCCTCGCCGCACAGCTCCCGGATGCCTCAGAGCAGCGTCCGCAGGGCGATCGCGAGCCCGCCGTCTTCGACGCTCAGGGTCTGCTCACCGGCGGCATCCTTCACCTCGTCAGGAGCCTGCCCCATCGCGACGGTGCGTCCGCCGCCGGCCTGCGCCCAGGCGAACATGCCCAGGTCGTTGCGACCGTCGCCTGCCACCAGCACGTCCTCACCGGCCACGCCGAGCTCGGTGCGCACCTTCTCCAGCGCGGTGCCCTTGTCCACGCCGTGCGGGGCGATGTCCAGCCACGCCGTCCAGCCGATGGCGTAGGAGACCTCGTTCAGCCCCACCTCCTCCACCAGCCGGTGGAAGTCGGCCTCGTCGTGGTTCGGCGAGACGACCACCACGCGCGAGACCGGCTGCGAGACGAGCTCGTCGAAGTCCACCTGGCGTCCGCCGTCGAGAGTCCAGTCGTCCAGCACGGCGGTGTACAGCCGCTGCCCGGACTCCAGCTCGACCATGTACCGCGCCTGAGGAAGCCGTTCGCGCAGCAGCGCCAGCACCGGGGCCGGGTCGAACACCTCCACGTGCCAGCGGGTCCATTCCCCGTCCACCCGTCGCATGATCACGGCGCCGTTCGAGCACACCGTGAACTCGCTGGTCAGCTCGAGCGCCTCCACATAGTGGTGCGTGCCGCCCCAGCCGCGGCCGGTGGCCAGCATGACCTCGAAGCCGGCATCCCGCACCTCGGCGACGGCGTCCACGACCCCGGGGCTGAGGGTCTCGTCCTGGCACAGAATGGTGCCGTCGACGTCCAGGCCCACCAGGCCCCGGGCGGTCACTCCGCGACCTGCGCCGGGTCGACCCCTTCGACGGGCTCAGGAACCCATCCGATGGGCCGCAGCACCTCGATGCCGCCCAGGTACGGGCGCAGCACCTCGGGCACGGTGACCGATCCGTCGGCCTGCTGGTGCGTCTCGAGGATCGCGACGATCCAGCGGGTGGTGGCCAGCGTGCCGTTCAGCGTGGCCACGTTCGCGGTCTTCCCGCCCTCTTCCGGGCGGTACCGCACGTCGAGCCGGCGCGCCTGGTACGTGGTGCAGTTCGAGGTGGAGGTCAGCTCGCGGAAGGCACCCTGAGTGGGCACCCACGCCTCGATGTCGAACTTGCGCGCGGCGCTGGAGCCCAGATCGCCGGCGGCCACGTCGATCACGCGATACGACAGGCCGAGCGCGGTGAGCATCTCCTCCTGCAGCGCCACCAACCGGTCGTGCTCGGCCTCGGCATCCTCGGGTGTCGTGTAGACGAACATCTCCAGTTTGTTGAACTGGTGAACGCGGATGATGCCGCGGGTGTCCTTGCCGTAGGAACCGGCCTCGCTGCGGTAGCAGGTGGACCAGCCGGCGTAGCGCTGCGCTCCGGCGGACAGGTCGAGGATCTCGTCTTTGTGGTAGCCGGCCAGCGGCACCTCGCTGGTGCCGACCAGGTACAGGTCCTCCTTGTCGAGGTGGTAGACCTCATCGGCGTGCTCGCCGAGGAACCCGGTGCCCTGCATGATCTCCGGGCGCACCAGCGTGGGCACGATCATCGGCGTGAAGCCGTTGTCGAGCGCCTTCTGCAGCGCCAGGTTCATCAGTGCGATCTCCAGCCGCGCGCCGATGCCCTTCAGGAAGTAGAACCGGGAGCCGGACACCTTCACGCCGCGCTCCATGTCGATGGCGCCCAGCAGCTCGCCGATCTCGAGGTGGTCGCGCGGCTCGAAGTCGAAAGCGGGGATCTCACCCACCCGGCGCAGCTCGACGAAGTCCTCCTCACCGCCGGAGGGGACGCCGTCGATGATGACGTTCTCGATCTTCGCCAGAGCGGATGCTGCAGCATCCGCCGCCTCGTTCGACACCTGCTGCGCGGCCTTGACCCGCTCGGCCAGGTCCTTCGCCTGCGCGACCAGCGCGGCCTTCTCATCCTTGGGCGCCTGGGCGACCTGCTTGCCGAAGGCGTTCTGCTCGGCCCGCAGGGACTCGAACGCGTTCAGCGCATCACGGCGCGATCGGTCGGCCTCGATCGCGGCGTCGACGGTCTCGGGCGCGTTCCCGCGCGCGAGCTGTGAACGACGGACGAGCTCGGGCTCGTCGCGGAGGAGGTTCAGATCGATCATTGTGCAAGTCTACCGAGCGGCATCGTCGCGCCGATCGGGGCCGACGGGCCGTAGAGTGGCGACATGCCGGCATCCGAGAATCAGCACCCGCACGCGGCGCTGGTGCTCAACCCCGTGAAGGTCGACGCGAAGAAGCTGCGCACCACCCTCCAGTCGCTGTCGAAGAAGCACGGCTGGGCCCCGCCGCGGTTCTACGAGACCAGCGTGGCGGACCCTGGGCGGCAGGCCGCCCGCACCGCGATGGACGAAGGCGCCGCCGCGGTGCTCGCGGCCGGCGGAGACGGCACCGTGCGCTCGGTCTCCGAGGCGATGGCCGGCACCGGCATCCCGTTCTCGATCGTCCCCGGCGGCACCGGCAATCTGTTCGCCCGCAATCTGGGTCTGCCGCTGCTGGCGCCGGAGAAGATGATGGATGCCGTGTTCACCGGCTTCACGCATCCGGTGGACATCGGCTGGGCGGAGCTCACCCAGCAGGACGGCACCTCGTCCGAGCACGGCTTCGTCGTGCTGGCCGGGATGGGGCTGGACGCCGACATGATCGCCAACACGCGCCCCGACCTGAAGAAGACCGTCGGATGGATCGCGTACCTGGAGGGCGCCGCGCGATCGCTGCCCGGCGCGAAGCCGTTCCGCGTGGTCTACCAGCTCGACGACGGCAGGCTGCATTCCACCAAGGTGCACAGCATGCTTTTCGCCAACTGCGGCGCCCTGCCTGCGGGGATCGCCCTCATGCCGGATGCGTCGCTCGACGACGGCACGATGGACATCGCGGTCATCCAGCCCACCGGTCCGCTGGGCTGGATGGGCGTCTGGCGCAAGGTGTGGTGGGACAATTCGGTGCTGCGCCGATCGCGCGCGGGTCGCCGCGTGCTGGAGCGCCGCGGCAAGGAGGCGTCGATCCGGTACCTCCGCGGGCAGCGGGCCGAGGCGGCGATGGTCTCCCCCACTTCGGTCGAGCTCGACGGCGACGAGATGGGCACGGCCGTGCGGATGGCGTGCCGCATCCAGCAGGGCGGCCTGAGCATCGTGCTGCCCGCCGGGCACGACGTCTCGCACTTCTGACGCCCGACCCGCCGTCCCCGTCTCGCCCAGCGTCGCCTCAGTGTCGTCGGATCATGCCGATCCGCGCCAGACGACGGGACACTCCAGCATCCGGCTGCGCCGACTCACTCCCTCACCGCGCAGCTGCGCGAGCACCGATTCGGCGGCGGCCCTGCCGAGTTCGCCGGCGGGCTGGCGCACGGTCGACAGCGGCGGGTCGGTGCGCATCGCCCAGGAACTGTCGTCGAATCCCACCACACCGACATCGATCGGGATGCGACGACCCGCCGACTGCAGCACTTCCATAGCGCCAGCGGCGACAGCGTCGCTCGAGGCGAAGACCCCGTCGATGTCGGGGTGCGCCGCCAGCAGCGCGCGCATGCCCTCCTGCCCGTCGGAGTACGAGTACAGCGGCACGGGCTGCACCAGCTGCGGATCGAACTCGTTGCCGAGCGCGTCGACGAAGCCGGCAAGCCGGTCGGAGCCGGAGTCGCGGTCGAGGGCAGCCGCGACCATGCCGATGCGCTTGCGTCCGGTGGCCATGAGTCGCCTCGTGATCTCACGAGCCGCGCCGCGGTTGTCGATCGCGGCGTAGGCGGCGTCGCCGATGTCATGCGGATGCCCGACGAAGGCCGCAGGCATGTCGAGGCGCGCGATCGCCTTCGTGATCGGGTCGCCGTCGCGTGCCGAGACGACGATGACGCCGTCGATGAGCCCGCCGGTCAGGTAGCGGGTGAGCCGCTCGATGTCGCGGGAGGTGTCGGCGATCAGGCAGGACAGCTGGTAGTCCGCCTCGCTGAGGGCGGCGTTGGCGCCCAGCAGGATCGCGCCGATGTTGGGGTCCTCCACGAACAGCGAGTGCGGCTCGTGCACGATGAGTCCGACCGCCATGGACTGCTGCATCACGAGACTGCGGGCCGCGTTGTTGGGCACGAAGCCCACTTTCGCGATGGCGGCGTCGATCGCCGCACGCGCCTCGTCCGAGACGTACGGCTGCCCGTTGAGCACCCGGCTGACCGTCCCCCGCGAGACGCCCGCCTCGACGGCGACATCCTTCACCGTCGCCCGACGCTTGCGTTCCATGTCCCCATCGTATGTTCACGAGCACACATGACAAGACGTTGTTGACATCGGAATCCCGGCATGTTTACTCTGTACACGTTCACAGAGCATCAGCGCTGATCCTTCCGCGATCTGCGTTGTGCACGTTCACAGATCGAGGAGAGCATGACAGTCCCCGCCCGCTCCTTCCGCCACGACGGCATCGCGTTCGGCTGCGATTACAACCCCGAGCAGTGGGGTCCCGACGTGTGGGACGAGGACATCAGGCTGATGGCCGAGGCCGGCGTCGACCTCGTCGCGATCAACATCTTCGGCTGGTCGCACATCGAACCGCGTCAGGGGCAGTACGACTTCTCGCGCCTCGACGACATCGTCGAGCGGCTTCACGCCGCCGGAATCCGCATCAATCTCGGCACCGGCACGGCATCCACCCCCGCGTGGCTGACCACGGCGCACCCCGAGATCCTGCCGATGACCGAGGACGGCACGCGACGTTACCCCGGCGGCCGCCAGGCCTTCTGCCCGAGCTCGGCCGTCTACCGCTCCGCGGCCCTCGCGCTCGTCGAGCAGGTCGCCCGCCGTTACGGCGACCACCCCGCCGTCGCACTCTGGCACGTCTCGAACGAGATCGGATGCCACAACGCGCTCTGCTACTGCGATGAGAGCGCCGACGCATTCCGCACCTGGCTGCGCGACCGCTACGACACGATCGACGCGCTCAACGCCGCCTGGGGCACCTCGTTCTGGAGCCAGACCTACCGCGAGTGGAGCGAGATCCTGCCGCCGCTCGCCACGCTCTCGCTGCGCAACCCCGGCCAGTCGCTCGACTTCCACCGCTTCAGCTCCGACCAGGTGCTCGCGCACTACCGCGCCGAGGCCGCGGTCATCCGCCCGCTCAGCGACCGCCCGATCACCACCAACTTCATGGTGACCACCCACATCGAGAACCTGGACTACTGGTCGTGGGCCGACGACATGGACATCGTCGCGAACGACCACTACCTCGACCACCGTCTGGGCGATCCGACCGCCGAACTCGCGTTCAACGCCGACTTCACCCGCGGCCTCGCCGGCGGCGCGCCGTGGCTGCTCATGGAGCACTCCACCGGTGCAGTGAACTGGCAGCCGCTGAACCTGCCGAAGGCCCCGGGCGAGCTCATCCGCAATTCGCTCACCCACGTCGCGCGCGGCGCGGACGGCGTCTGCTTCTTCCAGTGGCGCGCTTCGGTGCAGGGCAGCGAGAAGTTCCACTCCGCGATGCTGCCGCACGCCGGCACGGACAGCGCCGTGTGGCGCGAGGTCGTCGAGCTCGGCGGCATCGTCGACCGCATCGGCGAGGTCGCGGGCTCGCGCATCCACGCGGATGCTGCGATCGTGTTCTCGTGGGAGGCCTGGTGGGCCACCCAGACCGACGCACGCCCCAGTCAGGCGATCGGCTACCTCGACCAGCTGCACGCCGCGCACGCCGCCCTGCACGACCTCGGCATCACGGTCGACATCGTGCGCCCCGGCGCCGACCTCGACGGCTACAGGCTCGTCGTCGTGCCAGGCCTGCACCTCGTCCGCGCCGCGGAAGCCGCCGTGATCACCGACTGGATCGCGGCCGGCGGTACGGCTCTCGTCACGTTCTACTCCGGCATCGTCGACGAGGAAGACCGTGTCTGGACCGGAGGCTACACCGGACCGTTCCGCGACGCGCTCGGGGTGCGCGTCGAGGAGTTCGCCCCGGTCGCGCCCGGTGACACGGTCGCGCTCAGCGACGGCATCCGCGGGTCGCTCTGGTCCGAGCGCGGACGCGCGACGACCGCCGAGGTGCGCGCGTCCTTCGTGGGCGGGGCGGCCGACGGCAGCCCCGCACTCACCCGCAACGAGTGGGGCGAGGGCACCGCGTGGTACCTCGCCACGCTGCCGGACGCCGCGGACTACCGCCACCTGCTCGCCGAACTCGTCGCCGAAGCCGGTGTCGAGCCCCCAGCATCCGTCGACGGCGACCTCACCGCGCTCGAGCTCGTCCGCCGGCACGGCGACGAGCACTCCTACCTGTTCGCGATCAACCACGGCGACCAGCCCGTGACCGTCGCGGCCGCGGGCACCGATCTGATCACCGACGCCACCGCCGACGGGCGGATCACGGTGCCGGGCGGGGCCGTCCGCATCATCCGAGAGGAGCGGGTCTCATGACCGCCACCGAACTGCTCGTCACGAAGACCGCTCGGCGCAGCGCGTCGAGCCGGCGCGACACGAGCCGACGCGGCGCAGGCCGACGCCGACCGCAGCACCGCGGCGCGATCGCATTCTTCACCGGTCCCTTCGCCGTGCTGTTCGCGCTGTTCTACCTGCTGCCGATCGGCTACGCCGTGTGGCAGTCACTTCAGGTCATCGAGCGCGACGGCACCTACGGCGCCCCGCGCCAGGTGTTCGGCGGGCTGCAGCAGTACGTGCATGTCTTCGAGAACGGCGAGTTCTGGGCGTCGGTCGGACGGATGCTGCTGTTCGGCGTGGTGCAGGTGCCGGTCATGCTGGGCCTCGCCCTGCTGTTCGCGCTGCTGCTCGACTCCCCCATCCTGAAGGGCAGGCGCTTCTTCCGCCTGGCGTTCTTCGCACCGTACGCGGTGCCGGGCGTGATCGCCGCGATCATGTGGGGCTTCCTCTACTCCCCCAACCTGTCGCCGTTCACCGATGTCACCCGCGCGATCGACTTCCTCTCGCCGCAGGCCGTGCTGTGGTCGATCGCGAACGTCGTCACCTGGGTGTTCGTGGGCTACAACATGCTCATCATCTACTCGGCTCTGCTGGCCATCCCCGCCGAGGTCTACGAGGCTGCTCGCATCGACGGGGCAGGGCAGATCCGCATCGCCTGGTCGATCAAGATCCCCATGGTCGCCCCCGCCCTGGTGCTGACGACCGTGTTCTCGATCATCGGCACACTGCAGCTGCTGGCCGAACCCCAGGTCTTCCGCTCGTTCAGCTCCGCCGTGTCGAGCACGTTCACCCCGAACATGATGATCTACGCCACCAACTCGATCCCGAACCTCAACCTGGCCGCCGCGTTCTCGGTCGTGCTGGCCCTGGCCACGTTCATCCTGTCATTCGCCGTCCTGCGCGGCTCCCAGCGGAAGGCGCAGTCATGAGCGTGCTGACCCTCACCCGCGGCGTCACCGCCGACAATCGTCCCTCCGGCCGGGCCCGCGGCCCTCGCGAGAGCCTGCTCTCCCGGGGCGCTGCGACGTTGATCATGGTCGTGTTCACGCTGTACTTCCTCGTGCCGATCTGGTGGCTGTTCATCTCGGCCACGAAGGACCGCAGCGACCTGCTCACCACGAACCCGCTGTGGTTCGCCGACTGGAGCCTGTTCGAGAACATCGGCGCGCTGTTCTCATACAACGACGGCATCTACGCCAAGTGGATCCTGAACAGCCTCGGCTACGCGGGGCTGGGTGCGGTGCTGGCCACCGTGTTCTCAGGCATGGCCGGATACGCGCTGGCGAAGTATCAGTTCCGCGGCCGCGAACTCTTCTTCAACGTCGTGCTCGGCGGCGTGCTGGTGCCGGCGACAGCACTCGCACTGCCCCTCTTCCTGCTGTTCAGCCAGGTCAACATGACGAACACGTACTGGTCGGTGCTGCTGCCCAGCATCGTCAGCCCGTTCGGCGTGTACCTGACACGCATCTTCGCGGCCTCCTCGGTGCCCGACGAGCTCATCGAAGCCGGCCGCCTCGACGGTGCCGGCGAGGTGCGCACCTTCTTCACCATCTCGGTGAAGCTCATGACCCCCGCGCTGGTGACGGTGTTCCTGTTCCAGTTCGTGACCATCTGGAACAACTTCTTCCTGCCGTTGATCATGCTGCGCAGCCAGGAGCTCTTCCCTCTCACCTACGGCCTGTATGCGTGGAACACCCAGCTCAACCAGATCCCCGAGCTGCGCACCTACGTGCTCGTCGGGTCGCTCGTCTCGATCGTGCCGCTGATCGTGGCCTTCCTGCTTCTCCAGCGCTTCTGGCGAAACGGCCTCGGCGCCGGTTCCGTGAAGTGACATCCCACCCAACCCACCAAGATAGGAACATCATGCACCACACCAAGAGGGCAGTCGCCACCGGCGTCGCACTGCTCAGCGCGATCGCGCTGGCCGGATGCTCGGCGGGCGGCACCGGCGGAGGCGGCAGCGCGGATGCTGCGGCCTGCACCCCTGCCGACGGACCGGTCACTCTCGAGTTCACCTCGTGGATCCCCGGCATCGAAGACGTCGTGGCCATGTGGAACGAGAAGAACCCCGACATCAAGGTCGAGGTTCAGACCGGCCCGAACGGCAACTCCGGCACGTACCAGAGCTTCTTCAGCCAGCTGAAGGCCGGCAACGCTCCCGACCTCGGTCAGATCGAGTACGACGCGCTGTCGAGCTTCCGCGTCCAGGACGGGCTCGAGAACCTCGCCGCCTGCGAGGACGTCGTCGCCGCGAAGGACGACTTCATCCCGTGGACCTGGGGTCAGGTCACCCTCGGCACCGACGACGGCGTGTACGGCATCCCGCAGGACTCCGGTCCGATGGCGCTGTTCTACCGCTCCGACCTGTTCAAGCAGCACGGCATCGAGGTGCCGACCACGTGGGCCGAGTTCAAGGATGCCGCCGTCAAGGTGCGCGCCGCCGGTGGCTACATCACAAACTTCTCGACCGCCGACATCAACCAGTTCGCCGGCCTGGTGTGGCAGAACAACGGCAGCTGGTTCAGCAACGACGGCGACTCGTGGAAGGTCGACATGACCGACGACGCGTCGGCGCAGGTCGCCGACTACTGGCAGGACCTCATCGACGAGGATCTCGTCGCCACGGTGCCCGCCTGGACCGAGGAGTGGAACAACGCCTACAACTCGGGTCAGATCTGGACGTGGAACTCGGCCGTCTGGGGTGCGAACTCGATCTCCAGCGGCGCCCCCGACACCGCGGGCAAGTGGTCTGTCGCCCCGTCGCCGCAGTGGAAGAAGGGCGGAACGAGCGCCGGCAACTGGGGCGGTTCGTCCGTCGCGGTCTTCAAGGGCACCGACCACCTCTACGAGGCGTCGAAGTTCGCGCTGTGGCTGAACACGTCGGATGAGGCGCTGACCGCGCTGAACAAGTCGGCGAACATCTACCCGGCCACGACCAAGGGCCTGTCGCTGCCCACGCTCAAGGAGGGCGTCGACTTCTACGGCGGCCAGCCCATCTACGACGTGTTCGCGGATGCCGCCAGCCAGGTCAACCCCGACTTCGTGTGGGGCCCGACCATGACGCAGACCTACGCCGATGTGTCGGACGGGTTCCAGAAGGTCGTCACCGGCCAGGGCACACTTCTCGAGGCACTGAAGTCCGCGCAGGACTCGACCGTCTCGACGCTGAAGGCCCAGTCGATCCCGGTGGCTGAATGATCCATCACCTCCACGCCGCGGGAGTCAGCCTCGTGCTCGACTCCCGCGGCGCGGCCGTGCCCGCGATCGTGCACTGGGGTCGCGGGCTCGGCGCGCTGACCGAGGCTCAGCTCACAGCCCTCGCCGACGCGCAGACCCCGGCGATCGGCCCGAGCTCGCTCGATGTCCCGCTGCGGCTGTCGCTCGTCCCCGCACTGGCCGACGGCTGGTCCGGGCGCCCCGGCGTCGCGCTCGCGGGCGGCATCCCGGCATCCCCTCGTGCGGTCTCGACGACGCGCGACGGCGACGCGCTCACGATCGTTGTCGCCTGGGGCGACGCGATCATCACCACCGTCATCGCGCTCTCCCCCGAGGGCGTGCTGACGCAGCGCACGACGGTGCGCAACTCCGGGAGCACCCCGCTGAGCCTCACCTCCGCCGCCGCCGTGCTGCCCGTGCCGGCGCGCGCCCGCGAGGTGCTCGACTTCTCGGGCCGCTGGGTGCACGAGCGCGAACCGCAGCGCCTCGCCCCCGGCCACGGCGTGTGGCTGCGCGAGACGCGGCACGGCCGCGGCGGGCACGACGCCCCCTTCCTGATGGCCGCAGGCACCCCCGGCTTCGACTTCGACTCGGGTGAGGTGTGGGCCACGCACGTCGCCTGGAGCGGCGACGTCGCCCAGTGGTTCGAGCGCACCGACCTCGGCCCGACCGTGCTCGGCGCCGGCGAGCGCCTCGAGGACGTCGTACTCGCGCCGGATGCCGTGCACGAATCGCCCGAGGTCGTCGCCGTGTGGTCAGATGCCGGCCTGAACGGGCTCTCCGACCGGCTGCATCCGTGGATCCGCTCGTGGTCGACCATCGCCCGTCCCCGCCCCGTGACCCTGAACACCTGGGAGGCGGTGTACTTCGACCAGTCGCTGGAGCGCCTCACCGCGCTGGCCGACCGCGCCGCCGAGGTGGGCGTGGAGCGCTTCGTGCTCGACGACGGCTGGTTCCTCGGCCGCACCGACGACAAGCGGGCACTCGGCGACTGGATCGTCGACCCCGAGCGCTGGCCCGACGGCCTCGGCCCCCTCATCGACCGGGTGGTGGGCGCCGGCATGGAGTTCGGCCTGTGGGTCGAGCCCGAGATGATCAGCGCCGACTCCGAGCTCGCCCGCGCGCACCCCGACTGGCTGCTGACGGATGCCGCGAGCCCGACCTGGCGCTGGCAGCACGTGATCGATCTGGCGCAGCCCGCGGTCGCCGAGCACCTGTTCGCCCGGATCGAAGCGCTGCTGAGCGAGTACCCGATCAGCCACCTGAAGTGGGACCACAACCGCGACGTGCTGGTGCCCGATTCCGGCGCCCAGACGCGGGCGCTGTACGCGCTGCTCGACCGCATCCGCGCGGCGCACCCGCAGGTCGAGATCGAGTCGTGCGCGTCCGGCGGCGGCCGCATCGACCTCGGCATCCTGCGCCGCGTCGAACGGGTCTGGACGAGCGACACGAACGACCCGCTCGACCGGCAGCGCATCCAGCGCTGGACCGGCATCCTCGTACCGCCCGAGTACCTGGGCAGTCACCTCGGCGATGCGAAGGCGCACGTCACCGGGCGCACGTCCTCGCTCGGGTTCCGATTCGCGACGGCGCTGTTCGGTCACGCGGGCATCGAGTCCGACCTGACGCTGCTGCCGGATGACGACCTGCGGCTCGTGCGCGGCTGGATCGACGTCCACAAGCAGCACCGCGCGCTGCTGCACGGCGGCCGCGTGCTGCAGATCGGCAGCCTCGACCCCGCGGTCATCGCACACGGCGTGGTCGCGGCTGATCGCTCGAGCGCGCTGTTCTCATACGCCGTGATCGACCGGACGGATGCCGCGCTGCCGGCCCTGCTTCGCCTGGTCGGCCTCGACGCGGAGCGGATCTACGCCGTGCGGCAGGTCGACCTCGGCGTCACACCGCACGCGGTTCAGGACGCCCCGCCGCCGTGGCTGGCGACCGGTGTGCGCCTGCCCGGACGGGTGCTCGGTGAGATCGGGTTGCCGATGCCGCTGCTCACGCCGGGCGAGGCGGTCGTGCTGCAGGTGACGGCCGCCTGAGCGTCGGCGCCTACTGCAGCGCCGAGGTGAGGCGCGCGAGGTTGTCGAGCACGGTGGAGCGCAGCGGCTGCTTCATCCACTCCTCCAGCGTCAGCTCGCGGCTGAGCTTGCGGTACTCGTCCTCGACGATGCGCATCTCATCGACGAACTCCTCGCCTCTCACGAGCATGGACACCTCCATGTTCAGACCGAAGGAGCGCATGTCCATGTTGCTGGAGCCGATGACAGCCACCTGGTCGTCGATGGTGAGGCTCTTGGTGTGCAGGATGTACGGCCTGGGGTACAGCCAGATCCGCACCCCCGCGCTCAGCAGCGCCTCGTAGTAGCTGCGCTGCGCGTGGTAGACCATCGCCTGGTCGCCCTCCTCCGAGACGAAGAGCTCCACCTGCACACCGCGGTCGACTGCCGCGGTGACGGCCAGCAGCAGCGCCTCGTCGGGCACGAAGTACGGGCTGACGATCATGATGCGCTCCTGCGCGGCGTACAGCAGGGCGAGGAACAGCCGCAGGTTGTTCTCCACCTCGAATCCCGGGCCTGACGGCACGACCTGGCATCCCAGCTCGCCCGTGCCGTGCACGATCCTGGTCAGATCGCCGATGTCGGGGACGCGATCGGTCTCGGCGTAGTAGTCGCTGAGGAACACGGCGTTCAGGCTGGCGACGACGGGGCCGCGCATGCGCACCATGAGGTCGACCCAGTGCAGGCCGCGCTTGATGTTCTTGGACAGGTTGTAGGAGGAGTCGGTGACGTTCTGCGAACCGACGAACCCGACCGATCCGTCCACCACGAGCAGCTTGCGGTGATTGCGCAGATCGGGGCGCTGGATGCGGCCGCGCAGGGGCTGCACCGGGAGCATGAGGTGCCAGTCGGCTCCCATGTCGTCGAGCCGCTTCAGCGTCTCGCGGTACTTCGGCTTCCAGCGGTTGGCCCAGTAGTCCAGCAGCACGCGCACCGGGATGCCGCGGGTCGCCGTCTCCTCCATCGCGCGGAAGAAGTTGTCGGTCGAGGCGTCCGACTGCAGGATGTAGAACTCCACGTGCACGTAGTCCTGCGCCTGGCGCATGGCCTCGGCCATGGCATCCAGCGACTCCTGGTAGTCGCTGATCAGGTGCGCCTCATTGCCGCCGGAGAGCGGGAGAGCGCCCAGATGCTGGTTCATGGCCACCAGCGGAGGGAACCACTCGGGAGCGTTCGGTCGCACGGAGCCGAAATTCAGGTGCCCGGCCGCCTCGGCGATGTACTCGTTGACCTGCTCCTGCTTGCGGCGCCGGGCGCGCGGCAGCTTGGGGTTGCCGATCAGCAGGAAGAGCAGCACGCCCAGCACGGGGATGAGGAAGATCGCCAGCAGCCAGGCCATCGCCGAGCTGGGGCGGCGATTGCGCGGCACGATGATGATCGAGATGACGCGCATCGAGATGTCGATGACCAGGTACCCGGTGACGGCCCACCACGGCCAGTTGTTGACGTCGAACATCGCACCCCCTCACCGCTGTCCGCTCTGGTTCAGAGTAGCCGCAGTCCGGGACGGAGGCAGTCAGAGAATCAGGATGCCTTGGGCGGGAGACCGCGCCGAGCGCGCTCCTCGGCCTCGATCTGAGCGTGCACCTTGCGCTCGGTGCGGTCGGATCGCAGGATGCCGCGCAGGATCATCGCGAAGAGCACGCAGATCGCCAAGGTCGGCAGAATCGCCCAGCCCACCGCGACCCAGATGTTGTCCACATCTCAATCGTACGGCACGGCCGCTATGAATCGCCCTGCACAGAAGACGGATCCGCTCGGCCTGTGCACAGCCGCCGAGGATACCGCGGATCCGGTGCGAGCACTGGTGGGACCATGCTCGGCACACTCACGACATGAACACGATCATCCACGCCACAGAACCCGCCGAGCTGCTCGGCATCGTCCCGGCTCTGGCCGGCTTCACACCGAGGCGGAGCATCGTGATGCTGCCGTTCCACGGGACCCGCGCGCACGGCGCGATGCGCATGGATCTGCCGGATGCCGACGCCGATACCGAGGAGTTCGCGAACGCCGCCGTGCACGCGCTGCTGCAGGTGCGGGGCATCGACGCCGCGGCCATCGTCGTCTACACCGACGAACCCGCGCAGACCGTCCCCGACGGTGTGCTGCTGCCGAGGCTGACTGTCGTGGAGATGCTGGTCGACGTCATCGAGCAGGCGGGACTGCATCTCGTCGACGCGCTGTGTGTGACCCCGGGAGGCTGGGCGGACTACGGGGAGGAGTATCCCATCGTCCGGCCGCTGGCCGACATCCCGAGCCTCCCGGATCTTCCTGGGATCGGAAGCGTCACGGGCGACCAGACCGCCGGCGCGGAACTGCCGCCGGGTGATCTGGTGCAGCGTGAGCGCGTCGGGCGTGCGCTGCAGGAGCTGGAGGAGCTGCTGGCGGGGCATCGCCCCGGCCGCATCGCGGCGGGACCCGGAGAGAGCCCGCTGGCGCTCGTGCGCGCGAGCATGATCCTCGATGATCTGCCCGGCTTCGTCGAGCGGATCACCGGCAGCCCCGGCGACCTGTCCCCCGACGACTGCGCGGCGCTGCTCTGGTGTCTGAACAGGCCGGCTCTGCGCGACGCCGTGATCGTGCAGTGGGCGACCGACCACGAGTTCGGATGCCTGGCGCTGCAGGCGCAGTTGGAGTTCGCAGGCAACCACGACGAGATCCCGGATGCCGTCGGCCGGGTGTTCCTGGGGCGTGGACCGCGTCCGGACCCTGACCGGCTCGGCTGCGCCCTGGAAGTGGCGCGTCGGGCTGCGTCGCTCGCGCCGCGACCGGCGAAGGCCGGCGCCCTGACGGCTGCCGCCTGGCTGGCGTGGGCGATGGGGCGCTCCTCGCACGCCGGGCAGTACATCGACCAGGCACTGGAGATCGAGCCGGAGCACGGCATGGCGTCGCTGATCTCGAGCATGCTGTCGGCGGCGATGCTGCCGGAGTGGGTGCTGCGTCGTGCCTGAGGCGCGCTGCGCGCTACTCCTTCCGACAGGCTCCGGTCGAGACCGTCTTCTCGTCGTTCCCCAGCTGGGCGATCACCGGAAGCAGCTCGGCATTGGTCATCGCATAGCCGATGCCCTGCCTGGCCTCGTCCTTGGCGAAGACGAGACCCGCCGCCTGCCCGCTCTCGGTGAGCAGCGGCCCGCCGGAGTTGCCGGGCTCCACCTGCGCCCGCAGCGCGTAGATGCTGCGCACGTCGGTCTGGTCTCCGTAGATGCTCGGCAGGCTCGCCTCCGACGACGAGATCACCCCGGCGGCCACCTCGGTGAACGGTCCGCCGAAGGGATATCCCATCACGGCGGCACCGTCACCGGGCTTCAGCGCATCGGAGAGCACGAGCGGCGCTGCGCTGACATCAGCCGCGATCACGGCGATGTCATCCACGGGGTCGTAGTAGACCACGCGGCCATCGCGGGCGGGCTCCCCCGGGAGCTCCACCACCGGCGCACCGACACCCGCCACGACATGGGCATTGGTGATGATCCGGTCGGGTGCGATCACGAATCCCGAGCCATTGGAGATGATGCTGCACTGGCTGGCCACGCCCGAGATGCGGGCCACCGAGGCCTGCGCCGCCTTCAGCCCGGGGCTCGACAGGTCGATGGAGCCGGCATGCGGCGCGGCGTCCAGCACGCCGGGGTTGGCCGCGCCGTCGACCGTCGGCAGCTGCATCCCGCCGAACACGAGCGCGCGCAGCCGTGCGGTCGCATCGGCGAGGGGAGCCGGCGTGTACTGCTCGATGGTGCTCAGCACGGTCGACGAGGCGACGGCGGGCGAGAGGCCGGGGATTCCTGCCGTCGCGATCGACGATCCCGCCATGGTGATGGCGAGTGCTCCCGCCACCAGTGCGGCGACGCCGCCCAGCATCCGCTCCAGCACTCGAAGACGCAGGTGGTCCGCTCCTCGGCGCAGCAGCGCGCCGATCGCCGATCCGATCCCCGAGCCGACCACCAGCAGCGCCAGGGCGACAGCCACGATGATCAGACCCTGCCACTGGCTCTCCGGCAGCACGCGGGCGACCAGTGGCAACACCACGGGTACGGCGAGCGCCCCCACGACCAGCCCGCACAGACCGCCGAGGATCGAGAAGAACCCGGCGCTGAGCCCCATCCCGATGGCGCCCAGCAGAAGCACCGCGATGACAAGATCGACGACCCCGAACACCACGGTGTGCTGCCCTACTTCACCAGCGGGAAGAGGATCGTCTCACGGATGCCCAGGCCCGTGACGGCCATCAGCAGTCGATCGATGCCCATGCCCATGCCCCCGGACGGCGGCATGCCGTGCTCGAGAGCGCGCAGGAACTCCTCGTCGATGGGCATGGCCTCGTCGTCACCGCGCGCGGCGAGCTTGGCCTGCTCGGTGAAGCGCTCGCGCTGGATGACCGGGTCGACCAGCTCGGAGTACCCGGTGGCCAGCTCGAACCCGCGGATGTACAGGTCCCACTTCTCCACCACGCCGTCGATCGAGCGGTGGTCGCGCACGAGCGGGGAGGTGTCGACGGGGAAGTCCATCACGAACGTGGGGCGCACCAGGTCGCCCTTCACGAAGTGCTCCCACAGCTCCTCGACGAGCTTGCCGTGCGTGGCGTGCGCAGGGATGTCGACGCCGTTCTCGTTCGCGAAGGCGATGAGGTCCTCGACCGCGTCCTGCGGGGTGATGGTGCGGCCGCACGCCGCGGACAGCGAGTCGTACATCGAGATGCGGTCCCACTCGCCGCCCAGGTCGTACTCGGTGCCGTCGGCCCACGTGACCGTGGTGGAGCCTGCGACGGCGATCGCGGCGTTCTGCACGAGCTCCTGGGTGAGCCTGGCCATCTGGTTGTAATCACCGTAGGCCTGGTAGGCCTCGAGCATGGCGAACTCCGGTGAGTGCGTGGAGTCGGCTCCCTCGTTGCGGAAGTTGCGGTTGATCTCGTAGACCCGCTCGATGCCGCCGACCACGGCGCGCTTCAGGTACAGCTCCGGCGCGATGCGCAGGTACAGCTCGGTGTCGAACGCGTTGGAGTGCGTCACGAACGGTCGAGCGGATGCCCCGCCGTGCTGCACCTGCAGCATGGGGGTCTCCACCTCGAGGTAGTCGTGGCTGGTGAAGGTCGAGCGCAGGCTGGCGTTCACGGCCGCACGGGCACGCACGGTGGCGCGAGCCTGGTCGCGGACGATCAGGTCGAGGAAGCGGCTGCGCACGCGCGACTCCTCGCTGAGCTCGGCGTACACGTTCGGCAGCGGCAGGATGGCCTTGGAGGCGATGGCCCAGTCGTCGGCCATGATCGACAGCTCACCGCGGCGGCTGGAGATGACCTCGCCGTGCACGAACACGTGGTCGCCCAGGTCGACGAGCTCCTTCCAACCCGCCAGCGACTCCTCGCCGACGTTCGCCAGGGAGACCATCGCCTGAATGCGCGAGCCGTCGCCGGCCTGCAGCGTCGCGAAGCACAGCTTGCCGGTGTTGCGGCTGAACACCACGCGGCCGGCCACGCCGACGATCTCGCCGGTCTCGGCGCCGGCCTCGAGGTCGCCGTACTGCGCGCGCAGCGCCGGGATGCCGTGCGTGACGGGCACACCGACGGGGAACGCGCCGCCACCGGCATCCGCGCGGTTCGCGATCAGCTTGTCGCGCTTTGCCAGACGGACGGCCTTCTGCTCGAAGACGTCCTCCTCCAGGCCCGCTGAGCTCTGCTCCTGGGTCCCTGAGCTCGTCGAAGGGTCGGTGGTCGGCGCAGGCGCGTCAGTCATGGTTGGGGCTCCTCGGGAAAGTCGCCTTCCAGTCTACCGGCGGGCCTTCCGCCCTCCTGAGCGCGAGGCGAGCGCCGGGGAGGACGGACGGCGCTCGGTTAGCCTCGAAGGCATGCGATCTCATCCCGTCCGGCTCCGTCCGCTGGCGCTGGTGCGGCTTCTCGCGTTCGCGGTCATCGCCGCGGGGCGCGATGGCGACGGCGCTGCTTCCCGCATCCGCCGCCTATGCGGATGCGGACGACTTCTCCTACTCGTCGTGGGACTCGCACTACGAGGTCTCGCTCGACGCCGACGGCCGCGCGCAGGCGCACGTCACCGAGACGATGGTCGCCGAGTTCCCGGAGTCCGATCAGAACAAGGGCATCATCCGCGGCTACCCGGAGCGATACGAGGGCGCCGGGCTGGGCATCCGCATCCTGTCGGTGAAGGATGCCGACGGCCGCGACGTGCCGTTCGACACCGAGCACGAGGACGGCATGCTGTTGGTGCTCACCGGCGACGACGACTACGTGCACGGGGCGACCACGTACGTCATCGAATCGACCATGCGCGACTTCATGATCCACGGGACGCAGTCGGGCAATGACGAGTTCTACTGGAACCTGCTGCCGCTGAACAGCACGCAGGCCATCGAGCGCTTCCACGCCGAGATCGACTTCTCCCCCGAGCTGTCCGGCGCGCTCACCGGAGACAGCGCCTGCTACCAGGGCCAGGCCGGGCAGCGGCTGCCGTGCACGGTGGACGGGCCGAGCACGGATGCCGAGGGCACGAGCTTCACGGTCGACTCCGGCGCTCGCCCCGCGGGTGACGGCGTGACCGTCGCCATCGGGTTCGCAGCCGGGACGGTCCGCCAGCCTGCCGCACGCGCGGCGGATCCGGTCGCGGACTTCGGCCCGTTGGCCACCGGTCTGGGTGCGGTCGGCCTGGCCGGTGGCGCCTGGGGATCCGTCGCCGCGTTGAAACGACGCCGCCGCATCGCCACCGGCATCGTCGTCGCGCAGTTCGATGTTCCTGCCGACCTGCCGCCGCTGGTGGCGGCCGCGCTGGTGCCGAGAGCCCCGAACCCCGTCCCCGCGCAGATGGTGCACCTCGCCGTGCAGGGCGCCGTGCGGTTGGAGGAGGAGCAGCCGGAGCCGGGAGCCAAGAAGCGTCCCGCCCTGAGGCTGCTCGACCGCCCCCTGGCGCGCGACCCGCTGGACACCGCGCTGCTGGACGCGGTGTTCCCCGGCGACATGACCGTGCGGCGCATCCCCCGCTCCAGCACGAAGTTCGCCAAGCGCATGGCGAAGCTGGTGCACAGGGGACGCTCGGAGGCGAAGCAGCGCGGCTGGCTGACCGAGGAGCGCAGCCGAGGCGCGATGGCATTCGGCTGGGCGTCCATCGGGCTGGTGGCCGTGACCCTGGCATTCACGGTGTGGTCGGCGACGAAGGACCGCGACCTGCTGCCGCTGTCGGTCCTTGCGGTGATCTTCGCGATCACGGCCGTGGTGATCAGCTCGTTCGTCGCCTTCAGCAAGCACACCGTACTGACCCCGGCCGGAGCGGAGCGCCACGAGCACCTGCTCGGGGTGAAGGAGTTCATCCGCGTCGCCGAGGCCGATCGGCTGAAGATGCTGCAGTCGTACCAGGGGGCGGAGCGTCGCAGCGACGGCACCGTCGACGTCATCCACCTGTACGAGAAGCTGCTCCCCTACGCCATGCTGCTCGGGCAGGAGAAGAGCTGGACCGCGGTGCTCGACACGACGTATTCGAACGCGGGCAGTCGCCCGGGATGGATCGACGTCTCCTCCGGCGTCTCGATCAGCACTCGCCTGTCCACCTACTCCACGTCGATGAACGCCGCTGCGACCTACAGCCCGTCCAGCTCATCCGGCGGCGGCTCGACGGGCGGCGGGTTCTCCGGAGGCGGTGGCGGAGGCGGCTTCTCCGGAGGCCGCTGACCGCAGGATCCGCGCGCGCGGACTCGCACGGCGCGGACGGATGCTCAGATGCCGAAGGGGATGTCGCCCGGGCCCGCGGCCTCGCGCAGCGCCTGCTCGACGGTCGATGACACCAGGGCCGAGAGATATCCGCCGGGGTTGTCGACGCCCACGCCGCGCAGCAGCGAGGTCGCCTGACCGACGATGGATCGGGAGAACTCGGATGCCGTGGCGATGGCCTCCCCATAGGCGGGCCGATCCGCCTCGGCGATCACGACGGGCTCGCACCCCAGCTCCACGGCCAGCGCCTGCGCGATGGGCAGCACCGCGGCGGGTGCCGTGACAGCCGCGAACGAGGCGTTCAGCTGGCGCAGGTCCATGGTGGTTCCTGTGAACGCGATGGCAGGGTGGACGGCCAGCGGGATCGCGCCGCGCTCGGCCGCCGGCCGCAGCACCTCGATGCCGTGCAGCGGATCGGTGTGCAGCACCAGCTGACCCAGTTGCCACCCGCCGACCTCGGCGATGCCCGACACCAGGCCCGGCAGTTCGTCGTGCGGGACGGCGAGCACGACGAGCTCGCTGCGGCGGACGATCTCCAGGGCCTCCAGCACCGGCACTCCCGGCAGCACGGCGGCCGCTCTGTCGTCATCCGATCCGGAGGTGATTCCGACGATCGCGTGCCCCGCCCCGGCGAGCGCGGCGCCGATGACCGGCCCCACCCGACCGGCGCCGATGATGCCGACTCCCAGGCGGCCGTCTCTGTTCATGCTCACTCCTCGGGGGCCCTGGGTGGCAGCACGGGTGCAGGCGGCGGTGGCAGCACGGGTGCAGGCGGCGCCGGCGACGCGGGCGACACGGGCGGCTCCGACGGCATCGGGATCTCCGCCTGCCACTCGCCCCATCGGTGCGTGTGGTCCCGCGCGGCGGCGAGCGCCGCGGCTCGGCTCACGCGGTCGAGCAGCGCGATGGCGTCATCCCGCTCGAGACCCGACAGGGTGCCCGAGATGGGCCCGGTGACGGAGTGCACCTGTCCGCCGGACACGTTCTGCAGCCGGTCCAGCGGCCCCTGGGCGATGGACACCCCCTGCAGCCGCGCAAGCGGGAAGACGGCGAGCTTGCGCCACAGCATCCCGCGGCGAAGCAGCACGCCGAACTCGGTGATCGCGTACCCGTGACGCTTCCACGACAGCGGGCGATGCCACCAGGCGCGCTTCGGGATGGTCCTGTACGGGTCGTCGACGGTCGGCCCGAGGATGCCGTGCTCCCACACCAGGGGCAGGTCCTGGGCGGGCGCGCCCGGGAGGATCAGCGACAGCACGCGCTCGACGTCGGCGCGCTTGCCGACCGGCAGCACGATGTTGAACTGCTGCGCGTTGCCGGACTGCTGCTGCGCGGCGCTCTTGCCGCTCATCCGGTTGATCTTGACCGTCCACCAGCCGAACGGCCGCCACAGCAGCGACTGCGTCACCTCGACCGCGAAGATGCGGCCAGGCGGGAGCGTCTCGGTGACGGTCGTCAGCAGGCCGTAGGTGATGCGCACGCCATCCGGCGTGGGGGCGATCGAGTAGCGCAGCGACTTGGAGATCTGCGCCCACGTGATGCCGACCACGGCGATCACGAGGGGCACGCCCATCCCGAGCGCGATGCCCACCATCGCGACGATGATCTCGCCGCTGCTGTCGCCGTCGGCGGTCATCCCGAAGAAGGCGGCAGACATCGCCACCACGAAGATCGCACCGAAGAACAGCACCCACAGCACCGCCGAGATCAGCTGCGAGGCGACCAGACGGCCGGTGGGGATCTTGACGACGCTCTCGGGGGCCACGTCGGCCAGGTCCACCCCCGCGATCAGGTCGCTGACACCGACGTTCATCGAGTCGACGAGCTGCGAGGTCATGCTCGCATGAGCGGGCATGCGGGCGCCGCCGCTGCGCACCTGTGCGCGTGCCGCCCTGGCACCGGATGCCAGTCGCAGGATGTCGGCGCGGATGGACTCCGCCTTCGGCGTGGACAGGTACTCCAGCTCCACGTTGGCGTCGTTGCCGGCACCCACGACCTCGAGCTTGGCGAGGCCGATGATGCGGGCGGGGAACGGACGGGTGAGGTTCACGCCCTGCACCCGGTCCAGCGGCGCGCGGCGGTGCGAGCGGAACACGATGCCCTTGCGCACCTCGACGTGGTCGCCGGTGATGCGGAACCGGTGGAACCGCCAGAACATCCAGAACACGACGACCAGCAGGATCGCCAGCGCCAGCACGCCCAGCAGCACCAGCAGCACCAGGTTGTTCGCCAGCACCCAGTCGACGGGGTCGCCGCCGTAGTCGAGGTACTTGGACTCGCCCGGAGCGAAGACGCTCACCGTCCAGGCGATCACGCGGTCGCGCAGGTTCGAGATCACGATGCCCGCGACGATGATCAGCACCAGCCCGCCCTTGAACAGCGGCGTCAGCGGATGCATCCGATGCCACTCGCCGTCAGCCTGAGACGACGACCCGCCCTGCGGCAGCACCGCGGGAGTCGGATCCCCGTCGGGCTGCGACGTCCACCCGGCCGAGTCGGTCACAGTCCCGTCCTGCGGGTCTCGGCCACCTCGATCAGCGTGTCGCGCAGCACCTCGGCGGCCTCCTGCGTGAGGCCTGGGATCTGCACGCCGGTGGTCGCGGTGGCGGTGACCATCTTCAACTGAGAGATCCCGAACGCCCGATCCAGCGGCCCCTGCGTGATGTCGACGAGCTGCATGCGCCCGTACGGGACGGCGACCATGCGCTGCCACAGGATGCCCCTGCGGAACACCACGTCGTCAGCACGCAGCATGTAGCCGAGCGCCCTGGCCTGCCGGGGAAGGATGATCAGCGTGAACACGTCGACGAGCACGAGCACGCCCGCCGGGATCCACACCCACGTCTGCGCGAAGGCGAGCGCCAGCACCAGCGCCGCGATGACCGCCAGGACGATGAAGATCGCGTTCTGCACGTACTGCGAGACCACGTACCGCGGGGAGATCTGGTGCCAGACGCCGTCGAGGGCCAGCGCCCGGCCGCTGCGCGGCGTGCGCAGGGACTCATAGGTGCCGGCATCCAGCACAGGCGGGAGGACAGGAGCGGATGCCTGGGGCGCGACCGGCTCCTGCGCGACTGGAGCGGCCGGCACCACGGGCGGGACGGGCTCGTTCGGGTCAGCGGGCGGTGTCGTCGGGCTCTCGGTCATCAGGATCCTTCGGCAGAGTGCAGAACTGTTCGGCGACCAGTGCCGCCCCGATCAGCACGAGTGCTCCCACGATCAGGGCGACCATCGCCACCGTCGACCCTACCGGCGTCGGCACGGGTCGCGTGGAGAGGAAGCCGAGCAGGCCGATTCCGAATCCGGTCATGATGGCGCCCAGCAGGCTGGATGCCCGGGCCAGGGTCGACGCACGGGCGGCGCGGAACGGATCGATGCGCGCGCCGCCGCGCACGCTGCGACGGACCGGCCAGGCCACGCCCAGGCAGGCAGCGCCCAGCAGCACCAGCAGCACCGGCAGGAACAGCGACGGCGTGAACGTGGCCCGGCCGGTCACCGTCAGCAGGTGATCGAAGCCGTAGCCCGCGCCCGCAGCCAGCAGCGCCAGCACAGCGAGCACGCCCGGGGAGGTGCGCTTCACTGCTGCGCCTTCAGCCGACGCACCAGGTCGTCCACCCGCCCCGCACCGGGCAGCACGGCATCCGGATCGATGCTGAGCCACGGCTCCAGCACGAACAGCCGCTCGGCTGCACGCGGATGCGGCACCAGCAGGTGCTCGGCGTCACTGCGGAAGTCTCCGTAGGCGATGAGGTCCAGGTCGAGGGTGCGGTCGCCCCAGCGCTCCAGCCGCACCCGGCCCTGCTCGTCCTCGACGGCGTGCAGCATGCCCAGCAGCACCTGCGGCGCCAGCCGCGTGGTCACGAGGGCGACCGCGTTCAGGTAGCGCGGGGCATCCGGTTCCGGTCCGTCCAGCTTGACGGCGATGGACTCGATGGGCTCCGACATCACGACGTCCGAGACCAGCGGCAGGCGGCGCAGCCGCTCGGCGGCGGCATGCAACATCTCGCCGCGGTCGCCCTCGTTCGAGCCCATCGCGACGACCGCCACCTGCGGATCGCGACCAGGACGCGGGTCCGGTGGCTCGGGCAGGTGGGTGAGGCGCACGTCCATCAGCGGCGTCCCCGGTGCACGACCACCGCCACGTCGGCGAAGGTCTGCTGGATGGGGGCGTGCGGCTTGTGCACGGTGACGGTGACCAGCTGCACGCGCTCGTCCTCGAGCACGGCATCCGCGATGCGCTCCGCGAGCTTCTCGATGAGGTTCACCGGTTCGCCCGCGACGATCGCCGCGACCTTGTCGGCCAGCTCGCCGTAGTGCACGGTGTCGTGCACGTCGTCGGATGCCGCGGGCCGACTCAACGGCAGCATCAGCCGCAGGTCGATGGTGAACTCCTGGCCGTCGCGGCGCTCGAAGTCGAACACCCCGTGGTGGCCGAACACCGTCAGCCCGGTCAGCACGATCTCGTCGAGCATGTCCATCTCAGACTCCGTCCCATGCGCCGACCACGGCCAGCGCATCTCGTGTGGCCGCCACATCGTGCACGCGCACCGCCCAGATCCCCGCCCGCGCGGCCAGCGCGCTGGTCACGGCCGTCGCCAGATCTCTGCGTCGCTCGCTGAGCGGATCGGGTCCTGACGCCTTGTGCAGCGCATCGGCCAGCAGGCGCTTGCGCGAGGTGCCGACCAGCACACGGTGGCCGAGAGCGGAGATCTCGTCGAGACCTCGCAGCACCTCCCAGTTCTGCTCGGCGGTCTTCGCGAACCCGATGCCGGGGTCGACGATGATCCGGGCGGGTGCGATGCCCGCGGCCTTGGCCGCCTCCACCCGCTCGCGCAGCTCGCCGGCCACTTCGCGGGCGACGCGGGTGTACTGCGCGTGCGCGTACATGTCCTCGCTGGGTCCGCGCCAGTGGCCGATGGCGATGTCGGCGCCCAGCTCGGCGACGGCCGACAGCATCCGCTCGTCGGCGAGGCCGCCGGAGACGTCGTTGACGATGCGCGTGCCCGCCCGCACAGCGGCGACGGCGGTGTCGGCGTTGAGGGTGTCGATGGAGGTGGGGATGCCGGCATCCGTCAGCGCCTCGATGACGGGCAGCACGCGGGCGCGCTCGATCGCGGGATCCACCCGCAGCGCGCCGGGTCTGGTGGACTCGCCGCCCACGTCGATGATCACGGCGCCCTGGGAGTGCATGAGGCGGGCGCGCTGGATGGCGGCCTCGGGGTCGATGTACCGGCCGCCGTCACTGAACGAGTCGGGCGTGGTGTTGAGCACGCCCCAGATGCCGGTCACGCGGCAGCCCCGATCAGGGCGATGATCTCCGCCCGCGCGGCGGGCTCGGCGAGCTCTCCGCGGACCGCGACGGTGACGGTGGATGCATCGGGCTGGCGTCCGCCGCGCAGCGTGACGCAGCCGTGCACGGCGTCCATCACGACCAGTACGCCGCGGGCATCGAGGTTCGCGGCGACGGCATCCGCGATCTGCTCTCCCAGCCGCTCCTGCACCTGCGGGCGGGCGGCGAGGGTCTCCACGACCTTCACCAGCGAGCCGAGGCCGACGACCTGCTCACCCGGCAGGTACGCCAGGTGAGCGACCCCGGCGAAGGGCAGCAGGTGGTGCTCGCAGACCGAGCGGAAGCGGATGCCGCGCATGAGCACCGCGCCTGACGGCAACGTGTCGGGCGCGGGCCCGTCGGCGACGCTGATGGTGCGGGAGAGGTGCACAGCGGGGTCCTCGCCCACGCCGGCGAACAGCTCCGCGTACAGCTCGGCGACCCGACTCGGCGTCTGGGTCAGTCCCGGACGGCCCGGGTCCTCTCCGATGGCTTCGAGCAGTTCACGGGTGAGCTGCTCGAGGCGCTCCCTGTCGACCGCCACGTCAGGCCGTCGCCGGCCGCGCCTGCCCGCCGACGGTCTTCGGCCCCGCCGTACGCGTGGTCTCGGTGCGCGCCTGCTCGTCGGCCGCGACCGGCTCGACGGCCCGCACGGGAACGGCGATCGGAGGCAGCGTCGAGACCGGACGGCGGTCGCTGGAGAGCCACTGCGGGCGCTCGGGCAGCTTGCGCACATCGGTGAAGATCTCGGCGATCCGGTGATGGTCGAGGGTCTCCTCCTCGAGCAGCGCCAGGGCCAGCCGGTCGAGCACATCGCGGTTCTCGCTGATCACCTGGTAGGCCTCGTCGTGCGCCTGCTCGATGAGGGCGCGCACCTGCTCGTCGACGGTCTCGGCGATCTTGTCGGAGTAGTCGTGGCCGCGGTTCATGTCGCGGGCCACGAACATCTCGCCACCCTCGGAGCCGAGCTTGACCGGGCCGACCTGCGTGGTCATGCCGTACTCGGTGACCATCTTGCGGGCGATGCCTGTGGCCTTCTCGATGTCGTTGCTGGCGCCGGTGGTGGGGTCGTGGAACACGATCTCCTCGGCGACGCGGCCGCCCATCGCGTACGTCAGCTGATCCTGCAGCTCGTTGCGGGTGACGGAGTACTTGTCATCCAGCGGCAGCACCATCGTGTAGCCGAGTGCCTTGCCACGCGGGAGGATGGTGATCTTCGTCACCGGGTCGGTGTGGTTCATGGCCGCCGCGGCCAGGGCGTGGCCGCCCTCGTGGTACGCGGTGATGAGCTTCTCGCGGTCCTTCATCACGCGGGTGCGGCGCTGCGGTCCGGCGATCACGCGGTCGATGGCCTCGTCCAGAGCGCGGTTGTCGATCAGCTGCGCATTGGAGCGGGCGGTCAGCAGAGCGGCCTCGTTCAGCACGTTGGCCAGGTCCGCGCCGGTGAACCCGGGCGTCTTGCGGGCCACGACCTCGAGCTCGACGTTCTTGGAGAGCGGCTTGCCCTTGGCGTGCACCTCGAGGATCTTCTGGCGGCCCTTCAGGTCGGGCGCGTCCACACCGATCTGGCGGTCGAAGCGGCCGGGACGGAGCAGTGCGGGGTCGAGGATGTCGGGGCGGTTGGTGGCCGCGATGACGATCACGTTGGCGTTGGGGTCGAAGCCGTCCATCTCGACGAGCATCTGGTTCAGCGTCTGCTCGCGCTCGTCGTTGCCGCCGCCGAGTCCCGCGCCGCGGTGCCGGCCGACGGCGTCGATCTCGTCGATGAAGATGATGGCCGGCGCGTTCTCCTTGGCCTGGTTGAACAGGTCGCGCACGCGGGATGCGCCGACGCCGACGAACATCTCCACGAAGTCCGAGCCGGAGATCGAGTAGAAGGGGGCGCCGGCCTCGCCGGCGACGGCACGCGCGAGCAGCGTCTTTCCGGTTCCGGGAGGGCCGTACAGCAGCACGCCCTTCGGGATGCGGGCACCGATGGCCTGGAACTTGCCCGGATCCTGCAGGAACTCCTTGATCTCGTGGAGCTCCTCGATGGCCTCGTCAGCGCCGGCCACGTCGGCGAAGGTGACGGTCGGGGTCTCCTTGTTGACGAGCTTGGCCTTGGACTTGCCGAACTGCATGACCTTGCTGCCGCCGCCCTGCATGGACGAGAGCAGCCACCAGAACAGCAGTCCCAGCAGCACGAGGGGAAGAAGAAGGGAGATGAACCCGTCCAGCCACGTCGAGCGCGGCACGACGTCGCTGGAGTCGGCGGGCTTGATGCCGGCATCGTCAATGGCCTTGAGCACCTGGGGGGCGCGCGCCTCGACGTAGTAGAACTGCACGTTCGTGGCGCCCTTGAACGGCTTCGACAGCGTCAGGTCGACGCGCTGATCGCCGTCGGTGTTGACCGCCTTCGTGACCGTCTTGCCCTGCAGCAGCTCGATGCCCTGCGGCGCAGTGATCAGCGTGGGCGCCGACAGGTTCGAGATCAGCAGGAACCCGCCGAAGAGCAGCGCGCCGATCAGCACGATGTAGATCAGCGGGTTGCGTGAGATCTTCTTGACATCCATGGTCCGTTCAGCGTACCGCCCGGGCACTGGCCCCCTGCTGTGCGTTCACCATCGGCGAACCGGGAGTCTTCGATGCGTTCGGGGTTTCGTCTCAGTCGCTGCGCTCCCTCGCTCAACCTTGACCCGCCGCGCCGCAACGCCGCTCCGCGGCATTGCCCCGACGGCGCGTCAAGAATACACGTGCGGCGCCAGCACTGCGACGTCACGCAGGTTGCGGTAGCGCTCGGCGTAGTCCAGCCCGTAGCCGACCACGAACTCGGTGGGGATGTCGAAGCCGACGTACTTGCAGTCGATCTCGACCTTCGCCGCCTCGGGCTTGCGCAGCAGCGCCAGCACCTCGATGGACTCCGCACCGCGGGACTCGAAGTTCTCCAGCAGCCAGCTCAGGGTCAGGCCCGAGTCGATGATGTCCTCGACGATCAGCACGTGCTTCCCGTGCAGATCGGTGTCGAGGTCCTTGCGGATCTGCACCACACCGCTGGACTTGGTGCCGGCGCCGTAGCTGGAGACCGCCATCCAGTCCATCGGCGCGTGGAAGGGCAGCGCGCGGATGAAGTCGGCCATCACCATCACGGCGCCCTTGAGCACGCCGATGAGGATGAGGTCCTTGCCCTCGTAGTCGACCGTCACCCGCGCGGCGAGCTCCTCGAGCTTGGCGTGGATCTCCTCCTCGGTGACGAGGATCTGGGCGAGGTCTTCAGGAATGTCCGCGGCGCGCATGGCATCGAGTTTAGATCGGGATCCGCACTACTGTGAGCGGAGGAGCGGACAGGAGCCCGCGGGGAAGGAAGACCATGGACCTCGACGAGATCCTCAAGCAGGTGCCGATCGACGACATCGCCGCCAAGTTCGGCGTCAGCACGGATGTCGCACGGCAGGCCGTCACCGAGGGCAGTGCCGCCCTGGTTCACGGGCTCGCCAGCAACGCGAAGACGGCGGAGGGCTCCTCCGCCATCGAGAACGCCCTGAACCGCCACGGCGGCTTCTCCGGCGCATCGACGGTGGACGACGTCGATCAGGCCGACGGCGGAAAGATCCTCGGCCACGTGTTCGGCGACAAGCAGCAGCAGGTCACCGACAGCCTGACCAAGTCCGAGAAGACCGCCGGCGGCATCGACTTCGGCAAGCTCCTGCCGATCCTCGCCCCGATCATCATGGGCGTGCTGGCCAATGCCAAGGGCGGCAGCAGCGGGAACGGCGGCGGTCTCGGCGGTATCCTGGGCGGACTGCTCGGCGGTGGACAGCAGAGCTCAGGCTCGACGGGAGGCGGCGGACTCGGCGACATCCTCGGCGGGCTCGGCGGGCTGTTCGGCGGCGCAACCGGTTCGTCCGGCAGCCAGGGCGGCAACGTGATCGGCGACATCCTGGGCGGTCTGTTCGGCAAGAAGTAGCCGACGCCCCACTGAGGGCCCGAGCCCGCCTCAGCGCGCCGCGAAGACGATGCGTCCGCCCTCGCGGCGTGCCGTGCATCCCGGCAGATCGATGGGCCCCTGGCCCGACCAGTCGGTCGCAAGACGGGCGACCTCCAGGGTCTGCACGCGCGTCAGGCCGACACCGAACTCGCTGTCGACCACCAGCCGGATGATCCGGTTCCGCAGAGCTGCGGGGTTGGCGGCGAGGGCTGCGACGCTGACGGAGATGCCGGCCTCGGCATGCTCGACGATGTCCTCGATGGTCTCGTCGATCATCTCGTCGAACGCCTCGGAGTCCTCCCGCAGCTGCTCGGCGGTGCGGGCGAGGGCCGCAGCGATACCCGGCCCGAGCTCGGCCTCGAGCACCGGCAGCACCGTCTCGCGCACGCGCACGCGAGCGAAGCGCGTCTCGGCGTTCTGCGGGTCGTCCCAGACCTGAAGAGCGGATGCTGCGCAGCAGGCTCGCGTGGTGGCGCGGCGCACACCCAGCAGCGGGCGCAGCCACAGCATCCCGTCCACGTCCTGTCGCACCGGCGGCATGCCCTGCAGGCTGGCGGCGCCCGAGCCGCGGGCGAGGCCCAGCAGCACGGTCTCGGCCTGGTCGTCGAGCGTGTGGCCCAGCAGCACGGCTTCCGCTCCGACCTCCCGCGCGCATTGCCGCAGGGCGGCGTAGCGGGCGTCGCGCGCGGCGGCCTCGGGACCGTCGGGATGCTGCGGATCCACCCGCACGGTCAGCACCCGGGCATCCGCTCCCTGCTCGCGCGCCTGCGCCGCAGCGCGCTGCGCGACGGCATCCGATCCCACCTGCAGTCCGTGGTCGACGACGGCGGCCGTCACCGCGATGCCGATCCGGCACGCTTCGAAGATCGTCGCCGCGGTCAGCGCGAGCGAGTCGGCACCGCCGGAGAGGGCGACGACCACGGCGCAGCCTGCGTGCGGCGCGAGGGATGCGCGCACGGCACGGCGGACTTCGGCGATGGCGGGATCGAGCGAGGGCACCCCTCCACCGTAGAGGGCGCCGGAGCGCACGACCAGGCACGAGTATCCTGGTTCGGGATGCCCAGCGGCATCCTCATGATCTTCCGAATCCGGCATCCGACTCAAGGAGAATGCACATGGGCGCATACGACGCCACCATCGAGATCCCGCGCGGCAGCCGCGTGAAGTACGAGGTCGACCACGAGACCGGTCGCGTGCACCTCGACCGCGTGCTGTACACGACTTTCGGCTACCCGGCCGACTACGGCTTCTTCGACAACACGCTCGGCGAGGACGGGGACCCGCTGGACGTGCTGGTGCTGCTGGATCACGCCATCTACCCGGGCGTCGTCGTCAACGTGCGTCCCGTCGCGGTGCTGAAGATGAGCGACGAGGCCGGTGGCGACGACAAGCTCGTCGCCGTGCTGAGCAAGGACCCGCGCTGGGCGCACATCCAGGACGTCGATGACCTGCCCGAGTACACCAAGAAGGAGATCGCGCACTTCTTCGAGCACTACAAGGACTTGGAGCCCGGCAAGTGGGTCAAGGTCGACGAGTGGGGCAACGCAGCCGAGGCGCAGCGCATCCTCGACGAGGCCTTCGCACGCCGCGAGGCCGAGGGTCACTGACCCTGTCGACGAAGCCCCCGGTTCGCGCCGGGGGCTTCGTCGTCTGCTTTTCGCGTGCGGATCAGACGCTGACGCCGCGGGCGCGCAGGAAGGGCGCGGGGTTGATCGTTCCGGCGCTGGTGTACACCTCGAAGTGCAGGTGGCATCCCAGCGACCGGCCGGTGTTGCCGGAGTAGCCGATCACCTGACCGGCGCTGACGTGCTGGCCGACGCTCACGATCTGGCGGGACTGGTGCGCATAGCCGGTGGAGACGCCACCGCCGTGGCTGATCTTCGTGTAGTTGCCGTACCCGCTGGTGAAAAAACGACTGACGACGGTGCCCGACGCCGCCGCATAGATGGGCGCGCCGCAGCCGTTGGCGAAGTCGAGTCCGCGGTGAAAGCTCGAGCTGCACTTGCCGTTCTGGCAGACGCTGCCGCGCGAGCCGTAGCCGGATGAGATGAAGCCGCCGTGCGGGCGGACCCAGCCGCTGCCGCTTCCGGAGCCGCCTCCTCCGCCACTGCCGCCGCCGTTGTTCTTGGCGGCTTCCTCGGCGGCCTTGCGGGCAGCCTCCTCGCGGGCCTTGCGCTCGGCCGCTTCGCGGGCCTCACGCGCCTTGCGGACCTGCTCGCCCTTCTGGTAGCCGGCGACAGTCGCGGCGGTCGTGTCCTTGAGGGCGGCGAGCTGCGCCTGCAGGGTCTCGAGGTTGGATTCCTTCTCGGTGACGGCGGCCTGCGCGGCATCCGCCGCCGCCTGGGCCTGCTTCATCTTCTGTTCGGCGATCTTCTGCAGTCGATCGCGCTCGTCACGAGCCGTCTTGGCCTGGTCGGTCAGGGCCTGCGCAGAATCGCGGGCCGCAGCAGCACGGTCGGCGATGGTGCGGTTGTACTCGAGCAGCTGGTCCATGCTGCCCAGGCGCGAGAGCAGGCCGTCGGCGCCCTGGGACGAGTCCGAGAGGAACAGCTCGAGGGCGGCCTGATCACCGCCGCTGCGATACAGCTGCGTCGCGACCTGGCCCGCTTTGCGGGAACTGTCCGCAGCGATCTTCGCCTGGGCGTCGGCCTGCCCCTGCAGATCCTGAGCGCGCTGGGCCTGCTCGAAGTAGGCCTCCTGAGCGGCGTAGAACTCATCGCCGGCCTTCTGCGCGGCGGCCTCTGCGTCGGCGGCCTGCTGAGTGAGCTGCTGGATGAGCTGCTGGATGCGGGTGATCTCAGCGCCCTTGGCGGCCTCGTTGCCCTTCGCGCGCTGCACGTCGTCCCAGCTGGGGTAGCCGGGTTCGGCATGCGCGATCAGGGAGGAACCGGAGAGCCCGAAGGCGGTCAGCGCGACGGCACTGAGCGCGCCGACGGTGAGCGCACTGCGGCGGGTCAGCCTGGCGGACGGCCACAGGGCGCGCTGCTCAGCCGGGGTCGGCGCGCACCCGCACGTCTCGGCTGCTGACCGAGCGTCCGTCTTGAATTCGTCGTTCACTCGGCCCCTTCCGCCGGTTTCACAAGTGCCACACTAACAACATTCGT
>NZ_CALBRW010000028.1 GCF_937927635.1 uncultured Microbacterium sp.
CAGGACCTGGCCTGCGTTTTCGATGAGCGCCGTGATCTTGCCCATGGCGGTGCCTTCCTATGCTTATTTAGTCTGCCTATGCTTATTTAGTCTGCTTGTGCGGCGCCTTGGCGTCGTCCGGCCCGAAGGTCGCGGTGGGGGTCCACCACAACGGAACCTGCACGCCGTCCTTGGTGAACCGGTCGGAAGCCGTCTTGCGGGCGATATCATAGCCCGCCTGGGCATGGCGAACCACGCCGATGCCGCTGTCAGTGGTCAGGCAGGCCGCCAAGCGAACGTCGGCCTCGGCCGAGCCGTCGGCGATCATGGTGACGCCGGTGTGAACGGCCTCACCCATCGAGTAGTTCTCCTGGATCGCCACGAGGTCGGCGCCGGCGGCGACGTTCAAGAGCGCATTCAAATAGGGCCAGTCGGAAATCAGGTCGCTGCCGTCCTTCATCCGCTCGGATTCGAAGGTCGGATTGACGATCGAGCCGGAGTCCAGATTGTCGCGCGAGAAGGCGACCGGCCCTTTCAGTTCGCCCGAACGGACCATCTCGTTGACGCGCATGCCGAACGCCTTGCGCTGGCCGAAGCCGAGATAGCAGATGCGCGCCGGCAGGCCCTCGATCGGGATATGCTTGCGGGCAAGCTGGATCCAGCCCCGCACCAGATCGTCGTCGGCGAACATTTCCTCGACCACGTCGTCCAGCTTGGCGAGATCGCCGGCGTCGCGCGACATGCAGGTCCAGCGGAATGGTCCGCGCCCTTCGCAGAAGAGCGGGCGGATATAGGCGGCGACGAAGCCGGGAATCTTCATCGCCTCGTCCACCGGCATGCCGGCATCGCGGCTTTCCTTGCGCAGCGAGTTTCCGTATTCGAAGACCTGAACGCCCTTGTCGTAGAACTCGTTCATGATCTGGAGCTGCTCGATCATCGAGGCGCCGGCCAGCTTGAAATACTTGTCGCGGTTGGTCTTGCGCAGTTCGCGCGCCTCGTCGACCGTCAGGCCGTCGGGGATGTAGGACAGCGGATCGTGCGCCGGGGTCATGTCCGTGATGATGTCGGGCATGAAGCCGGTATCGCGCGCCTTCTTCAGCACGTCCACCGCATTGCCGATCAGCGCGATGCCGAGCGCCCGCTTTTCGGCGGCGGCCTGTTTGGCCAGTTTCACGGCCTCGTTGAAATCATGCACGACCACGTCGCAATAGCCGACCTCGAGCCGGTGCTTGGCCACGTTCTCGTCGGCGTCGGCACAGATGCAGACACCGCCCAGCATGGTCATGGCGCGCGGCTGGTTGCCGCCCATGCCGCCCATGCCGGCGCAGACGAGGACCTTGCCCTCCCAGGTGCCGTCGAGGTGGATGTTAGCGACGGAGCGCAGCGTCTCGAACGTCCCCTGGATCACGCCCTGGGTGCCGATGTACTCCCACGGCGAGGCCGTGTACTGCGCGAAGATCGTCAGGTTCTTGTCGTGCAGCTCGTAGAACGTCTTCCAATCCGGACGCACGAAGTTCGTCGTCGCCATGACGACGCGCGGTGCCAGCTCGTGCGTCTCGAAGACGGCCACGGGCATGCCCGACTGCACCACCAGGGTCTCGTCGTCCTCGAGGTTCTTGAGCGCATCGATGATGGCGTGGTACGACTCCCAGTTGCGGGCGGCCTTGCCGATGCCGCCGTACACCACGAGCTGCTCGGGGTGCTCCGCGACCTCCATGTTGTTCTCGAGCATCCGCAGGATCGTCTCCTGCTTCCAGCCCTTGCAACGCAGGGTCTCACCGCGCTGCGCCTTGACCTCGTAGAGGATCTCCGGCGCCACTGCGGGCGGTTCACCGAACTTCACACCGGTGGCGTTCCCGCCCGGATGCTTCGTGGTGATCGTTGCCACTTCGTCCTGTGCGATGGTCATGATGCTGCTCCTTGCTTGTTGTTGATCGCGCCGCGCACTGCTTCGAGCACGGCGCCACTGTGGACGAGTTCGATTGCGGCCCGAACCCGCGGATACAGGACGACGTCCTGCGTGATGAAGTCGAGGGGACGCCCATCGGCCGACCGGGTGGAGCGCACGAGCTCGAGCACCGCTCGAGTGGCCGGGGCGAGCGCGTCAGTGGTCAGGCCCAGCACCTGCAGGCGCAGCTCCAGAGCCTGCGCCGCCATCAGCAGTTCGATGCCGATGACCCCCTCGATGTTGGCGACCACCTGGCGCGCGTGGCGGCCGGCGTTGTTCGCCATCGACACGTGGTCCTCCTGGTTGGCACTGGTCGGGATCGAGTCGACGCTGTCCGGGTGCGCGAGGGTCTTGCAGTCGGAGACGAGAGCTGCGGCCAAGTACTGCGGCAGCATGAAGCCGCAGTCGATGCCGACCTTCTCACTCGCGATCAGATAATCGGGAAGGCCGCGGTTGAGCGTGCCGTCGGTGAGGCGGAAGATGCGCCGCTCGGCGATGTTGCCGATCTCCGTGGTGACGATCGAGATGAAGTCCGACGCGAACGAGACGTACTCGGCGTGGAAGTTCCCGCCCGAGACCGCCTTGAGGCTGCGCGTGGCCGGCAGGTCGGTGAAGATCAGCGGGTTGTCCGTGGCCGCGTTGATCTCGGTCTCGATGATGCCGCGCGCGAAGTCGAGAGTGTCTTTGACCGGACCGAGCACCTGAGGCGTGCAGCGCAGGGAGTAGGCATCCTGCGGCGGCTGTCCCACCGGGTCGTCGTGCTCGGACCCGTCGATGAGCCGGCTGCCGTCGAGCAGTTCGCGGATACGGGTTGCGACCGCGATCTGCCCCTTGTGTCCCCGCGCCTCGTGGATCTGCGGGAGGAATGCATCCCCGAAACCGGTGAGCGCTTCAATGGACATGGCCGCAGTGATCTGCGCGGTCTCCAGCACGTTGATGGCGTCGGCCAGCGCGAGCCCCGCCTGCGCAGTCGAGAACGAGGTCCCGTTCGTGAGCGCGAGGCCCTCCTTCGGGCCGAGCACGATGCGGTCGATTCCCGCATGCTGCATCGCTCGGATGCCGGAGACGACCTCGCCGTCGAGGAACGCCTCGCCGCTGTCGGCTTCGACGTCCTCCCCCTTGCCCTTGGACATGACGATCGCGAGGTGGGCGAGCGGGATGAGGTCGCCGCTGGCGCCGAGCGAGCCGTATTCGGGGACGGCCGGGTGCACGTGCTTGTCGAGCATGTCGAGAAGCGTCTGCGGCACCACGAGGCGGACGGCCGAGTAGCCGCGGGTGAGGCTCACGGCCCGGACCAGCATGGAACCGCGCACCACATCCTCATCGAGGTAGCGTCCGATGCCGCTGGCGTTGGACAGGATGAGCCGGCGGGAGAGCTCGTAGGCATCCTCGATGTCCCCGAAGGCCTGGCGGCCGGCGAGCGAGCCGAAACCGGTGTTGATGCTGTACACCGGCGCGACCTCTTCACCGGCGCGCATCGCGTCGGTGATGTCGGTGAGCCAGCTCTCACTGCCGGCCATGGCCGTGATGGCTTCGGGAGCGATGCGCACCCCGGCGTCACCTCGCACGACGGCGAGGAATTGCTCGAGAGTGATGGGCTGAGCCCCGATGGTGATGGCAGTCATTTCGCTCCTTTCAGAAGAGAACCTAGATTGGCTTTTCGACATGTACAAATGGTGATTCTCATATTTTGATAACGCGTCACTCCCGCACCTTCGCTAGGAAGGACCGGGTCCTCTCGTGCTGCGGGTCGTCGATGACCTGGCTGGGCGGGCCGCTCTCGACGAGGAGACCATCGGCCATGAAATGGACGACGTCTGCGACGTCGCGCGCGAAGCCCATCTCGTGAGTGACGACGACCATCGACATGCCCCTGCCGGCGAGATCCTTCATGACGTCGAGCACTTCGCCGACCAGCTCCGGATCCAGCGCCGACGTCGGTTCGTCGAACAGCATCAGCTCGGGGTCCATGCATAGCGCACGAGCGATCGCGACGCGCTGCTGCTGCCCCCCGGACAGCTGAGCCGGGTAGCGGTCCACCTTGTCGAGCAGACCGACCCGGCTCAACAGCTCACGGGCCGTGCGGACGGTGTCCGCCTTGTTGGCGCGCCTGGTGACGAGCGGCCCTTCGATGACGTTCTCGAGCACGGTGCGATGCGGGAACAGGTTGAACTGCTGGAAGACCATGCCGATCGCCGCGCGCGCCTTCGCGATCTCGCGGCCCTTGAGCTCATGCAGCCTGCTGCCGACGCGTCGGTAGCCCACGCGCTGACCCGCCACCCACATCTCGCCGCCGTCGATCTTCTCCAGGTGGTTGATGCAGCGCAGGAAGGTGCTCTTGCCGGATCCGGAGGGCCCGAGCAGGCACGCGACGCTTCCGCGGGGGATGTCGAGACTGATGCCCTTGAGCACCTCCACATGTCCGTAGCTCTTCCTCACTTCGATCGCGCGGAGCATGGGTTCGTACGCGTTCATGCCTTGACTCTCCTTTGCGTCGCGATGGCCTCGGTGACCGTCATGGCAGGCTTCTGCACGCGCACCGTCTGCTCGAACCCGCGGCCGACGCGCTTCTCGATGTAGTGCTGAGCGATGGAGAGCACCGCTGTCATCACCAGATACCAGATCGCCGCGACGATGAGCATCGGAATGGTCTCGAAGGTCCGTGCGTAGATGCTCTGCGTTGCGGTCATCAGCTCCGAGTAGCCGATCACCAGAACGAGCGAGGTGTTCTTCAGCATCCCGATCACCTCGTTCCCGGTCGGCGGGATGATGACTCGCATCGCCTGCGGCAGCACGACGCGGAACATCGCCTGCATCCGGGTCATGCCGATCGCCTCGGCCGCTTCGGTCTGTCCGCGGGGCACGGCGATGATGCCGGCGCGAACGATCTCGCTCATGTACGCGCCCTCATTCAGAGAGAGGCCCAGCAGGGCTGCTGTGAGCGGCGTGATCAATGAGTTCGTGTCGAAGTGGAGCCATTCGGGTCCGAACGGCACTCCGAGCACGATCTTCGGGTACAGCGCCGACAGGAAGAACCAGAACAACAGCTGCACCAGCAGCGGAGTGCCGCGGAAGAACCAGGAGTACAGCCAGGCCGCGCCGGCGACGATCGGGTTCGGCGACAGCCGCCCGACCGCGAGCAGGATGCCGAGCACGATGCCGATCAGCATCGACGCACCCGTGAGCATCAGTGTGGTCATCAGGCCGGCCACGATGGGAGGAGCGAAGAGGTACTGCGCGACCACGTCCCAGCCGAAGCGTTCGTTCGCGACCATGCTGATTCCGATCAGCGCCGCGATCACGAGCATCACGACGGCCGCCGCCCAGCGTCCGGGGTAACGAGCCGGGACGACCGTCAGGTCGTCCCGGCTCCGATCGAGGTCGGTCATTACTTGGTTCCATTGATGGCGAACTCGGTCACGGCGCCGCCATCCTGCTGGTACTTCTTCAGGATCTCGAGGTAGCGACCGCTCTTCTCGACAGCGACGAGCGCCTTCTGGAAGACCGGGATGAGTGCGCTGTTCTTGGGGAACACGATGCCGAACGGACCCGCCTGATACGGCGGCAGCACTGTCAGACCTGCCTTGCTCTGAGCTGCGACGTAGGACGCGGCGGTGTAGTCGAAAAGTCCGGCGTCTGCCCGACCGTTCTGCACCGCGAGCACAGCCTGGCTCTGGCCGGGGTAGATGGTGCTCTTGATGGGCTGCTTGCCGTCCGCGACGCACTTCTCGCTGGCGCTCGCGGCGTCATCGACCTCCGTGGTGCCCTGCACGACGGCCGCTTCCTTGCCGCACAGGTCGGCGAGAGTCTTCACGGACCCGTCGGTGTTCGGAGGCAGCATGATCGAGCCGCCGGCATTGAAGTAGTCGAGGAAGTCGACCTGCTGCTGCCGCTCGACCGTGTCGGACATGGCCGACATCGCCAGCTTGTAGCGGTCGCCGGTCAGTCCCGGGATGATCGCGTCGAACGAGATGTGGTTGAAGTTCAGCTTCACCCCGAGCTGCTTCTCCAGCTCATCAGCGATATCGCGGTCGATCCCGATCACGGTCTTCCCGTCGGTGTCGAAGGACTCGAACGGCGGGTATTCGACGTTGCTGGCGACTTCGATCACGCCGGCCTTCTGCACGTCGGTCGGCAGCTGGCTGAACAGCGGCGCCTCGGCACCGGCAGCCGCCGTCGGCTCGGGGGCGGAGGCGGAGGCGGAGCAGCCTGCGAGCACGAGAACTGCGGGTACCGCGACGGCGACGGACGCGAGGACGCCCCGCCGTAGTGTGGACTTGAGCATGAGCAAATCTCCTTCGTTGGAGCCCCTGAGCGGGAGCGAGTGTTCGTGAATCACTGCGGTTCGGGCGACGATCACCGCGCGACGATGCAGCGGTGTTCTGGAACCGTAGGTGTGCCCGGGGGCACACTGAAGGAGCGATTTCCACATGTTGAGAACGCGCGCGTTCAGCCGTCGTCGACGACGTCACGCGGCGCGCGGGGATGCGCCGTGCGGGGTCGGGATGCTCGTCGCATCCGCTGGCTACACCGCCTCGGACAGCAGCTTCACCCCCGCGCGCAGCGCGGTGATCGCCTGCTGGCGCCAGGCCGCGCTGGAGCACCGCGTCTCGGGGCCGGCGACCGCGAGCGAACAGATGATCTCACCCTTGGAGAAGACTGGAAGGGCGACCGCGACCGCGCCCTGGTTCAGCTCGCCGCGAGAGATCGCATATCCGCTCTGGCGGATCTGGTCGAGATGCCGCAGCAGGTCGGGGCGAGTCAGCGTGTTGTGGGTGTAGCGCGGCATCGAGTGCTCCAATACGTTGTCAATCACTGATTCGGGCGCGAACGCGAGCAGCGCCCGCTGGCCGGCACCCGCGTGCAGTGGCAGCAGCTGATTGACTTTGAATGCGTAGCGCAGGGGGTGAGGAGAGACCGCCTGGCGCAGGCAGATCGCGTGGATGCCAGAGCGCACGGTCAGCACGGCCGTCTCGGATGTCGCATCGACGATGGACTCGAGGATCGAGCCGCCGATCTCTGCCAGCCTGGCATGAGACAGGTACTGGCCGGACAGCTCGATCAGCCGCCACCCGGGAAAGTAGTTCCCGTTGCGCACCTCGACCAGGTCGAGTTCACGCAGACTCCGGATGTAGCGATAGACCGTACTCACCGGGATTTCGAGGTCCGCCGCGACCGACTCGACGCTGGTCTCCCCTGCCAACGCGATCTGGATCATCACGGCAAGCCCGCGCTCGAACGAGGTGGAGGTTTCTGCGTGCGCCTTTGCCATGGGTAAGACCCTAGTGCGAGTGCGCTCGGCTGCGGTCCGGCGCATCGCTGCCCACCCGTCGCCGTGGCGCACACGCCGCGTTCTCACCCCGCGAGGCGAACATCTGCGACCCGCGAAGCGCGGTATTCGAAGCGAGCACTCGAAGCGGGCGTATCGGGGCGGACGGCGCCGAGGCCGGATCAGGCCGCGGTGCGGCGCAGTTGCACCGTGCATTCATCGGGGCGGGCGGCGGCGCGCACGCAGTCCGCGGCCAGGGGTCCTCCGGCCTGGGTCAGCACGCCCTGCATGAGCCCGAGGTGCACCTGGCACAGGACCGGCCGGTGCTCGGGGCGGCTGGCGACATGCGGGCACGGCGTCAGCTCGACGGTGAGCGCGTCCTCGTCGATGACGGGCTCGAAGCCGCTCTCCTCGAGGTGGTCGATGAGGGCGTCGAGCTGGTAGGTGGCATCCCGGCCCAGCTCCGACTCACCCTCGTCCATGATCCGGCGGATCATGTCGCCGCGTCGTGCAGCCGCGGCGACCTTGTCACGGGCGACGGGGCTGGACGCCTCGGGTTCACCGGTGGCCGCGGCGTACAACGTGCGCGGGCGGCCGCGCGTCGTGCGATGCTCGATGGAGGGGATGACGTAGCCGCCGTCGATCAGCCGCTGCAGATGCTCGCGCACAGTGTTGGCATGCAGGCCGGTGGCCTCGCACAGCTCGCCGATCGTGAGCTCGGGGCGACCGCGCTCCGCGCGCCCGTGCTGGGCATCCGCCTCGAAGAGCAGATGCAGGATCTGCACCCGCGAGTAGCTCGAGATAGGCCCGTAAGCGACCCCTCCGCCTGTCATGCACTCATCATGACAGACACCCGACACGCCCGGCCGGAAACGGGCCGTGAATAATCACGGCCTCCGCAACCGCGCAGGATCAGGCGCCGCGCCGACGGGGTCCCAGCCGCGCTTGGGCGACTGAGAACCGCGGTGCTCGTCCCGCGACCGGTACACGATGTAGGGCCGGAACAGGTATCCGACCGGCGCGGAGAACACGTGCACGAGGCGTGTGAACGGCCACAGCGCGAAAAGGATGCAGGCGGTCAGCACGTGCAGCTGGAACAGCAGCGGCACGTCGACCATCAGCTCCGGCCGCGGACGGAAGATCAGCGCCTCGCGGATCCACGGCGAGATGGTCTCGCGGTAGCGGAACCCCGGCCCGAACACCTGATACACGACCGTGGCCGCCGTGCCGAACAGCAGCGTCGCGCCGAGGAAGACGTACATCACCTTGTCCATCACGGTGGTCGCGAGGAACACCGCCGGCACCGTGCGCCGTCGGAAGATCAGGATCGCGAGCCCCGCCAGCGTCAGGACCGCCGCGAACGACCCGAGCACGGTGGCGCCGATGTGGTAGATCTCCTCGCTGATGCCGATGGCGTACAGCCACTCGCGCGGGATGAACAGGCCGACCGCGTGCCCTGCGATCACCATCAGGATGCCGAAGTGGAACATCGGCGAGCCCCACCGCAGCAGCCGGTTCTCGTAGGTCTGCGACGAGCGGGTGGTCCACCCGAACTTGTCGTAGCGGTAGCGCCAGATGTGCCCGACGATGAAGATCGCCCCGCACATGTACGGCAGCGCCACCCACAGCAGGATCTGCATGGTGCTCACGGCCGGTCCCCCGTTCCGATCAGTCCGGTGCTCACCGGCATCGAGTTCCCCATCGGCCGGTAGGTCGGCATGGGCAGGCTCAGTCCCACGGTCTCGGTCGGCGGCCCCTCGTTCACCAGCGCCGCGACGCGCTCGCGGATGCGCTGATCCACCTTCGGCAGCGACAGCGTGACGGCGCGCACCACGCCCGCCCACGGCGAGTCCATGCCCTCCAGCGCCGCGCGCAGCACCTCGATGCCGTCACGATGCGCCGAGAGCACGGCATCCGCGACATCGGATTGCGACCGGGCCGAGAACTCCAGCACCGCCGGCAGGTAGTCCGGCAGCTCGTCGGCGTCGAACTCCCACCCTGCCGCGCGGTACGCGTCGAGGAACGTCACCAGCGCCGTGCCGCGCCGACGCGTGTCGCCGGTGGCGTAGTAGCTGAGGTACAGCGAGCACTTGCGCTTGAGATCGAAGGTGGTCACGTACATCTTCTGCAGAGCGGATGCTCCGCTCTCGCGCGCCGTGCGCAGCAGCTCGCCCAGCGGTTCGCCGACGGATGCCGGCAGAGCCGCCGCATGCGCTTCGAAGACCGGCAGGCGCTCGAACCACTGCGCGTCGGGATAGTCCAGCAGCAGCGAGGCCAGCATGTGCACGGTGCGGCGCTGCTCACGCGTGAGCGATGCCGGGGCCAGGGCCTCCGGCAGCGCGCGGCGAGGCGTGACCCGCCCCGGCAGCAGGCTGGTCATGACTCGTCCTCGTACGTCCGCTCGGCAGCCCGTTCACCCTCGGGCGGGAACAGTCCCTGCGGCCGGCCGTTGCCGTCCCAGTTCAGCAGGTTGATCCGCCCCGGAGTGGACGGCTGGTCGGCGGTCTGCCGGTCCGACAGCGCGTGGAAGTTCTCCACCGCCACCGGCACCGCGTGCCCGCTGGCCGCGCCGAACGGCCCGCCGGCACCGCCCATGCCCGGCCCGCCCTCGAAGTCCAGCGAGCAGGCCATCTCCTCCAGGTCGTGCGCCTGCTCGTGGTGGGCGGCGGGGATGACGTAGCGCTCCTCGTACTTGGCGATGGCCAGCAGCCGGTACATCTCCTCGATCTCCCGACCGGTCATGCCGACGGCCTCCGCGATGGACTCCTCGCGCACATCGTCGATCGAGACCCCGCGCATGTAAGAACGCATGGCGGCGAGCTTGCGCAGCGCGGCATCCACCGGCGCCACCTCCCCCGCCGTGAACAGCTCGGCCAGGTACTCGATGGGGATGCGCAGCTTGTCGATGGCGGCGAACAGCGTGCGGGCATCCTCGCCGTCGTTGCCGGATCCTGTGACCACGTCGACCACGGGCGAGAGCGGCGGGATGTACCAGACCATCGGCATGGTGCGGTACTCCGGGTGCAGCGGCAGCGCCACCTCGTAGTCGTGGATGAGCCGCCAGACGGGGCTGCGCTGGGCGGCCTCGATCCAGTCGTCCGCGATGCCGTCGCGCCGAGCCGCCTCGATCACAGCGGGGTCGTGCGGATCCAGCAGCACCGAGCGCTGCGCGTTCAGCAGCTCCTTCGGGTCCTCCACCGCGGCGGCGTCGGCCACGGCATCCCCGTCGTACAGCACCAGACCGAGGTACCGCAGCCGGCCCACGCAGGTCTCCGAGCACACGGTAGGCAGGCCCACCTCGATGCGCGGGTAGCAGAACGTGCACTTCTCGGCCTTGCCGGTCTTGTGGTTGAAGTAGACCTTCTTGTACGGGCATCCGGAGATGCACATCCGCCAGCCGCGGCAGGCGTCCTGATCGACCAGGACGATGCCGTCCTCCTGCCGCTTGTACATCGCGCCCGAGGGGCAGGATGCCACGCACGACGGGTTCAGGCAGTGCTCGCAGATGCGCGGCAGGTAGAACATGAAGGCCTTCTCGAACTCGGCCTTCACCTCGCCGCTCATCTTCTGCAGGACGGGGTCCTGCTGCATGGTCTCGACGGAGCCGCCCAGGTCGTCATCCCAGTTCGCCGACCAGGACACCTTCATGTCCTTGCCGGTGATCAGGCTCTTCGGCCGTGCGACGGGGGTGTGCTCGCCACCCGGAGCGTTCACGAGCATGTCGTAGTCGTAGGTCCACGGCTCGTAATAGTCGTCGATGCCGGGCAGCTTGGGGTTGGAGAAGATGCGCGCGAGCTTGGACAGCCTTCCGCCGGCCCGCAGCCGCAGCCGCCCGCGCTTGTCGCGCACCCAGCCGCCCTGCCACTTCTCCTGGTCCTCGTAGCCCCGCGGATAGCCGACGCCCGGCCGGGTCTCGACGTTGTTGAACCACACGTACTCCACGCCGGTGCGGTTGGTCCACGCCTGCTTGCACGTGACCGAGCAGGTGTGGCATCCGATGCACTTGTCGAGGTTCATCACCATCGACATCTGAGCCATTACTCTCATGACACTGCGCCCTTCATCGGTATCGCACTTCCTGCGAACGGCGGCGGATCGTGGTGACCTCGTCGCGCTGGTTCCCCGTCGGCCCCAGATAGTTGAACGCCCACGCCAACTGCGCGTAGCCGCCGATCAGGTGACTGGGCTTGAGCAGGATGCGCGTGAGGGAGTTGTGGATGCCGCCGCGCAGCCCGCTGGTCTCGCTGATCGGCACGTCGACCGTGCGGTCCTTCGCGTGGTACATGTACACCGTGCCCTCCGGCATCCGGTGCGACACGTTGGCCCGCGCGACGACCACGCCGTTGCGGTTGTACGACTCGATCCAGTCGTTGTCGCGCACGCCGATCTTCTCGGCATCCTGCGGACTCATCCAGATCGTGGGGCCGCCTCGCGAGAGCGAGAGCATGAACAGGTTGTCCTGGTACTCCGAGTGGATCGACCACTTGGAGTGCGGGGTCAGGTAGCGCACGTTGACCTCGGCACCGGATGCCGTGCCCGGCACCACATCGCCGAACAGGCGCGCCATGTCCAGCGGCGGGCGGTAGATCGGCAGCGCCTCGCCCAGCTCGTCCATCCAGTCGTGGTCGAGGTAGAAGTGCTGCCGGCCGGTGAGCGTGTGCCAGGGCTTGAGGTGCTCGACGTTGATCGCGAAGGCCGTGTACCGCCGGCCGCCGTGCTCGGAGCCCGACCACTCCGGCGAGGTGATCACGCTGCGCGGCTGCACCGACACGTCCTGGAACGACAGGTGCGTGCCCTCGTGCTCGTCGGCGAGGAACGCCAGCTGCTGCCCGGTGTGCTTCTCCAACTGCCGGAAGCCCTGCACGGCCAGGCGGCCGTTGCTGGTGCCGGAGAACGCCAGGATCATCTCGCAGGCGCGCTGGTCGGAGTCCAGTCGCACGCTGCCGGCGTACGGGCCCGCGGCGACCTGCCCGTTCTTCTCGGCCAGCCACGCGATCTCGGGCTCGGGGTGGTACGTGACGCCCTTGGTGGTCATGCCCAGTTCGCCGCTCAGCGGGCCCAGCGATTTCCACTGCTCGGCGAGGTTCGGGTAGTCCCGCTCGACCACTTTCAGCTTCGGCATGGTGACGCCGGGCACCCGCGGCAGGTCCTGCACGCGGCCGTGTGGGGTGGCCATCGCATCGGGGGTGTCGTGCTGCAGCGGCGTGGCCACCACGTCGCGCCGCACGCCCAGGTGGGTGCGGGCCATCTCGCTGAAGCGCTCGGCGAGGATGCGGAACGTCTCGAAGTCGGTCTTCGTCTGCCAGGGCGGTGCGATGGCCGGGTTGAACGCGTGGACGAACGGATGCATGTCCGTGGAGGACAGGTCGTACTTCTCGTACCAGGTGGCCGCCGGCAGCACGATGTCGCTGAACAGCGTGGTGCTGGTCATGCGGAAATCCGCCGTCATCAGCAGGTCGAGCTTGCCCTCGGGCGCCTTCTCGTGCCACGTCATCGACACCGGACGGGAGCCCTCGGCCGCCTCGGGAGCGCGCACGGCGGCATCCGTGCCCAACAGGTGCTTGAGGAAGTACTCGTTGCCCTTGCCCGAGGAGCCCAGCACGTTGGCGCGCCACATGGTCATCACGCGCGGGAAGTTGGCCGGGTCGTCCGGGTCCTCCACGGCGAAGTGCAGCGAGCCGTCATCCAGGCTGTCCACGACGTGCTGCGCGGGATCCTTGCCCGCCGCCTCGGCTTCGGCCACCAGGTCGAGCGGGTTGCGGTCGAAGGTGGGGTAGCTCGGCATCCACCCCCGCTGCACGGACTCGACCAGGCAGTCGGCGGTGGTGCGGCCGTGGAAGGTGCCGCGGCCCAGCGGCGAGGAGAGCTGGTCGGCGGGCAGCCCGTCGTAGCGCCACTGGTCGGTGGACAGGTAGAAGAAGGCGGTGCCGATCGTGTAGCGCGGCGGGCGCACCCAGTCGGAGGCACCGGCGTACTGCTGGTAGCCGGTGAGCGGGCGCACCTTCTCCTGGCCCACGTAGTGCGCCCATCCCCCGCCGTTCACGCCCTGGCATCCGGTCATCGTCGTCAGCGCGAGGAAGGTGCGGTAGATGGTGTCGGAGTGGAACCAGTGGTTGGTGCCGGCGCCCATCAGGATCATCGAGCGGCCACCCGACCGCTCGGCGTTGTCGGCGAACTCGCGCCCGATGCGGATGGCCTGCTCGGCGGGCACCGAGGTGTGCTCCTCCTGCCACGCCGGGGTGCCGGGGCTGGTGGCGTCGTCATAGCCGGTCGGCCACTCGCCGGGCATCCCGTCGCGGCCGACACCGTAGCGGGCCAGCATCAGATCGAACACCGTGGTGACGGTCTTACCGGCGACGGTGCGCACGGGCACGCCGCGGGCGATCACACCGGAGCCGCCGGCGTGCTCCTGGCCGGGCTCGGGGTCCAGGTCGAAGCGCGGCAGCAGGATCTCCGCCGCCGTCCCGTCCCAGCTCGCAAGGTCGGCCACCGAGAGCGGCGGCACGACGTCGCCCAGGTCCAGGTTCCAGCGGCCCTCGTCCTCGGGGCTGAACCGGTGGCCCAGCGAACCGTTCGGCACGACCGGGGTGCCGTCCTGGTCCATCAGCACCGGCTTGAAGTCGGCGCGCGGCTGGGCGGCATCCGCTCCGGACAGATCGGATGCCGTGACGAACTTGCCCGGCACGAGAGAGCCGTCGCGCTCCTCGAGTTCGACGAGGAACGGCGCGTCGGTGTAACGGCGCATGTAGTCCTGGAACCGCTCGGTGCGCTTCTCGACGAAGTGCTCGCGCAGGATGACGTGGCCCATGGCCAGCGCCAGCGCGGCATCCGTTCCCGGATGCGGCGAGACCCACTCGTCGGCGAACTTGGTGTTGTCGGTGTAGTCGGGAGAGACCGTGATGACCTTCTGGCCGCGGTAGCGGGCCTCGGTCATGAAATGCGCGTCGGGGGTGCGGGTGACCGGCACGTTCGAGCCCCACATGATCAGGTATCCGGCGTTCCACCAGTCCGCGGACTCGGGCACGTCGGTCTGGTCGCCGAACACCTGGGGACTGGCGACCGGCAGGTCGGCGTACCAGTCGTAGAACGACAGCATGGTGCCGCCGATCAGGTTCATGAACCGGGAGCCGGCGCCGTGCGACACCATCGACATGGCCGGGATGGGCGAGAACCCGGCGATGCGGTCGGGGCCGTAGGTCTTCACGGTGTGCACGTGCGCTGCCGCAGCGATCTCCATCACCTCGTCCCAGCTGGTGCGCACCAGGCCGCCCTTGCCGCGGACGCGCTTGTACGACGTGGCCTTCTCGGGATCCTCCACGATCGACGCCCAGGCGTCGACAGGATCCGGATGCTGCGCCTTGGCCTGCCGGTACAGCTGGGCCAGTGTGTCGCGGATGTACGGATAGCGCACGCGCGTGGGCGAGTAGGTGTACCAACTGAAGGCTGCGCCGCGCGGGCAGCCGCGAGGCTCGTACTCCGGGGAGTCGGGGCCGACCGACGGGTAGTCGGTCTGCTGCGCCTCCCAGGTGATGATGCCGTCCTTGACGTACACCTTCCACGAGCACGATCCGGTGCAGTTCACGCCGTGCGTGGAGCGGACCACCTTGTCGTGCGACCAGCGGTCGCGGTAGAACGCGTCGCCCGCGCGACCGCCCTGCAGGAACACCGACCGCAGGTCCGGCGAGAACTCTCCTGGACGCACGAAGCGCCCCATCGTGAGCAGCGTCTCGGCCAGCAGGCCGTCGTTGGCCGGAGCCCTTCGAGTGGTGATGCCGGGGGTCATCTCTGCTCCTTCCGGAGTGCACGTGGTACTTCAGCATCCTGCCTTCGGTCCCGGACGTAAACAAGGGCGGGCCGTGTTTATTCATCCGGGCGATGATCCGATTTTCTCCGGCGATACCTATGGTGATCAGGGCTGAAGCAGGCTACGGTCGCCGTTATCGAAGGGACGCCTGATGACTGCTCCGATCACCGCCGCCGCTCCGCAGGCCACCGGTCTCAAGGGCGGATTCGCCCAGGTGCTGCTGGCCACCATCGCCTCCACGATCGCGTTCTGGGCCTGGATGTCGATATCCCCGCTGCAGAAGACCTACGCCACGGAGATGGGCCTGGATGAGGGCCAGATCTCACTCATGCTGGCCACCCCGGTGCTGGTCGGCGCAATGGGGCGCGTGGTCATCGGCGCGATGACAGACCGCTTCGGCGGGCGGAAGATGTTCACCGCCGTGCTGCTGCTGTCGGCGCCGGCGGTGCTGCTGGTGGCGCTGGCCGGCAGCATCCGCAGCTTTCCGCTGCTGATCATCGCCGGGTTCTACCTGGGCGTGGCGGGCACGATCTTCGCCGCCGGCGTGCCGTTCTCCAGCGCCTGGTTTCCGCCGCATCGCCGCGGCTTCGCGAACGGCGTCTTCGGCATGGGGATGATCGGCACGGCGGTCTCGGCGCTGGCCACCCCGCGCCTGGCCGAGGACATCGGCTACCTCCCCACGCACCTGATCATCGCGGGCGCGCTGGTGGTGATGGCCGTGATCGTGTGGTTATTCATGCGCGAGTCGCCGCTGTGGGAGCCCAACCGCGAGAAGCTCGTGCCCAAGGTGACTGGTGCGCTCAAGCTGCCGGTCACCTGGGAGATGGCGTTCCTGTACGGCATCGTGTTCGGCGGTTTCGTGGCGTTCTCGAACTTCCTGCCCAAGTACCTCACCACCATCTACCCGAACGAGGTCGACGTGCTGGGCGCCGGCATGCGCACCGCGCTGTTCGCGGCGGCGGCCGTGGTGGCGCGGCCCGTCGGCGGCGTGCTGGCCGACCGGTTCGGCCCGAAGATCATCTCGCTGATCTCGCTGGGCGGCATCGTCGCGCTGGCGTACATCGTCGGACAGCAGCCGGCCGAGGGCATCCTGACCGGGGTGACGTTCCTCCTGATGGCCTCGGCGATGGGGCTCGGGATGGGCGGGGTGTTCGCCTGGATCGGCCCGTCCACGCCGAAGGAGAAGGTCGGCGCGGTCAGCGGCGTGGTGGCCGCGGCCGGCGGCCTGGGCGGCTACTTCCCCCCGCTGGTGATGGGTGCGACGTACCACGCGGAGTCCAACTCGTACTCGCTGGGCCTGTGGCTGCTGGTGCTGGTCGGCGCGTTCGCGCTGGTCGTGGCCGGGATGCTGAAGGACGTCGGGCGCAAGGCCTGAGGGACCTACCGTCGCTGAGCCCACCCCACCTGGGTCGCTGAGCCTGTCGAAGCGTCGCCCCGCCCAATGTCCGCCCCGCGGATAGCCTTGCTGCATGGTCACCCGGAAGCCCGCGCCGCCCGCCTACGTCTGCACGGAGTGCGGCTGGACGACGGCCAAGTGGGTGGGCCGGTGCGGCGAGTGCCAGCAGTGGGGCACCGTGCAGGAGCAGGGCGCGAAGACCGGGATCGTTCGGCAGACGGATGCCGTGGCTCCATCCGCCGAGCGCGCCGCGCGCCCCATCACCCAGATCACCACCGCCGACGCACCGCGTCGCTCGAGTGGTGTGGGCGAGTTCGACCGGGTGCTGGGCGGCGGCATCGTTCCGGGCGCCGCCATCCTGCTCAGTGGTGAGCCGGGCGTCGGCAAGTCCACGCTGCTTCTGGAGGTGGCGGCGGCCACGGCTCGCTCGGGCAGGCGCGTGCTGTACGCCAGCGCCGAGGAGTCACCCGCGCAGGTGCGGTTGCGCGCCGAGCGCACCAACGCCCTGCACGACGAGCTGTACCTGGCCAGCGAGACCGACCTGGGCACGATCCTCGGGCACATCGACGAGGTGAAGCCCGACCTGGTGATCGTCGACTCCGTGCAGACCGTCGCCAGCGGGCTGATCGACGGCGCGGCCGGGCAGCCCAGCCAGGTGCGCGAGGTGGCAGCATCCCTCATCCGCATCGCGAAGGACCGCGGACTGCCGGTGATCATCGTGGGGCACGTCACCAAGGACGGCACGGTCGCAGGTCCCCGTGTGCTGGAGCACCTGGTCGACGTGGTCTGCCACTTCGAGGGCGACCGGCAGACCGCGCTGCGGTTCATCCGCGCGCTGAAGAACCGCTTCGGCCCCACCGACGAGGTCGGATGCTTCGAGATGACCGGCGACGGCATCGCCGAGGTCCCCGACCCCAGCGGGTTGTTCCTCTCGCAGGGCGCCGCCGAACCGGGCACCTGCGTGGCCATCGCCATGGAGGGCCGTCGCGTGCTGCCGGTGGAGGTGCAGGCGCTCACCATCGAGACCAACGCCCCCAACCCACGGCGCGTGGTGCACGGTCTGGATTCGTCGCGCGTGGCCATGGTGCTGGCGATCCTGGAGCGCCGGGCCGGCATCGAGACGTCCAAGCTCGACGTGTACGTGTCCACCGTGGGCGGGGTGCGGTTCACCGAGCCCGCCGCAGATCTGGCCATCGCCGTGGCCGTGGCGGGTGCCATCCGGCAGCAGTCCGTGCCGCGCACGGTGGCCGCCGTGGGCGAGCTGTCGCTCGCCGGCGAGATCCGGCCCGTCACGCAGGCGGCACACCGCCGCAGCGAGGCCGCGCGGCTGGGCTATCAGCAGGTGATCGACGATCGTTCCCAGACCCTGCGGTCGGCGCTGAACGACATCCGCCAGCGGATGACCCAGCGCAGGCCAGATGCCGCCATCCCGCCGTTCTGAGCTACGCCTGCAGGGCCTTCAGCAGCTCCTCGGGGTGAGCCTGCATGGGGTGGGGGCCGGCGATGTCGAGGAACACCGTGGTGATCTTTTCGCGGTGCACGGTGAGGAACCTCTTCAGCCAGGCCGGCGAGTAGATTCCCACGCCGGGCGGCAGGTTGTCGGGCTTGTTCTTGGCGTCGCTGAACAGCAGCAGCGCCACCTCACCGGTGTTCGCATCGCGGTACGTCCACACTTCGCCGCCGTCCAGCGGCCGGTCGCGCGGACCGGGCTTGATCAGCGGGACGACGGTGTTGCCATTGCGGAGCGCGAGGGCGACTGCTGCCATGTCCTGCTTCTCCAGCGCCTGGGCGAGAGCCTCGGAGCGGAAATCCTGGGGGGCGGGCCGCTTCGCGCCGGACCTCTTCTTCGCCATGAATCCAGCTTAGAAGAGCCTGCCCGGAGTAAGGAGTGGGGCCCCTTCGACTCCACCATTGGGGACTGGGGATGTTCGAGGGGGCCCTCTGGCTCTCGCAGCGATGAGTGTCGAAGCGCTGGGGACGCTGAAGACGACACCACTGGGGATGGTTTCACCGCTCAGTTCGGAGAACCACTCCCCTATGGTATCCCAAAATTCCGGTTGGCGCGCATCGAACTTGGACGGGATGCAGCTCAGCGCAGGAAAATCTGCTGCGACCCCGCGCTGTCGAAACCGCCGATGGACACCGTGACGTGGTACGAGGCACCGCCGCCGGGTGCGCGGGGCCGGTTCGGCTTGTCGCAGGTGTTGACCGCTGAGCGGGTGCGGTCCCAGACCACCGGGATCTTGGTGCTGACCGTCGCACCGGCCGCGAGGGTGGCGATCTGGGCGCTCGGGTCGGTCTGGCAGTCGGTGGAGCGCCACCACACGTCCTGACCGCTGGTGACCGTGAACCTCTGCATGTTGGAGCCGACGTTCAGCGTGCAGTCCTTGTCGGTCTTGTTGGTCAGCGAGATCGAGATCTTCGGCATCACGCCGGCAGCGTAGGTCACGGCATCCGTCACAGCCTTCACCTCGACATCCGCGGCCACGCAGGCGACGACGCCGGGCGTCTCGGAGGGATCCGGGCTGGGTGCGTCGACTGCCGGGTCGGCGGATGCCGGCGGCGAGGCCGGATCCGTGGCGAACGGGGTCTCGGCATCCGTCGCCGGTGCGGACGACTGGGTGGACGCCGGTGCGGCATCCGTCCTCCACGGCTGCGTCATGACGAACCAGATCCCGCCTGCCAGAGCCGCGATCAGCAGGATCAGTGCGACGAGGACCACGAGCCGCCGACGTCGGTACACTGCGGCGGATTGGCGGGCCATGCGTCCAGGCTATCCGGCGCTGCTGGACGCCAGGTGCTTGAGCATCCTGGTGTTGCCGAGAGTGTTGGGCTTGACGTGCGCGAGGTCGAGGAACTCCTCCACGCCGGCGTCGCCGCTGCGCAGCAGCTGCGAGTACACGTCGGGATCGACGATGTGCTCGCCGATGGGCTCGAACCCGCGCCGCGTGAAGAAGCCGGTCTCGAAGGTCAGGCAGAACAGCCTGCTGAGCCCGAGGTCGAGCGCGCGGCGCTCGAGCGCCTCGACGATCGCACGGCCGATCCCCAGATGCAGGAAGTCCTCGCGCACCAGCAGGGTGCGCACCTCGCCCAGGTCCTCCCACATGACGTGCAGTGCGCCGCAGCCGATCAGCTCGCCGCCGACCTCGGCGACGATGAACTCCTGCGCGGCGCCGTACAGGATCGCCAGATCCTTGCCGAGCAGGATGCGGCGCTCGACGAGCGGTTCCAGCAGGCGATGGATGCCGGTGATGTCGGACGTGCGCGCGGGCCGGAGGGAGAACTCTGTCACGCATCAAGACTAGAACCCGCGAGGTCGTGGTCGTGCGGCGCACCGCTCCCGCTCGACGAGATCACCGTTCGCGGGCCCCGATTCGCGGGTCCCACTTGGCTGCCTCCCCACGCGCGAGCCAGCCATTCGGACCCCGCGACACGCCCGAACTCCGCGGGCCCCGATTCGCGGGTCCCAGATGGCGGCCTCACCTCGCGTGAGCCAGCCATTCGGACCCCGCGAAAGCAAGCCCGAGCAGATGCCGCGTGCGCAGCGCAGACAGACCGAGGGGCGGATGCTGTGCAGCATCCGCCCCCCCTGTGCGCGAGTCGCAGGGCGTCAGCCGGCGGCGAGGTCCGGGGTGGCCGAGATCGACGGCGTGGTGCTGACGCCGACCGCGACCTTCTCGCCGCGCGGAGCGGAGTGGAAGGTGAACTTGCCGTCGACGACGTCGACCTTCACGTGGTCGCCGGTGTTGAGCTCGCCGTGCAGGATGTTCTCGGACAGCTGGTCCTCGATCTCGCGCTGCATGGCGCGGCGCAGCGGGCGGGCGCCCAGCGTCGGGTCGAAGCCGATGTCGATGAGCTTGTCCTTGGCGGCATCCGACAGCTCGACGGTCATGTCGCGGTCCAGCAGGCGGTCGCCCAGCTGCTTGACGAACAGGCCGACGATCTGACGCAGCTCGTCCTTGTTCAGCTGCGGGAACACGATGATGTCGTCGAGGCGGTTCAGGAACTCGGGCTTGAAGTGGCGCTTGAGCTCCTCGTCGACCTTGCCCTTCATCCGCTCGTAGGTGGTCTGCGAGTTGCCCTCCACCTGGAAGCCGACCGGGCCACCGGCGATCGCCGACGAGCCGAGGTTGGTCGTCATGATGATCACGGTGTTCTTGAAGTCGACCACGCGGCCCTGACCGTCGGTCAGACGACCCTCTTCGAGGATCTGCAGCAGCGAGTTGAAGATGTCCGGGTGGGCCTTCTCGATCTCGTCGAACAGCACCACGGAGAACGGCTTGCGGCGCACCTTCTCGGTGAGCTGGCCGCCCTCTTCGAAGCCGACGAATCCCGGAGGGGCTCCGAACAGCCGCGAGACGGTGTGCTTCTCGCCGAACTCCGACATGTCGAGGGAGATCAGGGCTGCCTCGTCGTCGAACAGGAACTCGGCGAGCGCCTTGGCGAGCTCGGTCTTTCCGACGCCGGTCGGGCCGGCGAAGATGAACGAGCCCGAGGGGCGCTTCGGGTCCTTGAGGCCGGCGCGCTGGCGGCGGATCGTGCGGGAGAGCGCCGCGATGGCCTCTTCCTGACCGATGACGCGCTGGTGCAGCGCCTTCTCCATGAACACGAGGCGGCTGGACTCCTCCTCTGTGAGCTTGAAGACGGGGATGCCGGTGGCCTGCGCGAGCACCTCGGCGATCAGGCCCTCGTCGACGACGGCGGGAGAGGACACGTCGCCGCTCTTCCACTGCTTCTCCAGGCGCAGCCGCTCGCCGAGCAGCTCCTTCTCCTGGTCACGGAGAGCAGCGGCCTTCTCGAAGTCCTGCTCCTCGGAGGCGGCCTCCTTCTCCTCGCGGACCTTGGCGATCTTCTCGTCGAACTCGCGCAGCTCCGGCGGGGAGGACAGGATCGACAGGCGCAGGCGGGCCCCTGCCTCGTCGATCAGGTCGATGGCCTTGTCGGGCAGGAAGCGGTCGCTGATGTACCGATCGGCGAGGTTCGCCGCGGCGACCAGGGCGCCGTCGGTGATCTGCACCTTGTGGTGCGCCTCGTAGCGATCGCGCAGGCCCTTCAGGATGTTGATGGCGTGCGGCAGCGTGGGCTCGTTGACCTGCACCGGCTGGAAGCGGCGCTCGAGCGCAGCATCCTTCTCGAAGTACTTGCGGTACTCGTCGAGCGTGGTCGCGCCGATCGTCTGCAGTTCGCCGCGTGCCAGCAGCGGCTTGAGGATGCTGGCGGCGTCGATCGCGCCCTCGGCGGCGCCCGCACCCACCAGGGTGTGGATCTCGTCGATGAAGACGATGATGTCGCCGCGGGTGCGGATCTCCTTGGTGACCTTCTTCAGGCGCTCCTCGAAGTCGCCGCGGTAGCGGGAGCCGGCGATGAGCGAGCCGAGGTCGAGCGAGTAGAGCTGCTTGTCCTTCAGCGTCTCGGGCACGTCGCCCTTGACGATGGCCTGCGCGAGGCCCTCGACGACGGCGGTCTTGCCGACGCCGGGCTCTCCGATCAGGACGGGGTTGTTCTTGGAGCGGCGCGAGAGGATCTGCATGACCCGCTCGGCCTCCTTCTCGCGGCCGATCACCGGGTCGAGCTTGCCCTCGCGGGCGGCCTGGGTGAGGTTGCGGCCGAACTGGTCGAGCACCTGCGACCCGCCCTGGGCGGCCGACTGGCCGTCGTTGGTCTGGGCGCCGACGGATGCCGTCTCGCGGCCGCCCGGGGCGCCGGAGAGCAGCTGGATGACCTGCTGGCGCACCTTGTTCAGGTCGGCGCCGAGCTTGACGAGCACCTGGGCGGCGACGCCCTCGCCCTCGCGGATGAGGCCGAGCAGGATGTGCTCGGTGCCGATGTAGTTGTGGCCGAGCTGCAGCGCCTCGCGCAGCGACAGCTCGAGCACCTTCTTGGCGCGCGGGGTGAAGGGGATGTGCCCGGTCGGCTGCTGCTGACCCTGGCCGATGATGTCCTGCACCTGCTCGCGCACGGCGTCGAGGGAGATGCCCAGGCTCTCGAGCGCCTTCGCAGCGACACCCTCGCCCTCGTGGATGAGGCCGAGCAGGATGTGCTCGGTGCCGATGTAGTTGTGGTTGAGCATCTTCGCCTCTTCTTGGGCGAGGACGACCACTCGACGGGCTCGGTCCGTGAATCTCTCGAACATGCTGTGACTTCCTTTCGCACGCGGCGAAGCGGCAGTGGTGCCTTGTACATCGAGAGTAACGAGAGCGCGAGGCCCGAACGGCCGTGTTCGCCGTCGGCATACCTCTCGTTCCGGGACGGGCTCCGGATCGTGGTGGGACGGGCTGCGCGAAGCTTCCTTCGTTCGCAGAGCGGGGACCCCCGGTTACTGAGCGAGCGCAGCGAGTCGAAGAACGCTCCTCCCCGATGCTCACTCCGGAACGTCCCTGCGCCCTCAGCTTCATGGAGGTGTCCCGTTCCCGGTCGTTGAGCGAGCGAAGCGAGACGAAACGCAGAAGACGATTGACCTCCATATCGATTGTCGTTATGTTAACGAAAGTCGATAACAACAGCCATCGCTACGGAGGGTGGGGACATGGACAGGGCGAGAAGGATGCCGTTGGCCGAGGCGATCACGCTGGGCCTGGTCGCGACGGGCGCGGTGAGCATCGCGGTCGCCGCGCTGACGCGCGACACGGAGGGGCTGGTCTGATGCAGCTGACATCGACGGACCTGCTTCAAGGGCTCGGCTGGCTGGCCCTGTGGCTGGCGATCACCGGGGTGATCGTGGCCTTCTCGATCTGGCGCGCGCGCCGGCGCGGCAGCACCACGCTCGCACTCGACGTGACGCGCAACGCGTCGCTCGCATACCTGGGTGTCGCGGCCTTCGGCATCGTGATGTCCGGCCTCCAGCGCCTCGGCTCCGGCTCAATCGCACTGGAGGGAGCGGCCGGGCAATGGGTCGCCGAGCAGCAGGATGCGCTGCACAGCCCCACCTGTGACGCGACCGGCACCTTCCACGTCGAACTCTCCCCCGCTCAGGGACCTGCACCGATCTCGTACTGCCAGAACTGGCTCGAGAACGTGCCCGTGGGCCCGCGACTCACGGTATATCTGGGGACGCTGATGGGCATCCTCGCCTCCGCCGCGATCGCTTGGGCGATCTACACCGCGACCCGACGGGCGGGGATGCGAGACCCATTCCACCCCGCTGTGTCCCGCACGTTCGGGTTCGCATCGATCGCGGTCATGGTCGGCGGCGCTCTGAGCACTCTGGTCACCTCGATCGGCATGACGCTGGCCGCGCGATCGCTGAAGTGGGAGCCGGAGATGACCGTGCCGTTCGAGCTCAGCATCCCGCTCTGGCCCTTCGCGGTGGCGGTCGGCCTGTTCGCCCTGTCGGCGATCTTCCGCTACGGCAGGCAACTGCAGCTCGAGAAGGAGCGCCTGCAGCGCGAGACGGACGGCCTGGTATGAGCCCCGCCGACGCGGACGACGAGTTCACCGGCATCCACTGTCGGCTCGACGAGCTGCTTGCCGAGCGGAACATGACGCTGACCGAGTTGAGCGCACGGGTGGGCGTGAGCATCGTGAACCTGTCGGTGCTGAAGAACGACCGGGCACGGGCGATCCGCTACTCCACGCTGCGCGCGATCTGCGATGCCCTGCGCTGCGAGGTCGGCGAGCTGCTTGTGCTGGCGGAGCGGGGCTGAGCAGGCATCGGGATACCCCGATACCCGGTCATTACCTTGATGCCCTGACATTGAAGGGATGCAGTGGTCGCGGCCTCCACCTGACTTCAGAGCATTCGAGACCGATCAGGAAGGCGAGCGTGTCAGCCCTTCCCCTCGATCTCGCGTTGCGCGCGTGTCCAGCACCGGAGCATCCATCGCCGATATCAGGCGGTCCAGGTGGCCGATCCAGTCCTTCATGTACGTCGCTTCGTGACTCTGCGCACGGAACTCAGCCGCATCGAAGTACGCGGAGACAAGCGTGTTGAGCTTCCTCAACTCGCCCTCGTCCAGATAGTTCTTGGCAACGGACACATCAGACTTTCGTGGTCTCGTTCCAGCGAACGAGGTCAGGCCCATCTCAGGTTTCGAGGCATCCGTCCGGGCCGCGATGACTTCTGCTGCTGTGTGTCCGCGCGCCGCGAAGTGGAGCTTGTTCTGAACGACTGCGAAGAACTGCTTGGACTCTTCAGCACTCGCGTCGTAATCGACACTCGTGGCGTACAGATCCAGCACTTGCCGATACAGCACCTTCTCGCTGCTTCGGATGTCGCGGATGCGATCAAGCAGTTCACGCCAATAGCGACCGCCGCCCAGGTTCTTCAGGTTCTCGTCGTCCATCGTGAAGCCCTTGACGAGGTACTCCCGTAGACGTTCGGTGGCCCAGATGCGGAACCGTGTGGCAGTCCGGCTCTTGACTCGGTAGCCGACAGATATGACGACGTCGAGGTTGTAGTGAGTGATGCTTCGCGCAACCTCACGAGATCCTTCGGTTCGAACTGTTCGGAATTCCCGAACAGTTGCCCCCGCGGACAGCTCACCCTCCTCGAAGACATTCGCGATGTGCTCGCTGATATTCGCTTTGGACGACCCAAAGAGGTCGACAAGCTGAGCTTGCGTCAGCCACACAGTGTCGCCATCCAGCCGCACTTCCAACGCGGGAGCGCCATCCTCACGCTGGTAGAGGATCACCTCCCCGGATGGCTCTGCAGTCATTTCGTGCCCTCCACTTGATCGGCGAACTGAATCGCTACCAAGGTATCTGGCGGCACCGACATCCCCACCGCGTGCATTCCGGCATCCGCTTCCGTACGCTGACCGGGTGACCTCCCCCTTCGACGATCCCGAGTTCCGCAGGCAGATGGCCGCGATGGGCGTGCGGCGTCAGCCCGGCATGGCCAAGCGGATGCTGGACCAGATCGCTCCGCTGCTGGCCGACGAGGGCATCGACCTCGAGAACCTGGACGGGTCGGATCTGGATGCCGTCAACGCGGCGCTGGCGCGCGCGACGGAGCGCCACAATCTCATGCTGTTCACGCCGGTCGGGAAGCATCGGGCGCTGGCGCTGTCGGTGCTGCGCAGGTTCACGATGGCGATCGGCGACGACGATCTGCGCGCGGCGCAGAAGATCCTGGACGACGTCCCCATCGAGGAGACCGACAGCATGCCGGCGGTCTCGCACGTGATCGGCGCAGCGCTGGGCCTGCTCGACTCCCGGCACACCGACCCGGCTCTGGCGTCCGTCCGGCAGCGGATGCGCGTGCCCGCCTGGCCCTCGAAGGAGGCGGTGGCGGCGTCGCGCGACATCGTGCCGCTGTCGAACAGGGGGCGCGCCTTCGACTCGCTGGACTCCCTGATCGTGCGTCACAACGGGCAGAACGTGATGGTCGGCGCAGCGCTGGCCGTCGCGGCGTCGGTGCTGGCCGAGGCTCGGGTGAGGGGTCGCGATGTGGTCGAGGTGGCGGCATCCGCTCTGACGGATGGAGAGGCGGATGCCGTGCTGCCGCCGGCCGCGAACGGCGCGGGCGGCCGCGCTGCCGCCCCCCGTAGGGCAGACGAGGCGCTGGCACTGAGTTTCCAAGCGTGGTTGGACGAGCAGGACGAGATCGCTGCACCCGACGTGGGCACCGAGCTCCGCATGTTCCGCTCGCTGCAGAAGCTGGCGCGTGAGTGGGTGATCGACCTCGACGATCCGGACGATGTCGAGACGTTCGCGGAGATGCTGGGCGAGGAGCCCGACGACGCCGAAGGTGCGCTGTTCGACGCGCTGGACACGCTGCACGACTACGTGCACATGCGCCTGGCCTCAGATCGTGCCGGCTGGGCCGACGCGCACGATGCGCTCGAGGATGTGCTGCTCGATGGGTCGGAGGGCGATGGCGGCGCGCTGCTGCAGGATGCGCTGGCCGGCGGGCAGGACATTCCCGAGGAGGAGAGGCACCGGGTGCTGCGGCGACTGCCGGTCGTCTTCAGCGTCGGCAGGCTGCTGGAGTGGATCGGGGCGGGGCGGCCAGTCTCGTCGACGGGCGCGTTGCGCCGTGCCGACATCCAGCGGGTCGCAGCGATGATCGGCGTCTCCGCTGTCGGCGTGAGCAGGCGGATGCCGGCGGCGGACGGCGTGGAGCACGTCACGTCGATGAACCAGCTGCCGCTGCTGTCGGCCTGGTGGCAGGCGCTGATCATCGCCGAGGTGATCGAGCTGAGCCCGACCCGCGTGCGGCCGGGCGTGACTGCCGACGCGTGGCACGACCGGATGCCCCTCGAGCTGACCGAGTTCCTGGCCGCACTGGTCGCCGCGCAGGTGATCGCCAACGCGTACATCGGCCTGGACGACGACCGCGAGCGCTTCACTGTCACGGACACCGTCTCCCGCGTGGTCGCGGCGCTGGGCAACGGTTCCGACTTCATCGCCGACGAGCCCGGCCTGCGGATGCTGAACCTCGAGCGCACCGGGTTCGTGACGCGCTCGGCATCAGGCATTCATACGGTGCCCGACGCGCTGCGCTCGACCGTCGCCCGCGCCGTGACGATGGTCATCTCCACGCACCTGGTGCCAGGCGTGGTCGACGGGTTCATGGACGAGCTGGGTGGGGCGGAGTGACGGACGTCCGGCCGATGATTCGCTCGACCGCAGCGGGCTGATTCCGAACGGCGATAAGCGTTCGCAGAGCGAGCTCAACGGTCTCTCGATCCGAGGAGCTCCCGGTGAGTTCCTTCGCCATTCGGAGTGCATCTGTATCGACTTCGATCGTTGCAACAGTCATCCGAGTTCCGCCTCCGGCCATACGCCTACATCGATCGTGTCAGGAGAACACGTCAATCGCTACCGGCTACGTCAGCCGCGAGTCAGTCGCCGAAATGCCGCCTATCACCATGCGATGAGAAGTACACTGTTTGCATGCAAACACGAGCAACCGAGACGGCTTACACGACGCCGATCTACTCGCTGAACGAGGCGGCGCAGATCATCCGCGCGCCTGCTTCGTCGTTCGCACGGTGGGCCCACGGGCACCGTTTTCGCCAGCGGAGCGAGGGCAAGTGGGGCTGGAGCGAGCCGATTCTGACGGGCGTCGGCAACGGCCGAGGATTCACCGTTCCGTTCGACGCTCTCGCCGAGGGATACGTCGTCGAAGCGTTCCGCCGGGCCGGCTTGCCCATGGCACGCATCCGACCCGCGGTTCAGATCCTGCGCGATGAGCTGGGCCTGGAGCACGCGCTGCTCAGCGATCGTCTCAAGACCGACGGCGCCGAGATCCTGTTCGAGAACGGTGATCGCGACCTCGTGGTCGTCCGCAACCATCAGGGCGTGTTCCGCGACGTGGTCGAACAGTACCTGCAGACGATCACGTACAGCAACGGACTGGTCCAGTCCGTGCAGCTTCCGACGTACGAGGGTGCCGCAGTCGTCGTCGACCCGCTGCGGAACTCCGGCCAGCCGACCATCGCGAAGCTGGGGGTACGCGTGGAAGATGTGGTCAGCCGGGTGCGTGCCGGTGAGTCGATGATGGAGGTCGGAGACGACTTCGGACTGTCGGATGCCGAGATGCGATCGCTCTGGGTTCAGGCCGCCTGAGACCATGGCCGACGCCCGCTTCCTGCTCGACCGCTCACTGGGCGGGAAGCTGCTGATCGCGCGGTTGCGTGGTGCCGGGTGGAATGCTCGCACCCTCGCAGAAGAATATGGCGATGCGCGCGCCCAGGCGATGTCGGACGACGAGTGGATCGCATCCGGAACAGCATCCGGATTCATCCTGCTGGCGAAGGATCACCGGATCGCGTCCCGTCCGCTCGAAGCTCGGGCGATCTATATGCATGACGCGCGTGCGATCGCATTCGCGAACGGCAACCTGACAGCGACAGAGATGGGCGACCTGTGCTTGCAGTACGAGAAGGCCATCCATCGGATGTCGTCAGCTCACCCGCCGTTCGTCATGTCGCAGGGCAAAGGTGGGTTGAGGCGCAAGAACCTGAACTTCCCGTAACGCACTGCTTCGGGCATCTGATCGGACCAGGGCCGTCGGGTCCTTGAGCGCGGTGAACCTATTCGTCGAGCGCTTTCACGAGGGCATCCTGTGCGTCGTTGTAGAAAATGAACGAGACTTTTGTAGCGACCTCGTCGCTGACGTCGAGGAGTTGGCGGCGAGCTGACACCGGGAGCAAAAGGGCCGTCGCTCCCTTTTCCATCGCGTGCTCGGCGAGTTGCGCTGCGTTGAGGATCGTCTCGACGCCACCGCCGAGCGACAGGTTGCCGACAGCGATCAGGCCGCCACGGATAGACCGCTGGAGCATCGCCGAGGCCAGCGAGAGAAGGATCGGCAGTCCGAGCCCGGCGCCAGTCTTGGCTGCGTCGAGCGCGCGTATCTGAGCAGTGAGGTTATGCTCGCGCGGGTCGCGGTCGCCCACGAGTTGTCTCGCCTGGGCGATGAGGTTCTGCTCCGCGACCTTGAAGCTCTCCCGGAGCGTGGCGGGTGCGGCCTGGTTGAGGAGACCGCGTGCGCCAGAGCCGGGCGTGTCCGCCGCCTCGATTCGGTAGAGTCCCGGGCCAACGTCGCCGCCACCCTCAGAGATCGCCCACACCTGGCCAGGGGGCAGTGGATCAAGGCCGATCGAGTCGGGGCTCGCGAGCTCGGGAGTCGAGACGAACTGCTCGACTCCCTCGCCGAGGCGGTAGCCGAACTGGGTGTTGCGGAACTCTGCTGCGCCAATGCGGCGCTGCTGTTCCTTGACGCGACGGCGGCACTCCAGAGCGATACGCACCGCCCATTCGAGGTCCTCATCGGAGATCGCGGCTTCAGCGTCGGGATACACGAGCTTGAGCAGGCCATCGACCGTCTTGTTGACGGCCGACAGGTCTCGGCCAGACAGCGCATCGGAATAGTTGACCCGGCCCTGGATCGAGGTAAGGCGCGACTGGTCACGAAGGCGCGACCAGCACTCGGAGAGGAAGTCGCTCACGAGCCCGAAGTGCTGGGTGAAGTAGGTCGGGTTGAGCTTGGGAACATCCCAGCCGGGTAGGTAGGCATGGATGCGGTCCATGAAGGCCGTATCATCGCGCATCTCCGGGGGCAGCGGCGAGAGCAGGTGGCCGATCCGCTGCTGGTGGGCGACGTCCACGTCGAAGTTCCCGACCAACATGATCGAACCGTCAGCCCGGATGGACTCACGGCCGCGAGAGAACTCACCCGACTCCATGTAGCCCTTCATGATGTTGACGCCGTCCTTTTGGTCGAAAGAGACGCCGGAGACCTCGTCGAAGCAGACGACGTCGTACTGTGCGACGAGGCCGCGTTGTCCAGTGGCGTTGTTGACGAACATCCGGGCAACGGTCGCCTTGCCGCCGGAGATCAAGTGCGCGTAGGGCGAGACTTGCTGGAACAGGTGGGACTTGCCGGTGCCACGAGGTCCTAGTTCGACCATGTTGAAGTTCCGCTGCACGAACGGGACCATGCGCAGCAGCAGCACGTCTTGTTCGCGCTCGGTGAGTTGCGCAGGTTCGAAGCCCACTGACCGAAGCAGGAGGTGCTTCCACTGCTCTGTAGTGAACCGTGAGCGACCTTCGGCCAAACGCGAGAGCGAGTCGCGGGTTGACAGCTGAATGGGGCGAAGCGACCCGACAGCGAAAGGCTTGCCGTTGTTCTCGTCAGCGATCGCGGCGTCGTAGACCAGGTCGACCTCGGCGTAGAAGCCACCAGTCAGCATGCGCTCGTTCTCGCGGACAACGGCATCGTCGATACGCACGTCTCGGAGTCCAAGGCTCGGCAGCTCGGCGACATAAGCGTTCGACTTCGCATCGAGACGGGCCTTGACGAGATCGATGAGCTTGACAGTCATGCGCTCACGCGCGCGCGACTTGAAGAGCTCCTCTTCACCAGCCCGCACAGTGCGGTCGGCGAGCAGCCGCCGCACGACCTGAAGCCCTTCTTCGATCTCCTCCGGGTCGGTCGTGGCGCAGTAGCGTCCGATGAGGAACTCTCCGACGTAAGTCGGGACGGGATACGCACCCTTGAATTGCTGAGCCAGATCCTTGCGAACGACGTACCCCTCGAAGGCTGACGCTGCGGTCGTGTCGATCTCGTCGAGTGTGACTGCTTCGGTCATTCGACGCCTCCTACCGTGGTTGGCGCTTGCGCTAGAACTCCACCGCTCGAGTCGAGTAGTACGACCCATGCGTTCGCCCCGGCAGGGGCCTGTTCCTCGTCGACCAGCACCTTGACCTCGCCCGGTTCGGTGGGCGGCTTCGGACCGCCGACGGCGCTCGATGCGTCGGCGGGGCGAAGCCGAACTTCGGCAACCACTTCGGCCTCGGCAGGGCCGTAGTCGATGCGGCATCGCTGTCCGGTCCATCGAACAGCTTCAATCTGGACGGGTGCAGCGGCCGAACGACCACGCGTCACGGTGACGACGGGAATCACGCACTCCTGGGGACTCAAACCGCCGTGCTCGTACAGGCGGCCCGACTCGAATGCAGCAGTTCCCGGTGCGCTGACCATGTCAACGGACGAGTCCCAAGTCCAGGCCAGGATCGGAAAGTCCGGGCGCGCCGCGGTAGCCTTCAACCGCGCCACACGCGGCTTACGAGCAGCATCGCCTTCCGTGACTTGTATCGGGAGGTTGACCTTCTGCGCTGCTCGGCCGGGCAAGAGGAAGCCGTGATCGGTGACCACGACAACCTTGCGCCAGCCTGCGTCGAGCAGTGCACGAACCCGCTCGGCGACGAGGTCGAGGTGGTGGTCGACGAGGTCCGCCATCTGGTGCCCGTGCGAGTGGCCCAGCGAGTCGATCATGTTCGTCTGCGTCCAGGCCTTTCCGGCCGGGTCTCCGACCTGAGCGGTGTCCCAGTCGAGGAACTGCACCTCTGCTGCGGCGAGGGCCGACCGCAGCACTGCACCCTTCACAGATCGCCCCTGATCATCGGCCGCGTCGAAAGCAGCGCCGCCAGCGATGCTGATTTTGATCGGTGCCACCGCCGGCTGGCCGGTTGGCGTGACGCTGGGGAATGCTGCCTGGCGCGGCTCCACAACTACCGCGAGATCTGACAGCCGGCGAGCAACACGGGCGGCCAGGTCGTACCGCAGTGCATCGACATAGACCACGCACGTTCCGGCGACTATGTCGAGGCCCGTCTGGCCGCTGTACCTGCCAACTGCGGCCTTTTGGAATGCTCGTGCCGACTGATCGACCCAGGGGTCGTAGATCGCGGCGAGCGCGTGAGTGACAGCGGACCTATCCTGCGCGGTCTTGGCCGTCGCGATCGTCCGCAGCGCGAGGCCATCGATCACGTGGCCTTCGTCGCTAAACCAGGCAATCTGAGTCTTGAGGTCTGTTGCTTTCGAAGCGGTCGCGACACGGTCTGCCAGTTCCGCGAGGTGGCCAACTGCCCGCGCAAGGGGCGCCTGTCCGAGAGCAGCCCAGACGCTTTCTTCGCGCGACGTGTGTTCGGCAGCGAGCTCCTGAACGCGACCACGTGGGTCGGGATGAGTTCCCAATGCATCGAGCGCCGACCTAAGCGCGTCCTCCTCGTCGCGGTTCCATGAGGGCCACGAGTCAGGGTGTGGGTCGGCGTCTCCAAAGAGCGGCACCACAGAGGGCCGCGCCTGATCGAGCAAAGCAGGAAGGTGCGGGTAACGGCTTGGGTTCTCCGCAAACCGTTGCCAGACAGCTCCCCACTCGCCCCTTCGGCCGCCGAGCTTGCTGGCTGCGGTGAGCGCGCCGTCCTTCTCAGGGCCAAAGCCGTAAACGGACTTGCAGGAGGCGACAAGGGCCTGCCACTGCGCACCTTCGAGCGAAGCCCTCACCTCATCCGGGTCGTTCATCCATTCGAGGAGGGTGCGAACCGTGTCATCGAGCACGAGGTGGTGCAGGCGAGAGGAATCGAGGCGCCCCATACGCCTGAGGTCGTCGATGTCCTCGAAGAGGAACTTGTCCAGCACCTGAGCGAGGGCCGCCTTCGTTGCACTGTCGCTCGCGATGTCGAGCCCGGCGCCCTGCTTCGACGCGAGGAACGAGTGCGGCGTCCATGGCGTCTGGCCATGGGCGGAGGGCCACCAGTTCGAGCGGATCGCAACCTCGGCCAGTGGCGCGAGCGAGTCATCGAGGACCGCTGCCTCGTCGACGGAACCTCGGCTGACACCAGGCAGGTAGATCACCCACGGATTGCGCTCATCCCGTTCGGCGAGATGGGTTGGCAGTTCCGCTGACTCGGGTGAGGCAAGAACGGCTCGAAGCCAAAGCGCGGGACCTCGTGCGGCTGCGGGGTCGTACTCTCCGAGCACCAAGATGGGCACTGCCTCCTGGAGGAGGCCTATCACTGGCTCCCAGGTGTGCTCAGGGTCGGCCCACAGAACAGCCGCTGGGGCCGAGTTCGCCCCCGCGTTGAAGGCAGCAGCGTCACGGAGGGCTTTGGCGACGACGGCGCGGACGAGCGTCATTCGGCACCTCCCGCCTCGCGCCGGGCGGCACGGCGCTCCTCAAGCGTCGGGTGCAAATCGTTGTGCCGTTCCGACCCGTCGGGATTCGTCCCGCGGTCTTTCTTCCAGTGCACGTTGACCTTGGAGCGCAGCACGCCAGCAGTGATAAACGGCCGAATGTTGAGACGGACACCGTCGTCGAGGTCAGGCGCCCAGCCGATTGGCTGCTCAGCCATCGACTTCCATCGCACGTAGATGTCGTACGGCGGCGCGCCTTCGAGGATCAGCTTGAGTTTGCGCTGAAGTTCCTCAGCCGAGGCAAGTCGGGCATCGGCACCGGCTCGCTCCGCCCGCACCTCATGCTTCTGCCGGTCAATCCATGCGCCGAGCGCAGTAAAAGTGAGCTTCTCAAGGGTCCGCCGATCAAGGCGGTGGTAGTTGACGATTGCCGAGAATCCGTCCTTCCGCCCATCCCAGATGTGCCACAGGAACGGTCGGTTGTCGAAGACCTTCACATGCTGGGTGAAGAACGAGTCGCGAAGCCAGTCTTCCAGTCGCCCGTTCTTGCCGCCGGCCTCGATCACTAGCTTCCGTTCAAGCGCACTGGACCACTCCGTGCCGTACGCACGAGCGAGAAGTTCGCGGAGCCGCGTAGCAAGGTCTGGTTCGCCGGGGAGTGCCATCAACGCTGCGATGCCATCTGAGTCGGACAGGTCGTCCAGTGAGTCTCCGTGGGGCTCAGGCCACATGTACCCAAGGAGCCGTGCGACGGCCACCTGAAGCGGATGATCTGACGATGCCACGTCACCTCGAAACAGCCACTGCGTCGGATCGTCCGAAGCAGGACTCGGCAGCGACCCAACCTGCTCCGCGACCTTCTGCCATCGCTCCTTGTCAAACGCGACCTTGACTACTGTTGCATTGGTGACCTTAAGTGTGTCGTCGATATCGCGGACATCTTCGCCAAACTCGTCGCTTGAACAATATGCCCAGATCGCCGGAAGATCAGCAGGGTCGCGAGGAAGAATCACCGCGGTGTTATTGTCGAAGTGATTTCCCGAATAGAGCGTGACGGGAAGCATCCCCATCTGGGAGACAGCAACGCCACTTTTTCCAAGCGCCGCTTTACCACGAATTGTTGCTCCAGGATCGTCCTGAAGTGGGCCATTGCCATTGCACCAGAGAATTACGTGCTCCCGCCCCCCGAACGGGCGCGTCGAACGCACCGTGCTCTGCTGATACTCCCAGCGGGTGAAGTCGTTAACTTCCCAGAAACAACGGCCGTACCGCGCATAGTCGCCTGTAGTGGTTCCGTTGAGGCCGCTTGCACGAAACTCGAGCAGTGTCGCCGCGTCCACCCGTGTAAGCGTGATGCGTGAGTCGGGGTTCCTCACTTGGTCCGCTTGACCAACTCGCGAGACTGGTCCGCTCCTTAAGAGAGCAGCTTTGGCCTCAACCCCACGCTCCTTGTGCGCAAGCAACGCAGATATTTGGTGGGAGGCCTCCGGCACCCTCCGCGACATGACCGTGAGAGTAACCTTAACGACCTCCCCGGAAATCTGACGAAAGGCACCAGCCCCCAGTCGCGCCGCGATCGCGAACGACTCCTTAGCCAGAAGAGCCTTTCGAAACTTGGTGTAGCTCTTCACGAGCCCCCAGTTCTGTGGCGACACGACAGCAACCGAACCGCCCGCCGACGCGAAATTCAGTGCTCGCTCAATAAATGCGGTCGAGATGTCTGCCTTGGCCGCCGGGTGATGCAGGTCCACGTAGCTGACAAGCCGGGCATCCATCGACTGCCGCTGCAAGTACGGCGGATTGGTGGCCACCAAAGTGTAGTTGCGGGACAGCAGGCTCGCTGCCTCCACTACGTCCGAAGCAACGTGACCCAATACTGTCGCCTCTTGCCGCTCGCGTGCAAGTAGCCGGCCAAGAGCAGCACCGACATCATCCCAGGTTGCACCAATGCTCATATCAGAGCCGAAGAGTGTTCCCTCCAGGTCACTGATTTGCGGCGTGATCAACGACCCAAGGGTGTCAGCGCTGCGGAACAACGAGTGAAGGCGCCCGAGCACCTTCGCAAGCTCCTCATCGTGAGCGGCAAACTCAAGCCACTCCTCTCTAGTGCCCCGCACGGGAACACCAGAGCAAGCAATATGCGGGGCGGGAAGCTCACGGAACCCACCCTGCTTCCATGCCTCCAGCGCCACGTTGAAAGTCGCGATCTGGGTGCAGCGCGGATCGAGTTCGAGCCCGTGGAGGTTGTCCCGGAGGACGGCATCCTGCGCTTCGTCCGGCGTGAGGCCCTCTTCCTCGGCACGCATACGCCAGAGCATTCCGAACATTGCAACGAGAAAATGACCGGAGCCGCAGCAGGGGTCTATTACCGTAACTTCGGCAGCACGCTCGGGCCACGCACTGAACGCGCCCGCCGTGGGTGTGCCGTCCTCGTTGCGACGCAAATACTCCCAGCCGTCAACGAGCGAGGACTCGGGGTGAAGTGCAGCCCACCATGCACCGAGTGAGTTCTCCAGCAGGAACCGAACCATGTAGTTTTCGGTGAACAGCTGCGTGACGGGAGAGAGGTCGGCCCCGCCGATTTTGACGCCTGAGTCGTTGACGCGCTTCTTCTCGGCTGTCTGCCAGAACTGATACACCCAGCCGAGCGCATCCTCGGTTGTGAACACCTCGGATGGGATGTCGATAAGCAGGTGTTCCAGCGCGTCGCGGTGCTCGGCGGCGAACCGGACTTGTACCGAGGGGTCGGTGAGGCGGAACACACCGGGCAAGATCTCCGAGGCGAACCGTGCGGCAACGGCCCAGGCGTCCGGTTCGCCAAGGTCAGGCGCGAGATCGCCGCAGTCGTCCAATGACAACGGAATATCGCGGTAGTCCGGATGCCGCAATAGACCGTTGACTTCCAGGAAGCGAGCGAACAGCAGGCGATGCCACTGCTCGTAGGCGATGTCGTGCACGAGGTTGGTGAGTGCACCCGTGCGTGCGGTGTCATCGCCGAGCTGCCGTGCTTTGTCGCGTAGCGCAAGCCGGAGGTTGTTCTGCTCGTCACTCAAGTAGTTCGGACGGCTCGGCTCGGCGACAGCGAGAGCGCGCAGAGCATCCTCGGCAGCCCGCTGTGCAGCCTCGCGAGCGCGCTGCGTCTGGGCGTCGAGAAATCGTCGTTGGTCGGAGTTGAGGACCTTGGTTGTTGCCGTCGTCATGGTCAGCCTTTCACCACCACGGCGTCATTACCGCTATTCAGGGCGTCGAGAAGTTCTACCCGCAGTGCCTCGACGTATCGCTCTACTTCTTCGGCGCTTCTCAGGCTCGCCGCTGAAACGCGCACCGTTGTCACCTTGGCCACAGGTGTCGCGAACTGAATAGCGGCTTCCAGTGCCCGCGAAGCCCGCTGTGGGATGGCGTCGAGTTCAGCGGTCCATCCCTGGAGCGGCCGAGCCTGTGCCGCAGTCAGGACGGCAGTTGCATCTGCGAGGTTTGGCTCCACTTCGGTGCTGAGGTGATGCTCCATGAGGAGAGCCTCGCGCTGCGCATCGTCGAGAGCCGTCCATGCCGGCTGCTGTTCGAGGCCTGCTACGGCCGTTGCTCGGGCGTCGCGCAACGCCACTGCGGCTTCGTGGATCGCATCGCGGAGCGCCTCGGCAAGTTCCTTCACGATCGGGGCGACTGGATCGGCCTCGGTAAGGAGATCACGGCTCGCAGTCAGCACGCAGAGCCGCTCACGGGCTGCCGACGCGGGCTCCAGCCCCGCGGCCGAGGACGCAAGCGAACGCGCCAGTTCGAGCGAAGGCGTGCGACTCTTGAGCCTGCGTTCCAGGTCTCCGAGTTGGTCGCTGAAGCTCGTGAGGGCACTCTTTGCTGCCAGCAGGGCGTGCACGCGATCGTTTCCTGACGCGCTCACGATCACCTGGATGCTGCCTGGCACTGTGATGTCAGGGAGCGGAGCATGGCCGCTGACGCCTTTCGCGCGGTCGACGAGCGACTGGACGACCCGTTCGACGGCCGAGACGAGCCCGTCGTTGTCGGTTGGGAAGCCGAGGTTGCTCAGCACCTGTCGTGCCTGGATTCTCTCGGCGGGCTTGAGCACCGTGACCTCGCGGCGGAGTTGCACGTTGCCGAGGCGGGTCTGCTTGAGTACATCGGCCGTGGTCGCGTCGCTCCCGTTGAGCGTCGCACAGATCACTCCTGTGTCGAGGAGAACGCCGAGGGCGGCCATGAGCGCGTCGCGCGGCCAGCCGAGCGGTTTCGATGTCAGGGCCTTCTCGACCTCACTCGCGGACGTGCCCGCCGGGCCGACGTGGCCGAGAATCTCTTTGACAACAGGATGCTGCTCTGGGTCGGCATCGAACTGGAGCACCTTCAGCGCGTCAGCTGCCGACCCGTTCTTCACTCGGTCCCTAACCATCGACCACCGGTCGTCGTCAGCTTCGGAGAACCGCGGGAATAGGCGGGTCGCGGCGGACTGTGCGCCCGCCTCGATCCGCTCGCGCAGGCTGACGCCGCTCGGCGAAGTCCCGCCCCCGAGGAGTACGTTTGCCTTGGAGATTACGTCACGAACGTGGGCATTCACCTGGTCCGTCGCACGGTCGAGGCGGGTTTGCATCGCGCTTCGCGCCTGCTTCCCCTCGTCGTCCCGCGGGATTCCCTGTTGGTCGATCACTCGGTGCGCGGCGAGCTTGTTACGGACTGCCGCTACGAACGCGGGAGCCTGGAGTCGAGGAAGGTGGATGAGAACGATCGGCGAGTCAACTCCGAGGCTGCGCGCGTCCTCGTCGAACTGCTTCGCCGTGATGCCCTCGTCCCACTCGGAGCGCAACCACACCGAGATCGCATCGGACTCCGGCGGAAGCGAGGCGTCGGCGTGCAGCGCGAGCTTGCGGGATTCCTTGGCACGACCCTGCTGGATCGAAGCGGGTATCGACCGTCCGACCTCAGTGAGCAACAGCGAATCACGATCTGTGCTTACCTCGCTGTCCGTGACTTGAGCGTGGTGCCTGCGGAATGCCTCGTCCCACTCGCGGCCCGCCTTAGTTTGAAGGCGGAACTCCTCGCCATCCTGCTGAATGACGCCCTCTTCGGCGAGCGCTTCGAGCACCGCAGGCACCTGCTGCCGGAGCCGGTCCCCATCGTGGGCGAGGTCCTCGACGAGGAGGTCGACGAGATGGTCTGCCGTCGCGCGGACGCCGATGTCGCCATGACCCGATGTCGGGAGCAGACCGATGAGGTGGATGAGGCCGAGGATGCGGCCGCGCAAGGGGTCCTTCTGCCCCTGCTCGTGAATCAGCGTCTGCGTCTCCTTAAGAAGAAGGCCCGCGCCGTTGAGGTCTTCGTTCTTCTGCGAGTACAGGAAGTCGGCGCCGACCACAGTGCCCACCGGCTCGGGAGCGACATGGCGGTTCGCCTCGTGCACGATTCGAAGCTGGGAACGCAGCTGACCAGCGCGGCCGGCGTCGGCTTGGCGGAGCACGCTCTCCCAGAAACGACGGCGCAACGGAAGCAGCGGGTAGTCCTCGATGAGGTCCTTGTCGTCCGCCGCGGTGTGCTGAATCCTGCTGCCGATGAGCTGGCGGGAAATCTGCCCCGCAACTGACGCCAATGTGGTGTCAAGACCGGGCTTCTCGGCGAGTTCCTTGCTGAGGAGCACACGGCGGACAACGGCGTCGACGTCCTGGTTCTTGAGCACGACCTTGACGGTGAAACGGTCCTGAATCTTCTGAAGCGTCGAATCAGCAGTCAACTCTTGCTGGCCAGTGGCTACAAGCAGCACACGACCGTTCAGCTCGCGCGACACGGACTCGACGAGGTTCTGCACCTCCATCGCTCGGCCGCCATCGCCGCTGATGTACTGCTGCACCTCGTCGAGGACGATCAGCGACGGCGGAATCTGGCCACCGCCGACGTACTCAAGAATCTTCTTGAGCAGCGCGATCGTCTCGTCCGTGGAGAACGAACGGGTGCCCGGCGGAAACTGGCTGCGCAGCGCGGCGCGCACGTCCTTGGCCGTCGCGGCAAACTGCGGGTCGGCAACGAGGATCGCGTTCGCGAGCAGCGTGCTGAGGTTGTACTCGCCCAGCTCTTCGACGAGGTCGCCGCCGTTGGCCGCAACGTGATCACGAACGGCGTTGAGGTGCCCATTGCCCGCGAGCCACAGAGCAACCTGCGCGGGGGCGACGCGCGTGGGCAGTCCTGCCGCCCCGAGGACGATCGAAAGGAACACCGAGTTGAGGGTGTCGCCGCTGCGATCGAGTGCGCCTGCTGCCGCCCACGGTGCGGCGCCGTCACGTCGTCCGAGAGTTGTCAGCTCTGTCAACTGGTCCTGATGTCCTGGGGGATGCTCGTCAGACCGCGCGCGGTCGCACCGTTCGGAAACTTCGTATCGGCCCACAGATGCTGGAGGACGCGGACGAGGTGGGACTTGCCGCTGCCGTAGAAACCCGACACCCACACGGCAGGTTGCGTCGTCCGATTCCGGTGCCCGGTGTAGGAGTCAAGAATGCGTTGGAGGCCGTGCTCATACTCGCCCTCGCAGACGAAGCTCTCCAGCTCGTACTTGAGGACGTCCCACTGGTTGGAGTCCTCGGGACGGTCCACATTGGTTACGCCGTCATTCGGGATCTCGAAGCTGAGTGGAGGCCGGACGAAGAGGTCATTGTTGGTCGTCACGCGATGTCCTTCTGTGGATCGATGACACGAGCGCGGTAGTTGAACCCATCGCGTGCGTCGAGCAAGCGGAATGAATGAGTTTCCGGGTCATGAATCCCGGGGAAAAGGACGAGAAGGCGACCGGTGACCGCGGACTCGATGGACTTGATCACGCTCGATGCACGTAGGAACGGGAAGATCGAGCCGATGCCAACGAGTGCCACGACAGCGTTCTCAGGTGCCGCTTCGAGAGCCTGACGGATGCGCGCGACAAGTGTTGTCTCAAACTGATCCAGGATCGACGGAGTGAGGTCGCTTGGGTCCTCGTAGAACGCTTCCGCATGCCGGTGAGCAGACAGCCAAAGCCCGAAGTCGTCGCTGACGTCGAGTACAGCCCAGACGCGGCCGGCCTGGGCAGTCGCCAACTCGATGTCCGGTTGAGCGTGCCGCATCTGGCGTTCCAGGCCTGGTGGATAGACAAGCATCCAAACCCGTTCGCCACCCGAGACCTTGCTCTTCCAGGTCAGAGACAACTCAGCCTTGTAGGCATAGACGAGATCGGAGACGCGACTCATAGCGAGCCTTCCAGCATCGAGAAGCTCACATCCACGACATTCCCTGCCACAAGGAGGTCAAGGAGCCCCTGGGCGTGAGCTTGACGCAGCACTTCAAGCGGCCTTCCGGAAGGGAGGTCTAGGACGAGTGAGGACGGGCTCTCTAGGACACCCACTCCGCGGCCTCCGGAGAGGTGGCCGAGGTACGCCGCCAGCGCGATAGCAACTGGGCGACTCTCGACTGCGGCACGCACCTTGTTGGTGCGACCAATGAGGTGGCCGGTCTGCGTCCAACAAGCGGCCGTGTTCCGACCGGTCTTGTTCAGGGTCGAGTCAGACAGACTGTCGCCGATCTGCATCCGCACTGCTTCGGTCAGAGCGGCAGACGTCACCACTGCGCCGATCGGGGTTCGAACGACGGCGGCGTAGGAAGCACGAAGGATCTCATCACGTGTAACCGCAAAGACACCGGCCAGCAACGGCTGTGCGTCAACATCCACATCCCAAACCCGTCGCAAGGCAGCGAAGGACCGCCGCCGCGGGTCGAGAAGATACAGCTCGCGGAGATGTCGAAAGCTGCGCTGACGGCCTGCCAGCGTCGGGCGTGCCAACACGTTCTCGTCCACCACCGCAGAGCGGTATTCCTCCAACGACGCACCCGCGGGTACGACTCTGAGAAGCTCGACCAGGTGCGGAACCGCGATGGTGTGGCTTGCTGTGGTCCGCAACGCAGCAAGTGGCGAATCAATGTTCGATCCATCAACCATTTGCCACGTCGCTGCCTTTCAATCTCACCGAATAGGTACAAGTACCCGAGTTTGTTAACCCTGGCACAAGTCACGGACATTGCCGACGCTTGAGGGGTGCCCCGCGTCTCGTCTCCTGCTGCTGTTCGCATGGGAGAGCTGATGACCGCAGCACGGAAGCACCGCGGCATCACGCAGGACGAGCTGGCGGCGCGCACGCAGATCGACTCGTCGAACATCCGCGGCTACGAGAAGGGCCGCGCGATGATGAGCGTGCAGACGTTGGTCCGCGTCGCGGACGCGCTGAACGTGCATCCGGGAGAACTGCTCAACGAGGTGACCGTGGAGATGTTCATCACGTCGGCGACGGATGGGCGTCGGCGCAGCGGGTGGTGAACTCCGTTGTAATACGTGGTAGACGTATCATGGTGTTACATCCAGAAGGAGCCGCCATGAAGCTCAACAGCAAGGGACAGGTCACGATCCCGGCCGAACTGCGCCACCGTCACGGACTCGTCGAGGGCGACGAGATCGAGGTCGTCGAAGATGGCGCGACCCTTCGAATCGTCCACACGCAGTCCGACCTCAGCCCGGCAGAACGAGTGGTGGCCCGAATGCGCGGGCGCGCGACCAGCCAGACGCGCCGCATGAGCACCGACGAGATCATGGCGCTGCTCCGCGATGAGTGACAACGGCACTCTCGTCGACACGAATGTGCTTCTGGACGTCTTCGATGAGGATCCGCGCTGGGTCGAATGGTCGACGGAGCAACTCACAGCAGCGTTCGAACGCGGTCGAGTGCTGATCAATCCCATCGTGTATGCCGAGGTGTCCGTCGGGTTCGAGCGTGCAGAAGAACTCGATGACGCGCTGCCCGAACGGTACTTCCATCGAGAGCCGCTCTCCTACCCCGCGGGCTTCCTCGCCGGCAAGGCATTCGAACGCTACCGACGCAATGGTGGGACACGTCCGACTCCGATCGCGGACTTCTACATCGGTGCGCATGCGCTGGTTCACGGCTACACCCTGCTCACGCGCGACAGGAACCGCTACTCGACGTATTTCCCGAAGCTGCAGCTCGTCACGCCGTGACCTCACCCAGTGATGGGTGCTCCGGACGACGGGACAACGCTTCACTTCGGCTCGCTGAGATCGCTCAGTACTGGCGACAGGGTCAGCGACGCAGCTGCCCGCATCGGTCGCATTTCGTCTCGCTGCGCTCGCTCAATGAGCGGCGGTCCCCGGCATCCAGCCTGAAATGTGACGTCACGCGGTGACACATCTCGCCCGGGGCGCTGTGGAAGCTCCTAACGTTGGCGTGCCCCACTCCCTGAACATGGAGAACTGATGACCACCACCGCACGCGCTCCCAAGGCGCCCGACACCCGAGGACCGGTCCGCAAGCTGCTGACCTCGTTCGGGTTCCAGATCCTGGCCGCCCTCGTCCTCGGCATCGCCACAGGGCTCATCGGCGCTGCCGCCGGAGCCACCGGAGAGAACCACACGATCCTCTCCGACACCCTCGACCGCATCGGCAGCTCGTACGTCACCCTGCTGAAGGCTGCCGTCGTGCCGCTGATCTTCACGGCCATCGTCGCCAGCATCTCAAACCTGCGCCGCGTGCAGAACGCCGCCCGCCTGGCCGGTCAGACCCTCCTCTGGTTCGCGATCACCGCGTTCATCGCCGTGTCGATCGGCATCGTGCTGGGCCTGGTCATCCAGCCGGGCAGCAAGGCCGGCGCGGGCCTGAAGACCGGCGATCCGTACACCGTCGGCACCTGGTGGAACTTCCTGCTCGGACTCATCCCGCAGAACTTCCTGGGCCTTTCCGTCTCGACCTCCGCCGATGAGACCGGCGCGCTCACCTCCAACGTCGGATTCAACATCCTGCAGGTGATCGTCGTGGCCGCGGTCGTCGGCATCGCCGCCCTCAAGGCCGGCAAGAAAGCCGAGCCGTTCCTGGCCTTCACCGAGTCGCTGCTGAAGATCATCCAGCGCGTGCTGTGGTGGATCATCCGCATCGCCCCGATCGGCACCTTCGGCCTGATCGGCTCCGCCGTGATCAAGTACGGCTGGGACAAGCTCACCGCGCTGGCCTGGTTCGCCGGCGCCATCTACATCGGCCTGGCCCTGGTGATCTTCGTCGTCTACCCGATCCTCGTGAAGACCCACGGACTCTCCATCAAGCAGTACTTCTCCGGCGTGTGGCCGGCCGTGCAGCTGGGCTTCGTCAGCCGCTCCTCCATCGGCACCCTGCCGCTGACCGAGCGCGTCACCGAGCGCAACCTCGGCGTCCCCTCCGGCTACGCCTCGTTCGCCGTGCCGCTGGGCGCCACCACCAAGATGGACGGCTGCGCCGCCATCTACCCGGCCATCGCCGCGATCTTCGTCGCCCAGTTCTTCGAGATCACGCTGAGCCCGCTGCAGTACCTGCTGATCGTCATCGTCTCGGTGTTCGGCTCCGCCGCCACCGCAGGAACCACCGGCGCGATCGTCATGCTGACCCTCACGCTCTCGACCCTGGGCCTGCCCCTGGAAGGCGTCGGCCTGCTGCTGGCCATCGACCCGATCCTCGACATGGGCCGCACCGCCGTCAACGTCGCGGGCCAGGCGCTGGTCCCGACCATCGTGGCCAAGCGCGAGGGCATCCTCGACCTCGACCTGTACAACGCTCGCCGCAACGGCCTTCCGTTCGCGGAGGACATCGAAGAGGCGGATGACGTGGATGCCGGCGAGCCGGCCGCCACGCGCTGACCTTCTTCGCCGAAGCGCCCTGCCCTCACGAGGGGCGGGGCGCTCCGGGGGCTTCTACACCCGCGACTGGGGCCTCGTCGCGGCGCGGGTGTCGAGCGCGAGCTCCTCGGCATCCATCGCCGTGACCAGCTCGTGCATGACCTCCTCGCTGAGGTTGCCGGCATCGCGCTCGGTCAGCAGCAGCTGACGGCGCACCGACAGCCAGCCCTTCGACATGGTCATGAACTGCTCGTACGACGGCCGCGGCGTCAGGTCGATCTGGCTGGTCTCGGCATCCGTCTCCACCCGGATCAGCCGCTTCGCGAACGCGTCGAACGTCTTCAGCGACTCCTCGCCGTGCTGTGTCGCCCACTGCTTGCGCATGTCGCGCAGGTACGCCTTGCCCACCTCACGGCTGCGCACGCGCACGGCCGCCAGCTGCCTGGCATCCTGGGCGGCCTCCCGCCCGTCCACCACCCCGAGCGCCTTGATCAGCCACGGCAGCGTCAGCCCCTGCAGCAGCAGCGTTCCCACCGTCACGACGAACGCGACGACGACGATCGCATGCGACGCCTGGTCGCCGATCCGGGCGAGGTCGGCCGCGGCCAGCGCGGTCGCCAGTGTGACCACGCCGCGCATCCCGGCCCACGAGATCACCGCATTGTCGCGCCAGGACAGTTTCGTCTCGGCCAGTTGCTGCCTCAACTGCTCCTCGGTGAGCGGATGCCGGCCGCGGCGTTCCGCGATGGCCTCGGAGACGCCGGACTCCCGCATCCGCTGCCACCTGCGCAGCTTGAGACGCGTCCACCACTGCCCCCACACGCTCGCGGGGTAGACGAACAGGGGGCGCACGACCAGCACCACCAGCAGCACCACGATCGACAGCACGATCACGGGTCCAACCTCGCCGTCGGCCAGGTCGCCGATCACCCGCGGCAGCTGCAGGCCGATGTACGCGAACACGAACGACTCCAGCAGGAAGTCGGCGCTCAGCCACAGCGGCGCCTCCTGCTGCCTGGTCGTGTAGCTCGTGCGCGGGGCGTTGAACCCGACGAACAGCCCCATGGCCACCACCGAGATCACGCCGGAGCCGCCCAGCTGCTCGGCGATCGCGTACGCCCCGAACGGCGCCAGCAGCCCCACGGTTCCGTTGATCACGGCGTCGTCGCTGCGCATGCGCAGCTGGTGCATGCCCAGGCCGAACACCACGCCGATCAGCACACCCACGACCACCGCCAGCACGAACTGCCAGACCGTCGACCAGATGTGGAACGCCGCCGGCCCTGCGACGACCGCCGCCGCGAACACGCGGTACAGCGTCAGGGAAGTCGCGTCGTTGATCAGGCTCTCCCCCGACAGCACCGTCATGATGCGCCGAGGCAGCCCGAGCTTGCGGCCGATGGCGGCGGCCGACACGGCATCCGGCGGCGCGACGATCGCGCCCAGCAGCAGCGCGCCGAACACGCCGAGCTCCGGCAGCAGCAGGTAGGCGACCAGGCCGACGATCATCGTGGTGGCCACGACCAGGCCTATCCCGAGCCGGCGGATCTGCGGCATCGCGCGCGCGAAGCTGACGAACGAGACATCCAGCGCCGCCGAGTACAGCAGCGGCGGCAGCACGAGGTTCAGCAGCACGTGCCCGTCGATCGAGATGTTCGGCACGATCGGGATGAAGGATGCCGCGAGCGCGACCACCGTGACCAGCAGGGGCGCGGGCCAGCCCCGCCATCGTGCGACCGCCGCCACCGCGACGGCTCCGACGATGACGAAGAAGATGCTCGCGTCCATGAGAAGAGGCTAATGCGCGCACCCTTGCTGGACGTCGACAGCACGGGATCTCGGCGAGCGCACGGGAAATCCGCGCGAACGACCCGTGCGCTCGGCGAGGTACCGTGCTCTCGGCGACGAGGGCAGGGTCAGACCTCCGGATCAGCCTCTGCGTCGGCAGACATTCCAGACAAGGCCCTCAGCTTCGCCTCGACACCGGGAAGATCCTCCTCCACGGTCGCCCGCACAGTCTCGATGTCGACCCACGCATAACCGTGCGCAATGCGGTTGCGCATCCCCCAGATCACCGCCCATTCATCGCCGAAGAAGCCGTCCGTCAGATCCGGTGCGCCCCGATGGAGCGTCTCGATCATCGCCGCGATGCGCAGCGAAACGGCGTATGCGACGGTCTCGTCTTCCACCGACCCTCGGGCCAAGTGTCGGTGCACCGCTTCGAGATGCGAGAGTGCCTCGCGCACCAGTTCGTCGATGGTGCGACTCACAGTGGCACGGCCTCAGCAAGCACGCGGTCACGCAGATGCTCGGGGAGCGATCGTACGGGAACCACGTCGACAGACGCGTGGACCATCGCTGACAGTTCCTGCTCGAGGCGAGACAGCGTCCCGAGGCTGAGCACCTGCGGAGTGTCGACCAGTACGTCCAGATCCGATCCTTCCCGCTCCGACCGCGTGGCGACGCTGCCGAAGATCCTCGCGTTCGTGATGCCGTACCTCGCCAGTGCCGTGGACATCGCGCGACGCTCATCCCACACTCGAAGCGCCAACGGCCCCGGGGGCTTCTGCCGAAGCAGCCGCGAGACCTCGGGCTGGCTTCGACGCACGACCTGCGCGATCTCCCTCTGCGAGAGCCCCTCCGCAGCGGCTCGATGGACGGCATCCAGCAGCAGATCCCGAGCACGCCGCTGAAGGGCATCCGCCTCCACCGACTGCGCACGGATGCCCTCGAGAACTCCCCCGCCGATTGACATATAGCAAATGCTATCACCACCACCGGCATGCAGAAGCCCCGCCACACACCGAGACGGGTGTGGCGGGGCATCCCTCCGGGTCAGCAGGTCAGGCTTGACCGTGCTGCGCGCGGGACCTCCTCGAGAGCGAGTCGATGATCACGGCCAGCAGCAGCACCGCGCCGGTGACCATGAACCGCACGGACGAGTCGAGGCTCAGCAGCGTCAATCCGTTGTCGATGGACTGGATGACGAAGATGCCCAGCAGTGCCGACCAGGCCGATCCGCGCCCGCCGAACAGGCTGGTTCCGCCGATCACCGCGGCGGCGATGGCGACGAGGTTGGTCGTGCCGCCGCCGGTCGAGATGCTCGCCGCCGTCAGACGCGCCGCCAGCATCAGGCCGCCGAGAGTCGCCAGCACGGTGCCGACCATCAGCGCCGAGATGTAGATCCCCTTCACGTTGATGCCCGCGCGACGCGCGGCCTCCTCGTTGCCGCCGACCGCGTAGACCCAGCGCCCCCAGCGCGTGCGGGTCAGCAGCAGCGCCATGACGGCGACGAGCACGATGAACAGCAGGAACGACACCGCGACGCCGCGGTTGGTGGCCAGCCACGTGATCGCGGCTGCGGCCACGACGGCGATGACGACGGCCTTGATCACGATGAGCGACACCGGCCCGGTGGACAGCCCCGACTTCGCACGGCGACGGGCCTTCGACACGTCCGTGAAGACGATCGCCAGCACGACGAGCCCGGCGACCGTGTACGCGAGCCACGGCGGCAGGAACCACGTGGTCGCGAACTGCACGATCCACGAGTTGTACGGCAGGTTGATGGTGCCGGTGGGCCCCAGCACCCACAGCTGCAGGCCGAGGAAGCCCATGAGACCTGCCAGAGTCACCACGAAGGTGGGCACCCCGAACCGCGTGAACAGGAACCCGTAGACGTATCCGATCGCGGCGCCGACCAGCAGGGCGACCACGACCGCAGCCCAGATCGGCCATTGCCAGCTGATGAACGCCACGCCCAGGATCGCCGACGACAGGCCCGCCAGCGAGCCGATCGACAGGTCGATCTGCGCGACCAGCAGCACGACCACCACGCCGAGGGCGATCACGCCCAGCGCCGCGCACTGCAGCGTGAGGTCGACGAGGTTCGTCGCCGATAGGAACCGCGGGTTGAGGATCTGGAACACGACCCAGATGACGATCAGCCCCAGGAACACCGGCAGCGAGCCGAGATCCCCCGTGCGCACACGCGTGCCGAAGCCGCGCACCACGCCGCCCAGCCCCTCGCCGCGCATGACCCGCTCGTCCTGCAGATCGACGGCGATGGTCGTGGGCGCGGAGTTGTCCTTCGTGTGCTCGCTCATTCTGCGTCCTTCCCGGCCGAGTTGGCGGCACTGCGGCTGCTGACGGGGTTGTCGGTGGCGCCGGTGATCGCCGCGACGATGTCCTCGTAGGTGACATCGGCCGTGCGGAACACGCCGTTGTTGCGACCGAGCCGCAGCACCACCACGCGGTCGGCGACGGCCTGCACGTCGGCCATGTTGTGGCTGATCAGGATGACGCCGAGCCCGCGCTCGCGCAGCCGCTCGATGAGGTTCAGCACCTCCGCGGTCTGCGCGACGCCGAGCGCCGCGGTGGGCTCGTCGAGGATCACCACGCGGGGCTCGCCGATCAGCGAACGGGCGATGGCGACCGTCTGGCGCTGGCCGCCGGAGAGGGACGCCACCGCGATCCGCACCGAGGGGATCTTCGCCGAGAGCTGGCGCAGCAGGGTCCAGGCCTGCTCCTCCATGAGCTCCTCGTCGACGAGCACCCCGCCGCGCTCGCGACCCAGGAACAGGTTGGCCACCACGTCGAGGTTGTCGCAGAGCGCAAGGTCCTGGAAGACCGTGGCGATGCCGAGCTCGCGCGATGCGGTCGGGGACGGGATCGAGACCTGTGCGCCGTTGAAGGTGATCACACCGCTGTCGGCGGGGTGCACGCCGGCGAGGATCTTCACCAGCGTGGACTTGCCGGCGCCGTTGTCGCCGACCAGCGCGACGACCTCGCCGGGATAGACGTCGAGGTCGATGTCGGTCAGCGCCCGGACGGCGCCGAAGCCCTTCGAGATGCTTCGGATGGACAGCACGGGCTCACGCACCGCGTCGTGCTGCTCATCGAGATCGGATGCTAAAGCCACTGCGGCTCCCTTTCGCTGTGAGACCGCGGTGCCGGCCGGAGCCGGCACCGCGGGGTTGGTCACTTCAGGCCGTGCGCGGCGCACGCGTCGGCGTACGCTGCCGTGCAGATCTGGTCGATCGTGTACAGACCGTCCTTCACCACAGTGTCCTTGATGTTGTCGACGGTCACCGCGACCGGCTTCAGCAGGAACGACGGGATGGACGCGCCGCTGGCGGTGTCGGCCGTGGTGTCGGCCTTGGGCTTCTCGCCCTTGGCCAGGGCGACGGCCAGCTCGGCGGCCTGGTTGGCCTCGGGCAGGAACGCCTTGTAGACCGTCATGAACTGGTCGCCGGCGAGAATGCGCTGGATGCCGGCGAGCGAGGCATCCTGACCGGTGACGGGCGGCAGCGGAGTGATGCCGCCGGCCTTCAGGGCGGCGATCGCACCGCCGGCGGTGTCGTCATTGGCGTCGTACACGCCGGTGATCTTGTTGCCGAACTTGGTCACCTGGCCGGACACCCAGTCCTGAGCCTTCGGCGGCTCCCATCCGGGTGTGTCGAACTCGCTGAGCACCGTCAGGCCGGAGGCGTCGATGACGCTGTGCGCGCCCTTCTTGAACTGGGCGGCGTTCGGGTCGGTCGGCGAGCCGTTCACCATGATGATGCCGGAATCGGCGGGAAGGCCGAGCTTCTTCATCTGGTCGACCAGGGCCTGCGCCTGCAGCTCGCCGACCTTCTCGTTGTCGAACGAGACGTAGTAGGAGACGTCGGCGCTGTCGATCAGGCGGTCGTAGGAGATGACCGGCACGTTCTTGGCCTTGGCCTGGTTGACGACGGCCGCCGCAGCCTTGCCATCGAACGGGTCGAGGACCAGCACGTCGACGCCCTGCGTGAGCATCGACTCGGCCTGCTGCTGCTGCTTGGCGGCATCGCCGTCAGCGTTCGCGTAGAGCACCGTGCAGTCCGCGCACAGCTCCTTGACCTTCTTCTCGAAGTACGGCTTGTCCGCACTGGCGTAGCGCTCGGTGACGTTGTCGGGCAGGAGCAGGCCGATCGTGGCCGCGCCGTCCTTCGCGCTGGCGGCGGGCTGGTCACCGCCGGTCTGGGTGCCGTTGGAACACCCCGAGAGCATTCCGAGCGAGAGGGCGATCGTCGTCGTCGCGACGAGCGCCCGCATGGGTGTGATCTTCATCGAAAACCTCCGTTGCTGTGCCGACCACTGTGGCGACATCCTGAGCATGACAGCATTCACACTTTGACGTCAAGACTTGAACTCAAGGATTTGCACACATCGTGTCCGGACTGTGATCAGAGCACTGCGCCGCTCACATTCGTCTCGTCGATCGCGCGTACCACGGCACCCATCGCCGAGGCGCTCAGCCCCAGTTGGCCCTGCACCACGTCGGGCACCAGGTCGCCGCCCGCGAGCGTCGTGGCCTCCATCGCCTGGCGGATCGGCCCCAGCAGCAGCTCGCCGGCCCTGGCGAGGTCGCCGCCGACCACCACGCGCTCGGGATCGAAGAGGTTGCAGAGGTTGCCCGTGGCCACGCCGATGTGCTTGCCGGCCTCCGCCAGCGCACGCAGGCACGCCGGGTCGTTGCCCATCGCGCGCACCACGATGTCGCCGATCTTGGTGACCCCGCCCTCGTCGCGGAGCCGCTCGAGGATGGCGGGGCCGCCGGCCACCGCCTCCAGGCATCCGCGGTTGCCGCACCTGCACACCGGGCCGTCCTCGTCGATGACGGTGTGCCCCAGCTCGCCGGCCATGCCGTTGTGCCCGCGGAGCACCCGACCCTCCAGCAGCAGACCGGAGCCCACGCCGTCGCCGACGTCGAGGAACACCACGTTCTGCTGGCCGCGCGCCGCCCCCAGCCTGGACTCGGCGAGCGCGGCGAGGTTGGACGCGTTGTCGAGGAAGATCGGCTGCCGCAGCCGCCGGTGCACGACATCCACGATGTCCACGCCGGTCCAGCCCCGCAGCATCCCTCGGCCGGCCACGCGACCGGTGTCGCGATCGATGGGCGCCGACAGCGCGACGCCGACGCCGCGCAGCTCGTCGATACCGGATTCCAGACCCCCGAGGATGTCGGAGAGCAGCAGCGACGCGCGGTCCAGCTCGTTGTCGGCGCGGTGATCGCGCGCCAGCGGCATGTGGTTCTCGCCCAGCACGGTGCCGTTGACATCGGCCACCATCACGCGCAGATGACGGGCGGAGACGTGGATGCCGGCGACGAGGCCCACCGCCCGTGCGAACGACACGAGGGTGGCCCGCCGACCGCTGCGGGTGCTGGGTGTGGTGCGCAGCACGCCGGCCGCGGCGAGCTCCTTCACGATGTTGGAGACGGATGCAGGAGACAGGCCCGTCGCACCCGCCAGCTCCACCTGGGTGAGGCTGCCCTGCTTCTTGATCGCAGCCACCACACGACGCCGGTTGGCTTCACGCAATGAAGCCTGTGAGCCTGGAGGACGTCGTTGTGATGACACAAGGACACTGTACAGACGGACGGGTTCTGCGCATCCGCTCGTCGCTTGGAATGCGCTGTGCGCGTCGCGCGTTGGGCTGGATGATGTCTTCTCTCGCGCTGTCTGTCCTCGACCTCGTTCCCGTTCGCGCTGCCTCTTCCGGTGGTGATCCTGGAACCGGCGCTGCTTCTGAAACTGGCGTCGTGCAATCCAGCGGGCAGGCGGTGAACGCCTCGATGGCGCTCGCGCAGCGCGCGGATGAGCTCGGGTACCGGCGGTACTGGTTCGCCGAGCACCACAACATGCCGTCGGTGGCCTCCACCACTCCCCCGGTGCTGATCGCCGCGGCGGCCGCCCGCACCTCGCGCATCCGGGTGGGCTCGGGCGGGGTGATGCTGCCCAACCACGCCGCGCTGATCGTCGCCGAGCAGTTCGCCGCCCTGGAGGCGCTCGCTCCCGGGCGCATCGACCTGGGCATCGGACGCGCGCCCGGCAGCGACCCGGTGATCACGCAGCTGCTGCGGCAGTCCGGCACCTCCGGCGACGTGGAGCGCTTCCCGCAGCACGTGCACGACATCGGCCTGATGCTGCACGCCGAGGGCGCGACGCTGCAGTTCACCAGCGGCGGCGAGTACACCGTGCGGGCCACGCCCGCGGCATCCGGCTCTCCTGAGCTCTGGCTGCTGGGCTCCAGCGACTACTCGGCGCAGTTGGCGGCATCCCGTGGTCTGCCGTACGTGTTCGCGAACCACTTCTCGGGTCACGGGCTGGAGCGCGCGCTCGACCTGTACCGCTCGCAGTTCCAGCCGTCGGAGACGCTTTCGGAGCCCCGGACGTTCCTGACGGCGAACGTCGTGGCCGCCCCGACTGCCGAGGAGGCGTCGGCGCGGGCCCTGCCGCAGCTGCGCATGATGGCGCGGCTGCGCTCGAATCGGCCGCTCACCCCGCTGGAGACCGTCGAGCACGCTCAGGCGGGGCTGGCGGAGGCCGGTTCGGATGCTCCGGGCTCTGAGCAGGCTCTCATCGACGGCATGCGCGCGAACTGGTTCATCGGAACCGGTGACGACGTGCGCGCGCGGCTGGAGGCGTTCGCCGCCCAGCACGAGGTCGACGAGATCATGATCTCCCCGGTCGCCGGCGCCTTCGACTCCGAGCCCCTGGACACCGCCCCCGGCCGCATCCAGACCCTGGAGCTGCTCGCCCGCTGAGAGCACGCGCGTGCACTTTCGATCCACTCCGCGGTCTGGATCAAAAACCCACCCAGCACCGCGCTGCGCGGTGCGGAATCGATCCAGCCCGAGTCGGTGAGATGCACTTCTGATCCAGCCCGCACCGGCACCTGGTGGCAGCCCTCCGCAGCCCGCATTGGCACCTCGCCACAACGCGCGTGCACTTTCGATCCACTCCGCAACCTGGATCAAAAACCCACCGCGCACCGCGCTGCGGGGTGCGGATTCGATCCAGCCCAAGGCAGTGAGATGCACTTCTGATCCAGCCCGCACCAGCATGCGGGGCGGATGCCGTGCATCAGACCGTGCGTGAGGCGATCGCACGGCGGATGCGGGCGAGGAATGTCGCGGGAGCGTTCAGATCGGCCTGGGTGAGGCGGATGACGATCCAGCCGCGGTCCTCGAGCTCGCGCTGACGCTGGATGTCGCGCCGCCACTGCTCCTTGTCGGTGCGATGGCCGTCGCCCTCGTACTCGATGGCGATCCTCCACTGCGGATACGCCAGATCCACGCGGGCGATCAGACGGTCACCGTCATTCACCTCGAACTGCACGACCGGCTCAGGCAGATCGGCATCGACGATCGCCAGGCGAGTCTCGGTCTCCTTGGGCGACTCCACATGCGCCCGTGCCCTCGGCAGCGCCTCGCGGATGGTCGCGCTGCCCTTGAACCGATTCCACGAGCGAAGGCGCTCCTCGATCTCGGCGACGGTGCAGATCGGATGCTTGTCCACCAGCCCCGGATAGTTGTCGGCGTCGGTCAGCAGGGCATCCAGCAGGATCACGGCGTCGGCCACGCTCAGGTGCCCGGCAGAGCTGAACACCGCCGCGACAGGATCGACCACCGCGACCGATCCGACGGTCCAGGGCTGAGCCCGCGACGCCTGAAGATGGCGGCCGGCGACACCGGCGGTGCGCGGCGGACTCAGCTGCTGCGGCACGGCGATCTCCAGGTCCGCATCTGCATCCCATCCGCGAGGGCAGGGCATCCGCCACCAGCGCACCGCGCTGCGCCCGACCAGCACCTGCCCCGGGCGCATCCGCGGCGCATAGCTGCGCACCCGATCGTGGAACGTCTCCGGCTCCTTCAGAGAGCGGATGCCGTGGAACGGGCGCGCCAGGTCACGGGCATCCGCTCTGCCCCGACCGACGCCGGCGGACGCCGCCTGCCTGACGCTGAAGTGCCGGCCCAACTGCTCCGGGAGTGTGACTCTGTGTCGCATCCGCCCATGCTCGCCGACGCGCGCATCCCGTGATCCCCGGAAACCCAGCATCCGTGGACAACTCGTCGATCTGCCCGATTGTGCAGGAGGACTCGCACCCCGCATCCGCCCGCCTCATCCACCCGCCCCCACTCGCATCAGACTGGATCACAAACGCACCCGCCCGCATCGGACTGGATCACAAACGCACCCGCGCGCATCGGGCTGGATCACAAAAGCACCGCGCAGCGCGGAGGCGGCTGCAGTTTCGATCCAGGTTGCGGAGTGGATCACAAATGCACCGGGGACGAAGCGCGGAGTACGCGGGAGCACGAGAGCGCCTGAGCGCCGGAGCACGAGAGCGCCTGAGCACGGAAGCACGGGAGCACGGGAGCACGGGCGCACGGGCGCACGGGCGCACGGGGACGCGAGAGCGCGGGAGCGCGGGAGCGCGAGAGCGCGGGAGCACGGGAGCACGGGAGCACGGGAGCACGGGAGCACGGGAGCACGGGAGCACGGG
>NZ_CALBRW010000029.1 GCF_937927635.1 uncultured Microbacterium sp.
GGCGCTCATCGGTGCTGGAAGTGAGGGGGGCGCTTCTCGCGGAAGGCGGCCATCCCCTCCTTCTGGTCTGCGGTGTCGAACAGCGAGGCGAAGGTCTCCTTCTCGACGGCGAGTCCCGCCTCGAGAGTGGTCTCCATCGCGGCATCCAGCGTCTTCTTGGCCGCGTACAGCGACGGCAGCGACTTGGACGCGATGGTGTCGGCGAGCTTCGTCGCCTCGTCCAGCAGATCGGATGCCGGCACCACTCGCGACACGAGACCGATCCGCTCCGCCTCGTCGGCCTTGACGAGCCGACCCGACAGGATCAGCTCGGCGGCCTTGTAGTAGCCCACCGCGCGGATGAGCCGCTGCGTGCCGCCCATGCCCGGCACGACGCCGAGGTTGATCTCGGGCTGGCCGAACACGGCGTTGTCGCCGGCGAGGATGATGTCGCACATCATCGCCAGCTCGCACCCGCCGCCCAGGGCGTAGCCGCTGACGGCGGCGATCACGGGCGTGCGGACGGCGGCGAAGCGCGTCCACGCGCCGAAGTGGTCGGTCTCGAGCATCTCGGAGCCGGTCTTCGACTCCATCTCCTTGATGTCGGCGCCCGCGGCGAAGGCCTTCTCGGAGCCCGTCACGACGATCGCGCCGATGCCGTCATCCGCATCGAAGGCGGATGCCGCATCCGCGACCTCCCGGGAGACCTGGCTGTTCAGAGCGTTCAGCGCCTGCGGCCTGTTGAGGGTGATCCAGCCCACCCGTCCTCGTTGTTCGACGAGGATCGTCTCGTACTCGGCCATGTATGTGCCACTCCCCTCCAGCCGCAACGCTGCGGCCCCTCCAGTATCCCAGGTCGATGGCTATCGGGTTCCTGAGCGTTCATGATGGATCAGGATGCGACCACGTGCCGGGAGCCCCCTCGCGGGTCTCGAATCGCTGACTCACCCGCAGCGAGGCAGCCATTCGCGACCCGCGAAAGGCAGTCAGGACCCGTGCAGCTTCAGACCTCGCCCGCGCGGATGTCGGTGATGATCCCGGAGAAATCCCGGCCGGCACCCTCGCCGGCGGCGAAGGCCGCGTAGATCTGCTGCGCCAGGCGGCCCATCTGCGCGTCGGTGGAGGTCTGCTCGATGGCCTGCAGCGCCAGCCCCAGGTCCTTGGCCATCAGGGCTCCCGCGAACCCGGGCTGATAGTCGCGGTTGGCGGGACTCCCGGGCACAGGTCCTGGCACAGGGCAGTTGGTGGTCAGCGCCCAGCACTGCCCGGAGGCCTGCGAGACCACGTCGTACATGGCCTGGTGCTCGAGCCCGAGCCTCTCAGCCAGCACGAACGCCTCGGCCACCGCGATCTGCGAGATGCCCAGGATCATGTTGTTGCAGACCTTCGCGGCCTGTCCGAGGCCCGGCCCGCCGCAGTGCACGATGCGCTTGCCCATCACATCCAGCAGCGGCTTTGCCGCCTCGAAGTCCTCGTCGGACCCGCCCACCATGAAGGCCAGCGTGCCGGCCTCCGCGCCGACCACGCCGCCGGAGACGGGGGCGTCGATGTTGCGGTGCCCGGCGTCGATGGCCAGCTGATGCGCGGTGCGCGCCTCATCGACGGCGATGGTCGAGGACTCGATGAACAGCGTGCCGGGGGCGGCCGCCGCCAGCAGCTCGTCCTGGTAGGCGGCGATCACGTGCCTGCCCGCCGGGAACATCGTGATGACCACGTCGGCACCGTGCACGGCATCCGCTCCGCTGGACGCGACGGGGATGCCGGCGGCCTTCGCCGCCTCGACAGCGGCGGGCACCAGGTCGAAGCCGTGCACCTCATGGCCGGCCTTCACGAGGTTGACGGCCATGGGCAGGCCCATGTGGCCGAGCCCCAGGAACGCGATGCGGGTCATGACGCACCGCCGCGCTGCTGGGTGGCCGAACCCGATGGGCGCAGCATCTCGCGCCCGACGATGAGTCGCATGATCTCGTTCGTCCCTTCCAGGATCTGGTGCACGCGCAGATCGCGCACGACCTTCTCGACCCCGTAGTCCTGAAGGTACCCGTAGCCGCCGTGCAGCTGAAGGGCCTTGTTGGCGATGTCGAATCCGGCATCCGTCGCGAAGCGCTTCGCCATGGCGCAGCGCATCGTGGCATCCGGGTCCTTCTCGTCGACGGCCTGCGCGCCGTCGCGCACCATCAGGCGCGCGGCCTGCAGTTCCGTGCGCATGTCGGCGATGGTGAACAGCACCGACTGCATCTCGGCGAGCGCCTCGCCGAACGCGACGCGCTCGTGCACGTACTTCACGGCCGCGTCCAGCGCCCAGGCGGCGCCGCCCAGCGAGCAGGCGGCGATGTTGAGCCGCCCGCCGTTGAGGGCGGACATGGCGATGGCGAAGCCGCGGCCCTCGTCGCCGAGCATGGCGGATGCCGGCACCCGCACGCCGTCGAGGATCACCTGGCGCGTGGGCTGGGCGTGCCAGCCCATCTTCTTCTCGAGCGCGCCGAAGCTCAGCCCCGCGGCGTCGCCGGGGACGAGGAACGAGCTGATGCCGCGCGCACCCGATCCGGGGCCGCCGGTGCGAGCCATCACCACGTACACGCCGGCCTCGCCGCCGCCGGAGATGAACTGCTTCACGCCTGTGAGCACGAAATCGTCGCCGTCGCGGACGGCGCTGGTGGCGATGTTCGCGGCATCCGATCCCGCCCCCGGCTCGGTCAGGCAGTATCCGCCGAACTCGGCCATGCTGGTCAGCTTCGGCAGCCACTGGCCGCGCTGGGCGTCGTCGCCGTAGGTGTCGATCATCCACGCCACCATGTTGTGGATGGAGATGTAGGCGGCGACCGCCGGGTCGCCCTTGGCGAGCTCCTCGAAGATCGCGACGGTGTCGGTGCGGGAAAGGCCCGTGCCGCCGGACTCCTCCCGCACGTAGATGCCGCCCAGTCCCAGCTCGCCCGCACGGCGCAGGCTCTCGCGGGGGAAGACGTGCTTCTCGTCGCGCTCGATGGCGTACGGCGCCAGCTCGGCGTCGGCGAACTCGCGCACGGCGCCGAGGATGGCCTCGCGCTCCTCGGCGCTCACTCCGGTGCCGGTGACCATGGTCATCGGTGTCCCTCCCCCGTCGTTCCCGGCATCACGAAGCTGGCGCCTTCCTGCACGACGGTGCCGTCGCGCAGGTCGGAGGTCAGCCAGCGGCTGGTGACGGTCTTGGTCTTCGTGTAGAAGCGGAAGCCGTCAGCGCCGTGCTGGTTGAGATCGCCGAAGCCGGATGCCTTCCATCCGCCGAACGTGTAGAACGCGATCGGCACGGGGATCGGGATGTTCACCCCGACCATGCCGACGTTCACACGGGCCGCGAAGTCGCGGGCGGCGTCGCCGTCGCGGGTGAAGATGCCCACGCCGTTGCCGTAGGGGTTGTCGGAGACCAGAGCCAGCGCCTCCTCGTAGTCGGCGGCGCGAACGACCGAGAGCACGGGGCCGAAGATCTCCTCACGGTAGATCGACATGTCGACGGTGACGTGGTCGAACAGGGTCGGTCCGAGGTAGAAGCCGTTCTCGTAGCCTTCGACCACCAGACCGCGGCCGTCGGCGACAAGGGTCGCACCGGCATCCACGCCCTCCTGGATCAGGCCCTCCACGCGGGCCTTCGACGCGGCGGTGACCAGCGGGCCGTAGTCGACGCCCTCCCGAGTGCCGGGGCCGACCTTCAGACCCTTCACGCGCTCGGCGATCTTGGCGACCAGCGCGTCGGCGGTCTGCTCTCCGACGGGGACGGCCACCGAGATGGCCATGCAGCGCTCGCCGGCCGAGCCGAAGCCCGAGCCGATCAGCGCGTCGGCCACCTGGTCCAGGTCGGCGTCCGGCATGACCACGAGGTGGTTCTTCGCGCCGCCGAAGCACTGCGCGCGCTTGCCGTTGGCTGTGGCCGTGGCGTAGATGTACTCCGCGATAGGGGTGGAGCCGACGAACCCGACCGCCTGGATGCGCGGGTCGGTCAGCAGCGTGTCGACGGCCTCCTTGTCGCCGTGGACGACGTTGAGGATGCCTGCCGGCAGGCCGGCCTCGAGGAACAGTTCGGCCAGGCGGACGGGCACGGAGGGGTCGCGCTCGCTGGGCTTGAGCACGAACGCGTTTCCGCTGGCGAGTGCGGGGCCCGCCTTCCACAGCGGGATCATGGCGGGGAAGTTGAACGGGGTGATGCCGGCCACCACACCCAGCGGCTGGCGCATGGAGTACACGTCGATACCGGTGCCGGCCTCGGTGGAGTACTCGCCCTTGAGCATGTGCGGGGCGCCGATGCAGAACTCGATCACGTCGAGTCCGCGCAGCACGTCGCCCTTCGCGTCCTCGAAGGTCTTGCCGTGCTCGCTGGAGAGCAGCGTGGCCAGCTCGTCCATGTTCTGGTGCGCGAGCTCGACGAAGCGCATCATCACGCGCGCACGCTTCTGCGGGCTGGTGGCAGCCCAGGCCGGCTGCGCGGCCGCGGCGTTCTCGATGACCGCGCGGACCTCATCCGCGGATGCCAGTGGCACCCGCGCCTGCACCGCGCCGGTGCTGGGGTCGAAGACGTCGGCGACGCGCCCGCCGGTGGGTTCGAGCGTCTTTCCGCCTACGAAATGGGGGATGTAACGAGTCATTGTGCTGACACTCCTCTGCGCCTTCTTTGGCACTGTGTTCATGATAATCGGTGTCCAGTGCAAATACTAGGGCTTCCTACTATCTCCCAGGATAGACGCTCGTCCACCCCTGTCGCGCGCCTGCTGTGGACGATCGTCCAGTCTTCGCATGCACTCCTTCCTTTGAACGGGCTGTGCACGCTAGACATTTACTCGTGCGCCCGACCGGCGCACACCGATCGCAGCGACGCGGGACCCCTTCGCGCGCTGCGCGAACGGAGGATCAATGTCACATCCGAACACCCGCGCACGACGACGTGCCGCGGCCACGACATCAGCGTTCGCGCTGGTCGCCGCGGGCCTGGTGGCCGCAGGCCTGGGGCCCGCGTCAGCGGCCCCGGCCACAGCGGATGCCCCGACGGCACCCGCCACGATCGGCGCAGGCGAGTACTACATGAACTATGTGGCGCCGCGTGCCGAGAGCGCATTCGACCAGGCCGACGACTCGGCCATCGCCACGGTCAAGGGCAAGAAGGTCACCCCGTCTGCGGGCGCCGACGCCCTCGAGCGCGCCACCCAGACCGATCACAAGTACGCCCAGGGCAACCCGAAGGCCGCAGAGCAGCTGGCCAGGACCGAGGCGAAGGCGATCAAGACCGGCAAGAGCCCGAAGAACCTGAAGCACTCCACCAAGACGCAGCAGGCCAAGCTGCTGACGATCCTGGTCGAGTTCGACGGCACCGAGGACTTCAGCGACCTGCAGGTGCCGACCGCGTTCGGCGCGACCACCTGCAAGCCCGGTGACGTGCAGGGCCCGACCCTGCACAACAACATCCCGAACCCGGCGGACGCCGAGCACGCGGACAACAACACCATGTGGGTGCCCGACTTCTCCAGCGAGCACTTCAACAAGATGCTGTTCTCCGACGACGGCATCACCGAGCGCGTGCGCACGGACCTGACCGGCCCCGACGGCAAGCCCGGGTTCGACATCTCCGGCTACACCATGAAGAACATGTACGAGGAGATGTCCCGCGGCGCCTACACCCTCACCGGCGAGGCCACACCGTGGGTCAAGGTCAAGCACTCCGAGGCGTACTACGGCGCCACCGTGTGCCACAAGAACGACCAGGGCGTCTACGAGGCCGGCCCCATGCAGGACATGCAGGGCCACCCGGACAACCCGCTCGGTCCCGGTCAGCTGCCCATCGACGCGGTCGCCGCGGTCGCCGCGCAGAACCCCGACTTCCCGTGGGCCGACTACGACATCGAGGATCAGGGCGACCGCGACGGCGACGGCAACGTGCACGAGCCCGACGGCGTGATCGACCACGTCGTGCTCGTGCACGCCGGTGAGGACAAGTCCGGTGGCGGCGGAGCCCAGGGCACCTACGCCATCTGGGCGCACTCCTCCGCTGTCGCGGGCGGTGCGACGATCCCGGGCACGAACCTGAAGATCTCGAACTACATCGTGCAGCCGGAGGACTCCGGTGTGGGCGTGTTCGCGCACGAGTACGGCCACGACCTGGGCCTGCCCGACCTGTACGACACCTCCAACGCCGGCAACTCCGACATCGACTTCTGGGACCTGATGAGCTCCGGCTCGCACTCCGGCCCCATCTTCCAGTCGATGCCGACTCACATGGGCCTCTGGGACAAGTGGGTGCTGGGCTGGGCCGATCCCGAGGTCGTGAACCCCGGCGACCATACATCCACGATCAAGGTCGGCCAGACCTCGCGCCCGAAGAAGGGCACGAAGGACGGCATCAAGGTGAACCTGCCCGACAAGAAGGTCGTGCTGGCGGAGCCGCACAGCGGCACGCAGATGTGGTACTCCGGCGCTGATCAGGACTGGGCCGACACCCGCCTGACCCGCACGATCGAGGACGTGCCCGCCGACGCGACGTTCTCGATGTGGAACAACTACGTGATCGAGGACGACTGGGACTTCGGCTTCATCGAGGTCTCGACCGACGGCGGCCAGACGTGGGCCGAGCAGCAGGTGCGCGACGACGCGGGAAACCTGGTCACCACCGGTGACGACTACTCCGACCCGAACGGCCGGATGAAGGACTTCGGCGGCAAGAAGTACGGCCTGACCGGAACCTCCGACGGCTGGCGCCACGACAACGTCGACCTGTCGGCGTACGCGGGGCAGAGCATTCAGCTGCGGCTGCGCCAGGCGACGGATGCCGCGTTCGAGGAGCGCAACTGGTTCTCGGACGACTTCGCGCTGATCAGTGCGGGGACGACCGTGTGGAGCGATGACGTCGAGTCCGGCGACAACGGCTGGACCTCGACCGACACGACCTTCACCGACACGTCCGGCGCCGGCTGGCACCGCGACAGCGGCACCAAGGTGACCGCGCAGTACTACCTGGTGGAGTGGCGCAACCTCGACGGCTTCGACGAGGGCCTGAAGTACGGCTACACCACGGTCTACAGCGCCGATGCCTGGAAGGTGGAGAAGGTTCCGTACAACGCACCCGGTGCGCTGGTCTGGTACCGCGATGCCGCGTACGGCGACACCAACCACGTGGCCTCGAACCTGACGAACCTGCCGAGCTACGGCGCGAAGGGCGGTCTGCTCCTGGTGGACAGCCACTTCGATCCGCTGCGCCGCACGGGCGCCGAGGCGGCACTGGACCCGTCCACGCTGAAGAACATCTCCAGCCGGGCCCAGTCCTCCAACGCGGCGTTCGGCCTGCAGCCGACGTACCAGTTCAAGGACTGCATGGTGGACGCGGACTACAACGAGGCGTGCACCACGCTCGCCCCGCAGGCGGCCGTCCCCACCTTCACCGATGACAAGGGCTGGGTCGCCGGCCTCGAGTTCCGCGACGGCTCGCTGTACAACCGCCTGCGCGACTCCTCCGTGGTCGTCCCCTCGGTGAACGGCGCGCCGTACACCACCCGCATCGTCAACCCCGATGGCTCGCCGGCGACGGACCTGTACGGTCTGGACTTCGGCGCCGGCATCACCGGCACCGGCAACCCCGCCGACTCCGGCGTGGGCTACGGCACCGTCATCACGGTGAAGAAGTCGATGCAGAACAACACGGCGGCGCTCATCACGGTGACGCCTCCGCGTCAGGGCTGAGCTCAGTCCCTCGAGGAGCGCCGGTCCCGACTTCGGTCGGGGCCGGCGCTTCATCGTGCAGGCGGCATGCGCGACTCTCAGAGGTAGTCGTCCGCATGCAGCTGACGCACGCCGCGTCCGTAGAGGGTGAACTGGGCGCGCAGGCGGATGCCGAGATCGGCGGCCTGCTCGGCCATGGCGCGCGCCCACGCCCGGTCGGCCTTGCGCACGGCATCCGCTCCGAGATGCTCCCAGACCAGCACGACCTCGGCGTGGCCGGTGGCCTCGAGCAGGGTGCCGATGCGCTGCATGAGCAGGTGGGAGTGCGCGACCTCGCCGAGCTCCTCGACGCGCACGGTGTCGAGCGGGTCCTCCGGGTACCCGGCCATGGGCAGCAGCGGATCGGCCAGGCATCCGCGGTCGTCGATGAAGAGCAGCCAGACCTGCCGCTGCGTGGCGCGCTGCAGCACCAGGTGGATCATGTCTCGCAGCTGGTCGTCGGTGTGCAGGACGCGGTCCCGCAGGGATTCCTCGGTGTTCATGCCGACCACCCTGGCCCGTGCGGGCGGGGCACCGAGGTCGAAAAAGGCGATTGTGGATGGATTCCGCGATTCTCCGGAATGTGCAGGAGGAGTGGATGCTGTGACGGATCACTGACGCCGCTCGATCATGCCGGCGTGTCGATGTCCGACACGCCGCGGCTGCACACGAGCGTCAGTGATCCGTCACGAGAGGCGCTCGAGGATGAGCGCGTTCGCCATGCCGTCGCGAGTCCCACCAATCGACACGCCAGGCCCGACCATGCAGGGGTCTACTCGCCCTTGTCCTTCTGATACTGCCGTTCCATCTGGACCTGCGTGTCGTGTCCAATGATCAGAAAATCACCGACAACCGTCGTTCCGTCGACAGCATAGACAGGAATCGTTCGATCGCTCGCGCCCTCATTCTCCTGCCAGCGGACAGCATCCTCTGGCGAGGTAAAAGATTCCATAGCCGTGGTTCCATCCGCTGCTTCCAACTCCGACTTCCTCACGAACCCTTCGACCCCGTTCTGAGCGATGACGGAAATCAGCTCAGGCTCTTCTCCCGGAGAAGTGGCTTGGCCCGCCGACCCGTAGGTCTGACCGTTCGCGTTCGTCGAGTAACGCTGCGCGACTGCAGAGGTGGATGGCTCGTCCGAGGAGCGGGCTTGCGGAGACAACGCACTGCTGACAATGAATCCAGCGGCTGTCATACCGACGACAACCAGCGTCATCGTCACAACCCTGAAAATCCGCGTCGCCATAAGCTGTTCAATCATGATTGCCCCCTAGAGATTCACGCTCGTCGTCTTGAACGTGTAGAAGCTCTGATAACCGCTACCCGTCCACGCTAGAGACACTCCCCATGACCACCAGGAATTGCTCGAGTAACGATTGCACGACCACGCACTTGCAAATGCATTTCCAGAGTTGAACACATTGTTTCCCTCACAGCTCATCGGCCCACTAGGTGCATACCCCGTGAAGAGCCGCCCCCGAGACCCAGATATGCCGGTCTGCGAGGTCGAGGTGTAAGTCTGGGTGTTCGCCTGAACAAAGGAAGAATTCACGGTCTGAACTAGAGCTTGGTTGGTCCAAGTCCACCCCGCAGCGGTATAGTGCCCCTCACTAGAAAAGCTGTAGGCCGCGCTGGCCGCCGACGGCGCCAATGCACCAAGCGCTCCCACGACGAAGCATGCGAGCGCAATACGACCCTTTCGTCCTTTTTTTGAAGTCGTGGACATCCGCATCATGTACCCCCTCGTACATCAGCTTCTATGTGGCATACGACCATACGCCCCGCCTAGCCGACTATCAAGAGGGGTCTGAATGTTCATTTCACTTCACATCACGGGCACTCGAGGAACACGAGCTCCTCACAGGACCGGCGCGACGTGTCAGAGGCGCTCCAGGATCAGCGCGTTGGCCATGCCGCCGCCCTCGCACATGGTCTGCAGGCCCAGCCGCCCGCCGGTGGCCTCGAGCTGGTCGAGCAGCGTGCCCAGCAGGCGGGTGCCCGAGGAGCCCAGCGCATGGCCGAGGGCGATGGCCCCGCCGCGCGGGTTGAGCCTGGCCGGGTCGGCGTGCAGTTCGCTCATCCACGCCAGCGGCACCGAGGCGAAGGCCTCGTTGACCTCGTAGGCGTCCAGGTCGTCGATCCCGAGCCCTGCTCGCTCCAGCACCCGCTGCGTGGCGGCGATGGGCCCGGTGAGCATGTACAGCGGATCGTCGCCCACCACGTCGAAGGCGCGGAAGCGGGCACGCGGGGTCAGCCCCAGCTGCTCGGCGCGGTCGGCGCTCATCATCAGCGCGGCGGAGGCCCCGTCGGTCAGCGGCGAGGAGTTGCCGGGCGTGATGCTCCACTGGATCTCGGGGAAGCGCTCGGCGTACTCATCCGTGCGGAAGGATGCCGGAAGGCCTGCGAGCTTCTCGACGGTCGTGCCCTCGCGGATGGTCTCGTCTGTGGTGGCGTCCGGCGCCTCGGGCACGGCCACGACCGTGCGGTCGAAGAAGCCGTCGTGCCAGGCCTGCGCAGAGCGCGCGTGCGATTCGGCGGCGAACGCATCCAGCGCCGTGCGGTCGAAGCCCCACTTGCGGGCGATGAGCTCGGCGCTCACGCCCTGGTTCACGAGGCCCTGCGGGTAGCGAGCGCGCAGCCGCGGCGACATGGGCGAGCCGCCGGATGCCGACGAGCCCAGCGGCACGCGGCTCATGGACTCCACTCCGCCGACGATCACGATGTCGTTCTCGCCCGCGGCGATGCCGGCCGCCGCGAAGTGCACGGCCTGCTGGCTGGAGCCGCACTGCCGGTCGATGGTGGTGCCGGGGATGTGCTCATCGAAGCCCGCGGCGAGCACCGCCTGCCGGGCGATGTTCATGGCCTGGTCGCCGACCTGGCTGACGCACCCCAGCATCACGTCATCGATCTGCCCGGACTCCAGTCCGTTGCGCTCGAGGATCGACTGCAGCATCCCCGCCGCGAGATCCACCGGATGCACGCCCGACAGCGCACCTCCGGGCTTGCCGCGGCCCACCACGGTGCGGACGACATCGACGACGACGGCTTCGCTGCTCATGACTCCATCATGACGCCTGGCGGGCACGCCCGCGCGGTAGAGACTCACACCATCCGGTAGTCGACGCCCAGCGCATCGTAGGTGCGCTTCGCGCGGCGGTCCCTGCTCAGCAGCGTCAGCCCATGATGCTGCGCCGTCGCGGCGACCACGGCGTCGTAGACCGCACCGCCCGAGATCCCGGCATCTGCGAACCGGAGGATTCCCGCCACGCGATCCTCCGCAGGCAGCCCCACGACATCCCACCGCAGCGACGTGAGAGCCGCACCGGCGGAGCGGGCATCGATGCGCATCCCCTCCGGAAGCCGAGTCAGCACGCTGTACGTCTCCGTGAGCACGTGGGCGCCGATGATGCTGACGTCCCGCAACGCGGCACGCGCCTGCTCGTGACCCTCGTGCCATGAGGCCAGGCCGGCGACGAGCACGCTCGTGTCGCACGTGATCGTCATCGACGCGTGCTCTCCAGCACGTGCCGCACAGCGTCGTCGTCGAGCGGCTCCGCGTTGCCACGAGGAACGATTCGCGGGAGCGCCTCCGAGGTGTCAACATCGACATCGACCGGCGCGTACTCGATCTGGATCCGGCCGTCGATGAAGTCCACGGTGAGCGGCGTCCCGGGGCGCAGCCCCATCGCGTCCCTCACCGGCTTGGGGATGACAAGTCGCCCCGCAGCATCGATGGTCGTTGACATGGCAGTGATTCTACCACTTCCATTACCATGCGGCTTCAGATCCCGCGGATGCTCCAGCTCGCGGCGTGCTCGGCACCCGGCTGCAGCACCACGAGGTCGGTGCCGGAGTTGAAGACGTCGGGCGGGCAGGTCATGGGCTCCACGGCCAGGCCGCGGCGGCTGGTGTCGGCATCCGGTGTGTCGGCGGTGTGCACCTGCACCCACGGGCACCCGGCATCCCACACCATCTCGACGCCGTCGCCCGACGCGCCGCGCAGCCGCACGGCGGCCGCACCCGCGGCATCCCGCGTCAACGCGGTGAAGGCGTGGTCGATGAACGTGTCGCCGATCACCCGCGGGGCGCGGAAGTCCCACTCGGGGTGCGCGTCGACGCTCTCGAGCGCGACCGGGCTGAGCCGGTCGGCCGTGACGGTGAGGACCTCGGATGCCGGCAGCTCGAGCTCCGTCTCATCGACATGCTCGTCGCCCGCGGTCAGGTACGGGTGCGGGCCGGTGCCCCACGGTGCAGCATCCGCACCGAGGTTGCGGCCGGTCACGCGCTGGTGCAGGCCGCGCGCGTCCAGCCGGTACTCCACCTGCACCTCGACGTGGAACGGATACCCGGCCTGCGGCACGACGACCGCGGCCAGCACGACGGCGTCGTCGGCGACCTCGCGCACCGCGAAGTCCAGCCAGCAGACCAGCCCGTGAAGCGCGTGCCCGCGCGCGGGCTCGGTCAGCGGCAGCTGGTGCTCCTCGCCCGCGAACGAATACCGGCCGTCGACCACCCGGTTCGGCCACGGCGCCAGTGTCGCTCCGCGGTACCCGGGTCGCACCTCGTCGGCATCGAAGGGCACGACCAGGTCGCGCCCGCGGAACCGCAGCGTGCGCAGCGAGGCGCCGATGCTCGCGATGTCGGCCTCGTAGTCGCCGGCGACGATGCGCAGCTGCCGTCCTGAACGGGGTTCGGTCACAGTCCCAGCCTCTCCAGATAGTCGTTCACGAACCGGCGCTCGGGATCGAGTTCGGTGCGCAGCGCGGCGAAGTCGTCCCACCGCGGATGCCGGCTGCGCACCTCCGCGTCGTCCATGGTGAACACCTTGCCCCAGTGCGGGCGGGCGGATGCCGGCAGTGCCTGCTCGATGACCGTCAGCAGCTCGCGCACGGCGGGCTCGTCGGGCTTCCACGTGAAGTGGATGCCGACGGCATCCGATCCGTGCGCCATGCTCAGCCACAGATCGTCGGCGGCGATGGTGCGGATCTCGGTGACCAGCAGCAGCGGGGCGATGCGGTCGGCCAGCGCGCGCACGGCCTGCAGCGCGGCCACGGCATCGCGTCGCGGCACCAGGTACTCGCTCTGCAGCTCCTCGCCGGCCGAGGGCGTGAACTCCAGGCGGAAGTGCGGCAGCCGCTGGAACCAGGGGCCGGGCACGCCGCCCTGATCCGTGCACGCCTCGGCGTCGACGCCGAGGATGGGATGCCGCTTCGCGTCGGCGGGGGCCGCTCCCAACCGGGCGGGCAGGTCTCCGGCGAGATCCTCGGCGCCGCGCTGCTTGATCCACAGCTGATCGGCCACGTCGGTGCGCTGCCAGGTCGTGAAGATGCTGACGCTCGTGCCCGCCGAGGTCACCGCATCCAGGTTCTCGAGGATGTCGTCCCAGCGCGGACGGTCGAAGACCCGCTGGGACACCTGGTAGGTGGGTTCCACATCCAGCACGACCTCGAGGATCGCGCCCAGCGCGCCCAGCGACACGACGGCGCCGGCGAAGCGCTCATCGCCGCGACGCAGGCGCAGCACCTCGCCGGATGCGGTGAGCAGCGTCAGCTCGTGCACGGCCGTGGCCAGCGAGCCGATGCCGTCGCCCGAGCCGTGCGTTCCGGTGGAGACGGCGCCGGCGACGGAGATGTGCGGCAGCGAGGCGAGGTTCGCCAGCGCCAGGCCCTCGGCCTCCAGCAGCGGGGCGATGTCGCCGTACCGCAGTGCACCCGAGACGCGCATGGCATCGCGTTCGGGGTTGATCTCGAACACCCGCGGCATCCGGTCCAGGGTGATCAGGGTGCCCGCGGTGTCGGCGATGTCGTTGAAGCAGTGCCTGGTGCCCAGCATCCGCACCGGGCCGCCGGCGCCGATCAGCGAGCGCACCTCGTCGAGCGTCGTCGGGTGGGCCACCTCGCCCCGGTAGCCGATGTTCCCCGCCCAGTTGCGCTCCGCACCCATCGGCGCCTCCTTCACAGATCTGACCGCTCAGCCGAGCGGATCCGACAGCAGTCTCTCCAGCGCCGCCTCGGCCGCGCCGATCAGCAGGCGGTCGGCGCCCAGCGCCGCCGATGCCAGCTCCAGGTGCTCGGCCGACGCGGCGAGCGCCCGCGCCCGCACCTCGTCGTCGAACCCCTGCTGGTCGAGGTCGCGCAGGCTGCCGAGGAACCCGCCCAGCACGATCATCGACGGGTTGAGCACGTTGACGGCGTTGCCGAGGGTGGCGGCGAGGATGCGGCGCTGGCGCGCAGCCTCGTCGGCGGCGTCACCTGGGCTCGCGAGGGCCGCCTCGAGCTCTGCGTCATCGGGTGCGTCCAGGCCGGCCGCGCGCACGAGACGGGCACGGTTGACCTCGTCCTCGAGCACTCCGCCGTCGGCGCGGCGGTCGGCGGCATCCGTGAGGCTCGCGGCGGTCTGCCCCCACTCGCCGGCGTACCCGCCCTCACCGCCGATGAGCTGCCCGTGCAGCACGAGCCCGCCGCCGATGCCGCTCGCGCCGCCGTTGAGGTACACGACGTCGGTGTGCTCGTGGGCGGCGCCGAACAGCCGCTCGGCGCGCACGCCCAGGGAGGCGTCGTTGCCGACCACCACCGGGGTGTCGAGAGCGGCGCGCAGCGGGCCCGCGATGTCGGCGTCGTTCCAGTGCAGGTGCGGGGCGAGGCGCACCAGGCCGTCGTCGGCGCGGACCAGGCCGGGCACGGCGATGCCGACGCCGACGATGCGGCAGCCCGCCAGTTCGCCCGCACGCCATTCCTGCACGGTGCGCGTGACGATGTCCACGACCTCGGCCACATCCGGATCGGAGGTGGCGATGCGGGCGCGCAGGCGCACGGCGCCGCCCAGCGACACCGCGCCGATCTCCACCGCGTCGATCTCGGGGTTCACGCCGATCGCGACCACATCCGGACTGGCCGCCACGATGGGCGATGGCCTGCCCACGCGGCGGGTCGGGTCGGGGTCGTGCTCGCGCACCAGCCCGGCGTCCACCAGGCTGGAGACCAGGTCCGACACCGTGGAGCGGTTCAGCCCGGTCTCGGCCGTGATGACCGCGCGCGAACGCGGCCCGCCGTGATGCACGAGCCTCAGCACCTCCGCGAGGTTGGTGCGCCGCACGCCCTCCGCGGTCGTGGCCCGTTCGTTCATCGTCCCAGGCTACCGATCCCCATGCGGGTCACCGGTTCATATGCCATTCGGGCGATGCGCACCTCACCGCGCGGCTCGGCGCCGTGGCTGGTGGCGTGCACGCCGATCCACAGGCCGAGGAACCCGCCGGTCGCGGCGGCATCGAGTTCGCGGCCGTCGGCGGTGACGACGGTGCGGCCGGCGTGCTCGAACAGGTACTCGAAGCCGCGCACCCGAAGGACCAGTTCGATCTCCTCGCCCGCCACCGGCGTCTGCGGTCCTTCCTCGCGGATCCCCGCCGCGACCCGCACCGCGCCGATCGCGCATCCATCCTCATGCCTGGTGACCTGCAGCAGCACGTGATCGCTCTCGGACTGCCGCACGACCAGTCCGGCGCTCTCGCCGACGGCGAGGTCCGCGACGTCCAGCACGCAGTGCACATCGAGGTCGGGATGCTGCTGACGGAAGCCGAGGAACGCGACCGCCGTGGCGTCCTTCAGCGTCGCCGCCCGCACCGGCATCCGCCAGGCGCCGCCGTCGATGCGGGCGATCTCGGTGGGCAGTGCGCGCGGGCTCGTCCAGCGCGGGTCCGCGGGCGGGATGTCGCCCGCGCGCCGATCGTCGGGCTGCCAGATGCCGGCATCCGGGATCCGATCCAACCACGGCGCGGGCACGGCATTCGGCACCCGGCCCTCGCCGGGCGCGAACACCGGCCAGCCGTCCTGCCACTCCACCGGGCACAGGAACGTCTCGCGGCCCAGCGGGTAGTGGATGCCGTCGTCCGCGCGCATGCCGAGCAGCACCGCCAGCCACGACCCGTCCGGCGCCTGCACGAGGTCGGCGTGCCCGACGCCCATCACCCCGGGGTGACGGCCCATGTGCCGGTGCGTGAGCACGGGATTGGCGGGATTCGACTCGTAGGGCCCGGTGATCTCCGCGGCTCTGGCGACGCTGACGGCGTGGTGGAACTCCGTGCCGCCCTCGGCGGCCATCAGCATCCACCCGTCGCCCGTGCGGTACAGGTGCGGTCCCTCCGCCCACACGGCGCCGCGCACGGCTCCGGTCCAGATCACGTGCTCGTCGCCGATCAGCCGCCGCTGCGCGGGCGAGTACTCGCGCACCCACACCTCGGTCTGCTGAGCCCACTCCGGATGCGCGGCGAGCCGGGTGCCGTGCATCCAGACCCGCCCGTCGTCGTCGAACGCCAGCGAGGGGTCGATGCCCTCTGCATCCAGCGGGATCGGGTCGCTCCACGGCCCTGCCGGGTCGGCGGACGTGACGAGGAAGTTCCCACCGCGGGCGGGATCGTCGCGGTCCACCAGTGTGCAGACCACCCAGAACAGGCCGAGCCCGTGCCGGATGGTCGGGGCGTACAGGCCGCCCGACGAGCCGATGCCGTCGAAGTCCAGCATCCCCGTCCTGTCGATGACGTGCCCGATCGTCTCCCAGTGCGCGAGGTCGCGCGAGCGCAGCACCGGCAGGCCCGGCAGGTATTCGAACGTGGACGTCACCAGGTAGTACCACTCCCCGACCCGGCAGATCGACGGGTCGGGATGACAGCCGGGCAGCACCGGGTTGGGGATGCTGCTCACTCGAACGACACCGTCACCACGCGGGCGTCGGCGCCGGTGACCTCGTGCACGTCGCCGGTCAGCAGCAGCGTCGCCGCCGGCGTGGCGATGCCGGGGATGATGTGCTGCTCTCGGGCCCGGTGGTTGGAGATGGCTCCGCCCGTGGTGTCGGAGAGATCGGATGCCTGCGCCTGCGCGCCGGCGTGCGACGCCGCCCACACCCTCACCTCGCCGGGTTCGACGACCTTCACCAGCCGACGGTCGGTGAACGTGAAGCGCGCGGCCGGCACGTCGAAGCGCACCCGCCTGCTCTCCCCCGGCGCCAGCTGCACGCGGGCGTAGCCCAGCAGCTGCGCGACCGGCCGCGTGACCGAGGCCACCGGGTCGTGGCCGTACAGCTGCACGACCTCGGCCGCCGCCACGTCGCCGGTGTTGCGCACGGTGACGGATGCCGTGAACCGGCCGTCAGTGGGGGCCTCCTGCTGCACGTCGAGTCCTTCGTACGCGAAGGTCGTGTACGACAGCCCGAACCCGAACGGCCGCAGGGGCGTCGGGTCGGCGGACGTGACGTCCGACGGCCCGCCCAGCGGCGGATGCAGGTAGCTGTAGGGCTGCGATCCCGACGAGCGGGGCAGGCTCACCGGCATCCGCCCCGACGGCGCAACTGCGCCGGTGAGCACCTCGGCGATGGCCTCGCCGCCGGCCTCGCCGGGGAAGAACGCCTGCAGCACCGCGGCGGGCTTCGGACCCTCGCCACCCAGCGCCCAGTCGATGGCGTAGGGGCGGCCGGTGACCAGCACCATCACGACCGAGGTGCCGGTGGCGACCAGCGCCTCGACCAGCTCGCGCTGCACACCGGGCAGGTCGAGCGACTCCACGTCGTTGCCCTCGCCGACCGTGCCGCGACCGAACAGGCCCGCCTGGTCGCCGACGACGACCACCGCGACCTCGGCATCCGACGCCGCGGCGATCGCCGCGTCGAAGCCGGAGCGGTCCTCGCCCTCCACCTGACAGCCCGCGACGTGCGCGATGACGGCATCCGGAAGGGCGTCCGCGAGCGCCTCGCGCACGGTGGGGATCGCGAAACCGGGCTCATAGCCGGGGTGGTGCGCGAGCACGTGGTTGGCGAACGAGTAGCAGCCCTGCAGCGCGGCTGCGCGGTCGGCGTTGGGGCCGATCAGCGCGATGCGGGTCGTCTGCGGGCGCAGCGGCAGGATGCCGTCATTGCCCAGCAGCACGAGGGACTCGGCCGCCAGCCGGCGGGCGACCTCGCGGTGCGCGGGGGTGTCCAGGTCGATGTCCGTCGGCGGCTCGCCCTCGAACGCGTCCTCGTCCAGCAGACCCAGCTGCTCCTTCTGCACGAGCACCCGGACGACAGCGCGGTCGAGGTACGACTCGTCCAGCAGTCCCGCCCGCACCCGGTCGACCAGGGGTACGAGGTACGCGTCTCCCGAGGGCAGCTCCACGTCGATGCCGGCGGTCAGAGCGAGCGCCGCCGCCTCGCCGCGGTCGGCGGCCACGGCGTGCATGACCTCCAGGAACGCCACCGCGAAGTAGTCGGCGACCACCACGCCGTCGAAGCCCAGCTGCCCGCGCAGCAGGTCGGTGAGCAGCGCGGGGTCGGAGGCCACCGGCACCCCGTCGATCTCGGCATAGCTGTTCATCACGCTGCGCACGCCCCCGTCGCGGATGGCCATCTCGAACGGCGGCAGGAACATGTCGGCCACCTCACGCGGCCCCGCCGAGACGGGCGCGTGGTTGCGGCCGGCGCGCGAGCCGGAGTAGCCGAGGAAGTGCTTGAGCGTGGCGTGCACGCCTGTGGACTGCAGGCCGCGCACGAACGCGGTGCCGACGGTGCCGACCAAGTACGGGTCCTCGCCGATGCACTCATCCACGCGGCCCCAGCGCGGATCGCGCACGACATCCAGCACCGGTGCCAGTCCCTGGTGGATGCCGAGCTGCCGCATGGAGACGCCGATCAGCGCCGCCATCTCGGCGACCAGGTCGGGGTCGAAGGAGGCGCCCCAGGCCAACGGAGTCGGGAAGGTGGCCGCCTTCCAGGCCGCCAGGCCGGTCAGGCACTCCTCGTGCACGAGCGCGGGGATGCCCAACCGGGTCTCGGTCTTCAGCCGGCGCTGCTCCTGCCACAGCCAGGCCGCGCGCTCGGCGGGTTCGACGGGGCGGGTGCCGTACACGCGGGTGTAGTGGCCGATCCCGTTCCGGGTGATCTCGGCGAGCGCGCCGGTGGCCTGGCCCGCGCCCATCTCGTTCTGCATGGGGGCGACGACCTCGCCGCCCTGGTCGATCCAGTAGCCCACCAGCTGCGCGGACTTCTCCTCCAGGGTCATCTGCGCGAGCAGCTCGCTCACGCGTGCGCTCACGGGTTCGTTCACCGCGTCGTTCACCCGTTCGGTCATGGCAGTGGACACGGCGCTCATCCCTTCACCGCCCCGGTCAGGCCGCCGACGATGCGGCGCTCGAACAGGCTGAAGAAGACCAGCGCGGGCAGCATGGACAGCGACGTGTAGGCCAGCACCCGGGCGGTGTCGACCGAGTACTGCGAGGCGAAGTTCTGCACTCCCAGCGGCAGGGTGAAAAGGCTCTCGTCGTTGAGGATGAACAGCGGCAGGATGTAGCCGTTCCAGGCGCCGACGAAGGCGAGGATGCCGACCGTGATCACGCCCGGCAGGCTCAACGGGATCACCATCCGCCAGAAGAAGCTCAGCCGGCTGGCGCCGTCGATGGACGCCGCCTCCTCCAGCTCCTTCGGGATGGCGCGCAGGAACGGCACCAGGATGATGATGGTCGTCGGCAGCGCGAAGGCGATCTGCGGCAGGATGATGCCGGCCAGGCTGTTCACCAGACCGAGGTTGCGGATGAGGATGTACAGCGGCGTGATGGCCACCGTCACCGGGAACATCAGGCCCGCGGCGAACAGCGCGTACATCGCGCCGCGGCCGACGAAGTCGTAGCGGGCGATCACGTAGCTCGCCATCACGCCGAGCACCACCGCCCCCGCGGTCGTGCCCACCGCGGAGATCGTCGAGTTCACCATGGCGGTCCAGAACTCCGAGCTCGCCAGCACATCGCCGTAGTTCCCCAGGCGCCAGGGCGAGGGGAAGCCGGACGGGTCGAGCGTGATCTGCGAGTTCGTGCGGAACCCGCCGATGATCACGTACAGCACGGGTGTGATGCAGATGGTGATCAGCACCAGTGCGATGAGGTAGACAGCGGGGCTGCCCCACTTCACCCCCGATTCGCGCACGCGACGGCTCCCGTTCGGGGCGATCGCCTGGATGGCGACGCGCGTGTTCAGACTCTCGGCGCTCACTTGCGCCTCCTTCCGCCGTCGCCGGTCAATGCGCCCTCGGTGTCCCGGCGCAGTACGAAGCGCTGATAGATGAGGGCCACGATGAGCGTGGTGATGAACAGCATCACCGCGACCGCGTTGCCGAACCCGTAGCTTCCGGCGAGATGGCCGTTCTGGTACATGTAGGTCGCCATCGTCGACGTACCAGCGGTCGAGGCGATGTACTGGCCCCAGATGATGTTGACGAGGTCGAAGAGCTGCAGCGATCCGATGATCGACAGGAACGCCCAGATGCGGATGGTCGGGCCCAGCAGCGGGACGGTGATGCTCCACTGGATCTTCCAGAAGCCGGCGCCGTCGATGGCGGCGGCCTCGTACAGCTCCTCGGGGATCGACTGCATGCCGGCCAGCATGAGGATCACGGCGAAGCCGAGGTACTTCCAGGTGATGATGATCATCAGCGAGCCCATCGCGATCGCAGGGTCCGCGATCCACGACTGCTGGAAGGCGCCGAGGCCCCACTTCTCGAGCAGCGAGTTGACGGCGCCGGCATCCTGCAGCATCAGGCTCCAGCCGATGCCGACGATCACCTCGGAGATCACGTAGGGCACGAAGATCAGGATCCGGATGATCGAGCGTCCGCGGATCTTCTGGTTCAGCAGCAGGGCGAACAGGATCGCGATGGGCCCCTGCAGCAGCAGCGAGAGGACCACGATGATGCCGTTGTGCAGGACGGCTGCGCGGAAGGTCTCGTCCTCCCACATCATCCGGTAGTTGTCGAGTCCGATGAACTCGGTGGGCCAGCCGAAGCCGTTCCACTTGAAGAAGCCGTAGAACGCGGCCATCGCCACCGGGAGGATGACGAAGCCGACGAACATGATCAGCGCGGGACCCGAGAGGAGCGCGATCTCGCCGCGCTTGCGCCAGTCGGGCCGCGGCGAGCGCCGGCCCGGAGCGGGCGCGGCCCCCGCTCCGGGGACGGCGTTCCTCCCAGGCACCGCCGGGGTGCGCCGGAGTGCCTGAGTGTCGTGCATGCTGCTGTCAGCCCCTCGCCTCGGCCTTGGTGACCGTGTCGACGAGCTTCTCCGGGCTGCCCTGGCCGGCGAGCATCTCGACGACGCTGGTATTCAGGGCGTTGCCGACGTTCTGCCCGAGCGCGGTGTCCAGCCACAGCGCCACGTACGGCGCCTTGGAGTACGCCTCCATCAGGGGCTTCAGCGACGGGTCGGTGACCGCGCCGGTGGCGTCCTGGTTGGCGGGGATGGTCTGGAACGCCACGGCGTACTTCTCCTGCCACTCCTTGGACGAGACGAAGTTGAGGAACTTCTCGCAGGAGGCCGGGGAGTCGGCCGAGCAGGAGTAGCCGTCGACGCCGCCCATCATGGCGCCGGTGCCGCCGTCACCGCCGGAGACCTCGGGGAACGGGAACCAGCCCAGGTCGGGCAGCGGCTTCTCGTCGGGCGTCAGGCTCGCGATCACGCCGACGTCCCACGCGCCCATCAGCTCCATGGCGGCCTTGTGGTTCGCCACGAGACCGGCCGAGGAGTTCGCGCCCTCCTGCGGCGATGTGGTCAGGAAGCCCTTGTTGAACGGCTGCGTGCCGGCGAAGTCCTGCAGGTTCTTCGCCGCTGTCAGCCAGCACGGGTCGCTGAAGTCGGCCTTGACGGCCAGGTTCTGGATGAGATCCTGTCCGCAGGCGCGCAGCGCGAAGAAGTAGTACCAGTGCGCAGCGGGCCAGGCCGCCTTGGCGCCGAGGGCGATCGGCTCGATGCCGGCGTCCTTCAGCTTGCCGACGGCCGCCTCGAGCTCGTCCATCGTCGTGGGCTCCGAGGTGATGCCGGCCTGCGTGAACAGGTCCTTGCTGTAGAAGAAGCCACCGGGGAGCACGGCGCTGGGCATGCCGTAGATCTTGCCGTCGACGGTGAAGGCGCTGAACGGCGCATCGCCGAAGGCCTTCTTCACATCGGGATCGACGAGCTTGGTGAGGTCCTTGACCTTGCCGGCCTTGACGATGTCGGCAAGCTTGCCGCCACCGCGGGCCATGAAGATGTCGGGCATGTCACCGGAGTTCACCGCGGTCTGCAGCTTGCCGTCCATGTCCTCGTTCTGGATGGAGGTGACCTTGATGGTCACATCCGGGTTCTCCTTCGTGAAGGCGGCAGCAGCGTCCTTCCAGTACTGCTTGCCAGGGCCCGTGGTGGAGTTGTGCCACATCGTGAGCGTGGTCTTGCCGCCATCACTGGGGCCGTCGGAGCTGCTCGAGCAGCCCGCGAGTCCGAGCATCCCCAGCGTCGCCACGGCCGCCACAGTGGCGACCCATGCCTTGCCGATCTTCATGCCGTGTCTCCTCTTCGAGTTCTCACCGGTCCCGGCCCCATTTGTTGCCGACTACACCGAATGTGCTTTCGGCCACTCTGACACGGGAGCGCTCCCAATGTCAATCGTTATCGATAACGTTTTCCATCATTAGGCTGGAAGTCATGAACCGCCGCCCGACCATCAACGATGTCGCCCACGCCGCCGGAGTCTCGGTCGCCACGGTGTCGAAGGCCGTCAACGGCCGCGATGGCGTCGCCCCCGCCACGCTCGCGCACGTCATGAGCGTGGTCGACGAGCTCGGCTACGCGAGCTCGCTGGTGGCGACATCCATGCGGCGCCGGCGCACCAACGTGATCGGCGTGCTGGTGGCGGAGTTCGAACCGTTCGCGCTGCAGCTGCTGCGCGGCGTCTCCACCGAGCTGCAGGGGACCCGGTTCGACGTGATGGCATATGCCGGCAGCGTCTCGGCCGGCGAGCACCGCGGCTGGGAGCGCCGCTCGCTCTCGCGGCTCGCCGGAACCCTGATCGACGGCGCCATCGTGGTCACCCCCACCTCCACGCCCGAGGCGGTGGTGCCGATCGTGGCCATCGACCCGCACGAGGGCCCTGACGGTCCCGCCACTGTGAGCGTCATCAACGTCGACGGTGCCAGGGCTGCCACCGAGCACCTCATCTCGCTGGGGCACCGCCGCATCGGGCACCTCCGCGGTCGCACCGACCTGATCTCCGCGCAGCAGCGCGAGCAGGGCTATCGCGAGGCGCTGGATGCCGCCGGCATCCCGTTCGATCCCGCGCTGATCGCCGACGGCGGATACCGCGCGGCCGATTCCACCGCCGGCGCGCACGCCCTGCTGGAGCGCGCGGACCGGCCCACCGCGATCTTCGCCGCCAACGACCTCTCCGCCATCGAGCTGCTGCGGGTGGCCGCCGAGCGCGGACTACGCGTGCCCGAGGACCTCTCGGTGATCGGCTTCGACGACATCTCCGAGGCCGCCTCCCACGTGCCCCAGCTGAGCACCGTGCGCCAGCCGCTGGCCGAGATGGGCGCCGCTGCGGTGCGGCTGCTGCTGCGAATGCTGGACGGCGGCGAGCGCGAGGACGTGCGGATGCCGGCCGAGCTGGTCGTGCGCGAGACGACGGCGCCGCCGCGCGGCTGAGGTCCAGCATCCGCTCACCCATTGCATCCGCTCGTCCGACTTGATATGTTCTGCACTACAACATTTCATCGACGTCGCTGAAGGCGGACCATCATGACTCTCACCCCCACCAAGGCCGACAGGTTCTCGTTCGGCCTGTGGACCATCGGCTACAACGGCACCGACCCCTTCGGCGGCCCCACCCGGCCCCAGCTCGACGTGGTGCACGCCGTCGAGAAGCTCGCCGAGCTCGGCGCGTACGGCCTGACCTTCCACGACGACGACCTGTTCGCCTTCGGATCCACGGATGCCGAGCGGCAGAAGCAGATCGACCGCCTCAAGGGCGCGCTGGCCGACACCGGCCTGATCGTGCCGATGGTGACCACCAACCTGTTCAGCGCCCCGGTCTTCAAGGACGGCGGCTTCACCTCCAACGACCGCCAGGTGCGTCGCTTCGCCCTGCGCAAGGTGCTGCGCCAGCTGGACCTGGGCGCGGAGCTCGGCGCCAAGACGTTCGTGATGTGGGGCGGGCGCGAGGGCGCCGAGTACGACTCCGCCAAGGACATCCGCGCGGCGCTGGAGCGCTACCGCGAGGCCGTCAACCTGCTCGGCGACTACGTCACCGACAAGGGCTACGACATCCGCTTCGCCATCGAGCCCAAGCCCAACGAGCCCCGCGGCGACATCCTGCTGCC
>NZ_CALBRW010000030.1 GCF_937927635.1 uncultured Microbacterium sp.
GCCGATGGTACTGCAGGGGGGACCCTGTGGGAGAGTAGGACACCGCCGGACTTCTCTTAAGTAAGATGGCCACCCAGGGTTGGGTGGCCATCTTGCGTTAACAGCGCGTGCAGCGCGAACAGGGAGTCAGAATGTCGGAAGAGCAGCACGACCGTCGTGACGGTGGCGCAGGAGATCGACGTTCGGGCTCCGACCGCAAGCCACGCTATTCGGATTCGTCCGCACGCTCGTCGCGTCGGGACGACCGTCGCGGCTCGCACGATGGTGAGCGGCGTCCTTATGGAGACCGGAACCAGTCGGGTGAGCGTCGTCCTTATGGTGACCGGAACCAGTCGGGTGAGCGTCGTCCTTATGGTGACCGGAACCAGTCTGGTGAGCGTCGTCCTTATGGTGACCGGAATCAGTCTGGCGAGCGTCGCCCGTTCGGTGACCGCAACCAGTCAGGTGAGCGTCGTCCGTATGGTGACCGTAACCAGTCTGGCGAGCGCCGCAGCTACGGTGAGCGCAGCCAGTCCGGTGACCGTCGGCCTTATGGGGACCGCGGGCACCAGTCTGGTGAGCGTCGTTCTTATGGCGATCGCAACCAGGGCGAGCGTCGTTCTTATGGCGATCGCAACCAGGGTGAGCGTCGTCCGTACGGTGACCGGAATCAGTCTGGCGAGCGTCGTCCTTATGGCGACCGGGACCACAACAACTCCGGTGAGCGTCGCTCCTACGGCGATCGCAACCAGGGCGAGCGTCGTTCTTATGGCGATCGCAACCAGGGCGAGCGTCGTCCGTACGGTGACCGGAATCAGTCTGGCGAGCGTCGTCCTTATGGCGACCGGGACCACAACAACTCCGGCGAGCGTCGCTCCTACGGCGACCGCGACCGCAACAACTCCGGTGAGCGTCGTCCCTATGGCGACCGGGACCGCAACCGGTCCGGTGAGCGTCGTCCCTATGGCGACCGCGACCGCAACAACTCCGGTGAGCGTCGTCCCTATGGCGACCGCGACCACAACCGGTCTGGCGAGCGTCGTCCCTACGGTGACCACAACCACAGCGAGCGCCGCCCCTACGGCGACCGCGACCGGAACCACTCCGGTGAGCACCGCTCGCACGGCGACCGCGACCGTTCCGAGCGCCCGTCGTACAAGGATCGACCGCGGGGTGGCGTTGAGCGGACGTTCAACGAGTTCGCACCGGTGCGCGAGCGCGTTCCGGAGCCGCCGCTGCCCGATGACATCACCGCACGCGACCTGCACCCGTCGGCTCGCAACGAGTTGAAGACCCTCAGCAAGGAGAACGCGGAGCAGACCGCACGCCACCTCGCGATGGCTGCGCAGCTGATCGACGACGAGCCCGAGCGCGCACACGAGCATGCCCTGGCCGCCTCCCGTCGTGCCGGCCGCATCGCGGTCGTTCGCTCCACGCTCGCCATCACTGCCTACGGCATCGGCGACTTCGCACTCGCGCTGCGTGAGCTGCGCACCTACCGTCGCATCTCCGGCAAGGACGACATGATCGCCCTCATCGTCGACAGCGAACGCGGGGTCGGCCGCCCCGACCGTGCTCTCGAGGAGGGGCACGGCGTCGACCGCGCATCCCTCAAGCCCGAGGTGCGTGTGGCACTGGCCATCGCCATGTCCGGTGCTCGCCTCGACCGCGGTGAGACCGAGCTGGCGCTCGGCGAGCTCGAGATCCCGGAGCTCGACCCCGACCGCGCGTTCGAGTGGAGTCCCGCGCTGTTCTCGGCGCGCGCAGCTGTGCTCGAGGACCTGGGTCGCACCGAGGAGGCCGCATTCTGGACCGAGCGCGCCGAGGTCGCGACGTCGGCCCTGGGCCTGGACGGCCAGTTCGACGAGATGATCGTCGAGGACGGCCTGGTCGAGGACTTCGAGGACGACGATCTCGAGGACGAGCACGACTCGTCCGACACCGCAGACGATGACTTCTCGGACGAGTCCGAGGACGAGGCCGCAGCTGAGGCCGGTGCTGACGCCGCCGAGTCGGGCGAGGAGAGCGCCGCAACCGCGAAGGAAGAACTCGCACCTGCGGCCGCCACGGCTTCGGATGCCGACGACCAGCCTGCACCGGCAGCAGCGGATTCGCCGGAGCTGGGGGGAATCGAACCCCCGTCCGGCTCTCCGGCATCCGACTCGTCCACCGCGTCGGAGGCGTGATGGCGCTGTTCCGCCGCGCCAAGCAGGTCGCCACCCCGCTCACCGGACGCGATGCCGTCCTCGCCGACCTCGACGGCGTCGTCTACGCCGGTCCCGGCGCGCTGCCGTATGCGGTGGAGAGCCTGAACCGCGCATCCGAGAGCGTACGGCTGGGATACATCACCAACAACGCCTCCCGCACGGATGCCTCCGTCGCGGAGCACCTCTCCAGCCTCGGGCTGACGGTGGCGCCGGATGATGTGGTGACCAGCCCCCAGGCGGCCATGCGACTGCTGTCGACCATGGTGCCCGCACCGGCGACGATCCTGATCGTCGGGGGAGAGGGGCTCGTCGACGAGGCGCACAAGGCCGGCTACACGGTCACCCGCAGCGCGCTGGATGAGCCCGCCGCTGTGGTGCAGGGCTTCGCGCCCGAGATCGCCTGGACCGACCTCGCCGAGGCCGCGTTCGCGCTGCAGCTGCCCGAGGACGAGGGCGGCATCCCCTGGATCTCCACGAACACCGACTGGACGATCCCGCGCGATCGCGGCGTCGCCCCCGGCAACGGCACGCTCGTATCCGCCGTGCACACCGCCATCGGCCGGCTCTCCACGGTGGCGGGCAAGCCCGAGAAGCCCATCTTCGAGGTCGCCACCGAACGGTTCGGGGCGCAGCACCCGCTCTTCATCGGCGACCGCCTCGACACCGACATCGCCGGCGCATCGCGCGCGGGCATCGACTCGGCGCTCGTGCTGACCGGCATCGATCGGCCCAAGCACGTGCTGGCCGCACCCGAGGGCTCCCGCCCCGGCTACATCCTGCGCGACCTGCGCGACCTGCACGAGCCGTACCCGGAGACCGTCGAATCCAACGGCGTCTTCACCGTGGGCGGCGCGTCCGTGCGGGTGGTGGACGCCGACGTGCAGATCCTCGCCGAGGGCGACTCGCAGATCGACCTGCTGCGCGCGGGGGCTGCCGCGATCTGGGCGACGGGCCTGATGATCTACGCGTTCCGCGTGCCCGAGAAGCTGTACGCGGATCCTTTCCACAGGCCCTGAGCGTCGCCCGCGCAGTGTCGCGGCTCGCGTTACAGTGGTCGGATGGAGCACACGCGAGACGAACCGGAAGACGCCCTGTGGAGCCGGCTCCGTCTCATCGAGGGTCAGCCCCTCGACACGCGTGCGGATGCCTACGGAGCCGTGCACGACGAACTCGTGAAGCGCCTCGAGAGCGCGCCTCGCGGCGATGCCGCCACGGGGACCCGATGACCAGACTCGACGCGGCGCTCGCGGCCCGCGGCCTGGCGCGCTCCCGCACGCACGCCGCGACCCTGATCTCCGACGGCCTGGTGCGCGTGGCCGGACACCCGGTGGTGAAGGCCTCGACCCCGGTGTCAGACGACGACGACATCCGCGTCGACGGCGCGGATCACTACGTCAGCCGCGGCGCCCACAAGCTCATCGCCGCGCTCGACGGTTTCCGCATCGACGTCGCGGGCCGTCTCGCCCTGGACCTCGGCGCCTCCACCGGCGGGTTCACCCAGGTGCTCCGCGAACGCGGAGCGCGACGCGTGCTGGCGGTCGACGTCGGCCACGGGCAGCTCTCGCCGCAGATCGCCGCGGACGCGGGCGTCACCGCGGTGGAGGGCTTCAACGTCCGGTACATGACCGCGCAGGCCCTTGCCCAGGCGACGGGGGAGTCCCAGCGTCCCGACCGCGTCGTCGGCGACCTGTCCTTCATCTCACTGGAGCTGGTGCTGCCCGCGATCGCCGAGACCGTGGCATCCGCCGGCGATGTCGTCCTGCTCGTCAAACCCCAGTTCGAGGTCGGACGCACCGCGGTGAAGGGCGGCCTGGTCACGAATCCCGCACTGCGCGTGGACGCTGTCGAGCGCGTGCTGTGGACCGCGCATGACAACGGACTGGGGGTGCTCGGCATTCTCGCTTCGCCGATCCTCGGCACGCACGGGAACGCCGAGTACCTGGTGCACCTCGCGCCCGCGCGCGGAACGGATCCGTCAGAATGGACACAGCAGATCGCGCACGTGGCAGGAGGACGATGAACGAGCGCCACATCCTGGTCATCGCGCACGCCAAGCGGGCGGACACCGTCGCTGCGGCGCTGCGCGTGATCGACGCGCTGCGCGATGCGGGAGCCGTCCCGGTGCTCCCCGCGGACGACCGCGACGAGCTCGCGGCTGCAGACCCCCGGTTCGCCGGGATCGCGCGGCTGGGCGAAGAGATCACCGCCGAGGAGCTGGAGCTGGCCATCGTCCTCGGCGGCGACGGCACGATCCTGCGCGCGGCCGAGCTGGTGCGCGAGTGCGGCGCCCCGGTACTGGGCATCAACATGGGGCATGTCGGCTTCCTGGCCGAGATCGACCGCGACGACATGGATGCTGCGGTGCATCGCGTGATCGCCCGTGACTACGAGGTCGAGGAGCGGTTGGCGCTGTCTGTGCGCGTGAAGGATGCCGCGGGCGGCGTCGTCTACGAGACCTGGGCGCTCAATGAGGCCACCGTCGAGAAGGCCAGCCGCGAGCGGATGATCGAGGTGGTCATCGAGATCGACGGGCTGCCGCTGTCCAGCTTCGGCTGCGACGGCATGGTGGTCTCCACTCCGACCGGCTCCACGGCCTACAACTTCTCCGCCGGCGGTCCGGTCATCTGGCCCAGCGTCGAGGCCATCGCCGTGGTGCCGCTTTCCGCGCACGCGCTGTTCGCGAAGCCCCTGGTCGTCGGACCCGAGACGTCGGTGGCCATCGAGCTGCTGGAGGGCTCCGGCGGCTCCGCCATCCTGTGGTGCGACGGACGCCGCTCGCACGAGCTGCCGCCGGGCGCGCGCGTGCTGGTGCGCCGCTCCACCCGCCCTGTGCGGCTGGCTCGGCTGCATCCGGCCGCCTTCACCAACCGGCTGGTGCGCAAGTTCCAGCTTCCCGTCGCGGGCTGGCGAGGAGCGCCGTGATCGACGAGATGCGCATCCGCGACCTCGGCGTCATCGACGACGCCGTGCTGCCGCTGGGGCCCGGGTTCACCGCGGTCACCGGTGAGACCGGCGCGGGCAAGACCATGGTCGTCACCGGCCTCGGGCTGCTGCTGGGCGCCAGGGCCGACTCGTCGGCCGTGCGCGCCGGCGCGCGTCAGGCCTCCGTCGCCGGCGTGTGGCTGGTGCCGCCGCACGGTCCCGTCGCCGACATCGTCGCGGATGCCGGTGGCGAGCTGGAGCCCGCGGGGTCCAGCTCCGAGCTCTACGTCTCGCGCACGCTCACCGCCGAGGGGCGCAGCCGCGCCAGCGTCGGAGGCAGGGCGGCACCGGCATCCGTGCTCTCCGCCCTGGCGGATGAACTCGTCGTCGTGCACGGCCAGTCCGACCAACTGCGGCTGCGCTCGGCATCCGCCCAGCGCGAGGCGCTGGACCGCTTCGGCGGAGACCGCATCGCCGACGCGCTCGCGACCTACGCCGAGCGCTTCGAGGGCTGGCGGGCGCTGGATGCCGAGATCGCCGAGCTCACGGCGAACCGCGACCGCCGCGCCGCGGAAGCGGCCGACCTGCGCGCGCAGCTCGCCGAGATCGAGCAGGTCGAGCCGGAGGCGGGGGAGGACGCCAGTCTTGACGAGCGAGCCGAGCGACTGGCCAACGCCGAGGAGCTGCGCCTGTCCGCGTCGCTGGCCCGCACCGCGCTGTCCAGCGAGGACGACGAGCCCGATGTGTCGGGCCTGCTGGCCGAGGCCCGCCGATCGCTGGAGCGCGTCTCCGATCCGCAGCTCGCCGAGATCGCCGAGGCACTCGCCGACCTCGGCTACCGCGCAGCCGACCTCGCCGGGCAGCTCTCCACGTACCTCGCCGACCTCGACGAGTCCGGCCCGCACGAGCTGGCCGCGGTCGAGGAGCGTCGCGCCGCGATCGGCGGTCTCATCCGGCAGCACGGCTCCCTGGAGCAGGCGCTGGAGGTGTGGCGCACGGGTTCGCTGCGCCTGGCCGAGCTCGACGACGACGGCGACCGCATCGAACGGCTCACCGTTCAGGCTGCTCAGGAGCGCAGTGCGCTCGACGACGCGGCTGCCGCGCTGACCGCGGCCCGCACCGAGGCCGCCGGACGCCTGTCCGCGGCCGTCACCGATGAACTGCACGCACTGGCCATGCCCGACGCCCGGCTGGAGGTGCGCGTCTCCGAGGGCGCCGAGTCCGCGCACGGCCGCGACGACGTCAGCATCCTGCTCGCACCGCACCCCGGCGCCGAGCCCCGATCGGTCTCCCGAGGCGCCTCGGGCGGCGAGCTCTCCCGCGTCATGCTGGCCATCGAGGTCGTCATCGCGGGCACCGACCCGGTGCCCACCTTCGTGTTCGACGAGGTGGATGCCGGCATCGGCGGTGCCGCCGCCATCGAGGTCGGCAGGCGACTCGCGCGGCTCGCTCAGACCGCCCAGGTCATCGCCGTCACGCACCTCGCGCAGGTCGCGGCCTTCGCCACCAACCATCTGAGCGTCGTGAAGTCCCACGACGGCTCCGTCACGGCATCCAGCATCACCCGGCTCGCAGGTCCGCAGCGCGAGGCCGAGATGGCCCGGCTGCTGTCGGGACTCGCGGATTCGGATGCCGCCCTCACCCACGCCCGCGAACTCCTGAGCCTCGGCTCGGGAACGAACTGATAGGATAAAAGCCCGTGATGAACTCTTCTGTTGCGGCGCCCAAGAACGACACCACCAGGCACATCTTCGTGACCGGAGGTGTCGTTTCCTCTTTGGGCAAGGGGCTCACCGCGGCCAGCCTGGGCAACCTGCTCACGGCGCGCGGCCTGCGCGTGGTCATGCAGAAGCTGGACCCGTATCTGAACGTCGACCCGGGCACCATGAACCCCTTCCAGCACGGCGAGGTGTTCGTCACCGACGACGGCGCGGAGACCGACCTGGACATCGGCCACTACGAGCGCTTCCTGGACATCAACCTGTCCCAGGCGGCCAACGTCACCACCGGCCAGATCTACTCGCAGGTGATCGCCCGCGAGCGCCGAGGCGAGTACCTCGGCGCGACCGTGCAGGTCATCCCGCACATCACCGACGAGATCAAGCGCCGCATGCGCCTGCAGGCCACCGAGGAGCCCCGCCCCGATGTGATCATCACCGAGGTCGGCGGCACCGTCGGAGACATCGAGTCGCAGCCGTTCCTGGAGGCCGCCCGCCAGCTGCGCCACGAGCTCGGCCGCGGCAACGTGTTCTTCGTGCACGTCTCGCTGGTCCCCTTCATGGGGGCCTCCGGCGAGCAGAAGACGAAGCCCACGCAGCACTCCGTCGCGGCCCTGCGCCAGGTCGGCATCCAGCCCGACGCGCTGGTGCTGCGCAGCGACCGACCGGTCAGCGAGAGCAACCGCAGCAAGATCGCGCTGATGTGCGACGTGGACATCGAGGCCGTCATCAACACGGTCGACCTGCCCAGCATCTACGACATCCCGTCCACCCTCAACGAGCAGGGCCTGGACGCGTTCATCACACAGCGCTTCGGCCTCGACGAGAAGGCGCACGAGGTGGACTGGACTCGCTGGAACACCGTGCTGCACGCTGTGCACAACCCCAAGCACGAGGTCACCATCGGCCTGGTCGGCAAGTACATCGACCTGCCCGACGCCTACCTGTCCGTCACCGAGGCGCTCAAGGCCGGCGGCTTCGCGCAGGAGACCAAGGTCAACATCCGCTGGATCGCCTCGGACACCTGCGAGACGCCGGAGGGCGCTGAGAAGAACCTCGCCGACCTGGACGGCATCTGCGTGCCAGGGGGCTTCGGCATCCGCGGCATCGAGGGCAAGCTCGGCGCACTGCGCTTCGCCCGCGAGCAGGGCATCCCGACGCTGGGCCTGTGCCTGGGCCTGCAGTGCATGGTCATCGAGTACGGCCGCAACATGGCAGGCATCGCCGGAGCCTCCTCCAGCGAGTTCGACCCCGACACCGCAGAGCCCATCATCGCGACCATGGCCGAGCAGGTCGAGATCCTCGACGGCGGCGACCTGGGCGGCACCATGCGCCTGGGACTGTACGAGGCGGCACTCGCCGAGGGGTCCCTGGCCCGCGAGCTGTACGGCGCCCCGGTCGCCTCCGAGCGCCACCGCCACCGCTACGAGGTCAACAACGCCTACCGCGACCGTCTGGCGGACGCCGGCATGGTGTTCTCGGGACTGAACCCCGACCTGGACCTGGTGGAGTACGTCGAACTGCCGCGCGAGGTGCACCCGTTCTACATCGCCACCCAGGCGCACCCCGAGCTGCGCTCGCGCCCGACCGAGCCGCACCCGCTGTTCCGCGGACTGGTCGGGGCCGCCATCGAGCGCCACCGCTCCAGCGAGCTGTTCCGCGATGACGAGAACTGAGCTTCAGGACCAGCCCTTCGAGCCCGAGATCATCGAGAGCCGGATCGGCTTCGAGGGTGCGGTCTGGAATGTCCTGGACGAGCGCGTGCGGTACGGCGAGGGCGAGATCCGTCGCCAGTACGTCGCTCACACCGGCGCTGTGGCCGTCGTCGCCATCGACGACCAGGAGCGGGTGCTGCTGATCCAGCAGTACCGGCATCCCATCCGCCACCGCGACTGGGAGCTGCCCGCGGGCCTTCTGGACATCGCGGGCGAGGATCATCTGGTCGCCGCGCAGCGCGAGCTGGCCGAGGAGACGGACATCGTCGCCTCGCAGTGGGAGCACCTGGTCTCGTCGTGGACGACGCCCGGCGGCAACGACGAGATGATCCACCTCTATCTGGCCACGGGCATCGCCGCGGCGCCGGCCGCCTTCGCCCGGGAGGACGAGGAGGCCGACATCCGCATCGAGTGGGTTCCGCTGCAGGATGCCGTGGATGCCGTGCTCGCCGGGCGCATGCACAACGGCATCCTCACCATCGGCGTGCTCGCCGCAGCGGCCAGGCTCGGCGGTCGGAGCTGATGTGCAGCTCGATCGTGCGCTGAACGCCTACCTGCGGCACATCACGATCGAGCGCGGCCTGTCCGAGCACAGCATCGCCGCGTACCGGCGCGACCTGAACGCCTACCTGGGCTGGCTGGCGGCGCAGGGCATCGCGGAGACGGATGCCGTGACCCAGCAGGTCGTGGCGGCGTTCATCGCCGAGCGCGCGGCCGCGGATCCGCCGCCCGCAGCCTCCAGCCTCGCCCGCCTGCAGTCCTCGGTGCGCGGCTGGCATCGGTTCCTGGCCAGGGAGGGCATCGAGCAGGACGACCCCACCGGTCGCATCCGCCCACCGAAGATGCCGCGCCGGCTGCCGAAGGCTTTGACCATCGAGCAGGTCGAGCAGCTGCTGACGGCGCCCTCGCCCGACGAGCCGATCGGCATCCGCGACCGCGCCCTGCTGGAACTGCTGTACGCCACCGGCGCCCGCGTGTCCGAGGCCGTGTCTCTGGACGTCGACGACCTCGCCTACGGTGACGTGCTGCGCCTGCGCGGCAAGGGCGACAAGGAGCGCATCGTGCCCGTCGGCTCGTACGCCCGCGCGGCCGTGGACGCGTACCTGACACGGGTGCGGCCGGCGCTGGCGGCCAAGGGCTCGGCCACGTCGAAGCTGTTCCTCGGCGCGCGCGGCGCCCCGCTCTCGCGGCAGAGCGCCTGGCTGGTCATCCGCTCCGCCGCCGAGCGCGCGCACATCACCGCCGACGTGTCCCCGCACACGCTGCGGCACTCCTTCGCCACGCATCTGCTGCAGGGCGGCGCCGACGTGCGCGTCGTGCAGGAGCTGCTGGGACACGCCTCGGTGGCCACCACGCAGATCTACACGCACGTCTCCGTCGACACGTTGCGGGACATCTACGCCACCTCGCACCCTCGCGCACGCTGAATCGGCTCTTCGACAGGCTCAGGGACCCGAGGAAGCTCAGACTCCCCGCGCTGAATGGAATGAAGTCAGACCATTGACAGCTGCGTCCCGGTGACGCCAGAATCGCTCCAAACGCTCCCTCCACTGAAAGCAGGCAGCATTCCATGAGCGAATCCACAAAGGCCGTGGGTACGGGCCCCGTCGATGATGACGCCGCCGCTCTGGCCGAACTCGGTTACAAGCAGGAACTCCACCGCGGGATGTCGGGCTTCTCGAACTTCGCGGTGTCGTTCTCGATCATCTCGATCCTCGCCGGCTGCATCACGTCCTTCAACATCGCGCTGAAGTCCGGCGGGCCCAGCGCGATCACCATCGGCTGGCCGCTGGTCGGCGTCTTCGTGCTGTGCGTGGCGCTGGCGATGGCCGAGGTCTGCTCGCGCTATCCCACCGCCGGCGGCCTGTACTTCTGGGCCGGGCGGCTGGCGAAGAAGAACAAGCGCCAGTGGGCCTGGTTCGTCGGCTGGTACAACTTCCTCGGCGAGGTGGCCGTCACGGCCGCCATCGACTACGGCGCCGCCGCGACCATGATGGCCTTCGCCAACCTGATGTGGGGCACCGAGGTCACCGCACTGAACACGTTCCTGCTGTTCGTGGTGCTGATCGTCATCCACGGCCTGCTGAACACCTTCGGCGTGAACCTGGTGAGCCTGCTGTCGTCGGTCTCCGCCTGGTGGCACATCGTGGGCGTGGCGATCATCGTCGCGGTGCTGTGGATCATGCCCGCCCAGCACCAGGACGTGGCCTGGACGTTCACGACCTGGCACAACGAGACCGGCTGGGGCTTCGGCCCGTACGTGTTCCTGATGGGCCTGCTGATGGCCCAGTACACCTACACCGGCTACGACGCCTCCGCGCACGTGGCCGAGGAGACCAAGAACGCCTCGATCGCCGCGCCCAAGGGCATCGTGATGAGCGTGCTGATCTCCATCATCGGCGGCTGGATCCTGCTGTACACGATCGTCGCGGCGATCCAGGACGGCAGCGAGGCGGGCCTGGCGAAGATCGTCGGCACCGACCTCGGCTCGGGCCCCGCGCAGATCTTCATGGACGCGCTGAACAACCCGGGAGTCGCCAAGTTCCTGCTTTTCATCGTGTGCGGCGCGCAGTTCTTCTGCGGCATGGCGTCGGTCACGGCCAACTCGCGCATGAGCTACGCCTTCTCGCGCGACAACGCGATCCCCGGCGCCCGGCTGTGGGCGCAGGTCAACAAGCGCACCGGCACCCCCACCAACTCCATCTGGCTGTGCGTGGCGCTGTCGATCCTGGTCACCGTCCCCGCCCTGTTCAACGGCACCGCGTACGCGGCCGTCACGTCCATCGCGGTGATCGGCCTGTACATCGGCTACGTCACCCCGGTGCTGCTGCGCCGGCTGAACAAGGACTTCGCTCCCGGCCCGTGGAACCTGGGGCGCTGGAGCGGCCTGGTCGGTTGGGTGGCCGTGGTCTGGGTGATCTTCATCGTCATCCTGTTCGTGCTGCCGCCGGTCACCCCGATCACCGCCGAGACGTTCAACTACGCCCCGATCGCGGTCGCCGTGGTCGCGATCCTCGCCGTGGTGCTGTGGTTCGCGTACGGCAAGCGCGACTTCATGAACAACAGCCCCGAAGAGGCGGAGCACCTCACCAAGTCCGCATCCGACCTGCTGGACGAGTGAGACGCCGAGCACGATGACGATGATGGACTCCTCCCTCCTGGTGGATGCCGCACTGCACCCGGTGCGCGGCCAGATGGCCTTCGAATCCTGCGTCGAGCAGCTCGGATCCGCCATCCAGCTGGGCATCTTCCGGGTGGGCGACAGGCTGCCGGGCGAGCGCGAGCTCGCCGAGCGGCTGAGCGTCTCGCGCGCCACCCTGCGGGAGGCCATCAGTGCCCTCCGCGCCGCCGGGCTCGTCTCCACGACCCGGGGGCGCGGAGGGGGCACCTTCGTGGAGCCGCCCGCCGACGCGTGGCCGGCTGATCAGCATCCGCCGCGCCGAGCCGAGATCGACGACCTCATCATCTTCCGCTCGGTCATCGAACCCGGTGCAGCGCACCGGGCGGCGCTGACCGACCTCGGCGACGAGCAGCGCGAGCTGCTGCAGGTCAGCCTGGCCGAGGTCGACGACGCGAGCACGCCGGCCGACTACCGGCAGGCGGATGCCCGGCTGCACCTGGCCATCAGCAGCGTGTGCGGCTCGGACGAGCTCGCGCACGCCTGCAGCGGCGTGCAGGCGAGGATCCACCAGCTGCTGGCCGAGATCCCATTCCTCACCAAGAACATCGAACACGCAGATGCCGAGCACCGTGAGATCGTCACCGCGATCCTCGCGGGCGACGCCGAGCGGGCGCGCCAGGTCATGGCCGCGCACTGCGACGCCACGGCAGCACTCCTGAAGGGCCTCCTGAAATGAACGCACTGAACACCGATCCCGTCCCCGCCCGCAATGACCGGATGCTGACCGTCGACCGCCTGCGCGGCATGATCCTCGAGGGCGAGATCGACACCGTCATCCTCGCCTTCACCGACATGCAGGGCCGACTGCAGGGCAAGCTCCTGCACGCGCGGTTCTTCCTGGACTCCGTACTCGGCCACGCCACCGAGGGATGCAACTACCTGCTGGCCGTCGACGTGGACATGAACACCATCGACGGGTACGAGCACGCCTCCTGGGCCGGCGGCTACGGCGACATGGAGTTCCTGCCCGACCTCGCTACCATCCGCCTGCTGCCGCACCGGCCGGGAACCGTGATGATCCAGTGCGATCTGGCCGGCACGACCGGCGAGTCCGTGCGGGTGTCGCCGCGCGCCGTGCTGCGCGCGCAGACCGAGCGGGCGGCATCCCACGGCTGGAAGGCCGTCGCGGGCACGGAGCTGGAGTTCGTGATCTACAACACGCCGTACGAGAAGGCGTGGGACGACGGCTACCGCAACCTGGAGCCGGCCAACCGCTACAACGTGGACTACTCGATCCTGGGCTCCACGCTCGTGGAGCCGCTGCTGCGCGACATCCGCAACACGATGTACTCCTCGGGCCTGACCGTGGAGTCGGCCAAGGGCGAGTGCAACTTCGGGCAGCACGAGATCGCGTTCCTGTACGACGACGTGATCGCCACTGCCGACAACCACTCGTACTACAAGACCGCGGCCAAGGACATCGCCCGCCAGCACGGGCAGTCGCTGACGTTCATGGCCAAGCCCAACCAGCGCGAGGGCAACTCCTGTCACATCCACATGTCGCTGCGCGGCAAGGACGACGACGCACTGGTGTTCTGGGATGCCGAGAACGACCGCCGCACGGCCGTGTACGACCACTTCATCGCCGGGGTGCTGGCCACCATGCGCGAATTCACGCTGTTCTACGCGCCCAACATCAACTCCTACAAGCGGTTCGTGAAGGGCTCCTTCGCGCCCACCGCGGTGGCGTGGGGTGTCGACAACCGCACCACCTCGGTGCGCCTGGTCGGCAGCGGGCGCAGCGCGCGCATGGAGAACCGCCTGCCCGGCGGCGACATGAACCCGTACCTGGGACTGGCCGCCATGCTGGCCGGCGGCCTGTACGGCATCGAGCACGAGCTGGAGCTCGACGCCGAGACGCACGGCAACGCCTACGAATCGGGCGCGCCGACCGTGCCGACCACCATGCGCGAAGCCCGCGATGCGCTGGCCGGCTCCGCGATCGCCGCGGAGGTGTTCGGCGAGGACGTGGTGCGGCACTACGTGCACTACGCCGACGTCGAGATCGACGCGTTCGACGCGGCCGTCACCGATTGGGAACTGCGCCGCGGATTCGAGAGGCTCTGAGCATGAGGATCCCCACCACCCCGTTCGGCGCCGCCGGCGCCTTCACCGTCCTCAACCCGGCCACGGGCGCTCCGGTCGCGGATGTGCCGCAGGCGGATCTCGCGGAGACGGATGCTGCCATCGAGCGCGCGCATCGCGCCTTCCCGGCCTGGCGCGCCATCGCGCCCGCCGAGCGCGCCCGGCTGCTGCGCTCGTTCGCGGCGGTCGTCGACGCGCACATCGGCGAGCTGGCCGACCTCGAGGTAGCCGGCTCCGGCCACACCATCGGCAACGCCCGCTGGGAGGCGGGCAACGTGCGCGACGTGCTGAACTACTACAGCGCGACGCCCGAGCGGCACTTCGGGAGGCAGATCCCGGTGCCCGGCGGAGTGGACATCACCTTCCACGAGCCGCTGGGCGTGGTCGGCATCATCGTGCCCTGGAACTTCCCGATGCCCATCGCAGGCTGGGGCTTCGGCCCCGCACTGGCGGCCGGCAACACGGTGGTCCTCAAGCCCGCCGAGCTGACGCCGCTGACCGCGATGCGGCTGGCGGAGCTGGCGCTGGAGGCCGGCATTCCCGAGGGCGTGTTCACCGTCATCCCGGGTCGGGGGAGCGTGGTCGGCAACAGGTTCGTCACGCATCCGCTGGTGCGCAAGGTGTGCTTCACCGGCTCCACCGAGGTGGGCAAGGGCATCATGCGCGGGTGCGCGGATCAGGTCAAGCGGCTCACGCTGGAGCTGGGCGGCAAGAACGCCAACATCGTGTTCGAGGATGCCGATCTCGAGCGCGCCGCGGCCTCCGCGCCCGGCGCGGGCCTGGACAACGCCGGGCAGGACTGCTGCGCGCGCTCTCGCATCCTCGTGCAGCAGAGCGTGTACGACCGGTTCATGGAGCTGCTGCAGCCTGCCGTGGAGTCGTTCCGCGTGAAGGATCCCGCGGCGGAGGACGCCGAGATGGGCCCGATGATCTCCGCCAAGCAGCGGGATGCCGTGGCGGGAGCCCTCGAGGGCGCCGATGTGGCCTTCCGCGGCCAGGCGCCGGACGCCTCCAGCGGGTACTGGCTGGCGCCCACCGTCGTCATGCCGCGCGGCACGGCCGACCCGGTGTGGTCGCAGGAGCTGTTCGGCCCGGTGCTGGCCGTCATGCCGTTCACGGACGAGGCGGATGCCGTGGCCAAGGCCAATGACACCGAGTACGGCCTGTCCGGATCGATCTTCACCCGCGACGTGGGCCGCGCGCTGCGCGTGGCGCGCGGGGTGGACAGCGGAAACCTGTCCGTCAACTCGCACTCCTCGGTGCGGTACTGGACCCCGTTCGGCGGGTTCAAGCAGTCCGGGCTCGGCCGCGAGCTGGGCCCGGACGCGCCGGACTCCTTCTCCGAGGTGAAGAACGTCTTCATCTCGACGGACAATTGATCACAGAGCACGAAAGGCAACAGGGAGAGAAGATGGGAAAGCTCGACGGCAAGGTCGGCGTCATCACCGGCGGATGCAGTGGAATCGGCCTCGCCACAGCGAAGAAGTTCGTCGCCGAAGGTGCGAAGGTCGTCATCGGCGACCTCGACGAGGCGAACGGCCCCCGTATCGCCCAGGAGCTCGACGGCGTGTTCGTGAAGGTGAACGTCACGAACAAGGACGAGGTGGAGAACCTCTTCAAGGTCGCGAACGACACCTACGGCCACATCGACATCGCGTTCAACAACGCCGGCATCTCACCGGCATCCGACGACTCCATCCTGAAGACCGGCATCGACGCCTGGAACCTCGTGCAGGACGTCAACCTCACCAGCGTGTACCACTGCTGCAAGGCCGTGCTGCCGTACATGCTCGCGCAGGGCAAGGGCTCCATCATCAACACGGCGTCGTTCGTGGCCATCATGGGGGCCGCCACCTCGCAGATCTCGTACACGGCGTCCAAGGGCGGCGTGCTGGCCATGACCCGCGAGCTGGGCGTGCAGTTCGCGCGCAAGGGCATCCGCGTGAATGCCCTGTGCCCTGGCCCGGTGAACACGCCGCTGCTGCAGGAGCTGTTCGCGAAGGACCCCGAGCGCGCCGCGCGACGTCTGATCCACGTGCCCATGGGCCGCTTCGCGGAGCCCGAGGAGATCGCTAACGCGGTAGCCTTCCTGGGCAGTGATGAGTCCAGCTTCATCACCGCGATGGACTTCCTCGTGGACGGTGGCCTGTCCAACGCCTACGTGACACCACTGGAGAGCGACTTTGAGTGACCCTGAGACCCCCGGCGGGGCGCCGCGCCCCGTCATCGGCATCAGCACGTACCGGCAGACGGCGAACTGGGGCGACTGGCGCCACATCCCCGCCGACCTGCTGCCGGCGGACTACGCGAACTCCGTCGAGAAGGCAGGCGGGGTGCCGGTGCTGCTGCCTCCGCTGGCCTCGGAGGAGGCCGCGCGCATCGCACTGAGCCGCGTGGACGGCCTGCTGATCGCCGGAGGCGCCGACATCAACCCGGCCCGCTACGGGCAGGAGCCCGACCCGCACGTGACCTTCTGGCAGGACGACCGCGACGCGTGGGAGATGTGGCTGCTCGCCGAAGCCGACCACCAGCGGCTCCCGACGCTCGGCATCTGCCGCGGGATGCAGATGATGGCCGTCGCCGCGGGTGGATCGCTCGTGCAGCACCTGCCGGACGTCGTCGGGCACAGCGGCCACGGCGGGACGGAGGCCGGGTACAGCAGCACCGATGTCACGGTCGACGAGAGTGGCCGACTCGCGGGTCTCGTGGCCGAGCACCTCACCGTCCCCAGTCACCACCATCAGGCCGTCGATGAGCATCCGGGATTCCGCGTCACCGCTCAGGACGCCGACGGCGTCACGCAGGCCATCGAGGCCGACGGCGACCGCTTCTCCGTCGGCGTGCAGTGGCATCCGGAGACGGCCGACGACCTCGGCGTGTTCCAGGGGCTGGTGGCCGCAGCACGGGAGCGCGCCGCGCGCCGGGGCTGACCCGGCCCGCCCTCCCGCTAGACTCGAGCAGGCGGCGAACGAGCAGGAGAACCGGTGGCGGAGAAGGCGACGAAGTCCAAGTCGAAGTCGACGAAGGGTGACGACACTCCCATCGGCGCGACGGGGCGCCCGTACCACGGGTTCGACGTCCCCGCGCCGCTGGATTCGCACGGCCCCGCGCGCATCATCGCGCTGTGCAACCAGAAGGGCGGCGTCGGCAAGACGACCACGTCCATCAACCTGGCCGCGGCGCTGGCCGAGTACGGCCGCAAGGTGCTGGCCGTCGACTTCGACCCGCAGGGCGCGCTGTCTGCCGGCCTGGGCATCCTGGTGCACGACGTGCCCACGGTCTACGACCTGCTGCTGGACACCAAGCGCGACCCGCGGGATGCCATCGTCCACTCGTCCACGCCGAACCTCGACGTGCTGCCGGCCAACATCGACCTGTCCGCCGCTGAGGTCCACCTGGTCAACGAGGTCGCCCGCGAGACCATCCTCTCCCGCGTGCTGCGGCACGTCGCAGGGGACTACGACGTCATCCTCATCGACTGCCAGCCCTCGCTGGGCCTGCTGACGGTCAACGCGCTGACCGCGGCGCACGGCGTGCTGGTGCCGCTGGAGTGCGAGTTCTTCGCGCTGCGCGGTGTGGCGCTGCTGATCGAGACCATCGACAAGGTGCGCGACCGCCTGAATCCGTCGATCCAGCTCGACGGGCTGCTGGCCACCATGTACGACCCGCGCACGCTGCACTCCCGTGAGGTGCTGGAGCGCGTGGTGGAGGCGTTCGGCGACGACGTGCTGGAGACCGTGATCGGCCGCACCGTGAAGTTCCCCGACGCCTCGGTGTCCGGGGTGCCGATCACCGAGTTCGCGCCGGAGCACGCAGCCGCCCAGGCATACCTGCGACTGGCGCGGGAGCTTGTGTCCCGTGGCGCCGTCGCCTGAGTTCGACGTCCCGGCGACCCGAGACGATCGGGGCCCCGAGCCCGTCGAAGAGGCGGATGCGGGCTTCCGCGTCTCGCTGTCGAACTTCGACGGCCCGTTCGACCTGCTGCTGACCCTCATCTCCAAGCACGAGATGGACATCACCGAGGTGTCGCTGAGCAGGGTCACCGATGAGTTCATCTCGTACCTGCGCGACCTCGACGGCGATGCCGAGCTGGACCAGGCATCCGAGTTCCTCGTCGTCGCGGCCACGCTGCTGGACATGAAGGTGGCGAGCCTGCTTCCGCAGGGTGAGCTGGTGGATGCCGAATCCGTGGCGCTCCTGGAGGCACGGGACCTGCTGTTCGCCCGGCTGCTGCAGTACCGCGCGTTCAAGGAGGTGTCCGCGTGGTTCGCGCGCTGCCTGCAGCGGGAGGACCGGCGCCACGTGCGCGCCGCGCCGCTGGACGAGAAGCACCGACGTCGTACTCCCGAGCTGGTGTGGACCCTCTCGGCGGACGACTTCGCTGCGCTCGCCGTGCTGGCGTTCACGCCGAAAGAGCTCCCCACCGTGGGCCTCGACCACCTGCACGCCCCGCTGGTGAGCATCCGGGAGCAGGCGGCGGTGGTCGTGACCCTGCTGCGCTCGACGGAGTCGCTGACGTTCCGGGAGCTGGTGAGCGGCGTGGCCGAGCCGGGCATCGTCGTGGCGCGCTTCATCTCGGTGCTGGAGCTGTACAGGCATGCGGCGCTGTCGTTCGAGCAGCTGGAGCCGCTGGGCGAGCTGACCCTGCGGTGGTCCGCGGAGAACTGGTCCGATGAGCAACTGGCCACGTTGGGAGCCGACTATGACCATTGACAATGGATCCGGCTGGGTCCCTGAGCCCGTCGAAGGGTCCGTGATCGAGACGCCCCTGTCGGAGCGGGTCGAGGCGATCCTGCTGATCATCGACGAGCCCATCGCGCTGGTGGCGCTGGCCGCCGCCGTGCATGCGCCGGTGCCTGCCGTGCGGCAGACGCTGGAGACACTGGTCGAGGAGTACGACGGGCGCGGCCACGGAGCGCGTCGCGGCTTCGAGCTGCGCGAGGTCGGCGGAGGCTGGCGACTGTACGTGCGCGAGGATCACGATGACCTCGTCGCCGACTTCATCGGCGGACAGGCACCCGCGCGGCTGTCCCAGGCGGCGCTCGAGACGCTGGCCGTGATCGCCTACAAGCAGCCGGTCACGCGCGGACAGGTCGCGTCCATCCGAGCCGTGAACGTGGACTCCGTGGTCCGCACGCTGCTCGCGCGCGGACTGATCACCGAGCTGTTCGCCGACTCGGAGACCGGCGCCATCAACTACGGCACCAGCGACCAGCTGCTGGCGCACCTGGGGATCAACTCGATCGATGAGCTGCCACCCATCTCGCCACTGCTGGATGACGGCGCAGACGGATTCGAAGAGGGAGTACTGAGATGAGGAGTTCGCGGCGTGAAGGTGCCGGGGCGGGAGTCCGGGCCGACGGATTCGAAGAGGGAGTGGTCCGATGACGGATGCCGAGGGCGTGCGCCTGCAGAAGGCGCTGGCGAATGCCGGTGTCGCGTCCAGGCGCGTGGTGGAGCAGTACATCGTCGATGGCCGCATCCGCGTCAACGGGCGCACCGTCACCGAGCTCGGCACCCGCATCGATCCCGAGACCGACCTGATCGACGTGGACGGCACGGCCGTGCAGCTGGACGTGTCCAAGCGCTACGTCATGCTCAACAAGCCCACCGGGATCTACAGCACCATGCATGATGAGAAGGACAGACCCGACCTGCGCCGGTTCACGCGGGAGTGGCCGGAGCGGCTGTACAACGTGGGGCGTCTGGATGCCGAGACCAGCGGACTGCTGATCCTCACCAACGACGGGGACCTCGCGCACGTGCTCGCGCATCCGTCGTTCGGCGTGACCAAGGTGTACATCGCCAAGGTGGAGGGCGCGGTCACCGCGCAGACCATCGCGAAGCTCACCCGGGGCTTCGACCTGGAGGACGGTCCCATCAAGGCCGACAAGGCGCGGCTGCTGGACCAGTCGCGCGGGTCGAGCCTGGTGGAGCTCACGCTGCACTCCGGTCGCAACCGGATCGTGCGGCGCATGATGGCCGCCGTCGGGCATCCCGTCACGGAGCTCGTGCGGCGGCGGTTCGGTCCACTGCACCTGGGAACCCTCCCGGTCGGGCGCACCCGCGAACTGACTATGATCGAACGCGGCGCGCTGCTGACCCTCTCGCGCCAGGACACACCTGCGGCCGCGGGAGACGACGAGCAGGAGACCGAGTGAGCGATTCCACGAACGCCCGCGCATCGCGCGTGTCAGGCACCGTGCGCATCGTCGGGGCGGGTCTGCTGGGCTCCAGCATCGGGCACGCCCTGCGCGGTCACGGCGTCGACGTCGTGCTGGCCGATGCATCGCCGTCGCAATTGCGCCTGGCCATCGACTACGGCGCCGGCCGCTCAGCGCGCGATGACGACCAGCCGGGCCTGATCGTGGTGGCTGTGCCGCCGGACGTCACGGCCGACGTCATCCAGGCGGAGCTGCAGGCGCACCCGGATGCCGTCGTCACCGACGTCGCCAGCGTGAAGCTCGAACCGTACCTGGAGCTGCGTCGTCGCGGCGTGGACCTGACCCGCTACATCGGCTCGCATCCGCTGGCCGGTCGCGAGCGCGGCGGGGCGATCTCCGCCCGCGCCGACCTGTTCGTCGGGCGTCCCTGGGTGGTGTGCCGCGACGAGGAGACCCGCGCCGCCGACCTCTCGCTGGTGGAGGGGCTGGCGCTCGAGGTCGGCGCGATGCCGCTGGAGATGACGCCCGAGGAGCACGACCGCTCCGTGGCGCTGACCTCGCACGTGCCGCAGGTGGTGGCGAGCCTGCTGGCCGCCCGTCTCGGCGCGGCCGAGGAGGGCTCGTTGCGCCTGGCCGGACAGGGAGTGCGCGACACGACCCGCATCGCGGCATCCGCTCCCGAGCTGTGGGTGCAGATCCTCAGCGCCAACGCCGAGCCCGTCGTCGAGGTGCTCGACGCGCTGGCGGCCGATCTGCGCGACGTCTCCGATGCACTGCGGTCGCCGGATGCGCCCGGCGCCCGGCGTGCAGTCGCCGACGCCATCCGCGCCGGAAACGAGGGCGTGGAGAGGCTGCCGGGCAAGCACGGCCAGAACCGCCGCTTCGAGCAGCTCATCGTCATGGTCGACGACACCCCGGGGCAGCTGGGGCGCCTGTTCGGCGAGCTCGGCGAGCTGGGTGTGAACGTCGAGGACCTGCGCCTGGAGCACTCTCCCGGCGCGGAGTTCGGCCTGGCCGATATCAGCGTGGCGCCGGCCGCGCTGCGCGGCGCCATCGAGGGCCTGGAAGCACGCGGCTGGCGGATTGCGGGGAACACCAATGACTGACGCCGAGAAGTTCATCGCGATCGACGGCCCGGCCGGGTCCGGCAAGTCCAGTGTCTCCAAGGAGGTCGCGCGCAGGCTCGCATACGGCTACCTCGACACCGGCGCGGCGTATCGCGCGCTGGCGTGGTTCGTGCTGGAGCGCGGCGGAGACACGGCGGATGCCGACGCAGTCCGCTCCGCGGCATCCGATCTCCGCCTGAGTCAGCGACTCGACCCCGACGACCGGCGCGTGCTGGTCGGTGAGGTCGACGTGACCGACGCGATCCGCGACCCGCGCGTCTCCGCCGCGGTGAGCGGCGTGGCGCGCGTGCCCGAGGTGCGCGTGCAGGTCAATGAGATCTTCCGGCGGATGGTGGCGGATGCCGACTATCCCGCCGTGGTCGTCGAGGGCCGTGACATCACGACCGTCGTCGCCCCGGATGCGCCGGTGCGCATCCTGCTGACCGCGGCCCCCGAGGTGCGGGCCGCGCGCCGCGCGGGCGAACTCGCCGGTGCCGATCAGGCATCCGTCGCCGAGGCCATGCGCAGGCGCGACGCCTCCGACAGCAGCGTGGTCGACTTCCTCAACGCCGCACCGGGAGTGGACGTCGTCGACTCCACCCACCTTGATTTCCCCCAGACCGTCGACGCCGTGCTCGCCGTGATCGAGCGCGGACGCGATGCCGACAAGGAGCCCAACCATGGCTGATGAAGAGTACGAGGGCGGTTCCGACCAGCTCGCCGAGAAGATGGCGGAGCTGGATGAGGAGCTCGCCGACCAGCGCGCTGATCTCATGCGCGCGTCTCTGGCCGACTACGATCTGGACGAGGAGGACGCCAGTCTGCTGGCCGGCGTCGGCCACGGCGAGGAAGGCATCGAATACCTGCCGGCGCTGCCGGTGGTCGCGATCGTCGGTCGGCCGAACGTGGGCAAGTCCGCGCTGGTGAACCGCATCCTCGGCCGTCGCGAGGCCGTGGTGGAGGACACCCCCGGTGTCACCCGCGACCGCGTGAGTTACAAGGCCGAGTGGCAGGAGCGCCGCTTCACGCTGGTGGACACCGGCGGGTGGGAGCCGGATGCCAAGGGCATCGACCGCTCCGTGGCCGCGCAGGCCGAGGTCGCCATCGATCTGGCCGACATGGTGCTGTTCGTCGTGGATGCGAAGGTCGGGGCGACGTCGACCGACGAGCACGTCGTGAGGCTGCTGCGCAAGAGTCGCAAGCCGGTCTTCCTCGTCGCCAACAAGATCGACGACGCGCGCCAGGAGCCCGAGGCCGCGGCGCTGTGGAACCTCGGCCTCGGCGAGCCGTACCCCGTCTCGGCCATCCACGGTCGCGGGGTCGCTGACCTGCTGGACCTGGTCATCAAGAAGCTGCCCGAGGTGTCAGCGGTGGCGAAGGCCGAGATCGGCGGGCCGCGTCGCGTCGCGATCCTGGGCCGTCCGAACGTGGGCAAGTCCTCGCTGCTGAACAAGGCCGCGGGGGAGGAGCGCGTGGTCGTCAACGACCTCGCCGGCACCACCCGCGATCCCGTGGACGAGGTCGTCGAGATCGGCGGCAAGATGTGGCGGCTGGTCGACACCGCCGGCATCCGTCGTCGCGTGCACCTGTCGCAGGGTGCCGACTTCTACGCCTCGCTGCGCACGTCCGCCGCGCTGGAGAAGGCCGAGGTCGCGATCGTCGTGCTGGATGTCAGCCAGCCGATCAGCGTGCAGGACTTGAACATCATCGACATGGTGCTGGAGTCCGGGCGCGCCCTGGTGCTCGCATTCAACAAGTGGGACCGCCTGTCCGACGACGACATGGAGAACACCGATCGACGCCGGTATCTGGAGCGCGAGATCGAGCAGGACCTGGCGCATGTGGCGTGGGCGCCGCGGGTGAACATCTCGGCGAAGACCGGATGGCACTTCGACAAGCTCGTGCCGGCGCTGGAGCGCGCGCTGGAGAACTGGGATCGCCGCATCGCGACCGGCAAGTTCAACGCGTTCCTCACCGAACTCGTGGCCGAGCACCCGCACCCGCTGCGCGGCGGCAAGCAGCCCCGCGTGCTGTTCGGCACGCAGGCGTCCACGCGGCCGCCGACATTCGTGCTGTTCACGACAGGGTTCCTCGACCCCGGGTACCGCCGGTACATCACGCGCAGGCTGCGCGAGCTGTACTCGTTCGAGGGCACGCCCATCGTCATCAACATGCGCGTGCGCGAGCGCCGGCGTCGGTAGCGCCCCTCCCGGACAGGGGCTGACACTCTTCGACTTGATCGCCGCTCGTCGGCGACGCTGTGAAAAGCTGGAAGGGTGTCGATCATCCCTGCCGTGCCCGGTGAACCGCGTCGTCCGCAGGGGCCGCGCGATCCGGGAGATGCCTGGGTGGTGGCGGAGACGGGCGAGAAGTACTGGGGCCGGTTCGGCGCCGCAGGACTGCTGGCATTTGACGCGGAGCGCGGCGTGCTGCTGCAGCATCGGGTCGGCTGGAGCCACTACGGCGGCACATGGGGCATTCCAGGTGGGGCGCTGCACGAGGGGGAGTCGCCGTTGCGCGGCGCGCTGCGCGAGGCGCAGGAGGAGGCCGGAATTCCTGACGGCGCCGTACGCGCGCGGTTCGCGAGCGTGCTGGATCTTTCGATCTGGTCGTACACGACGGTGATCGCCGACGTGCTCGAGCCGTTCGAGCCGGTCATCAGCGATCCCGAGAGCCTGGCGCTGGAGTGGGTGCCCGTGGAAGAGGTGGATCAGTGTCCGCTGCATCCGGGGTTCGGCGCGGCCTGGCCGTCGCTGCGTGCGCTGCTGCCGGTGCGTCCGGCTGTGGTCGTGGATGCTGCCAACGTCGTGGGTTCGGTGCCGGACGGCTGGTGGAAGGATCGCGCCGGTGCGGCTTCGCGGCTGCGGGACCGTGTGTCGTCATGGGCCGCTGGCGGCGTCGCTGCTGCTGCGCTGGGCCTGGGCGCGGATCGCTGGTATCCGGGAGTGTCGCTGGTCGTGGAGGGTGCGGCGCGGGCGATCACGGATGCGGCCGGTCGTGGTGGGTCGGCGTCGGATGCCCGGGAGGACGGGCGCGTGGAGGTCGTGCGCGCCGCCGGAGCGGGCGATGATGCGATCGTCGATGAGGCGCGCAGGCTTCTGGACGGTGGGCTGTCCGTCGTCGCCGTCAGCAGTGATCGCGGGCTGCGGGCACGCCTGGAGGAGATCGGCGCGCGCGTCGAGTCCGCAGGGTGGCTGCTGGGGCAGTTGGGCTGAGGGCCCGCTCCAGGGCCATCATCGGAGAAGTCGCACCCGCCCTTCGGCGGAGATGCTTTGGCGGAGATGCTTTGCCGCTTGCCGCTTGCCGGGCTGAGCTCCGCGTATACGCGGGGGTCGGTCACGGTGCCTGCTACGGCACCTGATCGCGGCGCTGGTCACGTCCATACTCGCGGTGCCGGTTCATGGTGCCTGCTCACGGCGCCGGTTCACGGCGGCTGCTCACTGGGTCCCTGAGCTTGTCGAAGGGACGGGCCCTGTCATCGTGAGTTCGGGTGACCGGTTTCGCCAGCTGGGTCAGAAGGGTGTTCCGGCTTGTTGGGCGGTGAGGGGTGTGTCGGGCCAGGTGATCGACGTGCGGAGGATGTCGGTGGGGATGAACATGACGCGGGGCTGCTCGTGGTCGGGGTAGGTGTGGCCGGTGGGGCTGGTCCATTGCACGGCCCGGTCGGGGGTCTGCCGGGCGGTCCAGCGGGAGGTGTCGGGCACGGTGGGGTGTTTGAGGTCGTGGTGGGTCTTGCAGAAGTACTCGAGGTTGTCGATGCTGGTTTCGCCGCCTTGGGCCCAGTCTCGGTTGTGGTCGTGTTCGCACCGGTGCACGGGGCGGCGGCAGCCGGGGAACCGGCAGTGCTGGTCGCGGGCTTTCAGGTACCGGACCATGCCCTCGGTGGGCGTGTAGGTGTCGGTGCGGGTGAGGAACCCTTTCGGGTCCAGGAACAGCCGGGTCCAGCCCTTCGTGCTTCCGGCGAGGGCGCGGGCGACGCCGGCACGGATCGGGCCGTGCCCGTCGAGTTCGGCGGGCCGGTCGTCAGCGCCGAGAAGCGTGGTCGCGGACACGGTCACCTGGATGGTCGGACGGATGCCGACCAGTCCGGTCCCGTGCGCGTCAGACGGGCTGCAGGTCAGGAGCAGGTCGGACAGCAGATCCGCGCGCAGCTGATCGAAGGTGCGGGCCTCGTCGGGCAGGTGGATGATGCACGGACTGAGCGGGTCGATCTGCGGGTCCGTCCAATACGTCAGATCCACTTCCCGCGGAGGACCGGGCGGTTCCGGTTCGGTGTCGTCGTCGATCCAGAACCCGTCCGCATCCAGATGACGGGCGATCAACTCCCGATATTGAGCCTCGACGCTCGCCTCAGCCTCAGTGGTAGCGGTGGCCGCAGCGGCGCTCATGTTTGCGTCGCTGTTGGTGCCGGAGTTCGCGTCGTCGAGATCGGCGCTCGCGTTCGCGCTGGCGTCACTGGCGGAAGCGGTGTCGGTGGTGCTGGTGCCGTCTGCGTCTGCGGGCTCGTCGCGCATCGAAGTCTGCCCGCCCAGCGTCTTCCCGTCCGCGGCCTCTGCAGCGTCCGCGCCGACCGGGGCAGCGGTCTGCGTGGCCGCGGTCTGCGCTGCGTGGCGTGCGGCGGCATCGCGCATGATGCGCTCATACAGGGCCTGCTCGGCGCGGTCGGCGGCGTCCCACTCGGCTTCCCACGCCTCCCATTCCGCCCCCGAGGGTTCCGAGGGTGGGGTGTCGCGGTCTTCGGGATGCCCGGCCAGGTGCTGGGCCATCCGGGTCAGCCGGTCATGGATCGCGACTGCCAGGTGCTCGGGGAGAACGGCCTGCAGCAGCGCGAGCCCGTCCCCGACGGACCTGACCGTCACGGACCGCTCTTCGAACGCGTTCTCGTGCTGCCGGGTCACGGTCAGCCCTGCCAGGGCTGCGGCGACCCGCCGGGCGTGGGTCTTCGTGCGCGGGGCGGTGTCGCGTTCGGCGACTTCCAGGCACGCCTGCTCGAACAGTCCCAGCGTGTTCGGGGCGACCTCACCGGCATCGACAGCCTCGCGCACAGGCTGGGACTCCCGCAGAATCTCCCGCACATGCGAGCCTGTGACTCGCCCATCACGGAACGCGGCGTGCACGGCGGGGAACTGTGCCATCATCCGCGCATCCGTGAACGCGAACACCATCGACCCCTGCGAGACGTGTCCGGCGGCCGCGTACTCCGCGATCATCGACTTCTCGATCGACTGCGAGTGTCCGGGCTCCACCCGGGTTTCCTCTTCGAACAGCACCCACCGTTCCGCCAGCAGACCAGTAGCCTCGGCCTGCAACCGGGCGATCTCACGCTGCTTCGACACCCACGCCTCCAGCAGCGCGATGCGCTGCTGGAGGAGAGCCTCGACGTCGGGAACCATGCCTCCAGTGTAGTACACATGTTCGAATATGGGAAGAGAATCGGAAGACTGATTTCTGTACGTGAACGGGCCATCTTCCTGTCCCCGGCCACGCAGTGGGACTCGCCGACGTCGTCTCGCACCGCTCGCTTCATGACCCGTCGCCTCGCCCTGAGCCGGCCAGATCCCGACCCTTCGACAAGCTCAGGGACCCAGTTGCTGAAGCAGCGGATTCGACGTCAGCACCACGCTGACTCGCGCTCAGTCGTCCTGGTCTCGCCCGCGCAGCCTGTCGATCTCGCGCCGCTCGCGCTTGGTCGGGCGGCCGGCGCCGCGGTCGCGAACGGCCAGCATGGCGACGGGGTCGCGTGGGGGAGTCCGATCGTCGTATGCCGTGGCGGCGACAGGAGCTCCGACGCGCTTGACCAGGGTCTGCCGCACGATGAGGATCCGGTCGAAACCGGCGATGCGCACTCGCACCTCGTCACCAGGCTTGACGGTCTGCGCAGCCTTCGTGCGCTCCCTGTTGACGCGAACATGCCCCGCACGGCATGCGGTCGTCGCAGCGGAGCGGGTCTTGTAGATCCTGATCGCCCACAGCCAGGCATCCACGCGTGCCGGCTTCACGGCATCCGTCATCGCGACTCCCTCCTGTGGGGCGTGCGCAGCACGCCCCACACGATCAACCCCTGGCCGATCGTGTACGTGATCATGACCGCAGGCCCCAACCATCCCGGGAGGCCGTCGGGCAGGAAGAGCCGGAATGCCAGGATCGAATCACTGGCGAGGAAGAACCCGCCGCCGATCGCGACGATCGGATGGCATCGGGCCGACATCGCCGCCGTGCCGGCCAGCACGATCCCGTAGACGGCCACGGCGAGGAGCAGTCCGCCGGTGTGCGGGCCCACGATGCTCAGCATCCCGACCCACCACGCGACATACACGAGCGTCCACCACGGCAGCCGTCGGATGCGCGCGAAGCGCGCGAACAGCACGATGTATGCGATGTGCGCGAGGCCGAAGAAGCCCAGCATCAGCGGCAGTTCCGGCAGACCGGGGAAGAACGCGCCTGCACCATCACCGAGCCAGGAGAGCAGTAGTGCGCCCAGCAATAGTCCGAGGACGGCTCGCGGGAGCAGCCGCGGCGCCGCGATCAGCACCGGCAGGGCCAGCAGCGGCATGAGCCACAGTTTGGTCGGCGGTGCGAGCGGGCTGTCCAGTGCGATCGCCGACACGTGGATGATTGCCAGGACGACATAGGGAGCCCAGACGGCGATGTCGAGAGGCCGGATGCTGCCAGGCATCCGCTGCTCGTGGTCCGCTGCGCGCGCGACGGGAGTGCTCACGACTCGACGGACACGGCGGTGACGGCGTTGTCCGGTCCGAGGTGCGCCGCGGGCCAGTACCCGTCGGGGAAGTGCGTGCCGCAGGTGTCGACGAAGTGCAGCACGATCTCCCCGTCGGCCGAGGCCTCGATGGCTTCGAGGCGGAGGTCTGCGGCGCCCTCGTCGAGTTCGTACTGTTCCGGCTCGACCTCGCTGAAGTGCGCGATCACGGCATCCGACGCGGCACGGCGGACGCCTGCGAGGTCGGCCACCGCCGTCTTCAGCCTCGGCAGTCGTGCGCGGACATCGTCGGCTTCGGGCCCGTCGACCATCAACTCGATCTGCGCGTCGCCGTCGTCGATGCGCCCCGCGTACCAGTCATGAACGGCGACGGTGCCGTCATCGAAGACGCTCTCGGCCTGGGTCAGCGTGCCGAGCTCGGGATCGTCGATGGGCGGATGCTGTGCGCTCATGGCTTCACGCTATCGCGGCGCCGTCGTGCAGCTCGCGCACCACGAGCACGCGCCCGCCGGTGAGGGTCGCTGTCTGCTGGAAACCCTGATCGAGGAAGACCGAGAGCGTGCCGTGGAACAGATCGTTGGAGTGATGCTCGCCCTCGCTCGTGTCGACCGGATACGCCTCGATGAGCCGTGCACCGGAATCGCGTGCATGGTCGATTCCTGCGCGCAGGAGCTGTGCGGTGAGCCCCCTGCCGCGGTATTCGCGCCGCACGACGAAGCAGGTCACGGCCCAGACGCTGTCATCGTCCAGTGCCTCGGCAGTCGCCGCGGCGATGGCCCTGGTGCGCAGGATGCGGGTCTGGACCGTGCGCGGGCCGACGCGGATCCATCCCGCGGCCTCTCCATCGATGTAGGCGACCAGTCCGGGCGGAGGACCTGCTTCGACCTCGTCGTGCAGCATCTCGCGCCGCTGCTCGAAGGTGGTCGCCTGCCAGTCCTTGTTGCTGACGACGGGCCAGATGCACTGGCAGCTGCGCCCGTCTCCGCCTCCGGAGAGCGAGTGCTGCACATCGTCCCATCGCCCGATCGTCGCGCGTTCCGTGGTGATCGTGGTCATGCTGGCACGCTACGCGGCACCTCGGACATCGGCAATGGATCATGCGCGCCACGCCCGGTCCAAGGCGGTTCGCGAGCGCCGTGCGAGTCGGCTAGGATTGTGGAGTTGCCCGCACTTCGGTGCGGATCACAACGGGATGTGGCGCAGCTTGGTAGCGCACTTGACTGGGGGACACATTGTCTTCGACGGTCGAGAACAGCCTAGAAAACTCAACAACGGGATGTGGCGCAGCTTGGTAGCGCACCTGACTGGGGGTCAGGGGGTCGCAGGTTCAAATCCTGTCATCCCGACAGAAAAAGCCTGATGGAACGGCATTTCCGAGTGCCCGATTTCCACTAGTGTACGTCGGACGAAGATCGATTCTGTGGTCCCGATTTGTGCTTCCTATGTTAAGGGACGTCGGACCTCACGGAACTCGCGTGGTCCCAACATGTTCCCAAATCCCTGACCCCTACGAATCAAAGTCAAGTGGTGTAAGAGCTCGCTCCGCTTCATCCGAGATGCTGGTTCGTCCGTTCCGCGGCGAGCGTGAGCTCGGTGGTGTCGGTGTGCAAGTAGCCCTTGGTCGTCTCGATCGAGGCGTGTCCGAGGATGTCACGGACGATGTGAAGAGGGACGCCGGCATTTGCGAACCATGTGGCCCCGGCATGTCTGAGGTCATGTCGTCGCAGACCGGGGTGGCCGAGTCCTTGTACCAGGTTGTTCCAGTCGGTGGCTCGCGAGAGCTTTCCGGTGGTGAGGACCCCGCCGCGGGGGCCTCGGAGCAGGGCTGATCATGTTCGCGGTCCTCAGTAATGCGTCTGAGCACGGGCTCCAACGGCTTGAGGATCGGTACCCTGCGTGCGTGCCTGCTCTTGGTGGGCTTGAGGCATAGCCCGTTCGACCCGGGGAAGTGCTGTCGTGCGATGGTGACGAGGCGGTTGTCCCAATCAATGTCGCTGACGACCAGACCGGCGACCTCGGACACCCGCGCCGCGAGAAGAGCGGAGAGGAGGACAAAGTCTCCATAAGCCACGTGAACACGACGGCACGCGTCCGCGAGGCTTTGCACCTCGCCGAGAGTCGGGATCTTGCGCGCGAGATCGGCTGTCGACGACGGTGTCCGTCGTCTTGCGCGTGTTCGCGCGGGGTTCGCGGCAATGATCTCGTCTCGCAGGGCTTCGTCGAGCACCCGTGTGAGGGCTGACACCGTGTTCTTCAGTGTCGACGGCGAGCAGTCGCCTTCCCACCGGTCGATCGTTCTGTCGATGACGGCAGTGCTGATCGATCGCACGGCCAGGTGTCCCAGGGCAGGAAGTACGCGGACCCTGATGCTGGCGCGATATCCGTTCGCCGTCGACGACGGATCGAGTCCTCGAAGATACCGATCCCCGATCTCGGCGATGTAGTCGGCGAGCGAGATCAGCGGGTCGCCCGCGATGCGCGTTCGTGACTGGAGCTGTTCCAGGAACGTCCTGGCTTCTCCCTCGCGATCGAACGTTGCCGAGTAGCTTCGCCGCTCGCGTGAAACGGGATCGCTCCACCTGGCGCGGGCGCGGAATCGGCCGTGGCGATTCGCGATGTCTTGCGTGAGGTGTACTCCGATGGGCGGGACGTGACGGTGCTTTGTGTTCATTCACTCGAAGCTGGCAGAGCGCACCGGGTAGTGATCGTGATGTCGGATGCCTGGCGGGTGCTACGGGCTCGGCAAACTAATCGATGCCGGCGATCACGTCGCCTCGGCGTCGCCCCACCGGGACCAATGTCCGAGCCCATGGCTAACGTGAGAACGTAGCAATTTAGTGGAGGCCGGTTTGCATGGGTGAGATTCTGATTGCGGTATCACGGCTCGGTGAGAATGACTCACGCGAAGCGCAGAACGCTCGTGCGGTGAAGTGGCTTCTCGCGCAGCCGGGCGGATCAGTGGTGATCGTGACGCCGCGGCGTGCCGTGGAAAGCGCAAGCCTCAAGCGGCTGATCGCCCAACCGAACGTGCGTCACCACGCCTGGCGCGGATTTCATGGCGGGCACTTCGACGGGCAGCGAGTGCTCTACGCTTGGCCCGATCGCCAGCATCTGAACGACCTGTGGAACGCTGACGCCGACGCCATCGTGGTCATCGAATGGGGCGTCGAGGAGACTGCCGAGTGGATCGAGGACGTGAATCCGATCCAGCTGTTCCCGGGCGAGACGATCGACCCATCGCCGCGTGCGGAGATCACGCTCGAGCCGTTGCCGAATGGCGTGGACGAGATCCTCGAGTACATCGCCGGCATGGCTGCCGGATACTCGTCGGGCCTGAAGTGGAACGAGGAGGACAAACTCAAGGCCGACATGATGAACCGTCCCGAACGCTGGGCCTCGATTACCGTCGACCAGGTACGAGCGAAGTGCCGGGCACTCGGAATGCGCGGAGACGACGTCGACACCATCGCGGGCTTCCTGCAGCGCCGGAAGGAGGGTCGACGATTCAACCTGCGATCTTCTTATCGCACGTTCCAGTTCAACTGAATCGAATGGGGCGACCACCTTGGTCCGTCGCGATGCTATTCATCGAACGAGTCGTCAGCCAACCATCCTTGGTCGAGGTCGTTGTAGATGTCGACTGCGGCCAGGGTTCGACCGAGCCGGGGAGGACTCTTGGAGACGAACGCGTCGGGGTGGTGATAGATCCGTTCTCGCCCGCCGGGTGCGGTTGAAAGACAGAACACGCTCGTCCCCACGTGCGGGATGGACCGATCGGATCTGACCTCGACATCGAAGGTTGGGTCGAAGCCGCTAAAGTTTCCGGGGCGCCTCGCGCTGTCGAGATGTGATGCGGTCAGGGAGATTCGCGCCGTCAGTCGTGTTCCTCGGCGGGGAGCGCCGTCGCACGGGTGCGCTCGTGTGGTGTCTGGCCGCTGTCGATCCACATCTGCATGGGGACGTTGCCGGCTGCACTGCGGACCCGGCTCCAGGAGAGTTCATAGCCGATCATGCCTAGCCTGACGCTGACGGCCTTCACAGCGAGCAGTGCGCTGTCGACGTCGTCGAGAAGCCCGCTAGTGAACAGCGGGTGTGCTGCACCTTCGGCTTCGAGGTCATGCAGGAGGCGCAGCGCAGTCGCACTCTGATAACGGTCATCGCCACGGAGATCGACGGTAAGAATGTGCGGTCTGCCGACGGACGCGAGGCGGCAGATGCTACCGAGGACGCGATCCCGATCCTGCCAGGCCGCTGTGCGAGCGGTTTGCGCTACCGACGTGTCCGCGCCGGGTCGGCGCCCGGCATCCTCGAGCTCCTTGTTCGCCGCCTGATAGCTCTTGTCCTTCTCCGCATACTCGGTCTGCAGAGCGGTGAAGCGCGGTGCATGACAGGTCGCCCAGGCTAGCCGCAGCACTTCGAACCGCTGCCAAGCTTCCTCGAGCGGTTCGGCACCGAGGGAGAGAGCATCTGCCAGAAGCGGCGCGACTACCTCGAACAATCGGGTGTGTATGTGTCTCGCCCCCTCGTAGCCGGCTTCGGCGTCGATGCTCGCGGCCAGCGACTCAAGTTCACCGTTGTAACGGTGTGGATGCTTGAGTGCGAACAACCGTCCCAGCAGGTCAAATCGTTGCGCGGCTACTGCGGCGACACCGGCGGCGTAGAAAAGGATGGCGCCGGATACCACCCGCAGCGACAGGAGCTTGACGAGGCCGGACCCGTCTACAGAGGTAGTGAAACGAGGAAGCTCATCGATCCACCATCTGTCGGTGTCATGGTCGCCCCAGTACGTGAGTGCCATCACCAGCGCGGCGGGTAGTCGGGTTGCTTCTTCGACCCGGGCGAGCATCTCTTCGTAGTCACCGTCTTTGTGGTGATCGGCGAGGTGAAATTCCGGCAGTCGGTGCAGAGTGTCAAGTTCTCGACGGAGCCGGTCGTGCAGGCCGATCGCGACGGTCTGTCCGGCGAGCTCACGCTTTGCGGTCTCTACGGCCACCGGGATGGCTAAGGGATGACGGGCACGTCGGCTGGCCAAGGCTGCGACGCCGTCGGCGAGGCGCCCGAAACCGGTATCCGCATCTTGGGCGACATGAATACCCTTCTTGAGCGTTCGCAGAACGGTCGCTTCCTCCGACGGCGCAGCGGGCTCAAACCAGGTCAGAGTGAACCTGTTCGGGTAATGGGCCGCGATCGCGTCGCGCAGCGCAGGATCGTACTTGGAGGACCAACCGGCGATGATTAGGCCGTAGTCCTCCAGAATGCGCTGGAGGAGTCGAGAAGTGCTGGGCTCGTAGGCCGCGAGTTCAGTGACGGTGTTGAGCATCGTCGTGGGGTTCAGGTAGTCGCCGTGGAGGTGGACCACGCAGCAGTCGAGCGTGTGTAGCGGCGCCATCCCGTCAATGTCGGCAGGGCTGGCCACGATGGTCGGTTCGACGCCCTCATTCCGTAACGCCTGTTCGATGAGGTGATCGAAGTTCAACGTGACGATGACCTTGACCGTCCCGGATCGGACGAGTCTCGCGATCGCGAGGTGCGCGGGGGTGGGGGCCTTCCGGTCTGCGTCGATGTCATCGAGGCTCCGCTCAAAGTACCCGCGCAGCAAGCGTTGCCGCTCGATCTGTGTCGGAGCGATGCGTTCGAGGACACCTTCATACGTCGGGTATGCATCGAACCGCTCCTCGTACCAGGCGATGGGGTCAGTAGGAGTTGCGCCAACGAGATCGGCTGTGCGGGTAACGAGGTCCTCGAGCACACCCCACGCGGTCGGGATACCGCTGGGCGCAGAGACACCAGCACCGAGCAGCAGCGCATACGCGCCAGGGTTGGAATGGAGGGAGAACGCGACGGTCAGCAGTTCGCTCTCGTCCGCGGTGAGATCGGCCATACTCATGACCGTATCTGCCAGTGACGACGTCCCAGCAGTAAAAGGCTGTCACGCTGATGTTCGGTCCTGTGACTGATAGTCGCGCGCTGATCCGAGGTGGTCCCAAGACGACGAAGCGGGGACGACCGCTCGATCATCCTTGGTGATGCGGAGTCCGTACTACGACAACACCCGCCACTGATTCCGGCATCTCGGACGAGAGCTGGGCTGTGTCGATCGTGCCTGATTCGATGTCCAGGACGTAGCCGGGCGGTGCATGACGCAGAGGGTCGAGAAGATGTGGGAAGTACTCGACACCGCCGTGCATGGTGTCCTCCGGGAGTTCGCGAAAGATCGGCCCGAGCATGTCGTGCAGGCCTGCTCGTGAGGGCGATGCGCTTGCAGTAGCCGCGGAGAACTGTCCGAAGCGGGCTTGGAGGACGCGATCGATCATCGCTCGGGTGACAGCTCCTGTACCGTCCTGCCGTGTGGTGAGGAAATGCGAGAGCTCCGGTGAGAGTTTCTCCTCGACCACCGGGATGAGCGGCGGCTTTCCCGCCGGCGTCCAGAGGTCTTCGAGTGCCACCGAGGATTCATATGTCGAGCTGGCGTCATCCATACCGATGTCGGTTGCGAGGAGAGCGGGTGCGAGGGAGACGGCGCGTTTGACGCAGGAGAGACATCTACCGGTCTGGTGGAGGCTCGAGCATCGCTCGCGGCGCCGGTAGTCGGGTGTTCCGAGATAGAGCGCGTAGACCGGGAGTAGACCGAGCTTCGCTGCGGCTGAGAAAAGCACGTCGCGCTGGGTATGGGCTGCGCCATGGGCCTTGTACGCGAACCCGAAATGCCACCGGCCGCTCTGATTGATGGTCACGCGTTTGGCTTGTACGAGCATGCCGTAGGCACTGGTTCCATCTACCCACCACCAGATCCAGTCAGCGCCGCTGTGTGATTCGGCGGTCTGCGTGAATGGCGCCACGGTCACAGCGCGTGCGACCTGCGCGATTACGGTCTCGGTGATCGAAGTCTCGGCCCACCGTAGCTGTGCTCCTTCGCATGCGGTCATGTGCTGGATAGCTTTGATGCGGGCTCTCTTGAACGCTTCCTTGACCGGTTCCACATGTCTATTGTCCTTCTCGACGTAGTGCACTCCCGTGATGAAGGTCAGGCGGCGTCTTCTGAACCGCATCGCAGCCCGGTCATTCAGGTAAACCAGCCTTGAAATCATCGGCGAGCTCGTGCGAGTTTCGAAGTGTCTCTGACACCAGCGCCCGGTATCTGGGGCGTCCGGGTATCACCAATCTCGAACACTGTCTGGAAGTGTTGGTGCTTGCGACGGATGCTGCTTAGCGAGCTGAGCGATCTCGTGTGAACATCGGCGCGATGCCGTGTACCCAGCGGGGGACGTCGAGTGCGTCTTGGCCGATGATCTCGATTGGGCTGTTGTTGACGAACCAGTACCACGCTTGGTCTAGCGGTACCCACAGCGGTCGACCGCAGACGTGACCCTTGTGCCACTCAGCGCGGCGCTTGAAAGCGGGCGCGGTAATCGTGAGATCTGCCCAGACCCAGTGAGTGAGGTCCGCGAAGTCGTATGGCAGACCTCGAAACGGGCTCGAATCGTCGACACGCTTCGCACGATGGGTCTTCTCTCCGCGGATGAAGAGAAGCCCGCCGACCTTCTCGCCGGACTCTCGAGCTAGCAGATCATCTTGTGCCGGCAGCTTGTCGTGCGAGCCCGCGGCCAGCCGATTCGTCTCGAATAGGTCGTAGACCGCATCGAGCGCCCAGTTGACCGCCACGGAGACCGCATCGGAGTCGGTCGCGTGTCGGAGGTCGCGGACCAGGCCCGTAGCCCACTCGAGCGAGCGCAGGCGAACGCGGTAGATATCGCCGAGTGGCGTGTCCATGAACTCGACGCTAGCGCCTCTCGGATCGACAGATCGAGTCCTTCGCATCAGGGAACGGAAGATACAGCGGCACTTCACTCACACCCGGTGAGATGATCAGACGAGCGACCTTAGGGAGATGTGTGACGACAGAGTGGCAGTCCGACGGGATTGCGGTGCCTGCCGAGCTTGAACGTGCGCTTGAGACAGACACGCTTGTGCTGTTCTGCGGTGCGGGAATCTCCGCAGCTCCTCCGTCCTCGTTGCCTGGGTTTCAAGGCTTGGTCGACGCGGTGGCCCGCGAGCTTGGCCGCTCGGACCTGCTTCCCGAAGACCCCGATGCCCCTGTTCAGTTCGATGCCGTCATGGGGGAACTCAACGAGCTCCAACACGATGTGCATGCGCGCGTGAGCGCCCGCCTCAGGGGTACGACACAACCGAACTCGTACCACACGGACCTCATTCAGATCTCCCAGAGCCATGCCCGAACTCCGAGGATCGTCACAACCAACTTCGATCTGCTCTTCGAGCACGGTGCTCAAGAGCTTGGCGTATCCCTCCCCGTACACACGGCTCCAGCCTTGCCCCTAGGGAACGACTTCAGCGGCATAGTTCACCTGCACGGAACGATCGACCCTTCAAGCGGCCAACGGATGGTCGTAACGGACACCGATTTCGGGCAGGCCTACATCACAGAGGGCTGGGCTACGCAGTTCCTCACGCGCATGTTCGAGCGATACGTCACGCTCTTCGTCGGCTACAGCGCCGACGACACCGTGATGCGCTACCTCGCACGAGCCTTACCAGCGGACGGAAAGACCCGATTCGCGTTCATGGAGACCGAACAAGCGGACACGATGGCGGTTAGATGGGATCGACTTGGTGCCACACCCATCGCATATCCCTCTCCGCAAGATGCCCGGCATGCCTCTTTAAAGCTCTTCATCGAGAATTGGCGGAAGCGACTCACCGCCACTCCTGCTGAACGATTCGACCGTGTTCAATCGCTACTTTCAGCAGGGCCAGATAACCCAGACGTGCCAGAACATGAACTTCTCTGGTTGATGGGCGACACGGAGCACGCACGGCACTTTAGAAACGACGCGGACGCAGCAGCCTGGATCCCGCGACTGGACGGACTCAGCGTGCTCGACGAACTCTTCGACGCCTCTGCGCCCGATTCCGATCAGAACTACGGGTGGGCGCAATGGGCTGTTGGCTCGTTCCTGGCGGACCACGGAGCTGCGCTACTCGTGGCAGCGGCTCGACATGGCGGGCGATTAGCAAAAACGCTATGGTTCCACGTTTGGTTGCAACTCTATGAGGCCTATCAGCCCATCGAACAGCACAGACAGTGGCTCCTACTGCTCGCTGCCGATCAGTCATCTCGCGACGATGAGCGTTTGTCCGGGCTGCTCCACCAGGTAACCGAGAAGGATCCTCTGGCCGCAGAAGTCTTGCTACATCACATGCTGATCCCGCGGCTGCAGTTCCGTCCCCGCAGAGGCTGGCTTGGTGAACCGGACGCGCTCGACTCCGACATGGTTCTCGCGTGGCGGCAATCGTCGATCCGCGACGCCTGGCCAACATTGCTGCCAAGCCTCACGGATCCTGACCATCTGCTCTCGGTGGTACTCGACCTGATACGAGGAGCTGAGTCGACAGACGCCCTTTTCAGCGGGCGCGAACGTCGTCACACGCTGTCTACTCGTCGCCAGAAAGTGGACGGGGTCGAGGAGCACGGTCGCGACGACCCCTACGTGCTTGTCGTGGATATCGCTCGCGACCTTCTCCGTGAGTTCGTGCGGCGCGAGGGCACCGACAGAGCGCTCCAGCTCCTGAAGAGTTCATCCGAGTTGATCCGTCGTCTCGCAATCGATGCTCTCGCCGAAGCACACAGCGGGGACGCGGACACGATGTTGAGCCTTCTCATTGAACGCGGCCTCATCTTCGACATTCGATACAAACCCGAGGTATTCCGACTGCTGAAGTCGATGTACCGGCACGCGACGCTGGACGCCAAGGTGAAGCTGTTGGCGCACATCGAGCAAACCGATGCACTCGACAACGGAAACGACATTCGGGACTACGAGCGCTACAACGCACTGGTGTGGCTCAGTGCAGATCAGGCGGATGAGGATCCGGTGCACGCAGTGTTGAGCGCGGCAGAGGCGGCACACCCCGACTATGGTCCACGGGAGCACCCCGACCTCGACTTCTGGGTCAGCGTTGGGGCGTTCGAGGAGTCCACCTCCGAAGCCGAAGGACTATTCCGCGGCAAACCGGTCGGCGACGTGGCTGCGGTGCTCGCGGACGATTCAGCGCTAGACGATGCATACGACAACGGACCGATCCTGCGGGAGCTGCGCGATTATCTCGACCACGAGCCTGGTCACGAGTTGGACATGCTGGACGAATTCCTCGCTCAGAATCTATCGTCGGCGGCTGCGTGGACTGTGGTGCTGCAAGGCGCCGTGCGGCCGGGATCCCCATGGCAGGCGGAGCCCCTCCTAGCGCGGCTCAGGCAACTCGCATCAACTATCAACGACATCGCCTACGGAGTCGTATTCTCAATCACGCGACCGTCGAATGAACTCGACAAGCCCCTCGAGAACGCTCTAGAACGATGCCGACTCCTACTGGGCATGTGGCGAAACGTCACCGTCGATGCATCGGAGGAGCCTCCAACCGATCCATCTGAAGCACACTCCACGGCCCGCGGTGCGCTCGCGTATGCATACGTCGAGACCGCGCTGCGGGCGACCCAAGAGGAGGAACACCCCGTAATCGACGCCGAGCTGCTGGCGGGCTTCGATGAACTCTTCGTGGCACAGGACATTGAGCCCGCCGATCCCAGCCCGATGATGCTGGCCCGGTACGCCGGACATATTGTCGATATGGCTGAGGAATGGTCTGATCGCAATCTGCAACCATTCCTGGCCTCGATCGACGATTCTCCTCGTTCGCGAAGCCTCTGGGCCGGAGTTCTAACAGCCAACTACTTCACCCGCTCCCTGATGACGCGCACGCGAGAGGCGCTTCGGATCGGATGGCCGGAGATCGCCCGCTCGCTCCCGGGCTCCGTAGAAGCTTTCATCAAGGTCCACGCGGCGCAGTTCGCGTTCTACACGCCGGCAGGCGAGCACACCTGGGCCGACCCGTTCATCGCTTCTGCACCCGTGACCACCCGTGCGCGCTGGATTCGATCAGTCGCCAGGCATCTTGACGGCAACGATCCATCGTTCCAAGACCTGCTCTTCAAACTCTGGCAACACAGACTCGACAACCAACCACCGTTGCACGGGGCAGAACAGCGTGCGCTCCTCGACTGGCTGACCCTCCCCAACATTGATCTCGATCGCGCCGTAGACCTGTTCACTCGCGGACCCGCTGTGGCATCCGACGAACGAGGGTTCGACTACTACGGCCTTGACGACTTCCCTCGGGATAACAACACCGCCCTGCTCAAGGTAGGACTGCATCTCCTGGCGGGGCGAACAAGCCTGCCGCCCTTCCTGAACCTTCTCGTAAAGGCCGCCACGGAGGCGAGCGAACAGGACGCTGATCTCGCGAAAGAAGTATGGAATCGGCTACTTAGCCTGGGTTACAAGCCGGCGCGAGAGCGTCTCGGAACCCGCTTCGGACTGAACGGCTCCGATGGAGCGACCGGTGAAGCGATCGTGGCTGTCGGCGAGCAGACCACGTCGGAGCCGTGAGTCGCAGCCGACCACGATGCATCTTGCAGCGGAATCAGCCAGCGGCCATGACCGCACTAAGGCGACACGACACGACACACGGTCGCAGAGAGGACGGGACTGCTGCACGGATAGGTGACATCTGATCTGGCTTGCCCGAGGGGGTGGGCC
>NZ_CALBRW010000031.1 GCF_937927635.1 uncultured Microbacterium sp.
ATCTACCGCAACACGATGATGCAGGCGGCCGTTCCCGACACCATGCGCGGGCGGCTGCAGGGCATCTTCATCATCGTCGTGGCCGGCGGCCCGCGCGTGGGCGCGCTGTACGCGGGCGTGCTGGCGACGCTCACGAGCCTGTGGTTCCCGCCGCTGTTGGGCGGGTTCCTGGTGATCGGGATCGCCGCGACGCTGGCGCGGCTGAGTCCGCGCTTCCGCGGCTACGACGCACTGAGCCCCGAGGCCTGACGCACGGCGTCAGCGCCCCGGGGCTCGGGATGCGGGTCGATCAGGCCTGCAGGGCGCCCTGCAGGTCGAGGCCGATGGTGATCTCCTTGCCGACCAGCACGCCGCCGGTCTCCAGCGCGGCGTTCCAGGTCAGGCCGAAGTCCTCGCGGTTGATGACGGTCTTGGCCGAGGCGCCGGCCTTGTAGTTGCCGTACGGGTCGGTGCCGAAGCCGCCGAACTCGAACTCGAAGGTGACGGGCTTGGTGATGCCGCGGATGGTCAGGTCGCCGTCCACGAAGAAGTCGCCGTCCTCGACGCGCGCGCCGGTGGAGGCGAAGTGCATCGTGGGGTGGTTCTCGGTGTCGAAGAAGTCGGCCGAGCGCAGGTGCGCGTCGCGGTTCTCGTCCTTGGTGTCGATGGAGGTGACGTCGACCTTGGCGTCGACAGCGACCTCGAGCGGGTTCTCCGGAGCCGTGAAGGTGGCCTCCTTGACGCCGAACGTGCCGCGCACCTTCGAGATCATCATGTGGCGGACGCTGAAGGTCACCTCGCTGTGCGCGGGGTCCAGGACGTAGGTGCCAGGACGGTAACCGGGGATCTCGATCGACATATGGGCTTCTCCTTGAAGTCGTTGGTGCCACGTGGGCGCTGCATCAGGGGATAACTTACATGCAGTTGCATGCATTCCCGCTCTCGGCGTTCTCACAGAAATCCCCCGTCCGCGGAGTGCGGACGGGGGATTTCGGCGGATGCCGGCGATCAGCCGACTCAGCCGACGGCGACCAGGTCGATGGCGGATGCCGTCGGTCAGCCGAAGGCGATCAGCCGACGGCGACCAGGTCGATGATGAAGATGAGGGTCTTGCCGGACAGGAAGTGCCCGGAGCCGGCCGGGCCGTAGGCAAGGTGCGGCGGGATGGTCAGCTCGCGGCGGCCGCCGACCTTCATGCCGGGGATGCCCTCCTGCCAGCCCTGGATGAGGCCGCGCAGCGGGAACTGGATGGTCTCACCGCGACCCCAGGACGAGTCGAACTCCTCACCGGAGTCGTGCTCGACACCCGCGTAGTGGACGGTGACGGTGTCACCGGGCTTCGCCTCATCGCCCTCGCCGACGATGATGTCGCGAATGACGAGCTCGGTGGGTGCGGGTCCGGTCGGAGCGTCGAACTCCGGCTTCGTGCGATCTGTCATGGTTCCATCAAACCTTCCGTCCTGGCGTCGGTCAACGCGATGACGCGCGCCGAGAGCGAACACGCAGCATGGCCGGGGGCGTCCTCGACGCCCCGTCACCGCGCCAGAGCGCGCGAGACCTGCTCGATGTGGTCCGCGGCCGCCGCACGCGCACCCTCGGGATCCGCCGCCTCGATGGCGTCGACGATGCGAGCGTGCTCCACGTCGGACGCGGCCCGTCGAGCCCTGGTGATGTTGAGGAACTCGGACTGCGGATCCAGTGCCTGGCGCATGGAATCGATGATCGCCGCGAGCACCGGATTGCCGCTGGCCTGCCCGATCGCCCGGTGGAACTGGCCGTCGAGCTGCACCCAGGTGTGCAGGTCATCCGCCTCCCGCATGCTCGCGAGATACCCGCGCAGCACGGCGATCTGCTCGGCTCCGCGCCGTTCGGCGGCGTACCCCGCCGCCGGGATCTCCACGTTCAGGCGCGCCTCGACCAGGTCGGCCGCCGAGTAGCCGCCGAAGGTCAGCTGCGGATGCTCCTCCTTCGACAGCACGAATGTGCCGCGGCCACTGCGGGTCTCGACGAGTCCCAGCGTGGCGCAGGCGCCGAGCGCCTCGCGCAGGATGGATCTGCTCACGCCGAACCTCTTGGCCAACTCGATCTCACCGGGCAGCCTGCTACCCACCTCGACGTCGTCGGAGGAGATGAGCGTCTTCAGCGCCTGGAAGGCGACCTCCGCCGCGCTGACGCGCTGCAGGGGGACCTGCTGCGTGGAATCGGACACGGCGCACCTCAGACCTTCGTGATGACGTGAGCCATCCTATTCCGGCATCCCGCACCGGTTGGGAGGCGAGCATGTCGGGAAAGTCATTGCGCTCGGCACGCGAACCTGTCATGCTGTCCGACAGCAGGACAGCTGGACAGCACCTGTCACCCACGCCCCGGGTTCATACCGAGAAAGGACTCAGATGGATCGCAACAGCGGTGTTCGACCCACGGACCAGACGCACTCCGCGGTCGTCGACGCAGGCGATGGCGGCTACCGGAAATCGCTCAAGCGCCGGCACATGAACATGATCGCCATCGGCGGCTCGATCGGCACGGGGCTCTTCCTCGGCGCCGGCAGCCGCATGGAGATCGCCGGGCCCTCGCTGGCCGTGGTGTACATCATCTGCGGGCTCTTCGCCTTCATCGTGGTGCGCGCACTCGGCGAGCTGGTCATGTACCGCCCCTCGTCGGGCGCCTTCGTCTCCTACGCCCGCGAGTTCATGGGCGAGAAGGGCGCTTTCTCGGTCGGCTGGCTGTTCTTCCTCGACTGGGGAACCACCGTCATCGCCGACATCACGGCCATCGCGCTGTATGCGCACTTCTGGTCGTTCTTCACGCCCATCCCGCAGTGGGTGCTGGCGCTCGTGGCCCTGGTCATCGTGATGGCCATGAACATCACCTCCGCGGTGCTGTTCGGCGAGCTGGAGTACTGGTTCGCGCTGATCAAGGTCGGCGCCATCGTGCTGTTCGGCATCCTGGGCATCTACTTCATCGTCACCCAGACACCCATCGACGGCCACACCCCCGGCTTCGCGCTGATCGCCGACAACGGCGGCTTCTTCCCCAACGGCATCGGCGCCATGTTCGTGATCGCCCTGGGCGTCGTCTTCGCCTACGGCGGCACAGAGATGGTGGGCGTCGCGGCCGGCGAGGCGCAGGACGCGCGCAAGGTCATCCCCCGTGCCGTGAACTCCATCATGTGGCGCATCATGCTCTTCTACGCAGGCTCCGTGGTGCTGTTCACGCTGCTGATGCCGTGGACCTCGTACAAGGGCGACGAGAGCCCGTTCGTCACGGTCATGAACTCGATCGGCATCCCCTACGCCGGTGACATCATGAATCTCGTCGTGCTGACCGCCGCGATGTCCAGCCTGAACGCCGGGCTGTACTCCACCGGCCGCACACTGCGCTCCCTGGCCATGGCCGGCACCGGCCCGAAGTTCGCGAAGCGGATGAACAAGGCGGGCGTCCCCTACGGCGGCATCCTCATCACCACGGCCCTCGGCGTGGTCGGCGTGTTCCTCAACCTCATCGTCCCCGGACAGGTGTTCGAGATCGTGCTGAACCTGGCAGGTCTGGGCATCGTGGGCGTGTGGGGCTCGATCATCATCTGCCACTGGCTGTTCGTGCGGAAGATGAAGAAGGACGGCCGTGAGCGGCCGGGCTTCCGGCTGCCGTGGGCACCTGTGACCAACGTGATCACCCTGCTGTTCCTCGTGCTGGTCGTGCTGCTGATGGCGCTGGATCCCGGGGTGGGGCGCATCACGCTGGGCGCGTTCGTCGTCGTCGTGGTCCTGATGGTGATCGGCTGGTACCGCGTCCGCGGACGCATCGACCCGGCCGCGCTCACATCGACCATCGACATCACGGAGGATGTTCCTCCCCTCGTGGTGCGCGACGACGAGAAGGAGTGACCCATGACTCGGGGAGACGAGACGAGACGGCATCGCATCGGCATCATCGCGGGCTCCGGCCCGGAGGCCGGGATCGACATGTGGCGCAAGGTGCTGCAGGAGCACCGGGCTGCGCTCGGGAGCCGATACCGCGGCGACATCGATGCGCCTGAGACCGTCATCGTCTCGCTCCCGGAGCTGGGGTACTCGATGGACCTGGAGCACCAGGAAGCCCGCGTCTGGAACGCGTTGGAAGGCGCGGCCCGACGCGTGGCCGAGCAGGCCGACGTCTTCGTCATCGCGTGCAATACGCTGAACCACTTCGCCGATCGACTGCGGGACCTGCAGCTGCCGGCCGTACTGCTCACGCCTGTCGACGCGGCCCTGGCCGAGATCGAGCGCCGCGGGCTGACTCGCGTCGCGCTGCTGGGATCGCGGCAGACCATGGATCTGGACGGCTGGTCGTCGTACCGCGGCCTGCGCGACCGCGTGCAGCTCGAGCTGCCCGAGGATCGCGAGCGGCTGCACCGCCTGATCGAGTCCGTGAAGCTCGAGGGCGGTTCCTCCCCCGAGCTCGAGGAGGAGTTCGCCTCCCTGCGCCGCGAGCTGGACAGCGACACGGTGCTGCTGGCCTGCACGGAACTGCCCCTGCTGCACGGGCACGCCGCATCCGAGGAGTCCGGGGCGATCGACGTCTCCCGTCTCCTGGCCCGCGCCGCTGTGAACTGGGCGCCGCCTGCAGCCGTCGAGAGCCCCGGCCCGGTCGCCGTGCTGTACACCGGCGGGACCTTCGGCATGACGCCCACTCCGCGCGGCCTGGCGCCCAACCCTCATCTCGACGAGGAGCTCGCGAAGCTCGTCGCACGGATGCACGGCGAGGATGCGGCCGCCCCGCGCTGGACGTACCACGAGACCCCGCGGGCCATCGACAGCGCCGAACTGCAGCCCGCGGGCATGGGGCACCTCGCCGACAGCATCCGCACCATCGTGCAGGACGGGAGTCCGGCAGGCGTCGTCGTCGTCCACGGCACGGACACCATGGCCTACAGCGCCGCGCACGCCGCGTTCGCCCTCGCCGATCTGAGCCTTCCCATCGTGTTCACCGGGGCCCAGCTGCCGCTGGGGACACCGGGCAGCGACGCCGAGCAGAACTTCTCCGACGCCTTCGACGCCGCGCGACGCGGCACGGATGCGGGTGTGAGCATCGCCTTCGGCGGACGGATGCTGCCGGCTGTCCGCACCGTGAAGCGATCCAGCGAGAGCCTGGATGCGTTCGCCGCCCCGCGCCTGCGCGCCCCGCAGGTCCAGGGCGCCGACGAGGAGCTGCGCACCGCGCTGCGCGCGGCGATCGGCCGCCCCGCGCCGCGAGTCGGACTGGTCAAGGTCTCCCCCGGGCTCACCGCGGCGCAACTGCGAGCCGTGCTCGAGGAGTGTCCTGCAGGTGTCGTGCTGGAGTGCTACGGCGCAGGCACCGCGCCGGTGGGATCCGGCGGGCTGGCCCCCGTGATCCGCTCCGCGGTCGATCGCGGGACCGCGGTCGTCGCCGTCACGCAATGCGAGGACGGATCCGTGGAGCTGAGCCGATACGCCGTCGGGTCGGCACTGGCGGATGCCGGTGTGCTTCCCGGCGGGGACATGACCACCGAGGCCGCTCTCGGCAAGCTCGGAGCCCTGCTGCGCGCAGGCCTCTCGGGCGCCGGACTCGCGGCGGCTCTCGGACGCAATCTCCTCGGCGAACGGACTCCATCCGGGGCGTGAGCCCGTTCGCCGAGGACCCTTGACTTCAGGGGGATCGTCATGCATGCTGAAAGCAGATCAACTCAGCGCCCGGATTCGCTTGCAGGCATCGCCGCAGCACCGGGCGCTGAGTCTTGAGGCGGCTCGGATCAGTGCGCGAAGCGCAGCGAGTCGAGGCCTCCGCCCTCCTCAGTACGCCAGCAGCTGCGCCCTGGTCGCCCTCGTCCGCAGCAGCAGCGCCTGCTCATCGGCGGCGGCATACGCGTCGTGGCCGGTGATGGCGCGCTGGCGCACGGCCGCCAGCGCGGTCGCATCCTTGATGAAGGTGCGCATCAGCCGGCGCCGATCGCCGCGGAGACCGGCAGCCCACCGCATCCCCGCCCTGCGCCCTGCCGGCGTCGCCAGCATGACGACCTCCTCGTTCGTGAACCAGCCGGCCTGCGCGTAGTCCGCGAGTCGCCGCTGCGTGAGCCGCGACTCCGCCTTCCGCAGCGCGACGATCGCGAAGATGAACCCGATGAACAGCGGGATCTGCGTCGTGAGGTAGAGCACGACGAAGTCGCCCAGCAGCGAGGAGCCGTTCCAGAACGCGTGCAGCGCCATCGCGCCCAGCAGCCCCATGGCGCCGGTGCTGATCGCCCCGGACACCCCGGCCCCGCGCCGCGCGGCGAGTCCGATCGCGAGTCCGGTCAGCGCGGTGAACATGGCGTGCGCGAACGGCGAGAGCAGGCCGCGCAGGACGAACGTGAGCGTCAGGTCACCCGCACCGCCGTTGATCATGCTGATGCCGAAGTACTGGATGTTCTCGGTGAACGCGAACCCCGCCCCGACCAGGGCTCCGTACACGACGCCGTCCACCGGCCCGTCGAACGCGCGTCTGCCGATGATGAAGGCCAGCAGCACGCCCAGGCCCTTGGCGGTCTCCTCCACGATGGGTGCCTGGATGACCGCGCTCGAGAAGGCGCTGCGCTGCCCGACAGCCAGGGTCAGCAGCAGATCGGCCAGCAGCGCGATGCCGACCGCCGCCACGCCGCCCCACGCCAGCGCGAAGACCACCATGCTCTTGGGCTCCGGCTCCCACCGGTCCATGAGGTGCACGCCGAAGAGCACGATGCCCAGCGGCACGAACGCGAGGACCAGGCCGACCGCGGATGCCCCGGTGCCCAGGAACAGCGCGAAGTACGCAATCAGCGCCAGCAGGGCGAACCCCAGCGCCCCGAACACCCAGATCGACACCGTGCGCCCCTTGCGGACGGGCATGGGCAGGGCGGGCACGGCGGGGGCGGGCGCGGGAGCAGGCGGAGCCGCCGGAGCATGTCCCGCGTAAGCCGCCTGAGCCGCCGGTTGCGCGTAGTGCGAGGGAGCGGACTGAGCGTACGTCGGCGGCACCGGCTGAGCGTACGCCTGAGGCGCGGGCTGACCGTGATACGGCTGCTGCGGCGGCACTGGCGGCTGCCCGTATGGCTGGGGGCCTGCGGCCGGCGGCATCCCGCCATCCGATGGCGGCTGCTGCGCCGGGGGCTGTCCTCCAAAGCTCATATGCAAAGCCTAGAGGGAGCCTCAGCGATCACGAGCAGATCGGCCGGTACCGTAGAACCATGCGGTTTGCCCATCTGAGCGCTCGCGACTCCCAGGACCTCCAGCTCGCCGTCGTCGACGGCGAGGAGGCCATCCTGGTCAGCGACCTCCTCTCCCCCAGCCCGAGAACACTCCAGGACCTGATCGCGGGCGGTGACGAGATGCTCGAGCGCCTGCGCGCAGCGCTGGCCGAGGGCCGCGCCACCCGGCATCCGCTGGACGGATTCTCGTTCGGATCCGCCGTGCTGAACCCGCCGGCGATCCTCGCTGTCGGGCTGAACTACTCCGCGCACTCCAGTGAGCTGGGACTGAAGACCGACAAGGACCCCACGGTGTTCACGCTGTGGCCCAACTCCCTGACGGGGCACGGCCAGACCACGTCGTGGACGCGCTCGCTCAGCGAGTCCGTGGACTATGAGGCCGAGCTCGGCGTGATCATCGGCAAGTCGACCAAGAACGTCTCCGTCGAGGACGCCCTCGACGCGGTGTGGGGCTACACGGCCGTGAACGACGTGACCGCCCGCGACATCCAGTTCGCCGAGGCGCAGTGGTGCCGCTGCAAGTCGTTCGACGGCTTCACGCCCACCGGTCCCGTGGTCGTCACCGCCGACGAGATCCCCGATCCGCAGGCGCTGCACATCTGGACCGTGGTCGACGGTCACACCGTGCAGGATGCCACCACCGCGCAGATGGTGCGGCCCGTCGCGACTCTGGTCGCGCACCTGTCGTCTTCGATCACCCTGCAGCCGGGCACGCTGATCTCCACCGGCAGCCCGGGCGGCGCCGGCTACTCCCGCGACCCGCAGATCTTCCTGCGCGACCGCTCGACGGTCACCGTCGGGATCGAGGGCATCGGCGAGCTCACCACGCACTGCCGGATCGTCGACTGATCCCGCCGAGACCCCTCACCACAGTCGAAACCCCTCCTGATCCGCGGTGGATCAGGAGGGGTTTCGACATTCAGGAGGGGTCTCGCGAACGGAGGAGAGGGGATCAGTTCTGCGGAAGGTCCTCGGCGGCGATCACGGGGATCGCGGCGGTGGTGGTCTCCAGGCCCGACAGGCGCGCCGGCGAGATCTGCTTCATGACCTCTTCGCGGGTCATCAGACCCGCCTCGACGACCAGGTCGGCGATGTTGCGGTTGGTGAGCAGCGCGGTCTTCGCCAGTGCTGCGGAGGCCGCGTAGCCGATGAACGGCGTGAGCGCGGTGACCACGCCCACCGAGGCGCCCACCATCGCGCCGAGACGCTCGCGGTTGGCGGTGATGCCGTCGACGCAGTTGACGCGCAGCGTCCACATGGCCTGGCGCATCCAGATGATCGACTGGTAGATCGAGTGCGCGATGACGGGCTCGAAGGCGTTCAGCTGCAGCTGCCCGGCCTCGACGGCCATCGTGACGGTCACGTCGGCGCCGGCGACGGCGAAGGCGACCTGGTTCACGGCCTCGGGGATGACGGGGTTGACCTTGCCCGGCATGATGCTGGAGCCGGCCTGCGTGGCGGGCAGGTTGATCTCACCCAGACCCGCCTGCGGGCCGGAGGACAGCAGACGCAGGTCGTTGCAGATCTTCGAGAGCTTGATGGCATTGCGCTTGAGCGACGACGAGAACGACATGAACGCGCCGGTGTCGCTGGTGGCCTCCACCAGGTCGGTGGCGGTGCTGAGGTCGAGCCCCGAGATCTCGCGCAGGTGCTTGAGCACGGTCGGCGCGTAGCCGGGGTGCGTGGTGATGCCGGTCCCGATGGCCGTGGCGCCCATGTTGATCTCGGTGAGCAGCGACGCGTTCTCGGTCAGGCGGCTGTGATCCTCGCCCAGGGTCGTGGCGAAGCCGTGGAACTCCTGCCCCAGGGTCATCGGCACGGCATCCTGCAGCTGGGTGCGGCCGACCTTGAGCACATCGTGGAACTCGCCCGACTTGGACAGGAACGACTTGCGCAGCAGGTCGAGCTCGTCCAGCAGCGAGATCAGGTTCAGCGACAGGCCGATCTTGATCGCGGTCGGGTACACGTCGTTGGTGGACTGGCTGCGGTTGGTGTGGTCGATCGGGTGCAGGTACGAGTAGTCGCCCTTGGCGTGCCCGGCCATCTCCAGCGCGATGTTGGTGATGACCTCGTTGGCGTTCATGTTGGTCGAGGTGCCGGCGCCGCCCTGGATGACGCCGACGATGAACTGGTCGTGGAACTCGCCGTCGATCACGCGCTGCGCGGCGCGGTCGATGAGGTCGGCGCGCTCGGCGTCGAGGACGCCGATCTCCTTGTTGGCGCGTGCCGACGCCTGCTTGACCATCGCCAGCGCGCGGATCAGATCGGGGTAGACCGAGATGGGACGCTTCGTGATCGGGAAATTGTGCTCGGCCCGGAGGGTATGGACGCCGTAGTACGCGTCAGCGGGGATCTCGAGGCTTCCGATGGAGTCGGTCTCAGTACGGGTCTGGGCAGGCGCGTCGACGGCCATGTCACTTCCTTGTGGGGTTGGTGCGAATGGAAATCCGGGGGGTGATCCCAGTCTACGCCAGCGCGCGCGGCGGCTTTCGCGAGAAGGCCTCCAGGCGCTCGGCGGGTGAGAGTGCCGCCATCCGCGCCGTCCACTCCGCGCTGAAGTAGTCGCCCGTGCGCGCCTCTGCCACCGGGACGACGGTGTGCGTGATCACATCGGGTCGCACGTGCACGAGCTGGAACGACTCCGCGGCATCCATGCCGTTGACCTCGTCGGCGGGCCGGGCGAGGTTCATCGAGTAGCAGGTGGACGACGCCACGCTCACCGGGACCCCGGCGAACATCCCGAACGAGGAGTAGTGCAGATGACCAGCGAGGATGCCGCGCACGTCCGTCCCCGCGATCACCTCGGCCAGCTCGTCCTGGTGACGCAGCTCGAGGATGTCGAACAGCGGCACATGAGCGGGCAGCGGCGGATGGTGCATGGCCAACAGCGTGCCGTGCGGGGCGGGCTGCGCGAGGATCCCCGCCAGCCAGTCCAGCTGCCCTCGGTCCAGGTCGCCGTGGTGCCAGCCGGGCACGCTGGTGTCCAGGGCGATCAGGCGCAGCCCGTCCAGGTCCCAGACGCCGGTGACGGGCTCCTGCGTGGCGGGCGAGTCCAGCAGTTCCGCGCGCAGCACCGGCCGCTCATCATGATTGCCCGCCACCCAGACGATCGGGCATCCCAGGTCGACCCCGACGGGTTCCAGCGCCGTCCGCAGGCGGCGGTACGCGTCGGGCTCACCGAGGTCGGTCAGGTCGCCGGTCACGACGATCGCCGAGGGGTGCGGATGCACGCGCCGCACCGCGGCGAGGGTGTGCGCCAGGTTGCCGTCGCTGTCGGATCCGCCGGGATGGCGCGCACCGCCGGCGAGGAAGTGCGGGTCACTGAGATGGATGATCGTGTGCGTCGCCGGCTGATGACGACCGAACACGGGCGTGTCGCTCATGTGCCCAGCCTAGGGGCGGTCGCCGACTCGCGTCAGTGGCCGCCGGAGACGATGAGGAAGATGCCGGCCGCGACGGCCAGCGCGCACAGCAGGAAGCATCCGATCGCCGCGAGGAAGGCGAGGTTCTTCTGCACCTCGGTCAGCGGGCTCTTGCGGGCCGCCTTGGCCGCCTGCTTGGCTGCGCGCTTGATCTCCTTCTCGGAGATCACGGTGATGGCGTCGGTGAACTCCGCGGGGGTCACGACGGGCACCCGGCCGGCGCGCACCAGCATCCGCAGTCCCAGCGCGTAGAAGAACACGATGGCGACGGCGCCGACGATCGCGCCGGCGAAGACGCTCAGGAAGGCCAGCCAGTCGATCTCGATGCTCATCGGGCGTCCTCCTGCTCGTCCACGCCGAGATCCCACTCGGCCAGCTTCGCGCGGGCCCTGCGGCTGGCACTGAGCTGCTCCCACTCCGCCGCGGCCTTCTCAGCCTCGGCGTACTTCTGCGCGGCGCGCTCCGCCGCCTTGCGGGCCGCCTTGACCTCGCTGGGCTTCGCGCCGGACTTCTTGAGCTTCTTGGCCTTCTTCGCGGCGCGCTCCGCGTCATCGGCCTTGCGCTCGGCCTTCTCCAGCGCGCGCATCAGCTCGATGCGACTGGCGCGGCGGGTGGGGCCGGGGACGTCGGGCAGTTCGACGGCGTGACCGGACTCCGCCACGTCGCTCATGGCGTTGGAGGCGGTGACGGCGTCCTTGCGGGAGCGCAGGAACAGCCCCACGATGATGACCAGCGCGAGCGCCGCGTCGACCACGACACCCCATCCGCCCAGCCAGCGCACGATCAGGGCGGCGAGCGCGCCGACGATGCCGGCGGCCGGAAGGGTCAGCAGCCAGCCGACGGCGATGCGGCCTGCGGTGCGCCAGCGCACCGTGGAGCCGCGCCGGCCCAGGCCCGAGCCGATCACGGATCCGGAGGCCACCTGCGTGGTGGACAGCGCGAATCCGAAGGCGCTCGAGGCCAGGATCGTGGCGGCCGTGGAGCTCTCTGCCGCGAAGCCCTGCGCGGGCTTGACCTCGGTGAGACCCTTGCCGAGTGTGCGGATGATGCGCCATCCGCCGAGATACGTGCCCAGCGCGATGGTGCCGGCACAGGCGACGATGACCCAGAACTCCGGGTTGTGGTAGTCCGCGCTGGTGGGATCGCCGGTCTGCCAGCCGACCGTGATCAGGGCAAGGGTGATCACGCCCATGGTCTTCTGCGCGTCGTTGGTGCCGTGCGAGAGCGCGACCATCGAGGAGGTGAAGATCTGTCCCCACCGGAAGCCGGAGCGCCCGTCGGGCTTGCCGTCGTAGCGGCGGGTGATGCCATAGGCGACCTTGGTCGCGACGTACGCGATGATGCCCGCGGTGAGCGGCGCGATGAGCGCGGGCAGGATCACCTTGGACATGACCACGCCGAAGTTGATCCCGCTGGCGCTGAAGCCGACGATCGTGGCTCCGATCAGGCCGCCGAACAGCGCGTGCGAGGAGCTGGACGGCAGGCCCAGCAGCCAGGTGAGCATGTTCCAGGTGATGGCGCCGATGAGTCCGGCGAAGATCAGCTCGGGCAGCAGCGTGTGGCCGATGGCCGACTCGTTGATGATGCCGCCGGAGACGGTCTTGGACACCTCCGTCGACAGGAAGGCCCCCACCAGGTTCAGGCACGCGGCCAGCAGCACCGCGGTCTTCGGCTTGAGGGCTCCGGTGGCGATCGGCGTCGCCATGGCGTTGGCCGTGTCGTGGAATCCATTGGTGAAATCGAAGAACAGGGCCAGTGCGATCACCAGCACGACGATGAGGGCTGCGGTTTCCACCGTTCTCTTCCGTTGGGGATTGTCAGGAGGGGGGCCGACTGCGCGGCGTGACGAACGAAGAGTTCACCGTGGGTTCAGATTCCGTATACGGAGCCCGCTGGAATCCTCCCACCCCGCCACACGATGGTCAAACCAGCACGGAATCGGGCCGTCACCGGATGTGCTCCGATAGCCTCGACAGGTGAGTGAATCCCGCATCCAGCCGCCCGCAGCGGCCCGCCGTCCCCGCAGCCGCACGCACCACGGCGACGTCTTCGAGGACCCGTACGAGTGGCTGCGGAGCAAGGAGGATGCCGAGGTCATCGCGCACCTCGAGGCCGAGAACGCGTACGCCGACGAGCGCACCGCGCACCTGGCGCCGCTGCGCGAGACGCTCTTCACGGAGGTCAAGAGCCGCGTGCAGGAGACCGACCTGTCGGTTCCGTCGCGACGCGGCGACTGGTGGTACTACGGCCGCACCGAGGAGGGCGCGCAGTACGGCATCCAGTGCCGCACCGCGGCGGATGCCGGCGACTGGACTCCCCCGGTGCTCGAGCCCGGCGTCCCCGTGCCCGGTGAGCAGGTCCTGCTGGACGGCAACGTCGAGGCATCCGGTCACGAGTTCTTCTCGATGGGCGCGTTCGACATCTCCGAGGACGGCACGCGGATGCTGTGGTCGGTCGACTTCGAGGGCGATGAGCTGTACACGGTGCACGTGCGCGACCTCGTCACCGGCGAGGAGCTCGCCGACGTGATCCCGAACACGGGACAGGCCTTCTTCACTCCCGACGGGCGGACGATCGTGTACACGACCAGGGACGAGGCGTGGCGGCCCGACACCCTGTGGTTGCACGAGATCGGCTCCGACGCCGAGGACGTGAAGCTGTTCCACGAGCCGGACGAGCGCTTCTGGCTGGGCGCGGGGATCACTCGCAGCCGGAAGTACCTCGTGATCGACCTCGGGTCGAAGATCACCAGCGAGCAGCTGCTGCTGGACGTGTCGGACCTCGCCGCGGTTCCGCAGGTGGTGTGGCCGCGCCGCGAGGGCGTGGAGTACTCCGCCGATCACGCCGTCATCGACGGCGAGGACCGGCTGCTGATCCTGCACAACGAGAACGCCCTGGACTTCGAGCTGGTCGAGGTCGCGGCATCGGATCCGCAGGGCGAGCGGCGGGTGCTGCTCCCCCACACCCCGGGTCGTCGGCTGATCGACGTGGACTGCTTCCGCGATTTCGCGACCGTCGAGTACCGGCGCGACGGGATGCCGCACGCGGCCCTGCTGGACCACCGCAGCGGTGCGCTGGACGAGATCACCTTCGACGAGCCGCTGTACGAGGCGTACTTCAGCGGCAACGCGGAATGGCACGCGCCGTTCCTGCGGATGGGTTTCACCTCTTTCGTGACGCCGTCCACGGTGCTGGAGCTGGAACTCGCCACGGGCGAGAAGCACGTGCGCAAGCAGCAGGTCGTGCGCGGCGACTACGACAGCGCGGACTACGGCCAGCTGCGCGTGTGGGCCACCGCACCCGACGGCGCGCAGGTGCCGGTCTCACTGGTGTGGAAGCGCTCGTTCGGGGAACCCGGCGCCCAGCCGCAGCCCGTGCACCTGTACGGCTACGGCTCCTACGAGCACTCCATCGACCCCGGGTTCTCGGTCATGCGTCTGTCGATGCTGGACCGCGGCGTGATCTTCGCCGTGGCGCACGTCCGCGGCGGCGGGGAGATGGGCCGGCACTGGTACGAGGACGGCAAGGAGCTGCACAAGCGCAACACCTTCACCGACTTCATCGCCGCCGGGCGCCATCTGGTCGACAGCGGCGTCACGACGCCCGCGCAGCTGATCGCCGAGGGCGGCAGCGCGGGCGGTCTGCTGATGGGCGCCGTCGCCAACCTCGCCCCGGAGCTGTTCGCCGGAGTGCTGGCGGCGGTGCCGTTCGTGGACGCGCTGACCTCGATCCTGGATCCGTCACTGCCGCTGACGGTCGTGGAATGGGACGAGTGGGGCGACCCTCTGCACGATCCCGAGGTGTACGCGTACATGAAGTCGTACACGCCCTACGAGAACATCGCGGCCGATGCCTCAGCGTACCCGCGCATCCTCGCCATGACCTCGCTCAACGACACCCGCGTGCTGTACGTGGAGCCGGCGAAGTGGGTGCAGGCGCTGCGTCATGCCGGAGCGCCCGACGTGATCATGAAGTGCGAGATGTCCGCCGGGCACGGCGGCGTGAGCGGCAGGTACAACGCCTGGCGCGAACGCGCCTTCGAAATCGCCTGGATGCTGGATGTGCTGGGGCTGGCCGAGTAGGCGCAGCCCCGCCGCCGCTGGTTCCGGGGCCCTCAGCCGAAGAGCGCCGAGGCCTCCTCGTAGCGGCTCAGCGGCACGGTGTTGAGTTCGCCGAGAGCCTCGGCGAACGGCACGCGCACGACATCGGTGCCGCGGAGCGCCACCATCTGACCCCAGGCTCCGTCGACCAGGGCGTCGGCCGCGTTCAGGCCGAGGCGGGTGGCCAGCACGCGGTCGAAGCCCGAGGGCGACCCGCCGCGCTGGATGTGGCCGAGCACCGTCGAGCGCGTCTCGATGCCGGTGATCCGCTCGATCTCGGGAGCCAGCACCTCGCTGATGCCGCCCAGGCGGGGCCGGTTGAAGGCATCCAGCCCCTTGTCGCTGTAAGCCTCGTCCATGCCCGTCAGGGTGAACCCCTCGGACACGACGACCAGCGGCGCACGACCACGGTCGAACGCGCGGGTGACCAGCACGCAGATCTCATCGATGGACATCGGCACCTCGGGGATGCAGATGACGTGGGCGCCGGCGGCCATGCCGGCGTGCAGGGCGATCCAGCCGACGTGGCGGCCCATGACCTCGGCGACCATGCAGCGCTGGTGCGAGTCGCCGGTCGTGCGCAGCCGGTCCATGGCGTCGGTGGCGATGTTGACGGCGGTGTCGAAGCCGAACGAGTAGTCGGTGGCCTGCAGATCGTTGTCGATGGTCTTCGGCACGCCCAGCACGTTGATGCCGTCCTTGGACAGACGGTCGGCCGCCGCCAGGGTGCCCTCACCGCCGATCGCCACGATGCCGTCGATGCCGTGCGCGGCGAGGGTCTTCGCGATGTTCTCCGCTCCTCCTCGGGCGCCCTCGTACGGGTTGGTACGGCTGGTGCCGAGGATGGTTCCCCCCACGCGCGAGAGGCCCTTGACCTCGTGGCGGGTCAGCGGGAAGAAGTCGCCGTCGACCACACCGCGCCAGCCGTCTCGGATGCCGACGAACTCGAGGTCGTACGAGGTGGTGCCCTTGAGCACGATGCCGCGGATCACGGCGTTGAGTCCGGGGCAGTCGCCGCCGCTGGTGAGGATGCCGATCTTCATGCTGCCGCCTTCGTACAGTCGGGTGGAGAGGGGGAAAGGTGTGAGGCGACGCTGCCTGCATCCGACCCTAGTGCAGAATCGGCAATCTTGCGGGCCGGATCACAGCATCCGACGTCTTCTTGCCGGAATCTCCGAAAAAAGTCGAAAGAGGGCGTCAAGAACCCGAGTTCTTGACGCCCTCTTTCGTGGCTGCGGCGATCAGCGCTCGCCGAGCGCCTCGCGCAGCAGGTGCATGAGCGCTGCCAGCTGAACGGACTCGCCGGCACCCTCCTCCACGGACTCGCCGTCCAGCGCGCGGGCGGCCAGGCCCTGCTTCTGGTCGATGAGCTCGGCGATCTTCGTGTCGATGGTGTGCGCCGCAATGATCCGCCACGCAGTGACCGGCTCGTCCTGGCCGATGCGGTGCACGCGGTCGATGGCCTGAGTCTGCTCCGCGGCGGTCCAGCTCAGCTCGGACAGCACCACGTTCGATGACACCTGCAGGTTCACGCCCACGCCGGCCGCGGTCAGCGAGCAGACGATGATGCCCACGGACGGGTCGTTGTTGAACGCGTCGATGGCCTGCTGACGTGCGGTCGAGGTCTGGTCGCCGCGGATGGACACCGCACGGATGCCCGAGGCGGCGAAGTGCTCCTCGGCCTGGTCCATCACGTCGATGTGCTTGGCGAAGAAGACCACCTTGTCGACCGAGCGCTGCAGCTGCACGGCGTAGTCGGCGGCCAGATGCGCCTTGGCCTGGCCGATGCGACGCACCATGGTGAAGACGTTGTCCCCGCCGGTGCCTGCGGCCTTGGACTCCTCGAGCTCGTTGTGCGCGACCAGGCGGACGATGTCGTCGTCGATGCCCGTGACGCCCGACGGACCGTGAGCTGCCGCACGGGCCTCGACGATGCGGCGGTACTTGGCGGCCATCCGCTCGCCCAGCTCGCGCTCGGCCTGGCGGATGCTGCGCCCGAACTCGTCGTCCAGCTGCACGGGCAGGTCGGCGACGAGCTTGTCGGGCAGGTCGGCCGCGACGTCCTTCTTCTTGCGGCGGACGATGCCCATCGAGATGACGGCCTCACGCGCCTCGGCGTAGAACGACTTGTCGGCGGGCGTGAGCCCGGTGGCGTCGAGCTTCGCCATCAGCGCGGGCTCGGGCTTCTCTCCGTTGGTCCAGCCCAGGAAGCGCCAGATGGCGTCGAAGTCCTCGACGTCGTTGATCAGCGGGGTGCCGGTCAGCGCCATCATGAGCGGGTTCGGCTGGCGCTCGCGGATGCGGGCGCCCAGCGCCAGCACGTTCTGCGACCGCTGCGAGGACAGGTTCTTGATGAAGTGCGCCTCGTCGACGACCATGCCCTTCAGGCCGATGGCGCCCAGCCAGGACAGATGCCGGTCGAGGATCTCGTAGTTCACGATGAACACATCGGCGAAGGCGTCGATGTCGTCGCCGTCGCCCTGGATCACGGCCGCACGGCGCTGCGGCGTCCACAGCTCCACCTCGCGGGCCCAGTTCATCTTCACGACGTTGGGGACGACCACCAGCAGCGGGTAGGCGTTCGCCACGGATGCCGCCAGCACCGACTGCGCGGTCTTGCCCAGGCCCGGCTCATCGGCCAGCAGGAAGCTGCGGTGCCCGGCGCGGACCGCCTCGACGAAGCGCGACTGGTGCACCATGACCTCGCGGCCCTTGGGCGAGATGTGGTCGTACTCGGGAACCGGCGGGAGCTGCATGGTCGCGGCACTGCCGCCCGCGCCGGATTCGAACGCCTTGTAGAGCGGCCCCATCAGCTCCCAGCCGTCCAGGCGGCGGCGCGGGACGACGGCCGGGCGCGGCGTCAGATCCGGAGCGAGGAACGGATTCGCCAGCTCGCGGGCCTCCACCGACGGCGGGGTGACCTGCTTCTCGGCGAGGGCTGCGGGGACGACCTGCGTAATGCGCACCGGAGCGACGTCGGTGATGATGAGCTCCTCCGGCGGCAGCTCCGCCCCGGACTCCAGCAGCCAGTCGCGGCGCATCCGCTTGGCCACCGGCGAGGTGGCCTGGTCGGCCTCGAGCAGCTGGATCAGCGAGGTGTCCCGTGCGGCGGTCTTGGCGAGGATCGTGGCGACGCCGTCGAGTCGCTTGAGCAGCTCCGAGCGCGCGGAGTCGCTGAGCTCGGCATCCGACTTCACCCGGGCGCGCTCCTCGCGCACGAGGAAGGCGATCACCTGGAACTTGACGCGGTTCGTGGGACCGAGCTTGGATCTCTGTGCCTTCGCCTCGATCTCGCGCACCTTGCGCGCGAGAATCGGGATCAGCGGTGCCTCTTCGTCTCTGCGAGAGGTCTTCTTGCGCCGCGATGCGGCGGTCGCCGTGGTCGGCATGCTCCTCCTGAGCGTGAGTGCCGAAGCGCCGAAGAGGCCTTCGGTTCGTCCTGGGTTCCGCGTGTGGCACCAGCCAGGACCGTGCGGAGTGGCTCCGCGCCTGCGCGATATGCGTCTGTCGGCGGGTGCCAGGCGCTAGTTTACGGCATCCGGGGCATCCAGCGCGATCAGGCGAGCCCGAGTCGCCCGCGCGCCTCGGTGACGTCCGCGGCGATCTGCGCGATCAGCGCATCCATCCCCTCGAACGCGACCATGCCGCGGAGGTGGTCGGTGAACTCCACCGTGACGTGGTGCCCGTACAGGTCCAGCCCTGACTCGTCCAGCACGTGCGCCTCCACCTGACGGCGGTCGACGTCGTCGAAGGTGGGATTGGTGCCGACCGAGATCGCAGAGGGATGCCGGATGCCGGTGTCGTGGTCGTCCAGCCATCCGGCGTAGATCCCGTCGGCGGGAGCCAGTGCGTCGATCATCTCGGACAGGTTCGCCGTGGGGAAGCCCAGCTCGCGGCCGCGCTTGAGGCCGTGCACCACCTCGCCGGACACGGTGACCGGGCGCCCCAGCACCTTCGCCGCCTCGGCCACGTCGCCCGCGGCCAGCAGCTCGCGCACCCAGGTGGACGAGACGCGCCGATCGGCTCCGGCGGGGTGCACATCGTCGACCACATCGACGGTGAAGCCATGCACGGGCCCGAGCTCGCGCAGCAGGTCGGGGTTGCCCGCACCGCCCCTTCCGAATCGGAAGTCGCGGCCCACCAGCACGGTGACCACATGCAGCGCGTCGACGAGGATCGTGCGCACGAAGTCCTCGGCCGCCAGGGATGCCAGTGCGCGGTCGAACGTCAGCAGCAGCGTGGCGTCCAGGTCGAGCTCGCCCAGCAGCTCCAGCTTGCGGGAGGTCGCCACGACGTTCTCCGGGCACAGCTCCGGGCGCAGCACCTCCAGCGGATTGCGATCGAAGGTCACCGCCACCGAGCGTGCGTCCGCTGCCGCGGCATCCGCCTTCAGCCGCTCGAGCACCGCGCGATGGCCGACGTGCACGCCGTCGAACTTGCCGATGGCGACGACGCTGGGGCCGAAGTCCGCGGGGACGTCGGCGGGGTCGCGGAAGATGATCATGCGGAGATTTCCTGGGGTCGATGCGTGCGCAGCCACCACAGGCCGAACACGGGAAGCACGAGCGGGATGAACACGTAGCCCATCCCGAAGTAGGACCACACGCTGGGGTGCCCGAACAGGTGCGGGACGAAGACGCTCAGCAACCCGACGGTGAGCACCCCGGTGAGCTCGAATCCGATCGCCACCCACGCGACGACGTACCAGCCACGACGGTGCGCGAGGATCAGCGCCAGTGTGGCGAGGATGTAGACGACGGCGGCCAGCGCGGACAGGGTGTACGCCAGCGGCGCCTCGTCGAAGCGGCGGACGATCTGGACGAAGCTGCGGCCGGTGGCGCCGAGCGCCATCACCGCGTAGACGATGACGAGGACTCGGCCGATGCCGGTCATCCGGGTGCGCGCAGGGGCGTCGTGCGTGGCGTCGGTGTGGATCATTGCGTCGACCATTCTATTCCGCGGCGGGATGCGCTCAGCGCGCCGCTCACGCGACTTGGAGCGTCCAGATGCTCTGCATCCGCCACAGCATGATCGCCAGCGACACGCCCACCACGCCCAGCACCACGGTGCTCCAGCGGGTGCGGTCGATGAGCGCCCACGCTGTGCCGCCCACCGGCAGCAGCACGGCGGCCACCAGGTACACCCAGAACTCCAGCAGGTCCCCGGTCGGCGGATTGCCCGCCAGCGGAGCGATGATGGCGATGACCACCTGCGCGATCAGCAGCACCTCCACCAGCAGCAGGCTGCCGACGGTGTAGTCGCTGGGGCGCCGGCCGGCGAAACCGGCGATCAGGCAGAACAGCCCGGACGCGCAGGCGACGGCGATCTGGACGATGGTGAACCACAGGATCATGCCTGCACCTCCGGCATGTTCATAGCACTCTTGATGTCGTGTCCACGGGCCTCGAGGATGCCGACCAGCAGCCCTTCCGGATCGATGCCCGCCACCTCCGCGGCTTCGAGCCGATCGCGCTGACCGGTCAGCCGCTTGCCGTGCCGCAGGTCACGGGCCTCGTCGGCTGTGACGTGCAGCACCGGCATCACCCGCGCTGCGGCCTCGGCGGGCGTGACCGTGGCGGCCTCGTCGAGCTGCTCCAGCGTCACGGCATCCGCCACGTCGAACCCGCCGATGCGGGTGCGACGCAGCGCCGTCAGGTGCCCTCCGACTCCCAGTGCATCGCCGAGGTCGCGGGCGAGCGCGCGGATGTACGTGCCCGAGGAGCAGTCCACGACGACGTCCAGGTCGAGGAAGCGCTCATCGGCGCGGCGCTGCGCGAGCAGCTCGAAGCGCGACACGGTCACCGCGCGGGCGGCCAGCTCGACGGTCTCCCCCGCGCGCACCAGGTCGTAGGCACGCTTGCCCGCGACCTTGATGGCCGAGACGGAGCTGGGAATCTGGGAGATGGCGCCGGTGAGGGCGCGGATGCCGCTTCGGATGGCGGTCTCATCCACGGCATCCCACGCCGCTGGCTCGGCCGTCTCGGTGATCTCGCCGTCGGCGTCGTCGGTGGTGGTGCGCGCCCCGAGCCGGATGGTCGCGGTGTAGGTCTTGTCGGCGCCGACGATGTAGGTCAGCAGGCGCGTGGCGCCCTCGATGCCGATGACCAGCAGGCCCGTGGCGGCAGGGTCGAGGGTGCCGGCATGGCCGACCTTGCGGGTGCCGAAGGCGCGCCGGACGCGCGCGACCACGTCATGACTGGTCAGGCCACCGGGCTTGTCGACGAGGAGGATGCCGTGCGATGCCACCCGTCAAGACTACCGATGCGAGCCGCGACGGACGCGCCGCGCATCGGCTCAGTCAGCCGCACACCTCGTACTGCGGCTCGTCCATCGCTGTCACGGTGACCGCGCTGACCTTGGACGCGCCCTCGCGGATCGCGAAGTAGATTGCGGGCGAGCCCTGTGCGCCTACTCGCAGCAGCTCGCCGTCGGCGATCACGGGCTTCTGCGAGGCGGCATCCGGATAAGCGGCCATCACCTCGTCGCGCGTGGACCCGAGCCCGATCCCCTTCTCGGTGCGCGGCCCGTCAGCGGGAGCCACGGTGTCCTCGAGCGAATCGAACGTGACCATGTTGACATCGCCGTCGGAGTCGTCGTGATCACGCGCGAAGAGTCCGGTCTGGGAATGGTCGGTGCTGGTCCAGCTGTCGACCCAGGTGCACTGCTCATCGCCCGTCCATGACGGAAGCGTGGCCTGTGCATCAGCGAAGGAGCCGCCCAGCTCGATCGGTCCGATTCCCTGCGCGGTCACCGTCCAGGTGGCGGGATCGGCCGGGTCGGTCTTCGGTGCCGCTGGTTCGTTCTGCGTCGGGGCCGAGCTCGACGCTGTGCCCTTCGACGGCGCTGCCGCGGGATCGGCTGATGCCGTCCCGCAGCCCGCGAGAACCAGCATCGTCATCGCGATCGTCACCGCTGCCGCGGTTCGCGTCCGGACTCCGGTCATGTTCCACCCTCCAGCTAATAGGCTGTGCGAGTGCCTCCCGCGACGATTCCCCCCGCAGCGTGGCGCCCGCTCGTGCTCGAATGGTATCGACGCGAGGCCCGAGATCTTCCGTGGCGTCGTGCGGCGTTCTCGGATCGTTACGGCGCGTGGGGCACGCTGGTCAGCGAGTTCATGCTGCAGCAGACGCCGGTCACGCGAGTCATCCCGCATCTGCAGGCCTGGCTGGAGCGCTGGCCGACCCCGGCAGCCCAGGCCGAGGCGACGCCCGCGGAGGTCGTGCACCAGTGGGCGAACCTCGGCTACCCCCGACGGGCGCTCTGGCTGCACCGTGCGGCGGTGGAGGTCGTGGAGCGTCACGGCGGCGTGGTCCCCCGCGACGTGCACGCGCTGTTGGCGCTCTCCGGCATCGGCGACTACACGGCGCGCGCCGTGGCCGTGTTCTCGTACGGCGACAGGCATCCGGTGGTCGACACCAACACCCGGCGCGTGATCGCCCGTGCCGTCGACGGGTGCTCGCAGCCGGAGGCACCGTCCAAGCGCGATCTGTCGCGGATGGACGCGCTGCTGCCCGATGATGCGGCGGAGTCCGCGGTCTTCAACGCCGCCATGATGGAGCTCGGCGCGGTGGTGTGCACGGCGCGGTCGCCGCGCTGCGAGTCGTGCCCGATCGCGGCATCCTGCGCATGGCTCGCCGCGGGTCGCCCTGACACCGGCGACACGCGCCGGCGCCAGGCGAAGTACGAGGGCTCTGACCGTCAGACGCGTGGCGGCGTGCTGCGCGCGCTGCGGCATGCGGACGGGCATCGGATGCCGGCGGATGCTGTGCTCGCCGACTGGCCGGATCCGATCCAGCGCGACCGCGCCATCGACTCGCTCATCGCCGACGGTCTCGTCGAGGCCGAGGACGGGATGCTGCTGCTCCCCCGCTGACCCCGCCTCAAGCGCCGGTCGTCAGTCCTCGTCGTCCTCGTCGTCGTGCACGTACGGGTCGGCGTCGCCGGCGTGCGTGGCGCCGACGGCCAGCTTCGCGACGGCCTCGTCCTGCTCGCGGGCCTGCCGCAGCAGGTCGGCGATGTGCCCGGCGGACTCCGGAAGAGCATCCGCGATGAACTCCAGCGTGGGCACCAGCCGCACGTTGAGCTGCCGGCCGACCTCCTTGCGCAGGAGCCCCGTCGCCGAGGCGAGTGCGGCGCCGCTGGCGACGCGCTCCTCCTCGGTGCCCAGCACCGTGTAGAACGCGGTCGCGTGCTGCAGGTCGCCCGAGACGCGCACCTCCGTGATGGTCACGAAGCCCAGACGCGGGTCGCGCAGACCCTTCTCCAGGCGCTCGGCGAGGATGACGCGGATGCGGTCCGCGAGCCGTGCCTGTCGTTCTCCAGCCATGTTCCCATTCCTATGAGTGACGGATGAGGGGCGTCCGGAGACGCCCCTCACCCTTCAGTTCAGACGAGATCAGCCGCGAGGCTTCTCAACCAGCTCGGTGGTCTCGATCTCGTCGCCGATCTGGATGTCGTTGTACTTGCCCAGGCCGATACCGGCTTCGAAGTCGGTGCGGACCTCGGTGACGTCATCCTTGAAGCGACGCAGCGACTCGATGGCCAGGCCATCGGCGATGACGACGCCGTCGCGGATGACGCGCGCCTTGGCGTTGCGCGTGATCGTTCCGGAGCGGACGATGACACCGGCGATGTTGCCGAACTTCGAGGAGCGGAACACCTCGCGGATCTCGGCGACACCGGACTGGATCTCCTCGAACTCCGGCTTGAGCATGCCCTTGAGGGAGTTCTCGATCTCCTCGATGGCCGAGTAGATCACCGAGTAGAAGCGGATGTCCACGCCCTCGCGGTTCGAGGCCTCGCGCGCCTTGGCGTCCGGACGGACGTTGAAGCCCACGATGATCGCGTTGTCGATCGTCGCCAGGTTCACATCCGACTCCGTGATGGCGCCGACGCCGCGGTGGATGATGCGCAGCTGCACCGAGTCGTCGACCTCGATCTTCAGCAGCGACTCCTCCAGCGCCTCCACGGCACCGGACACGTCGCCCTTGATGATGAGGTTGAGCGTCTCGACCTTGCCCTCTTCGAGAGCACGGGTGAAGTCCTCGAGCGAGATGCGCTTGCGGGCCTTGGCCAGCTGGGCGTTGCGCTCGACGGCCTCGCGCTTCTCCGCGATCTGACGCGCCATGCGGTCCTCGTCGGTGACGATGAACACGTCACCGGCGCGGGGCACGGAGTTCAGACCCTGCACCTGCACGGGGCGGGACGGGGCTGCCTCTGCGACCTGCTCGCCGTTCTCGTCGAGCATGGCGCGGACGCGACCGTACGCGGTGCCGGCGACGATGGCGTCTCCGACGCGCAGCGTTCCGGACTGGATCAGCACGGTGGCGACCGAGCCGCGGCCCTTGTCGAGCTTGGCCTCGATGGCCACACCGCGGGCGGCCTTGTTCGGGTTGGCGGTCAGGTCCAGGCCCGCGTCGGCCGTGAGCAGCACGGCGTCGATCAGATCCTGGATGCCGATGCCCTCGCGCGCCGAGACGTCGACGAACATGACGTCTCCGCCGTACTCCTCGGCGACCAGGCCGTACTCGGTCAGCTGCTGGCGCACCTTGGCCGGGTTGGCCTCGGGCTTGTCGATCTTGTTCACCGCGACCACGATCGGCACCTCGGCCGCCTGGGCGTGGTTCAGGGCCTCCACCGTCTGCGGCATGATGCCGTCGTCGGCGGCGACCACGAGGATCGCGATGTCGGTCACCTGCGCACCACGGGCGCGCATGGCGGTGAACGCCTCGTGACCCGGGGTGTCGATGAAGGTGACGGCGCGCTCGTGCCCGTCGTGCTCGGTCCAGATCTGGTACGCACCGATGTGCTGGGTGATGCCGCCGGCCTCGCCCTCGATGACGTTCGACTTGCGGATGGCATCCAGCAGGCGGGTCTTTCCGTGGTCGACGTGACCCATGACGGTGACCACCGGCGGACGGATCTCGAGGTCGTCCTCGCTCTCCGCCTCCAGCTCGGCCTCCAGGTCGAGACCGAAGCCCTCCAGGAGCTCCTTGTCCTCGTCCTCAGGCGAGACCATCTGGATCTTGTAGCCCAGCTCGGCGCCCAGGACCTCGAAGGTCGCCTCATCCAGCGACTCGGTGGCCGTGGCCATCTCGCCGAGGTTGAAGAGGATGGTGACGAGCGTTCCGGGCTGGACGGTGTAGCCGTTCAGCGCCTCGAGCTTGTCCGCGAAGTCGGCGATGGATGCACCGCGGCGCAGCCGGATGATCTCGCCATGGCCCTTGGAGACGTTGACGCCGCCGACGACCGGCGCCGACCGCATCTCGAATTCCTGCCGCTTCGCCCGACGCGACTTGCGCTGCTTGCTCTTGCCGCCGCCCTTGCCGAACGCGCCAGCGGTGCCGCCGCCGGGTCCACGACCACGGCCGCCGCCACCGGGACGCCCGGCGAAACCGCCGCCGGGACGCTGGAAGCCGCCGCCGGTGCCGCCGCCGGGACGGCCGGGGCCGCCGGTGCGCTGCTGGAACGGAGCACCCGGACGACCGCCCTGGCCACCACGAGCACCGGGACGTCCCGGACGCGGGGCGCCGATGCGCGGCGAACCCGGACGCGGAGCCTGGGGACGCGGGATGTTGCCCGGAGTCGGACGCTGGCCCATGCCCTGCGCCGAGGCGAACGGGTTGTTGCCGGGACGGGGACCTGCGGGACGCTGGCCCATGCCCTGCGACGACGAGAACGGATTGTTGCCGGGGCGAGGAGCACCGGGCTTGGGTGAGCCGCCCGGGCGCGCAGCGCCGGGCTTCGGGGCACCACCGGGACGCGGCGCGCTGCCGCCCGGTCGCGGTGCGGAGCCGCCGGGGCGCGGTGCAGACGACTTGGGAGCCGCCGGAGCGGCCTCCGCCTTGGGCTCGGCCTTCGGCGCCTCGGCCTTGGGCTTCGCGGGACCCGGCTTGGGACCGGGCACCGGAGCGCCCGGCTTGGGCGCGGCGGCCTTGGCCGCCGGCTTCTCGTCGGTCTTGGCTGCAGGCGCAGCCGACGCGTCCGCCGCGATGGCAGCGCGGAGCTTGCGAGCCACCGGGGGCTCGATGGTCGAAGAGGGACTCTTCACGAACTCGCCGAGCTCCTTGAGCTTCGCGAGTGCGAACTTGCTGTCGACGCCGAGTTCAGCGGCGATCTCGTGCACGCGTGGTTTACCAGCCACAATTCTCCTGTCAGGGTCGGTCCGCCCTGGCAGGGCAGACCACTAGTCGCGGACGGGTCTCATTTCGAGCCGTTCACTTTGTTTCCATAGCCGTTCAGCCTTTGTTTCGGTGGAAGTACCGTTCGGTGGTCTGCGCATCCTCCGCCTCGGGGAACCCGATCGAAGGAGAGATGCGAAGTGCTCGTGCGAAGGCTCGGCGCCGCAGCGCGGCATCCAGGCACTCGGATGCCGGATGCAGCCACGCACCTCTCCCCGGCAGCACTCCTCGCTCGTCGAAGACGAGCTCATCATTGTGCAGGGCCACCCTGATCAGGGCGGATCGAGAGGCACGACCGCGGCAACCGACACACGTTCGTACAGGTTCCATCTTACACCTCGCGGTGCGGATCGAAGCCCGGCGCCCGGCGTGTGCGCAGGGTGCTGAGCACCCGAGCCGTCATTCGTCTCCCATCACGCTGTCGGGCTGGATGTCGATCTTGGCACCGGTGAGCTTGGCGGCCAGGCGGGCGTTCTGCCCCTCCTTGCCGATGGCCAGCGAGAGCTGGTAGTCGGGCACCAGGGCGCGGACGGCCTTGGTCGCAGCATCCAGGACGAATGCCGACGTCACCTTCGCGGGCGACAGGGCGTTGGCGACGAACGTCGCCAGGTCGGGGTGGTGGTCGACGATGTCGATCTTCTCCCCGGAGAGCTCCTCGGTGACGGCGCGAACGCGGCGGCCCATCTCGCCGATGCAGGAGCCCTTGGCGTTGACGGACGGGTCGTTGGCGCGCACGGCGATCTTGGTGCGGTGGCCCGCCTCGCGGGCCAGCGACACGATCTCGACCAGGCCGGCGGCGATCTCGGGCACCTCCAGCGCGAACAGCTTGCGCACCAGGCCCGGGTGGGTGCGGGACACGGTGATCTGCGGTCCCTTGGTGCCCTTGGCGACGCTGGTGACGTACACGCGCAGGCGCGTGCCGTGGGCGTACTCCTCGCCGGGCACCTGCTCCTCGGGCGGGAGGATGGCCTCGACCGAGCCGAGGTCGACGTGGATCATGCGCGGGTTCGGACCCTGCTGGATGACGCCGGCGACGATGTCGCCCTCCTTGCCGCGGAACTCCCCCAGCACGGCATCGTCCGCGATGTCGCGCAGACGCTGGCCGATGACCTGCTTCGCGGCGTAGGCGGCGATGCGGCCGAAGTCCTCGGGCGTGGTCTCCTCCTCGCCGATGACAGCGCCCTCTTCGTCGGTGACGGGCTGGAGCACGGCGACGTGGCCGGTCTTGCGGTCGAGCTCGACGCGCACACCCTCGGGAATGGCCCCGTCGGCCGAGACGTGCTTGCCGTAGGCCGTGAGGATGGCCTGCTCGATGATCGACACGAGCTCGTCGAAGGGGATCGCCTTCTCCTTCTCGATTCCTCGCAGCAGTCCGAGTTCGATGTCCATCAGCGGTCTCCTCTATTCAGCTCTCCCCGCGGACAGACGCTCCGCGGGCATCCGTCCAGAATAGCCGAAACCGAATCGGTCCGACCCACTCCGCAGACAGCAGGGCGCCCCCCTGCATCGAGCAGAGGGCGCCCCGAGGAGATCAGGCGCGGTTCACCTGGACGACCGCGGGCCGCGGTGCGGTCGCGACGTCTCCGGCGGCGGTCGAGCCGTAGTCGGGGAAGAGCGAGCGAGGTGCGTCGAACGTGCCGTCCTCCCCCGGATGCTGCACGGCGACGAACACGAGCACCTCGCGGTCGTGGATCACGGGGCCGCAGGTCTCGGCATCGCGCGGGACGGAGAGGAACTGCTGCACGTTGCCGCGCTCCCGCCCGACGAGCGGCACCTTGAACAGGCCGTCGCCGTAACCGATGGTGCTGGGCGCGCCGTCGGTCGAGATCCACAGGCTGCCCTCGGAGTCGAAGGCGACGTTGTCGGGGCAGGAGATCGGCGACACGAGCTCCTTCGGGAAGCCGGCGAAGTACGCGTTCTCGAAGGTGTTCGGGTCGCCGCAGAGCAGCAGCACGCTCCAGCCGAAGGTCCGTCCGCTCTGGCCCGCGGTCTCGGTCAGCTCGATGACGTGGCCGTAGCGGTTTCCGGTGACCGGGTTGGCCTCATCGAGCGCGGTGCGGCGGCTGTTGTTCGTCAGCGCGACATAAACCTTGCCGGTGACCGGGCTGGGCTCGACGTCTTCTGGACGGTCCATCTTGGTGGCGCCGATGGCGTCGGCGGCGAGGCGCGTGTAGACCAGCACCTGCTCAGTCGTGAAGCCGGGCACCACGCTCTCGCCGCCCTGGGTGAGCGGAAGCCACTCGCCGGTGCCATCGAAGGCGCCGTCCGAGGGCAGGGCGCCGGTGCCGGTGATCTCGCCGACAGGCGAGTTGCCGCGGAACTTGGCCACGTACAGGTCCCCTTCGCTGAGCAGGGCGAGATTCTTCCTGCGCGAGCCGGAGATGCGGTTCTTCGAGACGAACTTGTACAGGTAGTCGTTGCGCTCGTCGTCACCCATGTACGCCACGACCCGACCGTCCTCGGCGACGCGGACGTTGGCGCCCTCGTGCTTCAAGCGGCCCATTGCGGTGTGCTTGCGCGGGGTCGAGGCCGGGTCCTGCGGGTCGATCTCGACGATGTAGCCGAAGCGGTTCGGCTCGTTGACATAGCCGGCGTCGTGCGCGTCGAAGCGGGGGTCGTACGCCTCCCAGCCGGTCGAGGTCGATGTCGTGCTCGAGCCGCTGTACCGCTTCTGCTCTGCGGTGTCGGCCGCCCAGGCGAAGTAGCCGTTGAAGTTCTCCTCGCCCGACAGCACTGTGCCCCAAGGGGTGGTGCCGCCGGCGCAGTTGCCGAGCGTGCCGCGCACCCAGCGGCCCTCGGGGTCGGCTGCGGTCTTGACCAGCTCGGTGCCTGCAGCGGGGCCGGTGAGCTCGAAGACCGTCTCGACGGTGATGCGGCGGCTGCGGCGGCCGTCGACGACGTACTCCCATGGGTCGCCGACCCTGCGGCGGCGGATCTCCACGACCGACATCCCCTGCGCAGCCTTGTAGATCTCACCGCGGCGGCGCAGCTCGACGGCGTCGGCGGTGTCGGGGAACATGAGGTTCGGGTTGACGTACTCATGGTTGTTGACGAGCACGCCGGTCCTGCCGCTCGGGTCGGCGATGATGTCGAGGTAGTCGCTGTTGTACCCGAACTGGCCGGCCTGCGCCTCGGGCGTCTGAGCGTCGATGTCGAAGGCGGGAGTGCGTGAGAACAGCGGGTCGCCCCAGCGGATGATCGGCTTCCAGGTGTAGCCGTCCGGCACGGTGAAGGCGTCCACCTCCGCAGGCACCGGCGCGATGGCGCCGAACGAGAGGCCCGCGCGTCCCGGGCGGGCGAAGGACGCTCCGGGACCGGCGACGCCGGACGCGGACGGCTGAGACACGGGAGTCGGGCGTGGTGCGCCGACGGCCACGGCGACCGCCGCCGCCGCACCGAGGCCGAACAGCGCCCGCCGGGAGAAGACGGCCGATGCGATGGAGCGGAAGTCCTCGTTCTGGGACGTGTTGCACTCCGGGCCGAGGCACGCGTTCGCGCACTTGAGCTGGCAGGTCACAGCAGAGCGCTTGCCCCGCACGTGGTCGAGCATGGGCAGGTTGCGTCGTGCGGGTTCGGCCAGAGTCATCGGTCCTCCTCGTCGGATGCGCTGAGTGCGTCGGATGCCACGATGCCGGGCGCTGTTGACATCGAGGTGAACGCGTCTCTAACGATCGACGTACCACCTTCCGCGCGGGCTCAGGCGGCCGAGGGCAGGTCGTCGATGGCGCGGATGAGGGCGAACAGCGACCCGACCGAGCGCTGTGCGAGGTTCAGCATGATTCGCGGCAGCTCGACGGCGTCCCCGTCCGAGACCTCGACGTCCAAGGGCGCGGTGCGCTCGATGCGCCCCTCCGCGCACATCCCGCCGAACCGCTCATTGAGGCTGGCGATGTCGGCATCCGTCGGTTCGTGCACGAGCCGCAGCACCAGCCTGTCCCCCACCCAGCGCAGCGAGTCGTAGTTGCGCCAGAAGCTGGTGATGTTCGCGACGGCCTCGTCGACGGAGTCCGTGATGAGCACGCGGTCGAGGTCATTCGGCGAGATCACGCCGGCCGGTGCCAGGTGCTCATCCACGAAGGTCTTCAGCCCGGTCCAGAACGCCCCGCCCTGCTCGTCCAGCAGAACGATCGGCATGGGCTCGGCCTTGCCGGTCTGCTGCAGCGTGAGCAGCTCGAACATCTCGTCCATGGTGCCGAAGCCGCCCGGCAGGCAGATGAACCCGCGGGATTCCTTCATCAGCATCAGCTTGCGGGTGAAGAAGTACTTCATCGACACGACCTGCGCGTCCTGCCCGACGACGGTGTCCATGCGCTCCTCGAACGGAAGTCGGATGGACACGCCCAGCGACATCTTGGCGCCGGCGCCCTCGGCCGCCGCCTGCATGATGCCGGGGCCCGCGCCGGTCACGACCATCCAGCCGTCGCCGGCGAGGGCGGCAGCGACGTCGCGTGCCTGCACGTACAGCGGATCGTCCTGGGCGGTGCGAGCGGAGCCGAACACCGTGACCTTCGGCACATGCTGGAAGGGCTGGAACAGCCGGAACGCGTCGTGCATCTCGCGCAGCGCCGCGGAGGCGATCTTCAGGTCCAGCCGGTCGGTGTGCTCGGTCCCGAGCATCACCGCGGTCTGCAGCATGCGGGCGATCAGCCCACGATCGGTGTGGATGCCCGCGCTGTCCAGCAGTGTCGTGATCTCGTGTCGCAGGTCGTCGTTCAGCGTGGCATCGGTCATACCCTCAGCCTGTCACAGGCGCAGCCAGGGCGGACTCCTCGAGCAGGTCGGCGACGGCGCCGGCTCCGCCCAGGGCGCGCAGCCGCTTCCCCACAGAGCCGGCGGCATCGCGAAACGAACTCTCGCCGAGCAGGCGATCGACCGCCGCGGCGATCGCGGAGGCCCGTGGCCGTCCGGTGCGCAGAGGTCGGCGAAGGGGACGAAGCCCGCGACGCGGGTGTTCTCAGGCACGCGGAACGGGAAGGAGTCCTGACCGGGGATGCCCGTCGTGGCGACGACCATGACGTCCCGCCCCTCGAGCGCCTCCAGCGCGGGTCGCACGAGGTCGCTCGGGTCGATGTTCTGCGTGCCCTGTGTGACCAGTACGACCGTGCGGCCGTCCAGTTCACCCCACCAGGCCGGGAGCACGGCGTGCGACTCGATTCGCCCGCGGATCTCTCCGACGAAGCGCAGATGGGGCGGCCGGTCGGTGCGCCCGTAGTCCAGGTCCGGCGAGCCGCTGGCCGCGATGCAGGTCGGCGAGAACACCAGCCGGTCCAGAACGCGCCCGCTGGGCGGCACTCCGATCTTCCGCTCGGCGTCGTCGAGCGCCTTCACGAGCGAACGGGACAGCACGGGCGCAAGTCCCCGCAGCACGGCATCCCGCGTCCGGCCGATCGTCCCTGTTCCCGGTGTGACGCCCATGCCGCTGGGCGGTCCGCCGGGCCCGATGAGGTTCAGCGGCAGAATGCCGACCGTCGTCCACGGCATCCGCCTGCTCTCGCTGAAGAGCGCCGCACCGACCGACGTCTCGTCGGCCGCGAGGGCATCCCACGGCTCGCGCTCCCACTCCGCAGCGAGGTCCTGCACCTGCTCGGGCGCGGTGCGGATGAAGCAGTCCACCATGTTGACCAGCATCTGCGCGAAGCCCTTCTTCCCGACCAGCCGGGGAAAGGTCGCCGGAAGGTCGTTCTCGTCGAAGTCGGGCGCGCGCTGCCAGGGCACCAGACGCGCCCCGGCCCGCTCCACGCGGGCGCGATGACGACTGCCGGTGTAGAAGCGCACGTCATGGCCGCGCTCGACGAGCTCGGCCGCGACCGCGCTGAGCGGTGTGACATGCCCGGTGTACGGCATCGCTGTGAGGAGGAACCGCGCCATGACACGGTGATCCTCCTCACGGATGCGTCAGGCCACCGTATTCACACGGATGCTGTCGGCTCAGCGCGTGAGTCGCGCCACGGCATCCGTGACCGAGACGGTCTCCTTCTCGCCGGTGGCGCGGTCCCACAGTTCGACCTGGCCCTCAGCCGCACCACGGCCGACGACGATGATCTTCGGCACGCCGACGAGCTCGGCGTCGCCGAACTTCACGCCGGGCGAGACCTTCACGCGGTCGTCGTAGAGCACGTCCAGGCGGGCGGCTTCGAGCTGGTTCGCGACGTCCTCGGCCACGTCGAACGCGACCTGGTCGCGACCGGCTGCGACGACGTGCACGTCGAACGGCGCGACGGATGCCGGCCAGATCAGGCCCTTCTCGTCGTTGTTCAGCTCGGCGATGATCGCGAGGATGCGGGTCACGCCGATGCCGTACGAACCCATGGTGACGGTGACGAGCTTGCCGTTTCGGTCGAGCACTTTGAGGCCCAGCGCCTCGGCGTACTTGCGGCCGAGCTGGAACACGTGCCCGATCTCCATGCCGCGCGCGAGCGTGACCGGGCCGGAACCGTCCGGGGCCGGGTCGCCCTCGCGGACATTCGCGATCTCGACGATGCCGTCGGCGATGAAGTCGCGCCCGGCGACGACCGTGTGCGCGTGCTTCTCGTGGATGTTGGCGCCGGTGATCCACCGGGTGCCGTCCGAGACACGGGGATCGACCAGGTAGCGGATGCCGGTGGCGGACTCCTCGCCGAGGACGGCGCCGGTCTCGGACCAGGGGCCGATGTACCCGCGCACCAGCAGCGGGTGGCGCTCGAAATCGGCATCCGTCGCCGGCTCGACCTCGGCCGGGGCGAAGGCCACCTCGGCGCGCTTGATGTCGACGTCGCGGTCGCCGGGGATGCCGACGACGACCAGCTCACGGGTGCCGTCCAGGTGCGTGAGCGCCAGGACCACGTTCTTCAGCGTGCTCGCGGCGGTGTACTCACCGTCGAGCACGGCGTTGGAATGCGCGACGAGGGTGTCGATGGTGGGCGTGTTCGGCGAGTCGAAGACGGTGGCCTCTGCCACGCCGTCCCAGCCGACAGCCTCGGGGGCAACGGTGGTGAACGCCTCGACGTTGGCGGCGTAGCCGCCTTCGCTGCGCACGAAGGTGTCCTCGCCGACGGGCGTCGGGTGCAGGAACTCCTCGCTGCGCGAGCCGCCCATGGCCCCGGCATCCGCCTTGACGATGGCGTACTCCAGCCCCAGTCGCTGGAAGATGCGCTCGTACGCGTCGCGCTGCGACATGTAGCTGGCGTCCAGGCCCTCGTCGTCGGCGTCGAAGGAGTACGCGTCCTTCATCGTGAACTCGCGGCCGCGCAGGAGGCCGGCGCGCGGGCGTGCCTCGTCGCGGTACTTGTCCTGGATCTGGAAGAGCGTGAGCGGGAGGTCCTTGTACGAGGAGTAGAGGTCCTTCACGAGCAGGGTGAACGCCTCCTCGTGCGTGGGCGCGAGCAGGTAGTCGCCGCCCTTGCGGTCCTGCAGGCGGAACAGCAGGTCGCCGTACTCCTCCCATCGACCGGTGGCCTCGTATGCCTCGCGCGGCATGAGCGCCGGGAAATGCACCTCCTGCGCACCGGCGGCCGCCATCTCCTCGCGCACGACGGTCTCGATCTTCGACTTCACGCGCAGGCCCAGCGGCAGCCACGCGAAGATGCCGGCCGCCTGCGGTCGGATGTATCCGGCACGGATCAGCAGCTTGTGGCTCGCGACCTCGGCGTTCGCCGGGTCTTCGCGGAGCGTGCGGAGGAAGAAGTTCGATAGACGTGTGACCACGGGTCGATTGTACTGGGAGCCCGGACGGGACCCCATCCGCGCGTCAGTTCAGCGCGCGGGTGTCTGCCGGGATGGTGCCGGAGCCGTACAGATCGGTCGCGGTGTCCTGCAGCGCCATCAGTGCGCGGCGCTGCGGCATCGGCCCGTACGAGATGCGGGCGACTCCGAGCGCCTCGTACTCCGCCGCGGCGAGCGCACCGGGGAAACCGATCACGCTGAGCTTCCCGGCGCCCAGACCATCGACGAGGAACCGGGTGGCGTCGGCGTCGAGCAGGCCCGGGACGAACACGGCGGTGGCCCCGGCATCCAGGTATGCGCGGCCGCGCTGCACGGCATCCGCCAGCTTGTCTGCCAGCGGCTTGTCGCCGCCGCGGACGATGGCGTCGGTGCGGGCGTTGAGGGCGAACGGCACGCCCTCGGCCTCTCCGGCCCTCACGATGGATTCGACCTGCGCGACTGACTCGGCGAACGGCTTGAGCCGGTCCTCGATGTTGGCGCCGACCACGCCCGCGCCGATCGCGAGCCGCGTGGTCTCCGCGGCATCGCCGTAGCCGTCATCGAGGTCGGCCGTGACCGGCAGATCGACGGATGCCGCGATGCGGCCCACGAAGTCGATCATCAGCTCACGGGGGATCTGACCGTCGGGGTAACCGAAGGTCGCGGCGATGGAGTGGCCCGCCGTGGCGATGGCCGTGGTCTGTTCGAGGGCGGCGACGGCCTTGGCCGATACGGCGTCCCACACGTTGACGACGCGCAGGATCTGCGGTGCCTCGTAGAGGTCGATCAGTGTGCGGGCCTTGTCTGCGCTGGTCATGGTCTCACGCTACCGACCGCGGCCTGCGCGCGCACAGCCGTTACCTCTGGTTGCGCGTGGTCGGCATAGGCTGACGACATGCCTCAGCGTCGATCACATGTCGCCCCGTCCGCAGAGCAGAGTGAATTGGCGGCCGCCCTCGCGCAGCTGCGGGCTGGCATCGAGTCGCCCGTCGATTTCTCACCGGAGGCACTGGCCGAGGCGAAGTCCGTGATGCCGAAGACGCCGTCGCTGGATCTGCGCGACGTGCCGTTCGTCACGCTGGACCCCGCGGGTTCCAAAGACCTGGACCAGGCCATGCACCTCTCGAAGGCGGGTTCCGCATACCAGGTCCGCTACGCCATCGCCGACGTCCCGTCGTTCGTGGTCGCAGGCGGTGCTCTGGATGCCGAGGCGCGCAAGCGCGGACAGACCCTGTATCTCGCCGACGGCAATGTGCCGCTGCATCCGCGCGAACTCTCGGAGGGCCGTGCCTCGCTGCTGGCCGATCAGGAGCGGCCGGCGCTGGTGTGGACATTCACGCTGGACTCCGACGGGATGGTGAAGGAGTTCCGGCTGGAGCGTGCGCTGGTGCGATCGCGTGCGCAGCTGGACTACGTTGCCGCGCAGAAGTCGCTGGATGCCGGTGAGGACGGCCCGCTCTCACTGCTGCCGGTGATCGGCGCGCTGCGCCAGGAGCTCGAGGCGCAGCGCGGCGGCGCCAGCCTGAACCTGCCGGACGAGGAGGTCGTGCAGAAGCCCGACGGCACGTACGGCATCGAGCGACGGCATCCGCTGCCCATCGAGGACTGGAACGCGCAGCTGTCGCTGATGACCGGCATGGCTGCCGCCGAGCTGATGGTGGGCGCGAAGGTGGGTGTGCTGCGCACCATGCCGCAGCCCGACGAGGAGGCTTTCGCGCGATTCCGCCGGCAGACCGAGGCGCTGGGCAGGCCCTGGACCACCGGGAGGTACGGCGAGTACCTTCGGAACCTCGACAAGGCCGACCCGATGACGCTGCCCGTGCTGGAGCAGGCCGTGTCGCTGTTCCGCGGTGCGGGGTACATCACCTTCGACGGCTCGGTGCCCGCGGGCGACCTGGAGCAGGCAGCCATCGGCGCGCCGTACGCCCACGCCACCGCTCCCCTGCGTCGGCTGGTGGACCGCTGGTCTCTGGCCATCTGCCTGGCGATCTCGGAGGGGAAGCCGGCGCCCGACTGGGCGCGTGAATCCCTGCCGGAGCTGCCGGAGCTCATGCAGCAGGCTGCTCAGCGGGCGTCCGAGCTGAACGCCGAGACCATCAACCGCGTGGAGGCCGCCCTGCTGCATCCGCTGGTGGGGAAGAAGATCGACGCGACGTTGATCGAGGTCCGCGGCGAGGAGCGCGCGGCCGTGCAGATCGCCGAACCCGCCGTCACCGCCTCGGCGAAGGTGCCGGAGGGCACCAGGCCCGGCGAGACCGTGACGCTCACCCTGGAGAGCGTCGACGTCGCCAAGGGCCAGGTAATGCTGGTGGCATGAGCGGTTCACAACTCCGGAGAATCGCCGTTGTCCGAGACGGTTCTCCGCTGTTGTCGGCGAATGCCGACGGATCTCCGGAGTTGTGAACAGCCCGCTGCGCTGACCTGCAGGACCCGCGTCGTTCGCCAATGGATGCCGCTCACTGGCCCGCACGTGCTGCCCGCAGGGCTCGGCGCGCGGATCGGTGCGCTGGTGCGGTAAGCGGCGGCAGAACCCGCTCAGCCGTTGACTGCGCGCTGCATGGACTCCGGATACCGGGCGCCGTGCACATGGGCGGCGAGCGCATCCAGGGCATCCAGCTCCCCTGGCGTCAGCTCCAGCTCGGAAGCCCCGAGGTTCTCGTGGATGCGCGACAGGCGCCGCGTGCCGGGGATCGGCACGATCCACGGCCGCTGTGCCAGCAGCCACGCCAGCGCCACCTGACCGGGCGTGGCGTGCTTGGCCGCAGCCAGCTCGGTCACGTGCGCGACCAGCGCTGCATTCGCTGCACGATTCTCCTCGGTGAAGCGCGGCAGGCCCCGCCGCATGTCGTCGTCGGCGAAGGCCGTGCTCGCGTCGATGGAGCCGGTGAGGAATCCTCGGCCCAGCGGGCTGAACGGCACGAAGCCGATGCCGAGCTCATCCAGCGCCGGCAGCACCTCCGCCTCGGGATCTCGGGTCCACAGCGAGTACTCGCTCTGCACGGCCGTCACCGGGAACACCGCGTGAGCCCGGCGGATGGTGGCCGCGGATGCCTCGGACAGGCCGAAATGGCGCACCTTGCCCTCCGCGACGAGCTCGGCCACCGTGCCCGCGACGTCCTCGATGGGCACGTCGGGGTCGACGCGGTGCTGGTAGAACAGGTCGATCGCTTCCGTGTGCAGACGTCGCAGCGAGGCATCCGCCACTTCCCTGATGTGCTCCGGGCGGCTGTTCATCCGACCCGAACGCGGGATGTCGAAGCCGAACTTCGTCGCGATCACGACCTGATCCCGCACGGGTTCGAGCGCTTCGCCGACCAGCTCCTCGTTCACGAACGGGCCGTAGACCTCGGCCGTGTCGAACAGCGTCACTCCGGCATCCACGGCGCCGCGCAGCACCGTGATCATGTCCTCGCGCGAACCGGGGTTCGGGCCGTAGCTCTGCGACATGCCCATGCAGCCCAGGCCGATGGCGGAGACCTCGAGTCCGACGCCGAGTGTGCGCGTTTCCATGGTGTGCTCCTTCGCGGTCTCCGATCAGCGTACGCCGCACGCCCGGGTGCCAGACTGAACCGGTGACCGACCTCGACGACTGGCTGCGCGCGAGCGCCCACCGGCTGCGCACGCTCGATCCCGACGATCAGGACGATCGCGACCTGGAACCGCTGCTGGAGATCATCGGCGATGCCCGCGTCGTCGCCCTCGACGAATCCATGCACCGCGTGCACGAGTTCCTGCAGCTGCGGCATCGCGTCTTCCGCTTCCTCGCGCGTCGCGCCGGGTTCACGACGCTGGTGATGGAGAGCGGGATGCCGGAGGGCGTCGCCGTCGACGACTGGATCCGCACCGGCGACGGGCCGCTCCGCGAGGCGTTCGACGCGATCGTCTACATCGACGAGGTCACACCGTGGCACACCTGGATCGACGAGAGAGGGCTCGCCTGACGGCACGGTCTCCGGGCGACGGCGCTTCGGCTCTTCGGCGCTTCGACAGGCTCAGCGACCCAGGTCCTTCGACCCGCGCGGTATCAGGCCGGTGTCACCGACGTCGTCATCACCAGCAGCTGCGGGTCGCTGAGATCGAGCGCGACGGTGATGGAGGCGAACGCCTGCAGCGAACGCACGTGCGTGCCGCCGCACAGGAACCCGACCTCGCCCCCGGGCAGCACGCTGCGCCAGGTGCGGCGATCCGTGATGCTCGGCCCCTCCACGTCGATGCGGCTCTCGCCGCCGGCCGCCACCCAGCCCGCCAGCAGCTCGTTGATGCGGTCCTGCCGCGCCTGAAGCGACTCGGCGAACCCGGCGGAGTCGAACCCCGCCTTGCGCAGGCTCTTGCCCAGTCGGTACTCGTCCACGCTGCCGTCGGCATGGATGAAGCTGGTCTGATTCGCGCGGCCCTCGAAGTCGGGGTTGCCGAGCGGGTCGACGCCGGTCTCCTTGTGCCACAGGTCGGCGAGCGCGGCATCCAGCGCCAGCGAGGCGAGGTGGCACGCGGTGTGGCCGCGGCTCAGCCCGCCGCGGCGCGCGGCATCCACCTCCAGAACCGCCGTCGCGCCGACGGTGACGGATGCCGGGATGTCCCCCTCGATGCGATGCGCGACGAGCCAGGTCCAGCCGTCAGCGCCTCGCTTGACGGGGATGTCGGTGCCCACGGCGAACGCGCCGTCATCGCCGAGAGCGGCCATCACGGCCTCGGTCACCACGACCCGGTCCCCTCCGACGCTCAGGACGCCCGAGTCGCCGGGCTGGTCCGGCCAGGTGTGATCCACCGGGTGGAACGGCGTCGCATCCGTGACGACCACGCCGGCCTCGCGATCGACCAGCACCACCTCGCCCTGACCGCTGAGCGCCCCACGGGGGAACGACACGAAGGTGGGCTGGAGGGACTGCGTTTCTGGCACGATCCCACTCTGCCAGATCAGGGGCGCGGCCAGATCAGGGCGTGAGCACCTGCGCGGCGCCGACCGCGGCATCCGGTCCCATCTCGGCGGCGATGCGGTTGGCCTCCTCGATGAGCGTGGCGACGATGTCGGCCTCGGGAACGGTCTTGATGACCTGACCCTTCACGAAGATCTGGCCCTTGCCGTTGCCGGACGCGACACCCAGGTCGGCCTCGCGCGCCTCTCCCGGGCCGTTGACGACGCAGCCCATGACGGCCACGCGCAACGGCACGGTCAGGCCCTTCAGCCCCTCGGTGACATCGTTGGCGAGCTTGTACACGTCGACCTGCGCACGGCCGCAGGACGGGCAGGAGACGATCTCCAGGGTGCGCTCGCGCAGGTTCAGCGACTGCAGGATCTGGTGTCCGACCTTGACCTCCTCCACAGGCGGGGCCGACAGCGACACGCGGATGGTGTCGCCGATGCCCTCGCTGAGCAGGATGCCGAACGCCGTGGCGCTCTTGATGGTGCCCTGGAACGCGGGACCGGCCTCGGTCACGCCCAGGTGCAGTGGCCAGTCGCCGCGCTGTGCGAGCAGTCGGTACGCCTGGACCATGATCACGGGGTCGTTGTGCTTGACGGAGATCTTGAAGTCGTGGAAGTCGTGCTCCTCGAACAGCGACGCCTCCCACACGGCGCTCTCCACGAGCGCCTCGGGCGTGGCCCTGCCGTACTTCTCCAGCAGGCGCCGGTCCAGAGACCCGGCGTTCACGCCGATGCGCAGCGAAACGCCGGCGGCCTGCGCGGCCTGGGCGATCTTGCCGACCTGGTCGTCGAACTTGCGGATGTTGCCGGGGTTCACGCGCACGCCCGCACATCCGGCATCGATGGCCTGGAACACGTACTTGGGCTGGAAGTGGATGTCGGCGA
>NZ_CALBRW010000032.1 GCF_937927635.1 uncultured Microbacterium sp.
GCCAGGCCGCCGGCCGAGTTGGTCCACTCGCGGAACAGCTCGGTGGTGAACAGCAGGCGCACGATCTCGCCGGCGGCGATGGTCGCGATGGCCAGGTAGTCGGCTCTCAGCCTCAGCGTCGGGATGCCGAGCAGCAGTCCCAGCAGGGCGCCGGCCAGCAGGCCGATGAGCATGCCGATGTACCAGGGGAGGCCGAAGCTCAGCACCGAGATGGCGTAGCCGTAGGCGCCCACGGCCATGAAGGCCGCCATGCCGAAGTTCAGCAGGCCGGCGTAGCCGAAGTGCACGGCCAGGCCCGTCGCCGCCAGCGCGTAGGCGATGGTGACGGGGCTGAGCAGGTATGCGGCGGTGTCGCCGAAGATGCTTCCGAAGTCCATGTCAGCCCAACCTCTCCTTGCGTCCGAAAAGTCCTTGCGGGCGCACCAGCAGGATGATGATCAGCGCGGCCAGCGCGCTGGCGTACTTCAGGTCGGACGGGATCCAGAGGGTGGACACCTCGACGGCGATGCCGACGATGATCGAGCCGATGATGGCGCCGAACGCGGTGCCGAGGCCGCCGATCGTCATGGCGCAGAAGATCAGCAGCAGCATCTGCACGCCCATGTCCCACTTCACACCGGGGCGGAAGTACGCCCACAGGATGCCGGAGATCGCCGCCAGGGCGCCCGCCAGGATCCACACCAGGCGGATGACCTTGTCGACGTCGATGCCGGTGGCCGCGGCGAGCTGCGGGTTGTCGGAGATGGCGCGGGTGGCCTTGCCGATCCGGGTGCGGGTGAGGAACAGCCCCACGCCGATGATGACCACCAGGCTGACGGACATCGTGATCACGTCGATGTACGACAGCGAGATCGGGCCCAGATTCCAGGGCTTCGGACTGGCGCCCGGCAGCTGAAGCGTGCCGCCGCCGATCACGAACTGGAAGATGTATCGCATGGCCAGCGCCAGGCCGATGCTGACGATCATCAGCGGCACGACGCTCATGCCGCGTCTTCGCAGCGGAGCCCACAGGCCGACATCCAGTGCCCAGCCCAGCAGTCCGCCTCCGACGACGGCGGCGACAATGCCGAGCCACAGCGGAAGACTCCAGAACGAGGTGCACAGCACCGCGACGATGCCGCCCCAGGTCACCATGTCGGCGTGGGCGAAGTTGCCGAGGCGCGTGGTGCCGTAGATGAGGGCGGCGCCCATCGACGCCAGCGCCAGCAGCAGGCCGAAGTTCAGGCCGTTGAAGGTGCGCGAGAGCAGCTGGCTCCAGAACGACTCGGTCACGCGCTCGCCCTGTCCGAGGAACAGGTTCACGATCTTCGTGCCGGTCAGGCCGAACGAGGCCTCGAAGGCGCCGCTGGTGCCGGAGACCGCCTTCACGCCCTGCGGCAGCTTGGACGGGTCGATGATCACGCCCTTGGGCAGGGTGTCCTCGTCGATCGTGATCGTGTACGTGGCCTTCTTCGGCACGTACAGACGCCACTTGCCGTCGGCATCCGTCTTCGTCTTGCCCTTGAAGCCGTTGCCCTCGACGCTCATCCCCACATCAGCGACCGGCTTGTCGTTGTTGGTGATGTTGCCGCCGAAGTAGAACGCGGTGATCTCCTGGCCGTCAGGTGTCGTGGCGGCCTGTGCTGAACCGGCGGGTATGCCGAGCACGATGAAAGTGGCCAACAGTGCTGCGATCAGCGCCATCAGCCCGGTTCGGGGGCGCTGAAGCGCCACAGTTCTCAGTCCCACGCATCCTCCACATCGAGTGCCCTCGAACGAACTCGGGCAGTCGTTCGATGATGGACGTGCACTGAGCGTATCCCCCCGGCGGCCCGATCCGCACCAACCGTTTCCTGATCGGAACGTGCAGCCCGCGCGTGTCGCACCCGTCTTCCTGGGAATCTCCGGGGTCCGCGGGCCGTTAGACTCGGTACACGACGGACACGCTCCCGTCCAGGCCGCAGTCGTCCCCGCGCATTCCCGTCATTCGATCGCGCCGCCAGGCGCAGAGGAGCCAGTTTCTATGCCCCAGCACGATCCGTTCGGTTTCACAGGGCTCACCTACGATGACGTGCTGCTGCTGCCAGGGCACACGGACGTCATCCCCAGCGAGGCCGACACGTCGTCGCGCATCTCCCGCCGCATCTCGGTCGCGACGCCGCTGCTCTCCAGCGCGATGGACACCGTGACCGAGGCGCGCATGGCCATCGCGGTGGCGCGCGAGGGCGGCATCGGCATCCTGCACCGCAACCTCTCCATCGCCGATCAGGCAGCCGACGTCGACCGCGTCAAGCGCAGCGAGTCCGGCATGATCACCGACCCGATCACGACCACCGCCGACGCCACCGTCGACGAGGTCGACAAGCTGTGCGCGAAGTACCGCATCTCGGGCCTGCCCGTCGTCGATGACGAGAAGCACCTGGTGGGCATCATCACCAACCGCGACATGCGGTTCGTCTCGGGCTTCGAGCGCAAGACCACCCTGGTCAAGGACGTGATGACCAGCGAGAACCTGGTGACGGCGCCGGTGGGCGTGCCCGCGGGCGAGGTCATCGCGCTGTTCGCCAAGCACCGCGTCGAGAAGCTGCCGCTGATCGACTCCGACGGCAAGCTCGCGGGCCTGATCACCATCAAGGACTTCGACAAGAGCGAGAAGTACCCGCTGGCCACCAAGGACGAGCACGGCCGCCTGCGCGTGGGCGCCGCGATCGGCTTCTTCGGCGATGCCTGGGAGCGTGCCGAGGCGCTGCGCGACGCGGGCGTGGACGTGCTGGTGGTCGACACCGCCAACGGCCAGTCGCAGGGCGTGATCGACCTGATCAAGCGGCTGAAGGCCGACCCCACGTTCGAGCACATCGACATCATCGGCGGCAACGTCGCGACCCGTGAGGGCGCGCAGGCCCTGGTGGATGCCGGCGTCGACGCCGTGAAGGTGGGCGTGGGCCCCGGGTCCATCTGCACCACCCGCATCGTCGCCGGCGTGGGCGTGCCGCAGGTCACGGCCGTGTACGAGGCGTCGCTGGCCGCCGCCCCCGCGGGCATCCCGGTGATCGCCGACGGCGGTCTGCAGTACTCCGGCGACATCGCCAAGGCGCTGGTCGCCGGTGCGGATGCCGTGATGCTGGGCTCGCTGCTGGCCGGCACCGACGAGTCGCCGGGCGAGATCGTCTTCCAGTCCGGCAAGCAGTTCAAGCTGTACCGCGGGATGGGTTCGCTGGGCGCCATGCAGACGCGCGGCAAGCAGACCTCGTACTCCAAGGACCGCTACTTCCAGGCCGACGTGCCCAGCGATGACAAGCTCATCCCCGAGGGCATCGAGGGCCAGGTGCCCTACCGCGGCCCGGTGTCGGCGGTCGTGTACCAACTGGTCGGCGGACTGCGCCAGTCGATGTTCTACGTCGGTGCGCGCACCGTCGAGGAGCTGAAGGCCCGCGGGAAGTTCGTCCGCATCACCGCGGCCGGCCTGAAGGAGTCGCACCCGCACGACGTGCAGATCGTCGTCGAGGCGCCGAACTACAACAAGCGCTGAACTGAATCCACGGAAGGGGCGGATGCTGAGCATCCGCCCCTTTCGCGCGTCCGGTGCGGGTACGGATGTCGGCTCAGATCACGGATGTCGGCCGCATCGGCGGGTCCCAGCCGACATCCGTGAAACGGGCCGACATGTGTACCGGCCGCCCCGGGCTGACGCATCCGCCGACGACGCCTTCCGTGCATCCGCGCGGCGACGCCTGCGCCGCTAGAGTGAGCGCATGCGGTCAGGGTCCAATTCGCTCAGTCGGGGACAGGTCTCGCGCTATGCGATCGGGTCGCTCGGCACGGGCGGTTTCTCCACGCTGCCGGGCCTGGTGCTGGTCTACTACCTGACCGATTCGCTGGGCGTGACCGCGCTCGCCGCCGGCGCGATCGTCACCGTCGCCAAGGTGTGGGACGTGCTGATCGACCCCGTCATCGGCGGCATCAGCGACCGGGCGCTCGCGCACACCGGCACCCGCCGGCGGACCATGCTGATCGGCGGTATCGGGCTGCCCCTCGCGTTCGTGCTCACCTTCGCCGTGCCGGCGGGCCTCGGCCCGGTGCCCGCGGCGCTGTGGGTGCTCGTGGCGTTCATGCTGGCCGCCACCTGCTTCAGCCTGTTCCAGGTGCCGTACATCGCCTTGCCCGCCGAGCTGACCGACGACTACCGGGAGCGCACCCGGCTGCTGAGCTGGCGGGTGGTCATGCTGACCGTCGCGATCCTGATGTTCGGCGCGGGCGGTCCCGAACTGCGCGCGCTGTTCCCCGAGAACCCGCTGCTGGGCTACCTCGTGATGGCGGCCGTCGCCGCCGTCATCCTCGGGTTCGGGATGCTGACCTCGGCCTCCGTGGCGCCGCAGCGCCCGCTGCTGCCGGTGCGCCGCGGCTCCACCATCGCGGAGCACTACCGCGATGGCATCGTCGTGCTGCGCGAGAGCCAGCCGTTCCGCGCTCTGCTGGCGACGTTCCTGCTGCAGGGATTGGCCACCGGCATGATGCTGGCCGCCGCGCAGTACGTGGCGCGCTGGGTGCTCGACGACGAGACGGCCGTCACGCAGCTGTTCGTCGCACTGATCGCCCCTGCCCTGCTGATGGCGCCGGTGTGGAAGCTCATCGCCGATCGCATCGGCAAGGAGCGGGCGTTCCGCATGGCCAGTGCGCTGTTCCTGCTGGCGACCCTGGCGCTCACGGCCATGGTCTGGGTGCCGGGCTGGTGGATCGTGGCTCCGGTGGCACTGGCGGGTGCCGCCTACGCCGGCATGCAGACGCTCCCGATGGCCATGCTCCCCGACGTGATCGCCTACGACCGCACCGTGCAGGAGGCCGCCGGAACGGGCGGCGCGAACCGCTCCGGGATCTTCGGCGGCGTGTGGACGGCGGGCGAGACCAGTGGGATGGCGCTCGGGGGCACCATCCTCACCATCGTGCTGGCAGCGACGGGCTACCTGGAGACCACCGCCGGCCACGAGGTCGTGCAGCCGGCAGCCGCCGTCACCGGGATCGGGATCTCCTTCAGCATCCTGCCCGCGGCCCTGATGCTGCTGAGTCTGCTCACCCTGGCCCGGTACCGGCTGCGGGAGCATGACATCGTCGGAACGTCGGCATGAGCGATGCCGGCGACATCCTCGAGCGACTGAGACGGCTGCGCGCGGGGGATGCTCCCACCCACGGCGGGCGCGTGATGTCGTACGTGTACGACTCGGGCAGACCCGAGCTGGACGAACTGGCGGATGCCGCCGCGCGGCTCGCCCGCCCGCTGAACGGACTCGATCCCACGGTCTTCCCGTCGATCGCCGCCATGGAGCGCGACGTGGTCGGCTTCGCGAGGCGGATGCTGCACGGCGGCGGCTCCGTGGTGGGATCAGTCACCAGCGGGGGAACGGAGAGCTGCCTGCTGGCGGTGAAGACGGCGCGCGACCTGTGGCGGCGCACACACCCGGGCGGTGAGCGTCCGCGGCTGGTGACGACCACGGCCGTGCATGCGGCGTTCCAGAAGGCCGCCGCGCTGTTCGACCTCGACTGGGACCCGGTGCCGGTCAGTGCCTCCGGGCACGCGCGCGCGAGGGACCTCATCGCGCGTCTGGGTGACGACGTGGCGCTGGTGGTCGTGTCGGCGCCGGCGTATCCGACGGGCGTGCTCGACCCTGTCGCCGAGGTGGCGGCAGCCACGTCGGCGCGGGGCATCCCCTGCCATGTGGACGCGTGCTTCGGCGGCTTCGTCCTGCCCTGGTGGCCGGGGCTGCCGGACTGGGACTTCCGGGCGCGCGGCGTGACCAGCATCTCCGCCGACCTGCACAAGTTCGGCTACGCGCCCAAGGGCGTCTCGGTGCTGCTGCACCGCGGGCGTCGCCGGCACCGGGCGCAGTTCTTCGCCACCACGCGGTGGTCGGGGTACCCGGTCGTGAACCCCACGCTGCTGGGCTCGAAGTCGGTGTCGCCGCTGGCCGCCGGCTGGGCGATCATGCAGCACCTGGGCACGAGCGGGTATGCCGATCTGGTGGGGTCGATCACGAGGGCGGCGGATGCCGTGCGCGCCGCCGTCGACAGCATCCGGGGTCTGGCCGTGCTGGGCGACCCCGTCGGGCCGGCGATCGCAGTGGTGGCGGATCCGACGGTGCCGGAGAGGGAGCGCGTGGACCCGCATCGGCTGGCCGACGCGCTCGTCGGCTACGGCTGGAAGATCCAGCACCAGCCCGGGCTGACGCAGGCGGACGGCGTGCGCATGCCGCACAGCGCGCATCTCACGCTCACGCCCGTGCTCGAGCGGGGCGTGGACGAGTTCGCGGCGGCCCTGGTCGCGGCATCCGATTCCGTGCGAGGAGAACCGCAGGCCGACGCGAGGATGCTGCTGGCGGGCATGAGGATGCTGGGATACGGCGACGGCGGGCGGGTGCCCGGACCTGCGGCCGCATGGCGCCTGCTGCGTCTGGCCGGGGCGGGAAAGGTCTCAGCCGACCAGCCCATGGCCGTGCTGATGGCCCTCGTCGAGCGGCTGCCGCACGACGTGTCCGAGGCTCTGCTCACCGAGCTGCTGGCCCGCACATCGGAGCCCTGAGGTCGGGCATCCGCTCCACCCGCTCAGAACCGGAGGATCGCCGAGATCCGGATGGATTCGTCGGGATCTGGCCGGTTCTGGACTGTCCTCCGGTTCTCGGCCGCGCTTCACGGCGACGCTCGCCCGTCGCGCCGCGCTTCAGCGCCGCGCGAACAGGTGCAGCCCCTGTGCGATCGCGTTCAGGATCGTCTCCTGCACGTGGCGCATGTCGAACATGATCTGCTGATAGTCGAACCGCAGCACGGTGTAGCCCAGCAGCACCAGCCGGGCATCCTGTCGCAGATCCTTGCGCCGATCCTTCGCCTCGCCATGGAACTCGAAGCCGTCGATCTGCACCACCAGACGCTCCCCGATGAGTGCGTCGACCGGATGCCCGTCGATGAGAACCTGCTGCTGAACGCGAACGCCGCAGCTGCGGGCGATCCTCAGGAAGATCGTCTCGATGCCGGAGTCGGACTGTGCGCCGACCTGCCGCAGCACCGTCTGCGCAGCCGGCGATCTCCACTGCGTGCGCCGCAGTTGGCTCAGCGTCACCATGCTCTTGCGCAACGCCGACTCCCACACCGTCGCTGCCAGCTTCGGCTCAAGGCAGCGGGCCACATGGAACAGCACGTTGAGCACGGGCTCCTCGGTGTCGAACCGCGCCACGGGCACGGGAGGACGTGCCCAGTGGAGAAGGAGCCCCGGATGCTCGCGGCCGCGTTCTGTCGTGGTCGTCGGCGGGAGCCACAGGTGGATGTCCGCGGAGTCCGGCGTCCACAGCCCCTGCAGCTCCGCCGCCGAGACGCAGGTGGCGCGCCCGCTGAGCTCTGCTGCGGCGCGGCGTGCGGGCGAGCAGTACGGGGCCACGAGCCAGGTGCGGTGCACGCGCTGCAGCATCCCGGCATCCGCAGCCTTCCCCACGGTGTGGCGGGAGAAACCCGCCTCACGCAGGTCGCGAGTGTGTGCGATGCCGTGGTGCTGCCGCATCCACTCCGCAATATCGGTGCTCATGCCTGTCGAGGATGCTCGATCCGGGCATGTGCCGTGCGCTCGAAATCGCGGATTGTGGACAAGTCGTCCGATCCGTCGATTGTGCAGGCGTAGTCGGCGGACTCCGGATGCCGGCATCCACCCGCCCAGAACCGGAGGATCGCCGGGATCCGGATGGATTCGTCGGAATCTGTCCGATTCCGGGCCGTCTTCCGATTCTCGGCGGATGGGCAACGCGGGGAGGGCGGATGGGCAACGCGGGGGAAGGCGGATGACGCGGGAGAGGCTCCCGGGAAGCGGCAAAAGCCACGACGGGTAGGCTGGATGCGTGAGCATGGACATCGAGATCGGCCGAGGCAAGCGCGCGCGTCGCGCGTACACGTTCGACGACATCGCGGTCGTGCCGTCGAGGCGCACCCGCAACCCGGAGGACGTCTCCACGGTGTGGAGCATCGACGCCTACTCCTTCGAGATCCCGGTGCTGGGCGCTCCGATGGACTCCGTCGTGAGCCCGCAGACCGCCATCGCGCTGGGCCGCCTGGGCGGGCTGGGCGTGCTCGACCTCGAAGGCCTGTGGACCCGGTACGAGAACCCGCAGCCGCTGCTCGACGAGATCGCGGGCCTGTCCGAGGCCGGTGCCACCGTCCGCATGCAGGAGCTGTACTCCGAGCCGATCAAGCCCGAGCTGATCAAGCAGCGCCTGGCCGAGATCCGCGCCGCGGGCGTCACCGTCGCCGGCTCTCTCACACCGCAGCGCACGCAGGAGCTGTACGAGACCGTCGTGGCCGCCGGCGTCGACCTGTTCGTCATCCGCGGCACCACGGTCTCCGCCGAGCACGTCTCCAGCGTGGCCGAGCCGCTGAACCTCAAGAAGTTCATCTACGACCTCGACGTCCCCGTGATCGTGGGCGGCGCCGCCACCTACACGGCGGCCCTGCACCTGATGCGCACGGGCGCTGCCGGCGTGCTGGTCGGCTTCGGCGGGGGAGCTGCGTCCACCACGCGCGCGACCCTGGGCATCCACGCCCCGATGGCCACGGCCGTCTCTGATGTGGCCGCGGCGCGCCGCGACTACCTCGACGAGTCCGGCGGGCGCTACGTGCACGTGATCGCCGACGGCGGCGTGGGCACCTCCGGCGACATCGTCAAGGCCCTCGCAATGGGTGCGGATGCCGTGATGCTGGGCGTCGCACTCGCCCGTGCCACGGATGCTCCCGGCCAGGGCTTCCATTGGGGTGCCGAGGCGCACCACCCGCAGCTTCCGCGCGGCCGCCGCGTGGCGGTCCCGGGCGTCGCGAACCTGGAGGAGATCCTCTACGGTCCTGCTCCGGTGGCCGACGGCACGGCGAACCTGATCGGCGCACTGCGCAAATCCATGGCGACGACCGGCTACTCCGACCTGAAGGAGTTCCAGCGCGTCGAGGTCGTGCTCGCGCCCTACGAGCTGGGATGACGCAGCCCCCGCCGCCCGCCGTGCAGGAGTTCCCGCCGACCCTGCGCGAGGTCATGCTGCGCAGGCGCTGGATCGGCGTGCTCGCGCTCTGCCTGCTGGTGGCGGGGATCTTCGCGTGGCTGGGGCAGTGGCAGCTCTCGCGCGCCATCGACACCTCCCCGCCTCCGGCCGGCGCGACCGAGCAGGTGCGCCCGCTGACCGACGTGATCCAGCCGGGCGAGTACCTGGACCAGAGCCTGGGCGGCCAGCGCGTGAGCACCAGCGGCACCTGGGTGCCCGGCGACTTCATCGTGCTGTCGCAGCGCTTCAACGACGGCGACGAGGGCTACTGGGTCTCCGGCCAACTGCGCGTGGCCGACCGCACCTCCATCGCCGTCGCGATCGGGTGGGCCCCCACCCGTGAGAAGGCGGATGCCGCTGTCAAGAGGCTCGACGCGGCGGGCGCCACGCAGGCCGAGATCACCGGCCGGCTCATCGACGACGAGGGCGTCGAAGTGCCACCGGCATCCGACCCGCTCGAGCTCACCCGCATGTCACCGGCGGCACTGCTCAGCCGCTGGCACGACATCGACCAGTTGAACGTGTACCGCCCCTACCTGGCATCCGCCACGGCGACCGCCGGCCTGACCGACATCAGCTCGCCGGCGCCCACCGAGGGCTCGCCGATCAACTGGCTGAACATCTTCTACGCGGCGGAGTGGGCGGTCTTCGCCGGCTTCGCGTTCTACCTCTGGTACCGGCTGGCGAAGGACGCCTGGGAGCGTGACGTCGAGGCGTTCGAAGAGGCCGCGGCATCCGCGAGCGAGTCGACCGCATCCACGACGGAAGACGCCGACTGAGCACAGCCCCTGCCCGTACGGCGAATGCGGGATGCACGTTCGGTGACCAGCAGATGGACGGAGCGCCAACATCCGCTCGAGCGTCTTGTCGCGCCTTCGACCGCCGCCCTATGGTCACAGACATGTGTGCACGCTGAGAGTGCACGGCGCTCGGTTCACGGGACCGGCGCTCCACCCACACCCGAGGAGACAGCTGTGAAGATGTCCGCCCCCGATGGTCGGAACCGCACGGTTCCGTCCGCACCGCACAGGAACCGGGGGCGCATCTGCGCCCTCGCCATGACCACCGCCTTCGCCCTGGGCTTCGGCACGCTCATCGCCGCACCCGCCTCTGCGAACACCGCGGGCACGGGCGTGGTCATCAACGAGGCCGCGCTCTCCGGCGGCAGCGCCGGCGCCGCGTTCAAGAACAAGTTCGTCGAGCTGTACAACCCGACCGATGCCGACGTCGCGCTGGACGGCACCTCGCTGCAGTACCGCGCGGCCGGCACGGCCACGGCGTTCACCGCCGTCGTCCCCCTCACCGGGACCATCAAGGCGCACGGCCACTACCTGGTCAAGGGCAGCAGCAACGGCGCGACCGGCGCCGAGCTGCCCGCAGCCGACGCCACGACCGGCGCCTCGTTCAGCGGCACCACCGGAACCCTCGCACTCGTCGACGGCACCGCCGCCATCAACCCCGGAACCGGCTCTCTGACAGGCGTCGACGGCATCCTCGACCTGCTCGGCTACGGCACCTCCAACTCGTTCGAGGGCACGGTCGCGAAGGCGCCGACGAGCAATACGAATGCCCCGTCCATGAACCGCACCGACGCGAAGGACACCGACGACAACGGCGCGGACTTCTCGCTGTCGGCATCCATCACCCCGACCAACGCCAAGGGCGAGACCGGGGCGACCGACCCGGGCACCGACCCCGATCCCGACCCGCAGCCGGGCGAGAAGGTCTCCATCGCCGCCGTGCAGGGCACCGCCGACACCTCGCCGCTGGTCGGGAAGACCGTCACCGTCGAGGGCGTCATCACCGCCGACTACCGGGCGACCGGCAGCTACGGCGGCATCGTCATCCAGACGCACGGCACCGGCGGTGAGAAGAAGACCGACGGCTCCTCCGACGGCATCTTCATCTACCTGAACGGCAAGAGCGTCCCCGGCGCGGTCGGCGACCTCGTCTCGGTCAACGGCGCCGTGAGCGAGTACTACGGCCAGACGCAGATCACCCCGGCATCCGCCGCCGACGTCTCCGTCGTCACCGCCGCCGTCGGCGTTCCCGCACCCGTCGCGCTGCCCACGACCGTCGTCGGCACCGCGCGCGAGGCGTACGAGAACATGCTCGTCGCACCCACCGGCGACTACCTGATCGCCTCCAGCCACCAGCTCTACAACTACGGCACGCTGTGGCTGAACCCGGGTGAGCTCAACGTCAAGAGCACCGAGACCACGCGTCCGGGTGCGGAGGCGGATGCCATCGCCGCCGCCAACCGCGCGGACCGCATCCTGCTCGATGACGGCTACTCCGCCAAGGTCGGCAGCGAGGGCCAGCCGTACTTCACCAAGGACGTCGTGGTGCGCAACGGCGACGCCGTCGACTTCACCGGCAAGAGCATGGTGCTGCAGTACGACCACGACGACTGGCGCCTGCAGCCGGCCAAGCCCCTCACCGGAGCGTCACCCGCGGTCGACAAGGTCACCTTCACCACGAGGAACCCGCGTCCGACCGTTCCGTCGGTCGGCGGTGACGTGCAGATCGCGTCGTTCAACGTCTACAACTACTTCACGACGCTCAGCTCGCAGAACGCCGACGCTCGAGGCGCGAAGGATGCTGCGCAGTTCAGCATCCAGAAGTCGAAGATCGTCGCGGCCATCAACGGCACCGGCGCGGAGATCGTCTCGCTGATGGAGATCGAGAACTCGATCAAGCTCGGCGAGCCCGTCGACACCGCACTGGCCGACCTGGTCAGCGGGCTGAACGCCGCAGCCGGCTCCGAGGTCTGGGCGTACGTTCCGACCCCCGACGCGTTGAAGGATCCGTCGACGACCGACTTCATCACCAGCGCCATCATCTACAAGAAGGCCGCCGTCACGCCCCAGGGCGCCGCGCAGACCATCACGGATGAGACCGTCTGGGGCAACGCCCGCGAGCCCATCGCGCAGGCGTTCGACATCGACGGCCGCACCGTCACCGTTGTGGCCAACCACTTCAAGTCCAAGTCCGGCACGGGCACCGAGCCCGCCGACGGCCAGGGCTTCTTCAACGCCGACCGCGTGAAGCAGGCGCAGTCGCTGCTGGCCTTCACCGACAAGCTGAAGCAGGACTCCGGCAGTGGCGACATGCTGCTGATCGGCGACTTCAACGCCTACGGCCAGGAGGACCCGATCGACGTGTTCACCTCGCAGGGGTGGCTCGACACGGTCCCCTCCAAGGCCGCGGGCCAGTACACGTACTCGTTCGACGGCGAGCTCGGCTCGCTGGACCACGTGATCGCGTCGCCATCGCTCGCCGCATCCGTCACGGGCGCCGGCGTCTGGAACATCAACTCGCCGGAGTGGAGCGACCGCGGCTACGCGTTCGCCGCCACCGAGGCGGGCACGCCGTTCCGCTCCAGCGACCACGACCCGATCCTCGTCGGCGTCTCGGCCACCGTGCCGCCGATCTCGATCGACATCGCCACGATCAACGACTTCCACGGTCGGATCGAAGCAAGCGGTGCGGCAGCCGGTGCCGCCGTGCTCGCCGGCGCCGTGGAGGACGTGCGCGCCAAGAACCCGAACACGATCTTCGCCGCCGCCGGCGACCTGGTCGGAGCGTCGACGTTCACCTCGTTCATCCAGGGCGACAACCCCACGATCGACGCGCTCAACGCCGCCGGTCTCGAGGTCAGCGCCGCGGGCAATCACGAGTTCGACAAGGGCTGGGCCGACCTGCGCGACCGCATCGTCAAGCGGGCCGACTGGGAGTACATCAGCTCCAACGTGTTCCTCGGCTCCGACGCGGACGCGCCGACCGCTCTCGCACCCTCGTGGGTGAAGACCGTCGACGGCGTGCGGGTCGGCTTCGTCGGCGCGGTCACCGAGGACCTGGACAGCCTGGTCTCACCGGACGGCATCAAGGACCTCGACGTGCGTGACATCGTCACCTCGGTCAACACCGCGGCCGACGCGCTGCGCGACGGCGATGCGAGCAATGGCGAGGCGGATGTCGTGATCCTGCTGGTGCACGAGGGTGCGGCCACGACCTCGGTCGACTCCATCACTCCCGACTCCGCGCTCGGGAAGATCGTGTACGGCGTCGACAAGGACGTCAACGCGATCGTCTCCGCGCACACCCACCTCGCGTACAACCACGTCATCGACGGCCGCCCGGTCGTCTCGGCAGGGCAGTACGGCGAGAACATGGGCGTGATGAACCTGCAGGTCGACCCGGCCACGCACAAGCTGCTCTCGATCACCAACGAGATCAAGCCGCTCACGCACGAGGAGATCGGGGCCGACGGCAAGACCGCCATCGTTCCGAGCTACCCGGCCGTGCCGGAGGTGCAGGCCATCGTCGACACCGCCAAGAAGGAGGCCGACGTCCTCGGCAACGTCAAGGTGGGCGAGATCACGGCCGACTTCAACCGCGCCCTGCAGAGCGACGGCAAGACGGAGAACCGGGGTGGCGAGTCCACCATCGGCAACTTCATCGCCGACGTGCAGCAGGAGTCCACGGGCGCCCAGATCGCGCTGATGAACCCGGGCGGCATCCGCACGGTGATGGCGTACCAGGGCACGTCCGACACGGATCCCGACGGCAACCTCACCTATCGTGAGGCGGCGTCGGTGCAGCCGTTCGCCAACACGCTGGTCACGCTGAGCCTGACCGGTGCGCAGCTGAAGTCCGTGCTCGAGGAGCAGTGGCAGCCGGCGGGCTCGGCCCGTCCGTTCCTGAAGCTCGGCGTCTCGAAGGGTCTGACGTACACGTACGACCCGGCTGCGGCGCAGGGTTCGCACATCACCTCGATGACCCTGAACGGCCAGGCCGTGGATCCCGCTGCGTCGTACCTGGTCGCGGCGAACTCGTTCCTGGCGGCGGGCGGCGACAACTTCGCCACCTTCGCCCAGGGCACCGACAAGAAGGACACCGGCAAGATCGACCTGCAGTCGATGGTGGACTGGTTCACGGCCAACAAGACCGCGACGCCCGACCTCGCCCAGCGCGCGGTCGGCGCAGCGGTCACGCCGGCTGCCCCGGCGGACGGGTACCAGGTCGGCGACCAGGTGACCGTGGCGCTCTCGTCGCTGGCGTTCAGCGCCGGAGAGCAGGTGCCCACCGAGGTCGCGTTCGCGCTCGGAGACACCGTGCTGGGCACCGCCCCGGTGAGCGTCGCCGTGACGGATGCCTATGACGAGGCCGGTTCGGCGACGTACACGTTCACCGTTCCGGCGGATGCCGCGGGCAAGACGCTCACGGTCACGCCGAACCTGGGCCAGGCCGTCGTGCTCCCGGTCTCGTTCGCCGAGAGCACCCAGCCCGGAGAGTTCGCCGGCACGATCTCGCTGGGCTCGTCGAAGGTGGCCGCGGGCACGACGCTCACGATCACCGGCAGCGACTACCAGCCCGGTGAGACCGTGGCGGTGCAGCTGCAGCCCAAGAAGGGCGAGGCGATCAACCTCGGCACGGTGAAGGTCGGGGAGGACGGCTCGTTCTCGGCATCCGTGACCGTGCCTGCGGCGACTCAGCCCGGCGTCTACACGGTCTCGGTCTCGCAGGCCGACGGTGACGCCGCGACCGCGGTGGTGCACGTGAACCGCAAGGGCGGCGTCGCGCACATCGTGCAGGGCATCGTGGACTGGGTGCTCGGCCTGATCTCCGGATGGTTCTGATCGTCATCCGCACGGTCTGAGCACGCGGACGGGAGGCCGTCGGGAGCGATCCCGGCGGCCTCCTGCCGTGTCGCGGACGTCTGGATCGAGCACGGGGGACCGAGGGAGGGTGCACGGCATCGGCCCAGTAGACTGGTGTCCATGCCCGAGCCCAAAATCGCCAGTTTCCCGGCGATCCGCGGCGCGCTGAAGTTCTATCAGATCGCGTCGATCATCACCGGTGTCATGCTCCTCCTGCTGGTCACGGAGATGGTGCTGAAATACACGCCCATCCACCTCGAGCTGTTCCTGGGCGGATCGGGCGGGTTCCTGTGGTTCGCGCCGGTCGCCGAGGGCGCCGACGGACTGCAGTCCATGGGCGACGGGGTCAACCTCTCCCTGGGCATCCTCATCGTGCACGGCTGGTTCTACGTCGTGTACCTCTTCGCGTGCTTCCGCATGTGGAGCCTGATGCGCTGGCCGCTGCTGCGCCTGCTGCTGCTCATGCTCGGCGGCGTCATCCCGTTCCTGTCGTTCTTCATGGAGGCGCGCGTCTCGCGCGAGATGAAGAGCTATCTCTCCGCGCGCGAGGCCGCCGAGGCCGCAGCGACCCCGACCTCATCTCCGGAAGGTGCCCGTTGACCGAACAGCCCGAGACCCAGCAGCGTCCCACGCTCGTCGTCGACTTCGGCGCGCAGTACGCGCAGCTGATCGCCCGCCGCGTGCGCGAGGCCGGTGTGTACAGCGAGATCGTGCCGCACACTTCCACGGCCGACGAGATCGCGGCGAAGAACCCCGTCGCGATCATCCTCACCGGCGGACCCTCGTCGGTGTACGAGGAGGGCGCTCCCAAGCTGGACCCGGCGGTGTTCGAGCTGGGCGTGCCGACGCTGGGCATCTGCTACGGCTTCCAGTACATGGCGCAGACCCTCGGCGGCGAGGTCGCCAACACCGGTCTGCGCGAGTACGGCGCCACCGACGCGCACATCCCCGAGACGTCGAACTCACTGCTGGCCGGCCAGCCCGCCGAGCAGAACGTCTGGATGAGCCACGGCGACCAGGTCTCCCGCGCGCCCGAGGGCTTCGAGGTGCTCGCCACCACCGACGCCACCAAGGTCGCGGCCTTCGCGAACGAGGAGCGCAAGCTGTACGGCGTGCAGTGGCACCCCGAGGTGAAGCACTCCGACCACGGCCAGGAGGTGCTGGAGAACTTCCTGCACCGCAGCGCGGGCCTGCCCGCGGACTGGAACAGCAGCAGCGTGATCACCGAGCAGATCGAGCGCATCCGCGAGCAGGTCGGCGATGCCCGCGTGATCTCCGCTCTGTCCGGCGGCGTCGACTCCGCCGTCTCCACCGCGCTCGTGCACAAGGCCATCGGCGACCAGCTCACCGCCGTGTTCGTCGACCACGGACTGCTGCGCAAGGGCGAGCGCGAGCAGGTCGAGAAGGACTACGTCGAGTCCACCGGCGTGCGCCTGATCACCGTCGACGCGGCCGACACGTTCCTCGGCCACCTGGCCGGCGTCACCGACCCCGAGACCAAGCGCAAGATCATCGGCCGCGAGTTCATCCGCGCCTTCGAGCAGGTGCAGCGCGATCTGGTCGAGGAGGCGAAGGCCGCCGGCGGCGCCCCCGTGAAGTTCCTCGTGCAGGGCACCCTGTACCCCGACGTCGTCGAGTCCGGCGGAGGTGCGGGCACTGCCAACATCAAGTCGCACCACAACGTGGGCGGCCTGCCGGAGGACCTGGACTTCGAGCTGGTCGAGCCGCTGCGCGCCCTGTTCAAGGACGAGGTGCGCGCCATCGGCCGCGAGCTCGGCATCCCCGAGGGCATCGTCGGGCGCCAGCCGTTCCCCGGCCCGGGCCTCGGCATCCGCATCATCGGCGAGGTGACCCGCGACCGCCTGGAGATCCTGCGCGAGGCCGACGCCATCGCCCGCGAGGAGCTCACGAAGGCGGGCCTGGACCAGACCATCTGGCAGTGCCCGGTGGTGCTATTGGCCGACGTGCACTCCGTCGGCGTGCAGGGCGACGGTCGCACCTACGGCCACCCGATCGTGCTGCGCCCCGTCTCCAGCGAGGACGCCATGACGGCCGACTGGACCCGACTGCCCTACGACGTGCTGTCGAAGATCTCGAACCGCATCACCAACGAGGTGCGCGAGATCAACCGCGTGGTGCTGGACGTCACCTCCAAGCCGCCGGCAACCATCGAGTGGGAGTGAGCGCGGTGTCGGTGTTCCCGGATGCCGACTACCTGATCCTGTCCAGCCGTCTGATCCCGGATCTCGACGGCGGCTACACCATCGCCACGCTCGCGCGTGCCCGTCAGATGGCGGCGGCAGGCGTGGAGAGCGGCTTGGGTCCGCAGCTGCTGACCTTCGATCCCGGCACGGCCGCCGAGCACGCCGAGCATCGTGCCGTGTTCGCCGCGCGCGGTGCGCTGACAGCGCCCGAGCGACTGCGCAATCTCTTCGACGAGGCGGTCGCGCCCGGCGGCGGGGCGGCGGAGTGGGTGCGCGCCGCACTGACGGATGCGGTCCCCGCCGCTGGTACGGCCGATGACGACCGCGTGCTGACGGATGCCGACGGCCTGCCGTTCCTGTCCCTGCCGGTGATCGCCGGGAACCCCGACTGGCATCTGAGCACCGCGGCCGTGCGCGTGTACGACGCCGCGGGCACCGTGATCGGCGAGCTGGCCGGCTTCGGAGCGCTGTACCTCGCATGGCTGAAGAAGGTCGCGGCGGAGACCGAGCGCACGATGGTCGTGATCTGCGAGTCACGGCAGCTCGGCGAGCTGATCGCCTCCTGGGACGACCCCCGGGTGCGGATCATCCACACCATCCACACCATGCACCTCGAGCCGCCGTTCGACATCGACGGCCCGATGAACCCGCTGTGGACCCGGTGGTTCGCGCTGTGCGAGCGATTCGACGCCGTGGCCTGGCCGACGAGATCGCAGCGTGCCGACGTGGTGGCGCGGTTCGGTGAGAGCGACGTGCACGTGCTGGTCTCCAACGGGATCGTGCCGCCTGCGGCATCCGCTGTGGAGCGCGAGCCGGGGCTGGTGGTGGCGCTGGGTCGACTGGCGCCGGGCAAGCGCGTGGATCACGCCATCCGCGCGTTCGTCGCGGCGGACGTGCCCGGCACGCGGCTGGAGATCTGGGGCGGCGGCGCTGAGCAGCAGCGCCTGCAGCGGCTCATCGACGACCTCGATGCCGGTGACCGCGTGCGCCTGGCGGGCTTCACCACCGATCCGGGATCCGTGCTCGATCGGGCTTCGCTGCTGGTCACCGCGACCCTGTACGAGGGCCAGCCGCTGTCGATCGTCGAGGCGCTCTCGCACGGCTGTCCGGTGGTCTCCTACGACGTGCGGTACGGCCTGCGCGACATCCTCACCGACGGCGGGGGAGTGCTGGTGCCGGCCGGCGACGAGCAGGCGCTGTCGGATGCCCTGCGCCGGGTGCTCTCGGATGCCGGGCAGCACGAGCGCCTGCTGGCGGAGGCGCGCCCCGCTGCGGCGCCCTGGGACGATCAGGCTGCCATGCGCTCGCTGGCGGCGGTGGCGCGGGCCGTGGTGTCACGGCCGTCACGGCGCGCGTAGCGCCGGGCATCTCCGTCCGGTTCGCGCGGAGATATGCGCGTGGCGCGGAAGAATTCCCGCATCCGATCCGCGCGAAGCGCACAGATCCGCGGCAGGCGCACGGCGCTCACCCTCCGAACGCGCCCGAACGCGAGCAGGGGAGGCGGATCCGAAGATCCGCCTCCCCTGCTCGCACCGTGGCCGTCAGGCCTTGCGGCTGCCCCGGCCGGCGATGGCGCCGTAGATCAGCAGCACGATGATCGAGCCGCCGATCGCGCACAGCCACGTGCCGAGGTTGAAGAACGATTCGATCCCGAGTCCGAAGAGGCTGCCGATCCAGCCGCCGACGAGCGCGCCGACGACGCCGAGCAGCAGCGTGACGAACCAGCCGCCGCCCTGCTTGCCGGGGAGGATGAGTTTGGCGATCGCGCCGGCGATCAGTCCGAGGAGCAGAAATCCGAGGAAGCCCATGATGGAGTCTCCGTTTCTTTCAGGTTCACGACGGTCTGTCGTGCAGACATTGTCGCGCACTTCGCGTGCAGGGGCCGAATCGCAGGGCGTGTCGCGGGTACGAGAACGGCCGCCCTCCGAGGAGAGCGGCCGTTCCCGGTGAATCAGTGCGTCAGTTATTGCGCAGGATCGCGAGGATGCGCAGGATCTCGACGTACAGCCAGACGACGGTGACCATGATGCCGAAAGCGCCGACCCAGCCGTACTTGCGGGGAGCGCCGTTGCGCACGCCCTGCTGGATCTGGTCGAAGTCCATCACCAGCGAGTAGGCGGCCATGAAGACGACGAGGATGCCGATGATGAGACCCACCGGGATGCCGGCGATCTTCATGCTGTAGGCGCCGAACGTGTACGAGCTGTCGATGGCGCCGGTCCACATCATGATGAGGTTGATCACCTGGAACACCAGGTACCCGATCATGGCGATCATGACGATCTTGGTCATCTTGGCGGACGCGCGGACCTTGCCGCTGGCGAACAGTGCGAGCGTCACACCGACGACGGCCACCGTCGCGAGCGTCGCCTGCATGACCAGGCCCGGCCACATGGTCTCGAAGAACGCCGAGATGCCGCCGACGAACAGGCCCTCGAAGACCGCATAGCCGAAGATCAGCCCGGGGCGGACCTTCTTGCGGGAGGTGAAGGTGACGATCATGGCCAGGACGAATCCGCCGAAGGCCCCGATCATCCACGGGAGGATGGAGGCGATGGCGCCGGGCCGCGCGACGACCCCGCCGAGCGTCCACACCCAGCCGACGACCGCAGCCACCAGCAGGATGCCGAACAGGCCGGCGGTCTTCCAGGCCGTGTCCTCGACCGTCATCCGATCGGTCTCGAGGGCACCCGCCGACGGTGCGGTGTACATGCCCTCGAGGTTGGCCTGGGCGGCGGCGTTGATGCCGGCCTGGCCGAAGGCTGCCTGCTGCGCGGCCGCAGCGGGCGGCGGCGGGGCGTACGGGCCCTGCGCGTTCTGCCCCTGCCGGGCGCTGCCGGGCGTGCCCGGGTACGTGGCGACCTTGCGCGGATCCTGCTGCTGGAACGCCGGGTTGTTGAAGACGAAGTTGCTCATGGTGTGGCCTCTGCTCCCGAGGGATCGGTCAACTCTTTCCTCAACGATACTGGTGCCCGCCTATGAACGGGGTGCTTTACGCTGAGAGCGTGCCCAGGAAATCGCCTCTGATCATCGGGCACCGCGGTGCCCCCGGTTACCGTCCGGAGCACAGCCGCTCCTCGTACGAGCTGGCGTTCGCGATGGGCGTGGATGCCGTCGAGCCGGACGTCGTGGCCACCAGCGACGGCGTGCTGGTCATCCGGCACGAGAACGAGATCTCCGGTACGACGGATGTCGCCGAGCATCCGGAGTTCGCCGACCGCCGCACGACGAAGAGCATCGACGGCGAGCGACTGACGGGCTGGTTCACCGACGACTTCACCTGGGACGAACTGGCCACGCTGCGCACCCGCGAGCGCCTGCCGCGCATCCGCACCTCGAGCGCGACCTTCGACGATCGGCAGCCGATCCTGCGTCTGCCGGACCTGCTGGCGATGATCCGCGAGGCGTCCGTCGAGCACGGCCGTGAGATCGGCCTGGTGCTCGAGGTGAAGCACGCCACGTACTTCGCCTCGATCGGGCTGGACCTCGTGCCGCTGATCGAGCGCGACCTGCGCGCGGAAGGCTGGGCCGCGGGGGAGCTGCCGCTGGTGATCGAGTCCTTCGAGCAGACCGTGCTGATGCGGTTGCGGCGCACCGGCATCGCGGCATCCTTCGTCTACCTCATCGAGGCGTCCGGCCGTCCCTTCGACCTGGTGGATCGGCTCGGGCCGGATGCGCCCGAGTATGCGTCGTTCGTCACCGCGGCCGGTCTGGATTCTCTGCAGGGGGCCGTCGACGGCATCAGCGTCAACAAGCGGATGCTGCTGGATCCGGGCTCCACGATCGTCGCCGACGCGCACGCCAGGGGGCTGCGGGTGTTCACCTGGACCTGCCGGCCCGAGAACCAGTTCCTCTCGGCACGGTTCCGCACCGCAGGCGGCAAGGCCGCGTTCGGGGACTACGAGGCCGAGTGGCGGGTGCTCGCCGACACCGGCCTGGACGGCGTCTTCGTCGACCACGCCGACCTGGGCGTCGCGTTCTTCCGCTGAGGTCGGACGGGGATTCAGGCCTGCGATCGGCGCACGCGGCGACCGGACACCTGGTCGGCCGTGAAGCGCAGCCAGAGCTCGCGCTCGCCACCCGCCCAGGGGCGCACTCGCAGAGCGCCGGGCATGGACGACACCTCGTCCGGTGTCATAGCCCGGACCGTCCCGTTCAGGAGGACATTCCACCCTGTGCCCGCGAGATCATCGTGGTGATCGACCTCGAAGGCGACGGTGGGCTCGTCGGGGAGCCCGGCGAGGGCTCCTTCGGCTTTGGTCCGCAGCAGCACGTCGCGCCCGTCCAGCCGGTAGTTCACCGGGATGATCTCGATCCGCCCGCTGCGCATGATGCCGACGCGCCCCACCGTGGTGGATCCGAGCAGCGCGAAGCACTCCGACTCGTCGAGAATGTCGATCATGGGCCTGCCTCCCACGCCGCCCGAAGAGGGGCAGCCGTGGCTCGATGGTAACGCGCCCGGTGGCGCGGCGTCACGGCGGCATCCCAGGCGGTGTCGACGATCGTGCGCTCGCCGGGATGCCGGGAGCACGACGACCGGGCGGGTGTCGGGGGCACAGCCTAAACTCGAAGGGCCATGACCGACGCCCCACTCATCGTCCCCGCATCCTCCGGCCCTCGCCCCTCAGACGGGCGCGCCGCGCTGCTGACCGGCCTGAACCCGCAGCAGCTCGAGGCCGTGACCTATCGCGGGAGCGCGCTGCTGATCGTCGCGGGTGCCGGCTCCGGCAAGACCAGCGTGCTCACCCGCCGCATCGCCCTGCTGCTGCAGCAGCGCGAGGCCTGGCCCAGCCAGATCCTGGCCATCACGTTCACCAACAAGGCAGCCGGCGAGATGCGCGAGCGCGTGCATGGGCTGGTGGGCGACGTCGCGCGCGGCATGTGGATCTCCACCTTCCACTCCGCCTGCGTGCGCATCCTGCGCCGCGAGGCCGAGCAGTTCGGCTTCACGAAGTCCTTCACCATCTACGACTCCGGCGACTCGCGGGCGCTGCTGAAGCGATTGGTCAAGGAGCACGAGGCGGATGCCTACGGGCTCACGCCCGGAGCGGTGCAGTCGCGCATCTCCAAGCTCAAGAACGAGCTGCTGGATGCCGAGGGCTACGCCCGCCAGGCCAACATGTCCGACCCCGCCGAGCGCACCTTCGTGGAGATCTTCAGCGACTACCAGCGGGCGCTGCAGAAGGCCAACGCCTTCGACTTCGACGACCTCATCGCCCAGACGGTGTTCCTGTTCCGGGCCTTCCCGCGGGTGGCGAACGTGTACCGGCGGCGCTTCCGGCACATCCTCGTGGACGAGTACCAGGACACCAACCACGCGCAGTACTCGCTGATCCGCGAGCTCACCAAGCCTGTCGAGGGGGAAGCCCCTGAGCCATATGCCTCGAACGGCATGATGATCTTCGAACCCGAGCCCGCGGCATCCGCCGGGGAGGCTGCCGAAGGCGCCTCGCTGACGGTGGTCGGCGACTCCGACCAGTCCATCTACGCGTTCCGCGGCGCCGACATCCGCAACATCACCGAGTTCGAGCGCGACTTCCCCGGCGCCAAGGTCGTGCTGCTCGAGCAGAACTACCGCTCCACGCAGAACATCCTCTCCGCAGCCAATGCGCTGATCGGCAACAACTTCGACCGCAAGGCGAAGAACCTGTGGAGCGACAAGGGCGCCGGCGAGAAGATCGTCGGCTTCACCGGCTACTCGCAGCACGACGAGGCGCAGTTCGTCGCCGACGAGATCGAGCGACTGCGCCGTGAGGGCATCCCGTACTCCGAGATGGCGGTCTTCTACCGCACCAACTCGCAGTCCCGTGCGCTGGAGGAGATCTTCATCCGCGCGGCTCTGCCCTACAAGATCATGGGCGGCACGAAGTTCTACGAGCGCGCCGAGATCAAGGACGCCCTGGCCTACCTGGTCGCGGTCGCCAACCCCGCCGATGACATGGCGGTGCGCCGCATCCTCAACAGGCCGCGTCGCGGCATCGGGGCCGTCACGGAGACCTCCATCGGCATGTTCGCCGAGCAGCACGGCATCAGCTTCCGCGATGCGCTGCGGCACTCCGGCGAGCTCGGCGTGGGCCCCAAGCTGCAGGCCGCCATCGCGCGACTGGACGCGGTGCTGGGCGAGGCCGCGGAGATCGTGCAGCCGGCATCCGGCGAAGTCCCGCCGTCCACGTCCGTGGCAGAGGGCCTGACCGTGCTGCTGCAGAAGAGCGGCTACTTCGACGCGCTGCGCGCCAGCCGCGACCCTCAGGACGAGGCCCGACTCGAGAACCTCGACGAGTTCGTCGCGGTCGCGCGAGACTTCGCCCGCAACAACCCGGACGGCACCATCGTCGACTTCCTCACCGAGGTCGCGCTGGTGTCGGATGCCGATGATCTCGACGACGAGTCCGGCGTGGTCTCGCTGATGACCATGCACACCGCGAAGGGCCTGGAGTACGACGCGGTGTTCGTCACCGGCGTCGAGGAGGACCTCATCCCGCATCGCATCTCCGCCGGCGAGCCGGGCGGCCCGCAGGAGGAGCGGCGGCTGTTCTACGTCGGCATCACACGTGCGCGCAAGCGCCTGCACCTCTCGCTGGCCATGACCCGCGCGCAGTTCGGCGAGGTGTCGGTGGCGATGCCCAGCAGGTTCCTGCAGGAGATCCCCGCCGAGCTCATCGAGTGGCGGCAGTCGCCGGGCGACGTCAACTCCCGCGGCGGCATGCAGTCGCGGGCGCTCAACGCGCGGCGCTCCGGCGGCTGGGGCGGCTCCGGCTCCTCGAACGATCGTTTCGGCGTGAAGGCGCTGCCCAAGCGGGACGGGCTCAAGCCGCTCTCCACCGCCATGGACCGCTTCCCCAACAGGGTCACGGCCAAGGTGCGCGACAACGGCGACCTCGAGCTGGCTGCGGGCGATCGCATCCGGCACGACGACTTCGGCGAGGGGCGCGTGGATGCGGTGACCGGCGAGGGCGCCAAGCGCATCGCGCACGTGCGGTTCGACACCGCGGGGCAGAAGAAGCTGCTGATCAAGATCGCGCCGATCGTCAAGCTGTAGCGGATCCTGTCGCGGATCCTGTGGCGGAGCACCCCGGTGCGGAGATTAGGCTGGCAGATATGGCCCTCTTCTCTCGCCGCAAGAAGTCCGACTCCCAGCCGGACGTCGAGCCCGAAGCCCCTGTCGACACCGCCGCCGACGAGGCTCAGCCCGAGGCGCCCGCCGCACCCGTCCCCTCCGTGGGCATCTCCGTGCAGGCGTTCCGCGGCGTCGGCGCCGATGCCGGCCCCGCGCTGGAGCTGCCTCCGGAGACCCCGGCGGTGACCGAGGCGGGCGCGGAGGACACCGCGGCGCCCGTCCAGGCTCCGAACTCCCAGTCGCGCCCCGGCGCACCCCTGGGGATGGGCGGCGTGAACCTGCCGCTCGCGCCCGCCGCGCCGCCGGAGCAGACCCACACCGTCGAGGGCCTGATCGACAACGTGCTGCTGCGCGAGGCCCTCGCGCAGGTCGAGGAGGGCGCCACCAACGAGCAGCTGCTGGGCGTCATGCGCCAGTCGCTGCAGGGGCACCTGTACCTGCGCGTGCACGGCGACGCTCGCGAGCAGATGGCCTCGGACCAGCCGCTCTCGATCAGCATCATCCGCGACGAGGACCAGTCGTTCATGCTCGCGTACAGCTCGGGCGCGGCACTGCAGGCGTCCGTCACGAGCGAGGAGGACGCGGCGTCCACCTCCGCCATCGCGCAGCCCGTCACAGCCATCTACCAGCAGGTCGTCGACGGCGGATTCACCGGCATCATCATCGACAACTCGTCCGGCCCGCACCGCGTGGTCTTCCCCACCGAACTGCTGCAGCGCGCGCTCGAGCAGGGCGACGCCGCCACGCGCGTCAAGGCTCTGCTGGCCGGTCCGCGCGACGAGGAGACACCTGTCAAGATCGCCGAGGCACTGGCGAAGACGCGCTCCTGGGTGGCCATCAACGACGGCACCAACGGTCAGCCGGTCGGCATCGCCGAGGCGCACACCACCGACGGCCGGCGCTTCCTGCAGATCTTCTCGCACCCGCTCGAGGTGGTGGCGCTGGGCCGCAAGGACCAGCCCATGCCTTTCGAGCCCGAGCAGCTGGCGAAGGTGCTCACCGATCACAGCGAGATCGCGGGCATCCTGGTCGACATCGCAGGTCCCTCCATCGCCATCGAGCGCGAGGACCTCAGCGCCGTGATGGTGCTGGCCGTCGACCTCGGCGAGGACTGAGTCGCGTCGGGTCGAGCCGATGCGGCGGATACCGCTGTCGCGGCGGCATCGGAGCACGTAGGGTCGGCACATGGCATCCGAGCGCGTGAGTCTGAGAGTCACCGACGCCGACGGCGAGCGCGAGGTCTCGCTGTCCAGCCCGAACAAGGTGATCTGGCCCGACGGCGGTGACGGCATCACCAAGGCGGAGTACGCGGAGTACATGCAGCAGGTGTCCGCGCCGTTCCTCGCGGCCAACGGGCATCGTCCGGTGTCGCTGGAGCGGTTCCGCGACGGCATCCGCTCTTCGGCAGACGACGGCGACCCCGGCGCCGGTGGGTTCTTCTCCAAGAATCCGCCCAAGGGCACGCCCGACTTCGTGGATGCCGTGATGGTCACGTACAACTCCGGTCGCAGCCACCCGCAGATCGTGCTGAACCGCACCAGCGCCATCGTGTGGGCTGTGCAGATGAACACCATCGTGTTCCACCCGTGGGCGTCGCTCGCGTCGAACACCGACAACCCCGTGGAGCTGCGCATCGATCTGGACCCGCAGCCCGGAACCGGCATCGCGGAGGGCATCGTCGCCGCACACGAGCTGCGCGCGGTGCTTCGCGAGGCGGGGCTGGAGCCGTTCATCAAGACCAGCGGCAACCGCGGCCTGCACGTGTTCTGCCCGATCGTGCCGGAGTGGGAGTTCCTCACGGTGCGGCACGCCGTCATCGCCGCCGGGCGAGAGCTGGAGAGGCGGATGCCCGACGCCGTGACCATGAGCTGGTGGAAGGAGGAGCGCGGACGGCGCATCTTCGTCGACTTCAACCAGGCCAACCGGGATCGCACCATGGCCGGGGCGTACAGCCCGCGCGCCAAGCCGGGTGCACCGGTGTCGACCCCGATCGAGTGGGATGAGCTCGACGACGTCGACCCGACCCGGTTCACGGTGCGGACGATCCCAGGCAGGCTCGCCGAGATCGGCGACCCGTGGGCGCGGATGCAGGACTCCCCGGGCCGCATCGACACGCTGCTGCAGTGGTGGGAGCGGGATGTGTCGAGCGGGCTCGGCGAGCTGTCCTTCCCGCCGGAGTTCCCGAAGATGCCCGGCGAGCCCCCGCGCGTGCAGCCCTCGAAGAAGGTCGCCGAGAACTGGCCGGACTGATCAGGCGAGGACGTCCGAGAGCGCGTACGAGGGGACGACCTCGAGCTGCGAGTACGTGCACGAGCGCGGGTCGCGGTCGGGGCGCCAGCGCTCGAACTGCACGGTGTGCCGGAACCGCGCGCCCTCCAACTGGTCGTAGCGCACCTCCAGCACGCGCTCCGGGCGCAGCCGCACGAACGAGACGTCCTTCGCGCCGGTGAACCGGGAGCGCTCGCCCTCGCCGGTCACGGCCTTGCCGGACTCATCGCGCTCCACCAGGGGAGCCAGGTCCTCGACGAGCTGCCGGCGCATGGCATCCGTCCACGCGGCCACGCCGCCCACCTGCCGCAGCTCGCCGTCCGCGCCGTACAGCCCCACCAGCAGCGAGCCCACGCCCGAGCCGCTCTTGTGGATGCGGTAGCCGAGGGCCACGACATCCGCCGTGCGAGCGTGCTTGATCTTGATCAGCGTGCGCTTGCCGGGTGCGTACGGATCGTCCAGCGGCTTGGCGACCACGCCGTCGAGTCCCGCGCCCTCGAACTCCGCCAGCCAGCGGCGTGCGAGGTCGGGGTCGTTGGTCGTGCGGGTCAGATGCAGCGGGGAGCGGGCGCCCGCCAGCATCCGCTCCAGCCTCGCGCGTCGCTCGCGGAACGGGAGTCGCTGCAGATCCTCGTCTCCCTCCACCAGCAGATCGAAGGCGACGAACATCGCCGGCGTCTCGGCCGCGAGCTTCGCCACCCGCGAGGCGGCGGGATGGATGCGCTGGCTGAGCGCCTCCCAGTCCAGGCGCTGGTCGCCGGATCCGGTCGTCACGACGATCTCGCCGTCCAGCAGGCAGGGGCCGGGCAGGAGCTGCGGAAGCTGTTCCACGAGCTCGGGGAAGTACCGGGTCAGCGGCTTCGCGCCGCGCGAGCCGATCTCCAGCGCATGGCCGTCCCAGGCGATCAGCCCGCGACATGTTGACTGAACTCTTTCGGGTGGCTCGGCGTGTTCATTGGACTGAGGTGACGTGTGCATGCCAACGTGAGGATCATGGGGCAAGCACCGCTGGGGCTGGGTAAGGTGGCCGCGTTTGACGATGGCGTGCCGTACCGCGTGCTCTTCCCGAATGAGGAGCATCCCGAAGTCACGCTATTTCTGCGAGAAAAGCTAGCATCCGATAGCCCACCTTCGACGTTGCGTAGCTACGCGTACGACTTGTTGCGTTGGCTGCGTTTCTTGAACGACAGGTTCATCCCATGGGAGAAGGCCGAACGAGCTGATGTGCGAGCGTTGGTCGAGCACATGCGAGCGACTCCCACGGCGAACGCGCTGAGGCGGAATCTGGATCCTCCGAAGATCAACGGTTTGACGCACAAGAGTGCACCGGCTGTGACCTTCGCCCCGCGCACAATCAATCATCAGCTCACCGTGCTGAGGGAGTTCTACGAGTTCGCCCTCGAGGCAGATCTTGGCCCGTTAGTGAACCCGGTTCCGGCCGGGAGGGCCCGCCGGACGGGGCGCCACGATGCTCACCACAATCCGATGTACGACTTCTCACGGCGGAAGCGCGCTGTCTACCGGCAAAAGGAGCCGAAGCCGACCTGGCGGGGCATCCCCGACGACCCGATGGATCTCATCTTCGGTGCTTTGAAGAGCAATCGTGATCGCGCATTAATGTCGTTCTGGCTGTCTAGCGGAGTGCGTGCACAAGAACTTTTGGGCCTAGTCCACGGCCAAGACTACGACTTTGGAGCCATGACGCTCACGGTCGAATCGAAGGGCTCGCGGGCCCGTGAGATCGTGCCCGCGAGCCCCGACTCGTTTGTATGGTTGGGTGTCTACATGCGGGAAGGTCAGCCCGCGAATCCCGGGGACGCAGTGTGGTGGACGTTGCAGGGTTCGCCGCGTCGGCCCTTGAACTACCACGCAGCCCGAGCGATGTTTGCTCGCGCGCAGAAGGCGCTGGGCTCGAACTGGACCTTGCACGACCTGCGGCACACTGCTGCTGAACGGTTTCTCGCAGATGGCAGTTTCTCACTCGTGGACGTACAGGCCATCCTCCGGCACGCCAACATCAGCACCACTACGATCTACACACAGCCCAGAATGGAGGACCTCGTGGCCAGAGCGCTGGAGTTTTACGCACGGCCGAAGGGTCCATCGCCGACGGTCGAACCGGCATACGACGAGGCCGCCGTCCGCGAGTTGCTGGGCCTGAGTTGATGCCCGAAGTTCCCGAGGGCGATGCCCTACCGCCGACGTCTCCAGACCGACTCGCTTTGACCGATGCTGCAGTCAGCGTGAGGAACGCAGCGCGAACGGCTGCGTTGGAAACGCGCCGAAGGTCACTAGCGATTCGCAAAGAGGTTGTTCCGCCGGACCCTGCGGTCGATGGCCTCGGCCGCGCGCGTCACGTCGTCGGCTATGACTGTGGGGTCGCTGCACCACTGGCTCCCGACGACTCTCCCATTCAAGAAGCCCAGCGAATGCGCGTGGAAGAGACTGCGGCGTACATCCGTGAGGTAGTAGAAGGTGATGCTCAGACCACGACGAAGCATATAGCCCGGCGTCGTCGAGCCATCGTCGCCCTGCTTCGGTGGCTTGATGAGTTCCCGGGCGACACCTGGGAAGAGCGGTGGCTTCTCAGCGGTTTGGACGCCGCTCCGAAGACCTGGGCGGCCACGGTCGGAGGGGATGTTGACCAGCTAGCCCGAGTCTTGGTCGGTGCGCTGAATGCACTGCTGCTCGCTCGAGTCGTCCGGCCGTCATACTCGTGGCAGCTGTCAGCGGTGTATCAAAACAGGAACTCGTCGTTGTTCCTGGAAATCCATGAGCCGGAGGCGATTGAGCGCTTGCGCTCTTTGCCCGCGTATCAGGCGGCCAATGACCTCGCTCAGCGAAATGCCGAGATGTGTATTGCGCGTGTCCTCTTGCGCACTGGGAAGCGGATCGCTCAGCTCCGTGGTGAGGATCTGTTGGCGTATGCCGACGTCGTTCGGAGCTCGTACCGTAAGCATCGAGAGCACCTGGCATGGGAACTGCTTGTCGCTCTCGGACCGCTGGCGTCCGAGCCGCCGACGCTCCGGGGCGCGTGGGCGTCCTCCACAAGATCGCGCCAGCACACTGTGACAGGCCTCGTTCAGCGGTACGGCATCCCGGAATCCCCGGTGCGCGAGTTGCTCATTGACTACCTGAACGAGGTCAAACCAGGAATGGACTATGGATCTCTTGAAGGCCTTGCCTACAAGCTGGTGCGGGTGTTCTGGTGCGAAGTGCTGGCTATCAACCCTGACCAGACAGATCTTCGGCTGAGCAAGGAAGTCGCGACCGCCTGGATGGAGCGGCTGCAGACCACCATTGACGGGTCGCCACGACAAGACACCGGATCGGTGCTCTTCTCGGTGCGCGCTCTGTACCGCGACCTGAGCGAATGGTCGTATGAAGAGCCGGGTCGGTGGTCGTTATGGGTAGCGCCGTGTCCGATCCCGCGCGCCGTGTCGCGCTCGCATGCGAAGAAGCGTCGGCAGGTGGAGTCGCGGATGCAGGCTCGCACTCGCATGCTCACTCCCAATCTCCCCAAGTTCGTCGAGACCGCTCGCGACATGAAAGACCGTGGGCAGAAGCTGCTCGCCGCGACGCTCGCGGCGCGAGACGGCGACGAGTACGAAGTGGACGGTTGGACGCTGGAACGGTTGGATCGACCGGTTCCGAAGGGCATGCCAGCGCGCACGAATGTGTGGGCGAAACTCATCGCTGTCGCCCCGGGTGTCAGGCCTCCTCGGCTCGATAACGGACGAGTGAATGTCACGCGCATCGAAGAAAACAGCTTCTGGGGCTGGGCGGTGACAGAGACCCTCGCGGAGACCGGGCTTCGTATCGAGGAGCTGACCGAGCTTTCTCAAATGTCGATGCGCCAGTACGTGCCGTCAACGACAAACACCATCGTCCCGCTCCTTCACGTCGTACCGTCCAAGACTGACACCGAACGGCTGCTTCCGATGAGCCCTGAACTGGTGAAGGTGCTGGTGGAAGTGCAACGCCGGGCCAAGGACGGCTCGACCGTTATTCCGCTGTCCGTGCGATACGACAACGACGAAAAGACCTTCAGCGATCCCCTGCCTCATCTTTTCGCCCGCCGCGTCGGCGCACGTCAGGAGGTCGTGTCGAAGGCCTACGTGCGGGACCGCCTCCTTGAAATCGCTGACCACGCTCGCATCGTCGATGTCGGCCAGAAGGTCACTCTCACGCCGCATGATTTCCGACGACTGTTCAGTACTGAGCTGGTGGCGAGCGGGCTGCCGCTCCATATCGCGAGCAAGCTGCTCGGCCATCTCAATCTGCAGACCACACGTGGATATACCGCGGTATGGCCCGAACACGTCCTGGAGGCGCACCACGCGTTTGTCGCACGCCGCCGGACCTTGAGACCCTACGGAGAGAATCGCGAAGCGACGGAGAAGGAGTGGGCAGACTTCGAGAACCACTTCTTGCTGCGCAAGGTCGCTCTGGGAGATTGCCGACGTCCCTTCGCCACGCCATGCGTCCACGAGAACGCCTGCGCGAAGTGCCGGTTCCTCGATGTCGACCCCTACGGGCTCGGCCGGCTCGAGATCATGGAAACCAACGCGGAGGACCGCCTCGTCGAGGCACGCGGGCAGGTCTGGTTGGGCGAAGTCGCAGCGCTGGAGGAGAGCCTCGTCCACATTCGCAGACGGAAGCAAGAGGCGGAAGCGAAGATGGCGAGGATTCGAGCTGGTTCCGACGACCTGATCTGACGCCAACGCTTGGCGGCCGGACTCCACCTCGCAAGGATGTATTCATGGATCTTCCCGTGATGCCGCCACTGAAACCGATGCTGGCGAAGGCCGTGTCCGACATCCCGGACCTTGGGCACACGGAGCCCAAATGGGATGGCTTCAGGACGATAGTGTTCCGCGACGGCGACGAGATTGTGTTGGGCAGCCGCAACGAACGCCCGATGACCAGGTACTTCCCTGAGGTGATCGAAGCCCTGAAGGACAATCTCCCGAGCCGGTGCGTGGTTGACGGTGAGCTCGTGGTCATCGCCGATGATCGATTGGACTTCGACGCGCTGCAGCAGAGAATCCATCCCGCCGACAGTCGGGTGCGAAAGCTTGCAGAGCAGACTCCAGCCTCCTTCGTCGCGTTCGACCTCATCGCTGAGGAGAGCACCGATCTGATGCGCACTCCGTTCGAGGAGCGACGAGTGCGCCTTGAGTCCATGCTGGCGAACCGCCAGCCGCCCATCTTCTTGACTCCTTCGACGTCGAGCCTCGATACGGCTCGCGAGTGGTTCGCCCGGTTCGAAGGCGCCGGTCTTGACGGGGTTGTTGCCAAACCTCGCGACGGTACCTATCAGCCTGACAAGCGCACGATGTTCAAGGTGAAGCACGAGCGGACTGCTGACTGTGTGGTGGCCGGCTATCGACTACACAAATCGTCAACACCGGACAGGCCGTTGCTGGGGTCTTTGTTGCTCGGGCTGTACGCCAACGGGATTCTTCAACACGTTGGCGTCGCGGCATCCTTCACGGCCGCCCGCCGCGCCCAGCTGGTTGAGCAGCTGCGTCCGTTGGAAGCGGGCACTGAGCGTCACCCCTGGACGGGAGGCGCTGTGACATCGAATCCGGACCGGCTGCCGGGCGCACAGAGCCGATGGAGCCAGGGCAAGGACCCGTCCTTTATTGCAATCCGGCCCGAACTCGTTGTCGAGGTCGCGTACGACCAAATGCAGGGTGCGCGGTTTCGGCACACGGCGCAGTTCCGTCGCTGGCGTCCGGACAGGGATCCCACATCGTGCTCGTACGATCAACTCGAGCAACCCGTTGGTTTCCGCCTAGCGGACATCCTCGAAGGTGGGATCTGCCGGGCTCAGCCATCTACCAGACGCGGATTCTGATGAGTGCCCTCGCAACAGCAGACTGCGCTGTACTTAGGGAGTACTTGCCGATATATCTGCAAGAGACGACCATGACCTGGTCTTTGCATCGCAGTGAGTTCACGCACGGAACGAGTCAAGACGGGTGTGGCCATGCCGTGGCTGACCTACCTCTCCCTGAGGACGACACCCCGCCGACGCCGGAGGCCGCTGCGCGGCCGCGTCGGATGCCATGGCTATGCTTGCGTTCATGGGGGCATTGATGGGCGCAGGGGGACGTTGGTGAGCGACGGAATCTCGTTCGCGCTTGATGAGCACGGCGTGGATCCACATCGACTCGTCATCTTGTCGGCGACTGATGACGACTGGCTCGAGCGTCTCGCGGCGATGTACCGAGTTCTCCGCACCGCTCGCCGGCTGCCCGACCCCGTGCCGGGAGCCCTGCCACCGCTCGCTGGGGTCGATGTTCTTGACACGACGCGCTTGAACCGCATGCTCGCCGATACGCAGATCGCTAAGCGGAGGGGTGGCAACTTCGACGTACTCCGCTCCGATCTCGCCGAAGTGCTGCTTGGCCACGTCGGAGAACGTCTCGGCGGGTTTCGTTATGGTTACATTTCAGTGCGAGACCGGGAGTCGGCACGTCAGCCCGGGCGAGGCATCGACCAAGTCGGAGTGCGCATAGACGAGAACGATGCCATTCATCTCATGCTCGGGGAAGCCAAGGTGTCGAGTGACCCCACCGCACCGCCTCGCGTCGTCGACTACAACGACGACTCACTCAGCAAGTCCCACGCGAAACAGCTGGAGATGCGCGCCAGCACTCTCGAGCGCATCATGCAGGCCTATCGGTACTGCACCGATCCGGAGACGCAGACGCTGTTCGGTTTGGCCGGGATGCAATTCGAGGACATCGACCCTAGGCTCATCGTGCATCTCACGAGCCTGCTCGTGCGGCCCTCTTCTCTAGCCGCGCCAGCGGATTTTGGGTCGTATGCTGATACGCCGGACCAATTCACCCCTGGCGTTGTCGAGTTCTACCTCGTAACCACGGACACGGACGACATCGAAGCTCTCGTCGACAAGTTCGCTGAACTCATCGGCGTTGGCTCAGAGGAGGACGCCGCATGAGCGATCTCCGATCTGTGTTGGAGGCCTCGGGAGTTCACCAGATCAGTCGTGACGCGGAGCAAGCGTCCATCATTCAGCGTGTGATGCCCTCCGGCGGATCGAACCTGATGAGGCGCTCGCTTGCTCGCGCTGCAGACGTGCTTGAAACGCGGGCGCTCAGTCTGACGGGCAAGGAGCAGACCGCCCTCTTCTCCCAAGCATTCGCGTGCTGGCGTGACGTCGCGGATGCGGGCGTCGCCGAAGTTCTTCTGCTCGAAGATGGCTACCTCGACCGGAACCTTGCTCTCGCGTTCCATCTCGGCGTAACGGGTGTGCTTGCGGAGCGTCCCAGCGAAGCGGAGCATGCGCTGGCTCAGGCACTGCCGTCGGCGTCGGAAATCCGGGCACGGCTCGCAACCGATTCACCTCAGGACTGGCGAGATCTTCTTCTCCGGGATGTAGCGGTGGCCGTCATCCTCCTGATCCGAAAACATGACGGCTGGGCGGATGTTCAGCTTGCGCTTGAGCTGATGGACGGTCTTCGGGCGAAGCAGACCGAATGGGAAGAGGAGTACCTCGACGGAGGTGACGACACGTACGCGGACCGACGCGTGATGGAGTTGGTAGCGTGCTACCACCTCGCCCAGCTCGTGACGACGACAGGCACATATCTGCAGTCGGGCAATGGCGGACGCGGGCGGGTCGTTGCCGAGCTCGAACGTCACCGCGACCGTGCTCTCGAAGCAGCCGAGCAGATCCACGACGGCGTCCTTTCTCGGCTTGCGCGCATGACCTCCGCGGTGGCTGTGGTCATGGTTTCCGGTTCTGTGTGGGCCCAACTAGGGGGTGTCGGCGCGAAGGTCGAAGAGTTCGCGTCCCAGCTGGCGAGCGCCGCAACAGCAAAGCCGCTGTTCGAACTCTGGCCATCTCAGAAGAAGGCGCTGCAGCAGCGCCTTCTCGATCCGTACGCGCGCGCCGTGGTGGTGGAGATGCCGACCAGCGCCGGGAAGACGCTGCTCGCGAAACTGTCCATCGTTCAGACGCTCGCGCTGAACCCGCAGTCAACCATCGCGTATGTCGTTCCCACGCGCGTGCTCGTGAATCAGGTCATGGACGAGCTGCGGCGAGACCTCCGAGGGCTCGGCTACACCGTCGAGCAGGCCACGCCGGCCGTCCAGATCGACCCTACCGAGGATGCGCTCCTCGAGAGGCCGCCCTCCGTTCTCGTTACGACACCCGAGAAACTCGACCTGCTGATCCGCGACGGTCACACCTCGGTCGCCAACCTCTCGCAGGTAGTCGTAGACGAGGCCCACAACATCAGTGACGGTGTACGAGGAGCTAAGCTCGAGCTTCTGCTCGCAACGATTCGACGAGACCGGGCGAACGTCCGTTTTCTGCTTCTCTCACCTTTCCTTCCTGGATCGGAGATGCTCGCTGATTGGCTCGGAGACAACGAGCGCGCAACGCCCATCCGTGTGGAGTGGCGGCCCAATCAGCGCGTCGTGGCATCCATTGACGTGCATAAAGTCAAGAATCTCGACTACAACGTGTTCCTGGAGACAGCCGAGGCTGCCGACAACAGCAATCTTCCGGCCGGCTTTCGCATGCAACTAGGCAATGAGCGCAGTCGCCCAGGTTCGCTGAAGGAACTCACCGCCATCGCGACGGGCGCACTCCGCCATCGTGAAGGGGTCACCCTCATCCTGTGCCGGGGCAAGTCCACTGCGATGACCCGGGCAGAGGAACTCAGTGCCAAACTGTCACCGACACCCGGCTCCGACTTCCGCGATGCGGTCATAGCGCACGTGCGCGACGAACTCGGGGCGAACAACCCACTCGAGCCGCTCCTGATTCGAGGTGTCGCGTATCACCATGCCGGAATGTCGCACGAAACGCGCCGGCTCATTGAGCAGCTCGTCAACCGCGGCGAGATCCACATCGTGTGCGGAACGACGACCCTCTCCCAAGGCGTGAACTTCCCCATCAACAACGTCATCATCGAATCACGCCAGAAGGGGCGTGGAGGCGAGATGACCTTCGCTGACTTCTGGAACACTGCCGGGCGCGCGGGCCGGGGACGCCTCAGCGACCTCGGAGTGGTCGCATACCCGGTCACGAATGACGCCCAGCGCGAGAGCTGGGCGGACTTCTTCCGCAAGGAGGCAGCCGAGGTTGCCTCGCAGCTCGCCGGACTCATCGAGAACGTCGACACCATCGCCGAGAACCTCGACTATCGGACGCTCTGGGCACACGAGACGCTGTCACCGTTCCTGCAGTACCTCGCCCACGCGATGAAGGTGTCGGGGGCGAAAGACGCCGCGCAAGACGTTGAAGACCTCCTCCGGAACAGTCTCGTCTACCGCCAGGCCGTAGCCAAAGACCAGGCGCTGGGCGCTCGACTAGCGAGGCTGTGCCGCGCCTACCTACAGCGGGTGGCCCCCAACCCGGGTCTCGTCGCGCTCGCGGATGGCACTGGATTCTCCACTATCACTGTCGACGTCCTCCGTCACCGTGCCACGCGCGACGCCAGTATCAACGACCACGCGTCCTGGATCCCCACCGAACTATTCGGGAACGATCTCAGCGTCCTTACCGACCGCATAGACATGCTCGGCTCTTTGCCGGAGCTCGACATCGGAAACGACGACCTGAACGGTCCCTTCAACCCAGCCCGCATCGCAAAGATTCTCCGGGATTGGGTCTCCGGAACGAGCATGGAAGAGATGGTCGCTAAGTACGGCGATCCGAGTCAGCTCCCATATGCGCGGTCGGCCAAGTTCGCGAGCTACGTTTACTCCACCCTTGCATCGAACGCGAGCTGGGGAATGGGCGCTTTGCAACGTGTGGCGTGGGCCGGCACGGAGACTGATGAAGGAGACATCGGGGCGTACGTGCCATCGATGGTGTTTTACGGTGTCAACACGCGAGAGGCGATCTGGATGCGCATGGTTGGATTGCCACGCGAGGCCGCACAACGTGCCGCATCCGCTTGGTCGGCTGCTGGGCGCAGCACGCCCGAGTCCTACAATGAGTTGCGGGAGTTCGTCAGCGGCTTGTCCGCTGGAGAATGGGATCGTTACGGCGGAAGCAGCAACGTCAGCGGCGAACAGATGAAGCTGCTCTGGAACGAGCTTGGTTAGGTTGCCCAGGACGCCGGCTCACTCGATCATCGGCTCGTACTTCCGTCGTCGTGGCTGCTTGTAGTACTTCCTTCCACACGGTCACCACAGTGTCGTCCCCGTCTGGCGGTATGACAGCCATCCGTCATCGGCTCTTTCTGCCTTCAGTGACCTAGTCGTCGTACCGGATGTGTCGCGAGGATGCGCGCGAGCGGAGCCAGGTAGCCGCTTACCGGTGCCGCCCGATTCACGTACCCCGCCGCGAGTGCGGTCTCTTCGCGGACGTGGACCCGTCGGGCATCTGCAACGCGGCAGCGGGCCAACTTTGCTCTGAACGTCGAAGTCAGAAGCATCGCTATCGATGCGTCGTCGCCGGAAGATTGATGGCTTGATCTGGCCTTTCCGAACCGGTCTGTAGGCGTAGAGGGACGTGCCTATCGCTCAACGACGACGCAGCAAGTTTCACGGAGTCCGCACTTGTGGCGCCTCATCTGCGGGCCGGCGTGGTTCTCTGCTATCGGAGGCGTCTCGGGAGCGTCGCGATTGGATGTGGCCAGTTGCATCCAAGATGCACCTACTGCAACCGAGCCCGGGAGCGACTGCCACCTCATGAGAATCGGGCGAGGGACAGAGAGAAGGCTGCCAGTATCACGGCGCTCAGGGCCATGGCCGTGTAGGAGCCGGTGGCGGCTGCGAGCAGGGGGCCAAGGGCGGGGCCGACCGCGCTGATGAGGGTGATGAGCATTTGGAGTCTTGAGGGCCACTGATTATTGCGGTTGGGTGCCAGTCGAT
>NZ_CALBRW010000033.1 GCF_937927635.1 uncultured Microbacterium sp.
GGCGCTTGGCCTCGGTTTCGCCCAGCACGGCCTCGCCCAGCAGGTTGAGATTCAGTCGCGGCATCGCCGACCCGTCGGCCCGGTTCCGGATGCTCTCCAGCGCCGCCCCGAGCTTCTCCGGGCGCGCGTCGACGATGAGGTGGCCGACCATCTCGCGCAGCACGCGCCGCGCGATGGGCACGGTCGGTACGGGCAGCGCCGGTGCGATGCCCCCGCCGGCGCGGACGACGCCGCGCAGGTACCAGGGTAGGAACTCGGGTGCCAGCGGGGCGATGCGGTGCAGGTTGGATGCCGCGGCCGCCGGGCTCTCCGGCCGCATGACACCGTCGACGAAGCCCAGTGTGAACGCCAGTCCGTTCGGATCGTGAAGCACCCCCGCCAGGCGGGCAGCCGCGGGATCGACCGGGATCGACGCCTCCTCGCGCACCCAGCGCCGGGCGAGCTCGGTGGCCTCGTCCTCCAGACGCGCACCGGACGGGACGGACTGCTGATCGGCCATGCTCCCAGCGTATGTCGCGTGTGCGCCGGAGTGCGGCTGATCCGCCCTGATCGGGCGCCGAGTCACCCTATGCTGATCCTGATGACCGCCGCACCGCCCTCCCCCGTGCAGGAGAGGACCCTGCTCACGCGCGTGCGGCGCATGGCGAGCCTGATCCCCACGCCGTGGCTGATCACCGCGGGCGGTGCGATCCTGCTGGCCGCCACCGCGGGCTTCGGGGGGTTGGCCGACGCGGCCGTCGCCCCGGTGCCCACGGTCACGGTCGGAGAGCAGTACTCCGGCAGCGACCTGACCCTGACCGTGCAGAGCGTCGAGCTGCGCACCGACCGCGGCAACGCGCTGGTCTTCCCGAAGGAGGAGAAGGGCGAGAAGGTGCTCGCGATCACACTCGAGGCGACCAACACCTTCCACGCACCGCGCTCGGCGTCGGCCGCGGAGGCCGTCGCCGGCATCCGGGTGAAGGGCATCCAGGGCGAACCGACCATCTCCCGCGTCGACGGGGGCGGCGGAGCCGTGCTGCAGCCCGACGTGCCCGCGCAGCTGGTGCTGGCCTGGATCGTCCGCTCCGACGAGCTGCACGACGGCGACGCGGTCGAGCTGACCCTGCCGGACTCCACGCACTTCGTGGGCACCAACGTGCTGAAGGGCCAGGACTACTGGAGCGACATCGTCGTCGGCGCCACGCTCACGGCCACGGTCACCGAGATCCCGCCCCAGGGCGACGGGAGCACGTCGTGACCATCACCGCAGGCGCGCCCCTCGCGGAAGCCCCCGCGGCGCAGGCCGCGCGCACCCCCTGGGCGAGGAAGGCGCTCCCCTGGGCGCTGACCGCCGTGCTGCTGGCCGGGGCGTGGGTCGTGAACGCCGTCGCGCTGCCGGACTCGGCATCCGAAGCGCCCTTCGTCTCCGCCGCGACCGTGGGCGGCACCGCCACCGCGGGCAACCTCACCGCGAAGGTCATCGGCGTGCACGCCGCACGCAGCATCAACGATCCGAGCGGGTGGACCGCCGAGGGCACCTGGCTGGTCGTGGAGCTGGATGCCGAGGCCGTCGACTCCCAGTACGGATCGATGCTGAGCGTCGCAGAGCTCACCATCGGCGACCGCACGTTCCGCGCCACCGAGCGCGGCCAGACGATGTTCCGCACCGGCGCCCTGGTGCCGGGGGTGATGCGCCACGGCGCCCTGGCGTTCGAACTGCCCGAGGATGCGCTGAAGGGCACGGCCGCGCTGCGGCTGGCCAACGCCTCCACCGTCGCCGACAACGGCGTCATCGAGCTGCCGATCGACTTGGGAGGGATCCCCATCGAGGACGACATCACGCTGCCGGAGACGGGCTGGGCCGGATGATGACCATCCCCACCCCGCTCCGACCCATCGCCCACGCCGAGAGCACTCCGCCGCCCCGCCGGGACGGCTGGTGGCGCACCAACCGCCTGGCTCTCGTGGCACTGCTCGTGCTGGTGCCGCTGGTCGGCGTCGGCGTGTGGTGGAACGAGTGGTACTCGTACTACGGGTACGGCGCGCGCAAGGTCACCGCCGTGCAGGTGCCGAAGGACGGCACGATCGAGCTCGGCGGGGCTACCTGGGGGCCGCTGAAGAGCGGCGAGGCCAAGGACACCAGCGGACTGGACATGCCCGCGGGCACGCGCCTGCTGATCGCCTCCGTTCCCGTGAAGCCCGACGGCACGGCAGTCACCTGCGATTCGCCGCTGCTGGTCCAGCAGAGCACCGGCCGCGAGTGGGCGCCGCTGCGCTCCGAGGTCGGCATCCCCTTCTCCAGCGACGAGCCCGAGCGCTGCGTCAACGACCTCGCAGACCCTGCGAATCCGGCATCCGTGAAGCCCTATTCGATGGTCGTGGGCTTCGTCGTCCCCGACGACGTGGACGGCCCGTTCTGGTTGGACGTGGATCCCACCGGTGACGGACGGTTCGTGAGGTTCTCGCTCAACCCCTGACCGCCGATGGTCTCCGGCTCCCGGCCGGCCTCGAGCACGGCATCCGGGAGCACGCCTGCGGCGTCCGCCACGGCCCGCACATCCGCCTCGGCCTGCGTCTCGATCCCGGCATCCGCCTTCTGCTGCTGCCGCTTGCGCAGCCGGCCCAGCGTCGCGTCGTACGCACCGGCGATGACGGCCACGCGCAGCGGCTCGATGAGCAGCAGCGGCACCAGCGACACCAGCGGCGTGGCGATGCTCCAGAAGATCTGATCGTGCGGGCCCACCAGACGGGTGACCCAGAAGTCCAGGTAGGTCTGCAGCGTCTTCACCGCGACGTAGGTCAGCGCGTACGAGGCGATGAGCACGGGGCCCGCGCGCCACATCAGCAGCAGCGCCCGGCCGATCGGCACGAAGCGCGAGCCCAGCTCGTCGCCGAGATCCTTCAGGCGGCGCATGAGCGGGTTGGGCACGATGGCCGCGTGCTGGCGGATGCTGGCGAGCATCTCGTTCTCGATGCGCAGCTTCTCGGCGACGATGGCCTGGCCGTAGACCACACCGCCGACCGTCAGCCAGGCCAGCGGAGCCAGCAGGATGGGCCCCGCCTGTCCGATCAGCCAGCCGACGCCGTCCCATGCCCACTGCACGGGGGCGATGGCGTCCAGCACGTCAGCGCGGATCTGCTCGAACCAGACGGTGGCCGCGCGGGTGTCCACCCAGCCGCTGATGGTGTCGGTGATGTTGCCGATCACGATCACCGAGAAGAACACCCAGACGACCTCGAGGTACACCGCGATGGGCGACACCCAGGCGGGGATGCGCTGCTGCCACTTCGTCCACGCCCAGCGCGCGGCGAATGCGGTCACGATGATCAGCACGGTCCACACGCTCAGCGGCAGATCGGTGACGCTGTCGGCGTTCTCCAGCATGGGCTGGTTCTTCGCCAGCGCCTCCCATCCCAGGCTCGAGCGCTCCACCAGCGAGCGCGAGGCGTACGCGGTGACGTCCTCGCCCAGCAGCCCCTGACCCCAGTAGACGGCGAAGAACGGCAGGATGCCGGCCAGCAGCGCCGACAGGAAGGTCTTGCGGCGCTCGGCGGGCGACTCCGGCAGCGGGGCGATGTCGTTCAGCTCCCGCAGGCCGTCGCGCAGCACCAGGAACATGGCGACGTAGCTGATCAGCCGGGCGAGGATCGCGATCGGGAGGATCAGCATGCCCAGGGTGGCGGAGTACGCGCCCACGATCCCCGAGACCTGAACGATGGCGTAGTGCACGGCGATTCCGGCCAGATACCACGCCAGCATGGCCGGCCAGTGGCGCGCCAGGCTGCGCCCGGTGGCGGAGAGGATCGAGATCACGGCGTCGCGTCGTTCACGCGATCACGCCGCGGCGAACGGCTCCAGCACGGAGAAGACGGCAGCTGCGGCGCCGTAGCCGCCGCTCGAGTCGGTCGTCCACACGGCGACCAGGCCGATGATCATCAGGATGCCGGTGAGCAGCGACAGCGACGACAGCACGACGCCGGTGATGCCGAGTCCCTTGCCGCGTCCGCTGCGGATGGCGAGGATGCTGAGCACCAGGCCGGCGATCGCGATGATCAGTCCGAGGAACGGGATCCAGCCGCCCAGGAACGCGACGGCCGACACGATGATCGCGGCGATCGCGAGGCCGCCGACTCCCTGTCCCGGCACGGGTGCCGTGCCGTAGCCCGGATACGAGGTGACCGGGTAGCCCTGCGGGCTGTAGCCGGGCTGGGCGTACGAGGCGTACGGCGGGTTCTGCGGTGCAGGCGGCTGGGCGTACGGGGACGGCTGGCCGTAGGGCTGGGCGGGCTGCTGGCCGTACGGCTGCGCCGGCTGCTGGCCGTACGGCTGCGCGGGCGGAGGCTGGTACGACGGGGCCTGCGGAGGCGCAGGCGGCTGATAGGCCGGCGGCTGGTAGCCCGGCTGGTCTCCCGAGCTCTGCGGTTCGTACGACATGCTGTCCCCCTCTGCGATGGCTCCCAGCTTAGGCGAGCAGGGGCAGGCGTGCGACGCCGGTCATTCCCACACGCTGGGTGCGGCAGTGCGCGTGGACGGCAGCGCCGACGCCGACGCCCATTCGTGGATCCAATCGTCGATGTCCGGCATCCCGGTCGGAACGCCGACGGCGGCGAACAGCTCGTCGTGACCGACCGTCCCGCCGGTGAAGCGCATCATCCTGGCCCGCACGATGACGCGGGCGTAGACCTCGCCGTCGACCACCGCGCGGTGCTCCATGAACACGGCTCTGTCGTCGTGGCCGACCATGCGCGACTCGATGTCGAACCGCTGCCAGAGCCGCAGCGACTTGCGGAAGGTGACGGTCTCGCTGGAGACGACGGCGTACCAGCCGCGCTCCTTCATGATGTCGAAAAGGCCCGTGCGGATCAGCAGATCCCAGCGGCCCAGGTCGAACAGCGACAGGTAGCGGCCGTTGTTCATGTGCTTGAGGATGTCGAGATCCGTCGGCAGCGTGGTCAGGCGGATGCGGCCGATCTCGGAGGCCTCGAGGATCCGGCCGCGGCGCACGCGCAACCGGGCTCGCAGGATGACCAGAAGGGTGCGCCAGATCACGTTCACAACCGCTGATAGTAGTGATCCTCGATGGATCGCCCAAGTTCGTTAGTCGATTGCTACAGCACCCTTCGCGCGTTACCGGTCGATTTCACCTCTTGCGACCGCGCGCGTAGAGTCGCGGCATGAGCGCCGAAGCCCAGCCCGAGATCATCGTCCGTCCGGTCCGCGATGTGGATGCGGAGGCCCTGGGTCGCGTGCACGCGCAGAGTTGGCACGAGACCTACGACCACCTGATCAGCAAGGCCGCCCTCGAGCGGATCTCCCCCAAACGCCTCGCCGAGCTGTGGGTCAACTGGGCCCGCCAGGGCGACGACTTCCACATGAGCGCCGCCCTCGTCGACGGCGAGATCATCGGCTTCGTCGGCTCCGGCCCCGCCCGCGACAAGGACGCACCGTCGCTGCGCGAGCTGTACTTCATCTACCTGCTCGAGGCGTGGCACAGCACCGGAACCGGGCAGAAGCTGTTCGACGCGGCCGTGGAGAAGGACGAGTCGCTGTACCTGTGGGTGGCCGAGGACAACCCCCGCGCGCACCGCTTCTACGAGCGCAACGGCTTCCGCCTCGACGGCGCCACCCACACCGAGCCCTTCCTCGGCGAGACCCTGACCGAGGTCCGCTTCGTGCGCTGAGCCCGCGCTTCCTCTCCGCCGAGACCCCTCCTGAACGCCGAGACCCCTCATGACTCGCATCAGTCATGAGGGGTCTCGACGCTGGTGAGGGGTCTCGGCGAGCCGCATCCGGGGCTCAGAGCGCAGGGCTCAGAGCGCAGGGCGCAGAGCGCAGGCGTCAGAGGGCGTGGATGATCTCCTCCACCTTCTCCTTGGCGTCGCCGAACAGCATCTGCGCGTTCTCGCGGAAGAACAGCGGATTCTGCACGCCCGCGTAGCCGGTGGCCATGGAGCGCTTGAACACGATCACGTTCTCGGCCTCCCACACTCTCAGCACCGGCATCCCGGCGATGGGGCTGCCCGGGTCCTCGGCGGCGGCGGGATTGACGGTGTCGTTGGCGCCGATCACCAGCACGACTGCCGTGGAGGCGAAGTCGTCGTTGATCTCATCCATGCCCAGCACGATGTCGTACGGCACCTTCGCCTCGGCCAGCAGCACGTTCATGTGTCCGGGCAGGCGGCCGGCGACCGGGTGGATGCCGAACCGCACCTCCACCCCGCGATCCCGCAGCCGCGCGACCAGGTCGGCCACCGGGTACTGCGCCTGCGCGACGGCCATGCCGTAGCCGGGCGTGATGATCACGCTGGAGGCGCCCGTGAGCATGGCGGCCGCGCCCTGCGCGGTGATCTCGCGGTGCTCGCCGTGCTCCTCGCCATCCTTCGATGTGGGAGCCGCGATCCCGAACCCGCCGGCGATCACCGACAGGAACGACCGGTTCATGGCCTTGCACATGATGTACGACAGGTACGCACCCGAGGAGCCCACCAGCGCTCCGGTGACGATCAGCAGGTCGTTGTTCAGCAGGAAGCCGGCGGCCGCAGCCGCCCAGCCGGAGTAGCTGTTGAGCATCGAGACGACCACGGGCATGTCGCCGCCGCCGATGGAGGCCACCAGGTGCCAGCCCAGCGCGAACGACAGCAGCGTCACGACGATCAGCATCCAGAGCTGCTGGTCGGCGACGAACCACACGGTCAGCGCGAGGAACACGACCAGCGCACCGATGTTGAGCGCGTTCTTGCCCGGCAGCATGAGCGGGCGCGACGACATCCGTCCCGACAGCTTGAGGTTGGCGACGATCGACCCGGTGAAGGTCACGCCGCCGATGAAGATGCCGATGAACACCTCGGCGTTGTGGATGCCCAGCAGGCTCGCGGCGATGGGCTCGTGCGTGAGGTAGCCGTTCCAGCCCACCAGCACGGCCGCGATTCCCACGAAGCTGTGCAGCATGGCGATCAGCTCGGGCATCGCGGTCATCTGCACGACGCGCGCCTTCCAGAGCCCGATGGCGGCGCCGACCAGCACGCCGACGGCCATCAGCGACAGGCCCAGTGCCGCGCCGGAGCCTCCCCAGGCATCCGCGACGGTGAGGGCGAGGGTGGAGCCCAGCGCGAGGATCATGCCGACGATGCCGTAGACCACACCCGCGCGCGCGGACTCGTGGCGGCTGAGGCCGGCCAGACTCATGATGAACAGCAGGGCGGCGACGATGTACGCGGCCCCGGCGACGGCGTCGACGGTCACTTCTGACCGCCCTTCACGAACATGCTGAGCATTCGGCGGGTCACGGCGAAGCCGCCGAAGATGTTGATGCTGGCCACCAGCACGGCCGCCGCCGCGAGCACCTGCACGACGGGGTTGGCGTCGGTGATCTGCAGCATCGCGCCCACGATGATCACGCCGGAGATGGCGTTGGTGACCGACATCAGCGGCGTGTGCAGCGCGTGGTGCACCTTGCCGATCACGTAGAAGCCGATCACGACCGCCAGCATGAGCACGGTGAAGTGCTGCGGCAGCGGGGCGGGCGCGAACAGGTTCACCAGGAACAGCGCGGCGATGCCCGCCACGATCAGCCCGACCTTCTTCCCGGCCGACATCTTCTCGTCCTTCGAAACCGGTCCCGATGCTGCTTGGGTCCCTGAGCCTGTCGAAGGGGCCGGTGCCGCAGCAACTTGCACGGGCGGCGGCGGCCAGGTGATCGCACCGTCGCGCACGACGGTGACCGAGCGTTGCACGACGTCGTCGAAGTCGATGCTCAGCGCACCGTCCTTGCCCGGGGTGAGCAGGGCCACGAGGTTGGCGACGTTGGTGCCGTAGAGCTGGGATGCCTGCGCGGCGAGCCGCGAGGCCAGGTCGGTGTACCCGAGGATGATCACGCCGTTCGCGCTGACGGTCCGCTCCCCCGCCACCGATCCCTCGACGTTGCCGCCCTGAGCGGCGGCCATGTCGACGATCACGCTGCCGGGCTTCATCGCGGCGACATCGGATGCCGTGATCAGCCGCGGTGCCGCGCGGCCCGGGATGAGCGCCGTGGTGATGATGATGTCGACGTCGGCGGCCTGCTCACTGTAGATCTCGGCGGCGCGGCGGTCGTAGTCCTCGCTGGTGGCCTTGGCGTAGCCGTCGGTGGACTTCTCGACCACCACGTCGACGGGCAGGTAGGTGCCGCCGACCGAGTGCACCTGGTCGGCGACCTCGGCGCGCGGATCGGTGGCGCGCACGATGGCGCCCAGGCTGGATGCCGCACCGATGGCGGCGAGTCCTGCCACGCCCGCCCCGGCCACGAGCACCTTCGCGGGCGGGACCTTGCCGGCTGCGGTCACCTGGCCGGTGAAGAACCGGCCGAACTCGTTGGCCGCTTCGACCACGGCGCGGTAGCCCGCGATGTTGGCCATCGAGCTGAGCACGTCCATGGACTGCGCGCGGGAGATGCGCGGCACGGCATCCAGTGCCAGGGCGGTGATGCCGCGCTGCGCGAGCGACTCGACCAGGTCCGGGCGCAGTGCCGGCGAGAGCAGTGCGACCAGCGTCGCGCCGTCGGAGAGCCGGGCGATCTCGGCATCCGTCGGCGGGTTCACCTTGAGCACGACGGGGGCCGCCCAGGCATCCGCCACGGGCACGATCCGCGCGCCCGCCCTCTCGTAGTCCTCGTCGGGGTAGGAGGAGCGCGCACCCGCACCCTGCTCGACCACCACCTCGTATCCGAGCTTCTGCAGGCTCTGCACGGTCGCCGGGGTGGCGGCCACGCGGGCCTCCTCGGGCCCCTCCTGCACGATTCCGATCTGCGTCATCGCGATCCTTCCGTCCGGCGTCGGCGCCGGATTCACGTTTCGCTCAGACTACTGACCGGGCCTGGCGGAACCGCAGGAAGACGGGTCTGTGACCGCTCAATTTCCGGCGTTCTTTCCCATGCCGGAAAGACGGATGCCGTGGCTGTGCCGTTCACGGCCGCCCCTGCTCAACGTCCTCGCCCCTGCTCGGCGGCGCGGCTGAGCAGGGGCGAGGACGGTCACCGGGGGCGGCGAGGCTCAGCGGCCGGAGACCTGCCCGAACAGCCTGGCGATGGGTGCGAGCACCAGCGGGCGCGCGGCGAACCAGGCGCCCGCGATCACGAGGATCGCCAGCACGAACACGCCGAAGCCGGTCCAGTTGGCTGCGTACTCCATGCCGTCCACCGAGCCCATGGACGCGAACATGTGGTTGAGGTTGCGCAGCGCACCGGTGAGGAACACCAGCGCGACGTGCACGATGATGAACGCCACGAAGTACAGCATGGTCGGGAAGTGCAGCGCACGCGCCCACTCGATCGGGTACGCCTTGGAGAGCTTCTCGGCCTTCTTGGGCCACAGCCCCGACATGCGGAACCCGGTGATCGCCGCGAGCGGCGCCGCGATGAACACCGTCGTGAAGTAGGCCAGCTGCTGCAGGCTGTTGTAGTTCACCCAGCCGTTGTCGGTCGGCCAGTCGAACGACACGTACTGCAGGCCCGCCGACAGCGCGTTCGGGAAGACCTCCCAGCTGGTGGGCACCAGGCGCAGCCAATGGCCGGTCGAGAACAGCAGCACCACGAAGATCACGCCGTTGAGCATCCACAGCAGGTCCAGCGACTGGTGGAACCACAGCGTCAGGCTGATCTTGCCCTTGGCCTGACCGCGAGGGGTCCAGAACGCCGTCGGCCGCTTCTCGGTGCGCACGCGCAGGCCGGAGCGGATGATCAGCACCATCAGGAACATGTTGAAGAAGTGCTGCCAGCCGACCCAGGGCGCGAAGCCCGGGGCGACGTCGACGTGGTACTCGCCCGGGTAGGTGGTGAGGAAGTCCTGCATGAACGACGTGCTGAGGAACGCGCGCACCAGGAACACGCCCGAGACGGCGAGCAGCCCGAGGGCCGCCAGGCCCAGCAGTCCGCCGATGGCCTGCGGCCAGCCCGGGCGGAACCGCGACGGCTCCTTCTCGGGTGCGGGGATGTGACGGGGTGCGGTGCCGTTCCACACGGTCTGCGGCACGGTCAGAGGAGTGGAGAGGTCCCCGAACACAGCGGCCTTCACAACCTGGGTCCCTGAGCCGGCGGCCTGTACTGAGCGAGCGTCAGCGAGTCGCAGTGAAGCATCGGCGTCGACAGTCTGGACCGTGGTGTCGGCGACAGCATCCGCCGCGACGGGCGCAGCGGTCACGACCGCACGCGCTGTCCCGGCCGGCGGCCACGGCTCGCCGCCCGCGACGCGCGGCAGACCCCGGCGCAGCGAGGCGCCGTCTGTCACGGTCGCGACGAATGCGACGGGAAGGTCGGATGCCGCAGATGGCGCCGCCTCGACGCGCGGGGCGACCGCAGCATCATCCTCCGACACCGCTCCGCCGAGTGCACCGGATGCCGCCGACTGCACGGCTTCTTCACGCAGAGTTCCCGTGTCCTCGCCGAGATCCCGTGCTGTCGACGAGATGGGAGCAGTGGATGCCGGAGGCCAGGGCTCTCCGCCGGCGACGCGCGGCAGGCCGCGGCGCAGGGGCACGGATGCGGAGTTCGGGGCAGCCGCGGACGGCACCGCGTCGTCGGCGGCGGCGTGCACTGCAGCGGCCTGAGCAGGCCCGGCATCCGTCGTCGCCACAGCGCCGACTGCACCGGATGCTGCCGACTGCACGGCTTCTTCAGGCGAAGCTCCCGTGCTCTCGGCGAGATCCCGTGCTGTCGACGTGGCAGCGGGCGCCGCAGCACCGGGCACGTCGATCGTGGTGGCGGGAGGCCAGGCCTCGCCGCCCTTGGTCCGCGGCAGTCCGCGGCGCAGCATCCGCTCGGCCATGCTTACTTCTTCCGCGCTTCGATCGCCTCGATCAGCTGCGGGACGATGGCGAACACGTCGCCGACGATGCCGAAGTCGGCCACGTCGAAGATCGGCGCCTCGCCGTCCTTGTTGATCGCGACGATGGTCTTGGCGGTCTGCATGCCGGCGCGGTGCTGGATGGCGCCGGAGATGCCGAGCGCGATGTACAGCTGCGGCGACACCGAGACGCCGGTCTGGCCGACCTGGTGCGCGTAGGGGATGTAGCCGGCGTCCACCGCGGCGCGCGAGGCGCCGACAGCCGCGCCGAGGGCGTCGGCCAGCTGCTCCACCAGCACGAACTTCTCCTTGGAGCCGAGCCCGCGGCCACCGGAGACGACCTTCGCGGCCCCGCGCAGATCGGGGCGGGAGGACGTCTTCTCCGCGGCGGTGATCTCGCCTGCGACAGCCGCGCGGGCACCGGATGCCGTGACGGCGAGCGCCTCGGAGACCAGCGGCGCCGCCTCGGCGCGCGCGTCGACGGCGCCGAGGCGCACCGTGATGACAGGAGCGCCGAAGGTGGGCGCTGAGTCCGCCTGGAACGACCCGCCGAACACGGAGTGGTGGGCGATGACGCCCTCGTCGTCGCGGGAGACGCCGACGGCGTCCACCGACAGGGCGAGCTTCTCGCGCACGGCCAGGCGGCCGGCCGCGTCGCGTCCGGCGATCGAGTTGGAGATGAGTACGGCATCCGGCTGCACCTGACGGTATGCGGCCTGCAGGGCGTCGACGACCGGGACGGTCAGCGCCGCGGCGTCGCCGTCGGCGGTCAGCACGACCTGCGCACCCATCCCGGCGACCGCTTCGGGAGCCGATGCGGATCCGCCCACCACCAGCGCGACGGGCGCGCCGATGCCGGATGCTGCGCCGATGAGCGCCGCGGTGCTGGCCAGGACTTCGCCGTCGGCGCCGATGTCGGCGAGGACGAGGATCGACTTCTCGGGGTAGCCCATGGTCACACCAGCCTGTTCTGCGCGAGGAACTCGACGAGCTGGGCGGCGGCGTCGCCCTCGTCGGTGATCTTGATGCCCGCCGCGCGCGGCGGCTTCTCGGAGACCGCGGTCATGATCGTGTGCGGAGCCTCGGCGGGGTCCGCGGAGACGCCGAGGTCGGCCAGGGACAGCACCTCGAGCGGCTTCTTCTTGGCCGCCATGATGCCCTTGAAATTGGGGAACCGGGCATCCGGCAGCGCCTCGGTGATGGAGATGACGGCGGGTAGGGTCGCGGTGACCTGCTGCGTGCCGTCGTCGCCGGCGCGGGTGCCGGTGACCTGCTCGGCAGTGATCTCCAGTGCGCTCAGGGCGGTGGCCTGCGCGTAGCCGAGGTGCTCGGCGAGCATCGCGGGGATCACGCCGCCGGAGCCGTCCGTGGACAGGTTGCCGGTGATGACCAGGTCGGGTTCGCCGCGGCGGATCGCCGCCGCGAGCGTCTCGGCGGTCAGCGCCAGGTCGGCGCCCCGCAGCTGCTCGTCGGCGACGTGCACGGCGGATGCCGCGCCGATCGCGAGTGCTCGGCGGACGGATGCCGTGGCCGACTCGGGCGACATCGACAGCGCGACCACCTCGGTGCCGGCGTTCTTGTCGGCATAGGACAGCGCCACCTCGAGCGCGCGCTCGGTGATCTCATCGAGGACGACGTCACCCGCCCCGCGGTCAGCCAATCCCGTCTCGAGATCGAGCTTGCGGTCACCGTAGGTGTCGGGGACTTCCTTCACCAGGACATAGATCTTCATCGAGCCTCCTCGCGCCTGTGTCGATTGTAGTCGGGCGGGTTCAGCCGGAAGGGTCTCGCGACTGAAATTGGATTCCAGCATCCATGGTACTGAGTTCCGCCGACATGCGCACCTCGCCGAGCATCCGCCGGATAACGTAGGACCATGGCCCGCCCTCGCCCCCTGTCCATCGATCCCCTCGCCGAAGCGAAGCGCCAGTGGCTGGCGCACGGCTGGGAGGATGCCGCGGACGGGATGGCCGTGGTCACCTCTGTGATGCGCGCCCAGCAGCTGCTGCTGGCGCGGGTGGATGCCGCGCTCAAGCCGTTCGGGGTGACGTTCGCCCGCTATGAGGTGCTGCGCCTGCTGGCGTTCAGCCGGTCCGGCACCCTGCCGCTGTCCAGCGTGGTGGCCCGCCTGCAGGTGCACGCGACCAGCGTCACCAGCACCGCCGAGCGTCTGGTGCGCGACGGCATGGTGCTGCGCGAGCCGCATCCGCACGACGGACGAGCCGCGCTGCTCACGCTCACCGACACCGGCCGCGACCTGGTCGAGCGCGCGACCCGCGCACTGAACACCGAGGTGTTCGCCTCGCCCGGACTCTCCCCCGACGACGCCGCCACGCTGGTCGGCGTCGTCGCCCGCCTGCGCAAGAACGCCGGCGACTTCACCGACCCCCGCCCCGTGCCCGACCCGCTCTGACCCGCCCCGATCCGCTCCGTCTGCTCGCTCCCGTCGGACTTCCCGTCGCTTTCCCGGCATCCGACACGACACCTTCTGCGACGGGAGCAGTGACTAGGATGCGGAGGATGAGCGAGTTGAGGCTGCACACCGTCCTGGAGCCGACCGGGCCCGCCGGCGCGATCGTGCTGGACGACGATCAGGTCGCGGCCCTGAGCACCGCGAAGGCGTTCCCGGTCGTCGTCACCATCGGCGATCGCACGGCGCGACTGCGGCTGGCGCGCATGGGCGGGAAGAACCTGATCGGATTCAGCAAGGCCGTGCGCGCCGAACTGGGCGTAGAGCTCGGCGACGAATTCGACGCGGTCATCGCCGCCGACACCGCGGAGCGCACGGTGGAGATCCCGGATGCCCTGGCCGCGGCCCTCGCGTCCGACCCGGCCGCGAAGTCGACCTACGACGCCCTCTCGTTCACCCGCCGCAAGGAGATCGCCCGCTCCATCGCCGACGCGAAGCAGGACGCGACCCGCGAGCGCCGCCTGGCGAAGGCGCTCGACGAGCTGCGCGCCTAGACGACGCTTCGACAGGCTCAGCGACCCAGACAGGCTCAGCGACCCAGACGACCTCGGCGACGCTTCGACAGGCTCAGCGACCCAGACGGCCTCAGCCGCCCAGACGGCTTCAAGCAGCCCAGACGGGTTCTAGTCGCCCTCGTACACGTAGTGGTCGAAGCGCGCAGGCACGTTCTGGCGCTGCCAGACGAGCTCCTCGTCACGACGGGCGTTGTCGCCCGGGAACGCCTTGGCCGTGTACCGGGGCACCTGGCGGGCGTGCCCCGCCATGTGGGTGACGGCCGCGGCCTGCCCGCACACCCGCGCTGCGGCCATCGCCGTCGGGTCGCCCGCCTCACGGGCTGCGGCATGGCTCGCGAACGCCCAGCCGCGCACCTCCTCGATGCTCATCTCCCCGCGCAGCCACGAGTAGGCGGCATCCAGCGCCGCTCGCGGACGCGCATCCTCGGGATGCACCTCGAGGAACAGCGGCAGCATCCGCTCGGCGCACGCCAGCGTCCACTCCACCAGCTCGCGCCGATCCTCCTCCTGCAGCTTCAGATCGGTGTCGTCCGGACGCACCTCCGACACGGCGCTCATCGGTGCTGGAAGTGAGGGGGGCGCTTCTCGCGGAAGGCGGCCATCC
>NZ_CALBRW010000034.1 GCF_937927635.1 uncultured Microbacterium sp.
CGTCATTCCGTTGCCGAAGTCCTTGGTCCGTGGCACCATTGCCTCCTGAATCCCGTCAGGGTTTTTCTCGTTGAGATGAAAACTATTCTCACGCGACGAAAACGTCAAACAGGACAACATCACAAATGAGTCACGAACCGCTGCTGCTGGGTATCGATGCCGGGGGAACCTCCACCAGAGCGGTGCTCACGGACCTGCGCGGGGAGTGCCTCGGCTACGGCGTCGGCGGCCGCGGCAACCCGGTCTCCGCCGGTGCGGAGCGGGCAGCCGACGGGGTACTGGATGCCGCCGCCGCCGCGCTCTCCGCGATGCGGCGCTCGCTGTCCGACGTCTCGCTGATCGCGCCGGCGATGGCGGGCATGCGCGCTGCCGGCAGTCCGGACTGGCTGATGGATCGCCTGGTCGCCGAAGGCTTCACCGGTCGCCTCGTGTTCGAGTCCGATCTGCTGGCCACGTACTTCAGCGGCGCAGCGGATGCGTTCGGCTACGCGATGGTCTCGGGCACCGGCGCCTGCGTCATCCGGGTGCGCGACGGGCGGATCGACGGCACCGGCGACGGCCTCGGCTGGCTGCTGGGAGATCGCGGCAGCGGGTTCTGGATCGGCGCCGAGATCGCCCGCGCGGCCGTGGTGGACCTGGATGGCACAGGACCTCGCACGGCGCTGACGGACTCCGTGCTCGCCCATCACGGCCTCGCGCGCACCGGCGTGCGCACCGCCGGCCGCTGGCTGGAACTCGAGGAGCTCGTGAGTGCGCTCTACGCGCATCCGCCCATCGAACTGGCCGGGCTCGCGCCGTTCGCCTTCGAGTTCGCGCGGACGGATGCCGTGGCCGCGGGCATCCTCGCCGAAGCCGGCGAGCACCTGGCCGACACGCTCTCCGCCAACCTGCAGGGCCCTGGCCCCCTGGTGATCGGCGGCAGCGTGCTGTCGCGCAGCGGCCCGGTGCGCGACGCATTCCTGGCACGGCTCGGCGACGCGGCAGACGGCCTGGCGATGCGATCGGTCGGCGACGGGGCGGTCGGGGCGGCGATGCTCGCGATCCGCGCGGCCGGCGGCGAACCGGATGCGGAGACGCTGGCGCGGCTGAGCGAGACCGTGGCTGCGTTCCGCTGAGGCTGCCTGCGCGTCGGCGGCATCGGTCCGGGATCCACCGGCCGGTAGACTGGGCTGTCTATGAATCCTGAAGCCCTCGCCGCAGCCGTCCTCGCCGTCCTGACGCCCATCGCGGCGTCGCTGCGACCCTCCGAGGACCTCGGGGTGACGGCATCCGACATCGTGCTGGACCGCCCGCGCAACCGCGATCACGGCGACTGGTCCACCAACATCGCGATGCGGCTGGCGAAGCGCCTCGGCACGAACCCGCGCGAGCTCGCGCAGCGCATCGCCGATGCGCTCGCCGACGTGGACGGCATCGCCGCCGTCGACGTCGCGGGCCCCGGCTTCATCAACATCCGACTGGACGCGGCCGCCGCGGGCGCGCTGGCGAAGACCATCGTCGAGGCGGGCGCCGCGTTCGGCACCAACGACTCCCAGCAGGGCGTCTCGGTCAACGTCGAGTTCGTGTCGGCCAACCCCACCGGGCCCCTGCACATCGCGCACACCCGGTGGGCCGCGCTGGGCGACTCGATCGTGCGCCTGCTGCTGGCCAGCGGGGCCGACGCAGTGCGCGAGTACTACATCAACGACGCCGGAGCCCAGATGGAGCGCTTCGCGAACTCCGTGCTGGCGGCGGCCAAGGGCGAGCCCACGCCGGAGGGCGGCTACCCGGGCGCGTACATCGACGAGCTCGCGCAGCGCGTACTCGAAGCGCACCCCGGACTGCTGGACCTGCCGGCCGACGAGCAGCTTGTGGTGGCCCGCGACCAGGCGTACGAGTACCAGCTGGCCGAGATCAAGAGCTCCCTGGCGCGCTTCAACGTGCCCTTCGACGTGTGGTTCTCGGAGCGCACTCTGCACGCCGCGGGCGAGGACGGCTCTCCGAGCCTGGTCGACCAGGCCGTCGACCGCCTGCGCGAGCAGGGTCACGTCTTCGACCAGGACGACGCCGTCTGGGTGCGCACCTCGACCTTCGGCGACGACAAGGACCGCGTCATCCGGCGATCCAACGGCGAGTACACCTATTTCGCCGCGGATGCCGCGTACTACCTGAACAAGGGCGACCGCGGCTACCAGAACAAGATCTACCTGCTCGGCGCCGACCACCACGGCTACGTGAACAGGCTCAAGGCCATCGCCGGCGCCGCAGGCGAGGACCCCGAGAAGAACATCCAGGTGCTGATCGGCCAGATGGTCTCCATCAACGGCGCGCGGCTGAGCAAGCGCGCGGGCAACATCATCGAGATGGACGACCTGCTGAACTGGCTGGGCGCCGACGCGCTCCGGTACTCGCTGGAGCGGTCTCCCGCCGACTCGCCGCTGGATCTGGATCCGGAGCTGCTGCAGAAGCGCACCAACGACAACCCGGTGTTCTACGTGCAGTACGCGCACGCCCGCACGCACAATGTCGCACGCAACGCGGCGGACTCGGGCGTGGATCGCTCCGAGTTCGCCCCCGAGCTGCTCGTTCACGAGACCGAGGGCGCGCTGCTGGGCGCCCTGCAGGAGTTCCCGCGGATCGTCGCCTTCGCGGCATCCGTTCGCGAGCCGCACCGCATCGCCCGCTACCTGGAGGAGCTCGCGGGGCTCTACCACCGCTGGTACGACAGCTGCCGCGTCATCCCGCAGGGCGACGACCCCATCGAGAGCGTGCACCGCACCCGACTGTGGCTGAACGACGCCGCAGGCCAGGTGCTGCGCAACGGACTGGAGCTGCTGGGCGTCTCGGCGCCCGAGCGGATGTGAGATGACCGGCTCCGAGGTACGGCCTGCGCGACGGCGCAGACGCTGGCCATGGGTTCTCGGCATCTCAATCGTGCTGATCGGCGGGCTGCTGGTGGCTGCCGAGGCGGCCGCCCGCTCCATCGTCCCGGGGATCGTCAGAGCCGCGGTGCTCACGGCCGCTCATCTTCCGGCCAGTCAAGAGCTGGATGTGGAGGTCCCCGGTCTACTCGTGCCGCAGCTGATCACCGGCCGCCTCGGCGAGGTGCGCCTGTCGTCGGATGCTGTGACCGTGGACGGCGTCACGGGCGCGATCGACGCGACCGTCGCCGGCGTGCCGCTCGGCGACGGGCCGCTCGGCGCGGTGAAGGGATCGCTCACCATCGGCCAGGACTCCTTCGGGCAATTGCTGAAGGGTGCCGCCATCCCCGTGACCGGCGTCGCACTGCAGGCGCCGGACGCGACCGTCCAGGGCGAGGTCAGCGTGTTCGGCCGCGCGATCCCGATCGGGCTCACGGTCACACCCGGCATCCAGGACGGCGACGTGCTGCTGACTCCGGTGTCCGCGAGCCTCGCCGGCGCGCAGGTCGATCTGCAGCGCCTGGCGGCCACGTTGGGCGGCCTCGGCCAGACGCTCGCGGCACCACAGCGCCTGTGCATTGCCGATCGGTTGCCGAAGGGCGTGACGCTCTCAGGGCTGCGCGTCGAAGGACGGCAGGCCGTGGTGGACTTCACCGCCGACGGACGCATCACCGTCGACGCGGCGCTGCGCGCGAACGGCTCCTGCCCGCGCTGATCACGGCTCCCGCGGCCCGCCGTCCCCGTCGTGACGGGCCTCGCGCAGAGCGGCCGTCGCCGTGCGGACATCCTCCTCAGCGAGGCGCACCGCGGCATCCGCGAGTGTCGTGGCGCCGAACCGGGACGCCACGCGGTCGTGCTCCTCGTGCACGGACTCCACGATGAACGCGATCGCCAGCAGGATCACCTGCGTGGACAGGTTCAGCCACAGCAGCAGCGCCAGCAGCGACGCGAACGACGCCAGCAGCGGATTCATCCTGGCGCCCCCGACGAAGAGCCCGGACAGCTCCTGCAGCACCAGCAGCGCGACCCCGCCCAGTGCGGCACCTGACCACAGCGCCCGAGCAGAGGCCTGCATGCCGGAGAGCATGCGGAACGCGGCGGCGATCAGCACGGCGTTCAGCACCAGCACGACCAGGACCGAGACGACGCGCACGGTCCACGTCACGAGGGCGGAGCCAGGCGCCATCCCCGTGACACCTGCGACGCCGGCCACGACGGCTTCCCCCGCCAGAGTCAGGGCGGCGGCGCCTGCGAACGTCACCGCGATGATCACCGCGAGCAGGACGTTGCGCAGGATCACGCGGTACCAGGCGACGTCGGTTCGCGCCGTGCCGGCCAGGGAGCGGATCGAGATGCGCAGCGAGCCGATCGCTCCCAGCGCGGCGCCGATGAGTCCGACCAGCGAGATGATCCCGGTGATCGACAGCCCGGCGGGCGCGCGGATGTCGTCCAGGTCGACGATGCCCTGACCGCCCGGCGTGCGCAGCAGACCGGGCACGGCGGTGTCGATCGCGCGCACGACGGCCTCCCACGCGGCGTCGTCCCGCGACAGCCACAGCGCCGCAGCCGAGAATCCCAGCAGGACGGCGGCGAACACACTGAACAGCGCACGGTAGGTCACCGCATCGGCGAGCACGGGACCGTGGCGCGCGGCATAGCGCAGCGCTGCGCGCACCAGCCGCCAGTGCAGCAGCCGCGCTGTCACCGCACCGATGGTGCGCGCGATGAGTCCTGGCTGCTCGGAATCCGGTCGTCCGCTCATCCGGCCACCCTAGTCAAAGCACGGAACATGACCGAAGGGGCTTGCGCCGATGACCTAGAATCGGGGCAACCTCGCCGTGCGCTCCGGCGCCCGAGAACCCGTCCCACGATTGGCGCTCTGTGCATTCAGCTGTAACCTCGCCCGCCCCCGACTGGCTGGTCGTCCCCGACGACGCCAACGACCTGGTTCCCGCCGTCTGGCCGGCGTCGGTCGCGCGCACCTCCGAGGGAGAGCTCAGCATCGGCGGAATCGCCGCCGGAGCGCTCGTGCGGGAGTACGGCACGCCGCTGCAGGTGCTCGACGAGGGCGAAGTGCGCCGTCGGGCGGCAGCCACCCGCTCCGCGTTCGACGCGGCCGCGGAGGAGCACGGCACCACGGCTCGCGTGTACTACGCGGGCAAGGCGCTGCTGAACACCACCATCGTGCGCTGGGTGATGGACGAGGGTCTGAACGTCGACGTGTGCACCGGCGGCGAGCTCGAGGTCGCGCTGGCGGCCGGAGCGGATGCCGGACGGCTGGGCTTCCACGGCAACAACAAGTCCACCGCCGAGCTGGAGCGCGCCGTCGAAGTCGGCGTCGGCACGATCATCATCGACAGCGCGCTGGAGATCGAGCGGCTGGCGGCGATCGTGTCCCGCACGGGGACGATGCAGCGGGTCATGCTGCGCGTCAACAGCGGTGTGCACGCCGAGACCCACGATTTCCTGGCGACCGCGCACGAGGATCAGAAGTTCGGCACGCCCCTGGATGCTGCGGCCGCGCTCGTCGCACGCATCCGCGAGATCGACGGGCTCGCATTCGTGGGACTGCACTGCCACATCGGCTCGCAGATCTTCGGCGTCGCCGGCTTCCGCGAGTCGGCGGGGCGCGTGCTCGACCTGCACGAGCAGCTGCTGGCCGGCGGTGATGTCCCGCAACTGAACCTGGGCGGCGGGTTCGGCATCGCGTACACCCGCGCCGACACCCCCGAGGCGATCGAGACCCTCGCCCAGGGGATCGTGGCCGCTGTCGCCGAGGGATGCGCGGCGCGCGGCATCCGCATCCCCGCCCTGTCCTTCGAACCGGGCCGGGCCATCGTCGGCAATGCCGGCGTGACGCTGTACGAGGTCGGCACGATCAAGGACGTCGCCCTCGAGAACGGCTCCCGGCGCTACATGAGCGTGGACGGCGGCATGAGCGACAACGCCCGCCCTGCGCTGTACGGCGCCCAGTTCTCCGCACGCCTGGCCTCCCGCCAGGGAGCGGGCGAACCCGTGCTGGTGCGCGTGGTCGGCAAGCACTGCGAGTCCGGCGACATCGTCGTCGACCACGAGTACCTGCCCGACGACGTCGTGCCAGGCGACCTGCTGGCCGTCCCCGCCACGGGCGCGTACTGCGCTCCGCTGTCCAGCAACTACAACCACGTGCCGCGCCCGCCGATCGTCGCCGTGCACGACGGCGCATCCCGCGTGATCGTGCGGGGCGAGACCATCGCCGACCTGCTGGGCCGCGACGCCGGCATCGAGCGGTGACGCGGCTCATTCCGTGGGCGCTCGCGCCCGCCATCAGACTTGACCACCCCCGTGCGTGAGGAGCGCAGATGACTGAGTACCGACGACTTCGCGTGGCACTGCTGGGAGCCGGCGCGGTGGGATCCCAGGTGGCCGCGCTCCTGCTGAAGCACGGCGACGAGCTCGCCGACCGCGCGGGCGCCCGGCTGGAGCTGGCGGGCATCGCCGTGCGCAACCCCGACGCTCCGCGCGATGTGGAGCTGCCGCGCGAGCTGTTCACCACCGATGTGGAGCCCCTGATCACCGGCGCCGACATCGTGATCGAGCTGATGGGCGGGATCGAGCCCGCCCGCTCGCACATCCTGCTGGGCCTGGGCTCCGGCGCCGACGTGGTCACCGCCAACAAGGCGCTGCTGGCCACGCACGGCCCGGAGGTGTTCGAGGCCGCCGACCGCGTCGGCGCCTCGGTGTATTACGAGGCCGCCGCCGCCGGCGCCATCCCCATCATCCGCCCGCTGCGGGACTCGCTCGCCGGTGACCGCGTGGTGCGCATCATGGGCATCGTGAACGGCACGACCAACTACATCCTCGACCGGATGGACGGCGAGGGCGCGGACTTCGCCGATGTGCTGGCCGACGCCCAGCGCCTGGGCTACGCCGAAGCCGACCCCACGGCGGATGTCGAGGCCTACGACGCCGCGCAGAAGGCGGCGATCCTGGCGTCCCTGGCCTTCCACACCACCGTCCCGCTGGATGCCGTGCACCGCGAGGGCATCACCACGATCACCGCCGACATGATCCACCAGGCCCGCGACGCCGGCTTCGTGATCAAGCTGCTGGCGGTCTGCGAGCGCCTGCACGAGGACGGCGGCGAGCAGATCTCGGTGCGCGTGTATCCGGCGCTGGTTCCGCGTGAGCATCCGCTGGCCTCGGTGCACGGCGCCAACAACGCCGTCTTCGTCGAGGCGGAGGCCGCGGGATCGCTGATGTTCTACGGCGCCGGCGCCGGCGGGATGCAGACGGCATCCGCGGTGCTGGGCGATGTCGTCTCCGCCGCACGCCGCCACATGGCCGGCGGCACGGGCGTGGGCGAGTCGACCCGCGCGAATCTCCCCATCGTCTCGATCGGGCACGTCACCACCCGCTACCAGATCACGCTCGAGGTCGCCGACCGTCCCGGCGTGCTGGCGAAGATCGCCCTGCTGCTCAGCGAGGGCGGCGTGTCGATCGCCACCCTCGTGCAGACCGCGATCCCCACCGGATCGGGGGAGCGCAGCACCGCGCGAGTGGTCATCGGCACCCACCGCGCGGCGGACAGCGCACTGAGCGAGGCCGTCGAGCGGCTCACCGGCAGCGATGTCGTCGAGCACGTCGTCTCAGTGCTGCGCGTCGAGGGGGAGTAGCCGTGCCCGTCACCCTCGTCCCCGCGGACATGGAGCCCGTGGTCGGGGACACACCCGATGTCGACGGCGCGCTGCGCACCGTCACGGTGACGGTCCCCGCCACCAGCGCCAACCTCGGCCCCGGCTTCGACACGCTGGGGCTGGCGCTGAGCATCTACGACACGCTCACCGCCTCCTCGTTCGACGATGATCGCCTCGACGTGTCGGTGTCAGGCTCCGGCGCCGACAGCATCCCGACCGATGCGACCAACCTCGTCGTGCGCTCCATCGCGCACGTCTACGAGGACGTCGGCCGGCGGATGCCGGGACTGCGGCTGCACGCCCTCAACGGCGTGCCGCACGGGAGAGGGCTGGGATCCTCCGGCGCTGCGGTCTCCGCCGGCATCCTGATCGCCAAGGGTCTGCTGGCGGGCGACGTCGACCTCGAGGACCACGACCTGCTGCGCCTGGCCACCGAGCTCGAGGGCCACCCCGACAACGTGGCGCCGGCACTGTTCGGCGGGCTCACCATCGCCTGGATGGGCGATCACGGGCCGCTGCACAAGAAGCTGCTCGTGCACCGCGGCGTGGCGCCGCTGGTGTTCGTGCCGGGCTTCACGATGTCCACCTCGCTGGCGCGCTCGCTGGCTCCTCTGCAGGTGCCCCGTGAGGATGCCGTGTTCAACGTCTCGCGGTCGGCGCTGCTGGTCGCGGCGCTCACGCAGAGCCCCGAGCTGATGCTGGACGCCACCGCCGACAGGCTGCACCAGGCGTACCGCGGCGCGGCCATGCCCGAGACGCTGCGGCTCGTGCAGGCGCTGCGTGCCGAGGGCTTCGCGGCGGTCGTCTCCGGCGCCGGACCCAGCGTCCTGGTGCTGGCCGACGGGCCCGGGACGCGCAAGCGTGCGGTCGACGTGGCGGATGCCGTCACGGAAACTCCGTGGGACGCGCACATGCTCGCAGTGGATGTGCGTGGTGGTACGATCAGAGACAGAGCAGAGGGCTCCACGTAACTTCGTGAATCTGGCCCCTTCGCACTTCTGCGAAATCCGCACGCGATCCCCAGCACCATCCAGGTGCTGGCAGGCAGGCGCTCAGCGTCGGCGCGTGTGAACCGCTCAGCTTCTGCTGTGCACTCTCTGGATTGCTCATTTCCCACGACATATGAGGGAGTACTCGTGGAGAACATCTCCGAGACCCAGAACGACAACCAGGCCGCCGAGGCGGCCGCGCCCGAGAAGGCTCCGGCGCGCAAGCGCGCGCCCCGGCGGGCGACCACCGCGTCGGCCGCCGCTGCCGCGTCGGCTGTGACCGAGACGGCTCCGGCCGAGGCTTCCGCTGCGGCCGCCCCGGCCGCGGAGACCGCCCCGGCTGCGGACGAGAAGCCGAAGGCGCCCCGCCGCACGCGTGCCAAGAAGGCGGATGCCGAGACGCTCGACATCCCCACCGCCGCGGCTCCTGCGGCGGACTCGACGCCGGCATCCGAGTCCGCTCCGGCATCCGACTCCGCTCCGGCATCCGACTCCGCCGAGGCTCCGGCGAAGCCCGCCCGCAAGCGCGCCTCGCGCGCGGCGGGCAAGGGCGCCGACGATGCGACCGCGGAGAAGTCCGCGGAGGCCGCAGCCGAGCAGCCCACTGCCGAGCAGGCATCCGACGCGACGGATGCTCCCGCGAAGCGCCCCGCGCGCCGTCGCGGTGCCAAGGCCGAGGCCGCTGCGGAGGGCGACGCCTCCTCCGAGGCGAAGGATTCCGGCGAGAAGGCCGAGCACGCCGACAAGCAGGCCTCGCACGACGAGAACACCTCCGACTCCGAGGGCTCCTCGGACGGCGAGGGCTCCGGCCGCAGCCGCAGCCGTAACCGCAGCCGCAGCCGCGGTCGTGGTGGCAAGGGCGAGAGCGGCAACGGCCAGAACGGCCAGGGCAACGGCCACGGCGGGCAGGACAACGGCCACGGCGACGACGAGCAGGGCTCCGGCCGCAGCCGTCAGCGCAACAAGCGCCGTGGCGGCGGCAACCAGAACGCCGACGAGTTCGAGACCGAGATCGGCGAGGATGACGTGCTGATCCCGATCGCCGGCATCCTCGACGTGCTGGACAACTACGCCTTCGTGCGCACCACCGGCTATCTCGCCGGCGCGAGCGACGTGTACGTCTCGCTGGGGCAGGTCAAGAAGTACAACCTGCGCAAGGGCGACGCGATCGTCGGCGCCATCAAGCAGCCTCGCGAAGGCGAGCAGCAGGGCCGTCAGAAGTACAACGCGCTGGTGAAGGTCGACTCCATCAACGGCCTCTCGCCCGAGGACGCCGGCACTCGCGTCGAGTTCGGCAAGCTCACCCCGCTGTACCCGCAGGAGCGCCTGCGCCTGGAGACCGCGCCCGAGAAGCTCACCCAGCGCATCATCGACCTGGTCGCCCCGATCGGCAAGGGCCAGCGCGGCCTGATCGTCGCGCCGCCCAAGGCCGGCAAGACCATCGTGCTGCAGCAGATCGCGAACGCCATCGCGCAGAACAACCCCGAGGTGCACCTGATGGTCGTGCTCGTGGACGAGCGGCCCGAAGAGGTCACCGACATGCAGCGCACCGTCAAGGGCGAGGTCATCGCGTCGACCTTCGACCGTCCGGCCGAGGACCACACCACGGTCGCCGAGCTGGCCATCGAGCGCGCCAAGCGCCTGGTGGAGCTGGGCCGCGACGTGGTCGTGCTGCTGGACTCGATCACCCGCCTGGGCCGCGCGTACAACATCTCCACCCCGGCCTCAGGGCGCGTGCTGACCGGTGGTGTGGACGCCGCGGCGCTGTACCCGCCCAAGCGCTTCTTCGGCGCCGCGCGCAACATCGAGAACGGCGGCTCGCTGACCATCCTCGCCACGGCGCTGGTCGAGACCGGCTCCAAGATGGACGAGGTCATCTTCGAGGAGTTCAAGGGCACCGGCAACAGCGAGCTGCGCCTGTCGCGCGCTCTCGCCGACAAGCGCATCTTCCCGGCCGTGGACGTGAACGCGTCCAGCACCCGTCGCGAGGAGATGCTGCTCTCGGCCGACGAGGTCAAGATCACCTGGAAGCTGCGTCGTGCGCTCGCGGGCCTGGACCCGCAGCAGGCGCTGGAGGTCGTGCTGGGCAAGCTCAAGGAGACCAGCTCGAACGTCGAGTTCCTCTTCCAGATGCAGAAGTCCATTCCTGCGCCCACCTCGACCGGATCGTCGCACGCGCACGAGAACAGCATCCGCTGATCCTGCTCGGGGCTGAATCGTGTTCGAGTCCGTCCAGGCTCTGATCGACGAGCATCGCCGGGTGCAGGAGGAGCTCTCCGACCCGGCGGTGCACGCCGATGCCGCGCGCGCCAAGCGCGTGAACCGGCGCTATGCCGAGCTGTCGCGCATCGTCACCGCCCACGAGGCGTGGGTGGCGGCGGGTGAGGACCTGGATGCCGCTCGCGAGCTCGCCCACGAGGACGAGGCGTTCGCCGCCGAGATCCCCGGGCTCGAGGCGGGACTGCACGAGGCCACCGAGAAGCTGCGGCGACTGCTCATCCCGCGCGATCCCGACGACGCCCGCGACGTGATCATGGAGATCAAGGCGGGGGAGGGCGGCGCCGAGTCGGCGCTGTTCGCCGCCGACCTGCTGAGGATGTACATCCAGTACGCCGCGCACCAGGGCTGGAAGACCGAGCTGCTCGAGCGCAACGAGTCCGACCTCGGCGGCTACAAGGATGTGCAGGTCGCCATCAAGGGCTCGTCCTCCGACCCGTCGCAGGGCGTGTGGGCGCACCTGAAGTACGAGGGCGGCGTGCACCGCGTGCAGCGGGTGCCCGCCACCGAGTCGCAGGGTCGCATCCACACCTCCACGACCGGCGTGCTGGTCTTCCCCGAGGTCGACGAGCCCGAGGAGATCCAGATCGACCAGAACGATCTGAAGATCGACGTGTACCGCTCGTCCGGACCCGGCGGGCAGTCCGTGAACACCACCGATTCCGCCGTGCGCATCACGCACCTGCCGACCGGCATCGTCGTGTCCATGCAGAACGAGAAGTCGCAGCTGCAGAACCGCGAGGCCGGCATGCGCGTGCTGCGCGCCCGGCTGCTGGCCCGCCAGCAGGAGGAGCTGGCGGCTGCGGCATCCGACGCCCGCAGATCGCAGATCCGCGGCATGGACCGCTCCGAGCGCATCCGCACGTACAACTTCCCCGAGAACCGCATCGCCGACCACCGCACCGGCTACAAGGCGTACAACCTCGATCAGGTGATGGACGGCGCGCTGGACCCGATCATCGAGTCCTGCATCCAGGCCGACGAGACCGAGCGCCTCGCCGCCCTCGGCTCCTGACTCGCAGAGCCCGCAGCGCCGAAAGCCCGTCTATTTGCGTCGAATGTTGCGAATCGGCGGATTCTGCGAACGTTTGGCGCGAATAGACGGTCCTTGTGGATAACCGCTGACGCCCCTCGACAGAAATTGGCACAGTGGACGCGTGCCGACGCCCGACGATCTGCCCGCCCTGCTGCCAGGTTCCTTCGCTGTCGCCGAAGCACGGGCAGCCGGGGTCTCTCGCACACGGCTCGACGCCGCTGATCTCGAGCGCCGCTTTCACGGAGCACGTATCCGTGTGGAGCCGCTCGAAGGTGATGAAGACTCCGTGTCTGAGTGGGTGGCCAAGTCGCGGGCCATCGATCGTGACATTCTGGCGTACACACCGGTGATGCCGCCGCGGACATTCTTCTGCGGACCCACGGCTGCTCATCTGCTCGGGATACCGCTTCCTCCGCGGATCGACGGCACACTCCACGTCGGCACGTGGCGGCCGAGACGTGCTCCAGAGCGGCCGGGTGTGCAGGGTCATCAGTTCACGCCCGGATTCGTCAAGGTGATGAGTCTGGGCGCGGCGCGAGTGACGGACCCCGCGAGCACTTGGGCGTCTCTCGGGAGCATGCTCTTCGAAGACGAGCTGGTCGCAGCAGCGGATGCGGTGATCCGTATTCCCCGCTATCCGGGCGGGTTCCAGGAGGTCGATCAGACCCCGTTGGCCACCATCGCGGATCTTCGCCGGGTCACGGAGCGAAAGGGTCGTCCAGGTGCGCCTCGCTTGCGGCGCGCGCTCGAACTCGCCCGCAACGGCGCTTCGTCGCCTCCGGAGACGCAGATCAGGCTGATCATCCACGACGCGGGCTTGCCGGAGCCGGTACTGGACTTCGATGTCCGTGCCGTCAATGGGAGTTTCCTCGGGTGCAGCGAGTTGGCGTACCCCGAGCTGCGCATTGCCATCGAGTACGAGAGCGACGGACATCTCACGCGGGAGCAGCTGCAGCGCGACATCGACAAGTACCAGGACTATGCCGAGGCCGGGTGGATTGTCGTGCGACTCACGTCCCAGCACGTCTACCGTGACCGCGCCGAGGCGGTGCGTCGCATCCGCGTCGCCCGTGCTGCGGCGCAGCGTCGCTAGAGACCGTCTATTCGCGCCGAATGTGGCCGAATCGGGGCGGGATGCAGCATTCGGCGCATATAGACGGGCCTTCCGCCGGGTCAGATCATGTAGTCGGGAGCGGACAGCAGAGCCTTCACGCTCTCGTCGGCGTCGCGGGGGCGCGCCTTGGCCGGCATCCCGACCAGCACGCTGTCCGGGGGAGCATCGCGGGTCACGACGGCGTTCGCGCCGACGACGGAGCGCGCGCCGATCACCACAGGACCGAGGATCTTCGCGCCGGCGCCGACGGCCACGCCGTCCTGCAGGGTCGGATGCCGTTTGCCATGATCCCTGGTGCGACCGCCCAGCGTCACGCCGTGGTACAGCATCACGTCGTCGCCGACCTCGGCGGTCTCGCCGACCACCACGCCCATGCCGTGGTCGACGAAGAAGCGACGTCCGATCACCGCGCCCGGGTGGATCTCGATGCCGGTCAGCCACCGGGTCACCTGCGAGCCCAGCCGGGCCGGGAAGCGCAGCCCGCGCACCCACAGCGCGTGCCAGACGCGGTGCGCCCAGATCGCGTGCAGGCCCGGGTACAGCAGTGCCACCTCCAGGCCGCTGCGGGATGCCGGATCCCGCCGACGCGCGGCGCTGACGTCCTCGCTCATCCGGGAGAGGATGCCCATCGCCGGGGTCAGTCCTTCGGCTTCTCGCGCGGCTTGTCGCGCAGGTCCTCGAACAGGGCCGTGGAGATGTACCGCTCGCCGGTGTCGGGGACGATCGCCACGACGGTCTTGCCCGCGTTCTCGGGGCGCTCGGCGACCTTCAGCGCGGCCCACACGGCGGCGCCGCTGGAGATGCCCACCAGCAGGCCCTCCTTCGCAGCCAGGTCGCGTGCGGTGCGCAGCGAGTCCTCGTACTCGACGGGGAGGATCTCATCCAGCACGTCGCGGTCCAGCACGTCGGGCACGAAGCTCGGGCCGATGCCCTGGATGCGGTGGGGTCCGGGGCGACCCTCACTGAGCACGGGGGAGTCCTTCGGCTCGACGGCCACGATCTGCACGTCCGGCTTGACGGCCTTCAGAGCCTGCCCGACACCGGTGATGGTGCCGCCGGTGCCGGTGCCCGCGACCACGATGTCGACCTTCCCGTCGGTGTCGCGCAGGATCTCCTGCGCAGTGGTCTCGCGGTGGATGCGCGGGTTGGCCTCGTTCTCGAACTGGCGCACCCATACGGCGCCGGGGTTCTCGGCGATGATGCCCTTGAGCACCTCGATGGAGCCCGGCATGCCCTTGTGCGGGTCGGTCAGCACCAGCTCGGCGCCGAACGCGCGCAGCAGCACGCGGCGCTCCTTCGACAGCGACGCGGGCATGGTGATGATCACGCGGTACCCGCGGGCGGCGCCCACCATCGCCAGCGCGATGCCGGTGTTGCCGCTGGTGGCCTCCACGATCGTGCCGCCGGGCTTGAGCTCGCCCGACGCCTCCGCGGCGTCGACCATGGCGATGCCGGTGCGGTCCTTCACGCTCGACGCCGGGTTGTAGAACTCCAGCTTCGCCAGCACCGTGGCGTTCAGCCCCTCGGTGACGCGATTGAGCCGCACCAGCGGGGTGTTGCCGACGGCGGTGGTGATGTCGGAGTGGATGCCGGCCATGGGCGGGCCTTTCGTCGAGGATGTCGCAGATTCAGCGTGCCCAGCCTACGGCGTGCGCCTTTCAGCACGGTCGAATATGACCCGCGGCGACGACGCCTACGCTGGGAGGATGCCCGAATCGCTCTCCGCGCTCCTGCGCGCCACGGCCCAGCAGCTCGCCGACGCGGGGCTCACCGACCCCGTCGTCGATGCGGAGCTGCTGATCGGCCACGTGCTGGGTCTGGGGCGGGGCGAGCTGCAGGCGGCGGCTATCCGAGGAGATCGCATCGAGCAGGCGGATGCCGAGAGGCTGGCCGCGCTGGCGGCACGACGCGCCACCCGTGAACCGCTGCAGCACATCACCGGCACCGCGCCGTTCCGGCAGTTGGAGCTGGCCGTGGGGCCCGGGGTCTTCATCCCCCGTCCGGAGACCGAGATGGTGGTGCAGATGGCCATCGACGCGCTGATGGAGAGCGCCTCGCCGTCGCCGGTCGCGATCGACCTCGGCACCGGCAGCGGTGCGATCGCCCTGGCCATGGCCACCGAGGTCCCTCGCGCCCGTGTGTTCGCCGTGGAGCGCTCGCCCGAGGCGCACGCGTGGGCCGCGCGCAACACCGTGGATGCCGAGAATCTCACCCTGGTCCTCGGCGATCTGGCCACGGCCTTCGATGAGCTCCGCGGTACGGCATCCGTCGTCATCTCCAACCCGCCGTACGTTCCCGCTTCACAGATCCCCTCCGATCCGGAGGTGCACCTGTACGACCCCGTCCAGGCGCTGTACGGCGGCGAGGACGGGCTGGACGTGATCCGCGTGATCAGCCGCCGGGCGCAGGAGCTGCTGCATCCGGGCGGGATGCTGGTGCTCGAGCACGCCGAGCACCAGGGCGCCGCCATCCGCGAGCTGCTGCACGCCGACGGCTGGCGCTCCACCGCCACGCACGAGGACCTCACCCGGCGCGACCGCGCCACCACGGCGCTGAACCGCTGATCGTCACCCTCACCGCGGGTGCAGAACCCGCCACCGTAGAATGAGCAGGCCATGTCTACTGTCTTCGATTGCCGCGACCAGGACGAGCTCCTCGCCGGCATGCGCAACGCGCGGGCGGCCATCGCCCGCGGCGAGCTGATCGTCATCCCCACCGACACCGTGTACGGCATCGCCGCCGACGCCTTCTCACCCGCCGCCGTGCAGCGGCTGCTGGATGCGAAGGGACGCGGACGGGAGATGCCGCCGCCGGTGCTCGTGGCGAGCCAGCAGATGGTCGCGGCCCTGGTCGAGTCGATCCCGGATGCCGTGCAGAAGCTCATCGACGCGTTCTGGCCCGGCGGACTGACCATCGTGCTGCCCGCGCAGCCGTCGCTCACCTGGGACCTGGGGGAGACCAAGGGCACCGTCGCCGTGCGCATGCCCGACCGCCGGGTGGCGCTGGAGCTGCTGGCCGAGACGGGTCCGCTGGCCGTCTCCAGTGCGAACCTCACCGGACGCGACGCGGCGATCATCGCCTCGGATGCGAAGAGGATGCTCGGCGACTCCGTCGCGGTGTATCTCGAGGAGGGATACGTCGAGCGCGGCATCCCGTCCACCATCGTCGATGCCACCTCGCTCGTCGAGGCGGGCGAGGGTCAGGCTCCGCTGGTCCGCATCCTGCGCGACGGCGTGATCACCCGCGAGCAGCTCGAAGAGGTGCTCGGAGACCTGCTGGAGCCCGCCGAGAAGCCGGGCGACGTCGAACCGGATGCCGGCGACGCCGAAGCCGTGAGCGCCGAGCCCGGCGGAGACCCGGTCGACCAAGAGTGAAGCAGTATCTGTTCACCTTCATCCTCACCGCCGCGGTCACCTTCATGCTGACGTGGGCGGTGTGGCGGCTGAGCATGAAGTTCAAGCTCTACCCGGGCATCCGCGAGCGCGACGTGCACAAGACGCCCAAGCCGAGGCTGGGCGGCGTGGCGATGCTCATCGGCATCGCGAGCGCGATCCTCGTCTCCGCAGCGAACCCGTTCTTCGAGCGGATGTGGGTGCCGCCGCAGACGCTGTGGTCGATCCTGGGCGCCACGCTGCTGATCGCGGCGGTGGGCGTGATCGACGACCTGTGGGATCTGGACTGGATGATCAAGCTGGCCGCGCAGTTCCTGGCCGCCGGAATCATCACCGCCGGCGGGGGACTGCAGGTGCTCTCGCTGCCGGTGGGCGACATGATCCTCGTCTCGCCGTGGCTGAGCATCTCGATCACGATGGTGGCCATCGTCGTCGTCATGAACGCGGTCAACTTCATCGACGGGCTGGACGGACTGGTGGCCGGCGTCTGCCTGATCGCCAACGGCATCTTCTTCGTGTACTCGTACATCCTCACCCGCGACTCCGGCGCCACCAGCTACTTCAACCTGGCCACCTTCCTGGCCGCGGTGCTCATCGGCGCCTGCGCCGGTTTCCTGCCGTTCAACTGGAGCCCCGCCAAGATCTTCATGGGCGATTCCGGAGCGCTGGTGCTGGGGCTGCTGATGGCCACCTCCGCCATCGCCGTGACCACGCAGGGCGACGTGAACGCGTTCGACCCCGAGAAGTTCGGCCGCTCGCAGCTGGTGGGAGCGTTCATCCCGATCGTCCTGCCGCTGGTGATCGTGAGCCTGCCGCTGCTGGACTTCGGCCTGGCGGTCTTCCGTCGCATGCGCGCCGGCAAGTCGCCCTTCGCTCCGGATCGCAAGCACCTGCACCACCGGATGCTGGACCTGGGCCACCGCGATCGCGGCGCGGTGCTGGTGTTCTACGCGTGGACCGCCGTGATCTCGCTCGGCGTGCTGCTGATGTACATCGGCACCAGGCAGGATTGGCCGGGCGGATACATCGCCGGCATCGTGTTCGGCGCGATCGGCACCGTCGCCTGCGTGGTGGTCACCCTCACCCCGCCGGGCCGGCGGCCGCGTGGCGCCCGCGGAGCCGCCGTCGCACCCGAGCAGCCCTCGTCTCCCGCACACCCGAGCACCTTGGAGCCCCGATGAACAAGAGCACCGTCTCCAGCACCCCGATCCTGCGAGGCACCCTGATCTGGTCCGCCGCGGTGGCCGCCGTCCTGGCGCTGATCGCCGCGGGCATCGGCTTCGCGGTCGCGGGCACGAACGGTCTGTGGAGCGGCCTGATCGGCGTGCTGCTGTCGTTCCTGTTCCTCGGCATCACCGCCGCCAGCATCCTGTTCGCCAACCGCTGGTTCGGGGATCCGCTGTACGTGCCGATCTTCTTCGGCATCGTGCTGGGCGGCTGGCTGGTCAAGCTCGGCGTGTTCGTCGTGCTGATGATCGTCCTGCGGGGCCAGCCGTGGGTGGCCCCGCAGGTGTTCTTCATCTCCATCGTCGCCGGCGTGATCTTCTCGCTGGTGGTGGATGCCCAGGTCGTGATGCGAATGCGGCTGCCCAACGTCAGCGACATCGAGCTTCCCTCGCAGGCGCCGGACGAGGACGCGTCGTGAGCGGCGCTCAGGGTTTGCTAAGCTGGTGAAGTCCCCGCCGGCCGAGTGGTGATCTTCGCAGGGCGCACCGCCGTGGGTGACGATCATCCGTCCCTGCGCACCGGCTTTGTTCTCGGTGCCGAGAAGCTGGAGCCGCAACGTTGACTCAGGCCGTGTCATTCCTCGTCGCCGCGACTGAGGGTCCGACGTTCCATCCACCGGCGATCGATGAGTTCTTCCCGGCCGTTCTGCTCTTCCACGGCACGCCGTTCGAGTTCACGCGCATCAACCTCGCGCAGCTGATCGCGACGGCCGCGCTCGTGCTGATCTTCTGGCTCGGATCGCGGCGGATGAAGCTGGTCCCCGGCCGCTTCCAGAGCATCGTCGAGATGGGCTTCGGCTTCGTCCGCGGCAACATCGCGCACGACCTGCTGGGCCGCAAGGACGGCGACCGGTACCTGCCGATCCTCATGACCATGTTCTTCATGATCCTGTTCATGAACCTCACGGGCATCGTCCCCGGCATCAACATCGCCGGAACCTCGATCATCGCCGTCCCGCTGCTGCTGGCGATCGTGTCGTACATCACCTTCATCTACGCCGGACTGCGGAAGGGGCCGAAGCACTTCGTCAAGAACTCGCTGTTCCCCTCGGGCATCCCGGTGTTCCTGGTGTGGTTCGTCGCGATCCTCGAGTTCCTCTCGACCTTCATCATCCGTCCGGTCACGCTCACCCTGCGTCTGCTGATGAACATGATCGTCGGCCACCTGATGCTGGTGCTGTTCTTCGTGGCGACGGACTTCTTCCTCTTCGGCCTGAGCGGCTGGTGGTCGGCGCTCGGCGTCTTCACCGGCGCGTTCGGTCTCGCATTCACCCTGTTCGAGGTCCTCGTGGCCGTCCTGCAGGCATACATCTTCGCCGTCCTGACTGCGGTCTACATCCAGCTCGCAGTCGCCGAAGAGCACTAAGGGGACAGGCCTCCGCCTGCCCACCAATTGAAAGGAAAAACCCCGTGGACGCAACTACGGTTCTCGCAGCTGTCAACGGCTCGATCGCGACGGTCGGCTACGGCCTCGCCGCCATCGGCCCGGCCATCGGCATCGGCATCGTCGTCGGCAAGACGATCGAGGGCGTGGCCCGTCAGCCCGAGCTGGCCGGCCGCCTGCAGGTCCTGATGTGGATCGGTATCGCCTTCACCGAGGCCCTGGCCTTCATCGGCATCGCCACCGGCTTCATCTTCGGCTACAACTGATCCGCCACCCCGAGACGTAAGGAGACAGGATGCTGAACGCTCTTGTCGTTGTGGCTGCCGAGCAGGCAGAGCGCAACCCCCTGATTCCGGGGCTCCCCGACTTGGTGTGGGGCACGATCTGCTTCCTCATCATCCTCGTGGTGTTCTGGAAGGTCGCCATCCCGAAGCTGACCGCGATGCTCGACGAGCGCGCGGCGGCCATCGAGGGCAACATCGCCAAGGCCGACGAGGCGCAGAAGCAGGCCGAGGCCGCGCTGGAGGAGTACACCCGCCAGCTCGCCGAGGCGCGCACCGAGGCCGGGCAGATCCGCGATGCCGCCCGTGAGGACGGCAAGAAGATCGTCGCCGAGGCCAAGGATGCAGCCCAGCTCGAGGCCACCCGCATCAGCACGGCTGCGCACACGCAGATCGAGGCCGAGCGCCAGGCCGCGTTCGTCTCGCTCCGCAGCGAGGTGGGCACTCTCGCCCTCGACCTCGCCGGCGGAGTCGTGGGGGAGACCCTGGGCGATGACAAGCGCGCGACGGTTGTCGTGGACCGGTTCCTCGCCGACCTCGAGAAGGCGGAGTAATGGGCAGCGCGACCACTCAGGCACTCGCGGCATCGGCTCAGGCGCTTGCCGCGACGAAGGACCTGAACCTCGACAGTGCGGCCGAGCTGTTCTCAGCCGCCCGCGCGCTCGGGGAGTCGGCCCAGCTGAGCGGCGCGCTCGCTGATCCCACGGCACCTGCGCAGGCACGCACTGCTCTGGTCGCGAGCGTCTTCAGCGGGGCATCCGCTCCGGTGAGGTCATTGCTGACCGCGGTCGCCGGGGAGCGCTGGTCCAGCGCGTCCGACCTCGTGGACGGGGTGGAGGAGCTCGCGATCCGCGCGGCTGCTGTCGCCGGCGCGAAGGACGACGTCGCGGGCGAGCTGTTCGGCTTCTCCCGAGTCGTCGCCGCGAATCCGGAGCTCGAGCTCGCGCTCGGCAGCCGGCTGGGCGATGCACCGGCGAAGGCCGAGCTCGTCCAGCAGGTCCTCGGCTCCCAGGTCTCGCCGGCCACGGTGCTGATCGCCTCCTCGCTCGTGCGCCAGTCGCGCGAGCGCCGGGTGCGCCAGCTGTTCAGCCGCGCCATCGACATCGTCTCCGCGCAGGCGGGACGCACGGTCGCGACCGTCTACACGGCCGCGCCCATCGCCGCCGCGCAGCAGACCCGTCTTCGTGACGCTCTGGCTCGCCGTTATGGGGGAGAGATCTCCATCAACCAGGTGATCGACCCCGAGGTCATCGGAGGACTGCGCGTGCAGATCGCCGATGACGTCATCGACGGCAGCATCTCCGCCCGCCTCGCAGAGCTCCGCCAGAAGCTCGCGAGCTGACACAGACTGGCGCGGGGAACCGCGCTCACCAGACACACAAAGGGAAGACAATGGCAGAACTATCGATCAGCCCCGACGTCATCCGTGACGCGCTGAAGAATTTCGCAGCCGCCTACGAGCCCACCGGCGCCGTCGCGACCGAGGTCGGCACCGTCATCGACGCAGCCGACGGCATCGCGCACGTCGAGGGACTGCCGGGCGTCATGGCCAACGAGCTCGTCACCTTCGCCGACGGCACCAAGGGCCTCGCGCTGAACCTCGACGAGCACGAGATCGGCGTGGTCGTCCTCGGCGACTTCACCGGCATCGAGGCCGGCCAGGAGGTCACCCGCACCGGCGAGGTCCTCTCGGTCCCGGTCGGCGACGGCTACCTGGGTCGCGTCGTCGACCCGCTGGGCAACCCCATCGACGGACTCGGCGCCATCGCCACCGACGGCGTGCGCGAGCTCGAGCTGCAGGCGCCCGGCGTCATGCAGCGCAAGTCCGTGCACGAGCCCATGCAGACCGGCGTGAAGGCCATCGACGCGATGATCCCCGTCGGCCGCGGCCAGCGCCAGCTGATCATCGGCGACCGCCAGACCGGCAAGACGGCCCTGGCGATCGACACGATCATCAACCAGAAGGCCAACTGGGAGTCGGGTGACGTCAACAAGCAGGTCCGCTGCATCTACGTCGCCATCGGCCAGAAGGGCTCGACCATCGCCTCGGTGAAGGGCGCGCTCGAGGACGCCGGCGCTCTGGAGTACACCACGATCGTGGCCGCTCCGGCTTCCGACCCCGCCGGCTTCAAGTACCTCGCCCCGTACACCGGCTCGGCCATCGGCCAGCACTGGATGTACGACGGCAAGCACGTGCTGATCGTCTTCGACGACCTGTC
>NZ_CALBRW010000035.1 GCF_937927635.1 uncultured Microbacterium sp.
CGCTCCGATAACGTCTGCCGAAACACGCTTATGGCCCACGGTTACGGCGGCCGGGATCAGTGTCTACGGCTGCTGCGCCGAAAACGATCGTTTTCGGCGCGCCGTCTGCTTAGTTCGGTGAAGCTGCCCGAGCGGTTCTGGGTCGGCGCGTTCAGCCGCTCCCGCTGCATCGTCCCGATGCTCGGCTACTACGAGTGGACGGGGGAGAAGGGCTCGAAGACGCCGCACTGGATCCACAGCGACGAGCTGCTCGCGGCCGCGGGCCTGACCTGGACGACCGAGGTCACCGGCGAGCGTCGCCGCGTCTTCGTCGTCGTCACCCGCGAGGCCCGCGATGCGTCAGGCGAAATCCACGCCCGGATGCCAGCGTTCCTCACCCGCGACCTGTGGGACGCATGGCTCGACCCGCAGCCGCTGACCGTCGACGGTGACAACGCGGCGTCAAAGCAGAACCGGCTGCAGCTGCGCGACGAGCTCGAGGCATCCTCGTCGACGATCGCCACGACGATGCGCACCCACGTCGTGGATCGGAAGGTCAACAACGTGCGAACCGTGAACCCGTCTGACCCCTCGCTGATCGCCGCCGTGTGACGGCGTCGGGCGTTCGCGCTGCCCCGGCCGCACTACTCGAGGAACGACGGTGGCAGGTTCCACACCCTCGTCAGCTTCCCGTCGATGCGGCGGGGGACAGTCATTGATCCATCTGCCTCGCGAGAGAGCCATCCCGCGGCTTCCAGGGCTCTGCTGATCTCGATTGGAGTTGCCGCGGTGATGCGGTCCCTCTCCAAGATCGCGCGCGCGGCGGTGGGGATTGCGTAGAGGCGGCCGCTCTTCAATCGACCGAGTTCGACCACGTCACCATTCGCTGCTGAGAGGCTCGCGCGTCCTTCCTCGATCGCGGTCCGCAACGACTCTCGCACGAGCTCCGCCAGACCTTCGGTGATGCCGAAGCGGCGGTCGCCCGCGGGCATTCGCCGCCGCGGCGGCTTGTGCTTCCGCTCGGGAGGGCGCGGCACTTCCAGAACAGACCTGGCACCCTCTGCGCTCAGGAACCTGTCGAGGATCTCGAGTCCGAACGTGCATCGGTCCATCGGCAGCAGTCTCGTGTCTTCACGCTCCCTGAAGAACGCGGTGGTGCGCTCCGATGCGATCCATTCGCCGATGCGCCTGCCGAGCTCGAGCCGTGCTGAGACGGCTCTGCTCATCTCGATATCTAGCCCTGCGCTCGTGTCCCGGAAGCGTGATAGGCGGTGTGCGTACACGCGATGCGCAACGTCCTTGGGGATCTTGTCGGCGCCGTTGAGGATCGACAGTCGGACCGTCTCGTTGGCGGGGGCTGAGTGCGCCGATCTCTCGATGACGTCGAGGATCTTGCGAAGGTCCCGCTTCCAGTAGGGGTTAGCGATCGTCCCGGTCGGGGGAACGACATGATCGAAGAGCAGCGGCTCTGGTCCGACGAACCACTCGCTGGGTCCTACATGGTCGATCCAGTTCCCTCCGGAGGCATCCCTGCCCGCGAGCTGGGTGGTGACGAACGAGAGGGTGGTCTTCCCGGTGCCGTCGAAGAGATAGATCGGTTCGGGGAATGGCTTCCACCACGAGTAGACCGCTGCGCCCACGATCGGCGCCCACCGTGCGGTGGCGAGTGGGGCTCTCAGGCCGGTGACCGCGAGGTCTTCGGTAGTAGCGGTGGTGATCGTCTCGCCGCTGTTCATGTGTGCCCTCCGGATGCTTCGCTCTTCGCTCTCCCAGCACGCCGCAGTTGGTAGTAGCGCTCTCGGGTGATACCGCCGGCTGCAGCAACGTCAGTCACGGACTCGCGCTCCACGTCGACCGCTCGGATCATCAGCGCAAGCCGGTTCTCCTCAAGAGTCGCGAGATCTCGACGGGCGCGCTCCACCTTGACGCGAAGGTCACCGATCTCGCGCAGCGTGTCCGTCTCGAACGTGTCCACTCTTCAAGTGTGAAGACCCCTTCACACTTCGTCAACCGCGGCTCGAGACGCCGCCAAGCATCGTCGGTACAGACGATCGAGCCCTAACCGGGTCGTATCAGCCAGGAATCCGTATCAACCGACAAAAACCAGATCAGGCGGCATTTATTGCATGGTGCAAGGTGATACGGACTTTCGGTGACACGACCTACTCGTATCAGCAATTATAGCTTTTGACCTGGCCTTTTATTGCCCCTGATCCGAGTGATACGACCGATACGAGAAAGGTCCCCCATGTGCATATGCGCGCGCGGAGAGCCCTCTCGGCAGCGCGAGCTGAAGAAAATCTGCGAGCCGCCGTGTCCGATCTGCGCCCTCCGGCGCACCTATGGAGGTCATGGGCACTTGGATGGACATGCGACGCGCCGGAACAGATTTCTATCTGTATCTGTCTCAGGTACGTGCTATACATGACCCATGGTCGATGAGAGGAAGCCAGGTCACCGCGACCGAGGCAAGCGCAAACAGCTGCTGTCGCGCGTCCCTGACGATCAGTACGAGGTCTACGAGGCTGAAGCACACAAGCTCGGGATCCCGATCGGGTCGTACAACACGATGCGCATGGCAGAGCTCCACAAGCTCCCCGTTCCCAAGTACATCCTCGATGAGCTCAAGCGCGCGCAGGAGCGCCGTGAGGCCGAGGCTCGTGAAGCAGCCCGCGACCAGATCGCGGGTCTCGACGCACTCGAAGGAGGCCGGCCTCTGGCACGCAGCGCCTAGAACGAGGAAAGTCTCCCGGTCGGCAAACCGAGAGACTTTCGAAGAGTGTGGTTCGAACCTTGCTGTCCAGGCGTCCGGTTCGAGGTTTTGAGTTAGCGACCCGCGAGGGCCGTTTCACGTACCTGAAGGGAGGTGCGCACGTCTATGGTAGCCCAACTTCGTCTTTTTTCTGTTTCTGATTCCGAAATTCCCAGCATCCGCCGTCGCGCACCTCGCGCGGGTGGATGCTCATGACGCTGATCTCGACCCCTGAGTCCGCCCGCAGCGCGTTCGACCGCGTCTGGGACGCTCTCGACGTCAACGGCTTCAAGCCGGAGTCTCGCCGTGGCGACCAGTTCATGGCGCTGTGCCCCGTGCACGGGGACAGCCACCGCTCCCTGTCGGTGAAGAACGACCGCGCCAACGAGAAGGTGCTGCTGAACTGCTTCACCTGCCACGCCGACGTCCGCGAGATCACCGCGGCGATCGGCCTGGGCGTCAAGGACCTGTTCGACTCCCCGCTGCCGGAGCGCACCGAGGGCCAGCCCCGTCGCAAGCCGAAGGTGCGGTTCACCGCGGCGCCGAAGCTCCCGCCGCGCCTGACCAATAAGTCGACGGCCGACGTCGACAAGTTCAAGGGCGCGAAGTGGGAGAAGGTCACGACCTACCCGTACTTCGACGCCGAGGGCACACTCGTCGAGGAGGTCATCCGCGAGACGGCCACCGTAGACGGGGAGACCCGCAAACGGTTCAAGCAGCGGTTCCTTGGCCCGAACGGCCGCATGGTCGCGAAGAAGCCTGATGACTTCGTGTCGGTTCTGTACCGGCACCCCGAGGTGCTGCAGGCGATCTCGGCCGGCACCCGCGTCTGGCTGCTCGAGGGCGAGAAGGACGTCGAGAACGCCGAGGCCGCCGGGCTCGTCGCGACCACGAACGCGCAGGGATCCGGATCCTTCCCCCGCGAGCTCGCCGAGGTCTTCCAGGGCGCCGACGTCTCGATGGTCGCTGATCGCGACGTCGCCGGCTACTCCCGGGCCGCAGAGCTGCACAAGCTGCTCAGCGGTGTCGGCGCCACCGTCACCCTGTACCGGCCGGCCGTCGACGACGACAAGGCCGACCTGACCGACCACCTCGAGGCCGGCTACACCGTCGACCAGCTCGAGCAGCTCACCCCGAACGCGGCGCAGCTGCTCGCCATGCTTGGTGAGCTCCGCAAGATGCTCACCGGCGAGGGCCGCAGCGACACCGTCCAGGTCTGCCGCGACGAGATCGACGCACAGCTGGCATCCGGTGCCGATGCCCACGAGGTGCAGCGCAACGTCGAACTGTGGGCGGGGGAGTCCGTCCGCCGTGTCGCGAAGATGCGGGATCACCTCGAGAACACCATCGCCATGGTGCCGGCATCGACGCAGCTCGAGCGGAGCGCCGTTCACGATGCCCGCCGCGTGATCCAGGATGCGGTTGTGATCGCTCGTGGCGCGCACGAGATCGCTGATCTGCCGATCCCGGATGCGCTTGCCGCCCCGGTCACCCCGCTGCAGCCGGGCGGATCCGGCAGCGACGACGACAGCGAGCCACCATCTTTCGACGGCAACCAGTTCTTCCCCGGGGATGACGGCTCCGCGAACGAGGGAACCCGGTTCGGTGTGCGTCTTGGTCAGACCGTGCAGATCAAAGTCGAGCGCGACGGTGAGGACTTCCGCTACCGGTACCTCCGCGTCTTCGACGGCTGGGGTGAGGTCCTCGCCGCCAGCTTCGAGGACTCCGGCCACGAGACCCGCGCCACGCCACCGACCACCGAGATCAAGGTCCACTTCCACCGGTGGGTACGTGACCCCGAGACGGGCAAGCCGGTGCGCGATCAGAACGGCAACATCCAGATCGAGGACGCCATCGTCGTCTGGGACGAAGACCAGATCCGCGACGGCTCCTGGTCGAACTCGCTGCCGTGGCTCGGCATGCTCGAGTCGACGTCGCGCCGCGGCAAGGACCTGTTCTGGGATGCCCTCTACGGTGCCCGGCCGACGCCAGCGCAGCGCTCGAAGGTCTACACCGGAACGGGGTGGCGCGAGAGCGACGTCGGCCCCTACTTCGTCCACGCCGGCGGAGCGATCACCGCCAACGGCTCTATCCCCGTTGAGACCCGCCTCACCGGAGGCCTGCAGCGTCTCAGCCTGCCCGACCCGTCGACGGATGCCGCACAGCTGCGCGAGGCCTGGATGCAGTCGACCGAGATCCTCCGCCAGATGCTTCCTGCTCGCGTCATCGCTCCCCTGCTCGGGCTGGTGTGGCAGAGCCCGTTCGTGCCCGTCCCGCTGATCACCTACGTGTACGGCGCGCCCGGCGCCGGTAAGAGCTCCTGCGCCCGCCAGGCGATGCACTACCTCGCCCCCGGACTGACAGAAGAGTCCAGCGAGTCCCCGAAGACGATCCTGTCGGCCACGAACGCCGGCGACTCCGCGATCGCCATGACCCGCATCCTCGCCAACGCCCGACACATGGCCGTCCTCGCCGACGACTTCGTCGACACTGACGTGCGCAAGGCCGTCGCCCGATTCGAGTTCCTCGTCCGGGCGGTATTCGACCGCGAAGGCCGCAAGGTCGGCGGGCAGCGGGGCGGTGTCAAGGAGGCACCGTCGATCGACGCCTCGGTCATCGCCACCGGACAGATCGGGCTGAACGGGTCCGCGCTGCAGCGCACCTTCTCCATCGGACTCAACCCTGGCGAGATCAAGGACCCCTATCGCACGTTCTCCGTCCTCGAGCAGGGAGCGCGACGCAACCACCGCGCCCTCCTGGGCGCCTCCCTGATCCAGTGGCTCGCCAAGCACCGCGAAGCGCTGCGCGAGCACTACTACAGCGGGGCAGAGAACGTGACACACACCAAGGCTCAGCTCTCCCAACTGTGGCAAGACCGCACCGCACCGCTGCCGCACGACCCCGGCGCCAAGGGCCGCATGAAGGACGCGGCCGTCAACGCTGACCACGGCATCCGGCTCATGCTGCGCATGCTCGTCGAGGTCGGCGCGATCTCGGCCGAGGAGGCCACCGACTTCCACGGCTGGGCCGACCAGGGGATCTGGGATGCACTCGTACGCCAGGAGGGCGGGGCGAGCAACCCCGGCATCATGGCCATCGAGCTGCTTCGCGAAGCGCTCGCCGCAGGGTCAGCACACCTCGTCACCACCAGCGGGGACATCCCCGAGGACGCGGAGCAGCTGGGTTGGACGCAGCGCGGCCGCCCGCCGCAGGACACCTGGTCGCCGAACGGCACCCGCATCGGTGCGATCAAGGACAACGGCGATGGAGAGGCCCGTCTCTACCTGCATCCGCGGGTGATGATCGAGACGATCACCCGTGTCGCTGCCGGCACCGGCGAGCCGATCACCGACACCGTCCACACCATCGGCTCGAGCTTCATCGCCCACGGATGGATGAAGGCCGACAAGGGCGGAAACCAGACCCTCGGCCGCCGCGTCGAGGGACGCTTCACCCGCGTCTGGGACATCCCGCTCAGCGTGCTCATCGGCGACAACGGCTCCGGCATCGACACCCCGGAAGGCGACGACCACACGCCGCCGACCCCGCTCGACGACGGCAACGCCCCTGCTCTCTTCGACGTTCCGCCGGCGCCTCCCGCAGCACCTGCTCCTGAGCAGACGGCATCGGCGCAGGAGAAGCCTGCACCGGCCGTTGAGGAGCCCGCTTCGGCTCCGGCGGCTGCTCCTGCCGCCGAGGCGCCTGCCGCTCCGGCACGGGCCGCTCAGAAGCCCGCAGAGCGCCGCGGCGCGGCGAGCGAGTTCGCGGCGGCCGCCGCGGTGATGCACACCGATGGTCTGTGGATGCCGGACGGAACGCTGGTCCCGCTCGAGCGGCCGATCGAGCACCTCGGGCACATCGCCGAGCTCGTCGCTCAGCTGCGCCTGGGCGTGAAGAACGGCTGGAAGAACGAGGCCGGCCAGATCTACGCCACCGCGGATGCCGCCCGTGCACTCGGGATCCCCGTCGACGAGCTTCCCTCGCCCGAGCGTCGTCTCGGCCCGATCCTCCACGACCTCACCGTCGACCACCCCCTCGCCCTGGGCGCGCGTGAGGCCGGCTACGAGGTCGGCGGGCAGGACAACGCGCTCAGCGCGACCACCCGCATCTGGAAGCCGGGCGAGAGCCGGCTGCAGGCGCGGTTTGTGATCATCCCCGCACTGCGCGACGACTTCCAGCACCTCATCGGCGACGACCCGACCCCGCCCGTCCTCGCGCACCGCCTCGACCTGTTCGCCAGCGCGCTGCAGACCCCATATGCGGTGAACGCCTCCACGACCGGCCAGGACCTCATGTTCCACCTGGCGCCCTCGAAGGAGGAGCGCATCGCCCGGTTCACGCCGCACAAGCCCGTCGAGCCCGCGACGATCCCGACGCTCGAGATGGACATCAACTGGCACCGTCAGCCGACCGAGGAAGAGCTGCAGCACCGCTGGCTGCACGCCTACGACCGTGGCGGCAGCTACCTCGCCGGCGTCAGCGGCTGCGAGCTTGGCATCGGAGAGCCGTCCTACCACCCGAACGGTGTCGCCTTCGATCGCAAGCTCCCCGGCTACTGGAAGGTCACTCTGCCCGAGCGTGCCGAGTGGCTCGTGCCCAACCCGCTCGACCCGATCAACCGTGACAAGAGTCTCGCCGGCCGCGAGTCCTGGGTCTCCACGCCGACGCTCGAGCTCGCGATCGAGTGGGGTTACGAGTTCGAGGTCCTCGAGGCGTGGACGTGGGAGAACCACACCCGCCTTCTGGATTCCTGGTACGAGCGGATCCGCAACGCCCGCACCGAGCTCGACGTCGTCGACCCGGACGCGCAGGCGGCCCGCGATCTTCTCAAGGAGGTCTACGTCCGGAGCCTCGGGCTGATGGCCAGCTTCGAGCACCACGAGGGCAAGCCCGGTTTCGCCCCCGAGCGCTACCACGCGATCCAGGCCCGTGCCCGGGCGAACATCCTCCGCCGCGTCAAGAAGATCGGCGACGAGACCGGCCGCTGGCCCGTTGCGATCACCCGCGACACCGTTCTGTACACGTCGCCGCTGACCGACGCGGACAAGGCTTGGCCGGGTGACGAGCGCAACTACGGCCGCGGCCTGGGCCAGTTCAAGTACGAGGGTTCAGCCGACCTGCAGGAGCACCTGCCGTTCCTCACCGGCAAGGGCCGCTACGAGGGCAAGTCCCACCTCATCGAGCTCATCTGATCCACGAAGGGAGTAGACCATGGCAACCGACGACGACGCGTTGAAGCAGCGCAACACGCTGTTCCAGGCGATCAGCTGGCTCGGCTCTGAGTCCGAGCCGTCAACCCCTGGGACCGGGGGAGCCGAGGCATCCGACGTCGCGAAGCACCTGCGCACGCTCTACTCGACGACTCGCACGGTCACCACTCCGGGCGGCGTCAAGAAGTCGGTCACGAAGATCTCCACCGCCGAGGCAGCGAAGGCCCTCGGTGTCAGCCAGCGCACGGTGCAGCGGTGGCTGAAGGGCGTCCACAACCCCAAGCAGACCGTGATGAACAACCTCAAGAAGAAGGCCCGCCAGGCCGTCACCACCAAACGCGGCCGCCAGCAGATGGTGCGCCGAGCTCGCGCGAACCAGCGCATCCCGATGGGCGGCGTGAAGGTCTCCGTCACCGGCACACAGGGTCCGCGTGACTACTCCCGCGATCGCACGATCCAGCAGAAGCTCACGCCGGAGGAGTACGAGAACTTCCGCAGCGCCTGGGCGATGGGCGGCGACGTCGCCGCCCGCGAGTACCTTGAGGCCGTCCTCAGCGAGAAGTACGTCGACGACTGGAAGATCGGCAAGATCTCCGGGATGAGCATGAACGGCATTGACGCCGGCGACGACCGCAGCGACCCCCGCGCATCCCGATGACAACCGAACTTCCGAACTTACAGAGTAGAGAGGATCCACCAATGACCACTGCCACCATCAACACGGCTCACTCGCTGTTCGCAGCGATCGGCCGAGAGATCGACGTTCAGGACGACCGCGTTGTGCGGGAAGTGCTGTTCGTCGAGGAGCAGCTGCCTCAGACACGGCTCACCAGCCGGGGCCCGTCCCTGGCGATCGGCGGTCTCCGCAAGCTCCACGAAGAGACTTCCAACCCTGTCCTGGCGGCGATCATCGCCCTCCGAGAGCGCGTCTGACAGATGGCCACCGAACCGAACTCACCGAAGTACGGGGTCCAGGCCTCGTTCTTCCGCGAGGCGATTTACGTCGGCCGGGTCAACAAGGCCGGCACTGAGTTCCTCGACAAGGAGGAGGCGACCGATCTGATCCTCGCCGCCGTCGCCGACTACGCCAGACAGCACTTCGACGGCGGTCTCACGATGGATTTCACGTCCAAGACCGGCAAACCCGGTTTCACCCTCACCGTCACGGTTTCCGAGCATGAGCTCGCGGCCGCGGCGCCCTCAACGACCGAAGGGAGGTGAAACGCATGACCGTCACCGTCTACACCAAGCCTTCCTGCGTCCAGTGCAACGCGACCTACCGCGCGCTGGATTCCAAGAGCATCGACTACGAGACCCACGACCTCTCCGAGGATCCCGCAGCGCTCGAGAAGGTCAAGGCCCTCGGCTACCTGCAGGCGCCCGTCGTCATCACGGACGAGGACCACTGGGCGGGCTTCCGGCCCGACAAGATCGACGAGCTCGCAGCCCGTCTCACGTGAGCTGCAGCTCACAGGGGAGAGCCCCGGCCCGGATTCACTCCGGCCGGGGTTCTTTCTTCTTCCGCGGTCTGGTCACCGGGATCCTCACCTGCGGATGATCTCGCAGCCACTCGAGCGTCGGCCGCGGCGCCGTTGCCAGCCAGGCCTGCGTGCGGCCGCGGCTCATCCGCCCCGAGGGGACGATCACCCGCGAGGGGCCGACCGCCTCGAGCAGCTCGCCCTTCGCTACCTGGGCCCGGAACCTGTTGCGGAACTCGACCTCTTCGATGACCTCGCCGCCATCGGCCCGCAGCCGCCGGCTCATCTCGCCGCTGTCTGGGTTCGTCAGGCGCACGACCAGGACGCCGCGATCGCGCAGCTGCACCACAGTGAGCAGGTGCGGTCGCAGCCATCCGTCCCGCTTCCAGGCGTCGCTGATCGGCGCGCCCCGGCCGGCGATGTCCCACAGCGCCTCCCGGGCGAACAGCAGCTCACGGCGCTCACGCTCGAGGACGGTGGTCTCCGGAGCCACGAGTGCAGCGACCTGGTCTCGGCGCCGCTCCGGGACACCGTTGCGCACCCAGCGGCGCACCGTCGACGGGCTGACACCCAGCTCTTTCGCCGCCACGTTGGCATCCAGCCGTGTACGGCGCCCGAAGGCACCCAGAGCGTTCGCGAGCACACTCGCAAGCTGCCGGTCCGCCCAGGGGTCCGGGGTCATCTCATCGGTCACGAGGGGCCTCCGATCGGCGCACGACAACCCGTGCAGGCCGGCGGCGCCGGAACATGCGAACGGTCGTGGCGATCGCGACGACCAGAATGCCCACGCCGCTCGTCGCAACCAGGATGATCGCAAGAATCGGCCATCCGCGCATGCCGACGATCGCCACGAGGACGATGACGCACACGGCGATAGCCACGAGCGGGATGAGCGGGGACATCAGCGGTGCGTCCCTGTGAGCTCGTCGAACGTGGTACCCAGGCGCTGCGCGAACCGCTCGAGCTCGATCTCGCGCCAGGTCGTCTTGCCGGAGAAGCGCTGACGCAGGGCGTTGTCGGAGATCTCAGCTAAGGACACGAACTCAGCGAACGTGCCGGCGGCGCGGATCCGCCGTTCGATCTCGGCGTTAGCCTCCGCCGGCAACTTGTACCGCTTGCTGCCAACCGCCGGCGGGCGACCGCTGCGGCCGGCGGACTTCGCACCACGCTGGTCGACGTACTTCTGCATCACCTGCCGGTCCCAGCCGGGAGAGCGCATCGAAGGCGGTGTGATCGGCTTCGGGAAGCTCGGGTCCGTGCGCGCCGCCTTCATCACACCGGGCACGGAGATCTTCATCATGTCGGCGATCTCCGCATAGCCGACGATCTCAGTCTTCGCCATCATCACTCCTAGTTTTAGGCGGTTTACATGCACCAATATAGGGCATCCGTCGGACACCCGCAGTAGAATCAGCTGAACACACGGGAGACACTAGTTTTTACGTCGTGAGTGTGACTAATATAGGGGTCGTCAAGTCACCTAACCCACGGGAGTAGAGCGCATGTCTTCCCTCACCACCCTCCTCGCCTCGACAGATCCGGACGGGCCCGCCCTCGTCGACGGCCTCGACGGCCTCGCATCGTCGATTTCCTCATTCCTCGCGCCGATGCTGATCCTGCTCGCCAGCGTGATGTTCATCATGGGCGGCATTCGCATCGTGAAGAACCTGAACAGCGGCTACAGCGACGGCTCCGGCTGGATCTTCCTCATCATGGGCGCCCTTGCCGCCGGCGGCGCGGTCCTCTTCCCCTGGCTGCTGGGCTCGTTTACCCCTGAGACCAGCCCGTCACCGCAGCCGACGTCGACGCCGTCACCGACCACACAGCCCACGACAGCACCCGAGCCGACCACCGAGCCGGCAGACCTCACCTGGCTGCTCGTCGTCCTCGGCATCATCGGCGCCCTGATCCTCACCGCCGTACTGATCTGGATCCTCATCGCCGCCACCGGCCGCGCTCGCCGCAGCATCCGCGCGGCACGCAGGGAAGCCGAGGTGGAGCGTGCGGGCCGGGAGCGGATCGCCTCGGCCTGGCAGGTCTTCCACGATCGCCACAACGAGCTGCTGCGCAAGATCGTGCACTCCGAGACCGATTGGGATTCGCTGTTCTTCCTGCCGGCGCTCACCGACCCGAACGTCCCACAGACCTACGCGATGCTGCGGGCCATGCGGGCCGCCGGCACGCAGCGCGACACGGCCGGCGAACTGCCCGCGGATCTGCCCCTGGACGTCGATCTGACAACGCTCCCGTACCCCAAGGCGGTCGAGGCCTTCGCGGTCGCATGGTATGCCGCAGAGCGCAACGCACGCCGCCTCGGACAGAAGGGCGTGCCCCACGCCGAGCGCAAGATCATCAAGGAGATTCGCACCCTCCTCGACATGGCTGAGAACGCGGCCGCATCGTCGACCGAGCGCAGCCTCGCCTACCGCCGCGCGCAGAAGCTCATCGATAGCCTCGAGACCGTGCACGTCCCCGAGAAGGCGATCGCGCAGCTCGAGGAGCGCCAGCAGCTCATGATCACCGCGAGCTGAACCCGAACGGATCCGAGCACATGAGTTCACAGGCAGACCAGCAACCCGAATCGGACGCCACCGGACGCGCGAACGCGGCACTAGCGGCCCTCGCCGGCAATGTGACCCACCGGCCCACCGATCACGAGATCGACCTCTCAGAAGCGCTCACAGCGCTCCTCGCCGATCACGAGGCACTGCTCAGTGATGTCAAGGAGCAGTGCGCCGTGGCGTTCGACCGCGGCGTCGACGCCGAGCTCGAGGCTGCCATGCGCCCAGACCCCGTGGAGGGCTACAAGTTCCCATCGAACCCCTACCGGCAGGAGCACCCATGAGCGGCACAGATTCCGAGCCAGTCACGGTCGGCATCACCGTCCCGTCAATCGCACCGCAGGACCTCCTCGAGCGAGTCACCGCCATGGCCGAGGATCTCGCCGCGGCCGGCATCAGCGTCGAGCTCGGCGTCGTCCGCACCTGCCGCAGCTGCGGCTGTACGGACGACCGCGCCTGCTTCCTCGGCTGCACGTGGGTCAGCGAGACCGAGGACCTCTGCTCGAGCTGTATCCCCAGCGCCACGGCGGTCAACCATGGCTGAGCACCCGGCCTGAACCGCACCAACTCAACACGGGCCGCAAATCGCCCCGGCTCTCACTGCGAGAGACCGGGGCGATTTGCTGTCCGCAGACCGGGGGAGGCGCGCAGCGCCCGACCCTCGACTCGCGCAGCCGAGCGGCCGAGCCAAGGCGAGCGAGCCAGGCGCAGCCCGGGGCGCGCAGCGGCCCGGGCTGCGGCGGCCGCGGGAGAGGCCACGAGAAGAGCAACCACGAGAGGGCCGGCGGCCTGCCGCCGGTTGGGTATGGGTCGAGCGCGCAGCGCTAAGACCGGCCTAGCCGG
>NZ_CALBRW010000036.1 GCF_937927635.1 uncultured Microbacterium sp.
GCGGGTCGCATGTGGCTGGCTCCGCGCCCGTGAGCCCGCCATTCGGGCCCCGCGGGCTGTGGGCGAGCTCCGAACTCGCACACACCGGAACCCTGCGCAGCCTGATTCGATTGGCACTCGCATTGCGTGAGTGCCAACGCACGGCCTACACTGGAGTTAGCACCCTCGGCATGAGAGTGCTAACAGTCTTCTGATCTCAGTCACGAAAGAAGAGGTACACCGTGTCGGTTTCCATCAAGCCGCTCGAGGACCGCATCGTCATCCAGCAGGTCGAGGCAGAGCAGACCACCGCAAGCGGTCTGGTCATCCCCGACACTGCGAAGGAGAAGCCCCAGGAGGGCGAGGTCGTGGCTGTGGGCCCCGGCCGCATCGACGACAACGGCAACCGCGTTCCGCTCGACGTCGCCGTGGGCGACCGCGTGCTCTACAGCAAGTACGGCGGAACCGAGGTGAAGTTCGGCGCTGACGAGTACCTCGTGCTCTCGGCCCGCGACGTCCTCGCGGTCGTCGTCCGCTGACGCTGACGTTCTCAGAGGGCCCGGATGCCGTGCATCCGGGCCCTTCGTCGTCCCCGCCCGCCACTAGGCTTGATCGGTGAGCACGAAGTCGGCCGGCACCCTGTACACCATCGGCGCCTACCTGCTGTGGGGCGTCTTCCCGCTGTACTTCATCGCGCTCGACCCCACCGGCCCCTTCGAGGTCGTCGCCTGGCGGCTGCTGCTGACGCTGGTGTTCTGCGCGCTGCTGCTGAGCGTCACACGCGGCTGGCAGCGGCTGCTCGTCATCTGGCGGCAGCCCAGGCTGCTGGCGCTCACGGCCCTGGCCGGACTGCTCATCTACATCAACTGGCAGGTCTTCGTGATCGCCACGATGGGCGGGGCCGTCGTGGAGACGAGCCTGGGCTACTTCATCAACCCGATCTTCACCGTGCTGCTGGGCGTGCTGGTGCTCCACGAGCGCATCCGCGCGGCGCAATGGGTCGCCATCGGCATCGCCGGCATAGCAGTGGGCGTGATCATCGTCGCGCACGGCACGTTCCCCTGGATCGCCCTGTCGCTGACGGCGTCGTTCGGCCTGTACGGCCTGGTCAAGAAGAAGATCGGCCCGCAGGTGGATGCCGCCAGCGGCCTCACGCTGGAATCCTTCTGGATGATCCCGGTGGCCATCGTCATCCTCGTCTTCGTCGCGCAGGACGGCCGCGGCATCACGATGGGCACGATCAGCCCGCTGCACACGGTGCTGCTCAGCTGCGCGGGCATCGCCACGGCCGTGCCGCTGCTGCTGTTCGCCGCCGGCACGCGCCGGGTGGACCTCTCACTGGTGGGGATGATCCAGTTCATCACCCCGATCATGCAGTTCCTGCTGGGCTGGGCCGTGCTGGGGGAGCCCATGCCGCCGGAGCGCTGGATCGGATTCGTCCTGGTATGGCTCGCGATCGTCGTGTTCGTCGGCGATCTGCTGGTGCAGAAGGCCCGCGGCCGCCACGAGGAGCCGGCCGAGCCGGCCGAGCTGGTCTGAGCGGGCGCCGGCCGGATCGTTAAGCGACCGAGACAACCGCGGCCACCGCCGGGACGCCCGAGAGAATAGGGTAAGAGGCACCCGAAGGTGGTATTCCACGTTCAGTTACGCAAGGGAGCAACATGAACGCATTGAAGGGCTCGCGTGGAGCGAGGATCTTCGCAGGGATCGCGCTTGTCAGCGCATCCGCACTGGTCATCGCCGGCTGCTCGAGCACGCCGGCCGGCGAGAAGACGAATGACGGGAACAAGAAGCCCGCAGCCGATCTCACCCTCAAGCTGGGATCGCTGCTTCCGTCGTCCGGTTCGCTGGCATTCCTGGGACCGCCGATGTACGCAGCAGTCGGACTCGCGACGCAGGAGATCAACGACGCCAAGGCCGGCATCACCGTCTCGATGAACTCGCAGGACGAGGGCGACAGCGACACCAAGGCGTACGTGACCTCGATCACGACGCTGCAGAACGCGGGCGTCGCCGGCATCGTCGGCGCCGCGGCATCCGGTGTGTCCAAGATCATCCTCGACGGCAACGTCAGCAAGGGCATCATCACGATCTCGCCCTCGAACACGTCGCCCGACTTCACCAAGCTGTCCGAGGACGGTGCCACGAAGGGGCTGTACTTCCGCACCGCCCCCAGTGACCTGCTGCAGGGCGAGGTGCTCGGCAACCTGATGTCGCAGGACGGACGCAAGACGCTCGGCATCATCTACCAGAACGACCCGTACGGCACCGGCCTGCGCGACGCGATCAAGAACACGTTCGAAGGCTCGGGCGGCAAGGTCGTCGAGGCGGTCGGCTTCAACGTCGGCGACTCGCAGTTCGACGCTCAGGTCGAGTCCATCAAGGCCGCCAATCCGGACGCCGTGGCGATCGTCTCGTTCGAGCAGTTCCGCACCATCGCGCCGCTGCTGGTGAACGCCGGCATCACGGCCGATCACTTCTACATGGTCGACGGCAACGTCTCCAACTACGGCACCACCGGCGACAGCGCCATCCCGGTGTCGCTCGAGGGGGCACAGGGCACCCGCCCCGGTCCGGCGCTGAAGGACGACTTCACCAACCGCCTGCAGACGTACTGGACGGGCAAGGGCAACGCCGAGATCAAGGACTTCACCTACGCGGCTGAGTCCTACGACGCGGTGGTCCTGATGGCTCTGGCCTCGCTGGAGGCGCAGTCGGTCAAGGGCGTCGACATCGCGAAGAAGATGCAGGCGGTCTCCGGCGGCGTCAAGGGCGGCACGGCGTGCACCACGTTCGCCGAGTGCGCCAAGATCATCAACGACGGCGGCAAGGCCGACTACAACGGCTACTCCGGCGACATCACGTTCGACAAGTGGGGCGACCCGCAGGGTGCCGCGATCGGCATCTTCAAGTACGGCGCGGACAACATGTACACCCGCACCAACTGACACATCGCGTATGAGGGGCTCCGGATGCTGCGGCATCCGGAGCCTTTCGCATGCCCTGGGTTGCCGAGCCTGTCGGAGCACCCCTGGACACGCAGAAGGGGCGGATGCCGAAGCATCCGCCCCTTCTCGAGATGTACGACCTACGCGGCGTCCTCGTCCTGGCCCAGCGTGCCCAGGTACAGGCCGATCACCTTCGGGTCGTTCAGCAGCTCGCGGCCGGTGCCCTCGTAGGCGTCCCGGCCCTGATCGAGCACGTAGCCGCGGTCGCAGATCTGCAGGCAGCGGCGGGCGTTCTGCTCGACCATGATGGTCGTGACCCCGGCCTTGTTGATGTCGCTCACGCGGATGAACGCGTCGTCCTGGCGCACGGGGGACAGGCCCGCGGAGGGCTCGTCCAGCAGCAGCACGGACGGGTCCATCATGAGCGCGCGCGACATGGCCACCATCTGGCGCTCGCCGCCGGACAGCGACCCCGCGCGCTGCTTGAGGCGCTTGCCGAGCTCGGCGAAGATGCTCGTGACGAACTCCAGGCGCTCGGCGTAGGCCTTCGGTTTCTGGTACAGACCCATCTGCAGGTTCTCCTCGATGCTGAGCGAGGGGAACACGTTGTTGGTCTGCGGCACGAAGCCCACGCCGCGGCGCACGAGCTTGTCGGCCTTCAGGCCCACGATGCTCTCGCCGTTGACGGTGATCTCGCCCTGGCGCACGTGCACCAGCCCGAAGATCGCCTTCAGCAGCGTCGACTTGCCGGCGCCGTTGGGGCCGATGATGCCGATCAGCTCGCCCTTGCGTGCCGTGAGGTTCGCGCCGTTGAGGATGTTCACGCCCGGCAGGTAGCCCGCATGCACCTCCGTCAGCTCGACGACGACCTCGCGGTCGTCTGCGGGGGTCTGGGCGGCCGAGCCCCCGTTCTGGGCCACTGAGCCGGCCTGGGTGTCGGTCATGACTGCTCCTCCTCGAGGTCGGCCTCGGCCTCGGCGTCGATCTTCTCGCGGATCTTCACGGCCGTCGTGTCGGACATCACCTGGATGCGGCCGGTGACCGCTCCGAGGTCCACGTCCTGGTGCGCGCCCAGGTAGGCGTCGACCACGGCCGGGTCGTCCATGACGTCCTCGGGCGGACCCTCGGCCACCACGCGGCCCTCGGCCATCACGACGACCCAGTCGGCGATGTGGCGGACCATGTGCATGTCGTGCTCGACGAACAGCACGGTCATGCCGCGATCCTTCAGGCCCAGGATGTGATCCAGCAGCGACTGCGTGAGCGCGGGGTTGACCCCGGCCATCGGCTCGTCGAGCATCACCAGGTTCGGGTCGCTCATCAGCGCGCGCGCCATCTCCAGCAGCTTGCGCTGCCCGCCGGAGAGGGATGCCGCGAAGTCCTTCTCCTTGGCATCCAGCTTGAACCGGGTCAGCAGCTCGCGGGCCTTCTCCTCGATCTGCTTCTCCTGCTCGCGCCAGAAGAAGGGGAACAGGCTCTGCCAGAAGCGCTCGCCCACCTGATGCGGTGCGCCGAGCTTCATGTTCTCCAGCACCGAAAGCAGCGAGAGCGACTTGGTCAGCTGGAAGGTGCGCACCTGGCCCATCCGCGCCACCTTGAACGACGGCACGCCCGCCAGGCTCTTCCCGTCATACGACCAGGAGCCGGCATTGGGCTTGTCGAACCCGCACAGCAGGTTGAACAGCGTGGTCTTGCCCGCGCCGTTGGGGCCGATCAGCGCCGTGATGGCGCCGCGCGGGATCTCCACGTGGTCGACGTCGACGGCGATCAGACCGCCGAAGCGACGCTCCACGCCGTCGGCGATGAGGATCGGGTCGACCTTCGCGACGCCCGGAGCCGCGGGCCCCTTCGCCAGTCCGGTCGACTTCTGGCGCTTGGCCGGAGTGACGGCCTCCGCCGCCTCCAGCGGGGACGCCGGCATCCCGGCGTCCATGTTCTCATCAGTGGACAAAGGTCATCTCCCTCTTGTCTCCCAGGATTCCCTGCGGGCGGAAGATCACCAGCAGCATCAGCGCGACGCCGACCAGCGCGAAGCGGATCGAACCCGCCTGCAGGTTCGAGATGGGCAGGATGCCCGCCGAGACCATCTGCGAGAGCACGTTGCCCAGCAGGGCGAACACGACCCAGAACAGCACGGCGCCCAGCGTCGGGCCGAACACCGTGGCGGCGCCTCCCAGCAGCAGGATCGTCCACAGGAAGAACGTCAGCGAGGTGGAGTAGTCGTTGGGGACCACCGCGGTCGGCAGCACGAACACGATTCCCGCCGCTGCGCCGATCATCCCGCCGACCACGAGCGCCTGCATCTTGTAGGCGAACACGTTCTTGCCGAGCGAGCGGACGGCATCCTCGTCCTCGCGGATGCCCTTCAGAACGCGACCCCACGGGCTGCGCATGAGCGCCCAGACCAGGGCCAGCGCGATGCCGAGCAGCACCAGGCCGAACACGCGGTACCAGAGGTCGTTCTCGTTCCAGGTCCACGGGCCGAAGCCGTACGTTCCCTCCGGGAACGGGTTGGCGTCGCGGAATCCGCGCTGGTAGTTGGCCAGGCCGCCGGCCGAGTTGGTCCACTCGCGGAACAGCTCGGTGGTGAACAGCA
>NZ_CALBRW010000037.1 GCF_937927635.1 uncultured Microbacterium sp.
ATCCGGTGGTGCTCAACCGCAATAATCAGTGGTGCTCACAGGGTCGAATACTCAGCTGCGGTAGCGAGCATCCCAGTCGGCGGCATGGGCAACCGGGCGGGAGGCGGTCCGAAGGTCTTCTTCGGCGAGATCGAAGCTGACCATCGCACCGACCCGTGCGCCGGCCGCCGCCGTCGGCAGCACCTGCAGCATGGGCTCGGCGAGGGTGCCTGCGGCATAAAGCCCGGGCACGGACGTCTGCCCCGTGATGCTGTCCGCATCGACGTGGCTCGCTGTGCCACTGGGGTGCTCGCCCGCCGTCAGCCCGAGGGCCGCGAAAGGCTCCACCCGTGCGTGCAGACGAGTGCCGACGAGGATGGTGTCAGCGGGCACCTCGGTGCCATCGGTCATCCGCAGGGCGCGCAGCCGGCCCTCCTCGTCGTCGAGGATCTCGTCGACGGGTGCGGCGATGACCTGCACTCCAGCATCCGAGAGTGCTGCCAGCCGCTGGTCGGCTGCGGAGACGCCGTCGTGGACCACGACCGTCAGTCGCGAGGTGAGCTGGCGCAGGAGAGGCAGTGCATGAAGACCGGCGGGCGATGTCACGAGAGCGACGATCCGCCCATCCCGCGCCTCGTAGCCGTGGCAGAAGGGACAGTGGATCACTGATCCGCCCCAGTGCTTCGCCAGGCCGGGGATGCCGGGAAGCTCATCGGTCTGCCCTGTCGCCGCCACCACGCGCCGAGCGAAGAGCACGTGGCCACCGGTCAGCTCGACACGGAAGGCATCGGCATCGCGAGTGACAGCGATGGCTTGCCCCGCGAGGATCTCCGTGCCGTAGGAACGCACCTCGGCTCGAGCGATCTTCAGGAATTCGCTGGGGGAGCGCCCCTCGTGTCCGAGGTAGCTGTGCATCTGAGCCGCTGACGCGTTCCTCGGAAGCCCGGAATCCACGACGATCACCGAGCGCCTCTGGCGAGAGAGCTGCAGGGCGGCAGCCAGACCGGCCGCCGAGCCTCCGATGATCGCGACGTCGGTGTGCCGGACGGCCGGGGTGCGATCATCGCCGTGCTGGTGGGATGCGTGGGCGGTGGACATGGCTCGACGATAGCAGGATATTGCGTATACTGGACAGGCATTTGCAGAATTCGCAAACTACGCGCAGAGAGAGGAGCGTCCTCATGTCCGATCTCGAACAGATCGTCCGAACCCGACTGCGCAGTCTGCGCCGTGCGCAATCGCTGTCACTCGACGACCTGGCCGAACGATCCCATCTGAGCACCTCGACCATCAGCCGGATCGAGACCGGCAAGCGCTCGATCGGCCTGGACGTGCTCCTCCCCCTGGCGAGGGCGCTGCGGACCGACGTGGAGACCCTGCTCGAGGACGACGTGGACACCGACGTGGTGATCCGTCCCGTGCCCAGCCAGGAAGGCGCGCGCACCACCTGGGCGCTCTCCAAGGCGACAGGCCAGATGAAGGCTCTGAAAGTCCGCCTCGAGCCCAGCGGAATGATGCCCGAGCAGCGCGTGCACCCCGGCCACGATTGGTTCTTCGTGCTCGAGGGGCGGATCCGGCTCCTGCTCGGCGACCGCATGATCCTCGTCGAGGCGGGCGAGGCCGCCGAGTTCGCCACCATGACGCCGCATGCGTTCATCGCCGAGGGCGGCCCCGCCGAGGTGATCATGATCTTCGATCAGCAGGGGCTCGTCGTGCACCGAGACGGAGGCGCGGTCTGAAGACGAGTGCGGCTCCTGCAGACAGGGATCGAGCCGGATGCCACGTGCACGGGCATCCGGCTCGATCAGCATGCGACCGAAGTCAGGGCTTGCCGATGCGGACGCGCCACACCGTCGGGCCCTGCTCGAGGTAATCCCAGGTGAACTGGCCGTTGAACTCGGCGTCGAACTGGTACCACAGCGGCTTCGGGTCGTGGTCGTTGATCAGCTCGAAGCCCTTGCCGGCCTCCAGGTCGTGGTAGTTCTGCAGAATCAGCTCATGCCGACGCTGCGGCACGTCGTTGCGCACATCGAGCTGCGGGTCGTTGCTCATTGGTCCTCCTGATTGTTGGGTGAAGATGCGGAATCCAGGTCGGTCGTCTGCGGCAGGCGTGCCAGGTAGTGCATGGCGCCGTTGAGCAGCTCGGCCTGCCTCGGGTGCTCGTCGCGGAGTGCGAGCCAGGCCCGCGCGGCGAGCCGGTTGGCAGCATCCGGATCGCCGGACTTGCCGACCAGGCGCAGCGCCTTGAGGAGAACTCCGACGGTCGCGGCGAGCGCTTCGTCGTCGTGACCGTCGTCTGCCATCTGTCGCACTCCTCATTTATCACGGGAAAAGCCGTGATAAATGACACACTACTCCCCGTGGGGAGCACCGATCAATGCGCGACCGCGCCGCGGATCAGCGGACTCCACCCGGCCGACGAATAGCGGAGCCATGGCTCGCCGTCGCCCTCCCGCGCGCACAGGGTGATCCAGGCGTTCGCGGCCAGATCGCGCAGCATCGGGTTCCGCTCGATGATCTCGTCGAGTCGCGAGGTGGGAGCCTCGACGAGCGTCAGCATCCTCATCGGCTCGTGCCGCAGGCGGATGCCGTCCGACAGCGACTGCCACGGCAGCCCCACCTGCAGGTCGGTGGTCGGCCCGGCCATGACACCCTGGCCGCCCCCGACGACGTTGTGCAGCGTCTTCGACCCGGCGCCCAGCTTCTGGTGGTCGACAGCGGAGAAGTAGTACTGACAGCTGATCCACTGCGCCACGATCGTCGGGCCCATGAGCAGCGTCTCCAGCACCGAGCCGTCGGCGTCGCCGCGGTGGTCGTAGTCGTGCAGGAACACGCGGCAGTCCAGGTTCACGCCGCGGGTCAGCGCGCGCGGGGCGATGATGGTCGCCGTGTTGCCCGCGAGGCCCCATTCCGGAAACGCCTGCGCCCAGTCGACCGAGCGCGTGCGCACGTGGCGCACGGCAGCCCGGCCGTTGCCGTGCCCTGCGGCGGCGGGCAACGTCTCGACCCGCTCCAGCGCGAGCTGCTCGCCCGCGGTCTCGAAGTCGGCGCGCAGTCGTGCCACGTCATCTGCATGGTCGGCGGGGATGAGGTGCGCGTCGAGGACGGCGACCTCGTCGGTGGTCGTGTTGTGCTCCGCCGCGACGAAGAGCGTGGATGCCGGGATGCGGATGCCGTGCTCGACCAGCGCGTCGCGCACATCGGTCCGATTCAGCAGCTCGGCGGCCGCCCTGGCGTTCGGAGCGCCGGGGTGCCCGCCGCAGGCGCCGCAGTCCAGTACGGCCTGGTACGGGTTGTTGGTCGTGCTGGCGCTGTGACCGGTGAACACCACGAGTCGCGCGAAGCCGTCGGTCAGCCCGAGCAGTGTGAGGATCGTCACGGCGGTCTGTGCGCGCTGATCAGGGGTGAGCGCGTCGAGCGTGATGTCGGTCGTGGCCTCGGGGGCGAGTCTGCCGGTGGCCTTCCGGAGCAGGGCGCTGGATGCGTGCGGAGCCAGCGTCCGCGCTGCGGCGATGGGCCCGGCCGCCCAGCCGGTCGCCTCGGCGAGGATGAACGCCGCTCCGGGCACCTCCTCGGCCGTGTGCCAGGAGGACTGCACCGCGGCGGCCATCTGCCGGCCCGCGAGGTGCCGCGCGTTCTCACCGTCGTGACCGGGGGCCGGCGACTCGGTGAGATCGAACTGCGACGTTCCGGGGCCCGGGTGCTGGTGGCGGTGCGTCGCGCTGAGCAGCGGGGCGAAGCGCATGGCGACGGAGAAGAAGCCGGCGAATCCCATGGTCTGGTACGGACCGGTCTCCTCCAGATGCCGCCGCAGTCCCTCGGCGCGGTTGTCGATGCAGCAGGCCACCTGCGCGAACGGCGCCGCCGGAGCGGGCGGCAGAGCACGGGGAGCATCCATCGCGGTCAGCAGTCCGTCGCGATAGTGGGCTTCGTACGCCTCCAGCCAGATCAGCTCGCGACGGCGCAGCGGCACGTGGATGAGCAGATCGGCGACGGTGTCGCGATCCTCCGGCGTTGCGTCGGCGGAGAGCAGCGAGAGAACGTGCGCCGCGCGCTCGCGCGGGCCGGGCAGAACCGGCGCCTGAACGGGGATCCAGCGGGCAGCCTCGTACGCCGTGGTGCCCGCGTGCTCGGGCACCAGGAAGGCGGCCTCGACGCTCACCCGCAGGGCCAGGTACTCCCGGAGATCCGCGATCTCGTGCGCAGGATCCGCCTGGCGTCCGCGGATGCGAGCCGTCCACCCCGGCAGGCTCGACAGATGGCAGCGGAGGTACTCGACGCGTTCGGAGTCGGGAACGCCCAGCTCGGCGAGGGCGTGCAGCAGGGCATCCGCGGGTTCGGCGTCGACGGCTCTCAGACTCGCTCTGGTGCGCCGCGGCAGCCTCGGAGTGTGCGGCGCCAGGCCGCGCCAGGCCGCGAACAGCCCGCTCTGCCGCGCGGGCATCGACCAGGTCGCCTGCCCCTCGCCGAAGTATCCGCCGAGGTAGGTGATCACATGCGTCTCGATGCGTGCCGCGATGTCGGAGTCGAGGCGCTGCGCGAGCGTGAGCTGCGTGCGCTTCGGCGTCGGGACGGTGAGTCCGTGCAGCAGGTCCACCAGGATGATCTCGTCCGGCTCGAACACCGTGCTGCCGACGATGATCGACGGCTGCTCGAACACGCGGGGCGCGAGGGTCTGCAGCGCTCGCCGCAGATCGGCATCCGTGATCCTGCCGTCCTTGTACAGCTCGCGCATCCACGTCTCCGGCGGCATGACGCGAGAACCCAGCAGCTGACCGGCGATCCGTGCGGCCTCGGTGAAGGGCTCGTCGATCAGCCCCTCGAGCGGGTTGCCCGAGATGAAGTCCTGCAGGGGCCAGGTCCCGGTGAAGATCCGGCTCGCCTCGATCACGTCCCGGTTCAGGCGGCGGCGTGCTTCCTCGGCGTCGGAGATCTCCAGGGCTGTCTCGCCGCGGCTCACAGCCGCACTCCCTCAGACGCGGGCTCGGGCATGACGGCGACCAGCGGGCGGCCCACGCGGGGGATGGGCACGACGCCGTGCGGATGCGGATACGGCATCGTGCGGGGCGCCGTCATCGCGCGCGACTGGAACCGGATGGGCTGCCCTGCGGCCAGGACGTGCGCATACAGCCATGCGGCCGCCCGCGGGAAGCGCCGTGCCTGCGAGGGAGCGAACCAGGCGGCGACCAGCGCCACCAGCAGCGCGGCGAACGCCCATGCGGGTGCTGCCGCGGCGCCCATCGGTGCGAGGTCCTGATCCAGGAAGCGAGTGATCGCGGTGAGGATCGTCAGATAAGCCGCAGCCATGAGTGGAACCGCGATGAGGAGGATCGCGATGCCGGAGCCTGTCGGCCTGCGGTGGATCCAGCCCCACCCGGCGGATGCCGCGGTCAGCGCAGCGAACGCCATGAGCACCGCGCCGCTGGCATGCGACTCGGGGCGCAGCACGCCGGCGAGCGCGGCGACCGATGCGGCGGCGACGGTGATGCTCAGCACGCCCAGCGCCACCAGTCGGATGCGACTCAGGGGCGCGAGCGCCGGTTCGTCCTCGTGGCGGACGTGGGATCCGACAGTGGAGGTGGATCCGAGGAACAGCGTGGACTTGAACATGCCGTGGGCGATCAGGTGCGAGATCGCGGCGGCCAGCAGCCCCAGCGAGCAGGCCAGCAGCAGGAACGCCATCTGCGCGATCGTCGAGTAGACCAGGGCGCCCTTGATGTCAGGGCGGGCCAGCATGATCAGCGTCGCGTACACGGTGCCGACGGCGGCGACCGCGAACGTGAGGCCGGTCGCCCACAGGCTGGCTCCCACCAGCGGGTACAGGCGCACCAGCAGGATTCCGCCCGCGTTGACGACGCCGGCATGCAGGATCGCCGAGACGGGGGTGGGTGCAACCAGCGAGGCCGACAGCCAGCGGTGGAAGGGCAGCTGCGCACAGCGCGCGGCAGCGGCGACCACGAGCAGAACGGCGATGATCGTGCCGGTCACGGGACCGGCATCCGGAGCGGGCACGAGTGCGCTGATGTCCTGGGTCCCGCCGTGCGTGAGGTGGAGCACCACCGCGACCCACAGGGCGGCGTCGCCGATGAGGATCATGCGGGCGGTGTGCCGGGCCGCGTCGCGGGCAGCAGGCTGCGGCCAGTGCATCGACACGAGAGCGATCAGAGCCAGACCGGATGCCGTCCATCCCGCCGCGAGCGTGATCACGGATGCCGAGGTGACCATGACGGCCGTCGCTGAGATGAGCAGGCCGGAGCGGATGACGAACCGAGCCGCGCTGTCGTCGCCGAGCAGCTGCCGTCGTGCGAACACCTGGACGACGGTGTTCACGAAGCTGACGAGCAGCAGCAGGAGGACGGTGAGCCTGTCCGCCGTCGTGCCGAACCACAGGCCATCATCTGCGCCGAGGCGGATCGTGGTCGCCTGCCCCGAGACGCCGACGAGGATCGCCAGCGCGAGAGCGGCCGTCAGGCCGAACGCTGCGCCGATCACGCCCAGGCGTCGGATGGCGCGGCGCACGCCGGGGAGCAGCGCGAGCAGAGACGCGAATCCGGGGGCGGCGATGCCGATGGTCAGCAGTACGGCGGTGAGGCTCATGCGAGGCTCGCCGGGGCTGTGTTGGTGATAGCGATCACGAACGCCTCCAGGCTCATGCGACAGTGATTACAGGACTCAGAATAGCAGACTAAGTTGTCCGGTATTGACGGTCAGGTCTTATGTGACGGAGCGGTCGGCCGTGCGCGGACGAGGGCGCCCGGGCCTCTGGACAGGTCCGGGCGCCCTCGTCGATCGAGGGGCAGTGTCAGTTGCTCGGCGGCATCAGCACCGAGTCGATCAGATAGACGGTCGCGTTGGCGGTGTGCACGCCACCGCAGAGCACCTTCGCGCCGCCGACCATGAGGTCATCGCCGCTGCCGGTCACGGTGACGTCCGCGCCTTCGACCGTCTTGTGCGTTCCGACGATCTGAGTCGGGTCGAGCTGTCCGGGGATCACGTGATAGGTGAGGATCGTCGTGAGCGTCTTCGCGTCGGTCTTCAGCCCGTCGATGGTCGCCGCCGGGATCTTCGCGAAGGCGTCGTCGACGGGGGCGAAGACCGTGAACTCGCTGCCGTTCAGCGTGTCGACCAGGTTCACATCCGGGTTGAGCTTGCCGCTCACCGCCGAGACGAGGGTCGTCAGCATCGGGTTGTTGGACGCCGCCACAGCGACCGGATCCTGCGACATCCCCTGGATGGAGCCGGCGCCGTCGGGCACGGCCTTCGCATACGCCGCGCATCCGGGTCCGACCAGATCCGCCGCCGGATCCATGGTCGCGGGCGCGCTGGATGCCGGGGACGACTCCGACGAGGACGCCGGGGTCTTGGCCGTCGATTCCGAGCTCATCGAGCAGCCGGACAGCACGAGCAGGCCGGCGAAGCCCAGGGAAACCGCTGCAGCGAACTTCTTCTTGGAGCTGAACATCATCTACCTCCGTAGATCCGAGCCGCGGCCTTCCCGCGGCGTCGACGTTTCTTCGGAGCGGACGGTGGATCGGATGGAATCCAATCCGATCGTCCTCGCCGACCGAACAACCCACGACGGAAGGCAGGACCATGGACCTGATCATCATCGGACTGCTCGGCGGACTCATCACCGGCATCTCGCCGTGCATCCTGCCGGTGCTGCCGGTCATCTTCCTCACCGGCGGAACCCCGTCGGGCGGGGGAGACGGGGGCGACGTCCTCCCGGCGCGGAGAAGCCGGCCGTTCCTGGTGATCGCCGGACTGGTGCTGAGCTTCTCCCTCGTCACCCTGCTCGGCTCGCTGCTCCTGGGGCTGCTGCGACTGCCTCAGGACGTCATCCGGTGGGCCGGGATCGTCGTGCTCGTCGTGCTGGGTGTCGGGCTCATCGTGCCGAGGATCGAGCAGCTGCTGGAGAAGCCGTTCCAGTGGCTGCCGCGCAGGAACGTGGAGAACAGGGGAAGCGGCTTCGGCGTGGGTCTCGCCCTCGGCGCCGTCTTCGTGCCGTGCGCGGGTCCCGTGCTCGCGGCGATCATCGTGGCCGGCGCCACCGGGAGGATCGGGCTGGACACGGTTGTCCTGACGGTCTCCTTCGCCGTCGGAGTCGCTGTTCCGCTGCTGGCCTTCGCGCTGGCCGGCCGCAGCGTGGTCCAGCGGATCAGGGCCTTCCGCAACCGGGAGCGAGGGCTGCGGATCACGGCGGGAGTCGCGATGATCGCACTCGCCATCGGGCTGGTCTTCAACGTGCCGCAGGCGCTGCAGCGTCTGCTGCCGGACTACACCGCAGGCGTCCAGCAGGATCTGGTGGACTCGCCGCAGGGCGGATCACTCGGCCTCGGCGGCCTCGTGACCGACGAGAACCGCGATCTCGAGCGCTGCACGAACAACGCGACGCAACTGCAGAACTGCGGGACGGCGCCGAAGATCCGCGGGATCCAGCAATGGCTGAACACGCCCGGTGGACAGCCGGTGGAGCTGGGCAGCCTCCACGGCAAGGTCGTCCTGATCGACTTCTGGGCGTACTCCTGCATCAACTGCCAGCGCTCCATTCCCCATGTCGTGGCGTGGGACAAGGCCTACTCCGCCGCCGGATTGCAGGTGATCGGCGTGCATTCACCCGAGTACGCGTTCGAGAAGGACCCGGCGAATGTCCAGGCGGGCGCCCGTGACTTCGGGATCGAGTACCCGGTCGCGCTGGACAACTCCCTCGCGACGTGGACGGCCTACCGCAATCGGTACTGGCCCGCGCACTATCTCATCGATTCCGACGGCGTGGTGCGGCACATCTCCTTCGGCGAGGGCGATTATGCGACCACGGAGCGCCTCATCCGGGAGCTGCTGAAGGATGCTGACCCGGGGGTGGACCTGCCGAAACCCACGGAGGTCGCCGATCGGACTCCGAAGCTGGGATCGACCACGCAGGAGACGTTCCTCGGGGCCACCAAGGCGGAGAACTTCGGTGGTGCTGCACCGTATCGGGCCGGCATCCGGAGCTACTCGCTGCCGCTCAGCCAGCCCGAGGACAGCTTCGCGCTGGCAGGCTCCTGGAACGTGCAGACCCAGTACGCCACGCCCGGCGACGCACCTGCGCAGGTGCGCCTGCGGTACCACGCGTCCCAGGTGCGGATGGTTCTGGGCGGCGCCGGAACGGTGACCGTCAGAGACGGGACCGGAGCGACGAAGACCATCGAGGTCGGTGGCGCTCCTCGCTCGTACGCGCTGCGCACGGGATCCTCGGCGCACCGCGGCTCGATCACGGTGACCGTGCCCGTCGGGGTCGAGGCGTACTCGTTCACCTTCGGATGACCGATCGGACGAGGGCCGAAGCGTTGCCTGCACGCAGAAGAACGGAGGTGAGGCATGCTGGTAGCAATGGTGATCGACGACAGAGAGCATACGGAGCGGGACGAGGGAGATGATCCCGCATCCGGCCTCCTCGAACGCGTCGCCGATGGCGACCAGGCGGCGTTCGCAGAACTCTACGACATGCTCTCCTCGAGGGTGTTCGGACTCATCCTGCGCGTGCTGGTCGACCGCTCCCAGAGCGAAGAGGTGCTGCAGGAGGTGTTCCTGGAGATCTGGCAGTCCGCATCGCGGTTCACCGCGAGCCGGGGACGCGGGCGCACCTGGATCCTCACGATCGCTCACCGGCGCGCCGTCGATCGGGTGCGGTCGGCGCAGGCGGGCGCGGACCGCGATGTGCGGGTGGGGAGGCGTGACATGGATGTCATGCACGACAGCGTCTCCGAGCAGGTCGAGCTCTCCATAGACGGGGAACGGGTGGTGCGCGCTCTGTCGGCCCTTCCTGACCCGCAGCGCGAGACGCTCGTGCTGTCGTACTACGGCGGATACTCGCAGAGCGAGATCGCGACGATCACGGGCGCGCCGCTGGGGACGGTGAAGACCCGGATGAGAGACGGACTGACGCGCCTGCGGGCGCTCTGGGGGGTGAACGCATGAACGAGGCGGAGTTCGCGGAGCTCGCGGCCGGGCACAGTCTGGGCGCGCTCTCTCGCAGCGATGAGCAGAGATATGACGCTGCGCTCGCCGCCCACCCGGAGTGGGCCGACAGCGCACGGGATGACGAGGCCACGGCTGCACTGCTGTCCGAGGGGGTGGCGGAGGTGGCGCCGCCGGCAGGCATCCGCGGAGAGCTTCTCGCGCAGATCGCTCACATGCCGCAGGGGCAGCCGTTCGCATCGCCCGTGCTACCGGCATCTGCGCGCGGTGCCGCAGACCGGCATCCGCGACGCCTGCTGTTCACGCTGGCCGCATGCCTGATTCTCGTGGCGGGCTTGGGGATCGCCGCGTCGATGGTGATCCCGCAGCTGCTGCGCCCGGCCGCGGTGGTCGCACTGGAGAACATCGAGAGCGCTCCGGATGCGGCTCAGCGCACGGTGGACGTGCCGTCTGGCGGCACAGCCACCGCGCACTGGTCGGCCGCGTCGGGCGAGGCGGTGCTGGTGGTCAAGGGACTTCAGCGCCTGGACGAGGCGAAGACGTACGAACTCTGGTTCGTGCGCGGTGAGACCCCCGTCTCAGCCGGTGTGTTCTCCGCGGCGGACGGGACGACCACCGCGGAGCTGAAGGGCCGCATGCATGCGGGCGACGCGATCGCGGTCACCGTGGAGCAGGCGGGTGGATCCGTGACGGGTGCTCCGACGAGTGAACCCATCCTGGTCATCCCGACGGCATGAGATCCAGCCCACCACCTGTTAACATGACGTCATGCCGGCGTGGACATTCCTGACCAATCACGCGCACGTGTTCCTGTGCGTCGTGAAGGACCCGGAAGCCCGGCTGCGCGACATCGCCGACATCGTCGGCATCACCGAGCGCGCGACGCAGCGCATCATGACCGATCTGGTCGAGACCGGCTACATCGAGCGCGACAAGGCCGGGCGCCGCAACGTGTACCGCGTGCCGCCGGGGCTGCCGATGCGGCATCCGATGGATCGTCATGCCGACCTGGATCAGCTGGTCTCGGTGCTCACCGGATTCGCGCCGGGGGAGCATCCGGCTGCAGCGGAGGAGGGCCGGGGATCTCCAGAGATTCCGCCTCCTGAAACCCCTGCCGCAGGCTGATCCGGGCCGCCCGGGTCACACGACCTGGCGGACCTCCTGCGGCCAGCCGCACGCCTCGGCGATCGCCCGGGCCCAGAACTTCGCCTTCTCGTCGTCCTCGACGTCGACGATCGTGAAGCCGCCGATGTACTGCTCGCCGGGTGCGTGCTGCCCCGACTCGATCTCGGATCCGTCGTCGGTCACGCTCACGCGGAAGGCGCGAGACATGTCCTCGTCCACCCCGCCGGCGAACACGTACTCGCCGGCGGACCTGATCTCGTCGACCACGGACCTGGCCAGCGGTCCACGGGCGGCGAACCACTCCTCGGGGTGCTCGCCGACCCACTGCTGATTGAAATAGATGATGTACTGCGTCATGGTCTCTCCTCCTCGGCGCGGGCCGTGCGCTGTCGCTCCCACGCCATCGTGATCGCCTCTCGGATGGCATCAGCATCGCCGTCCAGGGTCGCCTGCACCTTCTCGTGCGCCTCCCACTTCGGCGGGACGCCGAAGGTCTCCGGATGCCGGGCCAGCAGCTGCTCGCGCTGCGCGGAGTCCACGCGCACGAGGATCGTGCCCGGCGCATCGGGCCGCACGACCAGCAGTCCGTCCACGTACCAGCCGGTGCGTCCGTCGGCGCGACGTCTGCGGCATCCGTCCAGCCCCGCGACGAACGCGTCCACCTCTTCGACGTCCATCGGCACAGGCTAACCCCGCTCCTGCTCGCGCGGAACCCCGTGCTCTCCCGACTTGTCTGCCGGCGACCGGGTGAATACCGTTGTCTGGGCGGTGCCGAACTTCTGCGGCGGCCGCGAACGACCAGGAGGCGACCGTGGCGCAGACCAGCATCTTCGAGGCGGACGGCCGCACCGTCGAGTACGTCGACGAGGGGGAGGGGCCCGTTCCCCTCGTGCTCATCCACGGCATCGGCCGCACCGGTGAGGCGCTGGGCGTGATCGCGCACTACCTGGCCTCGGAGGCGGGCTTCCACGTCGTCCAGATCGGCGCCGACGTCGTCGACGACGTGATCGCCGTGATGGACCACCTCGGCATCGAGGATGCCTGGATCGGCGGCCACGGCTCCGGCGGCACGCTCGCACGCCGTGTCGTCGCAGAGCACCACGAGCGCTCCAACGGACTGCTGCTGCTCGGCGTCGAAGATGAGGACATCGCCCTCGCCCCGGCACTGCCGGTGCTGATCGTGCAGGCCACCGACGATGTCGTGACCCCGCCCGTCAATGGCGAGAGGCTGCAGGCCACCGCTCCCGAGCGCGCCAGCATCAAGACGGTGGACGGCGCCGACCACCACTTCCCGGTGACGCATCCGATCGAGACCGCCGTCATCATCGAGGAGTACCTGGACTGGGACTGAGCCGGTGACCCCGCAGGACGAGCCCACCACGGCCGAGGCGCTGATGCGGTCGCGGTTCGCGGCCTTCAAGCGCGCGGATGCCGCGTGGCTGCTGCGCACCTGGCATCCGTCCACCCGGCCCGCCGAACTGGACCTGACCGACAATCCGCACTGGCGCGGCCTCCAGATCATCGACGCGGTCGACGCAGGAGCGGACGCCGCCACCGGCGTCGTCGAGTTCCGCGCCACCTATCTGCAGGGCGACGGCTCGCTCGGCATCCTGCACGAGCGCTCGCGATTCGTGCGCGAGGGCGGCCGCTGGTTCTACGTCGACGGCGACCTGTTCGACGCGCAGCCCGGGAGCGCGATCCGTCGCAGGCGATAATGGATCGGGCGGCAGACGTCGCCGAAACCGACGAGAAGCGGATCATGAGCGAGACAGCGGCGACGGAGACGGAGTCTCCTGCTTCTCCGATCCGGTTCGAGGTCGGGCGACTCGCACCCGGCTACTTCGCCGCCGTGATGGGTACGGGCATCGTCTCGATCGGCCTGCACGACGCCGGGCTCCTCGTGCCGTCCGCGGTGCTGATGTGGATCACGGCCGCGCTGTTCGTCGGGCTGTGGGTGCTGTACATCTGGCGTGCCATCGCATTCTGGGATCGCGTGGTCGCCGACCTGCGCGACCCCGAGAAGGCGTTCGCCTACTTCACCGTGGTGGCCGCGGCCGATGTGGTGGGCGTGCGCCTCTGCCAGGAGGGCTGGATGCCGGTCGCCGCATCGCTGTTCCTGTTCGCCGCGCTGATCTGGTTCGTGTTCGGCTACGTGCTGCCGTGGCAGGTGATGATGACGCGCGACGGCAAGGTGATCCTCGCCAGCGCCAACGGCACGTGGTTCGTGTGGGCCGTCGCCAGCCAGTCGCTGGCGGTCGGCATGGGGCAGCTCCGGCCGCAGGCCGACTCCGAGCTCGCGCAGTGGATCGGCCTGCTGGCGGTGCTGGCCTGGTCGGTCGGCGTGATCCTGTATGCGGCGATGGCCGTCATGGTGCTGCTGCGCGTGGTGCAGTACGGGGTGACCCCGCAGCAGTTCGAGCCGCCCTACTGGGTGGCCATGGGCGCACTGGCGATCGCCGTGGTCGCCGGCGCCGGCATCGTGCAGATGGATCGCACGCCGCTGGTCGACGCGGTGCGACCGCTGATCGCCGCGACCGTCGTCATCTTCTGGGTGTTCTGCCTGTGGTTGATCCCACTGCTGGTCGGCGCGGGCATCTGGCGCCATGTGCTGCACCGGGTGCCGCTGCGCTACGTTCCTGCGCTGTGGTCGATGGTGTTCCCGGTCGGCATGATCGCTGTGGCATCCATCTCGCTCGGCAAGGCGGATGCCCTGCCCGCGGCCGGTGCGGTCGGGGACGTGGCTCTCATCGTCGCCGTGATCGTCTGGGCGGCTGTGTTCGCCGGCCTGGTGCACCATCTGGTGAACGTGCTGTGGGCGTCGACGCGCGCACGGCGCGTCGGCGCGTAGCGCGTCAGGCGGCCGAGAGCTCCTCGCGCAGACGGGGTTCGACGCGGTGGTCGGGCCGTAGACCCGCCTTGTCGGCGTAGAACGCGCGGATGCGGTCCATGTCGGCGGCGACATCTCCGGTCAGCTCGATGGTCGGGCCGAGTCCCGTCGTCATCGTCGTGCGGTCGACGTAGCCCAGCGTCACCGGCATCCCGGTCTCGCGGGCGATGCGGTAGAAGCCGGACTTCCAGTGCGAGTGGCCCTTGCGCGTGCCGTCGGGGGTGATCACCAGCCCGAACACGTCGCCGGCGCGAACCTGCTCGACCACGTCGCCGACCACCCGGCCGGGATCGTTCCGGTCCACGGCGATGCCGCCCAGCGCTCGCATGATGGGTCCTCGCCAGCCGGTGAACAGGGTGTTCTTGCCCATCCACCGCACGTCGATGCCGAGCCTCCAGGCGATGGCCAGCATCAGCACGAAGTCCCAGTTCGAGGTGTGCGGGGCGCCGATGAGCACGGTCGGGCGGGTGGGTGCGGGTTCGGTCGTGAGCGTCCACCGGCTGAACGCCCAGAACACCCGAGCGATCAGGCGACGGATCATGTCTCCACGGTAGGGGAGGGCGCATGCGCACCCGGGCATACGAAGAGCCGCCGTCGAGGACGGCGGCTCTTCGTGTGCGCGTGCGTCAGGCGGGCTGGGGGAGCAGCGTGAACGACACCGCCCCCTCCTCGTCGACCGTGGCATCGAGCACCTTGTCGTCCAGGGCCTCCGCGACGGCCTGCTCGAGGAACACGTGCAATTCCTCGTCGCCGATCACCTCGTCTCCGGGCTCCGGCACGGGCGCGACGGTGACAGAGAACCGCGGCTCGTCCGTCGTGCCCGACGAGTGGATGCGCAGGCCCGCATCCGGCGTGGTGCTCTGCTGGGCGACGATGGTCGCCGCGATCGTGTTGGCATTGTCGGTCAGGGTGAGCATTCGGCTCTCCTTCCGGTTGCGGACACCGCACCGTCCGGGGCGGTGTCCGAGCCACGTTTCCCCACTCGGGCAGAGCCTTCAACCCGCATCCTCGGACTCTGAGCGCATTCACACCTGGCTCGTTCGCAGCGCGTAGCATTCGCTCATGGATGATCGCGCTGCCCGACTGTCCGCGCGCCTGCGCCTGGTCGTCTCTGCGGCGATCGGCATCCTCGCCGGCGTGGCGATGGGGGCGGTTCTCGGTCCTGCCGCCGGCGTCGTCGGCGGCTGGGGCACCCTCGGTGTCATCAACACCGTCTGGGTGCTCGTGACCGTCTGGCCCATGGATGCCGCGGCGACCAGAGCGCACGCGACAGCCGAGGATCCGGGCCGCCGGACGGCCCGCACCATCGCCATCATCGGCAGTCTGATCAGCCTCGTCGCGGTCGGCCTGGTCGTGCTGCAGGCCCGGCATGCCGGGAGCGTCGAGGGATACCTGCTGGCGGGCATCGCGGTGCTCGGCGTCGCGGCGTCCTGGGGCCTGATCCAGGTCGACTACATGCTGCGCTACGCCCGGATCTACTACGCCGACGAGGTCGGCGGGATCATCTTCAATCAGCAGGACGACCCGGAGTACACCGACTTCGCGTACTTCTCGCTGGGACTCGGGATGACCTACCAGGTCGCCGACACCAACGTCACGGCCAACGCGGTGCGCCGCGTGGTGATCGCGCAGACCACGCTGGCGTACCTGTTCGGCGCGGTCATCGTCGCCACCGTGATCAACCTCGTGACCAGCCTCGGGAGCTGACGGTCGTCAGCCCCGCCGACGGCGCAGCAGCTCGGGCAGGACGGCCCAGAGCGCGACGGTCACCAGCAGCCCGACGGCCGCTGCGGTGACGGCGACGGGCCTGCTCATCGTCAGATCGAGGATGAGCGCGACGACGCCCACGGTCAGCGCGCCCACCACGATCAGGTCGGCCTTCACGAGCCGGTTGGCCACCCGCACCAGCATCACCTTCCGATGCTGATGGAACAGCATCCGGTGCATGCCGACCGGAGCGAGGGCGAGGATGGTCGCGAGCGCCGCGAGCACCACCAGCACGGTGTACAGGCCGTGCTGCACGGCATCCAGTTCGTTGAAGCGCGGTTGGAACACGACCGCCAGCAGGAAGCCCGCGAGCACCTGGGTGCCGGTCTGCATGACCCGAAGCTCCTGCATGAGCTCGTTCCAGTTGCGATCCGCGCGCTGCGAAGCGGTCTCGTCGGGGCGGGAGGTCTCGTCGTCCATGGCCGCACGCTACTCGCGCTGCGGCGGTTGCGCACGACGTACCGCCTCGTACGTGAGCGATCCCCATGCGCTGCGGCGTCAGGGCGGAATCCCGGCCCTTCACCGTTCTGCACGGCGTAGCATCGAGGGATGGCCGATCAGCAGGTTCCCCAGACGCAGACGCCCGCGCAGGTGCTCACCGCGCCGCCGTCGTTGCAGCTGCTGCAGGACGACGCCCAGGCGGGCCTGTGCACCGACGGCTACTGCGTGCTGCCGCAGACCGCGGCATCCGAGTGATCCTCACACGGCGCTGACGCGACGGCCGCGCACCGCCTGCGCCAGCTCACCGAGGGCGCGAACAGTGGCATCCCAGCCCATGCACGCGTCGGTGATGCTCTGCCCTCGCACGAGACCCGCAGCCCCCGCCGCCACATCGTGCTTCTGTGCGCCCGCGACCAGGTTGCTCTCCAGCATGACGCCCGCGATGCTGCGCCCGCCCGAGGCGATCTGCTCGGCCAGCTCCGTTGCCACCTCCGCCTGGCGCAGGTGGTCCTTGCCGCTGTTGCCGTGACTGGCGTCCACGATCAGCCGGTCGATGAGTCCGGTGGCGGCAAGCCGCTGCGCGGCCGCGCGCACGTGCTCGGCTCCGTAATTCGGCCCGTCAGCGCCGCCGCGCAGGATCACCGACGTGTCGGGGTTGCCGGTCGTCGTCACCAGGCTGGCTCTGCCGTCACCTCCGATCCCGAGGAACACCTGGGGAGCGGATGCGGCGGATGCAGCATCCAGTGCCACCTGAAGACCGCCGTCGGTGCCGTTCTTGAACCCGATCGGCATCGACAGGCCGGATGCCAGCTGCCGGTGGATCTGGCTCTCGGTGGTGCGCGCGCCGATGGCGCCCCACGCGATGAGATCGGCGGTGTACTGCGGGCTGATCGGCTCGAGGAACTCCGTGGCGCACGGCAGGCCCAGCGCCGTCACGTCTCGCAGGAAGCCTCGCGCCAGGCGCAGCCCTGCGGCGATGTCATGGCTGCCGTCGAGGCGCGGGTCGTTGATCAGGCCCTTCCAGCCGACCGTGGTGCGGGGCTTCTCGAAGTAGGTGCGCATGACGATCAGCAGGTCGTCGCGGTGCGCCTCGGCCTCGGATGCCAGCATCCGGGCGTACTCGATCCCGGCGTCCACGTCGTGGATCGAGCACGGGCCGACGATCACGAGCAGCCGGTCATCCGCGCCTCTCATGACGGCCCGCACGTCGTCGCGGCCGCGAGCGACGGTGGAGGCGAGCAGGTCTCCGGCGGGGAGCTCCTCGATCACCTCCGCGGGTGAAGGGAGTGCGGCGAAGCCGCGCACGTGCAGATCGCTGGTGCTCCGGAGTGCGTCGATGGTGGGCATGGGTCCTGTCCTCTCGAAGGCGGACCCCGTGCAGAGCCCGCCGAAACGGCGAAGGGCAGAGCGGATGCTCTGCCCTTACGGCTCTGAAGGTGTCGGTGCGCGCTAGCTCTGCGCCGGCTCCTCCAGAGCCGGCCGAAAATACGCGAACCAACGGGTCATGTCCAGAACACTACCGCACGCGCGCAGCGCCGGATGCCGTGTGACGTCAGTGCCCGACGGGCGCCTGCTGGTCGGCATCCTCGAGGTCGTCGGCAGGCTTGCGGATCAGGAACGCGCCGATGATCGTGACGGTGGCGATGACGGCCCCGATCAGCAGCGATGCGCGGGCTCCCGCCGCCACGGCGACCGGTGCGTCCGTGCCACCGCCGGAGGCGGAGACCGTCGTGAACACGGCCATCATCACGGCGATGCCGGCGGCGCCCGCCACCTGCTGCACGGTGCCGACGACGGCACTCCCGTAGGAGTAGAACCGGCGCTTGAGCGAGGCCAGCGAGGCCGTGAACAACGGCGTGAACGACAGTGCGAGCCCCACCGACAGCAGGGTCTGAGCCACGAGCACCAGCCACACCGGAGTGCCGGTGGTGACCGTGGTGAACACCCACAGCATGGCGGCGGCGAGCACCGAGCCGGGGATGAGCAGGATGCGCGTTCCGCGCCTATCGTAGATGCGCCCGATAACCGGACCCAGCAGGCCCATCGCCAGAGCGCCGGGAAGTGCCACGAGACCGGCTTCCAGGGCGGTCAGTCGCAGCGCGTTCTGCAGATACAGCGGGATGACGGTGATGCTGCCGAAGAACGCCAGCGACAGCAGGAACATCTGCACGATCGACAGCGTGAAGTCGCGCGAGGCGAACACGCGCAGGTCCAGCAGCGCGTCGTCCCTCCGCTGCAGCACCACCTGGCGCCAGAGGAACAGGCCCAGGCCGACGACGCCGAACGCCAGTGCGATGACCAGCTGCAGCGTGCCGCCGCCACTGCCCAGACCGCCGATCTGGCTGAGCCCGAACACGAGCCCGCCGAAGCCGAATGCCGACAGCACGATGGAGAGCCCATCGATGGGCGCCCGCACGCTCTCGCCGACGTCGGTCAGCCAGCGCCAGCCGATGAACATCGCCACCAGTGCGATGGGCAGCACCACGAAGAAGATCGCGCGCCAGCCGAAATGGTCCAGCAGGAAGCCGGACAGCGTGGGGCCGATGGCGGGAGCCAGCGAGATCACCACGCTCACCCGGCCCATCATGCGTCCGCGTGATGCCGCGGGCACCAGCTCCATGATGGTGGTCATCAGCAGCGGCATCATCACCGCGGTGCCGGAGGCCTGCACGACGCGGGCGCCGAGCAGCATCGGGAAGCCAGTGGCCAGCGCGGCCAGCAGAGTGCCGACGGAGAAGAGCGTGATGGCGGCCAGGAACATCTGCCGTGTGGTGAAGCGTCGCAGCAGGAATCCCGTGATGGGGATCACCACGGCCATGGTCAGCATGAATGCGCTGGTGACCCACTGCGCGGCGATCGGGGAGATGCTCAGATCGTGGATGAGATGGGGGATGGCGATGGCCATCGTGGTCTCGTTCAGGATGGCCACGAACGCCGCGGACAGCAGCACCCAGATGACGGCCATGTCCTTGGCGGGGATGATGCCGGTCCGGGGCGGGACGGGCACGGTGCCGGTGTCGGCAGAGGGCATGGGACTCCTGAGAAGTGTGAGGTGCGCGACGTGCGAAAGGTGTGAGGGATGCGGCGTGCGAGCAGCGGATCAGCGTTACAGCGTAACGCGAGGCACCGACATTCCATTCCCTCCCGGGGGTCCCCGTCCCCGTGCGCATTAGCCTGAGGAGGTGAGCATGGTCAGAGGCGGGCGCGGCGGGGCATTCCGCGGGGTGGACGAGGCCGCGCAGCGGAAGCTGAACGCGCAGGCGCCGCAGATCGACGGACTCGGCAGGCGCGTGATGGCGCTGTTCACTCCGTACCGCGGCAGGCTGATGATCACCGCGCTGCTGGTGGTCATCGGCGCGGGCCTGGCCGTCATCCCGCCGCTGCTGGTGCAGCGCATCTTCGACGACGCCCTGTTCCCGCTGCAGGGAGGCGGCCCGCACATCCCGCTGCTGGTGGCGCTGGTGAGCGTGATGATCGGGCTGTACCTGCTCTCCGCGGGGCTCGGCGTCGCGCAGACCTGGCTCACCTCCACGGTCGGCAACCGGGTCACCGGCGATCTGCGCGTGCGGCTGTTCGACCACCTGCAGGCCATGCAGCTGGGCTTCTTCACGCACACCAAGACCGGAGTCATCCAATCCCGGCTGCAGAACGACGTCGGCGGGGTCTCCGGCGTGCTCACCAACACCGTCACCAGCATCCTGGGCAACACCGTCACCGTCATCGCCTCGCTGGTGGCCATGCTGCTCATCGACGTGCGCCTCACGCTGATCGCCGTGGTGATGATGCCGGTCCTCGTCGTCGTGCAGCGCCGCGTCGGGCAGGTGCGCGCACGCATCGCCGGGCAGACGCAGGAGTCGCTCTCGGAGCTGACCAGCATCACGCAGGAGACGCTGAGCGTTTCGGGCATCCTGCTGTCGAAGTCCTTCAACCGGCAGCGCACCGAGTCCGCCCGCTACCAGGACGAGAACCGCAACCAGGTGCGCCTGCAGGTGCGGCAGGCCATGAGCGGCCAGGGATTCTTCGCCGTGGTGCAGGTGCTCATGTCCAGCATCCCCGCCATCATCTACCTCGTCGCGGGCTTCTTCCTCTCCGGCGGCGCGCCGGAGATCACCGCCGGCGCCATCGTCGCGTTCACCACCGTGCAGGCGCGCCTGCTCATGCCGCTGATGGGACTCATGCGCGTGGCCCTGGACCTGCAGACCTCCAAGGCGCTGTTCGCGCGCATCTTCGAGTACCTCGACATGGTCCCGCAGATCAGCGATGCGCCGGATGCCGTCGACGCGGCGTCTGCGCCCGGCCCGCGCGGGCACGTCGAGTTCCGCGACGTCGTGTTCCACTACCCGGATGCCGCGCGCGACAGCCGCCCGACCCTGGACCACGTCTCCTTCGTCGCCGAACCCGGCAGCCATGTCGCATTCGTGGGGCCGTCCGGCGCGGGCAAGACCACCATCCTGTATCTCGCTCCGCGGTTGTACGAGGCATCCGGCGGGTCAGTGCGGTTCGCCGGCGCGGACGTGCGCATGCTCACGCAGGGCTCGATCATCGACGACGTGGGAATCGTGTCGCAGGAGACCTACCTGTTCCACTCCACGATCCGCGAGAACCTGCGGTACGCCAAGCCGGATGCCACGGATGCCGAGCTCGAGGCCGCCTGCCGGGCGGCCAACATCCACCACATCATCACGGGCTTCGAGGACGGCTACGACACGATCGTGGGAGAGCGCGGCTACCGGCTCTCCGGCGGCGAGAAGCAGCGCATCGCCATCGCCCGCGTGCTGCTGAAGGACCCGCCGGTGCTGCTGCTGGACGAGGCGACCTCGGCGCTGGACACGGTCTCCGAGCGCGTGGTGCAGGAGGCGCTGGACGAAGCGGCCAAGGGACGCACCGTGATCTCCATCGCGCACCGGCTGTCGACCGTGATGGGCGCCGACGTCATCCACGTCATCGAGGGCGGGCGCATCGTGGAGTCCGGCACGCACGCCGAGCTGCTGGCCGCCGGAGGGCTGTACGCCGAGCTCGCCGCCCAGCAGGTGGCGGCATCCCGCATCGAGGGCGCCGCGGGCTGACGCCGCTCGTCACCAGGCCAATGCGGCCGCCAGGGCGGGGTCGGGATGGGCATCCGCGAACTCCGGCAGGGCCCGGAGATCCGCCTCGAAGGCGTCCAGCTCCGCGGTGTACGCCGGATCGGGGTGCGCCTCGGCGATGCGCCGCAGCGGAGGGAGGTCCATGGCGAGGATCAGATCCAGGCGCGCGACCACGGCCGCAGAGTGCCCGGCGTCGTGCAGCACGCGGATCCCGCCCCGCAGCGCCGCGATGTAGTCGCGCAGCACGGGCATCCGATCCCTGCCCTGCGTGATCGAGGTGCCGTCGGCGCGCAGCCGCCAGTGCACGACGACATCCGGGATCACGTCGAACGCCCGCACCCGGGTGTACATCTGCTGCGCGACGATCTGGTCCTCGTAGGCGACGTTCTCGGGGAACCGCAGCCCGTCCCACACCTCCGTGCGGCTGAGCTTGGACCACGCGACGATGTTGGCGGAGGCATGCGGATGCTCGGCGAGGGTCGTACCCAGGCGGCGGGGCGTCGTGGCTCGTGCCACCCACGGCTGCACGCGGCCGGGCGCGTACACGCCGGAGGCCGCGCGGCTGCGCACGTACGCGCCCGCGACGAAGTCGCTGCCGGATTCCTCGAGCGCGCCGAGCCACAGGGCGAGCGCGTCGGGGGTCAGCTCGTCGTCGGCGTCCAGGAACCCGGTGAACGGCGTGTCCACCCGGTCCAGCCCGATGTTGCGAGCCGCGCCCAGGCCGCGGGCCTCGACGTGGTGCAGCAGCTGGAACCGGGGGTCGGAGGCCGCAGCATCCGCGAACACGGCACGCGTGTCGTCGACGGATCCGTCGTCGATCAGCAGCGCCCGCCAGCGCGTCTCGCTCTGCGCACGCAGCGACGCGATGGCGGCCGGCGCGTACGTGCCGACGTCCCGGCCGGGGACGATCAGGGTCACGAGCGGATGCACGCACCGATCCTACTTTTCCTGTCGCGGCGCTCGGGCGGAAGGGGTTCCGGATGTCGGAGGCATCGCGTAACCTCGCCCGCATGCCTTCGCTGACGGAAGAGACGACGGACTGGCTGCTGGACTCCGACGCCGCCCTGCGGTGGCAGGTCGAGCGCGATCTCCTGGGTGCGCCGGAGGACGTGTTCGAGGCGACCAGGGCGCGCATCGCGACGGAGGGGTTCGGTGCGCGCATCCTGTCGCACCAGGATCCCGATGGGCAGTGGGCGGGCGGTGCGTACTTCCCCGCGCGAGACCGCGACCTCTCGGGGCTCGGGATCGTGGAGCACGATGAGGACGGCCAGCCCTGGATCGCCACGACGTGGGCGCTGAAGGACCTGCGTGAGCTGGGGCTGCCCGGGGAGGTGCTGTCGGGCACGGCCGACAGACTCGCCGAGCACAGCACGTGGGAGTACCAGGACCTGCCGTACTGGGGCGGGGAGGTCGACGTCTGCATCAACTCCTTCACCCTCGCCAACGGGGCCTGGCTGGGTGCCGACGTCTCCGGACTCGTCGCGTGGTTCCCCGCGCATCGCCTGGCCGACGGCGGTTGGAACTGCGAGGCCGAAGAGGGGGATTCCGAGAGATCGTCGTTCCACTCCACTCTCAACGCGCTCGTCGGGATGCGCGAGTACGAGGAGCTGACCGGCGACTCCTCGCTGCGCGAGACGCGTCATGCCGGCGAGGAGTACCTGCTGGAGCGGCGGCTGATGCGCCGACTGTCCACCGGAGAGGTCGTCGGCCCATGGGTCGAGGACTTCATCGCACCCAGCCGCTGGCAGTACAGCGCGCTGGCGGCCCTGGACCACTTCCGTGCGGCCGCCGTGCTGGAGGGGACGGCGCCGGACGCGCGCCTGACCGACGCCGTGGAACTCGTGCGGGCCGCGCGCCGGCCAGACGGCACGTGGCTGCAGGGCGATGTGCCCGGCGGTGCGGTGTGGGTGCAGATCGACGAGCTGCGGGGGCAGCCGTCGAAGTGGCTCACGCTGATCGGGACACGGGTGCTGGACTGGTGGGATGCCGCTCGCCACCCCTGAACCCCGAGGCCGGCTGATCATCGGACTGCCGTGGACGACGTCCGGACACACTCTCGCGCTCGGGTTCTCCGGCGCCGTCACCGGGCGGACCCGACTCGCTCTCGCGCGCCGATCAGGCGGACACGGCCGCGACGGATGCCGCGACCAGCGCCGCCAGCTGCGCTGCCGCGCCCGCGGGGAGCGGAGTGCGCCCGAACGTGAAGCGCACGGCGGTCTGCGCGACCTCGGGCGCGACGCCGCACGCCACCAGCACATGCGAGGGCGCGTCGCTGCCGGCCGCGCAGGCCGAACCGCTGGACGTGATGACGCCACGGCGCTCCAGCTCCAGCAGCACGGCCTCGCCGCTGGTGCCCGCGAACGTGAACCCGGCGGTGCCGGGCAGGCGGCGGGTGGGATGCCCCGACAGACGCGCCCGCGGCACGGCATCCAGCACCCCGGTGATGAACTCCGCGGTCGTCGCCGTGACGGCGGCGGCGGATCGTTCGCGCTCCACCTCGGCCAGATCCAGAGCGGTGGCCAGGGCCACTGCTCCCGCGACGTTCTCGGTGCCGCTGCGTCGGCCGCGCTCCTGGCCGCCGCCGTGCAGCAGGGGCTCCAGCGGCACGCGCGTGCGCACGGCCAGCGCGCCGGTGCCCTTCGGCGCGCCCAGCTTGTGGCCCGCGATGGAGATCGCGTCCACCGCATGGCCGATGGGCCGGAGATCCAGCCACCCGGCCGACTGCACGGCATCCACATGCACGGGCACGCGGTGCTCGCGGGCGACGGCGGCGAGAGCGGCGACGTCCTGCACGGTGCCGATCTCGTTGTTGCCGTGCGCGAAGCTCAGCAGCGCGGTGCCGTCGCGGAGGGCTGCTGCCACGGCATCCGGATGCAGGGAGCCCTGCTCGTCGACCGGGACCAGCTCGACGTCGACGCCGTGCAGCCGCCGCAGATGGTCGGCCGATTCGAGCACGGACTCGTGCTCGATGGGCGTCGTGATCAGATGCCGGCGCTGCGGATCGCGTTGCAGCGCTCCCAGCACGATGCCCTTGACGGCGAGGTTGTTCGCCTCGGTGCCGCCCGAGGTGAAGATCACGTCGCCGGCTCGCATGCTCAGCGCACCGGCGACCCGCTCCCGGGCGTCCGCCAGTGCTCGCGCGGCGGCCTCACCGGCGGTGTGGTGGCTGGACGGATTGCCGAACACATCGGTGAGGTACGGCCGCATGGCCTCGAGCACTTCCGGGCGCACCGGCGCGGTGGCGGCGTGGTCCAGGTACAGCACCTCAGCCGATCCGCACGTCGAGCCCGAGATCCAGCGCGCGGGCGGAGTGCGTGAGCGCGCCGACCGAGATCACCTGCACCCCGGTCTCGGCGATGCCGCGCACGGTCTCCAGGCTCACCCCGCCCGAGGCCTCGGCGATCGCCCGCCCCTTCAGCAGTCCCACCGCCGTGCGCAGGTCGGCGAGTGAGAAGTTGTCCAGCAGCACGGTGTGCGCGCCGCCGTCCAGCACCGCGGGGATCTGGTCGAGCCGATCGACCTCCACCACCACGTGCGTGGTGTGCGGCAACCGGCCCAGCGCCTCGCGCAGCGCCTCGGCCAGGTCGCGGCCGCCCTGCCGCAGCACCTCCAGGTGATTGTCCTTGGCCATCAGGGCATCCGACAGCGACCGCCGGTGGTTGCTGCCGCCGCCCGAGAGCACCGCATGCCGCTCGAACTCGCGCAGGCCGGGAGTGGTCTTGCGGGTGTCGGCGACGCGCGCGTCCGTGCCCTGGACGGCATCGACGTAGGCGGCGGTGACGGTGGCGATGCCGCTCATCCGCTGGGTGAAGTTCAGCGCGACGCGCTCGGCGGTGAGGATTCCGCGGGCGGGTCCCGACACGGATGCCAGCGCGTCGCCGGCCTCGAAGCGGTCGCCGTCGGCGGCATGCAGGTCGACCCGGATGCCGGGGTCGGTGAGGGTGAACGCGGCCGCGAGCACCTCGCCGCCGCTGAAGACTCCGGGTTCGCGGGCGATGAGGTCGGCGGTGGCCTGCGCGTCCTCCGGCAGCAGAGCGGTGCTGGTGATGTCGCCCCAGGGCGCGTCCTCCTCGAGCGCGGCGCTGACGGTGCGGTGCAGGGTGGCGGAGGTGATCATCGGGCTCCGATCAGGGCGGGCCGGCTCTCGGCGAGTTCGTGGGGTGCGGGCCTGTTCAGTGCGGGCCGGGTCGGTGCGGGGGAGAGGCGGAAGTGCGCGCCGAGCGATTCGGTGCGGTCCAGGGCAGCGGATGCCACGGCCCTGGCGACCACGAGCAGGTTGGCGTCCTCCTGCTCCTCAGGCGTGCGGGGCGCAGGAGCGGCCCACGAGGCGAGCCGGCTCACGGCATCCGCCAGCCCCTCGTCATCCCGCAGCAGCCCCACCTTCTCCCACATCAGCTGCTGCAGCTCCGCGCGGGAGAACGTCGCCGCACGCTCGCCCAGGTCGCGATTCGTCGCGGACGGCGGGCGCTCATCCGCGTCCAGGTCGCGAATGGTCTCGGAAAGAAGGTCGGAAGGCGGGGCGAACTGCGACCTGGACTGGAGCGAGTCGGGCGGCGAGGTGCTGAGGGATTCCGCGGCCCGGGCGCCGAAGACCGCGCCCTCCAGCAGCGAGTTGGAGGCCAGGCGGTTGGCGCCGTGCACGCCGCCGGTGCGCGCGGTCTCCCCGACCGCCCAGAGGCCGGGCAGCGAGGTGCGGCCCTCGATGTCGGTGGCCACGCCGCCCATCAGATAGTGCGCGGCGGGGGAGACCGGCACTGGTCCGCGCGTCCAGTCCAGACCCCGACGATGCAGCTCGGCGTCGATGGTGGGAAAGCGCTCGGCGAGGCCGGCGATGCCGGTCGCGTCCAGCAGCACCGGCGAGCCCTGCGCGAGCGCCTGCCTGGCCACCGCCCGCGCCACCACATCGCGCGGGGCCAGTTCGGCATCCGGATGCTCTTCGAGCAGGAACCGGCCACCCTCGGCATCTCGCAGCACCGCACCCGCACCGCGCACGGCCTCCGAGACGAGGAACGGCGCCGCGCCCGCCAGGACGGTCGGGTGGAACTGCACGAACTCCAGGTCCGCGACGGCGGCGCCCGCGCGCAGTGCCATGGCGATCCCGTCGCCGGTCGTGCCCGCCGGGTTGGTCGTGGCCGGGTACAGCTGCCCCGCGCCGCCGGTGGCGAGGATCACGGCATCCGCGGTGATCTCCTCGCCGCCCAGCAGACGGATGCCATGCACTCGGCCGTTCATGACCAGCAGGTCGGCGGCGAAGGCGCCCTCCCGAACGTGCACAGACGAGGTGCGCACCCGAGCGATGAGTGCGTCCGAGATCGCGCGCCCCGTCGCGTCCCCGCCCGAGTGCGCGATGCGCGGCAGGCTGTGCGCGGCCTCCAACCCGCGGGCGATCGACCCGCCGGCGGTGCGGTCGAACATCACGCCGTCGGCCACCAGCGCGCTGATGGCGTCGCCGGCGCCATCAGCCAGCGTCGCGATCGCGACGGGATCGCCGTGACCGTTGCCTGCCTGCAGGGTGTCCAGCGCGTGCAGCGCGGCGGAGTCTCCCGGCCCGTGGACGCCGGCGATACCGCCCTGTGCGTGCGCGGTGCAGCCGTCGCCCAGCTCGCTCTTCACGATCAGCTGCACGTCGTGGCCGAGAGCGTCCGCCCGCAGTGCGGCGGTGAGGCCGGCGATGCCGCCGCCCGCGACGAGCACCCTCATCGCGGTTTCGCCGCCAGCATCCGCTCCAGCGCGAGCCTCGCCGGATCCGCCACATCGGCCGACACCTGCACGCGATTCTGCACTGTGCCCGCCACCAACTCCTCCAGCACCCATGCCAGGTAGCCGGGATGGATGCGGTACATCGTCGAGCACGGGCAGACCACCGGATCCAGGCAGAAGATCGTGTGCTGCGGATGCTGGGCCGCGAGCCTGCGCACCAGGTTCACCTCGGTGCCGATCGCGAAGACCGTGGGCTCCGTCGCCTCCTCGATGGCACGGCGGATGTACGCCGTGGAGCCCGCCTCGTCGGCGGCATCCGCCACCGGCATCGGGCACTCCGGATGCACGATCACGCGCACATCCGGGTGCTTCTCGCGAGCCTCGGCGATCTGATCCACCGTGAAGCGGCGGTGCACCGAGCAGAACCCGTGCCAGAGGATCACACGAGCGTCCGCCAGCTCCACTTCGGACGACCCGCCCAGGGGCTGCCGCGGGTTCCACATCGGCATCCGCTCCAGCGGCACGCCCATGGCCTTGGCGGTGTTGCGACCCAGGTGCTGGTCGGGGAAGAACAGCACCCGACGCCCGCGCGCGAACGCCCACTCCAGCACGGTGCGCGCGTTGGACGAGGTGCAGACGATGCCACCGTGCCGCCCGACGAAGCCCTTGATCGCGGCGGACGAGTTCATGTAGGTCACCGGGATCACGGGCACCAGGCCGTCGGCATCCGCCTGGTCCATCGGCCCGTACACGTCGGCCAGCTGCTCCCAGCAGTCCTCCACCTCGTCGATCGAGGCCATGTCGGCCATCGAGCATCCGGCCGCGAGGTTCGGCAGGATCACCGCCTGATCGGGGCCGGAGAGCAGGTCGGCGGTCTCGGCCATGAAGTGCACGCCGCAGAACACGATGGCCTCGGCCTCGGGGTGCTCCAGCGCGGCGTTCGCGAGCTGGAACGAGTCGCCCACGTAGTCGGCGTGCCGGACGACCTCCTCGCGCTGATAGAAGTGCCCGAGCACGACCACACGGTCGCCGAGCGTGCGCTTGGCCGCATCGATGCGGGCGTGCAGCTCGTCCTCACCGGCCTCGCGGTACTCGAGCGGCAGCTCGCCCTGACGGGGTGCACCGGTGGGGATGACATCGCCCATCGAGGACCCGGGCCCGTAGCCCGGGCGGATGTCGAAGTCCCAGGGGCCTGCCGCCAGATCGCCGGTGCAGACGGACTCGGAGGATTCGCCCGCGACCGCCGCCTGCACGGCGTGATCGATCGAGGGGTCGAGCAGGGGGAGTGCAGACATCAGGGCGCCGCCTTCTGGTCGCTGTGACACTTAGTGTGCGCGAACAGATTATGTCGAAATGACCAGAAGTGCAATCCGTGTGACGCCGCCGTACGGATGTCGGTGCGGATCACGGATGTCGGCGCAGAGGCGCTGAATCCGCCGACATCCGTGATCTGAGCCGACATCTGTGCCGGGAAGGGGTGGGGAGCGGATGCCGGGAGCGGATGCTGGCGGCGGATGCCGGGGGATGCCGGGCGGATGCCGGGGGATGCCGGGGGCGGATGCCGGGGGCGAGGGTGCGTCAGGCGTCGGCGAGGTAGCGGTACAGCCGTGCGGGGCGGTGCTTGCCGGTGCGGAACGACTCGGTCGGGACGAGCTCGTCGGAGCCCTCCAGCAGCCGCCGGAAGTTCGAGGGGTCCAGGCGCCTGCCCAGCACCGCCTCGTACACCTCGCGCAGCTCGGTGAGCGTGAACTCGTCCGGCAGCAGGCCGGCGGCGATGCGGCTGTAGCCGACCTTGTTGCGCAGCCGGTCCAGCGCATACTCCGCGATGCGGTTGTGGTCGAAGGCCAGCGGCGGGATCTCGTCCACGTCGAACCACTCGACGTTCTCCGGGGCGCCGGCCTCCGCGCGCTGCGCGTCGACGAGGTCCGAGCGCAGCAGCGCCCAGTACACGATCGAGACGGTGCGGTTCGGCGCGCGATCCACGTCGCCGAAGGTGTACAGCTGCTCGAGGTAGCTGGGCTTCAGTGCGGTGGTCTCGGCCAGGGTGCGGGATGCCGCGGCATCCAGATCCTCGGCCGGATCCAGCCATCCGCCCGGCAGCGCCCACGCGCCCAGGTGCGGCTGGCGGGTGCGCCGCACCAGCGGCAGCATCAGACGGTCGCCCTCGGGGGCGCTGCGCAGCGAGAAGATCACGGCAGACACCGCGACGCGGATCGCGTCCTGCTCGCCGGTGCCACTCACATCCTCGAGCCTAGGGGGCAGGATGGGCACATGCCGGCATCCGACACCACACCAGGCCCCGCGACCGACGATGACGTGCCCGCCTACCTCGATGCGCTGGGAGTCCCCGGTCTCGCCGACATCCATGTGCACTTCCTGCCGGAGCGGATGCTGCAGAAGGTGTGGGAGTACTTCGATCACGCCACCCAGCACTACGGCGCGGCCTGGCCCATCCACTACCGCACGGACACCGAGGACAGGCTGCGGGTGCTGCGGCGGATGGGCCTGAAGGCCATCCCGGCACTGACGTACCCGCACAAGGCGGGCATGGCCGCCTGGCTGAACGACTGGAATCGTGAGTTCGCAGCACAGCATCCGGATGTCATCCACTGCGGCACGCTGTACGCCGAACCCGAGGCGGGGGAGTACGTGCCGGCAGCTCTCGCCGCCGGTGCGCGGCTGTTCAAAGTGCACGTGCAGGTGGGTGGCTTCGACCCGGACGACCCCGTGCTGGATTCGGCATGGGCGGCGCTGGAGGCCGCGGGTGTGCCGGTCGTGATCCATGCCGGCTCCCGTCCGCTGGCGGGCGCGCACACCGGGCCCGAGCCCATCGCCGCGGTGCTGTCGCGGTTTCCGAGACTGGCATTCGTGATCGCGCACATGGGGATGCCGGAGTACAGCGCCTTCGCCGATCTCGTCGAGCAGTACGAGAACGTGCACCTGGACACCACCATGTTCGCCACGGGATACCTCGACGGCCCCGACCGCTGGCCGTCCGGGTATGTGCGGCGACTGTCCGCACTGCGGGAGCGCATCGTGCTGGGGTCGGACTTCCCGAACATCCCGTACGCCTACGCCAGACAGCTGGTGGGCCTGGCGGGCCTCGGTCTCGGCGATGACTGGATGCGCGCCGTGATCTGGCGCAATGGCACCCGGCTGATGGGCTGACTGTTTCCGGCGCTGAACCGGTATGCTCTTGAACTGCAGCACCACAACTGAACACAGGCCGTACGACGTGTGCGGGAGAGCCCGGTGCGCGCAGCCGGGCACCGAAGGAGCAAGCCTCCCCGCCAATCTCTCAGGTACCCCCACCGCCCGCGTCGGGCCGCTCTGAAAAGCGACTCCTCAGGGAGCCCGCCGACGGTGAAAGCCTCCCTCCAGCTCCGCGAGCCGGAGGCGACGGCGAAGCTCTCAGGCCCGATGACAGAGGGGGAGTTCCGAGGATGCCGATGATGTCGTCCTGCAACCCGACTGGGAGAACTCCGTGACCGACACGCCCCTATCAGAATCCGCGGCAGAGCCGCGCTACACCCCGCTCCGCGCGCGCCACGAAGCGCTCGGCGCGTCCTTCACCGATTTCGGCGGTTGGCAGATGCCGGTGCGCTACACCTCGGATCTCGCCGAGCACCACGCCGTGCGCGAGGCCGCGGGCATCTTCGACATCTCGCACATGGCCGAGTTCACCGTGCGCGGCTCCGAGGCCGCGGCCTTCCTCGACTACGCGCTCGCCGGCCGGCTCTCGGCCATGAGCATCGGCAAGGCGAAGTACTCGCTGCTGCTGACCGAGGACGGCGGCATCATCGACGACGTGATCGTCTACCGCCTGGCCGATGACGACTTCCTCATCATCTCCAACGCAGGCAACCGCGACGCCGTGCGCGAGGCGCTCAGCGCCCGCACCGCCGGCAGCGACGTGACCGTCGTGGACGTCTCCGACGACTACGCGCTCATCGCCGTGCAGGGCCCTGTGGCGGAGAGCATCCTCACCGGCGTCGCCGGCATCGAGGACGTCAGCATCCCGTGGGCCGAGCAGAAGTACTACGCCTGGGCGAACGCGACCTTCAACGGCCGGCCGCTGCTGCTGGCCCGCACAGGCTACACCGGCGAGGACGGCTTCGAGCTGCTGGTCGCCGCCGCCGACGCCGAGGCGCTGTGGGATGCCGTGCTCGCCGCCGGTGCGCAGCAGGGCCTGGTGCCCTGCGGCCTCGCCGCGCGCGACACGCTGCGCCTGGAGGCCGGGATGCCGCTGTACGGCCACGAGCTGTCGCTGGACACCAAGCCCGCGCAGGCGGGGCTGGGCCGTGTGGTCGTGACCGACAAGGAGCGCTTCGTCGGCAAGGGTGCCACGGCGCCCGCCGACGGCGCCCGCGTGCTGGTCGGCCTGACCGCCGAGGGCCGCCGCGCCGGACGCGCCGGCTACGCCGTCGTGCTCGAGGACGGCACGGCCGTCGGCGAGATCACCAGCGGTGCGCTGAGCCCGACGCTCGGCCACCCCATCGCGATGGCCTACGTCGACCCCTCGTACTCCACGGGGGAGACCCCGCTGTTCCTCGACGTGCGCGGGACCAGGATCCCCGCGACCGTGACCGCCCTGCCTTTCTACCGGAGGAAGAAATGACCGATCTGACCGCACTGAAGTACAGCGAAGAGCACGAGTGGGTCGCCCTGGAGGGAACCACTGCGACCGTCGGCATCACCGACTACGCCGCTGACGCCCTCGGCGACATCGTCTTCGTCGAGCTGCCCGCCGTCGGCACGGAGCTCAGCCGTGGTGACGTGTTCGGCGAGGCCGAGTCCACCAAGTCGGTCTCCGAGCTGTACGCCCCGGTCGCCGGCACCGTGACCGAGATCAACCAGGCCGTGGTCGACGACCCGGCGCTGCTGAACTCGTCGCCGTTCGAGGGCGCCTGGCTGGTGAAGATCGAGGTCGCCGACGGCGCCCTCGACGGCCTGCTGGACCGCGACGGCTACACCGCGATCACGGAGGGCTGAGAGTGGCCTCCTTCGCCGATCGCCATATCGGGACCACCACCGACGCGCAGCGGCAGATGCTCGACGCGCTCGGGGTGTCGTCCGAGCTCGAGGACTGGAGTCCGGTCGAGGGGCTGATGCGCCAGGCGGTGCCGGCATCCATCTTCACCGCGGCATCCGAGTCCGCCGTCATCCCGGCCGCAGCGACCGAGGCCGAGGCGCTCGCCGAGCTGCGCGCGCTGGCCGACCGCAACACCGTGAACCGGCCGATGATCGGCCTGGGCTACTACGGCACCTTCACCCCGAGCGTGATCCAGCGCAACGTGCTGGAGAACCCGTCCTGGTACACCGCGTACACGCCGTACCAGCCGGAGATCTCGCAGGGACGCCTGGAGGCGCTGATCAACTTCCAGACCATGGTCACCGACCTCACCGGGCTGGTGACCGCCAACGCGTCGATGCTCGACGAGTCGACCGCGGTCGCCGAGGGGATGCTGCTGGCGCGCCGTGCCTCGAAGGCGAAGACGGCGGTCTTCGTCGTCGACGCCGATGCGCTGCCGCAGACCAAGGCTCTGCTGCGCACGAGGGCGGATGCCGTGGGCATCGAGCTCGTCGAGCGCGACCTCGCCGCCGGCGAGGAGCTGCCGGCCGAACTGTTCGGCGTGTTCGTCCAGTACCCCGGCGCCTCCGGGCGCGTGTGGGACCCGACCGCCGTGATCGACGCCGCGCACCTGGCCGGCGGCATCGCGGTGGTCGCCGCCGACCTGCTGGCTCTCACCCTGCTGCGCTCGCCGGGCTCGATGGGAGCCGACGTCGCCGTGGGCACCACGCAGCGCTTCGGCGTGCCGATGGGCTTCGGTGGACCGCACGCCGGCTACATGGCCGTTCGCGCGGGGCTGGAGCGTCAGCTGCCGGGTCGCCTGGTCGGCGTCTCGCAGGATGCCGTGGGCTACCCGGCCTACCGGCTCGCCCTGCAGACCCGCGAGCAGCACATCCGCCGCGAGAAGGCCACCTCGAACATCTGCACCGCGCAGGTGCTGCTGGCCGTGATGGCCTCGATGTACGCGGTCTACCACGGGCCCGACGGCCTGCGCGCGATCGCCTCCGAGGTCGCGGCCAAGGCCGCGCTGCTGCGCGACTGGCTGGTCGAGGCGGGCGCCGAGGTCGTGCACGACGCGTTCTTCGACACGCTCAACGTGCGGGTCGACGATGCGGCCGCACTGGTCGATGCCGCGCACGAGGCCGGCATCCTGCTGCGCCTGGCCGATGACAGCACCGTCGGCATCGCCGTGGACGAGACCACCACGATCACCGATCTGCACCGCGTGGCGGTGCTGTTCGGCGGCAAGCAGGAGCGCGTCTTCGGCCTGCTCGGCGGGTCCACCGGTGCGCTGCCCGAGGCGCTGCTGCGCGAGGACGAGTACCTCACGCACCCGGTGTTCCACACGCATCACTCCGAGACCGCCATGATGCGCTACCTCAAGCAGCTGGCCGATCGCGACTACGCGCTGGACCGCGGCATGATCCCGCTGGGCTCCTGCACCATGAAGCTCAACGCCGCCACCGAGATGGCCGCCATCACCTGGCCCGAGTTCGCCCAGCTGCACCCGTTCGCGCCCGCGGACGACGTGGCGGGCTCACTCGCCATGATCGACCAGCTCGAGGCCTGGCTGGCCGAGGTCACCGGCTACGACGCGGTGTCGCTGCAGCCCAATGCCGGTTCGCAGGGCGAGCTGGCAGGGCTCCTGGCCATCCGCGGCTACCACCACGCGAACGGCGACGAGCACCGCACCGTGTGCCTGATCCCGTCCTCCGCGCACGGCACGAACGCGGCATCCGCCGTGCTCGCCGGCATGAAGGTCGTCGTAGTCGCCACCGATGAGCTCGGCAACGTCGACCTGGGCGACCTGCGTGCCAAGATCGAGCTGCACGCCGAGAACCTCGCCGCGCTGATGATCACCTATCCGTCCACGCACGGCGTGTACGAGGAGCAGGTGGTCGAGATCACCTCGGCCGTGCACGCCGCAGGTGGCCAGGTGTACGTCGACGGCGCCAACCTCAACGCGCTGCTCGGCTACGCCCGCTTCGGCGACCTCGGGGGCGACGTGTCGCACCTCAACCTGCACAAGACCTTCGCCATCCCGCACGGCGGCGGCGGTCCGGGCATCGGCCCGGTGGCGGCGAAGGCGCACCTCGCGCCGCACCTGCCCGGTCACCCGCAGGCGCAGAAGGACGTGCACGCGGGCGGCTACGTGTTCTCCGGTGGTCCGGTCTCGGGCGCTCCCTACGGCTCGGCGGGCGTACTGCCCATCTCGTGGGCGTACGTGCGGATGATGGGCGCCGACGGCCTGCGCAGGGCCACAGCGGCGGCCGTGCTGGCCGCGAACTACGTCGCCGCGCGTCTGGCCGACCATTTCCCGGTGCTGTACACCGGCGAGCAGGGGCGCGTCGCGCACGAGTGCATCCTGGATCTGCGTCCGCTGAAGGAGGCCACCGGCATCACCGTCGACGACGTCGCCAAGCGACTGATCGACTTCGGCTTCCACGCGCCCACCATGTCGTTCCCGGTTCCTGGGACGCTCATGGTCGAGCCGACCGAGTCGGAGGACCTGGGCGAGCTGGACCGGTTCGTCGAGGCCATGATCATGATCAAGGCAGAGGCGGATGCCGTGGCAGCCGGCCGCTGGCCGGCGGACGACAACCCGCTGGTGAACGCGCCGCACACCGCCGCGTCGCTGATCGCGGCGGAGTGGACGCACGCGTACACCCGTGAGGAGGCCGCGTACCCCGTTCGCACCCTGGTGGCGACCAAGTACTGGCCGCCGGTGCGCCGCATCGACCAGGCCTACGGCGACCGTCACCTGGTGTGCGCCTGCCCGCCGATCGAGGCGTTCGCCTGAGAACGCTCCCAACCGAATCGCTCCGCCTCTGTTTCCGGCGACGGGGCGGTTCGGTTAAGACGTCATAACAGTTCGACCCCTGATTCTGCGCTGGAGGCATCCGGCGCTTAGGATCGAAGCCATGCGCCGTCCTCGCAGACGAGGTTGGTAGGTCGCTCTGAAGTCCATAGGAGGACACAAGTGAAGCGCAACAAGATCGCACTCGCCGGTGCGGCACTTCTGGTGGCGGGCATCACAGCCCTCGCCGGATGCTCGTCGGGCTCCAACCCGAAGTCGTCGAGCGACACCGGTTCCAACGCGAACATCGACCCCACGGCGATCATCTCGGTCAACGGCTCCGAGCCGCAGAACCCGCTGATCCCCACCAACACCAACGAGACCGGCGGCGGCAAGATCCTCGACGCCATGTTCGCGGGCCTCATCGGCTACGCGGCCGACGGCTCGGTCTACAACGACGTCGCCGAGAGCATCAAGGTCGACGACCCGCAGCACCTCACGGTCAAGATCCGCAAGGGTGTGAAGTTCACCGACGGCACCGAGGTCAAGGCCGACAACTTCATCAAGGCGTGGAACTACGGCGCCCTGGCCTCCAACAAGCAGCTCTCCAGCTACTTCTTCGAGGACATCGAGGGCTTCGTCAGCTCCGACACGGTGTATGGCTCGGAAGGTGATCTGTCGGGTCTGAAGAAGGTCGACGACTACACCTTCACGATCGCGCTGAACAAGCCGGCCTCCGACTTCGCGCAGCGCCTGGGCTACTCGGCCTACTTCCCGCTGCCCGACTCCGCGTTCAAGGACATGGCAGCGTTCGGTGAGCACCCGATCGGCAACGGCCCGTACAAGCTGGCCGGCGCCGACGCGTGGCAGCACAACGTGGGCATCAACCTGGTCAAGAACCCCGACTACGACGGCCCGGCCAAGGCGAAGAACGGCGGCCTGGACATCAAGTTCTACGCCTCGCAGGATGCGGCCTACGCCGACCTGACCGGTGACCAGCTCGACGTCCTGGACGCGATCCCGGACTCCGCGTTCGCGACCTTCGAGTCGGACCTCGGCAAGCGCGCCGTGAACCAGCCCGCCGCCATCTTCCAGTCCTTCACCATCCCGGAGCGCCTGAAGCACTTCAGCGGTGAAGAGGGTCAGCTGCGTCGTCAGGCGCTGTCGATGGCCATCAACCGCGACGAGATCACCAAGGTGATCTTCCAGGGCACCCGCACCCCGGCCAGCGACTTCACCTCGCCGGTCATCGACGGATGGTCCGACTCGCTGAAGGGCGCCGACGTCCTGAAGTTCAACGAGAAGAAGGCCAAGGAGCTGTGGGCCGAGGCTGACAAGATCAGCCCGTGGGACGGCAAGTTCCAGATCGCCTACAACGCTGACGGCGGACACCAGGCCTGGGTCGACGCGACCGTGAACTCGATCAAGAACGTCCTCGGCATCGACGCCTCCGGCGCCCCGTACCCGACGTTCAAGGAGCTGCGCTCCAAGGTCACCGACCGCACCATCCAGACCGCCTTCCGCACCGGATGGCAGGCCGACTACCCGGGTCTGTACAACTTCCTCGGACCGCTGTACGCGACCAACGCCGGTTCCAACGACGGTGACTACTCGAGCCCCGAGTTCGACAAGCTGCTTTCCGCGGGCATCTCGGCGACCGACCCGAAGGAAGCCAACGCCGACTACCAGAAGGCTCAGGAGGTTCTGCTGAAGGACCTGCCCGCCACGCCGCTGTGGTACTCGAACGTCGTCGGTGGCTTCGGCAAGAAGGTCAGCAACGTGAAGTTCGGCTGGAACTCCGTGCCGATCTACTCCGAGATCACGAAGTCCAAGTGATCCGCTGAGTCGAACGGGGCGGTGGTGATTCCACCACCGCCCCGTTTACTCTGCTTCCGAACAGAAAAAGGAGGTCGAGGGTGGCTTTCTACATCCTCCGACGGATCCTGCAGGCCGTCCCCGTGTTCTTCGGCGCGACCCTGCTGATCTATTTCATGGTCTTCGCGATGCCCGGCGACTCCATCGCCGCGCTCTTCGGTGACCACCAGCCGAGCCCGGCCCTGATCGACCAGCTGCGTGCGCAGTACCACCTCGACCAGCCGTTCATCGTGCAGTACTTCTTCTACATCACGGGCATCTTCCGGCTCGACTTCGGCACGAGCTTCTCCGGTCAGCCCGTCATCGAGGTGCTGTCCAGGACGTTCCCCGTCACCCTGCGACTGGCGGTCATGTCGGTCGCCATCGCCTTCATCCTGGCGATCATCATCGGTCTGTTCTCCGCACTGGGCAAGGACGGCGTCTTCGACAACTCGATGCTCGTGCTCGCGCTGATCTTCGTCGCCCTGCCGATCTTCGTCCTGGCATTCCTGGCGCAGTACTTCCTCGCCATCCAATTGGGGTGGTTCAGACCGACAGTCGGCGCCGACAACGACTGGGGCGATCTTTGGCTCCCGGCCATCGTGCTGGGGTTCAGCGTGTACGCCACCAGCATGCGGCTGACGCGCTCGTCGACCATCGACACCCTCAACCAGGACTGGGTGCGCACCGCGTACAGCAAGGGCCTGCCCCGTCGCCGGGTGATCCCGGTGCACGTGCTGCGCAACTCGCTGATCCCGATGATCACCGACCTCGGCACCGTGTTCGGCGTGCTCATGGTCGGAGCGACCGTCACCGAGGGCATCTTCAATGTGCCGGGCGTCGGCAACACCCTGTACCAGGCGATCATCCGCGGCGAGAACCCCACGGTGGTGTCCTTCGTCACCGTGTTCGTCGTCGTCTACGTGTTCATCAACATCGTCGTGGACCTGCTCTACGGCCTGCTCGATCCGAGGATCCGCTATGTCTCCAATTGACTCGAACAGCGAGCACTACGTCGCTCCGGTGGAGACGACCTCGGTGCGCGTCGACGTCGTCCGCATCGACGACAAGCCCAGCAACCTGTGGCTGGACGCCTGGCGCGACCTGCGCCGGCGGCCCGTCTTCTGGGTCTCCACGGGTTTCGTCCTCCTCGTGATCGTCGCCGCCTTCGCCCCGACCCTGTTCACCAGCGTCTCGCCCACCGACGGCTGCACTCTTACGCACAGCAACGGCGGTCCTGAGGCGGGGCACATCATGGGCTTCACCCGCCAGGGCTGCGACGTGTACGCCCGGGTGGTCTGGGGCACCCGCACCTCGCTCATCGTCGGCGTGCTGGCCACGGTCATCGGCACGGTCATCGGTGTCGTGATGGGCGCGTTCGCCGGCTTCTACGGCGGCTGGCTGGACTCGCTGCTGTCCCGTGTCGGCGACATCTTCTTCACGATCCCCTACATCATCGCCGCCGTGGTGGTGATGTCGGTGCTGCCCGACCGCAACGTGTTCGTGCTGGCTTTCGCCATCGGTGGCTTCGCCTGGGCCGGCACGGCGCGCATCATGCGCGCCGAGATCCTGCGCGTCAAGCAGGAGGACTATGTGATGGGCGCCGAGGCCGTGGGTCTCTCGCGGTTCCAAATCCTGATCGTGCACGTGCTGCCCAACTCGATGGCCCCGGTCATCGTGGTGGCGACGCTGAGCCTGGCAGGAGCCATCGTGGCAGAGTCGGTGCTCGCCTTCCTCGGTGTCGGCCTCTCGGGCGTCATGTCGTGGGGTCTGGACATCAGCCAGGCGCAGACCAGCATCCGCACCGCTCCGATGGCGCTGTTCTGGCCGTCACTGGCGCTGACGCTGACCGTGCTGGCATTCATCACTCTCGGCGAGCTGCTGCGCGACGCCGTCGACCCGAAGGCGAGGGCCCAGCGATGAGCGCACCGCTTCTGACCGTCCGCGACCTGAAGGTCGCCTTCCGCAGCGGCAAGACCTCGCGCGAGGTGCTGCACGGCGTCAGCTTCGACGTCTTCCCCGGCGAGACCCTGGCCATCGTCGGCGAATCCGGTTCGGGCAAGTCGACGACCGCCGCGGCCATCATCGACCTGCTCCCCGGCACCGGCACGGTGACCGAGGGCAGCATCCACCTCGATGGCACCGACCTCACCAAGGCCGGCCGCGCGAAGATGGAGCACATCCGCGGTCGGGAGATCGGCTACGTGCCGCAGGACCCGATGTCGAACCTCAACCCGGTGTGGTCGATCGGCTTCCAGGTGAAGGAGGCCGTCCGCGCCAACGGGCTGGCTCAAGGCCGCAAGCAGGTGCACGACCGCGCCGTCGAGGTTCTCGTCCAGGCAGGTCTCAGCGACGCCGCGCGCCGCATGCACCAGTTCCCCCACCAGTTCTCCGGGGGAATGAAGCAGCGCGCGCTGATCGGAATCGGTCTGGCGGCCGACCCGAAGCTGCTGATCGCCGACGAGCCCACCAGCGCCCTGGACGTGACCGTGCAGCGGGTGATCCTGGATCACCTGGCTTCGCTGACCGCTGAGCGGGGCACCTCGGTGCTGCTGATCACGCACGACCTCGGCCTGGCCGCGGAGCGCGCGGACCGCATCCTGGTGATGAACCAGGGCGAGATCGTCGAGGCGGGACCCAGCGTCACGATCCTGACCAACCCGAAGCACCCGTACACGCAGCGACTGGTCGCCGCGGCTCCCAGCCTGGCATCCAAGCGCATCGGCGCGGGCGTGCACGAGTCGGCGCCCGTCGATCCCAGCATCCCGGCGGTGGTCGAGGTGAAGAACCTCGTCAAGGACTACTCGATCCGCACCGGCGGCCTGCGCTCGGAGCAGTTCCGCGCGGTCGACGACGTGTCCTTCACCATCCAGCGCGGCAAGACGCTGGCGCTGGTGGGCGAGTCCGGCTCGGGCAAGTCCACGGTGGCGAAGATGCTGCTGCAGTTGGAGAAGGCCACCTCTGGCGACGTGTTCATCGACGGGCAGTCGGCCGTGGGGATGTCGCGCGCCGACATCTTCAAGTTGCGTCGGCGCATGCAGCCGGTGTTCCAGAACCCGTACGGCTCGCTGGACCCGCTGCGCAGCATCGGCAGCCTCATCACCGAGCCCCTTGAGGTGCACCACGTGGGCACCAAGCAGGAGCAGCACCAGCGCGCGCTCGAGCTGCTGGAGAAGGTCGCGCTGCCGCGCGAGCTGGCCTGGCGCTACCCGAACGAGCTCTCCGGCGGTCAGCGGCAGCGCGTCGCGATCGCCAGGGCCCTGGCGCTCCGTCCCGACATCATCGTGCTGGACGAGGCCGTCTCCGCTCTCGACGTGCTCGTGCAGGACCAGATCCTGCACCTGCTCGCGGACCTGCAGCACGAGCTCGGACTGACGTACCTGTTCATCACGCACGACCTCGCGGTCGTGCGCGTCGCGGCCGACTTCGTGTGCGTCATGGAGAAGGGCCGCATCGTCGAGCAGGGCACGGTCGATGACATCTTCAGCAACCCCGCCGAGGAGTACACCCGGCGACTGCTGGATGCCATCCCCGGCGCCGACCTGCCGCTGGGCGGCGCCGTCTGATGGTCACCGCACGACCGCCCCGGGTGTTCCGCGCGACCGGGGCGGTCGTGCTGCTCGGGCTGTCCGCGGTGCTGGCCGTGTTCCTCCTGGGCGATGCGGTGGTGCGGTCGGGGCCGGTGAACGCTGCTCTGCTCGCGCCGTGGCCGCTGCTGGTGGTGTGGGGCGTGTACGTGGCGGGCGTCGCCTCGGACGTGCGCGCCGACGCCACGGGTGTGCGCGTGCAGAACCTGCTCCGGCGCACGTGGGTGCCGTGGGGTCGAGTGGACAGGATCTCGATGCGCTGGCAGCTCGAGTTCGCCCTCTACGGCGGGCAGGTGCTCAGCAGCTTCGGCGGCCCGGCCCGCTCACGTCCGCGACGCCTGGGCGTCGGAGGCGAGAAGGAGCACGGCAACGCCGAGGAGGAGGACGGAATCGCCGCCCTGCACCGGCTGCGCGCCGAGTCCGTCCCGGATGTCGGCGACGCGGTCGTGCACGGCTGGGACTGGCCCATGATCTGGACCGGACTGGCGCTCGGGGTCTGGGCCGTGAACGCGGTCATCATCGCGCACTGACACGGAGCGTCAGGCCCCGGCAGAGTGGGGCGTCGAGCCTGTCGAGGCGCGGCCCAGCCGCCTCAGCCGGGCAGCCCGAACAGCGCCGGCCACAGGGCAGCCGCCCACGGGTACCCCACGAACGCCGTGGCGTCGATGAGGAAGTGCGCGACGAGGAACGGCATCAGCCGGCCGCCGCGCGCGAACAGCCAGCCGAACAGCATCCCCATGGCGAAGTTCCCCACGAACGCGCCCGGCCCCTGGTACAGGTGATAGCTGCCGCGCAGCAGGCTGGTGGCCAGGATGATCGGCCAGGTGCCCCATCCCAGCTGACGCAGCCGGCGGAACAGGTAGCCCAGCACGACGAACTCCTCCTGCACGGCCGCGCGTGCAGCCGACAGGATCAGCACGGGCACCGTCCACCAGTAGGCGTTCAGCCCGCCGGGGTCCACCGCCACGAACACGCCCATCGCCCGTCCCAGCAGGTACAGGCCTATGCCGGGGATGCCGATGGCCAGCACCAGCAGCGCACCCCGGCCGATGTCCCGGCCGAACCGCGTGCCGTCCAGGCCCAGCAGCGCCAGGTGCGGGCGGTGGGATTGCCACAGCAGGAAGCACACCAGCAGTACGGGCACGATCGCGAATCCGATCGACAGCAGCTGGTAGATGAGGTCGAAGACCTCCCGGCTGCTCTGCGAGGGGTTCAGCGTGGCGGTCTGGTCGGCCAGGGGAGTGCTCGAGGTGAGACGGTAGGCCAGCTGCACGATCGAGTAGATCGCGGACTGGCCGAGACCCAGCGCCAGCACGATCGCGATCTCCCACCAGATCCTTGAACGCGTCACGTCTCCGATGCTAGAGCCCGTTGTCAGCAAGTCCGCGTGTCGAGTGCGTTATCCTGGAACGTCAGCCCTGTGTCCGTCGCGGGCGACGAATCCACTTCTCCCACTCCTTAGGACTTCTTGAATGGCGCACGCCCTCCGCTCTGACCTTCGAAACGTCGCGATCGTCGCACATGTCGACCACGGCAAGACCACGCTCGTCGACGCCATGCTCCGTCAGACCGGCTCCTTCGGCGAGCACGCCCACGTCGAGGAGCGCGCCATGGACTCCAACGACCTGGAGCGCGAGAAGGGCATCACGATCCTCGCCAAGAACACGGCGATCACGTACAAGGGCATCCACACCGACACGCCCATCACCATCAACGTGGTGGACACCCCCGGTCACGCCGACTTCGGCGGCGAGGTCGAGCGCGGCCTGTCCATGGTCGACGGCGTGGTGCTGCTGGTGGACGCCTCCGAGGGCCCGCTGCCGCAGACCCGCTTCGTGCTGCGCAAGGCGCTCGAGGCCAAGCTGCCCGTCATCCTGCTGGTCAACAAGACCGACCGTGCCGATGCGCGCATCGCCGAGGTCGAGGCCGAGGCACAGGACCTGCTGCTGGGCCTGGCATCCGACCTGGTCGACGACGTTCCCGACCTCGACGTCGACGCGCTGCTGGACGTGCCCGTGGTCTACGCCTCGGGCCGCGCCGGTGCGGCATCCCGCAACCGTCCCGCCAACGGCGAACTGCCCGACAACGACGACCTCGAGCCGCTGTTCGAGGCGATCCTCGAGCACGTGCCGGCACCGTCCTACGACGACGACGCCCCGCTGCAGGCGTGGGTCACCAACCTGGACTCCTCCTCGTTCCTGGGCCGTCTGGCTCTGCTGCGCGTCTTCAACGGCACGCTCAAGAAGGGCCAGACCGTGGCCTGGGTCCGTCAGGACGGCACCACCCAGAACGCCCGCATCACCGAGCTGCTGATGACGAAGGCGCTGGACCGCTACCCGGCCGAGTCCGCCGGTCCCGGCGACATCGCCGTGATCGCGGGCTTCCCCGACATCATGATCGGCGAGACCATCGCCGACCCCGAGGATGTGCGTCCGCTGCCGCAGATCCACGTCGACGAGCCGTCGATCTCGATGACCATCGGCACCAACACCTCGCCGCTGGTCGGCAAGGTCAAGGGCCACAAGCTCACCGCCCGCATGGTGAAGGACCGTCTGGATCGCGAGCTGGTCGGCAACGTGTCGCTGCGCGTGAACGAGATCGGCCGTCCCGACGCGTGGGAGGTGCAGGGCCGCGGCGAGCTGCAGCTGGCCATCCTCGTCGAGAACATGCGCCGCGAGGGCTTCGAGCTCACCGTCGGCAAGCCGCAGGTCGTCACACGCAAGATCGACGGCAAGGTGCACGAGCCCTACGAGCACCTCACCGTCGACGTCCCCGAGGAGCACCTCGGTGCCGTCACCCAGCTCATGGCCAACCGCCGCGGCCGCATGGACAACCTGGTCAACCACGGCACCGGCTGGATCCGCATGGAGTTCGTCGTGCCGGCCCGCGGTCTGATCGGCTTCCGCACGGAGTTCCTCTCCATCACCCGCGGCACCGGCATCGCCAACGCCATCGCCTCCGGCTACGACGAGTGGGCCGGCTCCATCGTCGCGCGTCAGAACGGCTCCATCGTGGCCGACCGTGCGGGTGTCGCCACCCCGTTCGCCATGATCGCCCTGCAGGAGCGCATGTCGTTCTTCGTGCGCCCGACCGAGGAGGTCTACGAGGGCATGGTCGTGGGCGAGAACTCCCGTGCCGACGACATGGACGTGAACATCACCAAGGAGAAGAAGCTCACCAACATGCGCTCCTCCACGGCCGACACGTTCGAGTCGATGACCCCGCCGCGCATCCTGTCGCTGGAGGAGTCGCTGGAGTTCGCTCGCGAGGACGAGTGCGTCGAGGTCACCCCGGATGCCGTCCGCATCCGCAAGGTGGTCCTGGACCAGACCATCCGCGGTCGCGAGGCGTCGCGCCTGAAGCGCCAGGACGCGAACGCCTGACCCACACTGCCGAGACCCCTCCTGACCGCCGAGACCCCTCGTGGGCGACGCGGCTGCGGAGGGGTCTCGACGTTCACGAGGGGTCTCGGCGTCAGAGAGCGGGGCTGAAAGTAACGAAGCCATAACACACCTTCTTGGGAGCATGGCACCCGGATTCCCACGAACCAGGCACGGAATGTCCAGGTCCGTGGCATGTTCCGCCCAGACGGGGCTGGAAGGCTCGGGACTCGTGCCCGGGAGACCGCCCCCGATGAGCGAGCCCCTGATGGGACCGGGCCGACGACGACCCGAAAGTCGAACTCCATGCTGGATACCCTCAACACCCGTGCGTCTCGGCGGGTGACCGCCGCCTCGTCCGCCCACTCGGCCATGCGCCGCCCCCTCATCGGCCTCGCCGTCGGTGCGGTGCTGGCAGGCATCGCCGCGACCGGAGTCATGGCCGCACCTGCCCTGGCTGCACCCAGTGCGGCGGATGTGCACAAGGCCGCCGCCGTGGAGCAGGACGGCCGCATCGCGCTGACCAACGCCGTCGCGCTGAACCACGTCGTCGAGCAGTCCGGCCTGCAGACCCCCTCCGCTCTTGCGGAAGTGAACGTCGCCGACCTCACGCGCGACGTGAAGGCCATCGCCGCGGCCGATGAGGCCAGCGCGGAGCAGCTGGCGGAACTCACCGACGACGTCATCCGCAGCACGGTGCGCGTGCAGCAGGGCACCACGCACCTCCAGAACGAGCTCAGCGCGGCGAAGGACGCCAAGGCCGCCGAGGAGGCCGCCAAGCAGGCGGAGGCCGCGCGCATCGCGGCGGAGCACGCGGCCGAGCGGCAGCGCCAGGCTGCAGCTGCGCTGGCGGCCGCCAACACGCCGAGCGGTGCGAAGGCCACGACGCGGCGGCTGGCGGCTGACCGCTATGGCTGGGGCAGTGGACAGTTCGCCTGCCTCTCGAGCCTCTGGAACAAGGAGTCCGGCTGGAACTACCAGGCCTACAACCGCAGCGGTGCCACCGGCATCCCGCAGGCGCTCCCCGGCAGCAAGATGGCCACCGCCGGTGCCGACTGGCGCACCAACGCGGCCACCCAGATCTCCTGGGGCCTGGACTACATCAAGCGCGCGTACGGCTCGCCCTGCGCGGCCTGGTCGCACTCCCGCGCGGTGAACTGGTACTGATCGTCAGCGCAGCTCGCTGATCAGCACCGCGCTGGTACCGGCCGCGCGCGCCTCGAACACGTGCGGGGCGTCGCCCGGATACGACAGGTAGTCGCCCGGATGCAGCAATTCGGGCTGGTCGGCGGGTCCGATCAGCGCCTCGCCGCTGATGAGCACCACGTGCTCGGTGGTGCCGTTGCGGTGGGGGAGCGAGCGGCGGGGCTCGCCGAGCTCGGCCTGGATCAGGTAGATGTCGCGGCGCGTTCCCGGCGCCGCGGCCGAGAGCAGCGTCGCCAGATACGGCGAGGCCGCCGAGGGCACGCCTGCGTGGTCTCCGAGGCGGATCAGCCGCGGAGCCGCCGCGCGCTCGTCCACGAGGGTCGAGAACGGGATGCCGAGCGCATCGCCGAGTGCCCACAGCGTCTCCACGCTGGGGTTGGCGGCCCCGGTCTCCAGCTGCGACACGGTGGCCTTCGAGACCCCCGCCCGACGGGCCAGCTCCGACACCGAGATGCCGACGGCCTCGCGTTCGCGGCGCAGGGAATGGGCGATGCGTTCACGCAGATCCATATGTTCAGTATGTCAAACGATCGTTCGACTTGACTGACGTGCCCGCGATGTTCAGAATGATGATCATGCGTTCAGCGGAGCGAACAGAGACGGATGCCGTGCGGCACCCCTCGCGCGAGGTGTGGCGCGAGGGTCTGGGCGTGGCCATCGCCACCAGCGCCTACGGCATCTCCTTCGGCGCTCTGGCCGTGGCATCCGGACTGGATGTCTGGCAGACGTGCGTGCTGAGCCTGGTGATGTTCACCGGCGGCTCGCAGTTCGCGTTCATCGGCGTGCTCGGCGCAGGCGGGCTGGCGGCGCTGCCCTCCGCAGTGGCATCGGCGGCGCTGCTGGGGGTGCGCAACGTGGCCTACGGCATGCGGATGTCGGGCATCATCGGCCGCGGGTTCCTCAAGCGCGCCGCGGCAGCGCAGGTCACCATCGACGAGTCGACCGCCGTCGCGATCTCGCAGGACGACCCGAAGCTCGGCCGACTGGGATTCTGGATCACGGGTCTGGGCGTGTTCGTCGGCTGGAATCTCACCACCCTGGCGGGGGCGCTGCTGGGTGACGTGCTGGGCGACCCGAAGGCGTGGGGCCTGGATGCCGCGGCTGCCGCGGCCTTCCTGGCACTGCTGTGGCCTCGGCTCAGGGAGCGTCAGGCTGTGGCGGTCGGTGTGGCGGCGGCCGTGGTCGCGGCGGTCCTCACGCCGGTGCTCATGCCCGGCCTGCCGGTGCTGGTGGCCGCTGTGGTCGCGATCGTGGTCGGCTGGTTCAACTGGCTCGGGCGCGATGCGGCACCCGCCTGCGAGGAGGCTGCGAAGTGACGATCTGGAGCGCCGTGCTGCTGGCCGCCTGCATCTGCGTGGGGCAGAAGCTCATCGGCTACCTCGTGCCCGCCAAGCTGCTCGAGGCGCCGCGCACAGCACGCATCTCCGACCTGCTGACCGTGGCGCTGCTGGGGGCGCTGGTGGCCGTGCAGTCGCTGGGCGCGGGGCAGGCGATCCTCGTGGACGCCAGGGTGCCTGCCGTGCTGGTGGCCGCTGGCCTGCTGTGGATGCGGCAGTCGTTCCTGGTGGTCGTCGCCGCGGCGGCCGCCGTGGCCGCTCTCCTGCGGCTGGTGGGCTGGGCCGCCTGAGGGGGTGCGCTCACAGCATCCGCCGCTACGCTGACCCCGTGCGCTCCGTCCTCTCCCGTGGTCTGTCCTGGCTCGCCGCCGCCCTCATCGGCGCGGTCTACGGCGTCGCGGCGACCATCGCGCACAGCTACATCCTGGGACCGGTGCCGGTGGGGCTGATCCTCGGCACTGTGGCCTGCGCCGCCCTGCTGATCGCGCTTCGCGCTCTCACCGGAGACCGCTGGGCGGCTCTCGCCGCCGGGATCGGGCTGCTGGGGATGCTGCTGGTCATCTCGCAGCGAGGGCCGGGCGGATCGGTGGTCGTGCCGAACACCGCGCTGGGCAACATCTGGATGTACCTCGCAGCGGGCATCGTGGTGCTCGTGGTGATGTGGCCGGACATGGCCCGGCTGCGCGCGCTGTCGGCATCCGCCGCCCGCACGGGCCGGGATGGCGCCCGCTCGTCGTAGACTGAGTGGGTGACGTATGTGATCGCCCTTCCCTGCGTCGACGTCAAGGACCGCGCCTGCGTCGACGAATGTCCCGTGGACTGCATCTACGAGGGGGAGCGGATGCTCTACATCCACCCCGATGAATGCGTGGACTGCGGCGCCTGCGAACCGGTCTGCCCCGTCGAGGCGATCTTCTACGAGGACGACCTACCCGAGGAATGGGCCGACTACTACAAGGCCAACGTCGAGTTCTTCGACGAGCTCGGATCCCCGGGCGGCGCCGCCAAGGTCGGCGTGCTGCCCTACGACCACGCGCTGGTCTCCGCGCTCCCGCCTCAGGTGCAGTGAGTGGGAGTCCGCGACCTCGCGAACTATCCCTGGGACGCCGTCGAGCCGTACCGGGCGCGCGCAGCCGCGCATCCTGACGGCATCGTCGACCTCTCGATCGGCTCGCCCGTCGATCCCACTCCCGAGGTCATCCGCCGGGCGCTGGCCGAGGCGACCGACGCGCACGCCTACCCGCAGACCGTCGGGACGCCCGCGCTGCGCGAGGCCATCGTCGACTGGTATGCGAGACGCCGGGGCGTGCCGGATCTCGCGGTCGGCAACGTGCTGCCCACCATCGGCTCCAAGGAGCTCGTGGCGCTGCTGCCGCTGCTGCTCGGGCTGGGAGTGGGCGATGTCGTCGTGCATCCGCGGGTCGCGTACCCCACTTACGCGGTCGGCGCGACGACCGTCGGGGCCACACCGTTGGCGATCGACGACCCGGCCGACTGGCCCGTGGGCGCGAAGCTGATCTGGATCAACACCCCCGGAAACCCCGACGGGCGCACCTGGAGCATCGACGAGCTGAAGGTCGCCGTCGCGCGAGCGCGCGAGCTGGGCGCCGTGCTGGCCAGCGACGAGTGCTACGCGGAGCTCGGCTGGGACGGCCCCTGGGCGTCCGAGCCCATCCCGTCGGTGCTGGACCCCCGCGTCACCGGCGGCACGAGGGCGGGACTGCTGAGTGTGTACTCGCTGAGCAAGCAGTCCAACCTGGCGGGGTATCGCGCCGCCCTGCTGGCCGGCTGCGCGCGCATCGTGGGGGAGCTGCTCACAGCGCGCAAGCACCTCGGCCTCATGCCTCCCGCTCCCGTGCAGCATGCGATGGCCGTCGCCCTGCGCGACGACGAGCACGTGGTCGCGCAGAAGGAGCTGTACCGCGTCCGGCGCGAGCTGCTGGTGCCGGCCGTTCAGGCTGCGGGCTTCCGCATCGACGGCTCCGAGGCCGGCCTGTACCTCTGGCTCACCGAGGGCCGTGACGCGTGGGACTCGATGGGTCGGCTGGCCGATCTCGGCATCCTGGCCGGTCCCGGCCACTTCTACGGCGACCACTCCGCCGATCATGTGCGCGTCTCTCTGACCGCTCCGCGGGAGCGTGTGGCGGCCGCGGCGGCTCGACTTGCAGCATCCGCTCGCTGAACTTGTCGGAATCCGCTGTCAGATCCCTGATCTCTTGGTGGATGTCACAGTTGGCCCGGCACCCGGCTAGGCTGTAAAAGCGATGCGGTCGGATCCCGACAGGCGCCCTGCGCCACACATCGTCCACGACGACACAGACGCAGCAGGAGGTAGGCGTGAGCGCAGCTCAGCCTGACAAGGCGACTCTCTCGATCGGCGACACCACCGCGGAGTTCCCGGTGCTGCGCTCGACCAGCGGGAATGCCAGCATCGACTTCTCGACTCTCACCCGCCAGACCGGGCACACGGCTCTGGACTACGGGTTCGTGAACACGGCCTCGACCAAGTCGGCCATCACGTTCATCGACGGCGACAAGGGCATCCTGCGCTATCGCGGTTACCCGATCGAGCAGATCGCGAAGAACTGCAGCTACCTCGAGACCGCGTGGCTGCTCATCTACGGCGAACTGCCCACGGCATCCGAGCTGGCCGAGTTCGACGACAAGATCCGCCGGCACACGCTGCTGCACGAGGACCTCAAGCACTTCTTCACCGCGCTGCCGCACACCGCGCACCCCATGTCCGTGCTGTCCTCGGCCGTCGCCGCGCTGTCGACGTACTACGAGGGCCAGACGGATCCCGCCAACCCCGAGCACGTCGAGCTGAACATGGTGCGGATGCTGGCCAAGCTGCCGGTCATCGCCGCATACGCGCACAAGAAGAGCGTCGGCCAGGCGTTCCTCTACCCCGACAACTCGCTGAGCTTCGTCGACAACTTCCTCAAGCTCAACTTCGGCGTGCAGTCCGAGGAGTACGAGGTCAACCCCGTCATGTCGAAGGCGCTCGAGCTGCTGCTGATCCTGCACGAGGACCACGAGCAGAACGCCTCGACCTCCACGGTCCGCCTGGTCGGCTCGACCGGCGCGAACCAGTTCGCCTCGATCTCCGCCGGCATCCAGGCGCTCTCCGGCCCGCTGCACGGCGGCGCCAACGAGGCCGTGCTGACCATGCTCGGGCAGATCCGCGAGTCGGGCCAGAGCGTGCAGCGCTTCGTGGAGCGGGTGAAGAACAAGGAGGACGGCGTCAAGCTGATGGGCTTCGGGCACCGCGTCTACAAGAACTACGACCCGCGCGCCAAGCTCGTCAAGGAGGCAGCCGACGAGGTGCTCGCCGAGCTCGGCGTGAGCGACCCGCTGCTGGATCTGGCCAAGGAGCTCGAGGAGATCGCCCTTGCGGACGACTACTTCAAGGAGCGTCGCCTGTACCCGAACGTCGACTTCTACACCGGCGTGATCTACAAGGCCATGGGCTTCCCGACCCGCATGTTCACCGTGCTGTTCGCCATCGGCCGCCTGCCCGGCTGGCTGGCGCAGTGGCGCGAGCTGAACCTCGACCCGCAGACCAAGATCGGCCGCCCGCAGCAGCTGTACATCGGCGCACCCGAGCGGCAGTTCCCCGCGCGCTGAGCGCGGCGCTCAGAGTCTGAACGCCGGTTCGGGATTCTCCCGGGCCGGCTTCGTCGTGTGCTTCCATTGATGCGGAACGGGGGCCGACACGCCAGATGACGGACGATTCCAGCGAGAACGTCCGACATCTGGCGTGTCGGCCCCCGAAGTGCATGCGGATCCGGGGTGCGTACACCGATGGGGTGCGGGTGCCGAACGGGTTGCGGGTGCCGGTGGGTGGGTGCGGATGCCGGAGGTGCGGATGCCGGCGGCATCCGCACCTCCGCGACTCAGCGGCCCTGCGGGCGGCTGGCGCGGCGCGAGCCGGTGCGGCGGCCGGGCTGCTGCTGACCAGCCGGGCGCGCGGCACCGTCGCGGTGCTGGCCGGCGGGACGCGAGCCCTGACGCTGCTGGCCGGTGGGAGCGCCGGTCTGGGTGCTGTAGCGGGTCTGGCTGCCCTGCGAACGGGCGCGCGAGTGGTCGGCGGCATCCTGACGCCGACCATCCTGACGCCGACCGCCCTGGCGCTGACCGGAATCCGACCGCGCGCTCTCCGAACGCCCGCCCTCGGCGCGCTGCCCACCGCGGCGGCCGCGTGAGCGACCGGCGGACCGGCCTTCGCCCGACTGGCCCTGGGCGGGCTTGGCCTTCGGCTTGCCCTGCGGCTGCTTGGGGACGGGCACGTACGCGACCTTCGCGGCGCGCTCGCCGACGAGCTCGTCGATGATGGCGGGGGTGACGTCCTCCAGCGGCGCCGTGATCTGCGCCTTGCGCAGGATGTCCTTCACGTCACGGCGCTGCTCGGGCAGTGTCACCGTGACGACGGTTCCGGCCTCGCCGGCGCGCGCGGTGCGGCCGGAGCGGTGCAGGTACGCCTTGTGCTCCACGGGCGGATCCACGTGCACGACCAGCTCGACATGGTCGACGTGCACGCCGCGGGCGGCCACGTCGGTGGCCACCAGCACGCGCACGCCGCCGTCGGCGGGGTCGGCGTTGAACGCGGCGAGGTTGCGCTCGCGGGCGTTCTGACCCAGGTTGCCCTGCAGGTCGACGGCGGGGATGCCGGAGGAGGTCAGCTGCTTGGCGAGCTTCTTGGCGTGGTGCTTGGTGCGGGTGAACAGGATGCGACGGCCGGTGCCGGATGCCAGCGCGGTCACCAGGTGCTTCTTGGCGTCGGCATCCGCCGCGACCAGCACGCGGTGGGTCATCTCGCCGACCGGCACGCTGGCCTCGTCGACCTCGTGGCTGACCGCGTCGTGCAGGAACTTCCGCGCGAGCGTGTCGATGCCGTGGTCGAGGGTGGCGCTGAACAGCAGGCGCTGCCCGTTCTTCGGGGTGGCGCTCAGGATGCGGGTGACGCCGGGCAGGAAGCCCAGGTCGGCCATGTGGTCGGCCTCGTCCAGCACAGCCACCTCCACGGCATCCAGCGAGACGACGCCCTGCTTCATGAGGTCCTCGAGACGCCCGGGGCACGCCACGACGATGTCGACGCCGGCGCGCATGGCCTGCTCCTGCGGGCGCTGGCTCACGCCGCCGAAGATGGTGGTCACGCGCAGGCCGACCGCCTTCGCCAGCGGGGCCACGGTCGCGGCGATCTGCGAGGCCAGCTCACGGGTGGGCGCCAGCACCAGGCCGCGCGGGTGGCCCGCACGGTGCGCGGAGCGGGATGCCGCCAGCCGGGCGACCAGGGGGAGGGCGAACGCGATGGTCTTGCCGCTGCCGGTGCGGCCGCGGCCCAGCAGGTCGCGACCGGCGAGCGAGTCGGGGAGCGTGTCGCGCTGGATGGCGAACGCCTCGGTCTTGCCGTCGGCGGCCAGGACGTCTGCGAGGACGGCGGGCACACCGAGATCGATGAAGGAAGTCATAGGGATACTCCGGGAAGGGCGCAGGATCGCTGCGCAAGGGGGCGACGGCGCGGGTTCGCGCATCGGTTCGCCGCTCGAGATGTGACCGCGGACCGGATGCCGGGGCGGAAGTGTGTCGACGACGCAGACGTCTCGCTTCGCGAGGAGCGTCGCATCAACCCTAACAGCCCGCCAACCTCGTCCCTGGACGTACGCCGACACCCCGTCGTGTCGCCCACACCCCGGCCCGCAGACGCCCAGAGGCCGGGGTGTCGGCGGTAGGGCGGGGTCTCGGCGAAGAGGATGAGGGCGGATGCTAGGCGTGCAGGGCCTTGTTGAGGGTGACGCCCTGGCCTGCGCGCTGCCTGGCCTCGATGGCGCCGGTGACGGAGTTGCGCCAGAACAGCAGTCCGTCGCGGCCGGACAGGGTCACGGCCTTCACCGCAGGACGGCGGCCGTCGGCGTCCTTCGGCCGGTCGACCAGCACGACCTTGGTGCCGGCGGTCAGGTACAGGCCGGCCTCGACGATGCAGTCGTCGCCGAGCGAGATCCCCACGCCGGAGTTCGCACCCAGCAGCGTGCGCGCGCCGATCGAGACGCGCTGCGTACCGCCGCCGGAGAGCGTGCCCATGATGGATGCTCCGCCGCCGACGTCGCTGCCGTCGCCGACCACGACGCCCTGCGACACGCGGCCCTCGACCATCGAGGCGCCCAGCGTGCCGGCGTTGTAATTCACGAAGCCCTCGTGCATCACCGTGGTGCCGGGCGAGAGGTGCGCGCCCAGGCGCACGCGCGAGGCATCCGCGATGCGCACGCCGGCGGGCTGCACGTAGTCGGTGAGGCGGGGGAACTTGTCCAGTCCCTGCACCTGGATGCCGTGCCGCTGCAGCTGCGGGCGCAGCCGCGCCGCGTCGGCGGGCAGCATCGGGCCGGCGTTTGTCCACGCCACGATCGAGAGATGGGCGAAGATGCCGTCCAGGTTGACCTCGTTGGGGCGCACCAGCAGGTGCGAGAGCGCATGCAGGCGCAGATAGGCGTCCTCGGTCGAGGCGACCGCCGCATCCAGGTCGATGCTCAGTGCGACCTGCTCCACGACCACGGCGCGGCGCTCATCGGGGCCTTCACCATCGGGAGCGACAGCACTCTCGGGCAGCTCGCCGGGCCCCAGCGCGGGGAACCAGGCATCCAGGACGGTGCCATCGGATGCGATCGTGCGGAGGCCGGTGCCCCAGGCGGTGCGCGCAGTGCTCATGCAGCAACGGTAGCGCGGCAGGTCTCATGCGCACTGTGCGTGTGACGCACGGTTTAGTGTGGAGGATATGGTGCTCGATCTGACTGCGTCCGCCGCTGACATCACTCGCGCTATCTGCGACATCCCCAGCGTCTCGGGCACGGAGGGACCGCTGGCCGATGAGATCGAGCAGAGCATGCGCGCCTACCCGCATCTGGAGGTGTCGCGGCACGGCAACACCGTCGTCGCGCGGACGAGCCTGGGCCTGCCGCAGCGGGTCGTGATCGCCGGGCACATCGACACCGTGCCGATCAACGACAACGTACCCACCCGCACTGTGCAGATCGACGGCGCCTGGCACCTCTGGGGCCGCGGCACCGTCGACATGAAGGCCGGCGTGGCCGTGCAGCTGAAGCTGGCCGCCGAGCTCACCGCACCCGAGGCCGACATCACGTGGATGTGGTACGACAACGAGGAGGTCGACGAGGCGCGCAACGGCCTGTTCCTGCTGGCGAAGGATCGCCCCGACCTGTTCGCCGCCGACTTCGCCATCCTCGGCGAACCCTCCGACGGCAGGGTGGAGGGCGGCTGCAACGGCACCATGCGCGCCGTCGTTCGCACACGCGGCGTCCGCGCGCACAGCGCCCGCTCCTGGGTCGGCGAGAACGCCATCCACGGTGCGGCCCCCATCCTGACCCGCCTGGCCGAGTACCGTGCCCGTGAGATCACCGTGGAGGGCCTCGGCTACCGCGAGGGCCTCAACGCGGTCAGCATCCGAGGCGGTGTGGCGGGAAACGTCATCCCCGACCTCTGCGAGGTCGAGGTGAACTACCGCTTCGCGCCCAGCAAGAGCGTGGCGGATGCCGAGGCGCACGTGCGCGCCGCGTTCGAGGGTTTCGAGGTGGAGATCACGGATGCCGCCGCCGGTGCGCGCCCGGGGCTCGACGCACCCATCGCGCAGCGCTTCCTCGCCGCGGTCGGCGGGCAGGCGCACGCCAAGTACGGCTGGACCGACGTGGCGCGGTTCTCGGCGATGGGCGTCCCCGCCGTCAACTACGGCCCCGGCGATCCGCACCTCGCGCACCACGATGAGGAGCGGGTCCCGCTGGCGCAGATCGAGGCTGTCGAACGCGGGCTGCGCGCGTGGCTGACCGGCGCCTGAGTCGGGCGCTGCGCGGTTGGGCGCGGCTGCCCGTGATCGGCCGCATCGCGGTGATCTACGTGGCGGCCCGGCTGGTGACGACCGGCTTCCTGCTGCTGGCATCCGGCTTCTCGACCTCGGTCTCGCGGTTCGGGATCGCACCGGGCCTGCGCGACTACGTGCTGGGCTGGGATGCGCAGTGGTACTGGTGGGTGGCCGTGAACGGCTATCCGCACACGCTGCCGCTGACGGATGCCGGCGACATCGCCGAGAACGCCTGGGCGTTCATGCCGGTGTACCCGTGGGCGGCGGACATCGCGGGTCTCGGCGACTGGGCGGCGGGCGCCGTGCTGGTGTCGCTGGTCGCGGGCTTCCTGGCGAGCCTGGTGCTGCACCGGCTGCTGCGCCCGCGGATCGGCGCCTCGGCGGCGATGTGGGCGGTGGCGTTCTTCGCATCGGGTCCCACGTCGGCGATGTTCCAGGTGGGCTACGCCGAGGCGCTGTTCGTTCTCCTGCTGGTGCTGGCCCTGGATCTGGTGGCGCGGCGCCGCTACGCCTGGCTGTACGCGGTGCTGCCGGTGATGGGCTTCACACGCCCCGGCATCCTCGCCTTCGCGCTGTTCCTGGGGCTGCACGGAATCCTGCGGTGGGTTCGTCGCGATCACGAGCCGCTGCCGGCGCGGCACGTCGTGCACATCATCGCGCTGGGCGCTCTGTCGGTGGTCGTCGGCTTCGCCTGGCAGGTGATCGCGGGCGTCGTCACGGGCGATCCGTCGGCGTACCTGAAGACCGAGCTCGCGTGGCGTCGCAACTGGCTGCTCGATCCGAGCTCCGAGTTCCTCCCGTTCGAGGGGTTCGTGCGCGGGGCGGAGTTCTGGGCAGGGCAGTGGGGGATGCCCGGCTGGACCGGCTGGGTGGTGCTGATGCTGCTGGTGGCGGGAGCCGCGGCGCTGCTGCTGCGATCGGCGTCGGTGCGCAGGCTCGGCTCCGACATCCGGCTGTGGAGCGCGAGCTACCTGCTGTACCTGCTGGCGGTGTTCTTCCCGCAGTCCTCGACGCTGCGGCTGCTCATGCCGCTGACGCCGCTGTGGGGTGCGCTGGCGGTGCGGCGATCGCGCCGGTTCCGGTGGGGGATGCTGGCGCTCTGCCTGCTCGCGCAATGGCTGTGGATCCTGTCGATGTACGGCCTGGCGACCACGTTCTACCAGGTTCCATAGCCGGATCAGAGAGTGCGCACAGGCCGTCTGACCGGCGATTGTTGCGGGTGGCATGTCCCCGGCGCATGCTGACGATAAACTTGGTGCATACCACCGAGCGAAAGGATGCCGCGATGGCAGCGATGAAGCCGAGGACTGGCGACGGACCGATGGAGGCCGTGAAGGAGGGGCGTCTCATCATCGTGCGAGTTCCGCTCGAAGGCGGCGGCCGTCTGGTCGTCTCCGTGAACGATGCAGAGGCCAAGGAGCTCCACGACGTGCTTGGCGCCGTCGTGGCAGCGGTCTGACCGGAGAGCACAGCAGAAGGGGCGGTGGGTTGACCACCGCCCCTTCTCGTGTCTTCGGGCGCTGCCCGTGGGCAGCGCCGCTTGGGACTCTGCGCCGGGCTCAGGCCGAGATGCGCGAGAGCTGCAGCAGGCCCTCTCCGGTCGTGGAGAGCGCCGCGAGCACCGCCGGCGACTCCTGGGTCTCCTGCACCAGCGAGCGGTACGCGCTGGTGACGGCATCGCGCTGCACGGGGTCGGCCACGCGGCCGCCGGCCAGCACCCGCGGCACGAGCACCAGCCCGCCCGGTCGCGCCAGGCGCAGACCGTGCTCGACGTACTCGATGACGTTCTCGGGGTCGGCGTCGACGAGCACGATGTCGTAGGACGCCTCGTTCATGCGCGGCAGCACGTCCGACGCTCGCCCGGTGATGAACCGGGCCCTCGCGGCGGGGATCTTCGCGTCGGCGAAGGCCTGCCTGGCCGCCGCCAGGTGCTCGGGCTCGTTGTCGATGGTGGTCAGCACCGCCTGCGGGGCGCCGCGCAGCAGCCACAGGCCGGAGACTCCGGCGCCGGTGCCGATCTCGACGATGGATCGGGCTGCGACGCTCGCCGCCAGCACCGCGTACTCGGCGCCGACGACCGGGCTGATCGGCGCAGCGCCGAGTTCGAGTGCGTGTGTGCGGGCGCGGGAGATGGCTGCGGGTTCGACGGTCGTCTCGCGGGCGAATCGGGCGTTCGCGTCGTGTTCGCTCATGGGGTTCTCCAGACGAATCGGGTCATAGACAGCGTAAGCGCCCGCGGTGCATGCCGCTGGCAGGCGCGGCGGGTAGCCTGAGGGGATGGAGTTCGGCCTCACATTCGACAAGCTGCTGCTGATCGGCCTTGTCGCGGTGCTCATCATCGGCCCCGAGCGTCTGCCGAAGGCCGCTGAGGCGTTCTCCAAGTTCGTCCGCCGCGCGGGGGAGTACCTGCGCGACACCAAGGACAAGATGAAGGACGAGCTGGGCCCGGAGATCGACGAGGTCGACTGGCGCAAGCTGGATCCCCGCCAGTACGACCCGCGCCGCATCATCCGCGATGCGCTGTTCGAGGAGCCGTCGTTCGACAGTGCACCGAGCGCTCCCGCGACCTCGAACCCGTTCGCGGCCGACCCGGTCGTCGAGTCGGCCGCGCCGAGCCGTGCACCCCGGACGCGCGAGTTCTTCACCCGCGCCACGCCGCCGCCGTTCGACGCCGAGGCCACCTGATCCGCCCCGACCTGATCCGCCGGCGCAGACCTGATCCGTCGACTTCGGCGGTCAGAGCAGCCGCATCGGCAGTGAACGGCCGGCCAGGTCGCGTCCGCGCTGCGCGATGGTGCGGGCGAGCTCGATGATGGCCTGGGCCGCGGCGTCCTCCGGGTGGTCCAGCACCACCGGCACCCCGGCATCCCCGCCCACGCGCAGCGCAGGGCTGAGCGGGATGGATGCCAGCAGCGGAACCTCCTCGGCGGGCGCGCCCTGGTCGCCGGGCGCGCTGAGCGCCGCGGACACCTCGCCGCCGCCGCCGGTGCCGAACAGGTCGATGACGGTGCCGTCCGGCAAGGTGTAGGGCGCCATGTTCTCGACGACGCCCATCACGTGCTGCCCGGTGCGGCGGGCGACCAGTCCGCTGCGGATGGCCACCTCCGACGCAGCGCGCTGCGGCGTGGTGACCACGAGCACCTCGGCGTGCGGCAGCAGCTGCCCGATCGTGATGGCGATGTCGCCCGTGCCCGGCGGCATGTCGATGAGCAGCACGTCCAGGTCGCCGAAGAACACGTCGGTGAGGAACTGCTTCACGGTGCGGTGCAGCATGGGGCCGCGCCACGCCACCATCGCCTCGCCGTCGCGCAGGAACATCCCGATCGAGATGGCCTTCACATCGTGGGCGACCGGCGGCAGCATCATGTCGTCGATGCGCGTGGGCTGCGTTCCTGGCGCGATGCCGAGGAGCCCCGGGATCGAGAAGCCGTGCACGTCGGCATCCACCAGCCCCACCCGCAGGCCCTCGTGGGCGAGGGCGGCGGCGAGATTCGCGGTGACGGTGGACTTGCCCACGCCGCCCTTGCCGCTGGTGACGAGGATGACGCGGGTGAGCGAGTCCTTGGTGAACGGGATCTCCCTGGCGGGGTGTCCGTCGCGCAGCTTCTCGGTGAGGGCCCGGCGCTCGAACGGCGTCATCACGCCCACCTGCACGTCGACGTCGGTGATGCCGGGGACGGCGGCCGCGGCATCCCGCACGTCCTGCTCGATGCGGCGCGCCATCGGGCATCCCACGATCGTGAGCACGATGGCGACGTCGGCGTGCGTGCCGTCGACGGAGATGGTGCGCACCATGTCCATGTCGCCGATGGGACGGCGGAGCTCGGGGTCCGTGACCGCGGAGACCGCTGCCCGGACCTGATCTGCGGTGGTCATGACGGGTTCTCCTCGGCCGGCTCCGGTTCGAGCTCGGCGAGCATCGACTTCAGCTCCTGGCGCAGCACCTCGCGGGTGACGAGCTTCTCGTTGCGCTCCTCGAGGGCCAGACGCAGCGCGACGATCTCACGCGCCAGGTACTCGGTGTCGGCCAGGTTGCGCTCGGCGCGCTGCCGGTCCTGCTCGATCTGCACGCGGTCGCGGTCGTCCTGACGGTTCTGCGCGAGCAGGATCAGCGGAGCCGCGTACGACGCCTGCAGCGAGAGCATCAGCGTCAGGGCGGTGAAGCCGAGGGCGGCGTCATCGAAGCGCAGGGCATGCGGCATGACGGTGTTCCAGCTGATCCAGAGCACGCAGAACAGGGTGAGGATGACCAGGAAGGCGGGAGTGCCCATCGCCCGGGCCACCCACTCCGTGAACCTGCCGAACCGGTCGCGCGAAGGCGCCTGCGGGCGGGCGGCGCTGGTGCCGGCGCGGGGGGTGTCCAGGCGCGCGCTGCGAGCCATCATCGTGCTCCGCTCGTCTCGTTCTCGTCGGAGTCGTGCGTGCGCCAGTCGTCAGGCAGCAGGTAGTCCAGCACGTCGTCGACGCTGATCGCGCCGACGAGGCGGTGCGTGGAGTCCACCACCGGCAGCGAGACGAGGTCGTAGCTGGCCAGCAGGCGGGCCACCTCGGTGGCGGATGCCGTGACCGAGACCGGCTCGATGTTGTCGTCCAGGATGGCCCCCAGTCGCTCGTGCGGCGGGTAGCGCAGCATCCGCTGGAAGTGCACGACGCCCAGCAGGCGTCCGGTGGGCGTCTCGAAGGGTGGCAGCGTGACGAACACCGCGGCGGCGAGGGCCGGATGCAGCTCGTGCCGGCGGATGAGGGCGAGCGCTTCGGCGACCGTGGCATCGGCGGAGAGGATGATGGGCTCGGTGGTCATCAGGCCGCCGGCGGTGTCGGGGCCGTAGCGCAGCAGGGTGCGGACGTCCTCCGCCTCCTCCGGCTCCATGAGCGCCAGCAGCTGCTCGAGGCGCTCCGGCGGGAGCTGTGCGAGCAGGTCGGCCGCGTCGTCCGGTTCCATCTCGTCGAGCACGTCGGCGGCGCGCTCGTCGCCCAGGCGGTCCAGGATGCCGACCTGGTCGTCCTCGGGCATCTCCTCCAGCGCGTCGGCCAGCCGCTCGTCGGGAAGCTCCTCCGCGACCTCGATCAGGCGCTGCTCGGGAAGGTCCAACAGCGTTGTGGCCAGGTCGGCCGCGTGCAGCTCGGAGTAGGTGGCGACCAGCTGTTCGGCGGACTGCGCCTCGCCGGGGCGCTGCTGCTCGGCGACCTCGTTCCATGCGGCGAATGTCGTGGGGCCCTTCGCGAAGGGGGAGGCGCTGGTCTTCGCCTTGCGCAGGAAGAGCTGCGTGACGGCCCATTCGCCGTGCCGGTCCTGCTCGATGGCGGCGTCCTCGACGACGGCGGTGCCGCTGCCGTCGGTCAGACTCACCTTCCTGCCGAGGTACTCGGCCAGCACGCGCACCTCGCCGGGACGCGGCTGGAAGCGGCGCACGTTGATCAGGCCCGTGCTGATGACCTGTCCGGCGCGGATCGAGTTGACGCGCCCGATGGACAGGAACACGTGTCGGCGACCGGGGATCTCCACGACCAGGCCGATCACGCGAGGAGCGGCGGTTTTTCGGTACACGATGACGACGTCCCGGACCTTGCCGAGCCGGTCGCCCACGGGGTCGAACACGGCGCAGCCGGCCAGGCGCGCGACGAAAACCCGTTGTGTGCTCACAGCATCCAGCGTAGTCGGCGCACCGGCGTGACGACCCTCGGAGACTCCTGCTGGGAGGCGGATGGGACAATGGGGCGATGAGCATGATGAATCGCCCGGCCCGCGCCAACGATCTCGGTGAGATGGTCGCGTCCTCGCACGACTACGAAGTCGCTCAGAAGACCGTGTCGAAGCTGATCGAGGGTGATGTCCCCGCGCGGGACATCGCGATCGTCGGTCAGGGGGTGCGCACCGTCGAGCGGGTGACCGGCCGGCTCGGCTATGCCGCCGCCGCGCGCTCGGGCGCCGTGAACGGCGTGCTGATCGGGCTGGTGCTCTCGGCCATCATGCTGTTCGGCAACCCGAAGGCCGAGATCTCGCTGTTCCTCGGATTCATCCTGGTCGGCGTCGCGCTGGGGATGATCATGAGCCTGGTGACGTACTCGATCGTGCGCAGGCGGCGCGATTTCGCATCCATGACGCAGATGCTGGCGGATCACTACGAGGTGCGCGTGCAGACGGGGTCGCTGGCGAAGGCCCGGCAGGTGCTGGGCTCGGAGCGCGTCGCCGCGCCGCGGCCGACCGTGGACCTGAGCAAGCCGCCGCAGTTCGGTGAGCGGATCCCCGCGCCGGGCACGGCCCCGGAGCCTGCTCCTGCGCCGCCGGCGCCCGCTCCTGCGCCTCCCGCTCCTGCTCCTCCTGCTGCACCCGGGCCGGCAGTGACGGATGCCGATGACTCGACCGCGACGGATGCCGGTGAATCGACGTCGGGGCAGCCCGCGTCTGCGGCGCCGACTGCTCCCGGGACCGCGGCGGCGTCCAAGGCGTCTCCGGACTCAGCGGATGCCGGTGAGCCGGTGTCCGAGCCTGCGCCCGAGCAGGCCGCGCCCTCCCAGCAGGCCGCGCCGTCGGCCTCCGAGGGTCCGTCGCCGGAGCAGACGACGGATGACGGCGACGCATCGGATTCGCACGATGGCGACTCCGGGGCATCCGAGTCGCGATGACGTCGCCCGGGCGTGAGGCGACGGGCGTCTCGGCGTGGGCGCTGGGCCTGCTGATCCTCATCCCCGTTCCGATGCTGGGCGCGCTGGCGTCCGGCGGCGCGATGATCGCGGCCTACGGCACGCTGTCGAAGCAGGGTGAGCTGGCGAAGGTCAACGCCGCCGCGGCTCGCCGGTGGGGACTGACCTTCCTGGTGGTGTCCACGGGGCTGCTGGTGGCGCAGCTGGTGATCGGCATCGTCCGGCTGATCACGCACGCGACGGGCGCGCCGGGTTTCCTGCCGCTGGGCATCCCGATCGGGCTGTACTTCCTCGTGTGCGTGGTGCACGTGATGGTCGTCGTGGTGGGGACGATGCGCGCTCGCCGTGGTGAGGTTGTGCGGCTGCCGTTCATGCGGGATGCGGCATGAAGATCGAGGTGCCGCTGCCCGCCGGTGCTGTATCGGTGACGACCGCCTGGTCGCGGCCCTCAGGCGGTTCGGCGGGCGTGGTCGCGATCGCGCATGGCGCGGGCGCCGCGATGGATCATCCCTTCCTGGTGGGCTTCGCGAATGCGATGGCGAATGCCGGGTTCGCGGCGGTGCGCTTCAACTTCCCGTACTCCGAGGCGGGCAGGCGGATGCCGGGGCCCGCCGCGCACGCGATGCTGACCTGGCGCGCGGTGATCGCTGCGCTGCGCGCTGCGGAGCCGGGGATGCCTGTGTTCGCGTGCGGCAAGTCGTACGGCGGTCGGATGGCGTCGATGGCAGTGGCCGAGGGACTGGAGGTGGATGGCCTGGCGTACCTCGGGTATCCGCTGCATCCGCCGGGGAAGCCGGAGAAGTCGCGTGTGGATCATCTGCCGGCTGTGCGTCCGCCGCAGCTGTTCGTGGAGGGGACGGTGGATCCCTTCGTGCAGCCGCTCTCGCAGCTGGAGGAGGCGGTCGCGTCGTGTCAGGATGCCCGGATCGCGTGGGTCGAGGGCGGCGGGCACTCCTTCGAGGTGAAGGGGCGCAAGCGCCCTGCCGATGAGGTGGGCGGGTCGGTGGCGCCGGTGGTGGCGGAGTTCTTCGCGGGGCTCGCCGAACGGTTGTAGAAGAGAACCAGGGTCAGGTCTCTGTCGCCGAGCGGGCGCGACGATCACGGGTGCTTCTCGCCCAGTCGCCGGTGCGTTTGGCGTGTGCGGCGCGCAGCGATCCGAGGATCTTGAGCACAGGGGATTCGCCGAGGCGGTGCTCGGCGCCGCGGACCAGTCGCTGGGCGAGGTCTGGCCGCTGGTGCCAGAGGATCTGGCGGCCGATCTCGGCATGCGGCGCGTTGGAGACGATGCTGATGGTGTCGGCGTGCTCGATGAGCGGGATCGCGTGCGCGATGTTCTCCCAGGTGGAGCGGCTGGTCGTGTCGAGGGCGATCTCGCCCGGGAATCCGAGCTCGTCTCGCGCAAAGCGCTGCATGATGATCGCTTCGGACGTGCTGCTGTGGACGGGGCCGCCGCAGAGGATCAGGAGGTTGTCGGCGTGCGGGGCGAGGGAGCGGATGCCGGCGCGCACGCGGAAGCGGTTGACGAGGTTGGCGCGCTCGCCGGTGTTCCCGTAGCCGAGCACGATCACGGCGTGGATGTGGCGGGACTCTGCTCCGTTGCATCCGGCCTGCGACCTGCGCGTGCTGGTTCGCTGTGCGGCGGCGCCGAGCCAACGGGTGCTGGCCCGTCGGTCGACCTCCTCGGCCCAGGCCCACAGGGCGACGAGGCTCGCGGACGATGCCAGGGCAGCGATGGCGAGACACCGGCGGATGGACACGTTGCCACGATAGCCCGGCGCAGCAGGACGTGTTCCCGTGGGCTGTGCTCAGGTCAGCCGTGTTCGGGCCGGCAATGCTCAGCCAGCCGTGCTCAGCCAGCCGGTTCAGGTCGGTCGGTTCAGGTCGTCCGGTTCGGGCCACCAATGCTCAGCCGGCCGGTCCAGGCCAGCTGGTTCAGATCAGCCGGTTCGGACCATCCGGTTCGGACCGGCAGTGCTCAGCCAGCCGGTTCAGGTCGGCGGGTTCAGGTCGGCGGGTTCAGGTCGGCGGGTTCAGGTCAGCAGTGCTCAGCCAGCCGTGTCGAGGCCAGCCATGCCCAGTCCAGCCGCGCCGGACCCGCCGTGGTCAGGCGACCTGCGGTCGGAATCGCTTCGGCGGTGGGTCGACACCCGCCCACGCCGCGATGAGGGCGGCGCGGGGCTTCAGCACCGTGGGAGGTCTGCCGTCGGGCGGGTGCAGCACGAAGTCCTCCTTCCCCGCACGGGTGATGCGCCACCCGGAATGGTGCAGCTGCATGTGATGGTGTCGGCACAGCAGGATGCCACGGTCTATGTCGGTTCGGCCGTGATCCGCGTGCCACTCGTCGACATGATGCGCCTCGCAGTAGGACGCAGGCCGTTCGCAGCCTTTCCAGCGGCATCCGCCGTCACGAATGGACAGCGCCACGCGCTGCCGTGGGGTGAATACCCGGCTCTCGCGACCCAGGTTCAGCGGATTGCCGAACGGATCGACGGTGACGGTCACCGAACCGGTCTCGCAGACGCGCTGCTGAGCCGCGGCGAGAGGCAGGGACAAGCCGTAGTCCTCGGTGCGGGTGCTCACGGCGGAGCCCGACGCATCCATGACCTGCACGATGCGGACGCCCGCCTGTCGGGTGCCGAACACGGACTCCGCGTCGGCGAGCGCACCGGCGCGGAGCACGTCGATGAGCAGGTCGTAGCTGAGCTGGTCGTTCGTACGAGGATCGTCGGCGAGGTCCTTCGCCTGCACCGCCTCGGCGGAGTCGACGAACCGTGGGCCGCCGCGCCGAGGGCGCAATGCCGCGTCTCGGATGGCGTGGATCCACGCGGCTCCGTCGTCTTCGAAGTCGATGCGGCCGCGCTCGATTCCGTCAGCGTCCGTCCAGATCCGGAACGAGCGTCGCTCGTACCGCTCGGCGTATCTGCGCTCCGCGCCGGCGGGATCCAGCTGGTCGCGGATCGCGCGGGCCTGGATGCGCAGTTCCTCGACCGTGCGCTGCGCGGACTCCTCGATCAGGTGCTCGGCGGCCGCCTGCCACGCGGCGTGCGTGCCGGCGTCATCCTCGGTCGGATGGCCCAGGGCGCGGAGGATGGTGTCCTGCTGGGTGGCCGAGATCCGCCCCTGGATCATCGCCTCCGACAGCTTTCCGTGCCACGGCGGACGCACCTCGGGAGGCACGGGCGCGACACTGTCGCGAGCATCACCGGCATCCGGCGTGCCGTCCGCATCCACGGCATCCGTCGCATCCGCTTCCAGCAGCGCCAAGCCCAGCCGCACCTGCCTCTGCGCTTCGGCATGGCTGATGCCCGCAAGATCCTGCACGAGAGCGGCAGGCGTGCGGTGCCCCCGTGACTGCGCGAGCCCGTCCTGCCCCGTGCTGCGTGCGGAGCGGGAGGCTGTGATACCCGCACCGACGATGCTGACCCGCTCGGCGGCGCGCGCGAGCTCGGCCGCCGCGGTCACCGCATCCACCAGCTCGTTCCCACCCAGGCCCGCCATTCGCGAGGACAGATCGCACGCCTCGACATCGCCACCGAACAGGCCGCGCAGAACAGCGACCTGACGCTCGATGTCGGTGAAGAATGCCATGACTCCAGTCTGGAGAGGGCCACCGACATTGGAACAAAGATACGGATCCGGGGGGTATCGGGAAGATCACGAACGCATAACGAAACTGGAGCCGCGGGCTGGTGCACCACGGTGATGCACGCGCCGATGCTCGACCGGGATGTCACGATGAACCCATGATCCGTGCCGTCGTCTTCGACCTCGATGGCGTGCTGCGCCATTTCGACTCGACTCGCGCTGAGGAGATCGAGGTGCGGCATGGACTGGCGAGCCGCAGTATCCAGGTGATGGCCTTCCTGCCGGCGCTGCTGGAACCCGTCATCACCGGCCGCACCAGCCGTGCCGACTGGGTCCGCGCCGTAGGGGAGCGGCTGGGCGATCCGCACGCGGCGCAGGAGTGGGGCAGGATTCCGTCGACGCCGGATGCCGGGATGCTGACTCTCAGCGATGAGCTGCGCGCCGCGGGCATCCGCACCGCCATCCTCACCAACGGAACCGACACGATCCCTGCCGAACTGCACGAATCCGGGATCGACGCGCACGTCGACGCCGTCTTCAACTCGGCGGAGATCGGTATCGCCAAGCCTGATCCGAGGCTGTTCCGGCATGTGCTGGACGCCCTGGCGTTCGCCGCGGAAGAGGTCTTCTTCACCGATGATTCGGTCCCCAAGCTCGGCGGCGCCGAGGTCCTCGGCATCCGCACGCACCACTTCACCGGCATCGGTGGCCTTCGCGCGGCACTGCGCGCTGCGGGCGTCCGCCTCGGCAGCTGAGCCGGTGGCGCGATCCGCGCCGACACGTGCGCCACGGTGATGCACGAATGCGGGGGAGCCGGATGCAGGATATCCGGCTCCCCGACCGTCGTTCCGCCCCTCGCCATGACGTGCGCCGCGTGGAGGCGTCGCCTCAGATCACGTCGGGGTCGCCCAGCACGCGCTCGACGGTGCTGCGGCCCAGCTCGGCCATCACCGGGTTCGAGGTCTCGTAGTACCAGACCAGTCCCATGGCCTGCTGCAGCGCCCAGGCGGCACCTCGCCGCCACTCGTCATCGGACGCGCCGACGATCTCGCGCAGCATGCGGCGCGGCCCGGCAGAGAGCAGGTGCCACGCGCACACCAGGTCCAGCGATCGATCTGCCGGACCGAAGTCGCCGCCGTCCAGCACCCCGGTCAGACGACCGCCGTCCACGAGCAGGTTCAACGGTGTCAGATCCCGGTGACTCATCACATGCGGGCCGGCCGTAGGAATCACGCGCAGTGAAGCCCACGCCTGCGACACCCCTGCCACGTCGACGATCCCCGCACCCTGCGCGATGCAGTGCGACATCCACTCGTCGTGATCGGCGAGCACTCCGCCGCGTCCACGGCCGTCGAAGGCACGCGGTCCCACGGGCACCGCGCGCAGCGCGATGATCAGCGCGCCGAGGTCCTCCGCGAACGCCGCTGCTGAGGCCAGCGAGAACGGATCCGCCACCTCGCCCGGCACCCAGCTCTGCAGCGCCCATGCGGAGGGGTGCCGCTCATCGCCTGTTCCGATCCCGAGCGGTTCCGGCGCTGAGAACGGAGACGCCGCCGCGAACTCCGCAAGCCGGAGCGCCTCAGAAGCCAGATCGGCATCAGACGTCTCCTCAAGCGGAAACCTCGCGGCGACCGCATCCCCGATTCGGAAGATCGCGTTCACGGTTCCGGCGCCCGAGACCGACACGACAGGCAGCCCCGCCAACGCAGGGAACTCGCGGGCGATCAGCTCACCCGCGAGTTCCTCGTCGACGACCAGCTGCCCGTCGTGCATCCGCTCTGTCACGTCTAGCGCTTGCCCTGGTCCACCCAGCGCGTATGGGCCTTCATCGCATGCAGCACGGCCAGCCTCACGACGAAGTACAGCGCGGCTCCGACGGCCGCGATCGTCACGAGCCAGATGAACAGGATGATGAGCAGGTGCGCGCCTGCGAAGCCGATGGCCATGGTCAGCGCTTCAGCCGTGCGATCCACGCCTCGACGTCCGCGACCGTGCGCGAGATGTCGGCGGACAGGTTCACGGCACCGTCTGCGGTCATCAGGATGTCGTCCTCGATGCGCACGCCGATGCCTCGGAGCTCCTCCGGAACGGTCAGGTCGTCGATCTGGAAGTACAGGCCCGGTTCGATGGTGAAGACCATGCCCGGCTCCAGCACGCCGTCGTAGTACATCTCGCGACGCGCCTGCGCGCAGTCGTGCACATCGATGCCCAGGTGATGCGACGTGCCGTGCACCATGTAGCGGCGCTGCTGGCCGCCCTTGTCAGCATCCAGCGCCTCCTCGGCGGTGACCGGCAGCAGCCCCCACTCGGCGGTGCGCTTGGCGATCACGGCCATGGCCGTCTCGTGCACGGTGCGGAACTTCACGCCGGGCTTCGCGGCGGCGAATGCGGCATCCGCGGCCTCCAGCACGGCCTCGTACACGCGACGCTGCACGTCGGAGAACGTGCCGTTCACGGGCAGGGTGCGCGTGATGTCGGCCGTGTACTGGCTGTCGACCTCCACACCGGCGTCGATCAGGATCAGATCGCCCGGCACCACGGCGCCGTCGTTGCGGGTCCAGTGCAGGTAGCAGGCGTGCGGGCCGGACGCCGCGATGGTGTCGTAGCCCTCCCAGTTGCCGTCGCTGCGGGCACGCTGGTGGAAGACGCCCTCCACGATGCGCTCGCCACGGGAGTGCTCGATCGCGCGGTCGAAGTCGCGGATGACATCGTCGAATCCGGATGCCGTGACCGCCACCGCACGGCGCATCTCGGCGATCTCGAATTCGTCCTTCACCAGGCGCAGCTCTGAGACGAAGCGGGTGAGCTCCGCATCCTCGTCGACGGTCAGGTCGTCGGCGCCGGCGACGAACGAGTCGATGTGCGCGGTCTGCACCGCGAGGTCAGCGGCGACGCCCGCCAGCGAGGGCCGCGGGCCGATCCAGAATTCGCCGATCGTGGCATCCGAGTAGAACTCGCTGGTGGTGCGGTCCGCGCGCTCGCGGAAGTACAGGGTCACGTCGTGACCGGCGTCCCCCGCATCCGAAGAGCGGGGCTCGAACACGAGCACGGAGTCGGGTTCGGCGTCGTTCTCCCAGCCGGTGAGGTGCAGGAAGGCGGAGTGCGCGCGGAAGGGGTAGTCGGTGTCGTTGCTGCGCTGCTTGAACGACCCGGCGGGCACGACGAGCCGCTTGCCGGGGAATGCCTTCGACACGGCCTCCCGGCGTGCTGCGGCGAAGGATGCCTGGGCGCGCGGTGCCGGCAGCGACTCGGGCCGCTCGGCCCAGCCGGTGGAGATGGTGTCGAGGAAGCCCTGCGGGAAGGGCTGCTTGCGGGCGCTCTTGGCGTCTTCGGTCACGTTCGTCGGGGTCTCGACGACGGTGTCGTTCTCTGCGCTGGTCATGTGACCATTCTTCCATCCCTCGCGCGAAAGGACCCGGGCCGCTCGAGGCGACCCGGGTCCGACTCTCGTGCTGGAATCAGATCACTGCACGGCCTTCAGCGCGTTCACGATGCCGTAGCCGTAGTAGCTGTTCAGCTCGGTCGTGCCCACGCAGGTGGGACCCTCGTCGTACTGCGCCGGCGAGCACGCCGTCTCCGTGGCGTCGGCCTGCAGCTTCTGCACCATCTGCGCCGGGGTCAGGTCGGGGTGCGCGGACTTCATCAGCGCCAGCACGCCCGCGACGTGCGGCGACGCCATCGACGTTCCGCTCTTGTACGCCCAGCCGCCGGGGACCGTCGAGGCGATGCGGGAGCCGGGAGCCGCCACGTCGATCTGACCGAGGCCGCGGTTGGAGAAGTACGACAGCGACCCCTCCTGCGTCAGCGACGACACGGTCACCACGCCGTCGATCTGGGCGGGAAGATCCTTGCAGGTCTCGTTGATCGTGCGCGCCGTGGGTTCGTCGGCATCGTTCGGGCTGCCCTCGTCGACCGTGTTGGTCGTGAGGTCCAGTCCGGAGTTGCCGGCCGCGGCGGCACTGACGACGCCCTTCTTCACCGACCATTTCACGGCCCGCGTGACGGCCTCCTTGACGGCGGCCTGGTCGGGCTGGTCGCCGCACCAGAACTCGAAGGGGTCGATGTAATAGCTGTTGTTCGTGACGTCCATCCCGCGCTGCGCGGCCCACATGAAGCCGCAGATCGCGTACTCGGGGTAGATGAACCCGTCGTCGTTGACCACCTTCACCGACGCCAGTCGCACGTTGGGCGCGACGCCGACGACTCCGACGCCGTTGCGGGCCGCGGCGATCGTGCCGGCGACGTGCGTGCCGTGGTCGGAGGTGGTGGGGTACCAGCCGCCCTCGGACTGGTCGGGACGACCGGCCGCGGTGCAGTTGACGGAGTCGGCGACGTCGATGTTGGCGGCGAGATCGACGTGCGTCGGGTCGATGCCCGAGTCCAGCACACCCACCAGCACGTTGCGGCTGCCGTCGGTGACCAGGTTGGCCTCAGGGGAGTGGATCATGGTCATGTCCCACTGCAGCGAGCTGTACTGCTCGGTGCCCGACCCCGGAATCGGCGTGGAGGGCTCATCGCCGTTGACCGGCTTGTTCTTGCCCTTGTTCCAATCCGAGGAGCCGGGACCCCAGGGCACGCCAGGACCGGTCGCCCTGTCCTTCACCTCGGCGGTGCGCGTGGCACCGACGGAGGCGACCACGTTCTTGCCCGCGATCTTCACGTTCGTGCGGAACGCGGCGCGGTCGGACTGCGCGACGACGACGCCGATCTCCGGCCAGCTCTGCACCACCACACCGCCTGCGGCGACGACCGCGGCCTCGGCCTTGCGTGTCTGGCCGGGATTCGCCTGGCCGGTGTTGACCACGTAGCTCATGACCGTGCCGTCGGGCGGGTTGACGGGCACGGGAGTGGAGGTGTCCGATGTCGCAGCGGATGCGCCGAGTCCTGTGGTGAGGACGAGCCCCAGTGCGGCGGCGGTGCCGATCAGACAGCGCAGGGAGCGCGATCGGGTGAGGGATTTCATGAGACGGCCTTTCATCTTCGGAAGACCGGCGCTCTGCCGGGAGGGCGTGTGGCCCACCCTTGCATGTCTACCGTGCGCTCACGGCGGATTCAATGGTTTTCATATCCTGGTGTTCAGGAATATCAGCAGGTGCGCTGAACCCCGGCGGGCGGACCGGATCTCAGTGCGCCGGCTCCAGCTGAGCCACCAACGCGCGGTGATCGGATCCCGCCGCGTCGTCGATGACGAGCGATCCGGTCGCCTTCCAGTTCGCGCTGGCCATGATGTGGTCGATCGGGGCGCCGGCGAGAGCCGGGATGCTGGCGGGCCAGGTGCCGACCATGCCGTTGCCGGTGGTGCTGGCGACATCATGGCAGCGGCCCATCGTGCCGCCGTCGCTGCCGAAGGACGCCATGTGGTCGAGGGTCGCGTTGAAATCGCCGGCGAGGATGAAGTCCCCCGCCGGGCACTGGTTCGCGATCCACGCCAGATCCGACCTCCAGCGGCTCATGGCGTTCTCGCGCGGCGCGATCGCGTGCACGGCCACCAGTGTGGGACCGGAGCCGTCCACGGGCATCGCCACGACGCTGGGCACGGAGCCGGTGTTGCTGGAGCCGTCGCGGGAGGAGGCGATGACGGAGTAGTCGCCCAGCTTCGCCGAGATGAGGATCGTCGTCTGCCACGCCTGCGGCCCGTTGGAGACGTCGGGGCGGATGTTGACGTTGTGCACCCACATCGGGTTGCCGGCCGTGCGCATCATCAGCGCGATCTGCTCGCCGACCTTCTCGGAGGTCTCCGGCAGCGAGACGATGTCCACCTGCTGCTCCTCGATGACCTGCGCGATCTTCTCGGCGGACACCGAGGCGCCGTTGGTGTTCCACGTGAGCACCCGCAGCGCGGCATCCGTCTTCGCCGGCAGCGAGCCGCCGCCCGTGCCGCGCATGCTGCCGATCACGCCGGTGGCACCCGCGCCGACCAGCGCGACGATCAGCAGAGAGGCGGCGAAGCCGCGCAGCGGCCGCGCCAGCATCAGCAGCAGCGCCAGCACCGCGACCACCAGCAGGACGCCGATGACCAGTGCCCTCGAGGCGATGATCTGCGCGAGGGGGAACGTGTTCTCGAGCTGGAAGAACTGCGGCCACACCAGGATCGCCGTCGCGATCGCGAACAGCACCGTGAAGAGGACTCCGAGCAGACGTAGCATCGCCTGAGAGCCTAGGGGAGGGATGCTGTGATGCCCCTGGCGGTACGCTCGGAGGATGACCCAGGGCGAGCACTCCACCTTCTCGGGGCCGAGTGATCTGCACCTGCACTCCAACCATTCCGACGGCACGGAATCGCCGGCCGAGGTGGTGCGCGCGGCCTTCGCCCACGGCATCCGCACGATGGCACTGACCGACCACGACCGCACCACCGGCTGGACGGAGGCGGGCGACGAGGCGGTGGCCCTCGGAATGACGTTCCTGCCCGGGATCGAGTTCTCGTCACGGCACGACTGGCGCAGCGTGCACGTGCTGGGCTACCTGTTCGACCCGTCCGACTCCGCCCTCGTCGCCGAGACCGAGCGAATCCGGACGGATCGGGTCGGACGCGCCGAGCGGATCGTGCGCAGCATCGGCCGCGACTACGACCTCACCTGGGACGACGTTCTGGCGCAGACCACGCCGGATGCCACCGTCGGGCGTCCTCACATCGCCGATGCGTTGATCGCGCGGGGCATCGTGCACGACCGCACGGAGGCCTTCGACGGCATCCTGCACCCGCGCGCCGGCTACTACGAGCCGCACTACGCACCCGACCCGCTGACGGTCGTGCGGCTGATCACGGATGCCGGCGGCGTCGCCGTCATCGCCCATCCGGCCACGTCGGGGCGGGACCGCATGATGCCCGTGGCGTTCTTCGACCAGCTGGTCGACGCCGGGCTCGCGGGTCTCGAGATCGATCACCGCGAGAACACCGCCGACGGCAGGCGGATGCTGCGCGAGATCGCCGCCCGGCACGACCTGATCGTCACCGGCTCCAGCGACTACCACGGGGCGGGGAAGCCCAACCGGCCGGGTGAGAACACGACCTCGGATGAGATGGTCGCCCGCATCATCGCCCGCGCCACCGGATCCTCGCCGCGGTTCCCGTAGGCGCCGCGCCTGCGGCATCCCTCGCGCTGCAGTTCATGCCGCGCGCTGCAGTTCTCGCGCACCCTTCCGCTTCGCGCTGCTGTTCTCAGGCCGCGCGGCGCAGATCTGCGCAGCGTGGGTCGAGGACTGCCGCGTGGGTTGAGAACTGCCGCGTGGGTTGAGAACTGCCGCGTGGGTCGAGGACTGTCGCGTGGGGTCGAGGGCCGCCGCGCGGTCGGCGACACCCGGCCGAGCACGCAGAAGCCGCGCGACACCGAAAGGTCGCGCGGCTTCTTCGTAGGAGCGTCAGGCGCCGGTCGGGGCGGCGCCGCCGGAGCGGCGGCGACGGCGACGGCGCTGCGGGGCGGACTTGCCGTCGCGGTGCTCGCGGGTGGCGTCGCCGTCGTGCGTGCCGGCGCCCTCGGCGTCGCGCTCGGCAGGCGCCCCGGCCGAGGCGGGAGCGGATGCCGGCTGCTCGGCGCCCTCGACGAACGTCGCGCCGACCTTCTCCCCGCCCGAGCTGCGATGGCGACGGCGGCGACGACGGGTCGTGCCCTCGTCGACGCCCTCGGCTGCGGCATCCGCGGCCTTCTGCGGCTCACGGCGGCGACGCTCGGGCTTCTCGGCCTTGGGCGCCGTGCGCAGGCGGCCCTTCGTGCCCTCCGGGATGTCCAGGTCGGTGTACAGGTGCGGGCTCGAGGAGTAGGTCTCGACGGGCTCGGGCTGGCCGAAGTCCAGGGCGCGGTTGATCAGGGCCCACTTGTGCAGGTCCTCCCAGTCGACGAACGTCACGGCGATGCCGGTCTTGCCGGCGCGACCGGTGCGGCCCACGCGGTGCAGGTACGTCTTGTCGTCATCGGGGATGGTGTGGTTGATCACGTGCGTGACGTCGTCCACGTCGATACCGCGCGCGGCGACGTCGGTGGCCACCAGTACGTCGCGCTTGCCGGACTTGAACGCGGCCATCGAGCGCTCGCGCTGCTCCTGACCCATGTCGCCGTGCACACCGCCGACGTTGAAGCCGCGGTCGCCGAGCTCGTCCACGAGCTTCTGCGCGGCGCGCTTGGTGCGGGTGAAGATGACCGTCTTGCCGCGGCCCTCGGCCTGCAGGATGCGGGCGATGACCTCGTCCTTGTCCAGCGAGTGCGCGCGGTACACGACGTGCTTGATGTTGGTCTGCAGACGGCCCTCATCGGGCTCGCTGGCCCGGATGTGGATCGGGTTGTTCATGAACCGACGGGCCAGCGCCACGATCGGCCCGGGCATGGTGGCCGAGAACAGCTGCGTGTGGCGCACGGCCGGCACCTTCGAGAAGATCTTCTCGATGTCGGCCAGGAAGCCCAGGTCCAGCATCTTGTCGGCCTCGTCCAGCACGACCTCGGTCGCGTGCGACAGGTCCAGCAGACGCTGGTTCGCCAGGTCGATCAGGCGGCCCGGCGTGCCGACGACGATCTGCGCGCCGGCCTTCAGCTGCTCGATCTGGCCCTCGTACGCCTTGCCGCCGTAGATGGCGACGACGCTCGTGGGCCGGTTGGAGGCCAGCATGTCGATGTCCTCGAACACCTGCACGGCCAGCTCGCGGGTCGGCACGACCACGAGAGCCTTGACGCCGGGCTCCGGGTTCTGACCCAGGCGCTGCACCAGCGGAATGCCGAAGCCGAAGGTCTTGCCGGTGCCGGTCTTGGCCTGGCCGATGATGTCCTGACCGGGCAGTCCCAGCGGAATGGTCTGCTCCTGGATGGGGAACGCGTCGACGATGCCCTTCGCGGCCAGCGCGTCGAGGATGTCCTGATCGGTTCCGAGATCAGCGAATGAAGTCACAGTTGTCGTCTGCCTGTCCGGCGCGCGCCCGGCTGCGTGCCAGCGGCGCCTCGTAACGGATCCACGCCGTCACATGTGCCACAGGCGCGGGGTCCTGCTCCAACGGCAGGACACTGCAACACTACCCGACGCCCGGCGTGTCGCCAGAGAGCACGGCCGGTAGTCTGGGCGGGTGGTCAATTGGTTCTGGAAGCGCAAGCCGCAGCGGCGCACGCTGAAGCTGCGCAGCCGCGGGGAGGCGAGCGACGCGCAGCGGATAGATTTCGCCGAGCTCGCTCCCGAGCTGAACCGGTTCCTCGGGCAGGCCGCCTACCTGCAGCTGGGCTACTTCGAGACGCTCAGCCGTGGCATCCGCGGGACGCAGTCGCTGGCACGCAAGGAGGCGCTCTCGCGCGCTGCCGGCGCCGCGCTGGACAAGCACCGCGAGATCGTGCAGGTCATCGCCGATCAGGGCGAGGACCCCACCGAGGTCATGCTGCCGTTCCGCGAGAACCTCGACGCGTTCCGCCGTAAGACCATCGGCGAGCGGCAGGAGGAGACACTGCTGGCGGTGCACCTGACCGCCGGGATGCTGGACGACTTCTACCTGGCCCTGGCCTCGAGCTACGGCCGCACGGGGGAGCGGGTCGCGGAGATCCTGCGGCAGCCGGATGCCGGCGACGAGATCGTCACGATCATCCTGGAGACCATCGAGAGCGATCACGAGTGGCGCTCGCTGCTTTCGATGTGGGGGCGTCGCCTGGTGGGCGACACCCTGCTGGTGTGCCGCGACGCGTTGCGCCCGGACCGCCTGGAGGAGGATGACAAGCGCATCGAGCCGGTCTACACCGAGCTCATGGGCGCGCACGCGCGCCGGATGGACGCCATGGGGCTGGCCTCGTAGCATCCGCTCTGTCGGCACCGCCTTGCCGGGTACGGATGTCGGCGCGAAGTACGGATGTCGGCGGATTCTGGCCATCCGGACCGACATCCGTGAAACGGACCGACATCTGTACCAAGTCGGCGGGCGGGACCGAGCGGATGCCGGGACCAGCGGGGCGTCAGATCCCGAGCGCCTGCCTGGCCGCGGCGTCGTGCCGCGCGCGCAGGATGCTGATCGCGAAGGTCGCGCCGGCGGCGATGACGAGCCCGCCGCCGATGCTCGCCGGCCACAGTGCGGGACTGCTCTCGGCGACGCCCGACCACTGCATGATCGTATAGATCGCCGCAGCGGCCGCCGTGGTGATGGCAGGCGTGACCGCGACTCCCCGCAGGTCGCGGCGCGGCATCAGGTAGTGCAGGCCGATGCCCAGGGAGCAGGCGGCGATCAGCGCCAGCAGGATGTACATGTCAGGCGACGAAGCCGACCCGGCGGGACTCCTCGGTGCCCAGCTCGATGTAGGCGAGGTTCGCGGTGGGGACGATGTAGGAGCTGCCCTTGGAATCGGTGAAGCTCAGGTGACTGGCGTTCTGCTCGAGGGCGCCGGCGACCTGCGAGCGAATCTCGTCGGCGCTGGTGCTGGTCTCGAAGCTCAACTCACGACCGGTGTTGACGATGCCGATGCGGATTTCCACGCGATCTCCTCAGATGTCTGCGAACATGCTCGACTCTACCTGCTGGCCCGGACGCCGAGCCGGGCCGCGGTGCGGATTTCGCCGTGGGCGCACACGGCGGTGGCAGGTCGGCGTCGGTGGTGGCCGATACCGTGGTGAGCATGACTTCCGATGCCGCTCAGCTCACGGTCGTGCGCGCCGCTCCTGCCGCATCCGCAGTGGTGATCGGCGCGCCCGGCACGGGCAAGACGACGGCGCTCGCCGACCGCGTCGTGCACCTGCTGCACAGCGGCATGAAGCCCGAGGAGCTGCTGGTGCTCACCCCCAGCAGACAGGCCGCCACCGCGCTGCGTGATCGCCTGGGCGTGCGCGTCACGCAGGCGACGCCGGGACCGCTGGTGCGGTCGCTGGCCTCGTTCGCCTTCCAGCTCGTGCGCGGCGTGACCGTGCAGCAGGGGCTGGAGCCGCCCGCGCTGCTGACCGGCGCCGACCAGGACCGCATCTTCGCCGATCTGCTGGCGGGCGACGCCGAGGACGGCGTGCGGCAGTGGCCGGAGACGCTCAGCCCATCGGTGCGGGCATCGAAGGGGTTCCGCTCCGAGCTGCGCGCGTTCCTGGCCGAGACCACAGAGCTGGGAGTGGCTCCGGGCGAGCTGGAGCACTCCGGGCGCGAGGTCTGGCAGGCTGCGGCGGACTTCCTCGACGAGTACCGGGAGGTGATGGGCGGCATGCGCGTGGCGCACCGCGACATCCCCGAGCTGCTGAGCGAGGCCACCGGCATCCTCGCCACGGCCGATGCGGCCTCGCTCGGCCCGCTGGCGTCGTTGCGCACGGTGCTGATCGACGATGCGCAGGAGCTCACCAGGGGAGGGGTGCGCCTGGTGCGGGCGCTGCGCGAGCGCGGCGTGGCCGTGCTGGCCTTCGGCGACCCCGACATCTCCTCCGGCGCGTTCCGCGGCGCCAGCCCGCAGCTGTTCGCCGACCTCGCGCAGGTGCTCGGCGAGGTGCTGGTGCTGGATGCCGCGCACCGGCAGACTCCCGTGCTGACCTCCCTCACCCGCACGGTCACGCAGGCCATCGGCGCCGCCGGTCGCGTGGACCATCGCCGTGCCCCGGACGATGTCGAGGGGAACGGCGTGCGCACGCTGATCGCGCCGTCGCCGCACGAGGAGATCGACCGCATCGCCGCGACGCTGCGGGAATGGCACCTGGCCGACGGCGTCGCCTGGAGCGACATGGCGGTGATCGCGCACGACACCCGACAGATCGTCACGCTGGAGGCCGAGCTGGCCGCCCGCGAGGTGCCCACGCGCGCCGCCGGAGTGCCGCGCCCGCTGGGCAGCGAGAGCACCGTGCGCGCGATCGTCGAGATCGTGCGTCTCGGGCTGACGGATGCCGAAGACCGATCTGCGGAGATGCTGGCCGAGGCGCTGGTCTCGCCGTTCGGGGGACTGGATGCCGTGGGCCTGCGCCGCCTGCGAGCGCGGCTGCGGCATGTGGAGCTGTCCGACGGCGGCTCGACGCCGGCCCGGGAGCTGCTGCGCGAGGCCCTGGCGCATCCGCACATGTTCGATCGCGTCGACGCCCCCGAGGCGCGGGTGGCGGCGAGGTTCGCCGAGACCCTTTCGCAGCTTAACGTGGCGGGCGAGGCCGGCGAGACCATCCACGAGCTGCTGTGGCGCGTCTGGGATCGGGCCCGCTCGATGGGCGGCGTGGCACTGCAGACCGCGTGGCGGGCCGCCGCAGATCTGCCCGGCGGCGCCGAGGTGTCCCGGTCGCTGGACGCGCTGGTGGCGCTGTTCGCAGCGGCCAAGCGCTTCGTGGAGCGCTCGCCGCAGGAGAAGCCCGCGCTGTTCATCCGTGACATCCTCGACAGCGAGGTGCCCGAGGACTCACTGTCCACGCCCGAGCGTCCGGGGCTGGTCACGCTCATGACGCCCGCCACCGCACTGGGGGCGGAGTTCGAGGCCGTCGTGGTGGCCGGCGTGCAGGACGGGGTCTGGCCCAACGTGCGCCTGCGCGGCGGGATGCTGGAGACGTGGCGGCTCGGCGAGTGGCTGACCTCCGTGCGCACCGGATCCCCCGAGATCGTGCCGGGCGTGCTGGATCGCCGGCGCAGCGCCCTGCACGATGAGCTGCGGCTGTTCGTGCGTGCGATCTCGCGGGCCCGCTCGCGCCTGGTGGTCTCGGCCGTCGATGACGACGACATGTCGCCGAGCCCGTTCTTCTCGTTCCTGCCTGCGCCGCCGCCCGTGGAGGCCGACGACCAGCGCTTCGCGCATCCCATCACGCTGCGCGGGCTGGTCTCGCGGCACCGGCGCACGCTGACCACGGCGTCCGATCCCGCTGAGCTGGCGGCCGCGGCCGGACAGCTGCGTCTGCTGGCCGAGGCGGGCGTCCCGGGTGCATCGCCCGACGACTGGTACGGCGTGGCTCCGGCATCCAGCACCGCCCCGCTGCGCGATCTCGCGGCGGGTCCGGTGAAGGTCTCTCCGTCGCGGCTGGAGGCTTTCGAGAAGTGCGGGCTGAACTGGGTCGTCTCCGCGCTGGGCGGCGACACCGTCTCGCCGCCGTCGGCCGGGATCGGCACGATCATCCACGAGGCCATGGAGAAGGTGCCGGACGGCGACCTCGACGCCATGAACGCCATCGTCGGCGAGCACTGGCCGGAGCTGGACTTCGAGACCGAGTGGGTCGGGCGCAAGGAGCGCCGCCGGGCCGACCTGTACGTGCAGCGCCTGCACGCGTATCTGCAGGAGACGATCCACGAGGGCGGGCGGGTGCTGGGCGCGGAGACGAAGTTCCGTTTCGCCGTCGACCTGGACACAGACGAGGTGGTTCCGATGCCGGATGCCGGAGAGGTGCCGGATGTCGGGAAGGAGACCGCGGATGGGTTCGCCGGCGCCCCGCGCGCCGTGGTGAGCGGCATCATCGACCGGATCGAGGCGTACCCGACGGGCGGCGGCGAGCACGCCGGCGCGCGCGGGCAGAAGTGGGAGCGGATGGGTGAGGGGGCTGCCGGTGAGCGCATCGTGGTCGTCGACCTGAAGACAGGCAAGAGCGAGGACAAGCTCACCGAGGAGCACGTGCGCGAGCACGCCCAGCTGGCGGCGTATCAGATCGCCGTGCAGCAGGGGCTGATCGAGGGCGCACCGTCCGAGGCGCTCACCGGCGCGCGCCTGGTAGTGGTGTCCAAGACCATCGGCAAGGCCGACTACCGGGTGGCGCACCAGCATCCGCTCGACGATGATGCCCGTGCGGCCTTCCTGCATCGTGTCGCAGCGGCGGGCCGCGGCATGGCCGCCAGCAGCTTCACGGCCCAGGTGGAGGCGCACTGCGCCGACACGCAGTTCCGTGTCACTCCCTGTCACATCCACACCGTCCCGGCGGTGAGCGCGTGAACCCCGTGTCCGTTGACTGGCCCGAACCCTCCACGGTCCCCGCCGAGACCATCGCGCTGGCGCTGGGACTGCCGGTGCCCACCGAGGCTCAGCAGCGCGTCATCCAGGCGCCGCCCGGACCCGCACTGGTCGTCGCCGGCGCCGGCAGCGGCAAGACCGAGACCATGGCCGGCCGCGTGGTGTGGCTGGTCGCCAACCGGCACGTGCGCCCCGACGAGGTGCTCGGCCTGACGTTCACGCGCAAGGCCGCCGGCGAGCTGGCCGAGCGCATCGGCACGCGGCTGGACGCCATCGACCAGTTCGCCCGCCGCGGCCTGCTGCCGTATCTGCCCGAGCTGGTCGCCACCGACGCGCTGGGCCGCGTGCATGCCGCCGCCCCCGGTGCGCAGCGCGACACCGTGCGCACGCAGGTGCTGAACGAGCTGGCCGAGACATACGGCACCGGCTGGGATCCGCGCACGCCCCGCTCCGCCGAGGACCTGCTCATCCGTCCCCGGGTGTCCACCTACAACGCGTTCGCCGACGGCATCGTCCGCGAGCACGCCGCCCGCATCGGCCGCGACCCCGAGGCCGCCATGCTCAGCCAGTCCGCGTCGTGGCTGATCGCCCGCGCGGTCGTGCTGCGTGCCGACCTGCCGGGCCTGGAGGAGATCGACCGGTCGCTCGGCGGCATCATCGATGCCGTGCAGCGGCTGGCCGCCGAAGCGCTGGACCACCGCGTCGACCTCGACGAGATGGAGCGCATCGCCACCGGGCAAGCGGCTGCCTTCGAGCCGTACCGCGCCAGGACCGACGTCGACACCGCCGCGCTGAACCTGCTGAGCATGCCGGTGCTGGTGAGCCTGGTGCGCGACTACATCGCCGAGAAGGAGCGTCGCGGCGTGCTGGACTTCGCCGATCAGGTCGGCGGCGCGTTCGACATCGTCGAGACCGCGCCGGACGTGCGCGCCGAGCTGCGCGAACAGCACCGCGTCGTGCTGCTGGACGAGTACCAGGACACCTCGGTCATCCAGACCCGGTTCCTGGCCGCGCTGTTCCGCGACAGCGCCGTGATGGCCGTCGGCGACCCGCACCAGTCCATCTACGGCTGGCGAGGCGCCAGCGCCGACAACCTGTACGCGTTCAGCCGCGCCTTCGCCGAGACCACGCCGTCGACCACCTACAGCCTGATGACCAGCTGGCGCAACGATCGCCGCATCCTCGACGTCGCCAACCGCATCCTCGCCCCGCTGCAGCGCGAGGGTCTCGACGTTCCCGCACTCGAACCGCGCCCCGGCGCGGGGGAAGGTCGCGTGGAAGTGCGCTTCCCCTTCACAGTCGACGATGAGGCCGAGCAGGTCGCGGAATGGTTCCTGCAGCGCCGCGCCGAGCATACGGATGCCGATCGCGCGCACACCGGCGCCATCCTGTTCCGCTCCAAGCGGCACATGCAGACCTTCGCCGGCGCGCTTGCGCGCCGCGGCATCCCGCACCGCATCCTGGGCCTGGGAGGACTGCTGTCCACTCCCGAGGTCGTGGATGTGGTGTCCATGCTGCGCGTCATCCACGATCCGACGGCGGGTTCGGCGCTGATCCGGATGCTGGTGGGCCCGCGCTTCGGGATCGGCATCGCCGACATGGCGGCCCTCTACGACCTGGCCACGACCCTCGCCGGGCGCGACGCCGACCTCAGCCCGCTCTCCGACGAGGTGCGCGAGCGGCTGCGCTCGTCGCGCGGCGCCGACGAGGCGACGTCGATCGTCGACGCCGTGGACTTCCTGCGCAGCGCGCCCGACGACTACCGGCTCATCGCCGCGATCACCCCGGAAGGGCGCCGCCGGCTGCGGGAGGCCGGTGACATCCTGGAGCGCCTGCGCCGCTCCGCCACCCTGCCGATCCCCGAGCTCATCCGCATGATCGAACTGGAGCTGCGGCTCGACATCGAGCTGGCCGTCAACGAGACCCGCGGCCCCGCCCGCGTGGCGGCCACCCAGCTGCGCGCGTTCGCCGACGAGGTGCGCGCGTTCCTGTCCGCGGACGACCGCGGCTCCATCGCCGGCCTGCTGGCCTGGCTCGACAAGGCCGAGAGCACCGACGAGCTCATGCCGCGCCCCGAGCCGCCCGAGCCCGGCGTCGTGCAGCTGCTGACCATCCACGGTTCCAAGGGCCTGGAATGGGATGCCATCTCCGTGGTCCGACTGGTCGAGGAGGAGTTGCCGAGCCGCGTCAGCGACACCGCCGGCTGGTTCGGCTTCGGCGTCGTGCCATTCGCGCTGCGCGGCGACCGCGACGCGCTGCCGACGTTCCGCTGGGATCCGCAGGCCGAGATGGATGCCGCGGGCGACGACCCCGCCAAGCGGCACAAGGCCGCGTTGGACGCGCTGGCGGCCGGTGTCACCAAGGCGTTCCCGCACGGCGGCGCCCTCAAGCGCTTCAAGAACGAGTACCGGGACTACCAGCAGCAGGAGGAGCGCCGGCTGGCCTACGTGGCCGTCACGCGCGCTCGCCGGGACCTGCTGCTGAGCGGTGCGCACTGGGCGGGGCAGACCAAGCCCCGCAGCGCCAGCCCCTACCTGGACGACGCCATCGACGTGCTGGGCCTCGACCCGATCGGCGCCGTCGACCCCGACGAGAACCCATACGACGGGCCGGGCCTGGTGGCATCCTGGCCGTTGGATCCGCTGGGCGGGCGTCGCGAGAAGGTGACCGCGGCAGCCCAGCAGGTGCGCCGGGCGATGGATGCCGAGGATCCGCCCGCGCCGACGCTGCGCCTGCAGCGGCTGCTGGTCGAGCGCGCCGAGCGTCTGCAGGGCAGCGGGGGAGAGGCTCCCACACGCGTGCCGGCCTCGCGGTTCAAGGACTGGGTCACCGACTACCGCGGCACGCTGCGCGATCTGGGCCGCCCCATGCCCGAGCGCCCGTACACGCAGACACGCATCGGCACGCTGTTCCACGCCTGGGTCGAGCATCGCTCCGGGCTCGTGGGAGCGGGTCCCGCCGCCGAGGGCGCGTTGTGGGAGCTCGACGAGGATGCTCCGGACGACGCACCCATGCAGGGAGCGAGCGCCGCCGACGAGCAGGCGCTGGCGAAGCTCCGCGAGGTGTTCGAGCGCAGCGAGTGGGCGGACCTGCAACCCATCGCCGTGGAGACCGAGATCGACTTCGCGTTCGCAGACGGCCACATCGTCATCTGCAAGCTCGACGCCGTGTACCGCCGCGAGGATCATGGCGGGCGCATCGAGATCGTGGACTGGAAGACCGGTCGCGCGCCGCGCACCCCGCAGGAGCGCGAGGAGCGGATGCTGCAGCTTGCGTTGTACCGGGTGGCTTATCACCGTCGGTTCGGCGTGCCGCTGGATCAGATCGACGTGGCGCTGTTCTACGTCGCCGACGACCTGATCATCCGCGGCGAGAGGGTCTACTCCGAGTCGGAGCTGGTCCAGCGCTGGAGCGCCGCGCGCGCTGCCCGCTGAGCCTCTTCGGCGGAGTCGATGTCGCTGGGCTGCTCGGCGACCGGAGCAGACTCCGTGTCAGAGCCGTGTGTCGAGCCGCGTACGAGGCCGACCTCGGCGAGGTCCTGCGTGGGGGCGTCCCAGGCGGCGGGCTCACCGGCATCCGAGCGCGCACCGGCATCCGAGAGCGCGGCTGTGTCCGCCTGCGCGGCGGTGGTTCCGGATGCTGTGCGCGCATCGCCCTCGGCGGCGTCGGCTGCATCTGCGGCGTCAGACTGATCCGAGGCATCCGCATCGGCGGCCGCGGCCTCCTCCTCCAGCCACAGGTCCTCGGGACGGTAGGCGTCCGTCTGCATGGACGTGTCCACGGCGACGCTGGTGGTGTCCGGGGTGCGATCCAGCACATCCAGTGCGGAGTCCACGCCGCCGGTGTACGAGGCGATCACCCGCAGGTCGTCGCTGCGCAGGCCGTCGGACAGCGACTCCAGCAGCGCGGCGGCGTCGTCGACGACATCCGGAAGGCGCATGTCGGTGCCGTGCACCAGCCAGCGGGCGTACTCGAGCTCGGCGTGCAGCCGCGCCCGCACCTGCAGGGCGTCGTCGGCTGCGCGCGACGACGCGGCGGCGTAGGCCCTGTGCACGTCGGCGGCGGCATCCGGCGCCCCCGACAGCCAGCCGAGATCCTCGGCGGGGTCGCCGACGGTCAGCCCGTTCCAGCCGATCATCCCGGTCACCTGCGGGCCGTCCTTCGGGTCGTCCTCGAACAGGAACGAGAGCGCCTGCACGCCGGCCAGCGTCACCGTCGTCTCGAAGCGCCACAGGTCGTCGTCCTCGACGGCGTTGCGCCAGCGCGTGGTGAGCCGCACGGGCACGCGGCCCGTGGCCGCCGCCCGGTCGATGAGCTGCCGCACCTCGTCGCGCACACCTGCGGCGTCGCGGACGGTGAGCCCGGCGGCCCGCACGACGGAGGTCGGCAGTCCGTGCACGGCAGCGATGGCCCCGCCCATGGACACGGCGGCGCCGCGTCCGGAGGGCACATCGGCCGCCTCGATCTGGAACCCGGGCATCAGGTCGGTGACCAGGCCGCGGTCGTCGCCGACCCGCACCTCGCCCAGGTAGGCGGGCACCTGGAACGGCAGCATCTCACGGGCTCCGGCGGTCAGCGCGCGCAGCGCCAGCGACTCCTCGGCGAGCTCATGCGCGGCATCCTCCTCACCCGCCGAGACGCGGATGACGATCTCGCGCCCGTCGGCCAGCGTCGCGACGGCCGAGTCGAACCTGCCGTCGCCGCCCGAGGTGAGGGGACGGGCGCCGACGACCTCCGCCCCGGGCAGTGCGGCCGTGACCGCCGCCACTAGAGTGAAAGGTGAGCGTGCCATGCTCTCCAGGGTAGGTGCGCACCCCAGCCGGTGCGCCCACGCCACGCCCTTGCCCCGGTTTACGGCAGGCGGGTGAATGGCACGAGAGCAGGAGGAGCACATGACCGCGCAGCGGCAGATCCTCGATCGGGCAGCCGAGCTGCGCACGCAGGACGGTGTGCTCGCCCGACTTCACGCCGATGCCCGCACGCGCGTGGTGGTCGTGCGCGAGGGGCGTCTGCGCCTGTCGGGCGAGACCGTGCTGCGCGTGCCCGCCGCCGAGGTCGGGGATGCCGAGTGGGCACTGCTGGGCCGTGACGCCGACGGCACGATCCTGCTGCTGGCCGCGGTCCCCGCCGAACACGACAGCATCGACAGCGCCCCGGAGGAGACCTGGCTGGGGCTGCGGGATGCCGGGCTGCTGAGCCCCCGCGAGGCCGACCTGTTCGTGACCGCCATCGCCCTGGCATCGTGGCTCGCCGACGCGGGCTTCTGTCCGCGATGCGGCACCGCGCTCCAGCTGCGCAGCGCCGGCTGGTCGCGGCACTGCGCGACCTGCGATGAGGAGCACTTCCCCCGCACCGATCCCGCCATCATCGTCGCCGTGGAGAGCCCCGACGGGCAGCGGCTGCTGCTGGGCGCCAACGCCAACTGGCGCGGCCGCATGCACTCCTGCTTCGCCGGCTTCGTGGAGGCGGGTGAGTCGCTGGAGGCCACCGTGCACCGCGAGCTGTTCGAGGAGGCCGGCGTGCGCGTGCGCGACATCCGGTACATCGCCTCGCAGGCCTGGCCGTACCCGCGCTCGCTCATGCTGGGCTTCCGCGCCGTCGCCGTCGACGAGCAGGCCACGCCCGACGGCGAGGAGATCGTCGACGCGCGCTGGCTGACCCGCGACGAGATCCGCAGCTCCCTGGCCGGCGACGGGCCGGTGGGCCTGCCGGGGCGGGCATCCATCGCACGCCGGCTGATCGTCGACTGGTGCGAGGATGAGCCCGGTGCGCGGGGCGAGCCGGCGTGAGCGCCCTCGACGCCCTCGACGAGCGGCAGCGCGAGGCCGCGTCCGTGCTGCGCGGCCCCGTCGCCGTGCTGGCCGGTGCCGGTACGGGCAAGACCCGCGTCATCACGCACCGCATCGCGCACGGCGTGGACACCGGCGCCTACTCGCCGTCACGGGTGATGGCGGTCACCTTCACTGCGAAGGCCGCCGGCGAGCTCCGCGGACGGCTGCGCGCCCTCGGCGTCGGCGGTGTCGCGGCGCGCACCTTCCACGCCGCGGCGCTCGCGCAGCTGAACTTCTTCTGGCCCACGCTCACCGGCGATACCGCCCCTGCCATCGTCGACAACAAGGTGCGACTGCTGGGGCAGGCGGCGGATGCCATGCGCCTGCGCCCCAGCACCGCCACGCTGCGCGACATCGCCTCCGAGATCGAATGGCGCAAGGTGTCGATGCTGTCCATCGAGCAGTACGCCGAGCAGAACCGACCCATCAGCGGCATCCGCCCCGAGCAGCTGCTGGAGCTGCAGGCCGCCTACGAGGCGCTGAAGGACGAGCGGCGGCAGCTGGACTTCGAGGACGTGCTGCTGGCATGCGCCGGGATGCTGGAGACCGAGAGCCGCGTGGCCGCCGCCGTGCACGAGCAGTACCGGCACTTCACCGTCGACGAGTTCCAGGACGTGTCGCCGCTGCAGAACCGGCTGCTGGAGCTGTGGCTCGGAGACCGCCGCGACATCTGCGTGGTGGGCGACGCCAGCCAGACCATCTACTCCTTCGCCGGCGCGCAGCAGCGGTATCTGCTGGAGTTCGGCCAGCGGCATCCGGATGCCACCATCGTGCGGCTGGAGACCAACTACCGCTCGCACGCGCCCATCCTCACCGCCGCCAACGCGCTGATGAAGGGGCGTCCGGGCGCGCTGGCTCTCGTGCCCGCGCACGACGGGCCGGCCGAGGCGCCGATGCTCACCGGCTACGACACCGAGCGCGAGGAGGCCGACGGCATCGCCGCCGCCATCGCGGCGCGCATCGCCGGCGGGGTCTCGCCGGCGGAGATCGCCGTGCTGTACCGCGCCCACGCGCAGTCGGCCGTGCTGCAGCAGGCGCTCGCCGCGCGCGGCATCGCGACCACGGTGCTCGGCGGCACGCGCTTCTTCGACATGCCCGAGGTGCGCCAGGCCGTGCTGGGCCTGCGGGCGGCGGCGGTCGCCCCCACGTCGCTCGGGTTCCTGCCCACCGTGCGCGACGTGCTGCGGGGGCTGGGACTCACCGAGGAGCCGCCCGAGGCCGGCGGCGCGCAGCGCAACGGCTGGGAGGCGCGTCGCGCCATCCTGCGACTGGCCGAGGAGGCGCCCGAGGGCACCACGCTGCGCGTCTTCGCCGATGGGCTCATGGCCCGCGCGAAGGATCAGCACGAGCCGGCGCTGCGGACGGTGACCCTCTCCACCCTGCACGCGGCGAAGGGCCTGGAGTGGCCGCACGTGCTGCTGGCGGGCTGGGCCGAGGGGGCTCTGCCGATCTCGTACGCCTCGACGTTCGAGCAGGTCGACGAGGAGCGCCGGCTGGCGTATGTGGGCATCACGCGCGCAGCGCGCACTCTGGCGATCTCGTGGTCGTCGGGCGCGGGCCGAGGGGATCGGGCGCCGTCGCGCTTCCTGGCTGAGATCGGCACGACATCCCGAGGCACGGGCATCCTTCGTGATGGCGCAGCGAGCGCCACACGTGCCGCCCGTCGGGACTGACCCGCACCAGCACCCCGGTGCCGTCGACCGGCGCGCGCAGCACCCGGGTGACCAGGCTCGCCGCGTTTGCGACGCGCGCGGTGCTGACCTGCACCGCGCGCCCGACCAGCTGCGCGTGCAGCATCGGCCAGGCCTCGTCGCGCCGGCGCTCGTGCTCGTCGCGGCACGACAGGCACGGCGTGCGGCCGGGGACCACCAGCGGGCCGACTGTCACGGCGTCGTGCTCGAACGCCACGGGCAGGTGCGCCCGGTCCTCGCGCAGGTACGGGGCGAACTGCAGCGCGGCGGCCGCGCCCTCCACGACGACGACAGCGACGGCATCGGCATCCGCCCGACCGGTGATGCGGATCCCCTCATCGGCCAGCGACTGCCGCATCCGCTCGGCCATGCGCCCGTCGGCGACGTTGACATCTTCGACGAACACCGCGGGTGCGCCTTTGACGTCGGTGACCAGCACGGGGCGCAGGCTGCTGAGCAGACGCTTGGCGGCAGCTCGCGGCGCGCCGACGCCGTGCGCCACCACGTCGAAGGTCGACAGGCGGATGCCCGAGCGCAGCCGCGTGAGCAGCGGCTCGATCCACGGCTCGTCGACGTCGAGGGTCACGACGCCCTCCAGCCCGAACTGCACCGTGCTCGCATCGCGCCACAGGATCGGGTAGCGCGCATCCAGGCGCGTCAGCGCGGGCTTCGGTCGGCGACTCATGCCCTCGATTGTGTCGATCGCGCGGCAGCCGCGGGGCGCGTCCGAGCGATCTGTGGACAGATCCGCTCATTCCGCCACCTGTGCAGGAGGAACGAGTGCCGTGCGCATCCTCTCGCCGAAACCCCTCGAGGTCGCCGAAACCCCTCAGGAATCGTGTCGCTCACGAGGGGTTTCGGCGCTCAGGAGGGGTCTCGGCGCAGGAAGCGGGTCAGACGGGGCGGTCGCCTTCGGGGCGGTCGCCCTCGGGGCGGTCGCCGTCGGGGCGGTCGCCCTCGGGGCGGTCGCCGTCGCTGCTGCCGTCCTGGTCGCCGGCGTCGCTGCCGTCGTCGCCCGGGGCGCCGCCGAAGTCGTCGCCGTCCAGCAGGCGCGCCAGCGCCTCGTCGAATTCGTCCGCCGCCGGCGCCTCGCCGCGGGCGGATGCCTGCAGGCGCTCGATGAGCGCGGACGGGTCGTCGATGTCCGGCGCCAGCGGCATCAGATCGGGGTAGTCCCACAGCGAATCACGGGCGGCCACACCCACGGCATCCGTCACGGCCTTCCACATCGCCGACGCCTCGCGCAGTCGGCGCGGGCGCAGCTTGAGCCCGACCAGCGCACCCAGCGCATCCTCCGCGGGGCCGCCGACCGCGCGGCGGCGACGGGCAGCCTCGGCCAGCCGCGCGCCGTCGGGCAGACGCGCGATGGCCTGGCTGGTCACCACGTCCACCCAGCCGTCGATGGTCGCGATGAGGTTCTCCAGGCGCGTGAGCGCCTCGCGCTGGGCATCCGTCTGCGTGGGCAGCAGCGCGCCGCCCTCGATGGCCGCGCGCAGCTCCTCCGGGTCGGACGGGTCCAGCCGCGAGGCCAGGTCTTCGAGCGCGTCGATGTCGACGGTCACCCCGCGGGCGAAGTCGGTGATCTGCGAGAGCACGTGCAGGTGCAGCCACTTGGCGTGCCGGTACAGCCGGGCGTAGGCCAGCTCGCGCACCGCGAGGTACAGCCCGACCTGATCGTCGGGCACCTCCAGGCCGGCGCCGAAGGCGGCGATGTTCTGCGGGATCACCGCGGCGGTGCCGGCCGGCAGCACCGGGATGCCGACATCCCCGCCCGTGACGACCTCGAGCGAGAGCCTGCCCAGCACCTGGCCGAACTGCGCGGCGAACAGCGAACCGCCCAGACCCCGCATCAACTGCCCGGCGCCCTGCACCATGCCCGCCATCTCCTCGGGCACCTGCGTCTGCAGGGCATCCATCAGCGCGTCGGCGATCGAGGTGGAAACCGGCGAGGCGATCTCCTTCCACACCGGCAGGGTCTTCTCGACCCACTCGCCGCGGGTCATCGCCTGCGGAGCCGTGGAGAGCTCAGAGATCGTGGTGGCTTCGCTGAGCCACAGGTTCGCCAGTCCGAAGGCATCCGCCAGCGACGTCTGGGCGCCTGAGGTGATGCCCTGTCCGTCCTGGTTGGCGATGTGCAGCGCCGATCGTTCTGCGCTCTGCCACGGGTCGCCGGCGAACATGCCTTGCATCTGCGACATCATGCCCTGCAGCTGGGCGGGATCGAAGGGCTGACCCTGCATGTTCGAGAACGCGTCGCGCAGCGCCTCGGGGTCGATCTGACCACCCGAGAGCATGCGTCGCAGCATCTCCTCGAAGTCGGAAGGATCGCGGTCGTCGTCTGCCATGATCGCCCTCTCAGCATGCCCGTAGCGTGTGCGATCTACGCTAGTCACACGATCCTGTGCCCCGACCTGGGAGCGGGAGGATATCTGTACGCCGCTCGCGAACGCCCGGAGGTCTCGTGTCATCACGCCGCAGCACTGGCACGGTCGTCGGCGTGACGGCGCTGAGCATCTCGCTCGTGGCGCTGGTGGGCCTCACCTTCATCCCCACGCAGTACGTGATCCAGCAGCCAGGCCCGGTGTTCGACACCCTCGGCACGGCCAAGAACGCCGACGGCGCCGAGGTGCCGCTCATCGAGGTGTCCGGCGCGAAGACCTATCCCACCGGCGGTGCGCTGGATCTGCTCACCGTGCAGGTCATCGGCAACCGCGAGCGCACGCCCAACTGGTTCGAGCTGGCGCTGGCGTGGTTCGACTCGTCGCGCGCGGTCGTGCCCCTCGACAGCGTCTTCCCGCAGGGCGTCACCACCAAGGAGCGCGACGAGCAGAACAGCGCCCTCATGGTGGACTCCCAGCACGAGGCCACCGCCGCCGCGCTCACCGAGCTCGGCTACGACGTGGACGCGCAGGTCGAGGTCGCCGGTGTCATCGATGGATCGCCCGCGAAGGGCCAGTTGGAGAAGGGCGACCGGATCCTCGCCATCGACGGCGTCGACGTCAGCTCGGCGACCGCGCTGCGCGACGAGATCCAGAAGGCGAAGGGCGCCGAGGTCGAGCTGACCGTCCAGCGCGGCGACGAGACGAAGACCGTCGCGGTCACGCCGCAGAAGACGAAGGACACCACAGGCGAGACGGTGTGGCTGGTCGGCATCTCGCTCACCACCGACTACACGTTCCCGATCGACGTGAAGCTGCAGCTGGACAACGTCGGCGGCCCCAGCGCCGGGATGATGTTCGCGCTGGGGATCATCGACACGCTCACACCGGGCGAATTGAATGGAGGAGCCAAGGTCGCGGGAACGGGAACCATCGACGCCGCAGGCGACGTGGGGCCGATCGGCGGCATCCGTCAGAAGCTCTACGGCGCGAAGGATGCCGGAGCGACGGTCTTCCTCGCTCCGGCGAGCAACTGCGACGAGGTCGTCGGCCACATCCCCGACGGACTGAGCGTGTTCAAGACCGCCACGCTGCAGGACTCGCTGGACATCCTGAAGGTCGTCGCCGACCACGGCGACACGTCGAAGCTGCCGGTGTGCACGACATCAGCGAAGTGACCGGTCAGCCCTGAGCGGAACCTGCCCGCCCGTCATAGGCCTCCTGCTTAGGATGGGACGGTGACCTCCTCCTCTTACCGCCCTCCGGCCACGCGCAGCGCGTCGCGCAGGATCCTCGGCGTCTCGGTGGCGATCATCGTCGCCCTGATCGTCGCGTTCTTCATCTTCGCGTCGCTGTACACCGAGTTCCTCTGGTTCGACCAGCTGAAGCTGTCGAACGTGCTGACCACGCAGTGGATCGCCACCGTGACGATGTTCGTCGCCGGGTTCCTGGCGATGGCCCTGCCGATCTTCCTGTGCATCCAACTGGCCTATCGCCTGCGCCCGGTGTACGTGAAGCTCAGCTCGCAGCTGGACCGCTATCAGGAGGTCATCGAGCCGTTGCGGCGCCTGGCGATGTGGGGGATGCCGGTGTTCTTCGGCATCTTCGCGGGCTTCGCCGCCGCCGGCAACTGGAAGACCGTGTGGCTGTGGGCCAACGGCGTGAGCACCAAGACGCTCGATCCGCAGTTCCACCTGGACACCGGGTTCTACCTGTTCGCGATGCCGTTCTACTCCATGCTGCTGGCGTTCATCTCGGCCGTGCTGCTGCTGTGCCTGCTGATCACCGCGCTGGTGTCGTATCTGTACGGCTCGGTGCGCATCGGCCAGCGCGAACTGCGCATCTCCAAGCCCGCCCGCATCCAGCTGGCGATCCTGGCCGGCATCTACCTGGCCGTGCAGGCCGTGAGCCTGTGGCTGGACCGCTACCTCACGCTCGTGCAGCCCGAGGGCCGCATCATCGGCGCCGGGTACACCGGCGTGAACGCCACCATCCCCGGGCAGGGGATCCTGGCGATCATCGCCGCCGTGGTGGCCGTGCTGTTCCTGATCACCGCCGTGATCGGCCGCTGGCGCTTCCCGCTGGCTGCGACCGCGCTGTTCGTCGTCGCCTCGCTGGTGGTCGGGATGGGCTACCCGTGGGTGGTCACCACCTTCCAGGTGAAGCCGAACGAGAACAATTACCAGGCGCAGTACTACGAGCGGAACATCGCCGCGACGAAGGCCGCGTTCGGCGTCGACAAGATGAAGGTCACGCCGTTCAAGGCGACCACCGACACCGCCGCCGGCCAGCTGCGGGCGGATGCCGACACGACGGCGTCCGTGCGCATCATGGACCCGGCCGTCATCCCGCCGACCGTGCGCCAGCTCGAGCAGTACCGCTCGTACTACCAGTTCTCGCCCGAGATGGACGTGGACCGCTACACGATCGACGGCAAGTCGCAGGACACCGTGGTCTCGGTCCGTGACCTGGACATGTCCAAGCTGGGCGCCGGTGACACCTGGAACAACCGCGTCGCTGTGTACACGCACGGCTACGGCCTGGTCGCGATGGCCGGCAACGAGCGCACGTCCGACGGCAACCCGGTGTTCCTGGAGCAGGGCATCCCCACATCGGGCGTGCTCACCGACACCGAGCACTTCGAGCCGCGGGTGTACTTCGGCGAGACATCGCCCGAATACTCGATCGTGGGCGCGCCGAAGGGCACCAAGCCCGTCGAGATCGACTACCCGCGCGGGCAGGACGACAAGGACAAGGACACCACCACGACCTTCACCGGCAACGGCGGTCCGCGGATCGGCAACACGTTCACCAAGCTGCTGTACGCGCTGAAGTTCCAGTCCGAGCAGATCCTGTTCTCGAACCTGGTCAACGCCGACTCGCAGATCCTGTACGACCGCGAGCCGATCACCCGTGTGCAGAAGGTCGCCCCGTATCTGACGCTGGACCACGACCCGTACCCGAGCGTGGTGGACGGCCGGATCGTCTGGATCGTCGACGGCTACACGACCAGCTCGACCTATCCGTACTCGCAGACGGTGAACATGCAGAACGCCATCGCGGACTCGGCCACTCCGGCATCCGCCGTCACGTTCGACAACGTGAACTACATCCGCAACTCGGTCAAGGCCACCGTCGATGCGTACGACGGCTCGGTCAAGCTGTACGCGTGGGACGACCAGGATCCGATCCTGCAGGCGTGGGAGAAGATCTACCCGTCGACCATCCGGCCGATCAGCGAGATGTCCGGCGACCTGATGAGCCACGTGCGCTACCCGACCGACCTGTTCAAGGTGCAGCGCAACATCCTCGGGACGTACCACATCGACGACGCGGGCTCGTTCGCGCAGGAGGACAACCGCTGGCAGACGCCGCCGGACCCGCAGAACAAGGATGCGCTGCAGCCGCCGTACTACCTGTCGATGAAGATGCCGGGCCAGGATTCGCCGCGCTTTTCGATGTTCTCCACGTACATCCCCGCCGACGGGCAGGGCGAGAGCCGTCAGGTGCTGATGGGCTATCTGGCCGTCGATTCGGATGCCGGATCGAAGAAGGGCGTCAAGTCCAAGGACTACGGCACGTTGCGGATGCTGGAGCTGAACACCTCCACGCCGGTGCCGGGCCCCGGTCAGGTGCAGAACATCTTCGACTCGAACGCCAGCGTGGCCGAGAAGCTGAACGTGCTGACGATCGGTAAATCCCAGGTGCTGTACGGCAACCTGCTGACGCTGCCGGTCGGCGGCGGCCTGCTGTACGTGCAGCCGGTGTTCGTGCAGTCGTCCGAGGGCGCCAAGCTGCCCACGCTGCGCAAGGTGCTGGTCGCCTTCGGCGACCAGGTCGCGTTCGAGGACACCCTCACAGAGGCGCTGGATGCGCTGTTCGGCGGCGACTCGGGCGCTGCCGGCGGCGACCAGGGCGTGACGCCCACGCCGGGGGACGGCACCACTCCGCCAGACCAAGGGGGCACGACGACTCCGCCCGTCGCCTCGGATGCCGTCGCGCAGGCGCTCTCGGACGCCAAGGATGCCCTGAACGCGCGTGAGACCGCGCTGAAGGCGGGCGACCTCGAGGAGTTCGCGGTGCAGGACAAGAAGCTCACCGCCGCGATCGAGAAGCTGCTGACGCTGGAGGACCAGACCTCGTCGTCGAAGTAGCGCTCAGGGGGTCCCGCGACACGCCCGCGCGTCTCGCGGGACCCTTTCGATTCGCCCTGCCTCTCCAGCCCGTGTTAGGCTTTTCAACGTGCCGCGGGGTGGAGCAGTTCGGTAGCTCGCCGGGCTCATAACCCGGAGGTCGTAGGTTCAAATCCTGCCCCCGCAACAAGACGAAGAAGGCCCGATTCGCAAGGATCGGGCCTTCTTCGTCTCCGAGGATCCGTCAGTGCGCGTGGGAGGGCAAGCCCTCCAGCGCGTTGAGCGCGATGACGGAGTGGGCGTAGGCGCCGCCGGCCCGCATCTCGGCAGCCACCCAGATAGCCTCCATGATCTCCTGGTCGCTCGCGCCCTTGCGGGACGCCAGCTTGGTGTGCCCCTCGATGCAGTACGGGCACTGCGTGGTGTGCGCGACGGCGACGGCGATGAGCTGCTTGGTCTTCTCGTCCAGCGCGCCTTCGGCGAACACCTGCTTGCTGAACGCCTCGAACGCGGCGGTGGTGTCGGGTACCAGCTCGCGACGCTTCTTGTTGAGCTCGGCGCTGCGGGCGGGATAGGGGGAATCTGCCATGATGTGTCCTTCCTTGACTCTCTCAGGCTATGCCCGCCGTGCCGGGTGGGTGCGAGGATGGGGACATGACAGCATCCGCTCCGCTCGTCGCCGTCTGCCAGTTCGCGCCGACCGATTCGCGTGAGGCCAACCGCACGCGCGTGGCCGAGCTGGTCGCCGAGGCCGCCTCTCCCGGCGCGGGGCTGATCGTGCTGCCGGAGTACAGCAGCTTCTTCGTCAACCCGATGGATGCGACCCTGGCCGAGAACGCCGAGACCCTCGACGGCGACTTCGTGCAGTCGCTGCAGCGCCTCGCGTCCGAGCACGGCGTCACGATCGTGGCGGGGCTGGTGGAGCAGGCGGATGCCGGTCGCGTGCGCAACACGCTGGTCGCGGTGTCCGATGCCGGCATCCAGTCCGTCTACCGCAAGCAGCACCTGTACGACGCGTTCGGGCAGACCGAGTCGGACTGGATCGAGCCGGGCCCGCTGGAGACGGCGACCTTCGACGCCCTCGGCATCCGCTTCGGGATGATGACCTGCTACGACCTGCGCTTCCCCGAGGTGGCGCGCACGCTGATGGATGCCGGGGCGGATGCCCTGCTCGTGCCGGCCGAATGGGTGCGCGGCCCGCTGAAGGAGCACCACTGGTCGACGCTGCTGACCGCGCGCGCCATCGAGAGCACCGCCTACGTGATCGCCGCCGACCATCCCGCACCCACAGGCGTGGGCCTGTCGCAGATCATCGACCCGCAGGGCGTCGTGCTCGCCGGCGTCAGCGCGGGGGAGGGCATTGCCATGGCATCCCTCGATCCCGACCTCATCACGCGCACCCGCGACACGAACCCCGTGCTGCGGCTGCGCCGCTACCGCGTCACCCCCGCCTGAGAGCATCGTCGAAACCCCTCGTCAGCGCCGAAACCCCTCGTGAACGACATCGCTCACGAGGGGTTTCGACAGCCCTGAGGGGTTTCGGCAATGGAGTCAGGCCAGTCGAGCCAGGCGCCGGGCGGCCTCCTCCAGCACCTCCACGCGCTTGCAGGCGGCGAAGCGCACCAGCCCCGCGTAGTCGGCGTGGTGCTCGGGCGCCACGAACGCGGTGATCGGGATGGCGGCCACGCCCACGCGCTCGGGCAGCGCGCGGCAGAAGGCCGCGGCATCCGCCCCGCCCAGCGCCGTCGCGTCGGCGACGGTGAAGTACCCGCCCTGCGGGGAGTGCACGCCGAAGCCGGCCGCGCGCAGCGCCTCGGCCAGCAGCTCGTGCTTGTGCAGCAGCGCGGCGCGCGCCTCGTCGAAGTACGCGTCGGGCAGCCGCAGGCCCACGGCGATGGCAGGCTGGAACGCCGAGCCGTTCACGTAGGTCAGGAACTGCTTCACGGTCAGCACGGCCGTGATCAGCTCCGCGGGACCATGCACCCAGCCGATCTTCCAGCCGGTGGCCGAGAAGGTCTTGCCGCCCGACGAGATGGTCAGCGTCCGCTCGGCCGCTCCCGGCAGGGTGGCGATGGGCACGTGCGGGCCGGCGTACGCCAGGTGCTCGTACACCTCGTCGGTGACGATGATCGCGTCGTGCAGGTTCGCCAGCCGCACGATCTCCGCCTGCACCTCGGGCGAGAACACCGCCCCTGTCGGGTTGTGCGGGTCGTTGACGAGGATGATCCGGGTGCGGTCATTGACCACGGATGCCAGCTGCTCGGCATCCGGATGGAAATCGGGCCTGCGCAGCGGGACCGTCCGCAGCCGCGCCCCGGCGAGGGCGACGACGGCCGCGTACGAGTCGTAGTACGGCTCGAAGACGACCACCTCGTCGTCGGGCGAGTCGATGAGCGCCAGCAGGGTGGCCGTCAGCGCCTCGGTGGCACCGGCGGTCACCAGCACCTCGGTGTCGGGGTCGGGGGTCAGACCGTAGAACCGCTGCTGGTGCTCGCTGATCGCCAGCCGCAGATCCGGGATGCCGCGCCCCGGCGGGTACTGGTTCGCACCGTGCGCGATGGCCTCGCGCGCGGCCTCCAGCACCTCGGCCGGGCCGTCCTCGTCGGGGAAGCCCTGCCCGAGGTTGACCGCGTCGAACCGGACCGCTGCAGCAGACATCTCTGCGAAGATGGTGGGCGCGACCTCGCCCTGCGGGGAGAGAAGACCTGCTCCAGCTGCGGTGCGCCGCCAGGCGCCGGGAATGACATCCATGCAGAACAGGCTAAGACCATAGGAGAAATCCAACTCCGCCATATGAAAACCACAGGCTGACTTGTCACTCTGATGGTGCGCCTGGAAGGAGCAGATCATGAACGAGAACAACACCCCTGGTGACGTCCCCACCCCCGAGGCTGAGAACGCCGGTTCGACGCCTGCGACTCCCGCCGGCCCCGTTCAGGGCGGCCATGTGACACCCGGTGCGTTCGGATCGCACCAGGCGGCCTCCTGGCAGGCGCCGCAGGCGGCCCCGGCCGCATCGCAGCCCGGTTTCGGCGGACCCGCGGCCCGGCAGCAGCCCACCGGTGCGGCGTTCGGCGTTCCCGCCCAGCCCACCGCCGCCACGCTTCCGCTGGACCCCAGCCTGCTGGCCCCCGCGGGAGCCTCGACTTCGGCATCCGCGTCGCACACGAAGAGCAGCGCCCCGCTGAAGATCGCAGGCCTTCTGCTGGCGGCGGCACTCGTCGGCGGCGTCGCCGGCTTCGGCGGCAGCGCCCTCGGCACGTCGATGACGAGCACGCCGACCTCGCAGTCCGCCACCGGGCCGCAGACGGTCACGGTCAACAACCCCGGTTCCGTCAACGAGACCACCGCCATCGCCGCCGACGTGCTGCCCTCGGTCGTCACCATCAACGTCGCGGGAACCCAGGAGTCCGGTTCCGGGTCCGGCGTCGTGCTCAGCAAGGACGGCTACGTGATGACCAACACGCACGTGGTCACCCTGGGCGGCGCGGTCGCGAACCCGACCATCACGGTCACCACCTCCGACGGGCACATCTACCAGGCGACCGTCGTCGGCACCGACCCGATCTACGACCTGGCCGTCATCAAGCTCAAGGGCGCCACCGACCTGAAGCCCATCGAGTTCGGCAACTCGTCCAAGCTCAACGTCGGCGACACCGCCGTGGCCATCGGCGCCCCGCTGGGCCTGTCCAACTCGGTCACCACCGGCATCGTCAGCGCGCTCAACCGCAGCATCCAGGTCGCCTCCTCGGCCGCGCCCAAGACCGGATCCGACGGCCAGTCGGACGGCAACGGCCAGAACGGCAACGGCGACAGCAACGGCAACCCGTTCCAGTTCGACATTCCGGGGCTGGGACGGCAGCAGCAACAGCCCCAGACGTCGATCTCGATCGCCGTGATCCAGACGGATGCCGCCATCAACCCCGGCAACTCCGGCGGTGCGCTGGTCGACAGCAAGGGGCGCCTGATCGGCGTGAACGTCGCCATCGCGACCGCGGGGCAGTCGTCCTCGGGTTCCGGTGAGTCCGGCTCCATCGGAGTGGGCTTCGCGATCCCCGCGAACATCGCCAAGCGCGTCACCACCGAGATCATCGACAACGGCTCGGCTTCGCACGGCCTGCTGGGCGCCACGGTGCGGGACGCGTCGAGCGTGCAGAACGCGACCGTCGCCGGCGCGGTCATCGAGCAGCCCACCGCGAACGGCGCGGCGGCGGATGCCGGGCTGAAGCAGGGCGACGTCATCACCGAGTTCAACGGCGCGCCGATCTCCAGCGCCACCGACCTCACCGCGCAGGTGCGCGCGGAGGCCTCGGGCTCCACGGTGAAGATCACCTACGTCCGCGACGGCAAGACCTACACGACCGAGGCCACGCTGGGCGCGCTCAAGTCCTGAGTCCCCGTCCGCAGTCAGGTCAGGACGCCACCCCGCGATAGGCTCGCGGGGTGGCGTCCTTCTCGTTCGGAACAGGCAACGCGGGCAAGCTGCTCCGGCTGCCGCTGTATGCTGCGGGACGCATAGCCACGCTGATCATCCCGCGCGGAGACGTGTGGGTGTTCGGATGCGGAGCCGGCATCGGCGACGGGGCCCTGGCGCTGCAGCGCGTCGCGCACCTGGCCGGCCACCGCACGCTCTGGCTGGTGCGCTCGCCGCGCGAGGAAGCGGATGCCAGAGCCCTCGGCATCCGCACGCGCAGGCGCGACGGGCTGCGCGGCTGGTGGGCCACCGCCCGCGCCGGGGTGATCGTCGTCACGCACGGGCTGGGCGACGTGAACCGCTACGGCAGCACGGACGGCTTCGTCGTGCAGCTGTGGCACGGCATCCCGCTCAAGCGCATCGGCCTGGACTCCCCGGTCACCGTGCAGGTGCCGGCGCGCCTGCCCGGTGCCCGTCTGCTGCGACGCCTGCTCACCGTCGCCTACCGCGGCGCCGCGCAGCGCATCCGCGTGCTTCCGGCGGCCTCGCACCGCTCGCGCGGTCGCCTGGAGTCCGCGTTCGGGCTCGGGGACGACCGCGTCGTGGTCACCGGAGAACCCCGGGTGGACGTGCTCTCCTCAGGCACCGCCGATCTGCGCCGGCTGGCGGCATCCGCTCTGCTGACCCGCACCGGACCGCTGCTGCAGCGCCAGCGCACGCTGCTGTACGCGCCCACCTGGCGCGACGGCGCCGCCGACCCCGCCGTCCCGACGGCCGAGCAGTGGGTGCGCATCGTGCGGATGCTGGAGCAGCACGATGCGATCCTGTTCATCCGCTCGCACCCGCTGGGCGAGGGATCGTACGCGCCGCCGTGGTCGAGCGGGCGGGTGCGGATGCTGAGCTCGGAACTGCTGCCGGATGTCACCCCCGCGCTCCCGCGCGTGGACGCGCTGATCACCGACTACTCGTCGATGGCGTACGACGTGGGACTGCTGGCGATGCCCGTCGTGTACCTCGCGCCCGACGTGGCCGAGTACGGGCGGGAGCGCGGCTTCTACGGCCGCTATGAGGATGTCGCGGGCGATGACTACGCCCGGGACTGGGATGCCGCGATCGATCAGCTCGACGCGCTGCTCGGCGACGAGTCCGTGCGCGCCGAGCGCTCGGCGCGCTCTGCGGCGCTCAGCGCCGACATGCATGCCTATCGCGACGGGCGCAACGCCCAGCGCGTGTACCAGGCCATCCGGGCACGGGGGATCCCCGCGCCGAAGGGAGCACGATGACCACCGCGCAGATGCCCGCGCCGAAGGGGAGCACGATGACCACCGCACGGATCGACTCGGAGGCGCAGACGCTGGTCGTCGCCGGCTCGGGGGCTCGCCCGGCATCCGCTGTGCTGATCGGCGCGCGCGCTCGAGTGGGCGCGAAGCTCACCGGCGGCGGGAAGACCTGGAAGGCGACGTTCCCGCTGCGCGTGGCGCGCTGGGGCGGCGCCGAGCTGCCGCTGCCGGCGGGGGAGTACTCCATCGAGATCGCCGGGGTGGATCTCGAGGGGCTTCGGGTCGAGCCCGTGCTGATGCCGACCCTGCGTCTTGAGGTGACGGATGCCGTGGCGACCGTGGCGCCCCCGCTGGACCCCGTGTACGAGACCGCGGAGGGGCAGCGCACGCTCGAGCAGCGCTACGCGTCGCAGATCGGCGCCGGCGAGAACGCCGTGTTCTTCGAGAGCTTCTACGGGCAGACCTCCGGCTGCAACCCGCGCGCCATCGACCGGGTGCTGGCCGAGCGGGCCCCGTCCGTCACCCGCTACTGGGCGGTCGCCGATCTGTCGGTGGAGATCCCCGACGGCGCGATCGCCGTGGTGGAGGGCAGCCCGGACTGGTGGCGCGCCCGCGCCGAGTCGAGGATGCTGATCGTCAACGACTGGCTGCGCCGGCGCTTCGTGCGCAAGCCCGGGCAGCACGTCCTGCAGACCTGGCACGGCACGCCGCTCAAGCGCCTTGCGCTGCACCGGCCCGGCTTCGACCCCCGGCGGATGGCAGCGGTGGTCAAGGAGTCGCGGCGCTGGGATGCCCTGCTCGCGCAGAACACCTACGCCGCACGGGTGCTGAAGAAGGCGTACGCGTTCTTCGGACGGCCGATCTGGACCGACGGCTACCCGCGCAACGACCTGCTGGTGGCCGGGGATCCGGCGCCGATCCGCGAGGAGCTGGGCATCGGACCCGACGAGCGGGTGCTGCTGTACGCGCCGACCTGGCGCGACGACCGCTCCGAGATGGTGGACTTCGTCGACCCCGAGGAGCTGGCGGCCCGCACCGACTCGGTGGTGCTGGTGCGCGGGCATTCGCGCACCCTGCGGCCCGGCCGCGACCGCGCCGGCTCCCGCGTGATCGACGTGACCGGATACCCGGAGACCGCACGGCTGCTGCTGATCTCCGACGCGCTGATCACGGACTACTCCTCGGTGATGTTCGACTTCAGCGTCACCGGGCGGCCGATGTACTTCCTGGTGCCCGATCTGGAGCACTATCGCGGCGAGCTGCGCGGCTTCTACTTCGATCTCGCGCAGCGCGCGCCCGGACCGCTGGTGCGCACGCAGGACGAGCTGATCGACGCGGTGAACGACGACGAGGGTCCGGCGGCGTACGCCGAGCACTACGCCGCCTGGACCGCGCAGTTCAACCGTCTCGACGACGGCGCGGCGGCCGACAGGGTCGTCTCCCGCATCCTCGATCTGGGCTGGCTCACCGCCTGAGCGGCGCGCCGCACAGACGGGTCTTCCGTCAGGGGAGCGGGGTGTTGCGCGAGCCCAGGCGGGAGGCGTCGACCGTGTCGCCGGCGCCGCGCAGCACGCCCGCGAGGAACCCGAGCCCCCACGAGATGTGCATGGTCGGCAGCACGGCCAGCGTCCACAGCCGCTCGTGCAGGCTCCGGGGTCCTGCGGCGATGCCCACGCCGGCGAACCCGACCGCCAGGTCCAGCAGCACGTAGGCGACCAGCGGCAGGTAGATCACCGAGCAGATCATCCCGGCCAGCCCGTGCAGCACTCCGGTCAGTTGCAGGATGCCGGTGATCAAGGCCAGCACGACGAGGGCCACCAGCGCAGGCGGGGCGAAGAAGCGCAGGCTGTTGCTGCGTCCGTACCGGCGCACCAGCTCGCCGCGCCAGGCGCCCGTGGCGCGGAACTGCCTGGCCAGCCGCCACCAGCTCTCCCGCGGCCAGTACGTCACCGAGAGCGCCGGATCGAACCACACCCTGTGCCCGGCCTGGCGGATGCGCAGGTTCAGCTCCCAGTCCTCGCCGCGGCGGATGCTCTCGTCGAACAGCCCGACCTCGTCGAGCACCTCGCGGCGCATCACGCCGAGATAGGCGGACTCCGCCTCGCCCTCGGGTGCGCCGCCGTGGTAGGCGCCGCCGCCGAGCCCCACCGGGGCGTTGTACAGCTTGGCCACGGCGCGCTGGAAGGGCGTGCGGCCGTCTGCGCGCATGACGCCGCCGACGTTGGCCGCGCCGGTGCGCTTCAGAGTCTCCAGCGCACGGCGCGCGTATCCGTCCGACAGCTCGGAGTGCGCGTCCACGCGGATGATGGTCGGATATCTGCTGGCGTGGATGGCGGCGTTCAGCCCCACGGGGATGTGCGCCTGCGGGTTCTGCACCAGGCGCACCCGTTCATCGGCATCCGCCAGCCGCTGTGCGAGGGTGGTGGTGCCGTCCGACGAGGGGCCGAGCGCGAGGATCAGCTCGGTCGGGCCGTCGACGTCCTGCGACAGCACCGAGTGCACGGCGTGCTCGAGGTAGTCGATCTCGTTGAGCACGGGCATGACGAAGGAGACGCCCTCGGCTGCGGCTCTCTCGTCATCCTGCACCCGTCGATCATGTCATGCGGCGCGGTCCGCAACCCGAAGGACGGGTGCAGGGCGGGGCGGCGCGACCCCGGACCGAGCCGGCGCACCCCGTATTCTGGAGGGATGGGTGTCGTATCGGACGGGAAGAAGGCATATCGGCTGCTGCGCAAGGCCCTGACCTCGCGCTCGGCGGTGCAGCGGGTCAGACGCACTCTGCAGGCGCAGGATCCGCATCCTCAGGATCACTTCCGCATCGCGGTGTACTTCGCCGACGGCGCCGTGAACATGTATCAGATGCGGCAGTGGTACGCGCCGCTCGCGCAGCTGGCCCAGCGGTGGCCCGTCGTGGTCCTCGCGCGCAGCGCGACCGGTGCGGAGAAGCTCATCGAGGAGAGCGGCCTGCCCGTGGCATTCACCCCCACGGTGCGGAATCTGGAGAAGTTCCTGGCCAGGCAGGACATCCGCGTGGTGCTGTACGTCAATCAGAACACCCGCAACTTCCAGATG
>NZ_CALBRW010000038.1 GCF_937927635.1 uncultured Microbacterium sp.
CCTGCGGATGGGGTGCCCGGCGCTGCGCGCCGTGCTCCGGGTGGGCGGCAAGCCGCCCACGGGCCACGCAGGTCGGCCGCTGCGCGCCCTCCCCGAAGGGGCTGAGCAGGTGCCTCACACCCGTCTCAGAGAGGGCTGGGCTGGTGAGCGCGGAAGGGGTTGGGCGAGCCGCGGTAAGGGGCTCGCCGAGCCTCCCGGCGCTGCGCGCCCGTTGCGGCCTCCTCCGGGCGTCGAGCTCGAAGCCGGCCCCCGCCGGCCCCTGATGCCTGGCGGCGCCGATTCCGGCGCTCTGAGGGGCTCTCGCGGGCTGCTGGGGGGGTGGTGCGGAGCGTGGTTCCGGGACCGCTGCGCGGCCCCCTGGCTCCCGTGGTCAGTGTCCGACCCTGCCTCTAGTGTTTCAGGTGTCAGATACACAACACAAGGGAGGACAGCAATGTCTACGTGGAACGTCATCACGATCACCGAGGCCCCGGAACTGACGGAGAAGCGACTGCGGAAGGCGATCACCCGGGCGGGGCTCGACATGATGGATCAGGTCGTGGATCGCGACGGTGAGGGGTGGCAGATCACCGGGCACTCGAAGTACGAGGCCGAGGGGATCTACGACCTGGCGAAGGACATCACCCGCCGTCACCCGGGATCGCGCGCCGAGGTCTTGCAGGAGTGGGACACCCGCGATGCCGACGAGGCGGGGCAGAGCCTCGACGTGTACGTGGGCGGCGAGTACCAGGCCGCGCGCGCTCGCGTGTCCGGGCTGGTGCCCACGGATCTCGCGGCGAGCATTGCGGCGGTGCGCGCTGCGCTCGGAGGCGGTGGGGATCTCGCGGCCGCGGCGCTGTGGCTGGTCAACGGCCTCGACGGCACCCGGTAGAGGCCCCGCCGCCAGCGCATCTATCGGCAGCGGCCCGCCCAATGTCCGAGCCCCCTCCTAATGTTGTGTGTGTCAGATACACAACATGTCTTTAGGAGGACATCATGGGAATGGACGTCTACGGCAAGAACGCCACCGCCGAGGTCGGGGGCTACTTCCGCAACAACGTCTGGTGGTGGCGGCCCCTCGCCGAGTTCGTGACGGCGACGTACCCGGACCTCACCGCTGGATGCACCTACTGGCACAGCAACGACGGTGACGGGCTCGACGCGGCCGCGTCCGTGGCCCTGGCCGACGCGCTGGACCGTGACCTCGCCAACGGGCGTGTGACGGCCTACGCCGATCAGTACGCCGCCGAGCAGAGCGCGTTGCCGGACAGTGAGTGCGACCTGTGCCAGGGGACGGGGCTGCGCACCGACGCCATCGGCCGGGAGTACGGCTACGACAAGCCGCGCGACCCCGACACGGGCAAGGGCGGATGCAACGGCTGCGCCGGCACCGGCCGCCGCGAGCACTTCGGTAAGTCCTACCCGTTCGACGTGGAGAACGTGCGCGAGTTCGCGGCGTTCCTGCGCCACTGCGGAGGGTTCGAGATCTGCTGATCTCCCCCACCTGAGCGCCCCGCCCAGCACGAGCAGGCGGGGCGCTCCCGTGTCCGCGCCAATGTCGGAGGCTACGCCTAATGTTGTGTGTGTCAGATACACAACATATGGAGGATGCGATGAGCACCACGACGACGGACACGGCAGCGGAGATCCTGGCGAACTTCGAGCAGAGCTTCGGGGCGATCTTCGACCGGATCGGCTGGGCCGAGGACGAGATCGCGCAGGCGGCGAGCCGGCACCCCGAGCGGGCAGACGAGATCTATCACTCGTTCTCACTGCTCAGCGGTGGCGACGCCGCCGAGCGGATGAGCGTAGAGGCGGTCTATCGGGCGCACGCGCGCGAGATTCTCGAGAGGGTCGCGGCCGGGCAGGACACCCGCCCGGGCACCGCTGTAGAGGTCGTGATCGGCCTGCTGGCGGCCGCGGAGCGCGCCCCGCTCTCGCACGAGGGGTTCGGGCTGTGCGCGCGCCTGTGGGCCGTTGCGGGCCTGCCGGATCACGACGGGTTCGCCGGGAAGCTGGAACACATCGAGGCGCTGCACGCCTCGCGCATCGACGCCGAGGAAGCCGACGCCCGCCGCGCGTGCCGGGACGACGCCCGCAAGCTCGGGCGCATCGGGTGCGACGGCTGGCACCACGGCCAGCAGGTGCCCTGCTCCTACGCCGCGTGAGCGGCGAGCGCCCCGCCGATCCGATCCGGCGGGGCGCTCCATCGGGCCGGTTCCATGTCGGACCCCACCCGTAGAGTTATCAGTGTCAGATACACAACATAAGGAGGAGACATGGCAACTGTCACCGTCGAGATCGACCGCGAGGTCATCACCGAGGCCGCGCAGATGGTCGGCTACTGGAACTCGGAAGAAGTGCTCAACCGGATCAACATGGGCGAGGGGTTCACCCTGGCCGCGCTGTTCGACGCGCTGCACGAGCACGCCACCGCCGACCACATCATTCGCGAGGTCTGGGAGGGCGAAACCGAGGGCGACCGCGACCCGCTCCCCTGGGCCAACGGGCACGGCTCCCGGCTCAGCGACGAGGAGTACCGAGCCCGCGCCGAGGATCTCGCCCACAACGAAGGCGACGAGCGATTCCGCTTCGCCCCGCGCCGATCGTGGGACGACTAGCGGCCCGCCGCTGAACGGATGCCCCGCCGGAACGGACACCGGCGGGGCGTCCGCACGTTTCGGCAGCTACCTGCGGCGAGCGCCGTTCGGGGTTGCCAATGTCCCCCGCATTGACTAGTGTTGTGTATGTCAGATACACAACACGTCTAGGAGGACGAGATGACCACCATTCACAAGGCAACCGGAGCCGGCGACTTCCTCACGGCAGTCCCGGCGATGCTGGGATACCGCCCGAGCGAGTCGGTCGTCGCGGTGCCGTTTGCGGGCACTCGCACGATCGGTGCGATGCGCTTCGATGTTCCGGCCGCCGAGAACGCCGGATCGTTCGCGGCGGTGGCGATGGGCCTGCTGGTCAAGGTCGAGAACGCGACCGGCTTCGCCCTGATCGTCTACGGCGAGCGCGAGCAGGCCGAGGCGATCGGTTCGGCGATGACCACGCAGGCCGACATGTGCGGGATGCAGGTGATCGACCGGCTGTACGTCGCCGGGGATGCCTGGGGTCGAATCGGCGAGGACGGGACCGAGGCTCTGCCGGAGACTCCCGCGCACCTGGCGGCGATGCTGACCGCTTCGGACCAGCGCGCCGGGGCGGCGCTCCCCGCCGTGGACGAGGCGCTGGCGGCGCAGGTCGCGGAGGCTCTGCCGACCGACCTGCCGGTGGCGCTGGCGATGGCGGGCGGCGATCTGCTGGACGCGATCGAGCAGGCGCTGTCCTGGGATGGGTCGGACCTCGACGCGGGCGCGGTGGCGCTGCTGTCGGCGATGCTGAACCGGCCCGCAACGCGCGATATCGCCCTGGTGCAGTGGTCGCACGGCTTCGCCGCCGGTGAGAGCGCGCTGGACGCGCAGATCGGGTGGGAGCAGGGCGAGGAGTACCCGGCGCACCTGGCGCGGGTCATGTGGGGTGAGGGACCGCGCCCGGACGCGAAGCGCCTGGACGCCGCTCTGACGGCCTGCCGGTACGTCGCGGCCCTCTCGCCTGAGGATGCGCCGGTGGGGCCGCTGGCGGCCGCTGCGTGGCTGTCCTGGGCACTGGGACGCTCCACCCACGCCGACGCCTACGCGCGTCGCGCGCTGGCGATCGACTCCGAGCACGGACTGTCGCAGATCGTGCGGACGTTCGTGGACGCCGGTCACCTGCCCGAGTTCGCGTTCTCGCGCTGACCTGACCGCCGCACCCTCCCCGGGAGGGTGCGGCCCGGACCTCACGGAGGACACCATGACCGACCAGCTGACGCCCGCCGAGGGCATCACCGTGACCCACTACCGAGGCCAGCGCGACGGCGTGCCGGTGGTGCAGATCGACACCGCGCAGGATGCCGGATGGCTGCGCGTGAACCTCAACGACGGGCCGCCCCTGTATGACGGCGACCCCGAGCGGCACGACGCGCCCGGAGCGTTTCGCGGGCCATCCGCGCCCGACTCGATCCTGGTGCAGGGCGCGCCCGAGTCCGCGCAGCAGATCGCGGATGCCGTGATCGCCGCCGGGTACGGCGACGCCGAAACGTTCGCCCTCGCGCTGACCGCGCAGCCGATCGACGCCCACAGTGTGCGCGCCCTCATGGCAAAAGCCGCACGCGCAGCGTTCGGCACCCTCACCATGCAAGTCCGCGACGTCCGCGAGGGCATCACGAGCCTGAACGCGGCAGCCGAGGGAGGCAGCAACGACGCCGAGCTCGAGGCCGCGCACAACATGATGAACGCCGCCGCGTGGCTGGCCGACAGCGTGGATAGCGGCATGCGCTAACACTCGCGCGGGCACCCTGCATCGACAGCGGTGCCCGCGCGAGACCGAGGGTTGCGAATGTCCGACCCCCCTACTAGTGTTGTGTATGTCAGATACACAACACGTTCAAGGGAGGACGATATGACTGACATCATGACCGCCCCGACCAGCGGGATCGCGGAGGGTCCGCTGACCTTCCCCGGCACCCCGCCGGTCACCGACCGCCGCGGCGCTTTCGCGGGCGAGCTCGCTCGAGCTCACGATGAGCTCGAGCTGGCGCGCGCGAAGGTCGCAGAGCGCGAGCGGGAGATTGAGCGGCTGCGCACCGCGCAGATCACCGACGGGTCGGACCCCCGGCTGATCGACTTCTGGGAGAAGGCAGGCCGGATCGCCGATCACGCCGACTTCTGCCAGGAGTACGACCGACTCGCCGAGGCGATGAACGGAACGCCCCGATGCCGCGACTGGGAAGTGGAGGCCGAGGTCACCGTGACCGTCCGGGTCACCTACTCCACCAGTGCGACCACCGAGGACGACGCTGACGAGAACGCCCGCGAGGGCATCGACTTCGATGACGTGCTCGCGGCGTACCGCGCCAACGGGCACGAGAGCTTCGACGTCGAGATCGTCAGCACCGAGCGGGCCTAACCCGCCCCTGGCGGGGCCACAGCGCCCCGCCAGGGCCACCGGAACACACGCGCGAGCGGAACCACCCGGCCACCCGGCAGTACCCCATGTCCGGGAAGGTCGCCGACGCCGGCCTATATGAGCAGCACCCCTATCCCGGTGTCTCGCCAATGTCGGCGACGAGCGCTATTGTTGTGTATGTCAGATACACAACACAGTCACTAGGAGGAACCCATGACCACCACCCAGGTCGCCTACGAAACGATCTCCACCCGGATCTACGACAGCGAAGAGGGCTACTCGGCCAGCAACAACAACATGGCCTACCGGGCACAGGATCTCGAAGACTACGGACGCCGCGGCTTCGCCCTGATCTCGACCGTCACCGCCCCCACCCACGACGGAACCCTGATCATCGACACCCTCGCCCGCACCGCCGAGGCCGAATAGGAAAGATGGGCGCTCGTCGCCACCCCGGCGGGCGCCCGCCCTCTGCGCTCGATTTCGAGCGTGCGCCCTCGAAATCTCCCGCGCTGCGCGCTTCCCATCCCGCATCTGATCTGCTAGTGTTGTGTATGTCAGATACACAACACGTTCGGGAGGACCACATGAACACCACACTCACCACCGCCACCGCCCTCGAGGCCCGCGCCGCCTGGTCGACCATCACGGAGCCCGGCGACACCACCGCCGGCACCCTCACCCGCCACGCCGGCCACACCGCCGCGCTCGAGGCGCTCATCGCGGGCCGCGACGCCCTCCTCGCCGCACTCGCCGCAGCAGACATCGACGTCGACGAGGCCACACAAGCCGCCGCCCGCTGGCTGCCCCGCCACAACGCCCGCCTCATCGACCAGGCGCTCGAGACCGCCGCCCGCCACGGCATCACCCTGATCGACCCGGCCACCATCCCCGGCCTGAGCGACCTCGGCGACGCCGCTCCGCACATCATCTGGGCGCGTGGCACCCTCGCCCCGCTCACCCGCGACCTGCCCGAACGGATCGCTGTGATCGGCGCTCGCGCAGCCACCAGCTACGGAGAGCACGTGACTGCCGAGATCGCCGCCGACCTCGCCCGTCGCGGCATCGTCATCGTCAGCGGAGCCGCCTACGGCATCGACGCCGCCGCACACCGCGCAGCCCTCGCCGCGGGCGGGTCCACCATCGCCTGGCTCGCCGGTGGGGCCGACCGCCCCTACCCCGCGGGGAACAGCGAGCTGATCGCCCGGATCGCCGACCGCGGCGGCGTGGTCGCCAGTGAGGTCGCCCCCGGCTCCGCACCCACCCGCTGGCGCTTCCTCGCTCGCAACCGACTGATCGCCGCGACCACCGCCGCGACGGTCGTCGTCGAGGCCGGCGTGCGATCCGGGTCGCTCACCACCGCCCACCACGCCGCTGCCCTCGGTCGCACGGTCGGCGCCGTCCCCGGCCCGGTCACGTCCGCCACATCCACCGGATGCCACCGCCTCATCCGCGAGGCCGACGCCCACCTGGTCACCAGCGCCGACGAGGCCTACGAACTGCTCGGTCACTGAGGCCCGCGGGGGCCAGCCACCCGCCGGCCCCCGCACCACAGCCCGGAGAGGACACCCAATGGGAACCCCGCACGACGTCGACCCGCTCGCCCTTGCCACACCCGCGCTGCTGCTGCTCTGGATCGCTGCGCTGCTCGCACTGCTGCTGTGGCGACGCCACATCCGCAACGCCCCGATCGCCGCCTACGCTGACATCCTGCGCCGCGCCTCTCGAGCTCGCCGCCACGCAGCCGCGATGATCGCCTGGCACATTCTGGGCGGCCTCGTCCTCCTCGGCGCGTTCGGGCTGCTGTCCTGGCCCGCCGCGGCCGCCGGCCTCCCGCTGCTGCTTATCCCCGCGTTCGGCATCCGCAAGTGGGCGCGCACCGCGCGCACACTCACCCGCATCCTGCACAGCCCCACCCCGCACACCCGCGCCCAGCTGCGCACCTGAACCAGGTCGTATCGGGAACTTGCGGCACACCCCGACATGCACTAGTGTTGTGTATGTCAGATACACAACCCAATAGCAGGGCAACACAGACCATCAGACCCGCGGGGATCGCGCCACCAGGACGATCCCCCCGGCAGGACGGGCACCAACACGCAGCCTGACGAGCGCTCGCCGCTCGCCGCTCGCCCGTCAATAGCAGCCGGCCTTTCGTCCTCCACCCGGCCCGCTGCCGGCGGGGGCGGCGTCCCTGACACCGCCGCCCCCGCCCCTTCCGCCTCGTCTTCGTTCGCGAAGACCTCCCCACATCACGGATGCGCCAGAGCCGCTTCCTCTTGTCCGCTCCATCTGATATTGTTCTGTATGTCAGATACACAACTAGATCAAGGAGGATCAGCATGCGCTGTCTCATTTGTGACCAGCCGAAGGTCATGTACATCCCCGCCGACGACGCCCCTGATGTCGGCCTGTACAGCTGCGAATGCGGGTTCGAGATCGAAGGCCCCGCCGAGAACGCCGCCCGGCCCGCTCAGCCCACCCGCTCACCGCTCGGTCGGCCCACGCCGATCGCAGCTGCCCCGATCGGACTGCTCGCGACCAGCGGCCCGTACCGACGCTGAATAGGCCACGAGAGATCCAGGAGACCGACGTGAGCACCACCACAGAGCCCGGCGACACCCGATCATCCGAAGTCACGTACATGGGCCGCCGGCCGCTGAGCACCGGCAAGATCGGCTACGCCTACGCCGACGACGACGCATCGCCGCGGTACTACAAGGCCGCCCTCGTGACCGGCGCACAGATCGGGCAGCGCATCACGCTCGAAGGCCCCGCCGACGACCCGAACGTGTACTACTCCAAGGGGCCGCGAGCCCCCCGCATCACCGGTTTCGACGAGACGATCGACCGCGACACCCTCACCCGGTGGCAGGTTGCCGATCGAGCGGCCTACCAAGCCAAGGCCGACGCGGGCGCGAGCAACAGAGCGGCGAAGCACGCCGCCCACATGGAGCACCACATCGAGGCGCTGACACAGGCCGCCCGCAACCTCACCGGCCCTCAGCGCGCAGCGTTCGCCCGTTACGTCGAAGACCGCATCCGGGGGTGGTGAACGTGGCGCCTCACCGGCGCCGGTTCGCGAACGGCCACCCTCCGAACTGCTCGGCGAACGCGGCCCGATAGGCGATCTCGACATCCTCGGCGACCTGACCGGGCGTCTCCACCCACGCCACCAAGAGATCGCCGTGATCGGCCAACTGCCAGATCGACCGGCCGCCCTTGTGGCTAGAACCGCGACGGGCGTACTGCCGCAGTCTCGTGCGCAGCCCGCCGCTCTTCGCGTCGGCCTTGCCGATGTACACAACCGGCGTCCCGGTGATCCAGCGCCCCTGCAGGTCGTCGACGGCGTACACCGACCCGGCGCGAGCGACGGAGACCTCGAGAATCGTCGGCGGCGTCGACGCAGCGCGCAGCACGACATAGATCCCAGGCCGCGGAGGAATGTCGACGGTCGGGATCTCGGCGAAGGTCACAAACCCGGTGAAACCGGCAGCTTCCAGCCCTTCGCGCGTCCAAGCGGCCGGCAGCGCGAGCGAGCTCACGCGAGATCCTCATCGGTCGCCGGCGCCGGCGCGGCCGCCGGCACTCCGAACAGAGCAGCCGTGCGGCGCTCGAGCAGGTGATGCTCGACGTCGCCGGCATGCAACGGCGCCTGGCCGACGCCTCGCGCCGGCCGCTGCTGCATGTACCAGTACAGCTGCCGGTTGCCTTTCGCGTTGTGCTGCTGCGCAAGCTCGCGCGCCTCGTCCCGGGTGAACAGCCACACCTGATCGGTGGACAACAGCGCCAGCGCGAGGATCTCCGCGCGCAGATCATCCGGGAAGTAGAACCCGACCGACAACGCCCCCTTGCCACCCGAGGGAGAGGGGGCCGTCTGGGTCTTGACCTGAACGGTGACAGCCTCGGCGCGCAGCGAGGAGTAGACCACCAGGTCGATGCCCGAGTCCGTCGTCATCCTCGCCGAGTCGATGCCGAGCTTGAGAAGCCGGTACTGCACGAGCAGCTCGCCCGCTGCGCCGATGTGCTGAGTGGTGGTCACCGCGGCATCGTCTCACGCCGTCAATCACCCGCCGCAGCGAGCAGACCCTTGCCGATGTCATACCCGCCTGTTAGTGTTGTGCATGTCAGATACACAACATATACGGAGGATGCAATGACCATCACCGCCTGGATTGCCACCCACAGCGACGGCACGACCTGCACTGTCGCCACCACCACAGCGGACTGCCCGCACAACCACGCGTACACGGTGCCGGCCGAAGCGCCGGGCACGAAGGGCCTGCTGATCACGACGACCGGCGAACTCGCGATCGCAGCGTTCGGTGAGCTCGAGGACTACCAGCGCGCGGTCGGCGGCTACATCGAGACCGTCAGCCTCGACGATCGCCACGATCTCATCGCCAACGAGGAGGGGCTGATCCAGCGCCTGCCGATGAACCTCCTCGCCAGCACGATCGCGAAGCGCCCACTCGTCGGGGACGTCGTGATCGTCGGGTTTGACGATGCCTCGGGCGACTTCGTCGACGTCGACGACTCAATCGTCGACAGCATCCGCCGCACCCTCAGCGCGTGATGCCCCAGCCGGCGTCGCCGACGTCCACCGCCTGCCAGCGGTGGACGCTCGGCCGGCACTCCTGGCGCCACGCCTCCGAAGGCGGGTTCGATCGCCGGCGGTTCACCGTCGCGGCGATACCCGAGGCACTCGCGCGCGCGTTCGTGTGCCGCCACCACTACAGCGCTTCCTACCCCGCCGCCCGCCTCGCGTGGGGCCTGTTCACCGACGACGAGGCCCTCGTCGACGACGGCCCTCTGACCGGGGTGGCCGTCCTGTCGGTGCCCATGCGCGCAGCCGTTCTCACCAACGTCTTCCCCGACCTCGAGCCGTTCACCGAATCGCTCGAGCTCGGCCGCTTCGTGCTCACCGACGCCGTGCCCGCGAACGCCGAATCCTGGTTCCTCGCGCAGGTCTGGCGCCAGGCTGCCGCGGCCAGCCTCCGCGGGGTGGTCACCTTCGCCGATCCTCTGCAGCGGCAGCGCGCGATCGCCGACGTCGATGAGGACGGCCAATCGGTCACCCGCGTCGAGACGATCACCCCCGGCCACGTCGGGGTGATCTACCAGGCCACCAACGCCGTCAGCCTCGGCCGCTCCACCGCCCGCACGATCAACTACGTCCCCTCCGCCGGGCTCGTCCTCCCCGAACGCACCCTCTCGAAGATCCGCACCGGCGAGCAGGGCTGCGAAGCCGCAGAGCGCCACCTGGTGACCCTCGGCGCACGAGCCCGCCGAGCACACGAGGACACCCGCAGCTGGCTGCGCACAGCGCTCGAGGAGATCGGGACGCAGAAGATCCGCCACCCCGGCAACCACCGCTACGCCTGGGCGCTCGGCAACGCTCGCCAACGGCGCCGGCAGCTGATCGCGCTCGAGCGGACGCCCTACCCCAAAGCTGCCCGCGATCTCCTGCAGCACATCCCGTCGATCGGGGCTTGACCCCGCGCGCTCATCCGACTAGTGTTGTGCATGTCAGATACACAACTTAGGTCGACGGGGAGTTCTCGTCGACACGGCGAGCACTCTCCCGAGTGACACGCGACCGCGAGCCGGCCGGCACAGGCCCCGGCCCGCGGCCGCTCCACCCTCGCCGTCCGCGAACGGCCGGGGAACCGGCCTATATGCAGTGAGACCCGGGAGGTCACCCAATGAAGCTCACCCGCACCGCAGGCGCAGCCGCCGGCGTCGTCGGCATCGCCGCGGCCGCCGCGCTGCTGCTGTGGCCGGCCCCGCACGCCGGCGACAGCCTCTCCCCCGTCACGCTCCCCACGGCGACTTCGACAACCGCACAGTCCTCCCCAATGTCTGCCGCGGCCGAGGAGTACTCGCGGGAGGAGTTCGGCCCTCGCTGGGCCGACGTCGACCGCAACGGCTGCGACACCCGCAACGACATCCTCGGACGCGATCTCGTCGACGTCGTCCACAAGCCCGGAACCAACGACTGCGTCGTGCTCACCGGCATCCTGCACGACCCATTCACCGGGGAGACGGTCACCTTCACCCGTGTCAACGAGGGCTACCAGCCCGTGCAGATCGACCACATCTTCCCTCTCGCGGTCGCCTGGTCATCCGGCGCCGCCAGCTGGACGACCGAGCAGCGCACGCAGTTCGCGAACGATCCCGCCGACCTGCAGGCCACCACCGCCAACCAGGTGAAGGGAGACAGCACCCCGAGTGAATGGCTGCCCACCGGCGCCGCGGCCTGCACCTACGCAACCCGCTACCTCGAGGTCACCGACACCTACGCCCTCGAGATCTCCGCAGCCGACCTCAGCGCCCTCGACGAGGCGCTGACCCGCTGCCCGAGCACTCGATAACCCAGGAGACCGACATGAGCCTCACCCTCCGGCGCATCAGCGACGAGACCGGCACCAACTACACCGACCTGTTCGCTGATCTCGACCCCGACAGCTTCGACCTGCTGCCCGGCGAGCTCGGCCCCCGCGGTGTCGACGCCATGGTCCCCAACGCGCCCCACTCCCCCCGCGCCAACGCGGACGGCCCACTCGGGGCGGTCATCGTCCGGTGGATTCAGTCGCGGGTCGACACCCCTGCCGACCGATACGGCTGGCAGTACCTCGACGCCGCCGACGTCCACACCATCGCCTACCTCGACGACGCCAGCGGCGAGCTCGAGTTCATCAACATCTTCGGCCACGTCGAGCACGGCCGGCGCGGCTACCGACTGCGGACCATCGCCGACGCCCTCGGCCTGCTCATCGAGCACGACCTGCACTGAGAGGACACCACCGATGTCGACCCTCGATCTCCTCACCGACACCTTTCCGCACGGAACCCCGGACGGCTATCGTCTCGGCTGCCGCACCGCGGCGTGCCCGGCCGTCCTGCCCTGCCGTGAGGTGCACAGCCGCTACTGCGGCGACTTCACCTTCGCCAAGCTCATCGACGCCGGCGTGCCGCTGGCCGAGATCCTCGAGCGCGACGCCGCCGAGAAAGAGAGCATCCGCCACCGCGACCAGATCGCCGCCCGCAAGGCACGACGAGCAGCTGCACAGCCGAAGGCGGCGGCGCGAACGAAGACGGCGACCCGGCCTCGCGCCGCGGGAACCACGACGTCGCCCCGGCCGAAGCCGGCCGCCGCACAGCAGCCCGCTCGCACATCCCGGCCGCAGCGCCCCCACCCCGGGCACAAGTGGCTCGCCGAGGCGACCGAGGCGATCGCGCAGCTGCCGGCAGACATGCAGGCGCAGCGTCGGGAGGATCTCGCCCAGTACCGACGCGACCTCGATCGTCACGTCGCAGAGCTCGCCCAGTGGCAGGAGCGACGGGACGCGGCCCGCGCTCACCTGAAAGCCGCGGCCTCGACACTCAAGACCGCGACGATCGCCTCCGGCACCGGCCTGTCTGTTAGCGGCGCGATCGAGAACGCGCTGCACGCCGCCACCATCCAGCACCAAGCGGCGACCGACACGCTCGCGCAGGTCGACCAGCAGAAGCCTCCGGCACCGGCCAAGCCCCGCGCACCGCGGCCGCCTCGTGCGCCTCGCATCAGCAAACCCCGTCAGCTGCAGCCGCACGGCACGAACGCCTGCCGAGCTCGCGGCTGCGACCGTCCCGAGTGCATCGAAGCGGGCCGCGAGTATCACCGGATCTGGATGCAACAGCGCCGCGCCGAAAGCATCCCCCTCGAGCACCACGGCACCGCCTACGGGTATCAGCTGGGATGCAAAGACCGGGAGACCTGCCCCGCAGAGATCTCCTGCGCCGACGCCTCCCTCGCCGAAGAGCGCCGCCGGCGCCGCGAAGCCGGCATCGGCGAGCAAGCTCCTCGCGTCCCCGCCGAACCCGTCCGCGAGCACGTCCGTCAGCTGATGGCCGGCGGCATGACCGTCCTGGGCATCGCGGAGAAGGCGGGCGTGTCCAAGACCGGGGTGAAGATCCTGCTCTACGGACGCTCGGGCGCACGCAAGGGCGAACTCCCCCGCGAGATCGAAGAGACCAAGGCGCAGCGCATCCTCGCGCTGCAGCCCGCCGACGCCACCCTGGCGATCTCCGCCTGATCCCCTCGACGCCCACCCGGTAGCATCGAGGCCTGGGCACCCGTCCGTAGAGCATCCTCTGTTCGCAGTGGTGCCGCCCTCCCAGTTGTGTATCTGACAATCCGCATCTGAGTTGGCTCCGGACGGGTGCCCTTTCTCTTTGCCTGCAGACGCGGATTACTCGTCGTCGTCGTCGCCGATCGCGATAAACCGGAACTCCGGGTGCCGACGTCGCGCCGACGCCAGCAGGGCATCCATCTCCCCGGTCGCCGAGTGAGTGCGAACGGTCAGCTGCTCGCCGGAGAGCCGGTACGTCGCCAGCGCCATATCGAGCAGTCGCGTCGCTACACCCTTCCCGCGCCAAGCCTCATCGACCTCGACGTGCTCGAGGTAGAGATCCTGGTCGTCGATCCACCGCATCACGAGCGTTCCGTGCGTCACCCCGGCCCTGTCCTCCTCCCAACACGCCACCCGCGAGGGCTCTTTCCTCGCCTGCATCACCACGTACTCGTCCATGTCGCTCTCCCGTTCGATCGTGAGCACCTTCACTAAGAAATATCGGCCGCGCGGCTCCCGAACCGTGAAGCGTCCCTGTCCTCGTCGACGAGGCCCACCCACTGTGCGGCCAGACACTCACGACCCGGAGAACCACCGAGCCGGCGCGGCCGCCGCCCACTGATCCAACGCCGGCGACGAGTACCCGAAGTAACGCAGGATCAGCAGCGCGGCGTTGTAGGCGAAGAGGCACCCCAGCCTCACCTGGAAGTTGATCACCCGCGGGATCGCGGGGTAGTCGGTTGACGTGATCCCGTCTTCATCCCTCGTTGTGGACTGGAAGGCGAGCGAGATCACCGAGGGGTGCGTGTTGTCGGAGAGCACGTCGTACAGCGCTGCGGCCCCGGTCATGTGGAGCTCGAGAAAGAGACCGATCGACTTGCCCAGGGGCAGCATCGGCTCGCCGCCGATCCGCCACTCGTCAATCTGCTGCGGGTTGTCCAGAGGAGTGTCGACGTCGTCGAAGAGCTCACGGATGCGGGCGAGGAGCTCGTCGCGCTTGCCCTTGAACTGCTTCGCCCGGGGCTTGTCCCACTTGCCGGCTGTGAACCGCTGCCGCTGTATCGCCGCCAGGTGATCGAGCATTTCACGTGCGACCCTGCGGGTGCCCGCCTCCGCCTCCGGGAGCGGCTCAAGCAGCCACGCGACTCGACCGGCGTACTCGAGCTCCGATCTCACCAGCGGCCAAACACCCAGAGGAATCATCGGCTCAGCGCGCAGCAACGTCACCACGGACCGCAGCTGCAGCACGATCGCGTTGACCAGGTTGCCCGCCATCTGGCCATGGGCGTACTCGAGGTTCCGCGGCCGGTTCTCCGGGAACGCCTGCACGATCGCACGGGCGTCGAGCGCGGATGCCGAGTCCGGTGCTGCGCCGGCACCGGACTGAGCCGAATCCTCGTGCCATGCGGCGATGAGCGCCTCGCACACCTCCGCGAGCTTTATCGGGCTCAGGTCGCCGTCGTCGCTCGCCGCCGCCCGGTCGTAAGTGGTCATCTACCCAATTCCTTGTCGTCGTTGTCGCTGTAATCCGCTACAAGATGTCCAACCCCGGCCCAGTAGTTCTCAGTCGCAATAAGCCTCGAGGACCACCTCGATCAAGGCCATTTAGAGCCTCCGCTGCACTACCGCCTCGTCTATGTGCGCGGCGGAAAGGGCGGTTCTGTGGAGGACGGTGACGGCGATCGCGCCAAGGATCGCGAGTCCGAGGAGCGCGATGGCGGCGATCGGCAGGCCGATGGCGCCGAGCCATCCGGCGATCGGGTAGCTGATCAGAAAGCAGCCGTGGGACAGGGCGAACTGAGCGGTGTAGACCAGGTTGCGGTTGGCGGGGGTGGATGCGTCGGCGAGAAGCCGCGACGAGGGGGTATTGATCAGTGATGTGCTGGCTCCGAGGAGCGCCCAGGTGGCGAGCAGCGCCCACCACCCCTCCCCCGTCGATACCGCGACGACCGTCATGGCGACAGCGGCGCCCATGGCGGCGACGAGGAGCCAAGCACCGATGCTCATGGTGCGGAGCACTCCGATTCTGTCCACGATCCAGGGGACGTTCAGCGCGACGACGAGGGACCCGACACCGTACGCGCCGAGCGCGAGGGCGAGCGCGGAGTCATCGAGGCCGAACACGCCCTTGGCGTAGACGACGGAGTTGACCAGGACAATCGCGGTGCCGGCTGCGACGACGATGTTAGCGGCCATCAGGAAGCGGAGGCTGGGGGTGCGGGCGAAGACGCGCAGGCCGGTGGGCAGCCGTTCCCAGAAGGTACCGGTGATCGCCTCCGGGACGTGAGCGGGGAGGCGGGCGATGAGGACGAGGGTGGCGGAGGCTGCGAAACCGAGCGCGGTGCCGATGAACAGGTTGTTGTAGCTGATCACGGTGAGCAGGGCTG
>NZ_CALBRW010000039.1 GCF_937927635.1 uncultured Microbacterium sp.
GTGCGCCGCGCCTGCTACGCGGCCGACCGCACCGGTCACATGATCCTGCAGACGCTGTTCCAGAACTGCGTCAAGCTCGGCATCAACTTCTTCAACGAGTTCTACGTGCTCGACCTGCTCACCTCGAAGGACGAGAACGGCGGCACCCAGATCTCCGGCGTGGTCGCCTACGACCTCGCCACCGGCGAGCTGCACGTGTTCGCTGCCAAGGCGATCATCTTCGCCACCGGCGGCTTCGGCAAGATCTTCAAGACCACCTCCAACGCGCACACCCTCACCGGAGACGGCGTGGGCATCCTGTGGCGCAAGGGCCTCCCCCTGGAGGACCTGGAGTTCTTCCAGTTCCACCCGACCGGACTCGCCGGCCTCGGCATCCTCCTCACCGAGGGCGCCCGAGGCGAAGGCGCGATCCTGCGCAACTCGTCCGGTGAGCGCTTCATGGAGCGCTACGCCCCCACGATCAAGGACCTCGCCCCCCGCGACATCGTCGCGCGCAGCATGGTCAAGGAGGTCCAGGAGGGGCGCGGCGCCGGCCCCCACAAGGACTACGTGTACCTGGACTGCACGCACCTGGGCGCCGAGGTCCTGGAGACCAAGCTCCCCGACATCACGGAGTTCGCCCGCACCTACCTGGGCGTCGACCCGGTGACCGAGCCGGTGCCGGTCATGCCGACCGCGCACTACGCGATGGGCGGCATCCCCACCAACAACAACGCCGAAGTGCTGCAGACCAACGACTCCGTCGTGCCCGGCCTGTACGCCGCCGGCGAGTGCGCGTGCGTCTCGGTGCACGGCTCGAACCGCCTCGGCACCAACTCGCTGCTGGACATCAACGTCTTCGGCAAGCGCGCGGGCCGCAACGCCGTGGAGTACGTCAAGACCGTCGAGTTCCTCCCGCTGCCGGAGAACCCGGCCGCGTTCGTCAAGGACATGATCGAGGGCCTGCGCAACAACCAGGGCACCGAGCGGATCGCCACGTTGCGCAAGACGCTGCAGACCGAGATGGACAAGGGCGCTCAGGTGTTCCGCACCGACGAGTCCCTCACCCACGTGCTCGACGTCATCGAGGATCTGCGTGCCCGCTACAAGAACGTCCACGTCGACGACAAGGGCCAGCGGTTCAACACCGACCTGCTCGAGGCCGTCGAGCTGGGCTTCCTGCTCGACATCGCGGAGGTCGTCGTCTACGGCGCCCGCAACCGCAAGGAGAGCCGCGGCGGCCACATGCGCGACGACTACCCCAACCGCGACGACGAGAACTACATGGTCCACACCATGGCGTACCTGGTCGGCGACCCGCATTCCTCGGATGCCACCGACCACATCAAGCTCGGGTGGAAGCCCGTGGTCTTCACCAAGAATGAGAAGGGCGAGTTGAACTACCCGCCACTGGAGAGGAAGTACTGAGCATGTCCAACGCCGTCGCAGAGGCACCTGCCGAAGAGGCTCCGGTTCAGACGTTCCTCGTCACCTTCATCGTGCGTCGCTTCGACCCCGAGAAGGACGCCGAGCCGCACTGGGTGGACTACGACGTCGAGCTGTACGCGACCGACCGCGTGCTCGACGCCCTGCACAAGATCAAGTGGGAGATCGACGGCTCGCTGAGCTTCCGCCGCTCCTGCGCGCACGGCGTGTGCGGGTCGGATGCCATGCGCATCAACGGCCGCAACCGCCTGGCCTGCAAGACGCTGATCAAGGACCTGGACATCTCCAAGCCCGTCTACATCGAGGCCATCAAGGGCCTGCCGCTGGAGAAGGACCTCATCGTCGACATGGAGCCGTTCTTCGACTCCTACCGTGCCGTGCAGCCCTTCCTGATCGCCAACTCCAAGCCCGAGAAGGGCAAGGAGCGCATCCAGTCGGTGGCCGACCGCGCGATCTTCGATGACACCACGAAGTGCATCCTGTGCGCTGCGTGCACCTCGTCGTGCCCCGTGTTCTGGACCGATGGGCAGTACTTCGGCCCGGCTGCGATCGTCAACGCGCACCGCTTCATCTTCGACTCCCGCGATGACGCCGCCGACGTGCGCCTGGACATCCTCAACGACAAGGAGGGCGTGTGGCGCTGCCGCACGACCTTCAACTGCACCGAGGCATGCCCCCGCGGCATCGAGGTCACCAAGGCGATCTCCGAGGTCAAGCAGGCGATCCTGCGCAGCGGGCGCCGCTGAGGATCCCGGAATCCGACGCCATGCGCGCCCGACTGACTCGTTCGGCCGGGCGCGCGCTCGTCCTCGCCCAGCGCGCCGCGGCTCTCTTCCCCGTGCGCGTCTGGCGGCGCTTCCTGCGCCGCAACGGCTTCCTGCTCTCGGCGGGCATGGCCTATCAGGGCCTGTTCGCCCTGTTCGCGCTGCTGTACGTGGCGTTCGCCTCCGTGGGGCTGTGGCTGGGCGGCAGCGAACGCGCCGTGACGGTGCTGATCGAACTCGCCAACAGCTACCTGCCCGGCATCATCGGCCCCGACGGCATCGCGTCAGCCGACGACGTGCACGACATCGTGCAGGATGCCGGCGGAGCGTTCCTCTCCACCGGCGTGATCGCCATCGCCGTCGCGATCTGGACGGCCGTCGGCGCCGTGACGTTCACGCGCCGTGCGGTGCGGGACATCTTCGGCCTGCCGTTCGACACCCGCAGCTTCGTCGGGCTCAAGCTGCGTGACGCGCTGGGTGCGCTGATGTTCGGCGTGGCGCTGCTGGTCGGAGGCGTGCTGAGCATCGTCGGTGTCTGGGCGCTCACGCAGCTGACCGATCTCCTGGGCTGGAGTCTGCCGGACGGCGCGATCAGACGGACCGTGTCGGTGTCCTCGATCGTGGTGATCGTCGCCATCGACATCGCGACCATCGCCCTGCTGGTGCGATTCCTGACCGGGACCACGATCCGCTGGCGCACGATCTGGCCGGGCGCAGCGATCGGCGGGACGGCCGTCGCCGTGCTGCAGCTGGGCGCGGGGCTGCTGTTCACGCGCAGTCCGGGCAATCCCCTGCTGGCCACCTTCGCCGTCACGATCGCGCTGCTGCTGTGGTGCCGACTGGTCGCGGCGGTCATCCTGCTGGCGGCGACCTGGATCGCGGTGAGCGCCGGCGACCGTGACGAGCCGTTGGAGCGCCCGGATGCCGCAGCGCTCGCCCGCGCGCGCCTGGTGGCGGCCGAGCGGCTCGCTCGTGCGAGGCTGCAGGATGCCGCGGCCGAACTCGCGCGGGCGCGGTGGTGGGAGCGCAAGCGGCAGCGCGCCCAGCTGCGCGTCGCGCAGGAGGACTGGGAGCAGGCCGCGGCCGACGTGACCGGCGTGACTGTCGGAACCCATCGTTAGGCTGGAACCATGCCCCATCTGCGTATCGCCTCCGTCAACGTCAACGGCATCCGAGCGGCGGTGCGCAACGGCATCCACGGCTGGCTGGACGATGCCGGCATCGACATCCTGACGCTTCAGGAGGTCCGCGGTCAGGACGAGCACCTGGAGGCCGCCTTCCCCGGCTGGTCGATCCTGCACGATGCCGCCACGGCCAAGGGCCGGGCCGGCGTGGCCGTGGTCTCCAGGACGCCCGCACTGGCGTCCCGCACCGCTCTGGGCCCGGACGACTTCGACTCCGCCGGGCGCTGGCTGGAGGCCGACTTCGAGCTCGGCGGGGAACCGCTGACCGTGGTGAGCGCCTACGTGCACTCGGGCGAGGCCGACACACCCAAGCAGGTCGAGAAGTGGAAGTTCCTCGACGCGATGACAGAGCGGATGCTGCAGCTCGGCGCGAGCGGGGCGCAGGCGCTGGTGACCGGTGACCTCAACGTCGGGCACCGACCACTGGACATCCTGAACTGGAAGGGCAATGTCAAGAAGTCCGGTTTCCTCGCGCGGGAGCGCGCCTACTTCGACCGGTTCCTCGGCGCTGCCGGCGAGCCCGTCACCGGGCAGGAGGGCATCGGACGAGGCATGGTCGGCCAGCTCAGCGACACCCGCCCGTACGCCTCGGAGGCCGGCGGCAGAGGCCTGGGCTGGATCGACGTGGGGCGCGCCGCGCACGGCGAGGTGAACGGCCCGTTCACGTGGTGGTCCATGCGCGGGCAGGCGTTCGACAACGACAGCGGCTGGCGCATCGACTACCACCTGGCCACTCCCCCGCTGGCGGCGCGCGCCAGCGGGTACACGGTCGCCCGCGCTGCCACCTACGCCGAGCGCTGGAGCGACCACGCCCCGGTGATCGTCGACTACGCGTACTGACTCCTCCTGCACAGAACTGGGTTTTTAACGAGTTATCCCCCGTTGTTGGGGATCCGCTCGCTGACCCCGCAGTCACGAGGTAGCGTCGAAGACACCGGTCGCGCTGACACGCGAGCCGACCGCACCGGAGGGGAGAATCGTGACGATCATGACTGAAGAGACGCACACCTCACAGAGTCCTGAGCCGACGCTGGCCACCATCGCCAGGCTGGTCGAGCAGACCATCGTCGAGGGCCAGGAGACTCGCGCTCGAGTCGATGCGCAGGGATGCTCCTATGGATGTCAAGCAGTGAGGACGTAGTAGATCTCGCGGGCGATG
>NZ_CALBRW010000040.1 GCF_937927635.1 uncultured Microbacterium sp.
CGTCCGGGCGAGCAGGTCGCCGCCGAGGCCGCCCGCGCGCTGCTGGACAACTTCTACTTCAACCCGAAGCGCTACGACCTGGCCAAGGTCGGTCGTTACAAGATCAACCAGAAGCTCGGCCTGGCCGGCGCTCTGACCGACTCGGTGCTGACCGTCGAGGACATCGTCGCGACCATCAAGTACATGGTGCGCCTGCACCGCGGTGACGAGTCGTTCGAGGGCATCCGCTCGGGCAAGAAGGCCGAGATCCGCATCGCGACCGACGACATCGACAACTTCGGCAACCGCCGAATCCGCGCCGTCGGCGAGCTCATCCAGAACCAGGTCCGCACGGGCCTCTCCCGCATGGAGCGCGTCGTCCGCGAGCGCATGACCACGCAGGACATCGAGGCGATCACCCCGCAGACCCTGATCAACGTGCGCCCCGTCGTGGCCGCGATCAAGGAGTTCTTCGGCACCTCGCAGCTGTCGCAGTTCATGGACCAGAACAACCCGCTCGCGGGTCTGACCAACAAGCGCCGTCTGTCGGCCCTGGGCCCCGGTGGCCTCAGCCGCGACCGCGCCGGCGTCGAGGTCCGCGACGTGCACCCGTCGCACTACGGCCGCATGTGCCCGATCGAGACGCCTGAAGGCCCGAACATCGGTCTGATCGGCGCGCTCGCGACGTTCGCGCGCATCAACTCGTTCGGCTTCATCGAGACCCCGTACCGCAAGGTCGAGGGCGGCAAGGTCACCGACCAGATCGACTACCTCAGCGCCGCTGAGGAGGCCGACTTCAACATCGCCCAGGCCAACGCGCCGCTGGCCGCCGACGGCCGCTTCACCGAGACCCACGTGCTGGCCCGCCCCCGCGGCGGATCGGGCGAGGTCGACCTGTTCCTGCCCGAGGAGATCGGCTACATCGACGTCTCGCCGCGCCAGATGGTGTCGGTCGCGACCTCGCTGGTGCCGTTCCTCGAACACGACGACGCGCAGCGCGCGCTCATGGGCGCCAACATGCAGCGCCAGGCCGTGCCGCTGCTGCGCAGCGACTCCCCGCTGGTCGGAACCGGTATGGAGGGCTACACCGCCATCGACGCCGGCGACGTGGTCACCGCGCTGAAGGCCGGTGTGGTCAGTGAGGTCTCCGCGGACCGCGTGGTCGTCATGCTCGACGAGGGCGGCACGCAGGAGTACCACCTGCGCAAGTTCGACCGCTCCAACCAGGGCACGTCCTACAACCAGCGCGTGATCGTCAACGCCGGTGAGCGCGTGGAGGTCGGCGAGGTCATCGCCGACGGCCCCGCCACCGACAACGGCGAGCTCGCACTCGGCAAGAACCTGCTGGTCGCGTTCATGCCGTGGGAGGGCCACAACTACGAGGACGCCATCGTCCTGAGCCAGGAGATCGTGAAGGACGACACCCTCTCCTCGATCCACATCGAGGAGTACGAGGTCGACGCCCGCGACACCAAGCTGGGCCCGGAGGAGATCACCCGGGACATCCCGAACGTCTCCGAGGAGGTGCTGGCCGACCTCGACGAGCGCGGCATCATCCGCATCGGCGCCGAGGTCCGCCCCGGCGACATCCTGGTCGGCAAGGTCACCCCGAAGGGCGAGACCGAGCTCTCGGCCGAGGAGCGCCTGCTGCGCGCCATCTTCAACGAGAAGAGCCGTGAGGTCCGCGACACCTCGCTGAAGGTGCCGCACGGCGAGCAGGGCACGATCATCGCCGTCAAGGAGTTCAACGCCGAGGAGGGCGACGACGAGCTGGGCTCGGGCGTCAACCGCCGCGTCGTGGTCTACATCGCCCAGAAGCGCAAGATCACCGAGGGCGACAAGCTCTCCGGCCGCCACGGCAACAAGGGCGTCATCGCCAAGATCCTGCCGGTCGAGGACATGCCGTTCCTCTCCGACGGAACCCCGGTCGACGTGGTCCTGAACCCGCTCGGCATCCCGGGCCGCATGAACTTCGGCCAGGTGCTGGAGACCCACCTCGGGTGGATCGCCAAGCAGGGCTGGAAGGTCGAGGGCAACCCGGAGTGGGCCGCCAAGCTGGCCGACGACGCCCGTGACGTCGCCCCGAACACCAAGGTCGCCACCCCGGTGTTCGACGGTGCGAGCGTCGACGAGGTCGCAGGGCTCCTGGACTCCACCCGGGTGACCCGCGACGGCGTGCGCCTGGTCGACCGCACCGGCAAGACCCAGCTGTTCGACGGCCGCTCCGGCGAGCCGTTCCCGGACCCGGTGTCGGTCGGCTACATGTACATCCTGAAGCTGCACCACCTGGTGGACGACAAGATCCACGCACGCTCCACGGGCCCGTACTCGATGATCACCCAGCAGCCGCTCGGTGGTAAGGCCCAGTTCGGTGGTCAGCGCTTCGGCGAGATGGAGGTGTGGGCCCTCGAGGCCTACGGCGCCGCCTACGCACTGCAGGAGCTCCTCACCATCAAGTCCGACGACATCCTCGGCCGCGTCAAGGTGTACGAGGCCATCGTCAAGGGCGAGAACATCCAGGAGCCGGGCATCCCCGAGTCCTTCAAGGTGCTCATGAAGGAGATGCAGTCGCTGTGCCTGAACGTCGAGGTGCTCTCGGCCGACGGCACCGCGGTGAACCTCCGCGACACCGATGACGAGGCCTTCCGTGCGGCGGAGGAACTCGGCATCAACATCTCCAGCCGCTTCGAAGCCGCATCGATCGACGAGATCTGATCTCGGCACATCGACAAGCGACAGATTTTCTACACAGGAGAACAAGTGCTCGACGCAACAACTTTCGATGAGCTTCGAATCGGCCTCGCGACCGCGGAGGACATCCGCGGATGGTCCTACGGCGAGGTCAAGAAGCCCGAGACCATCAATTACCGCACGCTGAAGCCCGAGAAGGACGGGCTCTTCGGCGAGCAGATCTTCGGACCCTCCCGCGACTGGGAGTGCGCCTGCGGCAAGTACAAGCGCGTGCGCTTCAAGGGCATCGTGTGCGAGCGCTGCGGCGTGGAGGTCACCAAGAGCTCCGTCCGTCGTGAGCGCATGGGCCACATCGAGCTCGCCGCGCCCGTCACCCACATCTGGTACTTCAAGGGCGTTCCGTCGCGCCTGGGGTACCTGCTGGACATGGCGCCGAAGGACCTCGAGAAGGTCATCTACTTCGCCGCGTACATGGTCATCTCGGTCGACGAGGAGGCTCGTCACCGCGACCTGGCCACCCAGGAGAACAACATCCGCCTCGAGCTGAAGACGCTGGGCGACCGCCGCGATGCCAAGATCGCGGAGCGCATGGCCAAGCTGGAGGAGGAGCTCGCCGCCCTGGAGGCGGAGGGTGCCAAGGCCGACGCCAAGAAGAAGGTCAAGGACGCAGCCGAGAAGGAGATGACCCTCACCCGCAAGGGTGCCGACGAGGCCATCGCCAAGCTCGAGCGCGTGTGGGAGGACTTCCGCACGCTCGAGGTGGGCGCGCTGCGCCCCGAGGACGACGTGTTCCACGAGCTGCAGGACCGCTTCGGCCAGTACTTCGAGGCCTACATGGGCGCCGAGTCCATCAAGCGCCGCCTGGAGACCTTCGACCTGGCCGGCGAGGCCGAGAGCCTGCGCCTGCAGATCTCCGAGGGCAAGGGCCAGCGCAAGATCCGCGCGATCAAGCGCCTGAAGGTCGTCAACTCGTTCCTGCAGACCGGTATGAGCCCGGCCGCCATGGTGCTGGACGTCGTCCCGGTGATCCCGCCGGAGCTGCGCCCGATGGTGCAGCTGGACGGTGGCCGCTTCGCGACCAGCGACCTGAACGACCTGTACCGCCGCGTGATCAACCGCAACAACCGTCTTCGTCGTCTGATCGACCTCGGTGCCCCCGAGATCATCGTCAACAACGAGAAGCGGATGCTGCAGGAGGCCGTCGACGCGCTGTTCGACAACGGCCGCCGCGGTCGTCCCGTCACCGGCACCGGCAACCGCGCCCTGAAGTCCCTGAGCGACATGCTCAAGGGCAAGCAGGGTCGCTTCCGCCAGAACCTGCTCGGCAAGCGCGTGGACTACTCGGGCCGTTCGGTGATCATCGTGGGCCCGCAGCTCAAGCTGCACCAGTGCGGTCTGCCCAAGGAGATGGCGATCGAGCTGTTCAAGCCGTTCGTGATCAAGCGCCTGATCGACCTGGGTCACTCGCAGAACATCAAGGCCGCCAAGCGCGCGGTCGAGCGCACTCGTCCCGAGGTGTGGGACGTGCTCGAGGAGGTCATCCGCGAGCGCCCCGTGCTGCTGAACCGTGCACCCACCCTGCACCGTCTCGGCATCCAGGCGTTCGAGCCGCAGCTCGTCGAGGGCAAGGCCATCCAGCTCCACCCGCTGGTGTGCGCTGCGTTCAACGCCGACTTCGACGGCGACCAGATGGCCGTGCACCTGCCGCTGTCGGTCGAGGCTCAGGCCGAGGCCCGCGTGCTGATGCTCGCCTCGAACAACATCCTCAAGCCGTCCGACGGCCGTCCGGTCACCCTGCCCTCGCAGGACATGATCATCGGTCTGCACCACCTGACCACGGTCAAGGAGGGCGCTGCCGGTGAGGGTCGTGCGTTCGGTTCGGTCGGCGAGGCCATCCTCGCCAACGACGAGGGCACGCTGGACCTGCAGGCCAAGGCCCGCATCCGCATCCCCGGCCTGACCTTCCTCGAGGGCGAGGCCCCCGAGGGCTACGAGCGCCACGGCCTCGTGGACGTCTCGCTGGGCCAGGCGATCTTCAACGACACCCTGCCGAAGGGCTACCCCTTCGTGCGCGGTGTCGCCGACAAGGGCAAGCTGTCGCAGATCGTCAACAAGCTGGCCGAGGAGTACCCGAAGGTCGAGACCGCGGCATCCCTGGACCGCATCAAGGATGCCGGTTTCCACTGGGCCACGCGTTCCGGCGTGACCGTCGCGCTGAGCGACGTCGTCACCCCGCCGAACAAGAGCGAGATCGTCGGCACCTACGAGAAGCGCGCCGAGAAGGTCCAGGGCCAGTACGACAAGGGTCTGATCACCGACGCCGAGCGTCGTCGCGAGCTCATCCAGATCTGGACGAGCGCCACCGACGAGGTGCAGGCCGCCATGATCGAGCACTTCCCGGCGGACAACACCATCTACCGGATGGTTTCCTCGGGCGCTCGAGGCAACTGGCTGCAGATCCGCAACATCGCGGGTATGCGCGGTCTGGTGAACAACCCCAAGGGTGAGCTCATCCCGCGTCCGATCATCTCCTCGTACCGCGAGGGCCTGTCGGTGGCGGAGTACTTCATCGCCACGCACGGTACCCGCAAGGGTCTGGCCGACACCGCTCTGCGCACCGCCGACTCGGGTTACCTGACCCGTCGTCTGGTGGACGTCTCGCAGGATGTCATCATCCGCGAGGACGACTGCGGCACGACGAAGGGTCTGGAGCTGCCGATCGCCGAGCCGAACACGGCCGGCGAGCTGGTCCGCAACGCCAACGTGGAGAACTCCGTGTTCGCCCGCACCCTGGCATCCGATGTCGTGAACGAGGCCGGTGAGGTTCTCGCGACCGCAGGTGAGGACGTCGGCGACGTTCTCATCGACAAGCTGGTCGCAGCCGGAGTGCAGTCGATCAAGGTCCGCTCCGTGCTGACCTGCGACTCGGCTGTCGGCGTCTGCGCGCAGTGCTACGGCCGTTCGCTGGCCACCGGCAAGACGGTGGACATCGGCGAGGCTGTGGGCATCATCGCGGCCCAGTCGATCGGTGAGCCCGGCACCCAGCTGACCATGCGCAACTTCCACCTCGCGTCGGCCGGTGACATCACCCAGGGTCTGCCGCGTGTGCAGGAGCTGTTCGAGGCCCGCACGCCGAAGGGCGCCTCCCCGATCGCCGAGGCCGACGGCCGCATCGCGATCGAGGAGACCGAGAAGGCCAAGAAGGTCATCCTCACGCCTGACAACGGTGACGAGGAAGTCGTCTACCCGGTGCTGAAGCGCGCGACGCTTCTCGTCGAGGACGGCCAGCACGTCTCCGTCGGCCAGCCGCTGCAGGTCGGCACGCTCGACCCCAAGGAGGTCATGCGCGTCATGGGCGCCCGCGAGGTGCAGAAGTACCTCGTCGGCGGCGTGCAGGGCGTGTACCGTTCGCAGGGCGTGCCGATCCACGACAAGCACATCGAGGTCATCGTCCGTCAGATGCTGCGCAAGGTCACCGTGGTCGACCACGGTGACACCGCGCTGCTCCCGGGTGAGATGGTCGACCTGAAGCGCTACCAGCAGATCAACCGCGAGGCCGTGTCCGAGGGCAAGCGCCCCGCATCCGGTCGCCCGGAGCTGATGGGTATCACGAAGGCGTCCCTCGCGACCGAGTCGTGGCTGTCGGCGGCTTCCTTCCAGGAGACGACCCGCGTGCTCACGCAGGCCGCCATGGAGGGCAAGCGCGACCCGCTGGTCGGTCTCAAGGAGAACGTCATCATCGGTAAGCTCATCCCGGCCGGCACCGGTCTGACCAAGTACCGTGACATCACGGTCGAGGCGACGGAAGAGGCCAAGAGCGAGCGCTACCCGAACCGGATCTTCGCATCCGACGGAGCGTACGCCGACGGCGACTTCGGCTACGTCGACTTCGACGCGTTCTCGACCGACGACATCACGCCCGGTACATACAACTGATTGAGGCGAGAGCCGGCGAGCTTGCTCGTCCGGCCGAGCCGATTGAAGTTGTCGAGCGACGAAGTCGCGAACACAACTGAATGTGATTCTCTCTCCCAGCTGGGAGTGACCAGGCCCCGGCCCTCCTCGGAGGGTCGGGGCCTTTCGCATGCCCTCGAGCAGGCTGCTCAGCCCCAGATGCTGCTGATGATGCTGGACGTGTAGCCCTTGGGCGCGAGGTTCGAGTACCGGGTGTCGATGAGCACGTCCTGCCGCCAGAACAGCGTGCGGCCGTCGGTGACCGGATACTGCGTGTTCTTCCACGTCTTCTCGCAGCGCGTGCCGCCGTCGGGCGTGAAGCAGGTGAACCCCTGGCCGTCGGCGAGGCTGCTGAGCAGGTCGAGGGCCAGTCCGCGCGACATCCGCTGGATCTTCGTCGTGAGCCGGGTGGTGTCGGCGCGCGGGTCGGCCCAGTTGCACACCAGCGATCCGTCCGCGAGGGCGCCGCTCTCGCCGAACGCCGGGTCGTTCAGGGGCACGTCCTTCAGCTGCGCGAGCACGCTCTGCGACAGGATCGCCCTGCAATCCGTCGGAAGCTTGACGGTCTTCGCCGTCGGCGCGGGGGTCGGCGTCGCCGAGCCGGTGGGCGAGGGCGTGTCCGGTGGCGCCGTCTGGTCGCCCGGTGCGGGGGAGGCGGATGCCGGCGGCGCGGAGCTTCCCGCGGCGGGCTGCTTCTCGGAACCTGGTGTGCAGCCGGCCAGCAAGACGAGGCCTGCCAGGAGGAGCGCGATCACCGCGCCGTCGCGGAGCTTCATGCCCACAGGGTAGGCGGGCGCGCCGCGGGCGGTGTCGCGCCGCGCCGCGCGGATGCCGCGACGCACTGCTGCGCGATAGTCTCGCGGGGTGAGCAGTGAACGCAGCGTCATCGTCATCGGAGACGCGTTGATCGATGAGATCCGGGATGCCTCGGGCATCCGCGAGCTGGTGGGCGGAGCCGCCCTGAACGTGGCCGTCGGGCTGCGTCGACTGGGGGTGCCGACCACGCTGATCGCGATGGTGGGGGCGGATGCCGCGGGCGACCACATCCGCGAGTACCTCGCCGACCACGGCGTGACGCTCATCGAGAGTCCGTCAGCGCACGGGTCGTCGCGCGCGGTCGTGACGCGCTCGACGGGCGGCGAGCCGGAGTACGTGTTCAACGAGGCCGCGCAGCGGCGCAGCATCCGCTATTCCACCGAAGCGCTGGATGCGATCCAGGCAGCCGAGCTGGTGGCCGTGAGCTGCTTCCCGTTCGACGTCGAGGAGGAGGTGCGGGCCCTGGCGGATGCCACCGCGAATGCGCGCCTGGTGATCGATCCCAATCCGCGTGCGGGGATGCTGCGCGACCGCGCCGACTTCGTGCACGGCTTCGAGGGCCTTGCGGGGCGGGCCGAGCTGGTGAAGGTCGGGGCCGATGACGCCGCCCTGCTGTACGACGGTGATCTCGACGCACTCCGCCGGCGGCTGCGCGACCTGGGGGCGGATGCCGTCCTCGCGACAGCCGGCGGCGACGGCGCCGTCCTGGAAGCGGATGCCGGTGAGCTGACGGCTCCGATCGCGGCGCTGCCCGGCCCGATCGTCGATACCGTCGGGGCAGGGGATGCCACGCTGGCCGCCGTGGCCGAGGGGCTCGTCGACGGACATCCGTCGTCGGCGGGCGAGTGGCGGCGCCTGCTCGAGCGGGCCATGCTCATCGCCGCGGCGACGTGTCGCGCCGAGGGTGGCCTGCTGCGCACGCCGGAATCCCTCGAGAACGCGGAGCGCGGCGTCTTCGGCAGCTGACTTGCGCAGAGACGGATCAAGGCCCCCGCTGGGCGAGGGCCTTGATCCTGAACGTGGCAAGTGAGGGATTCGAACCCCCGAAGCTTACGCGGCTGATTTACAGTCAGCTCCCTTTGGCCGCTCGGGCAACTTGCCAGTGCACCCCCGTCCGGCTTGTCCAGTCAACCGGGGGCGCGAGTATCAAGCATACCGGCCCGATGCCACTCGGAAGAAATCGAGCAGGCTCCACGGGGTCACCCGGCGAGTCAGAGCCGCTGCAGGTGCTTCTCCGGGCCTTCCCAGCGCGCGATGGCGACCTTGACACCGACCAGGTCGGCTCCGATCCGGCTCGTCTCCGACTCCATCCGATCCATGCGGTTCTCGAGGCGATCCATGCGAGTCTCGAGGCGCTCGAAGCGGTGGTCTACCTGCTCGAAGCGGTGGTCTACCTGTTCGAAACGCCGGTCGACCTGTTCGAAACGCCGGTCGACCTGGTCGAAGCGGTAGTCCATCTGCCGGGTCTGACGGCTGATCATCCAGCCGACGCCGCCCAGCATCGCCACGGCGAAGGCGAAGAGGGAGATGATCATCCCGATCACGTCGGCTGACACGAACATGCCTCCATTCTGCGCTGTTCCGGCTTCGTTGTCATCGACACTAGGGCGCATGGCGGACACCGTCAGCCGTGGGCCCAGCAACTGTGGACAACTTCAAGAATCCGTCGATTGTGGAGACAGAGTCGAGGCGGTCAGCGCGCCGCGGCGGCGCGTGCACGCGACGTGGCATCCGGGTCGATGTCCACGCACAGCATCCCCGGCGCGGCATCGAGCGCACCCAGGACGACGCCCATCGGATCCACGACCAGGCTGGTGCCGATCGACACCGGCGGTGCCTGGCACACGGCGGCGGTGACGATCACGTTCTCGATGGCGCGCGCCGCCGCGAGCACGCGCCACTGCTCGACCTTCTGCGGACCGGGCACCCACGACGCGCACACCGCCAGGATGTCCGCACCGTCGCCGGCGAGCTGTGCAGCCACGGACGGATGGCGCAGATCGTTGCAGGTCATGACGCCGACGCGTGCTCCGGCGAGGGGCATCACGACGTGCTGAGGCGGGTTCGGACGCGAGATCCACTGCGACTCCCGGAAGCCGTAGGAGTCGTACAGGTGGATCTTGCGGTAGGCGCCCGCCGACGAGCCGTCCGCATCGAATCCGATCAGGGTGTTGAAGGGGCTCCCGCCCGCGGGGTCTGCCTCGACCATTCCCGCGATGACGGCGATCCCATGGCGCCGGGCGAGACGGGAGAGCGCTGCGGCGAAATCGCCGTCCAGGGGCTGAGCGACGGCGGCGAAGCTGCCGTCCACCGCCTTCTTCTCGTACATCGCGTACTCGGGGAACAGCAGCAGATCTGCGCCTCGCGCCGCGGCGTCGTCGAACCCGGCTTCGATGAGCGCGAGGTTGTGCGCGACATCCGTGCCGGAATCGATCTGCGCGAGCGCGAGGCGCATGGGCTCACTCCGCCGCGGAGGCGGTCACCGGATCCGGCGAGCTCGGATCCTCGTCCTTCTCGTAGGTGAGCTCAGGGGGCAGCGTGCGGAACCCCTTGGTGACGAACGCCAGCACGACGATCCCGACCACCAGCCAGCTCAGCCCCAGCACGATCGCGTTCGAGTCGAGCTTGGTGAGCAGGTATCCCGTGATCACCGCGCCGATGGCGGGGATCACCACGTAGACGAGCGGGTTCAGCATCCGTCCGCTGCGGCGCTCCCTCACGTAGTACACGATGACCGACACGTTCACCATTGTGAACGCAGTGAACGCCCCGAAGTTGATGAACGACGTGGATGTCGCCACATCCAGGAACAGCGCCGCCATCCCGACGATCCCGATGAGGACGATGTTGACCACGGGGGAGCGGAACCTCTTGCTGACCTCGCCGAAGATGCGCCGCGGGAGCGCGCCGTCGCGTCCCATCGCGTACAGCAGACGTGCGGCGGATGCCTGGGCGGCGAGCCCCGAGGCGAACTGGGCGATGACCAGGCCGGCGAGGAAGATCGCGCCGAACACGTTGCCGCCGATGGTCAGGGCGATGTCGAACGCTGCGGAGGAGGCATCCGTGAACTGCCCGCCGGGGTGGACGAGTTGCGTGGTGTACGACACGAGGATGAAGATCCCGCCGCCGATGAGGGCGATGAGCATGATGGCGCGCGGAACCGTGCGGGTCGGGTTCTTCGTCTCCTCGGTGAAGGTGGTCACGGCGTCGAACCCGAGGAACGAGTAGGCGGCGATGGCCGCACCCGCCGAGACCATCGTGAAGTCCGACGTGCCGTTCGCGAAGGGACCCGCGTCGAACAGGCCGCCGATGCCGGAGCGGCTGACGACCGAGCCGATCGACAGGGCCACGAACAGGACGATGACGAGCACCTGGAACGCCATCATGATGTAGTTCGTGCGGTCGGCGACCTTGATCCCGAGGATGTTGAGGATGGTCGTGATGATCACGAACCCGACGATCCACACCCACCCCGGCACGGTCGGGAACTCCGCCTGCAGGTAGGCGCCGCCGATCAGCCAGATCACCATGGGCAGGAACAGGTAGTCCAGGAGTACGGCCCAGCCGACCAGGAAGCCGACCCGCGAGTCGATCGTGCGGCGCACGTACGAGTACGCCGAGCCGGCGACGGGATAGGCGGTCGCCATCCGGCCGTAGCTGGATGCCGTGAACAGCATCGCGACGAGCGCGACGAGGTACGCGGAAGCGCTGGCGCCGCCGGTCGTCTCGGCGACGACGCCGAAGATGCCGAGGACGATGAGCGGCGTCATATAGGCCAGTCCGAACAGGACCAGCGAGGTGAGCCCGAGTGATCGGGTGAGGTGGGGTTGGGTGGACATCTTCGTCTCCTGTCGGGTTCTGGACGTGCTGGACTACTGCTGATGCGTACGGGTCGTGCTCTGCGGCTCCCACCGATGGGGATCGATGCGGCCGTCGTAGAGGGGGAGGCTGATGGCGCTGTCTCCGGGCAGGAACTGGGACCACATGCGGTTGCTCCCGGCGGTGCCCTCTTCGCGCACGCGGCTGACCTCGTCGAGGTCGAGCGTGACGAGGAGCACCTCGGAATCGGTGCCCGCGGTGGCGAGGACGCGTCCCTCGGGGTCGACGACGATGCTCTGGCCCATGCCGATGGGGCCTGCGCAGTTGACGCTGACCGTGAACGTCTGGTTGACGATCGAGTTCGCGCGGGCCAGCACGAGCTCCTGTGCCCGATCCGGCGTGGTGGTCTTCACGATGTTGATGACGACCTCGGCGCCCATCCACGCCAGGTGGCGGGTGACCTCGGGGAACCAGGCGTCATAGCAGATCGACATGCCCGCCGTGCCGGCGCCGAGGTCGCAGGTCACGAAGCTGTCGCCGGGGTCGAACGGCTCGAAGGGCCGCCAGGGGAACACCTTGCGGTACCACGCGGTCAGCGTGCCGTCGGGGTCGATGGCCAGCGCGGTGTTGTACATCTCGTCGTGATCGCCGCGCTCGCAGATGCTGCCGGGGATGAGCCGGACGCCGGTGTCCCTGGCGATTCCACGGAGGTCGTCAACGAGGGCGCCGTCCAGGCGGACGGATGCCGTACGCTGGCGCTGCTCGCGCTCCTCGGCGGGCCACGGGTCCGTGCCGAACAGATGCAGCTCAGGGTAGACCACCACGTCGGCGCCGGCATCGCGGTGCCGGCGGACGTCCGTGCCGAAGGCGTCCAGCGGTGCGCCGATGGGCAGGGGCGCGGCCTGCACGGCGGCGATGCTGAGCTTGCGAGTCATCGTGACCTCCTTGTCAGACGATCCGGGTTCGGATGCGATCTCCTTAAAATAGATCATAATGAACAGTTATGTCCAGTCCCGGGATAGTGTGGGGGCATGTCGAGTGCAGCAGGGGCCGCGCAGGGCGCACTGCATGACCCGGAGCTGACCGGGATCACGCGGTTGTCCGCGTCCGACACGGTGCGCGCGCGCATCGCCCTCGCCGTCGAGCTCGACCTCATCGGCGCGGGCGAGCGTCTGCCGCGGGACGCCGAGATCGCCGCCGCGCTGGACGTCAGCGAGATGACCGTTCGCAGGGCGCTCGAATCCATGGCGGAGGACGGGCTGGTCGAGCGGCGTCGCGGTCGCAACGGCGGCACGTTCACGACCGGGCGCCGTGATGCGGTCCCGGATCGTGCCGCCGAGGTGTATCGGCAGGATGCCTCCGAGGTCCATCGCCTCATCGACGTGCGCACGCTGCTGGAGTGCGCGATCGTGCATCACGCGGCGCTGTCGGCCACGGACGACGACATCGCCGCCATGGAGTCGCATGTCGCAGCCGCATCGGCGGCAGGCGACTGGAGCGCGTACCACCGCGCCGACGAGCAGTTCCACCTGGCCGTCGCGCAGGCGGCGGACCTGCCCTGGGCCGTGGGGCCCTACCGCGAGGTGCTGGCGGAGCTGTACACCTACTTCATCCCCTATCCGATCGAGCGGCTGCACCGCGCGAATGAGGATCACGCCGGCATCGTCGAGGCCATCCGCCGCGGCGACCCGATTGCCGCGGTCGAGCGCATGCGGTCGCATGTGCAGGTCCTGCACCGCACGATGTACGTCGGCGGCGCCACCGACGCGTGACGATCACCGACGCCGCGCGCCGAAACCCCTCCTGATCGTCGAGACCCCTCGTGAATCGCACGATTCACGAGGGGTCTCGACGCTGCTGAGGGGTCTCGGCGGGGGTGGGGGGGAGCTCAGCCGGCGTTGCGCACCAGGATGCGGAAGCGCTCCGGGCCCTGCTCGACGTACTTGGTCGTGTAGGCCGCGCCGTGCTTGGCCTGCAGCTGCGTGAGCAGCGGCACGGGGTTGTGGGTCGCCGAGATGATCAGTGCGGCACCCGGACGCAGCGCCTCGATGGCGCCGAAGATCGCGGCGTGGCGGATCGCGTGCGGGATGAGCTGCACGTCGAGTTCGGGCAGGTCTTCGTCTACCTCGCCGCAGGTGCAGTTCGCGGCGTGGCTCTGATCGACGGCCTCCGACCGCGACCGGTGGATCTCGATGTTGCCCATGGGGTGTTCTCCATCTCTGCGGGTAGGGGTTTCGTCGATGATTTTATTACAATAAGTACCGTGGAAAAACAGCGGAGGACTTCAAGCACCCGCGAGCGTGTGCTGCGTGAGGTGGAATCCCGCGGATCGGCCACCACAGCGGACATCTCCGCGGCCACCGGCCTGCACGAGAACACCGTCCGCGAGCACCTCGAGCGGCTGCGCCAGGACGGTCGGCTGCGTCGTATCCGAGCCCAGGCGCAGGGCCGAGGTCGCCCCGGCTGGCGCTGGGAGGCTCCCCGCACCGACATCGTGAACCCATACGCGGGCCTCGCCCTTGCGCTCGCCGACTCTCTGGACCGCGTGGCCGATGACCCCGTCGGGCAGGCCCGCGACTCCGGCATCCGCTGGGGTGCGCAGATCGCCGAGGACCACCCGGATGCCGAGGAGGACACCCGCGCGCTGGTGGTCGACCTCATGCGCGAACAGGGCTTCGCCCCCGAGGAGGAGGGGCCCGACATCGTGCTGCGCCGCTGCCCGCTGCTGGCGGCAGCCGCCCGCCGCACCGACGTGGTGTGCGCCGTGCACGAGGGGATGATCGCCGGCATCGTCGGCTCCCGCGCCGGGCACACGGATGCCGCGCTGCTGCCGCTGCGCGCCGACGGCGGCTGCCTGCTGCACCTGCGTGCCGCATCGTGAACGCTGATAAGCCCCTGGCGACCGGCAAAGACCTGACGACCGGCAAGGCCGTGACCGCCGGCAAGGGCGTACCCGCCGGCATGCGCGAGCGCAGGCGCCTCCCCGCGCGGATGCTGTGGATGCTGCCCGCCGGCATCGCCCTGCTGGCCGGGCTCGATGCCGGCCTCATGCTGCTGGGCCTGTCCGCGCCCATCACTGCCGAGCGCCTGCCGCAGGTGCACGGGATGCTGCTGACGCTGGGCTTCGTCGGCACCCTGATCAGCCTGGAGCGCTCCACGGCCTACGCGAGACCTGCGGGTTTCATCACCCCGGCGCTGCTGGGAATCGGCGGCGTGCTGCTGGTGGTCGGACCCGTGCCGCTGATGGTGGGCAAGATCGTGCTGGCTGCGGGGGCGGCATCCTTCGTGCTGCTGTACATCCCGCTCTGGCAGCGGCAGTACGACGCAGCCCTGCTCACGCAGCTGCTGGCGGCAGGACTCGCCACGGTCGGCGCCGTGATCTGGATCGGGCAGGAGGAGATGACCCGCGTCATCCCCTGGCTGATCGGCTTCCTGGTGCTGACGATCGCCGCCGAGCGCGTGGAGCTCGCCCGGATCACGATGGGGCCGAAGGCCGGCATCCGCCTGCTGCTGCACGCCTGGGCGATCACGGCATCGCTGGTGCTGGGACTCGCCTTCCCGGATGCCGGGGCCATCCTGCTCGGCATCTCGCTGCTCTCGCTGACCGGCTGGCTGATCGTGCACGACGTGGCACGGCGCACGATCAGGGCCAAGGGCGTCACCCGCTACATGGCCGCCTGCATCCTGGCAGGCTACGTGTGGCTGGCGCTCGCCGCGCTCGTGCTGCTGCTCGGATATCCCTCCGGCCAGCCCGCGTACGACGCCGTGATCCACGCCGTGTTCCTGGGCTACACGTTCTCGATGATCATGGCGCACGCCACCACGATCCTGCCTGCCGTGCTGCACATCGCCCTGCCGTACCGGCCCATCTTCTGGGCGCCGATCGCGATCCTGCAGCTCGCGCTGGTCGTGCGGCTATGGGTCGGCGACGGGCTCGGGATGCCGGTGGGCTGGCAGATCGGCGGAGTGCTGGGCGTCATCGCGCTGCTGCTGTTCATGGCCGTGGCCATCACCAGTGCCGTGATGGGACCGATCAAGGCCGGTCCCGCAGCATCCGCGAAGACCGACCCGACCGAGGCCGGCCGCGTGACGCTCGGGCTCGCGAAGCCCGCATCCGAGGCATCCGAGGCAGCCACGGCATCCGCTCGACCCGTCCCCGACGGATCACCCGAAGGACCCACTGCATGACCCCGAACATCTCCGCGGCACCCGAACCTGCTCCGGCACCCCGCAACCGCGGCTTCTGGGCGATGCGCGACATCCCCACCCTCCTGTGGCTGATCCTCGTCGTCGTGGTTGCCCTCGCGCAGGGCGTGCTGCCGATGCCGGGCTGGCTGCTGATCCACCTGATGCTGCTGGGCGCCGTCACGCACGCGATCCTGGTGTGGAGCCAGTACTTCTCGTTCGCACTGCTGCGCAGCCGGGCCACCGAGGCGGATCGCCGCACGCAGACCTGGCGGCTCATCCTCTCCAACGGCGGCGCCGCGGTCGTCATCACCGGAGTGCTCACCCGCGTGTGGCCTGTCACTCTCGTCGGTGCGGCCGCGCTGATCGCCGCGGTGATCTGGCACGGGATCAGCCTGTGGCACCGCGCACACACGAGCATGCCGGGCAGGTTCGGGCACACCATCCGGTACTACATCATCGCTGCGGCACAGCTGAGCATCGGCGCGGGACTCGGGGCGTGGCTGGCCACCGGCGACGGCTCCGCGAACGCGGTGCTCGCCCACGCGTTCCTCAATGTGCTGGGCTGGATCGGCCTCACCATCGCCGGCACGGTGGTGACGCTGTGGCCCACGATCCTGCGCACCCGCGCTCACGCGAATTCCGCTCAGGGCGCCGCGAGCGCACTTCCGCTGATGGCTCTCGGCGTGCTGGTGGCGGCCTTCGGCGCGATCATCGGGCAGCTGCCGATCGTGGCGCTGGGCCTGGCCGGCTACCTGGGCGGACTGATCATCATCGGCGTCTCGTTGTTCCGCGCAGCCACGCAGAAGGCACCGCGCAGCTTCGCCGCCCTGTCGGTGGGCATGGGACTGGTCTGGTGGGCCGGCACCGTGGCGGCGCTGATCGTCGGCGCGCTGACGGCGTTCCTCACGGGTGCCGGTTTCGACGGCTTGGAGGGCCTGTTCGGCAAGGTCGTCCCGTTCCTGGCGGCGGGCTTCGCCGCGCAGGTGCTGGTCGGCGCGCTCAGCTACCTGATCCCTGTCGTGCTCGGCGGGGGCCCCACGCCGGTGCGCGCCGGCACGCGCGGCTTCGATGCGGCGGGCCCGCTGCGCGTGGCCGCGGCCAACACGGCGCTGGCCGTGTACGCACTGCCGGTCTCGGGTGCGGTGAGCACGGCGGCCGCCGTGATGTACCTCATCGCGATGGCATCTTTCCTGGTGGTGATGCTGACCGCCATGCGCGCGCAGCGGCGCTCCAAGGCCGAGGGCGCCACGCTGAGCCTGGAGCAGAAGCGGCTCACCGGCGGCGACCCGCGTGATGTGGCGGATCCGGAGCAGGATGCCGCAAAGCCGGCACGCAGGCACGGCCCCATCACGCCCGAGGGTGAGCAGCCTCACGGCCGCCGCGCAGGCCAGGCCGTCGCGGGACTGCTGGCCGTGCTGCTGGTGGTCGCCGGCGCCTCCGCCGCCGACCCGGCCGGGATGGGCTGGGGGCCCGCGCCCGCAGCATCCTCCGCCGCACCGGTGAAGACCGTCGAGGTGCAGGCTGCGAACATGCGCTTCACTCCCAATCGCATCGAGGTGCCCGCCGGCACGCGTCTGATCATCAAGGTCACCAACACCGACAAGCAGCTCACGCACGACCTGGTGCTGGCGAACGGCGCCACCAGCGCACGGTTGGGCCCCGGTGCCTCCGACACGGTGGACGCCGGCGTGATCACCGCGAACACCGACGGCTGGTGCTCGGTGCCAGGCCACCGCCAGATGGGCATGACCATGCAGATCGTGGTGACCGGGGCGTCCGCCGCTCCGACGCCTGCGCCCACGGCATCCCAGGACATGGGAGACATGGGCTCCATGCCCGGCATGGACGAGAAGCCCGGCCCGACCTTCACGCCGTACAAGGCGGCGGTCGACCCGCTGCCGGCATCCGACGGGCCCGTGACCCGCACCCTGACGCTCACGGTCACCGACAAGAAGATCGAGGTGGCGCCCGGCATCACGCAGACGCTGTGGGTGTACAACGGCACCGCGCCGGGCCCGACTCTGCATGGCAAGGTGGGCGACAAGTTCGTGATCACGCTGGAGAACAAGGCGACGATGGGGCACTCCATCGACTTCCACGCCGGCGCGCTGGCACCGGACAGGCCCATGCGCACCATCGCGCCGGGCGAGAGCCTGACCTACACGTTCACCGCCACGCGCGCGGGCATCTGGATGTACCACTGCGCGACCATGCCGATGACATCGCACATGGCCAACGGCATGTTCGGCGCCGTGATCATCGAGCCCGACGACCTGCCCGCAGTGGATCGCAGCTACGTGCTCGTGCAGAACGAGTACTACCTGGGCGACCACGACGGGGGCACCGTCGACGCGGACAAGATCGCCGCAGGCAAGCCCGATCTGGTGACCTTCAACGGCTACGCGAACCAGTACGATCACGCGCCGCTGCAGGCTGCGGTCGGCGAGCGGGTCCGGGTGTGGGTGCTGGATGCCGGGATCGAGCGCGCCACGAGCTTCCACGTGATCGGCGGGCAGTTCGACACGGTGTGGTCCGAGGGCGCGTACCTGCTGAACCGCGCACCGGACACGGGCTCGCAGGCGCTCGGCCTGGATCCCGGTCAGGGCGGATTCGTGGAGCTGACCTTCCCTGAGAAGGGCACCTACCCGTTCGTGTCGCACTTCATGATCGACGCCGAGCGCGGCGCGCACGGGCTCTTCGACGTGCAGTAGGGGCTCGCCTCAGCCACTCCCGCCGATGGAAGGGGAGAGGCCTCGTGATCACAGCCACGAGACCTCTCGGCTTCGGGCCCGCACGTGTATCGCATGCGCCGGAGGGGGCTGGCGGGTGCTGATGACCGACCCGAAGATTGTCGGGCCTGGGGAACCTGACCGTCCCAGCGTACGCGTATCTCAACTGGAACTGAAGTTTCAATTGAACACGGACACGCGCGCGGCGATATCCTGGTACAGACCCGTGGTCCGGGGGATGCTCCTATGGATGTCAAGCAGTGAGGACGTAGTAGATCTCGCGGGCGAT
>NZ_CALBRW010000041.1 GCF_937927635.1 uncultured Microbacterium sp.
CAGGGGTCGCGAACGTAGGGTGGTGCAAGTCGAGGTCTTCCGGCGGACGGGCAGTTGAGCGCCGAGCGCGACGGCGGTGTAGCGAGAGCGGAGCACGGATTGCCCCTTTCGGTGTGGCGGTCAGGTACTCATATAGGCCGCCGTCTCCGGGCTTCGCGGACACGCGAGGGTGTGGATCGTCGTGACGGCGGCCGCGGCCGCGGTTCTACGCTCGGGCGATGGACGACGCGATGGAGGCCCAGGTGCAGCCACGCTGTCGCGACTGCCGGGTGGTGATGCGAGACAGTCCCGGCGGATGGCGTTGCCCGGCGTGCGGGTTGGTGATCCCGGTTGACCAGTCGATCGTGGTGCCTGTGTTCTCCGGGCCGTCGATCTGGGGCGGCTGACCCGGGCCGCTATCCGGCGAGCTCGGCGGCGATCGTGACCAGCAGCGCCGCGGCGACCAGGTAAGGGCCAAACGGCAGGCGCGTGTCAGTGCCGGGTACGCGACGTCGACGAGCAAGCAGGATGCCGGCGTGCGGGATGGCGAGGATGTAGCCGGCGACGAGCGCGTACAGCGGCAGTAGCCAGCTGAACCATCCGGTGAGCAGCCCGATCGCGAGGAACAGCTTGATGTCTCCGGCGGCGAGAGTGCCGACCAGGGCGATCACCGCGGCGATAGCGAAGATCACCGCGGCGGTGATGGTCGCTTGAGCGAGCAGCTGCCACTGTCCGGTCGTGGTGGCGAGTCCCGCCCAGTACCCCAGTAGCCCGGCCGCCAACGGGAAGGTGCCTGCGTTGGGCAGTCGGCGGGTTCTGCCGTCGATGACGGCCAGGGGCACGCCCACGGCCGCGAACACGGCGATGGCGCCCCACTCTCCCACCCCGAGGCGCGATTCGGCCGCGAGAGGCGCTGTGAGAGCCGCTGAGAGCGCGAAACCGGCTGCGAGGGCACCGAGACACCACCACAGCAGCCGAGGAGCCGCAGGGCGTCGCTGCGGCTCCTCGGTGCGTGCGGACTGTTCGGTCACCATGGCGTCGGGGTCAGCTGGCGACAGCGTGCCGGCGGCGCAGCTGCTCGATGAGCTCTTCGGTCTCGGGTTCCGGCTCGGCGTAGTCCGGGTCGATCTGCGTCAGAGCGTGCTCGAGTTGCGTGACCAGGCGCTCGACGCCGGCGCTGTCGCCGGCCATGTGCTCGGCGCGGAGTGCGTCACGCCAGAAGACCTCGTTGATCGGGTCGACCATGCGGCCGATCGCGGCGGCCAGGCGTGCGTTGCGGGTGTTGCCCTCGCGCAGCGCTCTGGTGGCGAGCTCGTGGGCGGCGTCACCGATCGCGGCGATCATTTCCTGGCGCAGCGTCTCGGCCCACACGTAGTACTTCTCCTTGACGCCGGAGATCGGCTGGCCCTTGACCAGGCCGAGGGCGCGCACGAGGTTCTCGGTCGTCGCGGTGGTCGGGTCGGTGCCGATCAGGGCGAGCCATTCGTCCCAGTCGCTGGCGAACGTGTCGGTGAGGGCGTAGACACCCTTGGTGGCCGGGACGAGGTAGCTGTGCCCGGCGCGGTCCTTGCCGAGCCAGCGTCGCGCCGCCGTGGTGAGCCGGTTGCGCGACGACGTGCCTCGGGCCGGGTCGCTGCCGGGCCACAGCGCGTCGTGCACCTGCTCGGTGCTGGCCTCGGGGTGGGTGGCCACGAACGCGATGAGCTCGATCGCGCGCAGACGCTGCGAGTTCCACTGCTGCGCGTTGCTCGGTGCTTCACCCTGCGGGTTGAGCACGGTGACGGGGCCGAGCAGCTGCAGCCGGGGCGATCGCAGGTCGACGATCGGCGCGAGGGTGCTCAGGTCGTGCGCGTTGTCGTCGGCGGAGATCTCGGCGGTCGCGACCGTGTCTGCGGTCGGTGCTTCGTCGGCGACGGCGGTCGGCTCGAGCACCTGGTCGACGGGAGCGGCGTCGACCAGGTGCTCGGCGGGAAGCTCCTCGGCGTCGACGGCTGTGCCGTTCGGGTCGAGCTCGGCGGTCTCAGCCTCCGGGTAGGGAGCTTCGTCGGTGGCGCCCTGGAAGATCTCGTCGAGCGCGACTTCGGCCGACGCCGAGGAGTGCTCGACGGCGGGCTGGTCGTTGGCGACGGTGAACAGGGCGAGGATGCGGGCGTACTCCTCGTCGGTGACGACCTGCGGGGTCAGCGGCAGGGTCGCGCCGTCCGTGTCCGGGATCTCGAGCTCGGCTGTCGTGCGGTCCTGCAGACGGAAGTTCCAGCCTCCGGCCAAGTGGCCGGCGGAGATCGCGGCGATTCCCACGCGCGGCACGCGGCTGACGAGCTCGGCGAGCTCGAGCCGGGTGTGCTCGTCGGGCAGCTGGCCGAGCACGATGATCTCCGGGGTCCACGACTCCGCCAGGGGGCCGGCGGTGCGCGCCTGCTCGAGGCTGGTGATTCCGGCGTCCTCGAGCGCGGCGGTGACCTCCTCGGCCTGGCCGCGCAGATCCCGGATCAGTGCGTCGACGTCGTCGACGTGGCGGACCCTGCCGGACCCGACCGCGTCGGGAAGCCCGGCAGCGACACCCACGAGGGTGACCTGCAGGTTCTCCGCCCAGGTGCTGGTCGCGAGCTCGAGGGCCAGAGCGGTCAGCGTCGCCTCCTCGAGCTCGGGGGTGCCGTCGATGTTGAGCGAGCCGAGCTTCTCGAGATCCACGAGCAGGTGGGCGTCGTTCTCGTCGTGGCCGAGGGTGACCAGCGCCGGGTACGGCGCTGACGGGGTGCGCTCGAGCGGGGTGAGGTCGTCGAAGCCGATCGACCACGCCATTTCGTCCGGGGTGTCCTGGCGGAACGGCGCGGGCAGCTGAGCGGGCTCGTCGAGGAAGACCGAGATCTCGTCGGCCGAAAGGCGCAGCGCGTACAGGGCCGGGAGGGTGGCGCCGGTGTCCTGAGCCCACACGGCCAGCATCCGCAGCGCGTGGTCGACGGCGTCCATGCCTTGCGGGTTCTCTACGGCGCGAAGCTCGAGCTCGACGGTGGAGATCTCCTCCGCGGGCATCGCGATGCGCTGGCCGGGCTTGCGGTTGCGGCGCTGCTGGACGCGGCGCAGACCGAGGAAGCTGAGCAGACCGGCGGCGAGCACTCCCCCGATCCCGAGCGTGCGCCAGTCGGTGACGACGTCGGCCCAGTCGGGGGCGTCGCTCGCCTCGGCGGCCTCGTCGACCTCAGCCGGCACGGGTGCCGACTCGGCCGGCGCGTTCTCCTGCGTCGGCGCCGTCTCGGCCGCGCCACCATCGGTCACGAAGCCGAGGCCGGTGTCGGTGCCCGCGTTCTCGGCGGGCTCAGCAGCGGGCTCGTCGGCATCACCGGCGCCGCCCGCCTCGTCTACGGTGTCCTCGGTCGTCGACGACCCTTCACTGCCCACACTCTGATCGGTGTCGGTCGTCGCCGATCCGGCGTCGTCGGTCTCGGTCTGAGTGCCGTCGACGACAGCAGGGTCATCGGTGGCGCCCTCGGCGCCGTCGATGGCGGTCGGCGGCGTGGTCGGCGCGGGAGTCTCGGCCGGCGCCTCGGTGATCGACGCAGCCGCGGCGACGTAGGCGGCGGGGATGGCGACCGTCCATCCGGGCACGATGAGGCTGGGGTCGGAGATCTGCCGCCCGTCAGGCTGGGTGATGTCGCGGGAGGCCTCGTAGATCTCGGTGTACCGCTCCCCCGAGCCGAGCTCGTCTGCGGCGATGTCCCAGAGAGTGTCCCCGGAGACCACGGTGCGCTGCTCCTCGCCGGCCTGCGTCACGCTGGCGGCCGCGTCCGGGAGCTCGAGCACCATGCCGGGGTCGATGCCGTCGCGCTGCCCCACGGTGTAGCCGCCGGGCTGGGGGCGGTCGCGGTTGAGCTCGACGATCTCCTGGTAGCGCTGACCGTCGCCAAGGTGCTGCTCGGCGATCGCCCACAGAGAGTCGCCGGCCTTCACGGTGTAGGTCTGCGCAGCAGCAGGCGCCTGCTCCGCAGTGGCGGCCTCCGGTGCGCTTTCAGCTGCCGGGGCAGGTGCCTGGTCGGTGTAGCTGGTGACGCTGGCAGACACGCTCGCGGGGGCGACATCGGCAGCGGTCGGAGTGGCGGCCATGGCGGCGTTCGGCGCGAAGATTGCGATGATGGCTGCGATCAGGACGCCGGCAGCCTTCTGCTGCACGCCCAGGCCGGGCAGCTTCATCCGCTTCACGCCGGGGCCCGACATGGCGATGCGCAGCTGGTTCGGGATCTCCGCGAGGTAGCCGATCGCGAAGGTTGCCCACGCGGTCCACGCGATGAGCGGGATGACGGTGCCGACCAGGAACTCCCCGCCGTAGTCGGGCATCGTCAGCGCCGACATCAGGCGATCCCACGAGGGGATCGGGTTACCGGCCAGGAAGACCAGCGCGGCAGGCAGACCCACCAGCAGCGCGGCAGACAGGATGAGAGCTCCGAGCCCTGCGGTGATTCGCCTCACGGTCGTCTCCTCGATTTCAGCGTCAGCGCCCGCGCGGTGCGGGTCCTACGTCATATAGGCCCCACAGCTGGCGGTTCGCGGACATCTGGCTTTCACCCGCCGACGTTGACGGTCTGCAACTCGTTGATCTCGAGCGGGACCGAGCTCGAGGTCGTCAGGTTGATCGTGCCGGTGGGACCGGCGAGTGAGGTCCACTCCACAACCCACTGGCTCGTCGCGGTGACGGTGTAGCGATCGCCGCCCTGAGACTCCGAGGTCGTGCGGTAGCGGTAGCCGCAGGTCGGCGAATCAGTGACGCCGTAGCCGGTCGTGTACGCGGTGCCAGTGCCGCCGCAGACCTGCGATCCGCCGTCGCCCATGTCCCACCGAACGGAAGTCACGCGGGCGGTCGCGGTGATGGTCTGCCCGCCGAGGGTGGCCGTCTCGCTGTACGGTCCCCAGGTCAGCGGTTGCGGGTTCTCAACCCAGAGCCACACGGGTACGCCCAGGTAGGAGCGGCGGTGACCCCACGCGGGGTTGACCTCGGGCGCCATGCCGATGTCAATCCCGCGCAGCGCGAACGTCGAGATCAGCCGCTCGGCGGCGACGCCAGGGGGCAGAACCTGCAGGCCGGGCGGGACCGTCTCAGACCAGAAGTTGGTCTCTTGGCCGACACCAGGCGAACCGCCCGGCGTCGGGTTGAACATGATGCAGCCGTAGTAGCCGGCCTTGTCGGAGTACCCAGGGGGGCGCGTCGGCCAGACGCCGTCCTTCATGAACACGTAGCACTGCCGGGTATTCGACCAGTACGACGTCGAGCCACCGCAATCGATGATCGCGTAGAACCGCTGATAGCTGCCGCCGTCGAAGACGCGGATGTCGGCCTCGCTCCACCCCAGCTGCAGCAGGCCCGACTCCGAGTTCTCGTAGTAGCAAGTCGGCGCACCAGGCGTCCACCCGTTGCTGTCTGGGTTCGGCGCCGGGTCGGAGGGCACGTTGGAGATCGTGATGTAGCAGACGGCGAGATCGTTGCAGTAGACGCCGCCCGCAGCCTGAGCGGGGGCCGCAGCTACAACAGATCCAACCGCGATCATGAGTGCGGTGGCGAGGACCGCGAGCGTTCGCCTCAGCATGTGGTCCCCAGACTGATGCGGTCATTGACGAGCCACGTCTTCGTCTCGGCGTTGTAGATCACATGGAACTCGACCTCGTTGCGGGGGTTCGGGTTCTGCATTGCCGGCTTGCCATCGGCTGTCGTGATCTTGCGCTGAGAGCCATCGAGGCAACCCGGCACGATCACGAGTCCGTTGGCGATTCCCTCGTACTCCTGGCCGTAGCCGGTCGCGGGCTCGAAGATGAGAGACCCTTCGACGGTCGACTGCCCCTCGATGCTCTCGCCGTCCTCGTTCAGAATCGGTCCCTCGGCGATCCGGGTGGCGTCGTCCTGGAACTCGCGCAGGGCCTTCCCTGTGGCGACGGCTTCATACCGCTCGGGGTTCGCCCCGCCGGCCGCGCCGATCTCTGCCTGCGTCGCGAGCAGGAGGTCGATGGTCGCCTCGGCCTGGTCGATGGCTTCGTTCTCGTCGGCGGGTGCTTCGCCGGTGATCGCCGTAGCCGAGGGGGTGGGCGTGGGGGTCTCGCCCGCGCTGCCCGTGGGGTTGGGGGTGCCGGTGCCCGTGCAGGCGGTCAGCGTCAGTGCGGCAGCGATGATGCCGGCGATGGCGAGGCGCTTGGTGCTCATGGGGGGGCTCCTATTGCGTGATGATCTCGGCGGTGGCGGTCGCCCCAGCGGGGAGGGTGGTGATGCCGATGATGGAAACGAACTTCGTGCTGTACGACGTTTCGACGCTAACGGTGATCCGGTCTCCGACGACGTTCACGGTCCCGGTCATGCCGGACGCTTCGATGTAGTCGGTCGCAGCGGTGCGTGCCCGGTTGTTGTCGAGGCTGATGCCGCCGTTAGAGACGACCTGGGCGGCGACGGCGTTGGCTGCGGCGCGGCTGGCGCCGGAGGCGATGGCTTGCGCGTTCTCGTTAGCCTGGATCTTCCCGGCGCCGTCGACGACGAGCCCGACGATGAGGACGAGCGCGGGAACGAACACCACGAAGAACGGCGTGATGGAGCCGCGCTCGTCGTCGCGGAGCTTGCGGAGCAGCCGGCGGATGGTGGTCACGGGGTCAGCCTCGCTCTCGGTAGGCGTCGACGGGTGAGGCGGCCGACGAGCTCATGGTCCGGCTTCCGGGGATGCCTGGGAGGGTGATGTCGGCGAGGCTCACGTCGCAGTTGACGGCGGCGGAGACGGTACCGGTCGTGCCGATCGCGGTGTTCAGGCCGCTGGCGTCGACGCTCACGGTGAGGGTCGTGCAGGTGATGCCGGACTGGCTCATCGCGCGGCGTGCGGCGTCCTCGGCGTTGGTGACTGCGGTGCTGGCGTCTCGGGAGAGGGAGGCGGCTCGTGCGGCGGCGTAGGCGGCGCTCTGGGTCGCGTTGTCGGCGAGGGCGGTGCGGCCGCCGGCGACGAGGACGAGGACGAGCATCGCGATGACGGGGGCGATGATGACGATCTCGGCGGCGTTGGAGCCGCGCTCGTCGGCCACGAGGCGCTGCCGGAGGCGGGTGATCATGGCACCCACCTTTCGACGGGTCCGGTGATGGTCTTGGTGACGGTGGTGTTCACGCCGGGGATGAGGCCGGGCGTGATGGCGGTGACGGTTGCGGTGACCTCGGTGGCGTTGCGATCGACGTTCACGTTGACGTCGGTGAGCATGCCGCCGGCCTGATCGGCGGTCGCAGTGCCGGCATTGACGCCGTCTGCCGTGGTGGCGTCGTACAGGCGGGCTGCCTCGTAGGCGTTGACAGCTGCGGCCTGGACGAGGTTGGTGCCGTGGTACCAAAGGCCTCCCTGCACGATCGCGAGGATCAGCAGGAGCAGCGCCGGCAGCACGATCACGGTCTCGGCGGTCTCGAATCCGCGCTCGTCTCGCCCCGCCTTCCGAAGCGGACGGAGGAGGCGAGCGCGGATCGATGCCATGACCACGGGTTCAGTTGCTGGGCAGCAGTGCGATCTGGCCGGTCACGAAGGTCGTGATGGCGGCGATGGCGGCGGCAGCCAGGATGACCGCGCCGACCGTCAGGAAGATCTTCTCCGCGGTCTCGAGGCCCTCTTCGGGGGCCTCGGTGAGCTCGCGGTAGCGGCCCTTGGCGGACTCCACGGCGAGGGTGATGCGTTCGGTGATCTTGCTCATTTCTCTCTCTTTCCGGGGTTGGGTGGTGCGTGGACTGGGTGTCTTGAGTTGAAAGTCAACTATGGGGGCGGGCGACTTGGGGAGCCTTATGTCATATAGGCCGACCGATCAGGGGTTCGCGGACATGGCTCTTATGTCGCGAGGAGGTTCAGGATCAGCGGCGTGATGATGATCCCGACGTAGACGAACAGAGTGGTTGCCAGAGGCATCTGCATCCGCTCGCTCGCGCTGTTCGCTTTCTCGTGCTCCTCGGCGAGGAGCTTGTGCCGGAGGGTCTTTCCCCTCGATCTGAGTGTCTCATATATCGATGCGCCTTCCTCCCCCGAAAGTCGCACGATCTTGGCGACGTCGGCGAGGTCTGGGACGTCGATTTCCTCAGACAGGGACCGCAGTGCGTCCCACGGTGCGACACCGGCGTAGCGGGCTCGGGTGAGCTCCTGGCGGATGCGGACGAACACCCATGACCGGCCGACGTCGGCGGCTGTTTCGAGGGCGCGTGCAGCGGTGGCGCCGCGCTTGCGCTCAGCGGCGACGAGCTCGAGGTAGACGGCGACGGCTCGGGTGAACTCGGCGCGCGCGTCGTTGGCCTTCGAGCGGATGTCCTGGTCGACGCTGAACCACAGCCACGCGGCGAGGGGGATGCCGAGCAGCCCGGGGATGTAGAACGGCATGAATCCGAGGGCCTGCGCGAACAGTCCGAGCGCGAGGGGTGCCACCAGCCCGACGAGGGCGAGGAGCACCTTGTCGTAGTAGTACTTGTCCAGCGGCATCTGGATCAACCGCAGGTCAGTGGTCGGCACTTTGAGCCAGGAGCGCTCGGGAAGGTGCTGCGCCACCCACGACCCGACCCGGTGCTGCAGCGAGTCGTCGCCTGCGTCGGGTAGGGCGATGGTGGTTTCGGTGAGTCGGTCGAGGGTGGCCGCCAGGTGTGGCTGCCGTGGGATGAGGGCGCTGATGATCAGCGCCACGCCGGCGCCGAGGATCAGGCCGGGGATGAGAGCGAGCAGGTTCACAGCGCGTCCTCCTTCGTCTCGGGAGCCACGAGCAGCCGGGGGGCGGGCTTGCCGATGCTGATCGAGCGCATCCACATCAGGAGCAGTCCGAAGAGGACGACCCAGATGGTCAGGAGCACCTGGCCGAGCGGGGTGGCGTATGCGGCGGTGTAGGTGCCCAGGAACGGCAGTGCGGCCAGCACGACCAGGGTGGCGATCGCCACGATGCGGACCTGCGTGCGCGGCTTGGCGCGGTCGGTCTCGATCTGTCGCCGCACCTTCACTTCCTCGAAGATGATCTCCGCGAGGTCGTCGAGGGCTTCGGCGAGGCCGGCGCCGCGGGCCTGCTCTTTGAGCAGCAGGTGCATCACGATCAGGTCTGCGGTGGGATCGTCGAAGTCGCGGGCGAACGCCTCGAGGGCTTCCCGCGTGGGCCAGCGGGCGTTGAGCCGCGCGACGAGCGAGCCGACCTGCGTCTTGATCGTCTCGGGGGCGGAGGCGAGCGACGAGGTCAGTGTCTGCTCGAGGCCGGTGCCGGCGACGGTGAGACCGGAGAGGCTGCGCGTCCAGGTCTCGAGCGCCTCGAGGCGAGCGATCTTCTGCGGCGCGTCGCCCTTGCTCAGGAACAGCGGCAGGGTGGCGCCGGCGACGGCAGCGATGGGGATCAGGATGAACCACCCGGAGTAGAGGAACAGCAGCACGCCGGCGGCGAGGCCGATCAGCGCCCACATCTGCTGCTGCCTGCTGAACCGAGGGGTGGTGCGCTTGGCGCGCACGGGCTTTGCGCTGCCCGGTTCGGGGGGTTGGTAGGCGAGCCCGAGCACGATCAGGATGCCGCCGGCGGCGGCGACCAGAATCGCGATCAGGATGCCGGCGGTGTTCATGCGTTGGCCTCCTGCGAGTAGGGGCTGAGCTCGCTTTCGCGGAATCCGACCTCGGCGAGCTTGTCGAGCAGTTCGCGGGAGGGCAGCTGGCCGAGCTCGAGGGTCTGCGTCGCCTTGTCGAACGTGAAGATCTTGCTGATCGTGGGGCGGGCGACGCCGTAGCTGTCCTCACCGGGCTGCACTTCGCAGATCGACGTGATCACGCGCCGTGCCTTGCCGGTTTCGTGGTCACGGATCTTCGCCATCTGGATGATCAGGTCGATGTTCTGCGCGATCTGGCGGTAGCAGTATGCCGGGGTGGCGTTGGAGCCGTCCTTCATCATCAGGGTGACCATGCGCTCGATCGCGTCTTCGGGGCTCTGCGAGTGCAGGGTGCTCATCGAGCCAACGCCGGACTGCATGGCCTGCAGCATCGCGTTGATCTCCGATCCGCGAACCTCACCCACGATCAGCCGGTCGGTGGTGTGTCGCAGCGAATCCTCGAGGCCGCGGATCAGGGGGAACTCACCTGCCCGCTCCCCCGACGCCCCGGGCTCGCCCTCGCCGGGCCGGTACTCGAAGGCGATCACGAGGGGGTGCTTCGCGGGGTTCTTGTGCAGGTAGAGCTCGCGTTCCATTTCGATCGTTGCAAGCTTCTCGTCCGGCGGGATGCAGTCGGCCAGCGCGCGCAGCAGGGTCGTCTTGCCGCTGGACTGGAAGCCGTTGGTGACGAGACTGAGTCCTGCCAGAACCGAGGCCTCGAGGAACTTGGCCGCGAGGGTTGTGAGGGTGTGGGTCGCGACCAGGTCGCCGAGCGAGATGTCGACGTGACGGTGAATACGGATGGTCACTGAGGGTCGTTCGGCGACCGGTCGAGCAAGAGCGGCGAGACGCGCGCCGCCGGGCAGGTCAAGGTGCAGAGACGGGCGGGAGGCGTTGAACGATCGCGCTCCCTCACCGCGACGGGTGGCGATGAAGTTGATCTCGCGCTCGAGCTCGTCATCACTCACCGACACCGGGTGCGGGTACTTCTGCCGGTTGCCACCGGCGAAGGTCAGCCACACGTTGTCGTAGCCGACGATGTCGATGTTCTCGACGCCTTCGATGTCGACCAGCGGCTGCAGCCGGCCGAGGCGGAACATCGCATCGAAGACGGCTTGAGCGATGTCTTCCTGCAGCGTCGGGCTCCACTGCTCTCGGCCGTGCCGCGTGAGATCGTCGACCCGTGCGCGGATGAGCTCGGCCGTGTGCTGGCGGGCCATGATCTCGCGAGCTTCGTCGGTGAGGGTGGGGTCAGACTGACCGGCGTCGGCGAGGATCACCGAGACGGCGTCGCGGAACTCCGATACCGCGTCCCACGGGATGCGGCCCTGATCCTCGAACATCGCCGCAGCGCTTCGGCGGCTCGGAGGCACGACCGCTTGCGTCGTCGGGGGGATGGATGCGGCCGTGTCAGCGACCGCGAACGGGTCGATGGTCGGGGTCGGTGTCGCCGACTGTGCGGGCGCCTGCTGCTCGCCCCGAGCGGCGGCGCGCAGCAGGTGGCTCGCTGCGGGGTTCGCTGCAGGGCGCGGCGGCTGGTTGAACAGGGGCAGCGTGGAGAGGTCTGCGGGGTCTGGGGTGTCGTTCTTGGCCATGGTCAGTCCTGTGCTGTCGGCGTGTAGCGGCGGCCGGCGAGATCACCGTCGAGGGCGGTGATGATCTCTGTCAGTGCCTTGGTGTAGGGCGAGCGCTTTGCGGGGGCCGCGGCTCCGTGCGAGTAGTGCGCGGCGGTGGCGGGGTCCCAGGGCAGTGCGCCAACGAAGGGCAGGCCGGTCTTGGAGGAGATCTCGTTGGCGCTGTATCCCTGGCCACGCAGCGGCGTGGTGGTGATCGTGAGCCCGAGGTAGTCGCGGTGGCCGGATGCCTCGAGCGTGGTCGCGAAGGCACCCGCGCTCGCGTACAGGGAGTGGATGTCCGGGAGGGTGTTCCCGGTGACCACGAGCACGGCGTCTGCTGCAGCAATCAGCGGGCTGCGAGGGTCTCCGGGGGCGAACCGTCCGGCGTCGACGATGATGTCCAGGTCGGGAGCATCGGCCGTGCGCGGCAGCTGCTCGAGTGCGCGCAGCAGGTTCGCCCAGAACGCGCTGGTCGTTCCGCGTGCTCCGCCGAGGTCGTTGAACCCCGGGATGACGTAGCGGCCTTCGCCGAGACTGATCGTCTGCGCGAAGAGGGTCTCGCCGTCCAGGCCACCGCGGAGGTTGGCGATCGCGGCTTCGGTGAGGCTCTGGACGTGCTGGTACTGGCCGCGCAGGTAGCCGGAGAGGACGTGGCTGGTCTTGGCGATGTCGGCCTCGAGCAGGAGCGCCGGCCGCGGCCAGTTGAGTGTGAGGGCGGTTGCCAGGGTGGATACTCCCGGCGCGCCCGATGTGCTGGTGAGGTAGACGATCGACATCGGGGCTTACTCCCCCACGCCGTCGAGGACGATGGACACACGCTGTGTGGCGGCGCGCGCTGCGATCGATGCTGCTTCCCGCTCGGGGACCACGACGTCGACGATCCAGGTCTGGTTGGCCTCGTCGTAGGTGGTGGTGAACACGGTGGCGTCGAAGGTCTGCGGATCCGATGTCGGCGGCTCTCCCTGCGCGACCGGGGTGTCGACCAGGCGGACGGCGTCGCCGGCTGCGAGACGGTAGGAGGGCAGCTGGCTTGCGTTCACAGCGATGCCGACGATCGAGGAGCCTTCCGGGACCGGCAGCGTGTCGAGGGTGTTGCTGGTGGTCAGCAGCGATCCGGCGGGCAGGTCGACGGCTGCGACCTGCCCGACGATGTCGGATGCTTCCGAAGCGGGGATCGCGTCGACGTTCTGCCCGCCGGCGATCGAGATCGTCGTGAGGTCGTTCTGAGTGATCGCTTCACCGCGCTGGACGGTGTCGCTGACGGTCAGGACCGAGACGGTGCGCGACGTGGTGGTGGTGATGTACCAGGTGGCCAACGCGCCGATGAGGACGATGGTGATGCCGAGGGCGATCATCCACACGCGGCGACGAGACTTCGTCGGCTGCCCGACCGCGGCGGGTCGGGTCGGGGCCTTCTCGGTGTTCCGGGCTCGCTTGCTGGTCTTCTCAGGGGCGGTTGTGCTCATGGGTCAGCTCTTCTCGATGGTGGGCAGGTAGGCCTCGTAGGCCACGGTGATGAGGAAGTTGCGGCTGGGGGCGCCGACCTCGGCGGTGACGCGGTCGAGGACGTTCCTGTTGGTGTCGCTCATCTTCACGGTGTGCTTGACCCGGGCCTCCCCCGACGCCTTGGGCGCGGTGGGGTTGGGTCGGGCGAACAGGACCGTGCGCTCGGCCTTGCGGCTGGCTGCGGCGGTGGCTTCGGCGATGAGTTCAGGCAGGCGCTCATACGTCGTCTCGATCGCGTCGAGGAGGACGTTGTGGTGGCTCCACCGGGTGGTGGCCATGTACGCCTGCAGTCGCTCGTTGAGCTCCTCGGTCAGGTGCACCGGGACGCCCTTGGAGGCGGTCTCACGGTCGCTGTCACCGTCAGCGGCCGCGGCGGTGCGGCGAGGGCCGCGCGTCTTGCGGGCCGGCGTGCTGGTCTCCTCTGCGGCGGGAGGCGGCGTCGCCTTCTCGGTTGCCGGAGTCGGTGCCGGTTCAGTCTGCGCCGGTGGGGTCGGTGCGGCTGCCGGCGTAGGCGCCGCCTGCTCCCCCGCGGTCGGCGCGGGTGTGTCAGCGTCCTTGCCGACCAGTGATCCCAGGCTCTTGCGTGCCATCAGTTCGCTCCCTTCATGGCGGGCGTGGCCTCTAGTGCGGTCTGTAGTTCTCGGGCGACGGTGGTGAAGTCGAAGATCGCGTTCTGCGTCGCGCGGGTGTCGCTGTACTGGGTGACGACCTTCCCGTCCAGCGGGCCGTCCGCGATGCTCTTGCTCGCCCGGATGTACCCCTGGAAGCGGGGCATCTTGAGGCCGCCGTCGACGAGCTCCTGCCAGTCCTCGAGTTGGCCGAACACTCGGCGGTCGATCTTGTTCAGGAGCACCCGGTACTCGAGGCCGCGCGGTGCGATGTGCTGGGCGACGGTGCGACGCAGCGCCGGAACGACGAGGGGCTCGGGGTTGAGTGGGAGGACGACGAAGTCCGCCACGTCGAGGACGGCGGAGAGGACGGCGGTGTTGTCGAGGCTGCCGGGGGTGTCGATCAGGACGTAGTCGTAGTCGTCGGCGTTGCGGATCAGCGAGAGGTTGTTCGGGTCGACGTCGGCGGTGAAGTCGAAGGGCAGCTCCTCCCCCGCGTTCTCGGCCCACCAGGTCGTGGACTCCTGCGGGTCGACGTCGACCACGAGGACGCGGTTACCGCGCGTCAGGCAGGCCGCGACGTTCATGACGGTGGTCGTCTTGCCGACCCCGCCCTTCTGCCCGACGATCGCGATGACCTTCATCCGTCCCTCCCGTTCCTCATAAGCGCCGATGTGGTGGTGACGCTGCGACGACGTGGCGCATTAGCCACGCTCGACAGTAAGCACATGTGCAGATTCATGGCGGCAGTCTAGCGATCTACCCCCGACATACCCGCGCAAGACTGGCGCAACAGGAGTGCAATACCGCGGGGCGTATGCGAGTAGCTAAGGCGGCAGAAGGGCGCTAGACCCCCGCCATAGTTGCAACTGAGCATGCGCGCTACTGCCGGGGGTATGGCAAAGCTATTGCGCTACGCAAGTGGCGACACGGCGGCGATACGGCGCCAGTCGGGCGCAATACGTGGCGCAATACTGGTGCATCACACGCAGCATATATTGCCGCTGTATTGCGCTTGATGTTGCGCCGATGGGGCAAGGTAGGAGCGCGGATGGGGCGCGATGCTTGCGACTGTCGACCGCTGGTCATCCGGGATCTATTGCGCCCAGGTTGAGCAACCGGTCGTGCGTCGGTGTTGCGCCGATGAGCCTATAGACCTTGGTGGCGATGTTGCGGCCGATCGGTGGGGGAGCGGAGCACGTCAGGCGGGAGGGGGTTCGGTCCCGGCGGGCGAGGGGCTTCCATCGACCCGAATAGGTGTCGATGGGAGGGGACGCAGGAGCCGATCACGTCCTGCGCGGCCGTCAGAGCGATTCTGAGCGCCGAACGGGTTCGTGCGCGTGTGTCAGGGCGCCAGCAGGCGTGACAAAGCCCCTGGGGGCCATCCAGGGGCTTTGTCGGATCGGGGGGTCGAGCTCAGCTGCGGCGGGGGGCGTAGGAGACTCGCTCCTGCACGTCACCGCACACCGCGGTCATGAGCTTCGTGCGGACGCGGTGCACCCGGCGGTTGAGCGTGTCGCGGCTGATGCCGAGCTCGTCTGCTGCCTGCTGGCGCTCCTCGCCGGGGTTGCCCTCGGCGAGTTCGATCCGGGCGAGCAGGCGGACCTCGTCTGCCGTGAGGATGCCGTTGTCGATGGCCCAGGTGAACAGGGTGACGAGGTCGCGCAAGGGGTCGTCGATCTCGGTGTCGGCGTCGGCGTTCACGAGGTGCTCCAGGGTCTCGTCGTCGACTGCGAGCTCGACGTCGGCGGAGGCGCCGAAGCCTCGCTCGAGGAGCTTGATGCACTCGAGTCGGATGTTGCCGGCGACCGAGCTCGTGCGGTGCAGCGGGTAGGTGCGAATGACCTCCCACAGCGCGCCGATCGTGGTCGCGGTGGCGTCGGTGGGGGAGTTGCGCCAGATGGCGCGAACGCTGCTGCAGGTGCGTGCGAGACGGAACGCCAGGGGCAGGAAGGACTTGAGGATCACCTTGCCGGCGACGACGTCGCCGCCGTGCTCGAGCTCGAGCAGACGGCTGAGGATCTGGTCGCGGTCCTCGGCCAGCTGGGGCCGGCGGATGAGCTCGATCGCCTCGTCGCCGGTGAGCTCGCCGAGGACGCCGTAGTCGTGGCGCAAGGTCGCGAGCGTGCTGTTCCACTCATTCAGTAGTGCCCGCTCGAGGGTGGTGGCTGCGTTGTAGACGTGCATGGAAATGGCCCTTCGTCGCTACGTCGATTGACGGCGGCCACGTTCCTCAGCACCCCAGGGTCAACGTCTGGATAAGGGCGGGAGCGATCTGCGCACGCACTCGCGCGGTGGCAGTCGCGACTCTGGATCAGACCTAGAAAAAGCCCGGTCACAGGGATGAAAAGTGCGTGGCTAGAAGGGCGCAATATTCCTGCAAGAAATCTCGTCGTCCGGTGTCCGCGAAGCGGCGGAAGGGGGGCCTATATGACGTAGAGCCCCCGGTGCGGGGGAGTGAAGACGACGACGAGAAGGGAACGTGGCCGTGGCGGATGACAACCTCAGCGACCCGACCTGGGACAGCTTCAAGCCCGATGCCGCGCGCGCCATCCGTGCGACTCAGGGATTCGAGGATGCGGTAGCTCGGACCCTGGATCGCCCGTTCGACACGGGCACCTACGGGGGTGTCGAAGCGGCCCTCGCGGAACTGCGCGCAGCCGCGCCGGCAGCGATGCGGGTGGCCGGCATTCAGCTCAGCGGGGGTGCGTGATGGGCCTGCGCAAGCCGAAGGAAGCGAAGCCGTCCAAGGGGTCGAAGACGACGCCGGCGAAGGGCAGCGAGTGGACGGCCGGACGTGGGTTCGGTCAGAAGGCCGTCACCGGTGCGCTGATCGTCGCGGTCGCGTGCGGGCCGCTCGCGTTGGTCAACGCGACCATCAACGGGCAGCCTCGCCAAGCGGTCGCGCAGGTCGCCGTCGACGCCCCGCTGACCGCCCAGGAGCAGTCGGCGGGGGAGTACGGGGCGGCGTTCGTCGCGGCATGGCTGGGCGCTTCGCGCGAGGACGAAGGCACTCTCGCCGCGTACATCAACCCGGCCGCGGTCGGGCAGCTGTCGGCCACCGCATGGAAGTACCGCGACCTCGCCGTGGTGTCGGTGGAGAAGACGGACGAGTCGGACCTGATGAGCGTGGTCGTCGCCGCGAACGTCGAGGAGTTCGACATGGAAAGCGAGAGCGGCGCCACCGTCTGGCCGCGCCGCTACTTCGCCGTCACCGTTCGCGTCACCGACGTCGGTCTGTCGGTGGTGGGTCTGCCCGCCCCGATCGCTGCGCCGGCGAAGGAAGAGAGCGCCGTGCGTCTGGCGTATGGGCAGACGGTGCTGCAGACCTCGAGCGCCCGGCAGACGGTCGAAGCGTTCCTCTCCGCCTACCTGGCCGGCTCCGGGGAGATCAGTCGCTACGTCTCGCCCGGTTCGGAGATCTCCGCGATCACCCCCGCGCCGTACATGACCATCACGGTCACCGACGTCAAGAGCGACGTCGAGCCCAGTGACACCCCCAGCACGGGATCGGTGGTGCACGTCCTCGCGACAGCTGAGGTTTCGAGCGCCAGCGACCAGCGGCTGACCACGACCTACGCCCTCACGCTCACCGCGCGCGACGGGCGTTGGGAGACGACGTCCGTCGATCTCGCCCCACTGGAAAGCGCCGCGCCCGGCGCCGACCCCACACCCAACCCGTCTCGATAGCCCGGGACGCACCGAAAGGACAGCACTGCAATGGCACTCTCCGAATACCTCAACAACCTCTTCTCGACGTGGACCGGCGTCGTGCAGGCGTTCGCGCTGCTCGCCTCGATCGTCCTGGTCATCGTCGTGGCGATCGTCACCCGCCTGGCCTGGGGCAAGCTCCTGGTCACGTCGCTGGTGGCCGGCTTCGTCATCTGGGCGGTGACGATGAACGGTCTCGGCTGGTTCTCGCAGACCATCAACAACGAGACCAACGCCGCCCCCGCCGCCATCACCGACGTCGTCGGTCACGACCTGGCTGCCTGACTCGTGGCCAAAGAGGAGATCGCCCGCTTCTACACGCGGTCGCGCCGATTCCCGAAGATGATCGGTCGGATGACCGACGGGTCTCGCATCCCGGGTGGGCCGTACACGCTCACCCAGGTCGGCTTCGGCGGTGTGGCTCTCATGGGGCTGCTCGCGACGCGAACGCTGTGGAGCACCGGAGCGACTCTCCTCGATCTGGCTATCACGGTCGGTGTCGCCTGGGGCGTGACCTGGCTCGTCGGACTCATCCCGATGACTCGCCGCAACCTCGTCCTCGCCTTCGTCGGTGCGGTCGCGGCGATGTTCAAGCCGCACGGGGGGAGGTATCAGGCCCGCCCGATCCGCCTTGCGCGTCCGCACCAGGCGATCGGCTCGACCCGGATGCCGCCCCCCGTGGCGGACCCACAGGACGCCGAGCTCGAGGACGCTGCCCCCGAGCAGCCCCCGGCACTGCCCGAGCGCCGTCCCGAGCGCCCTGCCCCCGCGCCTGCTGCCAAGCCGCGCGCCGCCGTCAGCGCCGTCGAGCGTCTGCTGCAGCAGTCCAAGAACACGAACTAGGAGCACGTCTCATGCGCATTCCCGCAGCCTCTTTCGCCGGTCACCTGATGTGGACCCGTACCGGCACGATCTGGGCCACCTGGCGCCTGCAGGGCCTTCCGCACGGGTACGGCACCGACGAGCTCCGCCAGCTGGTGCTCGGCCAGCACCAGGCCCTTTTCCAGTCCCTCCGCGGAGAGGCGCTGCTGATCGGTCTGTGCGCGACGAGCGACCCCGTCGACATCGTCGACAAGATGCTCGCCGGCGTCGACATCCGCCAGCACCCCGAATGGGCCGAGGAATGCGCCCTCACCCTCGACTCCCTCGAGGAGATCGCACTGGGCGAGCGCGCCTACTGGCTCTCCATCCCCCTGTCCGCCGGCAACTGGCGCACCCGCTCGCAGGCGGCCTGGCGCGCCGGCCTCGAGCAGTTCCGCGAGCAGCTGGCGCTTCCTCGCACCACACCCGCCGACTCGGAGATCGCCGCGGCCATGGCCGCCGCGCAGGAGATCGAGAACCGCATCCCCGCCGACTTCTACGCGCGCCCCGCCACCGTCGCCGAATACGTCTGGATGGCGCTGCACTCCCAGCACCGCGGACTGGACATCGACGGCTCCGTCCCCGAGACCGGCGACGTCGGCATCGCGGAAGTGCCCGCCACTCAGCTGCCCACCGCCATGCCGAACCCGTGGCTCGACGAGGGCGGCCAGTCCGACCTCTCTCCGGCCGAGCTCAAGCGGTTCCTGCCGTTCAACCGCCGCTACCTCAAGGTGCAGAGCCCGCACGCCGATGCCCCCAGCTACCAGATCATGCAGGCCGTCGTGGGAGGCCCCAAGGGCGGATGGCTGATGCCCGGCGTCGAGTGGATCTCCCGCGTCGAGCAGTACGAGCTCGACGTCGACTGGGCCATCCGGCTCACGGTCACCAGCGCCGACGCCGTCAAGCGCCGCAACAAGCGCGCCGAGGAGCAGCTGCTCGATCAGGTCGACCAGCAGTCCGGCACCCTCGCCATCACCGGCAGCGGGTCAGATCTCGCGCAGGTCGCCGAGACCCTCGCGGCGTACCACGCCTCCCTCAACGCCAGCGACAAAGAGGTCGAGGTCCAAGCGACTGTGATCTACGCGGTCGGCGGTCCCGACCCCGCCACCGCGCAGGCTCGCGCCCGCTACATCGCCGCCGACTACAAGGCCTCCGACTTCCTCCTGGAAGCGCCCCTCGGCGGCCAGGAAGAGCTCTGGTGGGCGATGCAGCCGGGTGTGCCGACCTCGCGCATCGTGCGCGACCTGTCCCAGATCACCACCGGCCGCGAGTTCGCGTCCGGCCTGCCCGTCGTCAGCAGTGCCCTCGGCGATGACCGCGGCATCCGTCTCGGCGACAACATCACCACCGGCCGGCACACCCCGATCCTGGTCGACCTGTTCGGCAACATCCAGGCGGACTCCTCCGGCAGCTTCGGAGTCGTCGCCGAGCTCGGCGCCGGCAAGAGCGTCCTGCTTAAGAGCGTCGCCGGCGACGTGCTCGATCGCGGCGGGCTGATCGTGGCGCTGGACCGCACCGTGGCCCGCGAGTACGCCACGTTCGCCGAGTCGCTGCCGGGAACCTCCACCCGCGTCATCGACATGCTCGAGCCGCAGTGGTCGCTGGACCCGCTGCGGGTGCTCGGCCCGCGCAAGGGCGCCCGCATGGTGCAGTCGCTGTTCTCTCTGATGCTCGGCATCCAGACCATGGACACCCGCGGCGTGCAGCTGTCCGGGCTGCTGGAGGCGGAGTACATGGAGACGCACCGGATCACCAGCCTCGGTGCGCTCATCGAGCACCTGCGGCAGCTGGGGCAGCAGAACGCGGTGGCGGCAGAACTGCTCGGCCTGATCCGTGTCGTGGCCACCAAGGACTTCGGCGCCGTTCTGTTCGACGAGTCCCTGCCCCCGCTGGATCTCAAAGCCGTCGACGCGGTCGTGTTCACCACCCACGGGCTGAGCCTGCCCGACCGCGCCGAGGTCGAGAACGAGCACCTGTTCAAGCAGATGCCCATCGAGAAGATCGTCGGCCGAGCCATGTACGCGATGCTCGCCCAGCTGACTCGCGAGGTCTGCTTCATGGACCGTCACCGGTTCGCGCTGGCGATCTTCGACGAGACCCACCACATCAGCGCCTCCCGCGACGGCCAGGCCGAACTGCAGACGTTCTTCCGTGACGGCCGCAAGCACGCGGCCGCGGCCGCGGTCGGCTCCCACGACCCCCACGACTTCGGCGACGAGGTCACCCGAGGCCTGATCCCCATCCGCTTCGTCATGCGCCAGCGCGACGAGACCCTCGCCAAGCGCGCCGTCGACTGGCTGGGCCTGCCCGTCTCTCCCGAGCTCGTCCGCGAGGTCATGACCGACCTGAGCCCCATCGGCCCCGACCGGAAGGTGCCGCTCGAGCGCCGCGGCGAGGGGATCATGCGCGACGTCCGCGGCCGCTACGGCAAGTTCCGCAAAACGCTGCCCGCCCGCCCCGAGCGCCGTCAGGCGGTGCTGTCCACTCCCTCCGCCCCCGTGGAGATCTCATGATCACGTTCTACGTCGACGCCTTCCGCTCGATGGGCGGATGGGCCTGGCGCGCCCGGGTCTGGGCGCACCGGCACCCTCGGTGGGCGAGAACCCTCGCCACCGTCGCGCTCATCGGGTACTTCACGTTCATCCAGGGCCAGACCGCGCACGCGGTGAGCTTCCTCCCGGACGGCGTCGACTACACCGACAGCCACGGCAACCCGTTCTCCAAGTACGGGGTGATCGACATCAACGCCGGCGACGTGTGGACCCCGGGCACGGTCGTCGTCAACTTCATCGTGCAGCTGCTCTGGTCGATGCAGTACTTCGCGACCGGCGTGATCCTCTGGCTGTTCGACTTCCTCCTCAGCTTCGAGTGGGTCGCCTGGCTGGCCACCCCGTTCAACACCCTCGCGGTGTGGGTGCAGGAGCAGCTGGGCACGGTCAACTGGATTCCCTTCGCGCTGATGATCAGCGCCCTGGTGGGAGGCATCGCGCTCTACGTCGGGCGTGTGTCCGGCGGCCTCTGGGAAATGCTCGTCTCCGCCGTCCTCGCCGTCCTGGCGGTGGGGGTGCTCGCCAACCCGGTCGCCACCCTCACGGCCACCGGCGGCGTTCTGGATAACGCGCAGGAGTTCGGCAGCCAGCTGGCCAACTCGATCGTCGTGGACCCGGACGCCCAGAGCAGCGACGGGACGCTGTCGACCGCGGTCAACGCGACGCTGATGGACATCTTCGTGCGCGTCCCGTACCAGGTGATCTCCTACGCCCAGGTGCTGCCCGACAACTGCCAGGGGATCTTCGACACCTTCATCCAGTCCGGCGAGCCCCAGACGGCGCTGCGAGACTGCGCCCCCGAGGCGGCGAGGTTCGCGCACGACAACCCCGGCGGGATGAACATCCTCAACGCCATGGTCGCCGGCGGCGGCGTCTCCGTCATGTTCGTGTTCGGGATGGTGATCGCGGCGCTGCTGATGGTGTCGGTGGTGTTCTTCCTGGTCGCCGCGGTCAAGTCGATGCTGCTGGTGTACCTGTGCATCCTCCCGGTCAACCGCGAGCCGCTGTGGAAGGCGATCTCGGACACCTACATGGGCGCGATCAGCCTCGCGGTGATGACCGTCGTGATGGCGCTGTACCTCAAGATGACCACCTGGATCATGGGGCAGACCGGGTTCCTCCCGCACCAGCTGCGGATGGTTCTGCTGATCATCTTCCTGATCATCGTCATCGTCCTGGTGTGGCGTGCGCGTCGGGCGACCCTTCGCGCCGGCCGCGGCGTCGCCGGCCAGCTGAACAAGCTCGGCCTCGGCATGAAGCCCGGCCCGAAGGACTCCAACGCCCTGCTGAAGATGAGCGCGATCGCCAGCATGGCCAACACCGCGAAGGATCTGATCAAGCGCCGACCGGCCAAGCCGAGCGCCGCAGCACTGCCGGAGAAGCCCGCAGAGCCTGAGCCCGAGCCCGTGACGCTCACCCAGGTCCGCGACCCCGGCCGCGGCCCCCAGGGCGGCGCAGGAGGCGGCAGAGGCCCCTCCGGCGGCCGCGGACCCTCGCTCGCCCCCGGTGCCGCTCGCAAGGCACTCGGGGCAGCGACCACGGCAACCTCCGTCGCGCAGGGCGCCGCCACCGTCGCGAAGGGAGCGGCCAGTGGCGGCGTCGCCGGCGCGGCCGCGGCCGGTGCCGTGGTCGTCGGCAAGAGCGTCGCCCGGAAGACCGCAGCCAAGGCCACATCCGCCGCCACCAACGCCGCCGCACGTCGGGTGGCGCCCCAGGTCGTCGACGCCGGCGAGCTCAAGGTCGTCAAGGTCGCCGAGACCCGCGCCAGCCGCATCGAGGTCGACGCGCAGGGCGTGGCCACCGCGCACCGCAGAGCCGCGACCGGGGTGCAGGACATCTCCTCGCTGCCGCCTCGCCCGACCCAGCGGCCATCCGCCCGCTCGCTCGAGCGGCGTCGCCAGCTTGAGGCCTACCGCCCGCGGGAGCTCACGCGCTGATGACGGACCTGACAGTGGACGAGGAAGAGAGCCGTTCGCCGTGGAAGCGGATCGTCGCGGTCCTCTGCGTCGTCGGCCTGATCTTCGCCATGGTCGCCGGCGGGTTCCTCGCGCTGTTCATGGGCATCATCGCCTCCTCTGCCGGCGCCGTGGGATCGGACGGCTCCGGGTGCGTCCCCACGTCGACGACCGCCTCGGCGTCGTGGGGGGATGCGACGTCGACGCCACCGACCCCGCCGGCGTCGACGAGCTCGAAGCCGCCCGCCTCGTCGACGGGCTGGGGGAGCTCGTCGACGGGTGATGCGGCGCCGGCGGCCGCGGCCGCCCCCCAATCGATCGAGATCCCCTACGGCACCAGCGGCACCGTCACGCTGAACGAGAAGCAGATCGCGATCGCCACCCGCATCATCACGATCGGGCGCGACCTCGGCGTCTCCGACCAGGGCCTCAAGGTCGCGCTGATGACCGCCTTGCAGGAGTCCCGGCTGCGGATGCTCGCCAACTCCTCCGTCCCCGCGTCGCTCGACTACCCGCACGATGGGGTCGGCAGCGACCACGACAGCGTCAACCCGTTCCAGCAGCGCGTGTCGGGGTGGGGAACCGTCGCGGAGCTCATGGATCTCGACTACTCCATCAAGGCGTTCTTCGGCGGCCCCACCGGCCCCAACGGGGGCTCCCCTCGAGGCCTGCTCGACGTCAAGGGCTGGGAGAGCATGGCGCCCGGCGTCGCGGCTCAGACGGTGCAGGTCAGCGCGTTCCCGGACGCCTACGACAAGTGGGAGCCTGCGGCCGAGCAGCTGATCGCCACCCTCGGCGAGGGCATCACCGGCGGCGGCTGCAGCGGCAGCATCGAGGGCGAGATCCAGCTGCCCCTGCGCTCCGACTACAACATGACCAGCGGCTACGGACCCCGCAGCAGCGGCGTCCCCGGGGCCTCCACCTGGCACGCCGCCATCGACCTGCAGCGCTGGCCCAACCCGTGCGGCGACCCCGTCTACGCGATCCTGCCGGGGAAGGTCACCCTCTCGAGCGCCCTGTGGCTGTCGATTGAGCACGCAGACGGGTACGTGGTCTCCTACCTGCACATGTACAAGTCGCAGCGCCCGGTCGACGTCGGCGACACCGTCGAAGCCGGCGAGCAGATCGGCGTCGTGGGCAACGTCCCGCCCTCCGGCGGCTGCCACCTGGATCTGCGGATCAACGTCGCCAACAACACCAACCCCGAGGTCGCAAAGCTGATCCTCTCTCAGAACGACACCCGCCTACCGAGGCCGGCCACGCTCCCCGAGCACCAGAACTTCGTCAACCCGGAGGACTTCTTCGATCTCTGGGGCGTCGATCTCTGCCCGGCCGGTTCCTGCCAGTAGCAGTGCGGCTGAGCCCCGGACGTCTGGATAACCGGCGGGTAGGCTACCGACTACCCGAACACCTGCGGGCTCTGCCCGCCATTTTCCAGACGGTGATGTGTGACCGATCGACACGCCCCCCACGTCGACGATCAGGCAGTATCCGGTCCCGCTGCGCGCACCACAGCAACCGGATACCGATCTGTTTCGTACTACCTCCCGGCAGCGCTGCACGCGCGGCTCAAGGCTGCCTGGTGGGCGACTCGCGACTGCCCGGATGGTGCGCCGACGCTCTCGTCGCTCGTGGAGGGGATCTTCCTCGAGTACGTCACGAGGGCTGAGCTCGAGCACAACGGCGGCCGACCGTTCCCGCCCGCACCCCGGGGCGCGCAGGGGCCGCGAAGCGGCGCCTCGGAAGGTCACCGGCTCGTGGCGTACTACCTCCCCGCGGATCTGCACGCGCGACTCAAGGCCACCTGGTGGGCGCTGCGCGATGCGCGCACACCGGCGCTGTCATCGGTGGTCGAGGCGCTGTTCGTCGACGCGGCCGCGAACCTCGAGCAGCGGCACAATCACGGTACCCCGTTCCCACCGGCGCCCGACTCCGCACGCGGCGTCAGCCGGGCCGCGGCGGTGCGGCAGGGGGAGTGGATGCGGCGCGAGTGGGAGAATCGTCGCGGCGAGAGCTCCGCTCAGGGCTGAGGCGTCGACGCGGTCCCCGTACCCGGCTGACCCGTCGACGCGGCCGGTGAGGTCATGGCGCCCACCGCGCGCTGGAATGCGAAGCGCACCACGCTCCACGCTGCGCCCCAGAACCCTCGAGCGAGCCAGCGACCCAGCGCCAGCATCGCGAAGCCCGAGAAGGTCACCAGGGCAGGCCCCGCTGCTCCGGTCAGCGCCACCGCCACTCCGCTGAGAGCGAGAGAGGCGGAGGTCGAGATCCCGATACCTGTCGGCGTCATGGTGAGAACGGCCACCCATTGCAGAGCGCCCCTGGCATCCCGGTCGCGCGTGATCGCGAAGCCGAGCCCGACGACCACCGCGGCCATGACGCCCACGCCCACCCCTGCGACGAGGGCGATGAGGGCGCGCTGGAACAATTCGGAGGGTTCCGCCGGATCGACTATCTGATCGAGCGAGCCGGCAAGGATGAGCCCTCCCAGCGGCACGAGAACCCACCCGATGACCCACCGGGTCGCGGTGCGTCGATCGGGTGGCAGAAGGGTGCTGGCGGTCGCGGAGCTCACTCGCCATTTCTAACGCAGCTGCTGCACCGGCCCCGCGAGGGAACGTGTGCCGGGGGATGTGCGGCCCGGGTCGCCGCCGAGAGAGCGCAGCTGATGCGGTGATGCTGCGGGGATATTGCGGGCTGGATATTTCTTACGGCGGTGGGGGGTTTGCCCCGCTCCGCTTCCGACTTCGCTTCAGCTATGCGGGGCAAGCCTACCACTGTTGTCAAGCGCCAAGGTGGCGACGATATTGCGCTGATGTGCGGGAAAGTGCTGCGGCACTACGCCCGCAATACCTCTCGCCACATCGAGCGCGGCGGGTTCCCGGGTCGCTCGAAGCTGCCAGATCCAGATCCTCGTGTCCGCGAAGAGGGGTTCGCGGGGCCTATATGACGCAGAGGGCCGCGATCGCCGTGGCCCGGTTCAGGAGGCATCAGATGGCGACTCGAGTTGCTCGCCCGCCGGCACGTCCGTCGTCTGCGCCGGTCGCCCCATTGGGAGTGCTGCCGCGTCGGCAGGTGACGGGGATCTTCCCCGCACTGGTGGTGCTGGCGGCCGCGGTGGTGTTGACCGGAGTGAACATGCAGGCCCGCTTCACCGACGCGATCGCGTGGGTGTGGGTTGCGGCTGTGGTGATCGCGGCCGTGTCGGTCGCGTCCGGCATCCGTACCTACCAGAAGCAGAGCCGGCTCGATCCGGGCATCGAGGCGGTGCTGCCGTCGCTGGGTGCGCAGCGTCCGTCGCGCGATCTGGTCCGGGCGGTGAAGTGGACCCGCGGGTGGGTCGGCGTTCCTCGCAAGGTGACGATCCGGTATGCCTCCCACGTCGACGACCGTGATGTGCGTTTCGTCGATCAGATCGTCACGTCGTTCTCGCGCCGCATCGGCGAGGAGTACCGCGTGCTCAAGCACGTCCCCCGCCGCTGCCTCATCGTGCTCGAGCTCGCGCCGCCGACCACGCCGGTCTCTCGAGAGCAGCAGCGGGCCGAGCAGGTCGCGAAGCTGCTGCTGGGGGAGAGCGCCAAGGTCGAGGTCACCACCGACCCCGAATCCAACGACGTCCGCAAGATGAAGGTCAAGCACGACATGGGGCCGCGGCTGGCGATCCCGGCGCGACGAATGCAGATCGAGAAGGTGATCTCCTCGATGCTGCCGGGGCGTTGGCGGGCGCATTGGGATCTCGAGGGCGATGAGGTCACCTTCGAGATCCGTCCCCCGATGCCCGACATGGTGCTGCACGAGCCGGCGCCGTCGACGAAGCAGCTGACGCACGCCGAGTACAAGGCGTTCAAGATCCCGATCGGCGTCGACGAGGACGGGTCGGTGCAGACATGGCAGCCCTCGGTCTCCCCGCACATGCTCGTCATCGGTGGAACGGGCTCGGGCAAGACGTCGTTCCAGCACACGGTGCTCACCCACCTGGCGCAGGCCCGCTGGCGGGTGTGGGTGCTGGACGGGAAGCGGATCGAGTTCGCGGGGTTCCGCACCTGGCCGAACGTCGAGCTCGTCGCGGCCCGCGTCGAGCACCAGGTGCGGATGCTGCACGCAGCGCACGAGCTCATGGAGCAGCGTTACACCCAACTCGAGGAGGGCACCGCCCGCCTCGAGGACTTCGAGCCGCTCGCACTGATCATCGACGAGTACGCGACGTTCAAGGCTCGCGTGCAGCGTTGGTACAAGACGGTGAAGCCGAAGGGGGCGCCCACTCAGGCGCCGGTGCTCGAGCTCCTGTCGGATCTGGCCCGTCTGGCGCGAAGCGCGAAGATCCACATGCTGCTGGGCATCCAGCGCCCCGACGTCGAGTTCCTCGGCGGTGAAATGCGCGACAACTTCGGAGCCCGACTCTCCCTCGGCCGGCTCTCCCCGCAGGGCGCGATGATGATGTGGGACTCTCCGGCGATCGGCGTCGCGCTGCCTCGCAACAAGCGCGGCCGCGGCGTCACCCTCAGCGCCGAGTCGCTTCCGGTGGAAGTGCAGACCTTCTACACGCCCGACCCGGCCAAGCTCGACAAGTCCGACGCGCAGGACTGGGAGCACCTGCGCACGCTCACCCCGCTCGAGACTGATCACCCTCGCAAGACCATCGCCGAACCGTCTGCGCTCATCGACGGCGACGAGGAGCTCCCGCCGACCTACAACGACTGGGCGACCACCCGCATCACCCTCTTCGACGGCGTCGAGCCGCCGGCGGTGGAGACTCCCAAGGCCCTGCCCAGCAACGTCGTCGCGCTCGGCGCACGCAAGGCCGGCAATGTCCGGTTCGAGCCCGAGCCGTTGGACGTCGACGACGAACCCGCCGCGGCCGCCGATGACGACGAAGGCTACGGGGAGATCTCCGAGGGCCTGGCCGGCGACCTCGCGGTCGGCGACCTGGTGCTGTCCGATTCCACCCTCGGGATCTGGGTGGTCGTGGAGTCCGTGGAGCCGGACATCGTCGACGAGGACGCGATGGCGATCGAGTACCGCGAGCTCGACACCGGCGACGAGGGCCTGATGACCGTGTCGGACAACGAAGTGCTCACCTACCGGCGCCCCGCCGCCGCGTGAACGAAAGGAGCAGTGATGCAGAGCACTCAGAACCGGGCCGAGCTCGCGCACGAGCAGGCCTTCGCGTTCGCACTCACCCAGGGTGCTGCGCGCGAACGTGCGGAGGAGTTCGCCGGTGAGTACGTCAACGTGCTCGAGGACCGCGCCGGCGAGATCCGCTACCCGGACGCGCCGGCGCCCACGCCCGAGGAGGTGTGGATCTCATGACGCAGTCTGTGGCCGAGAACGAGGACGACCTGCTGACGCTGATGTTCATGCTCTGCGGAGGCATGGCGACCGGGATGTTCTCGTTCGGTGTGCTGCTCCACCCGGTGCGCGACTGGATGCTGCAGTACCACCTGCTCGCGAACGGCACCGAGGTCGTCATTCCGTTCATCGACGGCATCGGGTTCGGATGGCCGCAGATCGTCGTGGCCAGCGGCTTGATCGCCGCCCTGGTGGCCACCGTCGTCTGGCTGCGCCGCCGCGCCCGCGAGCGTGTCTGACCCGATCCACAAACTACGAGACCAAGAGAGGAGGATGAGTCACATGGCTGTCACGGTGTACACGAAGCCGTCGTGCGTCCAGTGCACGGCGACCTATCGCGCGCTGGATTCCAAGGGGATCGATTACGACGTTCTCGATCTGTCGGAAGATCCCGCCGCGCTCGAGCAGGTGAAGTCGCTCGGCTACCTGCAGGCGCCGGTTGTGATCACGGATCAGGATCACTGGTCCGGGTTCCGGCCGGACAAGATCGACGAGCTCGCCGCACGCCTGGTGTGAGCGAGCAAGTGACTGAGGGGCGTCCCGGATGGGGCGCCCCTCAGTCGTGTCAGGTCTGCTGCCGGGTGGCGTAGAGCCGAAGCAGCGCGTCGCGCAGATGGGTGTTGCGCTCGAGCGATCGCCGCAGCGCTTCCGCATCCGCGGGTCGTGGGTCGGGGCCTGCGCGCACGACGCCGGCGGAGATCGCCCACCGTGCGAGCTCGTCGAGTTCGACGTCGACGGTTGCGGTGGCGATCGCCTGCTGGGTCCAGGTGACCTTGTAGGCCGACATGGTGGCCTCAGCTGCTGCGGAAGAAGTCGATCACGCTGATCACGAGCGCCCACAGCAGCACGATCGCGGCCGCGGTCAGCAGGATCTTGCCCATGTGCGGCGCGAGGAGGATGCCGAGCCAGCCGGCGCCGACCGCGAGGCCGATCGTGAGCAGACCGATGATCATCCGGCGCAGCCGGGTGAGGATCTCGTCGGGGATGTCCGCGTGCTTGCGCGGAGTCGCGAGGCTCATCGGTCACCCACGTCCAGGGCCTTCGCGGCCGCGGCCACGGTCAGCGAGGATCGGAATCCGATCTCGCGCGTCCACTCGTCGACGGCGCGGCTGAGTCCGACGTACTCCACGACGCCGGGCTCCTGCGTGGATGCCTCGCGGGGATGGAAGTACAGGCGAGCCTCGATGCTCTGCTCGAGGCGGCTCAGCTGCCGGTTCGCTTCGGAGTCGTCCCACCCGGCGTGATGGCAGGAGACCTCCTCCATGTACAGCCGGCACCGCTCGATCTGCAGGATCTGCTCGGTGTCGATGCGGTCGCCCAGGAACTCCGCGACGGGACGCCACTCGTAGCGGGGCGCTGGAACGCTGCAGCGGTTGGCGAAGCTGACGCTGGCGTAGTTCTCGTCCCACAGCTGCTGACCGAGACGGTCGGCGTCGGCGAGAACTGCGGCGGGGGAGCGGCCCGAGGCGACGATCGGCACCCGGGCGGGAGACTGCGTGATGTCGGTGCTGCTGATCAGGATCGCTGTGACCAACAGGTCAACGACGTCCTGGGGGACGGGGAGCGCGCGCATGGCAACTACCTCCTAGTAAAGTTGTGTATCTGACCTACATAACAATATTTGGAAGCGGTCCAGTCGTCAAGGGGGAGAGCAAGTTAGGCATGGCGCAACAGGGTCCGTCACGGTGAATTGGAATACCCTAGGGGGGTAGGGGTGTTACGGTGGGGAGAGCCCCACTCAGGAGCACCACCCAGACGGAAGGAAACCCATCATGGCCACCAGCGAGTACCAGGTCACCGGCATGACGTGCGGACACTGTGAGATGTCCATCCGCGAAGAGGTCTCCCAGATCCCCGGGGTCGACGAGATCCAGGTGAGCGCCCAGAGCGGCAAGCTCGTCGTCTCGTCCACCAGCGACCTCGATGACGCCGCCGTGCTGGCCGCTGTCGACGAGGCTGGCTACTCGGCGGTGCGCGCCTGATGAACGCTGCGGGACGACTCAGCCTGTATGGCGCCGGCGTCGTCGTGGCCTTCGGCGCAGCGTTCGGCATCGCGGCAGCGGTCGTCCCGGACAGCGCCGTCGCCAACTGGACGGCCGCCGCCAGCGACGGCTCGATGGCCGACCACGCCGGCATGACCGACACCGACACCACCGAGACCGCGACCATCCCCGGTGTCTCCCTCTCCGGCTATGGGTACGAACTCAGCCCGATCACCGCGCCGACCGGCACGGGACAGGCCGGCGAGTTCAGCTTCCAGATCCTGGACGCCGACGGGACGCCGCTGACCGCCTACGAGACCTCGCACGAGAAGGACCTGCATCTGATCGTGGTGCGCACCGACGGAACCCAGTTCCGGCACGTGCACCCCACGTTTGATGAGGGCACCGGCACCTGGTCGGCATCGTGGGAGTGGGCCGAGGCCGGTACTTACCGGATCTACGCGGACTTCGTGCCGGACGTGACCGACGGCCCCGACAAGGTCACCCTGACCCGCACGGTCGACGTCGCGGGGGAGTTCACCCCGGACCCGGCGACCGCCACCTCCACGGCCAGCGAGGTCGACGGGTACACGGTCACCCTCGACGGTGACCTGACCGCGGGGGAGAGCTCCGAGCTGACCCTGTCGGTCGCCCGCGACGGGCAGCCGGTCACCACGCTGCAGCCGTACTTGGGCGCCTTCGGGCACCTGGTCGCGCTGCGCGACGGCGACCTGGCCTACCTGCACGTGCACGCCGAAGGCGACGAACCGCAGGACGGCGACACCGCCGGACCCGACATCCGGTTCGCGGCCGAGGCCCCCACCGCCGGCCGGTACCTGCTCTACCTCGACTTCCAGGTCGACGGGCAGGTCCACACCGCCGAGTTCGTCGTCGACGCCGGTCACAGCACCGGCGGCACGGACACGGACGACACACACAGCGACACGGGCGACGGTCACTGACCGCCCCGCGGTGATCTGAGAGAAGAAGGAACACCATGAGCACCACAGCCCCCGCAGGCTCGACCGCGGACTCCGCGGTCGAACTCCAGATCGGCGGGATGACCTGCGCGTCCTGCGCGATGCGGATCGAGAAGAAGCTGAACAAGCTCGACGGCGTCGCCGCGACGGTGAACTACGCCACCGAGAAGGCGAAGGTCACCGTGCCCGCCGGGTACGACCCGGCGCTGCTGATCGCCGAGGTCGAGAAGACCGGCTACAGCGCCGCGCTCCCGGCCCCCAAGAAGGCCAAGAACGACACTAGCCAGGGTGGGGACGCGGACGACGCCGACCCGGAGCTCACGTCGCTGCGCAACCGGCTGATCGTCTCGATCATTCTCAGCGTCCCGGTCATCGCCATGGCGATGGTCCCTGCGCTGCAGTTCACCTACTGGCAGTGGGCGTCTCTCGCGCTGGCCGCGCCGGTGATCGTGTGGGCGGCGTTCCCGTTCCACAAGGCCGCCTGGGCGAACCTGCGCCACGGTGCGGCGACGATGGACACGCTCATCTCGATGGGCACCACCGCCGCGTTCCTGTGGTCGCTGTACGCCCTGTTCTTCGGCACCGCCGGCGTCCCCGGCATGACGCACCCGTTCGAGCTGACCCTCGCCCCCTCCGACGGGGCGGCGAACATCTACCTCGAGGTCGCCGCCGGGGTGACGATGTTCATCCTCGCCGGCCGATACTTCGAGAAGCGGTCCAAGCGGCAGGCAGGAGCGGCGCTGCGCGCGCTGCTCGAGCTCGGCGCGAAGGAGGTCGCAGTCCTGCGCGATGGGGTGGAGACGAAGATCTCCGTCGACGAGCTGCAGGTCGGGGACGAGTTCGTCGTCCGCCCGGGCGAGAAGATCGCCACCGACGGGGTCGTCGTCTCCGGCACCTCCGCCGTCGACGCGTCCATGCTCACCGGCGAATCCGTCCCGGTCGAGGTCGGCGAGGGTGACCCGGTCACCGGCGCCACCGTGAACGCGGGCGGCCGCCTGGTCATCCGCGCCACCCGGGTCGGCTCCGACACGCAGCTGGCCCAGATGGCCAAGCTCGTCGAGGACGCCCAGACCGGCAAGGCCGAGGTGCAGCGCCTGGCCGACAAGATCTCCGGCGTGTTCGTGCCGATCGCGATCCTCATCGCAGTGATCGCGCTCGGTGCCTGGTGGGGGGCGGGCTTCCCGATCTCCGCCGCATTCACCGCCGCCGTCGCCGTCCTCGTGATCGCCTGCCCCTGCGCCCTGGGTCTGGCGACCCCGACCGCGCTGCTGGTCGGCACCGGCCGCGGCGCGCAGATGGGCATCCTGATCAAGGGCCCGGAGGTGCTGGAGTCCACCCGCAAGGTCGACACCGTGGTGCTGGACAAGACCGGCACCGTCACCACCGGCAAGATGACCCTGGTCGACGTGGTCACCGAGCCCGGTGTGGACCGGGACGAACTGCTCCGCCTCGCCGGTGCGCTCGAAGACGCCTCCGAGCACCCCATCGCGCAGGCGATCGCCAAGGGCGCCACCCAGGAAACCGGCAGCACCCTGCCGGCCGTGGAGGGGTTCACCAACCTCGAAGGCAAGGGCGTCCAGGGCGTCGTCGACGGGCACGCGCTGCTCGTGGGCCGGGAGTCTCTGCTGGCCGAGTGGTCGCTGCGCCTGAGCGCCGAGGTCGCCGCCGCGAAGGCGCAGGCCGAGAGCGAGGGCAAGACCGTCGTCGCCGTCGGATGGGACGGTGCCGCCCGCGGCATCCTCGTCGTCGCCGACACCGTCAAGCCGACCAGCAAGGAAGCCATCGCCCAGCTCAAGGCGCTGGGCCTGACCCCGGTGCTGCTCACCGGCGACAACGAGGCGGTCGCCCGCCAGATCGCCGCCGAGGTCGGCATCGACCAGGTCATCGCCGAGGTCATGCCCAAGGACAAGGTCGACGTCGTCACCCGCCTGCAGGGCGAGGGCAAGGTCGTCGCGATGGTCGGAGACGGCGTCAACGACGCCCCCGCGCTCGCGCAGGCCGACCTGGGACTTGCGATGGGCACCGGCACCGATGTCGCGATCGAAGCATCCGACATCACCCTGGTCCGCGGCGACCTGCGCAGCGCAGCCGACGCGATCCGCCTGTCCCGCAAGACCCTGGGCACGATCAAGACCAACCTGTTCTGGGCCTTCGCCTACAACACGGCTGCGATCCCGGTCGCCGCTCTCGGCCTCCTCAACCCGATGCTCGCCGGGGCCGCCATGGCCCTGTCCAGCGTGTTCGTCGTCGGCAACAGCCTGCGCCTGCGCGGATTCAAGAGCATCGCGCGCTGACCGGGCCCACCCGCCAGCGCACCCATCACCCACATCGGAAGGAACACCACCCATGTCCAGCTGTTGCAGCACCAGCGCCCCCGCCCCCGGCGGACGCGAGAACCTCCTCGACGGCACCACCGGCGCTGACATGACGACTTGCCCGGTCATGACCGGCACCCCCGTCAATAAGGCCACCGCCGAGGCCGCCGGCCTGTTCCGCGACTACGAGGGCGAGCGGTACTACTTCTGCTGCGCCGGCTGCGGTCCCGCGTTCGACGCGGACCCGGCCAAGTACGCCGCCGCCATGGCCTGATCCTCACTCCCGGGCCCACACCCACCGTGTGGGCCCGGGACACGGACACCCCACCATGACCATCCCCACACCCGCCGCGGACGGCTACATCACCGACCCGCGCACCTACCGCAACCGGCTCCGCCGCCTCGAGGGACAGCTCCGCGGAATCACCCGCATGATCGAGCAAGAACGCCCCTGCATCGACACCCTCACCCAGATCTCCGCCAGCAAACGCGCACTGGAAGGCGTAGCACTCAGCCTCCTCGACGACCACCTCCGCCACGCAAACACCACCGGGACCCTCACCGACGAGACCTCCCTCGCCGCCACCTCCGCGGCCATCGCCCGGCTGATCCAGCCCTAACCCCCACCCCTCTTCGCAGCGCAGCGGACACCGCACACAGACATGCCAGCCGCGCCCCGTCGCCGCTCGCCCAGGAGGACTCCTATGACCGCCGCAGCACTCGCGACCCGCGCCCGCGGCGGCTTCTGTCTGGCCATCACTGGCACCGTGCTGCTGATGGCCGCAGCCTCCGCCCCCTCACCGTTCTACCCGCAGCTCACCCAGCGGCTGCAGCTGGCACCGGTCGCGACCACCCTGATCTTCGCGATTTATGCCCTCCCGCTGCTGATCGCCCTGCTCACCCTCGGCTCCCTCTCCGACCGGATCGGACGACGCCGCGTCCTCAGCGTCGGGGCGGTGCTGCTCACCGTCAGCCTGCTGCTGTTCTGGGCCGCCGACTCGCTGCCCGCCCTGCTCACCGCCCGGGCCCTCCAAGGCCTCGCCGCGGGGCTGCTCGTCCCGGCGCTAAACGCGATGATGGTCGACTTCGAACCACCCCGCCGGCCGGGAGCCGCCGCGCTGGCCAACACCGCCGCCCCCATGGCCGGGCTCGCACTCGGCGCGCTCACCGCCGCGGTGCTGCTGGACCTGGACGGCATCGACGCGGGCACCATCTTCCTCGTGCTCGCCGCCGCGTTCGTCGTGCTCGCCGCGACCGCGTGGAGCATCCCCGACGCCGCCCCCGCCCGCCACGACCGGGGCCGTGCGCGTCGTGTTCCGCTGCCGCCGCGCACCCGGCGAGTGATCCTGTCCGTCGTCCCGGCGGTCATCTCCGGGTGGGTCACCAACGGCATGTTCCTGGCCCTGGGCACCGGGATCGTCGCCACCCAGTTCACCGCCGACACCCGCACTCAGGAAGCGGCGTCCATCGTGATCCTCGCTACCGCCGGTGTCGCAGCCGCGGTGCTGCTGCACCGCTCCAGCCCGCGACGCATCACCCTGTTCGGCAGCGTCAGCCTCGGATTGGGCACCCTGTTCAGCCTGCTCACCCTGCACGGGCACAGCCTCACCGGATACCTCGCCAGCGTCGCCATCGTCGGCGCCGGATTCGGGACCGCGTTCATGGGGGCCATGCGCACCCTGCTCCCACACGTCGACCCCGGCCAGCGCGCCACCGTTATGGCCGTGATCTACACGATCTCCTACCTGGCCATGTCGCTACCCACCGTGTTCGCCGGGCTCCTCGTGCCCGTGCTCACCCTGCCGGGCGCGGCGACCCTGCTTGGTGGGGCTGTTGTGGCGCTGAGCATCACCGCCATCCTCACCCGCCTGCTCCTGACCGACCAGCCCGCCCGCCGCGCGGCGGCCGCCCACCAGAAAGAGACCACGCGCCGATGACCACCCCCGCTCCTCGTCCCCGCCGCCAGCTCACCCGCCGCGGGTTCCTCTCCCTCAGCACCGGCGCCGTCGCCGCCGTGGCCCTCGCCGCCTGCACCCCGACCCCGGCATGGGTGACCCCCACCGGTGCCGCCGTGGACCGCGCCGAACGGGACCGGCGCGGCACCGGACGGGTCACCACCGCGGCGCTCACCGCCGCGGCCACCACCATCGACCTCGCCGGCACCGCCGCGGCGACGTTCTCCTACGGGTCGGTGCCCGGACCGGTCCTGCGGGTACGTGCCGGGGACACCCTGCAGGCGACGCTGCGCAACGATCTCCCCTTCGACACTTCCGTGCACTGGCACGGGCTCGCGCTGCGCAACGACATGGACGGTGTCCCCCCGCTCACCCAGCAGCCCATCGCCGCCGGCGACTCCTTCCGGTACGAGTTCACCGCCCCCGATCCGGGCACCCACTGGTTCCACCCGCACGTCGGCGCCCAGCTGGACACCGGACTGTACGGCGCGCTCATCGTCGAGGACCCCAACGAACCGCTCCGCTACGACGACGAATGGGTCATCATCCTCGACGACTGGCTCGACGGCGTCACCGCCACCCCCGACGAGGTGCTCGAGCAGCTGCGGCAGGGGATGGGGGAGATGGGCGGCCACGGTGACATGTTCATGCGGATGGGCAACATGCTGATGGGCGCGACCTCCGACCTGCTCGGCGGTGACGCCGGCGACGTCTACTACCCGCACTACCTGATCAACGGCAAACCGGCTCATCCCAATCGGGGGTGTAGGAGTTGGGGTCTGAAGCCGCCGGTCTCGAGCAGGCTTCGGGCGATGTAGTTGGTCAGGTTGCGGAACCCGAGTGCGGAGCCGCGCAGGTGTTCGAGCCGTCCGTTGAGTGCCTCGGTCGGCCCGTTGCTGGTGCCGGGTCGTTCGAAGTAGGCGAGCACGTCGGCGGCTCGCTTCTTCAGGGTCCGGCCCAGGGTGGTGAGCTCGGTGAGCACCTTGGGGACGCCGGCGCTGAGGTCGGTGATCAGCTTCTCCATGAGCTCGCGGCCACGTTGCCGGTCCTCGTGGCGATAGGCGGCGATCATCCGCTGGTAGACACCCCAGGTCGCCTCGACCTCGACGTGAGCGTCATCAACGAACAGCGCGCGTAGCCTGTCGCTCTGCTTGTCGGTGAGCAGGTCCGCGCCGGTGTGCAGCGTGCGCCGCGACTTGTAGAGCGGGTCGTCCCTGAACCCACGGTGCCCGTGGATCTCGAGTTGGACCCGGCGCCGGCACCTGTCGAGGGCGTCACCGGCCAGGCGCACGACGTGGAAGGGATCCATCACCGTGACCGCGTCCGGGATCTCCTCTGCAGCGGCGGTCTTGAACCCGGTGAAGCCGTCCATCGCGACCACCTCGACCGCGTCACGGAAGGCGTCGTCGCGGTCGGCGAGCCAGGTCTTGAACGCCGCCTTCGACCGGCCCTCGACCATGTCCAGCAGCCTTGCTGGGCCGGCGCCATCGCGGACCGGGGTGAGGTCGATGATCACGGTGACGTACTTGTCGCCACGCCTGGTGTGGCGCCAGACGTGCTCATCGACGCCAATGACCTTCACGCCCTCGAACCGCGTGGGGTCGTTGATCAGCAGCCGCTTGCCTTCAGCCAGGACCGCGTTGTTGGCGGTGTCCCACGCGACCCCGAGTCCCTCGGCGACACGTGCAACCGTCCCGGTCAGACCGCGGCGGACGCAGCTGAGGCGCGGGAGCTGAAGAAGCGGATCCGCCTCCTCGAGCAGGAGAACGAGGTCCTCAGGCGGGCGGCGGCGTATCTGTCGCAGGCGAACCTGAAACTCGGTGGCTCCCCAAAATGACGTACCCGCTCGTATCTGAGCTCGCCGACGCGGGGATTCCCGTGACGGTGTCGTGCCGGGTCCTCAAGCTCGCCCGCCAGCCCTACTACCGGTGGAGAGGCGACCCGATCCGGGACGCGGACGTGCTTCGGGCGCACCGGATCAACGCGCTCCACGACGCGCACCACGAGGACCCGACGTTCGGCTACCGATACCCTTGGTCTGGAACACTTCCAAGCACAAGAAAGACAAGCACAATTGCTGTCGCGACAAACCAAGCCACCGGCCACCACGGCCCGAGTGGCGGTCGCGGCCGGTGGCCTGTCGCTGACTCACCCCTACGCACGGCATGCCCGTTCACCTCCCAAGAGCCGGAGGGATATCGCTTGGACATCGGGTCATCAACTCCAGCCGAGCAGTTCGGCCAGGTCGGAGTCTCGTATGAGCCCGTCGAGGCGGGCAGTTTCCCGGCCATTCCGTAGCACGATGATCGTTGGGATGCTCATGACGCTGTACCGCTTGACGATGTCTGGTTGTGCGTCGACATCGATCCGGTAGCCTTCGAATGCGCCGGGATTGGCGCTGGCGAAGCGGTCGAGTCTGGGTTCCAGTGCCCGGCAGGGGCACAGCTGGCCTGCCAGAAATCCAGTAACACCAGCCCTGGTCCGCCGGTGACCCTCCCCAGCTCGGGTTCTTCGATGATGGGGAACTGGCTCACTTTTTCCTCTCATCCTCACCGTCGTCCGGGGTGGTACGCCCGACGCTGCTGATCGCTTCAAACAACAGGGAAGGCCGGCCGCCGAGGCTGTTGATGAAGATCGTGGTGACGGACAGCGCCATGGCCACCATGGCCCAGACTGGGTACACCAGTCCGGTCGTGGCCGCAGGGATTCCGATGCCGTTGAACAGGAACGCCAGGGAGACGTTCTGCCGGGTGCGCCGGTAACTGGAGCGGCTGGTCCGCTGGGCTTCAAGGATCGCGGTGAGGTCATCACGGACGATGACCACGTCCGCGGATTCCACGGCGATATCGGTCCCGCCACCCATGGCGATGCCGACGTCGGCCTGCATCAGGGCCGGAGCGTCGTTGATGCCATCGCCCACCATAGCCACGCGGTTACCGCCGGCTTGCAGTTCACGGACCAAAGCGGCTTTCTCCTCGGGAAGGATTCCCGCACGAATCTCCTCGATTCCCACTTCCGCGGCAACGTGGGCGGCGGCGCGGCCGTTATCCCCGGTGGCCAGCACCGGGCGGATCCCGGCCTCACGCATCTCCGTGACTGCTCGGATCGCGTCAGGGCGAATGTCATCGCCCAGGGCGATGACGCCTTGCAGGCGGCCGTCGACGGCGACCGCGACAACCGTGCGGCCGATATCCTCCAGGCGGGTGACCGCGGACGACAACGGGTTCAGGTCGATTCCCTGGTCGTGGAGGAAGGCCGGTCGCCCAACCAGGACGGGGTTCCCCTCGATCGAGGCTCTGACGCCAAGACCGGTGACGGATTCAAAATCATCCGACGTCGGGATCGTGAGCCCGCGTTGTTCGGCTGCGGTGACGATGGCTCGGGCCAGCGGATGCTCCGAAGGGTTCTCGGCCGCTGCCGCGGTCGCCAGCAGTTGTTCTTCATCGCCAATCGCTTCGATTTCGCGGACGGTGGGGCGCCCTTCAGTGAGGGTGCCGGTCTTGTCCAGGACGATCGTTTGCACTTGGCCGAAGGTCTGGAACGCTTCACCGGTGCGCATGATGATGCCCTTGTCGGCTGCTTCACCGGCGGCGCGGACGATCGCCAGCGGAGCGGCGATACCCACCGCGCATGGGTAGCCCATCACCAGTACGCCGATGCCGGCAAAAACGGCGCGGCGGACGTCGGGCTCGCCGGCCACCGCCCAACTGCCGACCAGCCAGCCCAGTAAGGCGACGGCGGCGACGATGAGCACTGTGGGGGTGTAGACACGCAGGACCCGATCTACCAGGTGCAGGATCCCGGGTTTCAGTGCCCGGGCGTCTTCGACGTGGCGGACCACCTGAGCCAGGAAACTGTCCGCTCCTGTGCGGGTCACTTCCACCAGCACCGAGCCGGCTCCGTTGATGGACCCGCCAATCAGCTCATCGCCTGTTGCACGTTCGATCGGCACCGGTTCACCGGTCACCAGGGACAGGTCGACAGTGGTATGTCCTTCGATGACCCGCCCATCAACAGGTACCCGGTCGCCGGGACGGACCCGCACAATGTCACCGACACTAATCTGAGCTACCGGGACTTCCTCTTCCCGGCCCTCGCGCACGAGCCGTGCGGTGTCGGGTTGCAGTTCAAGCAGTTTCCGTACCGCCTGGCTGGAGCGGGTCTTGACCAGCAGCGAGAGCCATTCGGAGAAGATGTGGTAGTTCGCCACCAGCACGGTTACTGCGAAGAACGGTGCGGTCGGGTAATCAGGGAAGATTCCTGTGAGCCCTATGATGCCGCCGGCAATCCCGGCGAAAGCGCCAACCTCCAGCAGGACGTGCTGGTTCAGGATGCCGCGTCGTGCTGCCTGGTACGCCATCCGCAGGATATGCGGGGCAACACCGAACACCACGGCCAAAGCCAGAACACCGGTCACCCAACCGGTCGCCGGGTCAGTGATCAGGCCTGTTTCCCGGCCTGCGTACGCCAACCCTGCCGGCGCAATGATCGCCAGCGCGCCCAGGGCGGCCCTGGTTTTCCCGGCGGGCAGCAGGATCGCGTAGGCGACCGGCACCATCAGTACCACCACCGACGCCGGGACCAGAACCGACCAGATCCCGGAGACCTCAAGGATCAGAGCGATGGCTGTCAGGCTAGCGGCGACGGCCAGGAGCAGTCGCTTGCCTTCGCGGATCAGGTCCGCTTCCTCGTCCTCAAACGGGCGCAGCTTCCGAGGGTCATACAGGTCATAGCCGATATCGCGCAGCGTGGCCAGGATTTCCTGCGGTTTAATCAGCTTCGGGTCGTAATCGATGAGCGCCTGCTCATGGGTCAGACTTACCGCGACCTGATCCACACCGGCCTGGCGGCCCAACGCCTTCTCAATGGTCCCTGTGCACAGGGAGCAGTGCAGCCCGGCGATCCGCGCGCGGATCCGGGCGCGGCCCTCCAGATGGCTGGGCTCTTCATCCCATAACTGCTCATCCTTAGTAGCGGTATCCGTAGTCATTACGCGGACCCCTCAGTGTCGGCCACTTCATAGCCGGCAACCACCACTCGTTCCTCGAGCGCTTCACGGTCAGTCGCGTCGGGGTCATACCGGATAGTGAGTTCACCGGTGCGGTGATCCGCTCGGGCTTCACTGACACCTTCAAGCCGGCGCAGCGCCGTGCCGAGCCGTTGTTCACACCCGGTGCAGGTCATTCCCTCAATCTTCAGAGTCACGTTTGTTGTTGCCATGGTGCTCACCTCGCACTTTCCTCATTAGGGTCGCTGTCCTGCGTAGGACCTGGCAGGACGGTGTAGTGAATGGTTTGGGCCTGAATTCGGCCGTCACGGATAAGGAAGGAATCCGCCCCGTCCTCGACGCGAGCACCGTTCGAGGCCCGGGCGGTCCACTCCAAAAGGGCCACCTCGCCAGCGACAACACGGGCCGTATACGTGAATTCCGCCTCCGGCAGCTGTCCGTTCAGCAACTCAGCCAGTTCCCGGATGCCATCGTGGCCATGGCGCGCACCGGCCCTTGTCAGCACCACCACGTCCGGCGCGTAATTCCGTTCCAGATCCTCATCCACGCTCCCATGTGCGCCCTGCTGCAGATGATCGTCGAACACCTCGCCAGCGCTCCGGGCCGTCAATTCGTCTTCCATGCCTCTCACCCTAGACCTTCCATCCGACTGGAATGTCAAGGACCGAATTATGGGCAGGCAGCTGAAAGGCTTGAGGTCAGGTGTTGACGTTCCAGCGGGGGGAAGGTCCACGATGGAAAGAGGCTCATCCCAATCGGGGGTGTAGGAGTTGGGGTCTGAAGCCGCCGGTCTCGAGCAGGCTTCGGGCGATGTAGTTGGTCAGGTTGCGGAACCCGAGTGCGGAGCCGCGCAGGTGTTCGAGCCGTCCGTTGAGTGCCTCGGTCGGCCCGTTGCTGGTGCCGGGTCGTTCGAAGTAGGCGAGCACGTCGGCGGCTCGCTTCTTCAGGGTCCGGCCCAGGGTGGTGAGCTCGGTGAGCACCTTGGGGACGCCGGCGCTGAGGTCGGTGATCAGCTTCTCCATGAGCTCGCGGCCACGTTGCCGGTCCTCGTGGCGATAGGCGGCGATCATCCGCTGGTAGACACCCCAGGTCGCCTCGACCTCGACGTGAGCGTCATCAACGAACAGCGCGCGTAGCCTGTCGCTCTGCTTGTCGGTGAGCAGGTCCGCGCCGGTGTGCAGCGTGCGCCGCGACTTGTAGAGCGGGTCGTCCCTGAACCCACGGTGCCCGTGGATCTCGAGTTGGACCCGGCGCCGGCACCTGTCGAGGGCGTCACCGGCCAGGCGCACGACGTGGAAGGGATCCATCACCGTGACCGCGTCCGGGATCTCCTCTGCAGCGGCGGTCTTGAACCCGGTGAAGCCGTCCATCGCGACCACCTCGACCGCGTCACGGAAGGCGTCGTCGCGGTCGGCGAGCCAGGTCTTGAACGCCGCCTTCGACCGGCCCTCGACCATGTCCAGCAGCCTTGCTGGGCCGGCGCCATCGCGGACCGGGGTGAGGTCGATGATCACGGTGACGTACTTGTCGCCACGCCTGGTGTGGCGCCAGACGTGCTCATCGACGCCAATGACCTTCACGCCCTCGAACCGCGTGGGGTCGTTGATCAGCAGCCGCTTGCCTTCAGCCAGGACCGCGTTGTTGGCGGTGTCCCACGCGACCCCGAGTCCCTCGGCGACACGTGCGACGGTGAGGTGTGCGACCACGATCCCTTCCAGCGCCCACCGCAGCCCGGTGCGCGAGAGCTTCGCGCGTGGCTCCGCCGCGGCGCTGGTGTCTTGGCGCCACACGTGTCCGCAGTCGGCACAGCGGTAGCGGCGCACTACAACTTCCAGCACGGTCGGTCGCCAGCCCAGCGGCTCGTGGGCCAACCGCCGGATCACGGTGTCACGAGCAACGCCTTCGCTGCCGCACCGCCGGCACCACTGATCTGGTTCCACCACGCGGCACGCGAGGACCGCACGATCCGGTTCAAGTCGTTGTCCGGTCACGCTCAGACCGAGGCCGTCGAGTCGAGCGAAGGCGGTCAGGTCAGGGCGGCCGAAGCCGGCCGGCGGGGTAGCGTCGGGCACGTCGAGGTCTTTCCGATGGATGGCGTAGGAACCTCCATCGTCGGGAGACCTCGACGTCTATCTGCGGACCGACGCGCCCGGCCGACCTACACCGTCATCTGAGAAGACCCGGCAAACCCGCCGCCGACCCCGCCCAGTTCACCGGCACCCCCGGATCCCGGGTCCGGATCCGCCTGATCAACGCCGGTGGAGACACCGCATTCCGGGTCGCGCTCGGCGGACACAGGCTCACCGTCACCCACACCGACGGGTACCCCGTCGACCCGGTCGAGGTCGACAGCGTCCTGCTGGGGATGGGCGAACGCTACGACGTGCTCGTCACCCTCGGCGACGGGGTGTTCCCGTTCATCGCCGACGCCGAAGGCAAACGCGAACGCGGCTTCGCGCTCGTCCGCACCGGCGGCGGGCAGGCTCCGGCCGCGGACGTGCAGATCACCGAGCTGGGGGAGGGCTCCCAGGTGGCGACCGCCGAGCTGCTGGCCGCGGCCTCCGCGGTCACCCTCGGACGGCGTGACGTCGACCGCACGATCGCGCTGACCCTCACCGGCAGCATGGCCGCCTACGACTGGGGCTTCAACGGCCGCCAGTTCGACATGCACGACCCACTCCGCGACGCGCACCCGCTCACCGCGGGCGAACGGGTGCGGCTGACCGTCACCAACGACACCGACATGTGGCACCCGTTCCACCTGCACGGGCACACCTACCAGCACACCGGCGGCGGCCCCCGCAAAGACACCTCCATCGTGCTTCCCAAGCAAACGCTCGAGCTGGAGTTCGACGCCGACAATCCCGGACGGTGGATGGCCCACTGCCACAACATCTACCACGGCGAGGCCGGCATGATGACCGTCCTCGCCTACCGCCAATGAGGTAGCCCCGGACGGGAATAGCAGGCGGCACCCGCCTGTTGTGATACCCATACGGGGTATACGCTAGGGGAGTCCCAGGCGCACACCGTGCCGGACCGACGGCCATCCCGCCGTCGACCACCGACAGAAAGAACACCCGCCATGAGCCACGACCACGACCACCACCACGAGGCCCCCGCCGACGCGGACGATGTCGTCGTCTGTCCCGTGATGCCCGGCAGCACCGTCAGCAAGAGCGTCGCCGAAGCCCAGGGCCTGTACCGGGACTACGAAGGCGAGCGGTACTGGTTCTGCTGCGCCGCGTGCGGTCCGCTCTTCGACGCCGACCCCGAAAAGTACGTCAAGGCCGCCTGACGGCCAGCCCTTCGGGGCCCGAGAGCCGCCGTGTCCTCGGGCCCCACCATCAGCCATCAAGGAGCGAAATGTCCCCCCAGAAGGTTCTCGTCCTGGGTGCCGGCGCCGCCGGCACGTCCGCTGCCCGCGTTCTCGCGGGCTCGGATGCGGTGACCGTCACCCTGATCGGCCGCACCGACGAAACCCCCTACAACCGCACCCTCGTGAACAAGGGAGTCGCGATCGGCTTGCTGACTCCCGAACAGGCCGTCATCCCCGGCGTCGAAGCGCTCGGTGACACCGTCCTCGAGGTAGACACGGACACGAAGACGGTGCGGTTCGCGTCCGGCCGTGTCGAGGACTACGACGCACTCATTCTCGCCACCGGCAGTGTGCCACGCCTCCCCGGAGACAGCGTTCGCGGGGCCTCATCGGACCGAATCACCACGCTGCACTCTCTGGATGACGCCATCGCGGTCCGGAATCTTCTCACCGGCCTCGGACGGCCCGCGCAGGTGGTCATCTCCGGTGCCGGGCTTGTCGCCGCGGAGACCGCAACACTGCTGCGCGAACGTGGGCATCAGATCACCCTCCTCGCCCGCACACAGACCCCCGGTGCCACCGTGTTCGGCGACGAGCTCGCGCAGCGGCTGGCCACCGCGCACCAGCAGCACCTGGACACCGCATTCGGTCGCACGCTGACCGCGGTCCGTGAAACCGGCGACCGCCTCGAGCTGACATTCGATGACGGCACCGAGCTGCCCGCCGACCTGCTGATCGTGGCGCACGGCACCACCCCCACCGCACCGTCCCCCTGGGACGGGCCTGTGGCGGTCGACGACAGCCTGCGCGCCGCGGCCGCGCACGTCTACGCCGCCGGCGGTGTCGCCGTGCACGATGACCCCACCCTGGGCGTGTGGCGGATCGATCACTGGTCCGACGCGGCCGCGCAGGGCGAGCACGCCGCCCGCACCCTGCTCGCCGATCTCGGCGCGGGGGAGCAGCCCGGCAGCTACCAGCCTCGCGCCCCGTTCACCGCCACAGTCCACGGCGCGATGATCGCCGGCGCCGGACTGACCGACACCCGCACCGACACCCGCATCGACAGCTCCGAGCCGCTGGTGGTCATCCGCCAGCACGGCCCGGTCCCCGTCGGTGTCCTCGGCTTGGACGCCGCCCCCGCCGTCTTCGGCTGGATGCCCAAGCTGCACACCCCGACCGGCCCCGACGCGGAGGCCCTCGCCTCCACCGGGACCGGCACGGCAGACTCGAAATAACCGCTAGGCACAGGGAAGTGAACTGATGACCGACCCGCACGCACACCACACCAACCACCCCACCGGCAAGGCCGCCACCGCCACCGGCGAGCACGGCGACCACACCCCGGAGCCGCCCACGCAGCACGACACCCACACCGGGCACGACGTGCAGCCCAGCCACGGCCAGCACGCCGGCGGCCAGATGGACCACTCCGGCCACGGCGGAGGCCATGGCGGGCACGCCGGGCACGGCGACCACGTCGGCCAGTTCCGGCGGCTGTTCTGGATCAACCTGATCATCGCCGTCCCCGTGGTGGCGTTCTCCCCGATGTTCGCGATGATCCTCGGCTACGAGGTCCCCGGCTGGGCACGGTTCATCGCCCCGGTGCTCGGCACCGTCATGTACGGGTGGGGCGGGTGGCCGTTCCTGACCGGCGCGGTCAGCGAGCTGCGCTCCCGCAAGCCCGGCATGATGCTGCTGATCGGCCTGGCGATCACGGTCGCGTTCTTCGCGTCCTGGGGTGCCACCCTCGGGCTGCTGCACCACGAGCTCGAGTTCTGGTGGGAGCTGGCGCTGCTGATCGTGATCATGCTGCTCGGTCACTGGATCGAGATGCGCTCCCTCGCACAGACCAGCTCCGCGCTGGACACCCTGGCCGCGCTGCTGCCCGATGAGGCCGAGCGGGTCGAAGGGGACCAGATCGTCAAGGTCTCACCCGCCGACCTGGCCGTCGGCGATGTCGTCGTGGTCCGCCCCGGCGGCAGCGTCCCCGCCGACGGCAAGATCGTCGACGGCCGCGCCGACATGGACGAGTCCATGGTCACCGGCGAGTCCCGCCCGGTCGCCCGCGGCACCGGCGACCCGGTCACCGCCGGCACCGTCGCCACCGACTCCGGCCTGCGGGTGGAGGTCACCGCCACCGGCGATGAAACCACCCTCGCCGGCATCCAGCGGCTGGTCACCGATGCGCAGAACTCCTCCTCCCGCGCGCAGCGGATCGCGGACCGTGCCGCGGCCCTGCTGTTCTGGTTCGCGCTGATCGCCGCCGCCATCACCGCGGTGGTGTGGACCCTCGTCGGCAACCCCGACGAAGCCGTCGTCCGCACCATCACCGTCCTGGTCATCGCCTGCCCCCACGCGCTGGGCCTCGCGATCCCCCTGGTGGTCTCCATCGCCACCGAGCGCGCCGCCCGCGGCGGGGTGCTGGTGAAGGACCGGCTCGCGCTGGAGAGCATGCGCACCGTCGACACCGTCCTGTTCGACAAGACCGGCACCCTCACCAAGGGTGAGCCCACCGTCTCCGCCGTGGAACCGGTCGGTGACCTGGACGCTGACCAGGTGCTCGCGATCGCCGCCGCCGCCGAAGCCGACAGTGAGCACCCGCTCGCCAAGGCCATCGTCCGCGCCGCGCAGGAGAAGAACCTCACCCTACCCAAGGCAACCGGGTTCACCTCCTCACCCGCGGTCGGCGTCACCGCCACCGTCGACGGTGCGGAGATCCGCGTCGGCGGACCCCGCCTGCTCGAAGAGGTCGGCGCCCGTGAGGTCGACCAGGCTGACAACTGGCGTGGCGAGGGCGCGATCATCCTGCACGTCACCCGCGACGGGAAAGTCATCGGCGGGCTCAAGCTCGCCGACGAGATCCGTCCCGAGTCCCGCGAAGCCGTCGAGGCGCTGCACAAGCTGGGCGTGCAGGTGGTCATGATCACCGGCGACGCCGAAGCCGTCGCGAACGCCGTCGGCACCGAGCTGGGCATCGACCGGGTGTTCGCGCACGTGCGCCCCGAGGACAAGTCCAGCAAGGTCGCCGAGCTGCAGAAGGAAGGCCGCAAGGTCGCCATGGTCGGAGACGGCGTCAACGACGCCCCCGCCCTCGCACAGGCCGACGTCGGCATCGCGATTGGCGCCGGCACGGACGTCGCGATCGCCTCCGCCGGAGTGATCCTCGCCAGCTCCGACCCCCGGTCGGTGCTGTCGGTGATCCAGCTCTCCCGCGCGGCGTACGGGAAGATGAAGCAGAATCTGTGGTGGGCTGCAGGCTACAACCTGATCTCCGTGCCGCTCGCCGCCGGCGTGCTCGCCCCGATCGGGTTCGTCCTTCCCATGTCGGTCGGCGCGATCCTGATGTCACTGTCCACCGTCGTGGTCGCCCTGAACGCGCAGCTACTGCGCCGAATCGACCTCACACCCGAAGCGAGCACCCGCGCGGTCCTCGACCGCTGACCGAAGGAACCGGCCATGTCCACACCCACCGTCGACACGACGCACACCACTCACGGGTACATCACCGACAAAGACAAGTACCTGAACCGGCTCAAGCGCATCGAGGGTCAGGCGCGCGGGATCTCGAAGATGGTCGATGACGAGAAGTACTGCATCGACATCCTCACCCAGATCAGCGCCCTCACCAGCGCCCTGCAGGCCGTCGCGATCGGGCTGCTCGACGATCACCTCAAGCACTGTGTGATCGACGCAGCCCGGATGGACGGCGACCAGGCCGAGCAGAAGATCAAGGAAGCCAGCGACGCGATCGCCCGTCTGGTCAGGTCCTAACCCGGACCAGACGGACGACCGTCCGGCCTCCCCCGCCCCGCGTCGGGCGGGAACCTGGTGCCTTGGCCGAGCGGCGAGGCAGCGGCCTGCAAAGCCGCCCAGACGGGTTCGACTCCCGTAGGCACCTCCACCCGTCACCGCAGCCGCCGTGCGGCCCCCGCTACTGGGGCAGCACGGTGATGCCGCTGGCGTCGACCACGACGACCCGGCCGTCCGCGTCGATCCCCACCGCCTGCGCCTGCTCGTGCACCGTGCCGGCCTCCCGCCACTGGTCCTCCCCGGACCCGAGCACCCAGATCCGGTCATCGGTGCCGACCCCGACCAGCCGCTTCCGATCCGGGGACGCTCCCAGCGTGTACAGCAGCGGCGCATCCGGCCACGCCGAGAACGACGCCCCCCGGTCCGTGCTCACGGTCACCCCGTCCGCGGTCGCCGCGACCACCCGGCCGCTGGCATCCGCGGTCAAACTCACCGCCGGCACCTGCGCGCCCGTCGGAGTCCAGGTGGCGCCGGCATCGACGCTGCGCAACAGGTCGGTGTCGTCGGTCGCCAACCCGTACACGGTGTCATCGGCGCCCGCGGTGAGCGCATGGAAGTCTTTCTCCCCGGTGAACGCGACGGGTTCCCAGTTCGCGCCGCCGTCGACACTGCGGATCACTCCCAGATTCGGTGCTCCCCACTCTTCGGGGGTCTGCGGGCCCGGGTGCCCGGACGCGATCAGGCCCTGCGACGTCGCCGTCAACCCCATCGCGTCGAAGTCGGCGGTACTGACCCGGCCGCCGAGCTCACCCGATTCGGACACCTCGTAGATGCCCTCGTGGGTGCCCAGCAGCAGCTGCCCCGTCTCCGGGTCCACGACCACCGCGTGCACATGCGTGGACAACGCGGTGTGTTCTTCCCCTGTCGACGCGGGCGTGCTCGCGCACCCCGCCAACACGACAGGCACGGACATGACGGCGGCGATCACGGCCGCCGCCTTGAAACGGACGCGCATATGCACCCTCCACGATCAGGGTGGGGCGCCACCATCGGTGACGCCCCACCGGGGTGCCTCAGAGCTGAGCGAGCAGATCTTCCATGGTGGTGATCTCCGCGGACTGCGTGTCCACCACCGCCTGGGCCAGTTCCTTCGCGTCCGGGTTCTTCCCGTCGGCCAGCTCGGTCTCGGCCATCTCGATCGCGCCCTTGTGGTGCTCGATCATCTGCTCGAGGAACATCCGGGCAGCGTCGGCGCCGGTCGCGGCCTCCAGCTGCGCCATGTCCTCCTCGGACATCATCCCGCCGCCGTGGTCCACGTCGCCCATGTCCATATCGTCGGCGGACATGCCCCAGTCATCGAGCCAGCCCTGCATCGTGTCGATCTCCGGCTGCTGCGCATCCTTGATCTGCTGCGCCAGATCCAGCACCTGCTGGTCGACGTCGCTCTTGGCGAGGATCATGTCGCTCATCTCCACCGCCTGCTGGTGGTGGGGGATCATCATCATCGCGAACATCGAATCGGCCATGTTGAAGTCCGCCTCTGCGGACTCCGATGGCGCCGACGAGGACCCGCCGCCGTGATCCATGCCCGGCATCGAGTCGCCGCTGCCGGCGCACCCAGCGAGGAACAGGGCCGTCGCCAGCGGAACGGCGACGAGTGCTGCGGTGCGGAGCTTCTTCTTCATCATCATCAATCAGTCCTTCTCTTGGGTGTACGTGAACGCCCGCGAACGGGCACGGCAACAAACCCCACCGGACGGCGGGGTCCGGCGCGTTCACGTCCGACTGATCGACAACTCCCGCAGTGAAGGCGGGCGGCTCGGAGCCGGCCGCGCTACGAACATCACCGGCCACCATGTGGCCCGTTCCTGCGGTGTCCCGCGGATCAGCCGAGGGAGCAGGAGGAGCAGCACCGTCGCCAGCAGCGCCAGCACGCACATCACCATCAGCGCGTCGTGACCGCCCTCCGGGCTGCACGTCACACACCCGTGCCCCGCGTCGTCCACCGGGGCAGTGGCTGCGCCGTGATGACCCTCGGGAACGGTGGCGCCGGTCATCTCCGCCGTCGACGACATCGCCGGCGCGTGGGAGGAGGCCAGGGTGTGCATGCCCATCAGCCCGACGATGATCGCGGCCGCGAAGCACACCAGGAGCAGCCACCGCGTCGAACGCGGCAGCCGGGTACGCAGCGCGGACAGGAGGAGCCAGGGGCACGAGCAGGCACACCACCAATCGTGGGTACCCTGCGGGGGTAGGCTATACGGGTCTGAGCCTCCTTCGCACCGACCGGCTCGGCGAAAAGGAGCGCCATGCTGATCCAACCCATCGACTACTTCCTGGTCGGCTGGTTCGTCCTTGTAGCCATCAGTACCCTTTGGGTCGGCGTCGACCAGTTCCGAAGCAACCCCGAGCCCACCGTGATGAAGTGGGGCTTTATCCTCGTCACCCTCTACCTCGGACCCATCGGTGCGCTCCTATATGTCCTGGCGGACAAGGAGCCACGGCCGGGGGAGCACGAAGAGTTCACAAAGCCCCTCTGGAAGCAGGGCATCGGATCGACCATTCACTGCGTGGCCGGAGACGCGACGGGAATCATCGCCGCCGCGGTGATCGTCTCTACCCTGGGCCTGCCGATGTGGCTCGATCTGATCATCGAGTACATCGCCGGATTCGCTTTCGGGCTCTTCATCTTCCAGGCCCTGTTCATGAAGAACATGATGGGAGGCACCTACTGGCAGAACGTGCGCCGCTCGTTCCTGCCGGAATTCATCAGCATGAACTTCATGATGGCCGGGATGGCGCCGGTGATGTCGCTGCTGATGATGGGCCGCGACATGCGGGCCATGGTCCCCACCGAACTGATCTTCTGGGGTGTGATGTCCGTCGGCGTCGCCGCCGGCTTCGCGCTGGCCTACCCCTCCAACGTGTGGATGGTGAAGAAGGGCATCAAGCACGGGCTGATGACCCAACGCAAGGAGCCGGCCACCGATCCGCAGACCGAACACGCCGGGCACGCGGCGATGGCCGCCGGATCCGGGGCGGGGCGTGACGAGGCGCAGCCGCCGTCCGAGCATGAGCAGCATCAGCCCCGCGGGACGAGTAAGGTCACCGTCCCGCAGCTGACCGTCGTCGCCTCGTTCGCGACGATCGCACTGATCGTGGGCATGGTCGCCCCCGCCAACGCGGTCAACATGACCCTCAGCGCCGAAGACGTCGGAGGTCTGATCATGCCGCCGGGCATGATCATGACCCGCGACACTCCCGCCGAGGCGATGGAGGACATGGCTGCGGTCGATCCGCGGGACGTCACCAGCGCCTACGACGTGGACACCCGTGGTGACGAGGTCCTCGAGCCTTCCCGGATCGAGGATGGCGTGAAGATCTACGAGCTCACTGTCTCCCTGATCCGATGGGAGATCCTCCCTGGTGTTGCCGTCGACGCATACGCGTACAACGGGCAGGTGCCCGGGCCCCGGCTGAACTTCACCCAAGGCGACCGGATCCGCATCGACGTCACCAACAAGCTCGACGAGACCACCACCGTGCACTGGCACGGCCTGGACGTCCCCAACGAGATGGACGGCCCCGCCGGCATCACCCAGGACCCGATCCAGCCCGGTGCCACGTACAGCTACGAGTACACCGTCAAGCAATGGGGCACCTTCTTCTACCACTCCCACGACCACGCCGACCGGCAGCAGGCGCTCGGCCTGTACGGGGCACTCATCATCGACCCGGCCGACCCGTCCCAGCAGCCCGCGGCGGATCACGACTACACGATCCAGCTGCAGGAATGGCTCAACAGAGAAGGCCTGACCTACCCGGCGATGCCGATGGAAGGAGGAATGCCGAACTACTTCACCATCAACGGGAAGGCGTACCCGGCCACCGAAACCATCGACATGAAAATCGGCGAGACCCTCAAGGTCCGCTTCATCGGCTCCAACACCGTCGGCATCCACCCGATGCACATCCACGGCGGCCCGTTCACCGTCGTCGCCCGCGACGGCGAAGCCCTCGCCGAAGACCAACAATTCAAAGCCGACACCATCAACATCGGGCCCGGTCAACGCTACGACGTGATCTGGGAGGCGCTGGAGCCCGGCAAGTGGCTCATCCACTGCCACATCAACCACCACACGACCAACAACAACGTCGAGACCGACGGCGCCGGCGGGCTCACGATGATCATCAACGTCACCGAGTAGACCCTACTGATGACCTATGTGATCGCACTGCCCTGCGTGGACGTCACCGACCGCGCCTGTCTGGACGAGTGCCCGGTGGACTGCATCTACGAGGGCGACCGGATGCTCTACATCCATCCCGACGAATGCGTCGACTGCGGTGCCTGCGAGCCCGTCTGCCCGGTCGAAGCGATCTACTACGAAGATGACCTCCCCGACGAGTGGGCCGACTACTACACCGTCAACGTCGAGTTCTTCACCGAGCTCGGTTCACCCGGCGGTGCCGCCAAGACCGGTGTTCTCGGTCTCGACCACCCCACTGTCGCTGCCCTCCCGCTGCAGCACCCGCGCGGCCTCGACTGACCCACCCCACCCCGAAGGACACCCATGACCGCCACCCTGCTCATCCTCGGCGCCGGACCCGGCACCGGCCGCGCCCTCGCACACACCTACGCCGCCGAAGGCTGGAACGTCGCCCTCGTCGCCCGCCGATCCGACCCGCTCACCGCTCTGGCCGACAGCATCCGCCGCAACGGCGGCGAGATCGCCGCGTTCCCCGCCGACATCACAAACCCGCACGAGCTGCGCACGGTCATCGACCAGGTGCGCGAGCGGCTCGGGCGGATCGACGCGATCGCCTTCACCGCGGCCTCCGACGACGGATTCGTCCCGGCGGCAGATCTCACCAGCGAACAGGCCCGCACCTTCGCGGACCTGTTCCTCTACCCGCTGATCACCACCGTTCAACTCACCCTGGCGGACCTCCGAGGTAGCGAGCACGGTGCGATCTTCTACGTCAACGGCGCCAGCGCCCTGGGCGCACCCGCCGGGATGAGTGGTCCCGCCCCGGCGATGGCCGCCGCCCGCAACTACCTCGCTACCCTGCGCGATGAGCTCGCCGGCGATGTGTTCGTCGGGGCAACCTTCGTCGCCGCGATGATCGAGGGCAGCGCCGCCGCGGACGCCGCCGCCGAATGGAACGCGGACGGCAGCTTCCCCAGCATCGACGCCGCCCAGATCGCCGGCTCCATCTGGGACCGGCATCAGCACGGCGGGGCCTTCGAGACACTGCTCCCGTGAGCTGCTAGCCGCGCTCAGCGGTGCCGGACCAGGGCCGACTCGTCCTCGGTGAGGTGCGCGGTCTCGACCTGGAAGGTCGAGTGCTGGATCGACACCGGGAAGTGCCCGGCCACGCATTCGCGGACCTCGTGCA
>NZ_CALBRW010000042.1 GCF_937927635.1 uncultured Microbacterium sp.
GAGCATGAGTCAGGAAGACCGCTGCGGGGCTCCCACCACCATCATCACTGTCAGACCCGGATGCGCCTGCCGGTGAGCCGCTCGGCGCGCTCGTCGGCATGCTGCAGGGCCTTCTGCTCGCGCGTGCGACGCAGCACGGTGACACCCCGCAGCAGCTCCTCGGGGTCGACCTGCGGTACGGGTGAGAGGAACGGGGCGGTCTCGGATGCGAGCTCCGCGGCCACCCGCGCGCGGGCGGCGGGGGAGAGCTGCTCGGCCCCGGCCAGGAACTGCGAGATCCGGCGTGCCAGGCGGTCCGGCAGCCTGGCCGCATCGGCGACCGTCGACCACGCGTGCAGCGACGGCGGCAGGTACGGCACGTGCACCGGCAGTCGCGGCGTGCGCACCCGCTGCGAGTACGTGCCGGCGACCAGATCGCCGAGCCGCTGCGAGCGGGCCGTGACCGCGCCGGTGATCACCGCCCCGCCGCCGAGGGTCATGTAGATCTCCAGCAGGCCGACCAGGGCGCGGATGAAGGAGTGCCTGAAGCCGATGGCCCCGCCGTCGGTGCGCACGATCCGCCCTCCCACGGCCAGCTTGCCCAGGCTGCGTCCGCGGGTGGCCATCTCGACCGTGATCGGCAGCACCAGGAAGCTGAGCACCGCCGCCCACACGCTCAGGATGGTCATGAGGTGCCCGTCCAGCAGCCCCTCGGCCATCAGCCAGATCTGCAGCAGCTCGACGGCGAGGAACACGACGAAACCCACCACCATGTCGATGGCGGCTCCCGCCGCCCGCAGCACGAATCCCACCGGCTGCACGTCGATCGCGACAGCCTCGCCGGACAGGATCTCCTGCTCGTCTGCGATGGGGGAGGACACAAGTAAAGTGAACCACGTGGATGCCGATGCCCTCACCGACGCGCGCCGCCCCGAGTGGGACCGGCTCGATCGGCTGAGCAGGAAGCGCCGGCTCTCGGGCGACGAGGTCGACGAGCTCATCGTGCGCTACCGTGCGGCATCCGCCGATCTCGCCGAGCTGAAGACCTCGGTGGGCGACTCGCCGCAGGGCGCGTACCTGTCGACCATCCTCGCGACGGCCCGGCTACGGCTGACCGGCGCTCCGGAGAACATCGTCGCGCAGATCGTGCGCTTCTTCACCCTGCAGCTGCCCGCAGCGCTGTACCGCCTGCGCTGGACGACCCTGGTGATCGCTGTCGCGTTCGTGCTGGTCGTCGCGCTGGCCGGGGCCTGGATCGCGTCGGACCCGGCCCGCATCGCGGCACTCGGCACTCCGGAGGCTCTGAAGCAGTACGCCGAGAAGGACTTCACGGACTACTACGGCCCGATGGCCTCGTTCGCGGGCATGGTGTGGTCGAACAACGCGCTCATCGCCCTGCAGTGCGTGCTGTTCGGAGTCACCGGCGTGTGGCCGGTGTGGATGCTCGTGCAGAACGCCATGGGGCTGGGTGTCGCAGCCGCGGTGATGGCCGCGCACGACCGGCTCGACGTCATGCTGCTGTACATCCTCCCGCACGGGATGCTGGAGCTGACGGCCGTCTTCGTCGCGGCCGCGGGGGGTCTGCACATCTTCTGGGCATGGGTCGTGCCGGGGCGCCGAGGGCGCGGGGAGTCGCTGGCAGCCGGAGGCAGATCGCTGGCGACCGTGGCGATGGGGCTGGTGCTCATCCTCGGGCTGTCGGGACTCGTGGAGGGCTTCATCACAGGTTCTGCGCTGCCCTGGCCGGTGAAGATCGGCATCGGCGCGCTGGCGCTGGTCGTCGTGCTGCTGTACATGCTGGTCGTCGGGCGTCGAGCCCATCGCAGCGGGCAGACCGGGGATCTGGTCGAGTTCGACGCGGGCACGCCCACGCTCACCGCGGGCTGAGTCCCGGCATCCGTCGGCATCTGTCGGCATCTGTCTCCGGGCGATGAAAGAGGGGACGGCCGGAGCCGCCCCCTCGGGAATCCGCGTGCGGATCAGTCCCTGGTGGTGCCGTCGAACAGCGCCTTGAAGGCGAAGCCGACGATCAGCGCGCCCACCGCCGGGAAGACGATGAACACCCACAGCTGGCCCAGCAGCTCGCTGCCGCCGTAGATCGCTGCGGCCAGCGACCGCGCGGGGTTGACGGAGGTGTTGTCGACCGGGATGGCGATCAGGTGGATCAGCGTGAGCGACAGTCCGATCGCGATGCCGGCGTGCTTTGAGCCGCGCGTCGGGTGGGTGGAGCCGAGGATGACCAGCACGAAGAAGCCGGTCAGGATGACCTCGATGATGATCGCGGACATCATGCCGAATCCGCCGGGGGAGTGCGTCCCGAACCCGTTCGCGGCGAACCCGGCATCCTGAGCGGTGGTCAGCCACTTGTCCGGACCGAACAGTCCGATCAGGACCAGGGCGCTGGAGGCGAACACGCCGCCGACGACCTGCGCGACGACGTACGGCACGACGTCGCGCCAGGGGATGCGACCGGCAGCGGCCGCACCGAGTGTGACGGCGGGGTTGAAGTGTCCACCGGAGAGCGGTCCGAAGGCGTACACGCCCACGAGCACCGTCAGGCCGAAGGCCAGGGCGATCGCGACGTACACGGCGGACTGCGCACCGGGCTCGGTGAAGTGGTTGGAGGCGAACACGGCGGTGCCGACGCCGCCGAAGACGAGCAGGAACGTGCCGAAGCCCTCGGCGGCGAGCTTCGCGCCGAGGGTCGGACGTTCTGCGATCGTGGGGGAATCCGTCATCTCTGCATGTCCTTCCGGTCGATGCGCGGCGAGGGCCGGGCGAAGACATGATCTCGGGTTCGCGGCACGCGACCGCTCAGGCGCGCCGCCGGTCTGCGTCGTGGGTTTTTTGATTCACTCAAAAGAAGATAGGCTGAGGGCATGCGGACGGATGCCACGGAACTCGACACGGCGATCAGGACGGCGGGCCTGCGGGTCACCGGATCGCGCCGTGCGGTTCTCGAGGCGCTGCGCGCGCGTCCGCATGCGCGTGCCGACGAAGTGCTGGGCATCGTGCGCGATGCGACGCCGACGGCCAGCCTGCAGTCGGTCTACAACGCGCTGAACGACTTCACGGCATCCGGCCTCGTGCGCAGGATCGAGCCCGCCGGGCATCCGATGATGTTCGAGGTGCGCATCGGCGACAACCACCACCACCTGGTCTGCACCTCCTGCGGCATGGTCGTCAACGTCGACTGCGCGATCGGCCATGCCCCCTGCCTCGAGCCCAGCGATCCGCACGGCTTCCGCGTCGCCACCGCCGAGGTGACCTACTGGGGCGTCTGCGCGGCGTGCTCCGCGCTCGCCGATGACGCGTCCTGACTTCTGACCTCACCCTGAACCACTCCACCGGAAGGACATCATGACTGAGAACCTGACAGACGAGACCGAAGGCGTCATCCCCACGCCCACCGACACCGAGCAGGCTGTCGCCTCGGAGTCCGCGTGCCCCGTGGTGCACACCGGGGCGACCCGCGCCGGCGGTTCGACGGCCCGCAGCTGGTGGCCGAACCGGCTGAACCTGCGGGTGCTGGCGAAGAACCAGCCCGCCACGAACCCCTACGGTGCGGAGTACGACTACCGCAAGCAGTTCGCCGACGTCGACCTCGACGAGCTGCGTGCCGACATCGAAGAAGCGCTGACCACCCGCCAGGACTGGTGGCCGGCCGACTTCGACAACTACGGCCCCGCCGTCGTGCGCATGGCGTGGCACAGTGCCGGCACCTACCGCGTGACCGACGGTCGCGGCGGCGGCTCGACCGGCCAGCAGCGCTTCGCACCGCTGAACAGCTGGCCCGACAACGTCGGGCTCGACAAGCCGCGCCGCATCCTGTGGGCCGTGAAGAAGAAGTGGGGCTCGCGCGTCTCGTGGGCCGACCTGATGATCTTCGCCGCCAACGTGGCCATGGAGCAGATGGGCTTCACCACCTTCGGCTTCGGCGGTGGCCGGGTGGATGCCTGGGAGCCGGATGACGACGTGTACTGGGGCTCGGAGAGCACCTGGCTCGCCGACGATGGACGATACGAGGCGGGCAAGACCAGAGACCTGGAGAGCCCGCTCGCGGCGACCCAGATGGGCCTCATCTACGTCAACCCCGAGGGCGTGGGCGGCAACCCCGATCCGCTGGAGCTGGCTCACGACATCCGCGAGACCTTCGGCCGGATGGCCATGAACGACGAGGAGACCGTCGCGCTGATCGGTGGCGGCCACACCTTCGGCAAGACCCACGGTGCCGGACCCGCCGACCAGGTGGGGCCGACGCCCGAGGACGCCCCGATGGAGCAGATGGGCATCGGCTGGAAGAACTCGTTCGGCACCGGCAAGGGCGACGACCAGACCGCGAGCGGGCTGGAGGTCACCTGGACCTACCACCCCACGCGCTGGGACAACGAGTTCTTCCACATCCTGTACGCCTACGAGTGGGAGCTCATGGAGAGCCCGTCGGGTGCCAAGCAGTGGCGTCCGAAGAACGGCGCCGGTGCCGACATGGTGCCGATGGCCCACGATCCGTCCAAGCGCCGCGAGCCGCGGATGCTCACCAGCGACCTGTCGCTGCGCTTCGACCCGATCTACGGGCCGATCTCCGCGAAGTTCCGCGATGACCCGCAGGCGTTCGCCGACGCCTACGCCCGCGCCTGGTTCAAGCTCACGCACCGCGACATGGGCCCGTCCACCCGGTACGTGGGCAAGCTGGTTCCCGCCGAGGAGCTCATCTGGCAGGACCCGGTGCCCGCCGTCGACCACGAGCTGATCTCGGAGGCGGATGCCGCCGAGCTGCGCGCCCGTATCCTCTCCTCGGGGCTCAGCGTGCAGGAACTGGTCTCCACGGCATGGGCTGCTGCGGCATCCTTCCGCGGCAGCGACCGCCGAGGCGGCGCCAACGGCGCGCGCCTGGCGCTGGAGCCGCAGGCGAGCTGGCAGGTGAACAACCCCGCCCGCAGCGCGAAGGTGCTGGACGTGCTGCGCGGCATCCGCTCCGAGTTCGAGGAGTCGGGTCGACGCGTGTCTCTGGCCGACCTCATCGTGCTGGCGGGCAACGCCGGTGTCGAGAAGGCGGCGGCGGATGCCGGACACGAGGTGACCGTGCCGTTCCGGCCCGGCCGCACCGACGCCACGCAGGAGAACACCGACGTCGAGTCCTTCACCTACCTCGAGCCGGTGGCCGACGGGTTCCGCAACTACCAGGGGCCTGAGGCGACGAAGGCCGGGCTGCCGGCCGAGTTCCTCCTGGTCGACAAGGCCGCGCTCCTGAACCTGACCGCACCGGAGATGACGGTGCTGGTGGGCGGAATGCGGGCCCTGGACGCCAACTGGGACGGCTCGAAGCACGGCGTGTTCACCGAGCGCCCCGGCGTGCTCACGAACGACTTCTTCGTGAACGTGCTCGACATGGGCTACGAGTGGAAGCCGCTGGACCCGGGCTCGCACGCCTTCCAGGCGACCTCGCTCGAGACCGGTGAGCCGGCCTGGATCGGCACCCGCGCCGACCTGGTGTTCGGCTCGAACTCCGAACTGCGCGCGGTGGCCGAGGCCTACGCCTCTGACGACGACCTGTTCGTCGACGCGTTCGTGCAGGCCTGGACGAAGGTCATGGAGCTGGACCGCTTCGACCTGGAGTGACCCCGGCCCGTCGTTCCTCGAACGGCCCCTGCAACGGCCCCTGCCCCGAACGGCCCCTGCCCCTCACCGGGCGGGGGCCGTTCCCGTCCCTGGCCGCGCGTCCGTCCTCCCCGCGCGGCAGTTCTTGCTCGACGCGGCGCAGATCTGCGCAGCGCGGAGCGGGAACTGCCGCGCGGAGGTCGGCCGGCGCCGGGAACGGCCGCGCGGGCCGGGAACTGCAGCGCGGAGCGGGAACTGCCGCGCGGGCCGGAAACTGCAGCGCGGGCTACAGGCGGCCGATGGCCTTCAGCTCCAGGTAGCGGTCGGCGATGCGCGGGGGGAGCGCCTCGGGGTCGGCGGCTATGGCCTCACCGCCGGCACGGCGCACGGCATCCGCCACCACCTGAGCATCGCGGATGGTCTGCTCGGCGGCGGCCGCCAGGTACACGTCCAGTCGCGAGTCGCGGCGGCGCGCCAGCTCGACGATGGCGTCGTCGGTGGCCGAGCCCACCAGCAGGGTCGTGGCGCGCGATGCATCGGGGAAGGCGCCCAGGAACCCGCGGGCCGACTCCGCCGCATCCTGCGCGGTGAGCACCACCACCAGCGACGGGCGGGTGGTGAGTCTGCGGATCGAGGCGAACGCCGCCGTCCAGTCCGTGTCCACCAGCCGGGCGTGCACGGGGGCCATCGCGTCGGTGAGAGCGGGGAGGAGCGCCGCCCCCTCCACGCCACTGACCCGGGCGCGCACCGCACGGTCGAACATCAGCAGGTGCACGTGGTCTCCGGCGCGCGATGCGAGCGCGGCCAGCAGCAGCGAGGCCTCGAGCGAAGCCTCCAGTCGTGTGCTGTCGCCCACGCGGGCGGCAGCCGTGCGGCCGGTGTCGATGAGGATGACGACGTGCCGGTCGCGCTCGGGGCGCCAGGTGCGCAGCATGGTCGTGCCCGCGCGCGCGGTCGCGCGCCAGTCGATGGAGCGGATGTCGTCGCCGCGCACGTACTCGCGCAGCGAGTCGAACTCGGTGCCCTGGCCGCGCACCTGGATCGACGTGTTGCCGTCCAGTTCGCGCAGCCGGGCCAGCCGTGACGGCAGGTGCTTGCGCGAGGCGAATGCGGGCAGGATGCGCAGCGCGCCGCGCACGTCGTGCCGCGCCTGCCTGCCGGCCAGACCCAGCGGTCCGCGGGAGCGGATCACGGCGAATTCGCTGCTGAGCTCGCCCCGGCGACGCGGCAGCAGCGGGATCGGCATCCGTCGTCTCTCACCGGGCGGCACCAGCAGCTGCTCCCGCTTCAGCGGGGCGCCGGCGGTCGGCTGCCAGGCATCCCGCAGCCAGCCGTGCAGCGTGCGGGTGCCGGTGTTCTGCACGGCGATGCTCGTGAGCACCTGTTCGCCCAGCCGCGCGCGCTCGGGAATGCTGCGGGTGACGACCACCGCCCGCGGGTTGGCTGCCAGCAGCACGTCCAGCGTCACCAGCACCGCGCACAGCAGCAGCCACCCGCCGAGCACGGCCCACGCCGACCAGCCGATCGTGCTCAGCAGCACGAGCGGCACGACGCCGAGCGCGATCAGCGGAGCCAGCAGCGCGGTCACGAACATGTCAGATCGGCACCCGGGTCTGCTGCACGACCGACGCCAGCACGGCATCCGCCGTCACGCCCTCCATCTGCGCGTCCGGGCGCAACTGCAGACGGTGCCGCCAGACCGGCATCAGCATGGTCTGGATGTGGTCGGGTGTGACCGCAGCCTGGGCGTTCAGCCACGCCCACGCCTTGGCGGCGGCCAGCAGCGCGGTCGAGGCGCGGGGGCTCGCCCCCAGCTCGACCGACGGCGACTGGCGGGTCGCGCGGGCGAGGTCCACCACGTAGCCCAGCACGTCGTCGGTGACCCGCACGCGATCCGCGGCGTCCTGCGCGGCGCGGATCTCCGAGGCGCTCACGGCCGACTGCACCCCGGTCAGCAGCCGCGGAGAGAAGCCGTCGGCGTGCAGCCGCAGCACCGACACCTCGGCATCGCGCTCGGGCATGCCCACCACGAGCTTCATCAGGAAGCGGTCCAACTGCGCCTCGGGCAGCGTGTAGGTGCCCTCGTGCTCGACGGGGTTCTGCGTGGCGGCGACGAGGAACGGATCGGGCAGGGTGCGGCTCACGCCGTCGGCGGAGACCTGGCGCTCCTCCATGGCCTCCAGCAGTGCCGCCTGCGTCTTCGGGGGAGTGCGGTTGATCTCGTCCGCCAGCAGGATGCTGGTGAACACCGGCCCGGGCCGGAACTCGAACTCACCGGTGCGGGCGTCGTACACCAGCGATCCGGTCACGTCGCCCGGCATGAGGTCGGGGGTGAACTGCACGCGCTTGGTGTCCAGGCCGACGGCGCGGGCGAAGCTGCGCACCACCAGCGTCTTGGCGACACCCGGCACGCCCTCCAGCAGCACATGCCCCCGCGCCAGCAGCGCCACCAGCAGCCCGGTGACGGTGCCCGCCTGGCCGATGACCGCCTTGTCGACCTCGGCGCGCACGCGGTGCATGGCCTGGCGCAGCGCGTCGTCGGAGGGTGCGGAGGGCGGAGCGGATGCCGCTGGCGCGGCCTGCTCGGCGTACGGGGCGGAGTCGTCGCTCACGATCGGTTCCTTTCAGTGCGGGCGGCGTGGATGCTCTGCTCCACGGCCGTCTCGAGTTCGGAGAGTCTGCGTGCCAGCTCGACGAGCTCGCGATCGTCCTGCGGCGCCTGACCGCCGAGCAGGTCGTACAGCGCGGTGCGGGGCACGCCGAGGCGATCGGATGCGGCATCCGCCACCTCTTCCACGCGCGAGCGCGGCCCGAGCGCCAGCCGCGCCGCCAGCCGGGAGAGCGTTCCCGAACGGATGGCGCTGCCTGCGTGCGGGGCGTCCGCAGCCTTCGCGGTGAGCCTGGCCCTGCCCTGCATGGTCTCGGAGGCGCGCACGGTGACCGGAAGCGCCTCCGCCACCAGCGGCCCGAAGCGGCGTCCACGCCACCAGATCGCGGCGACGCCCGCCAGCATCAGCAGCAGGATCGCCGGCGTCAGCCAGCCGGGGCTCAGGTCGCCGAGGGTCTTCTGCGCCGAGGAGATGTCGCTGTCGGCGAAGTCGGGCACGTACCAGACGACCTGGGGCTGCTGCGCGATCAGGGCCAGGCCCAGTGCGGCGTTCCCGTTCTCGGCGAGATGCCCGTTGGAGAACAGCTCCGTGCCCTCGACCAGCGTGATCGTGCGCCCGTCGGCGGTGCTGCGCAGCACTGCCGACGAGTCATCGCCGAAACATCCGTCGACGCCGCGCGCCGGGACGAACGCGCGCTGCGGCTCGATGCCTCCCACACGGGCGAACTCCGGGACCGAGCAGGAGGCCTCGACTTCGGCGCCGCCGTCCCAGGCATCCGTGCCCAGCTTCAGCAGCCGCAGCATGCGTGCGCTGCTGGTGAGCAGCACCACGCGATCGGCGCGCTCCAGCAGGGTGCGGACGCCGTCGTCGCTGAGCGTGTACGGATCGGTGAGCACCAGCGTGGCATCCGGCCCCAGCATCGATGCCGCCTCGACACGGCTGCGCGTCTCCGTGATGTCGACGCCCTGGTCGCGGGCGAGCTCCGCCAGCGCCTTCGCCCCTGAAGGACCCGGGTTGGAGGGGCTGAGAGTGCCGGACATGTCCGCGCCGATCATCGGCAGACGCGTGGTCAGCAGCACGACGCCCAGCACGAGGACGATGACGATCGTCCAGCCGAGGATGCGTCCACGGCGCCCTGCCGGCGGCGCGGACGCGGTGGATGCGGCGGTGTCGGGTGCCGTCTGCGGGATGGGGGACAGGGTGCTCATGCCGGCACTGCCTGGACGGTCTGCGGCTGTGCGCCCTCCAGCGGCGGCGCCGTGCGCAGTTCGTCGTCCGTCGCCGCCAGCAGGCTGTACATCTCCTCATCGGCGGGGGTGCGCAGGTACCGCACGGCGTCGAACGCCGTCGCGGTCGCGTGAAGCCGGTCGGCAAAGCCGGGGAACGGGGCGGCGGCCTGCCGGGCGATGCCCTGCGCGGTGTCGCCGGGCGCAGGGTCGATGAGATCCCGCTCCAGCAGGCCGCGTGCCAGAGCCCGGTAGCGCAGCACGACCGCGGTGTCCCAGTCTCGATCCCTGGTGGCGCGGTCGGCCTCGGCCCGCAGCTGCGCCGCCGTCCGGTCGTCACGCTCTCCGAGCAGCTCAGCGCGCCGGTGCGTCGACCGGGACGCGCGGGGTCGTCCCCACACCAGCAGGGCGACCACCAGTGCCAGGACGATCACCAGGACGATGATCGTCAGGAACACCGGGGCGAGGTCGCCCGTGCCCTTTCCACTGAACAGTTCGGAGATCCACTTCACGACGCCAAGGGCCCACTCGTCGAACCAGGTGGGCTTGGCTGCCTGATAGGCCTGTTTGGAGAGCTCGTCCTCGGCCCACTGCCGCGCCTGGTCCCCGTCGGGGATGAACAGATCGTCGGCCGCGGGAAGGAGGATCATGCGTCGCCGCCCGGAGGCGCCCAGGGGCTCGGCGCGGACGGGGGGATCGGCTGCGCCTGCGGGGCGGGCGCGGGAGTCGGCTGCGGGGGCGTCGCGGGCTGCGGGGGCGTCGCAGGCTGCGGGGCCGTCACGGGCGCGGCATAGGGCGGTGCGGTGGGTGAGGGATGTGCGGGCTGCGTCGGGTCGCCGAACTGCGTCGGGTAGCCCGGCTGCGTCGGGTAGCCGGGCTGTGCCGGGTAGCCCTGCTGTGCCGGGTACGCCGCGGGTGCGGGGTACGGAGCTGGCGCACCGTACGGATACGGCGCCGGGTACGGGTACTGTCCCGGAGCCCCACCGGGATAGGCGGGGGCGGGCATCCGCGGCGGTGGATTCTTCGACACGGCCCGAGCCGGGTCCACCTCCCACGGGTCGCCGAGCGCCTCGTCCGAGGTGCCCTGCGCGCTGAGCTCCACGTACCGGATGAGCGCCTGGTCGAGACCTTCGTAGCGCATCCTGCTGTCCACGTACACCAGCGTGGCACCGGTGCCCTGCACGACCAGGGCGATGGCCGAGACCACCAGCACGAGCACCTGGGGGATCACGTTCGCGACGATCATCGTGACGATCTGCGTGGGCTCGTCTGCGCCGGTCGGCGCCAACAGGCCGCCGAAGATCCCCGACAGCAGGGTCGCCGGGTAGGAGACCACCTGCACGGCGACGCCCATGATCGCCTGGATGAGGAACGCGATGCCGAACGCGAACCAGAAGCGGCCGCGGATGAGCCGCCACGAGCGCACCAGCGCGGTGCGCAGCGTCGCGCCCTCCAGCACCAGCACAGCGGGGACGACCAGCAGCTTGGTGGTCAGCCACACGAACAGCGGGATGCTCAGCAGCAGCATGAGCAGCCCGATCAGCACCGCGAATCCGATGGCTTCGAAGCCGTTCGACCCCGTCGCCGAGACCAGTCCGTACACGATCCCGAATGCCACGGCGACCCAGACGACCACGGCCAGGGCCTGCAGCAGCGAGTAAGAGAACAGGCGCCAGAATGCGGGCTTCACCCGTCGCCACAGCAGGCGCAGCGACGCCTTCCGCCCCACCGCCGCGTACGAGACGTCGGCGGCGACCAGACCCTGCACGACGGCCGAGAAGCCGATGGCGACCAGCGACATCACCAGCACGGCCGCGCCGCCCAGCGCCGTCGACCCGATCAGGACGGGCAGGTAGTCGGCGGAGGAGGTCGGAACCGTCGCGACGCGCGCGACGATGAAGAACGTCACCAGCAGCAGCACGCCGGTGGTGATCGCCGTGACCACGAACTGCACGAGCACGGCGAAGCCCAGCAGCACCTTGGGGTTGTGCCGCAGTGCGGCGAACGCACGGCCGAGCACCGTTCCGAATGTCATCGGATGCAGGGGGAATGCCCCCTTCTTGGGCGCGGGCGCCCAGGCCTGACCGCTCATCGAGCACTCCCTCCGTGTGCACTCCCATGGTTGCATAACGGGTCCTCGCATCGTCGGCACGCGCCCGTGATCGGGACGCCGTCGGTAATGTCAAGTAGGCTGATCCGAGTTGTGGACGGCAGGGGAATCGCCGTATGCATCGCACAGAAAGATGAGGCTGGGCACAAGATGACCTCACGGATCCTCGTGGTCGACGACGACACGGCACTGGCCGAGATGATCGGCATCGTGCTGCGCACGGAGGGTTTCGACGTGCTGTTCTGCGCCGATGGTGCACTGGCCGTGGAGGAGTGGCGCTCCTCCCGTCCTGATCTCGTGCTGCTCGATCTCATGCTCCCCGGCATGGACGGCATCGAGATCTGCACCCGCATCCGCGCGGAGTCCGGCGTGCCGGTGATCATGCTCACCGCCCGCAGCGACACGGCCGACGTCGTCCGCGGTCTCGAGGTCGGCGCCGACGACTACATGGTCAAGCCCTTCAACCCGAAGGAGCTCGTCGCCCGCATCCGCACCCGCCTGCGGCCGGCGCCGCAGGCGACCGCCGAGGTGCTGCGCGTCGGGGACCTCACCATCGACGTCGATGCGCACGAGGTGCGTCGCGGCACGGCTCCCATCGCCCTCACCCCGCTGGAGTTCCAGCTGCTGGTCGCGCTTGCCTCCAAGCCGCAGCAGGTGTTCTCCCGCGAGATGCTGCTCGAGCAGGTGTGGGGCTATCACTACAAGGCCGACACGCGGCTGGTCAACGTGCACGTGCAGCGGCTGCGCGCCAAGGTCGAGCTCGATCCGGACAACCCCCGCATCGTGATGACCGTGCGCGGCGTCGGCTACCGCGCCGGGAGCATCAGCTAGGAGCCTGCGGTGATCGCGACATCCGCGACGCGCCTGCGACCCGCATCCTGGCGCTCGCCGCGCACCTGGCCCGACGCGCTGGAGGTGAACTGGCGGCGCTCGATGCGCTTCCGCGCCACGGCCATCACGCTGGCCGCCACATCGCTCGCGGTGCTGGTGATCTGCGTCATCATGGGCCTGGTCATCCGCAACGACCTGTTCGAGGCGCGCAAGGACGAGGCCCTGCACAATGCCAGGGTCGCCGTGGCGCAGGCGCAGCGCGTGGTCGACGCCGGCGTGGCCGGCGATGACCGGGCCACGCTCACCAACCTCTGGAACGAGGCGCAGCGCGAGCTGGGCCGGGCCTCGTCGTCGAACCTCATCGTCGGCAACCTCGCCCAGCGCCTGGGCGAGGGCTACACGCCGCTGGGGTTCGGCAGCCTGCAGCTGACCTATCAGCAGCTCAGCAACGAGCTGCGCACGCGGGTGCAGAAGGTCCCGACCCGGCAGGCCTGGCAGTCCATCGCGCTGCCGCATGGCGATCGGCCGGCATCCGCCGGCATCGTCGTCGGGCAGATGCTCACCATCCCCGACGTCGCGACGTACGACATCTACATCGCCTACGACTTCTCGGATGCCGACGACACCCTGCTGTTCGTGCAGCGCACCCTGTGGCTGGCAGGACTCACGCTGATCGCCCTGATCGGGGGCATCAGCTGGCTGGTGCTGAGATCCGTCTCCGCACCGATCATCGAGGCGGCGGAGACCAGCGCCCGGCTGGCGGCGGGGGATCTGGGCGTGCGGCTGCCCGTGCACGGCGAGGACGAGCTGGCGAGCCTCGGCCGTTCGTTCAACGCCATGGCCGACAGCATCGAGCGGCAGATCAAGGAGCTCGCGGAGCTGTCGCTCGTGCAGCAGCGCTTCGTCTCGGACGTGTCGCACGAACTGAGGACTCCGCTGACCACGATCCGGCTGGCGTCGGAGATGATCAACGACCAGAAGGACGACTTCGACCCGATGACGGCCCGCACGGTCGAGCTGATGCACACGCAGGTGCACCGCTTCGAGACGCTGCTCGCCGACCTGCTGGAGATCAGCCGCTACGACGCGGGCTCCGTGCAGCTCGAGGTCGAGGCCACCAGCCTCGCCCAGTTGGCGGAGGAGATGGTGGATCAGATGCGCCCGCTCGCGCAGGCGCACGACACCGAGCTGCGGATGGTCGCTCCCGGCGGGTACTCGCCGGTGGACATGGATCCGCGGCGGGTGCGGCGGGTGCTGCGCAACCTGGTCGGCAACGCCATCGAGCACGGCGAGGGGCGCCCCGTCGTGGTCACCGTGGACAGCAACCAGTACGCGGTGGCCGTGGGCGTGCGGGACTTCGGGCTGGGCATGCGACCGGAGGACGCCGAGCACGTGTTCGACAGGTTCTGGCGAGCCGACCCCTCCCGCAAGCGCACCATCGGTGGCACCGGACTGGGCCTCTCGATCGCGTTGGGCGACGCCCAGCTGCACGGCGGCACGCTGCAGGTGTGGTCGCAGCTGGGCGTCGGCAGCAACTTCGTGCTGACCGTGCCGCGCTCGGGTGGCGAGATCACCGGCCAGGGCCCGATCCCGCTGGAGCCCGAGGAGGCGCTGGCCGACCTCGGCACCCTGACGCAGCCCATCAGGCTGGGCCGCGATGGCGCACCGGACGACGACGGCGAGGAGGGGCGATGAGGCGCAGAAGAGGCATCCGCCTGCTCGTGGTCGCCGTGACCGGGCTGCTGCTGGCAGGGTGCTCGGGACTGCCGACGTCCGGGCCGCCGAACCCGGGACTGACCATCGGCGACGATGGGCAGGAGCAGATCTTCATCCCCACCGCCTCGGATCCGCAGCCGGGCGACAGCCCCGAACAGATCGTCAAGGGGTTCCTGGAGGCGTCCATGACGCCGACCAGCAACTGGGACACCGCGCAGAAGTACCTCACGGACGGCTTCCGCGCGACCTGGAAGCCCGGATCGTCGGTGACGATCGACGAGTCCGCGACCACGCGCGAGTTCACCTCCACGGTGAAGGCAGACGACAAGTCGGCGAAGTCCGCCGAGGTGCACGCCCAGTTCCAGCAGGTCGCCAGCGTCGATGCCTCCGGCGCCTACACCGGAGACTCCGGTACGGCGAAGGCGACGTACAAGCTCAAGCGCGAGAAGGACGGAGAGTGGCGCATCTCCGAGGCGAACGACGGGATCGTGCTCGATGCCCCGACGTTCCCGCGGGTGTACCAGAAGTACGCGCTGAAGTACTTCGATCCGGGGTGGAAGCATCTCGTGCCCGACGTGCGCTGGTTCCCGCGCCGGCCCTCGATGGCCACCACCATCGCCCGTGCGCTGATCTCCGGCAAGCCCAGCGAGTGGCTGGCGCCTGCAGTGCGCTCGGCGTTCACCGGGGACATCTCGCTGGCCGGGGATGCCGTGACCGTCGACTCCTCGCAGGTCGCGACGGTCGGTCTCTCGCGCACGGCGATGTCGGCGTCGGCCATCGACCTCTCCCGCATGCGCACGCAGCTCGAGAGCAGCCTGGCCGGCGCCGGAGTGTCGGAGGTGCGCTTCACCGTCGACGGGGCGCCGCTGGAAGCGGGGCTCATTCCTGTCGACGAGAACGTCGTCGACCCCGGAGTGCTCGTGCTCACCGATGACGGCTTCGGCCGCATCCTGTCCGGAGCCAGCGTCGAGCCCGTCGGCGGCCTCACGGCGCAGATCGCCAAGATGGCGGTGCCTCCGACGGCGATCGACGTGTCGCTGGATGCGACTCTGGCGGCTGTGCAGCTGCGCGACGGCGACGTGGCCGCCCTCAGGTCGGGCGAGCAGATCCCGCTCGACGACCGCGATGATCTGATCGAGCCATCGCTGGATCCGTTCGGATACGTCTGGACGGTGCCCGATGACGCCCCGGGCATGCTCGTGGCGTGGGGCGTCGACAGGGCGCAGCATCCGATCGCGAAGGCCTGGCCCGGGGCGGACAGCATCAGTCAGCTGCGGGTGTCCGCCGACGGCACGCGGGTCGCTGCCGTGGTGACGACGGGCAGCCAGCGCAGCGTCGTCGTGGCGGGGATCATGCGGGGCGAGAACTCCGAGCCAGTAGAACTGGGGGCGCCGCACACGATCGGCGAGCTCACCGGCGCTTCACAGGGGCTGGCCTGGTTCGGCTCGGACACCGTCGCCGTGATCAGCAGCACGCCCGATCCGATCTTCACGACCTTCGTCATCGGCGGCCCGTCGACCGCCTCCGCAGCTCCGGACGGCGCGGTGGCGATCGCCGGGGCCAAGACGCCGACGGGGCTGCGCGTGCTGTCCTCGGACGGCTCGGTCTATGCGCAGCGCGGGTCGTCGTGGCAGATCGCGGTGCCGAGTGCGCGGGTGCTGGGCACCCGCGCCGGCTACTGATCCGCGCCATCTGATCCTCCTGCACAATCACCGGGTTCTCCGGGTTGTGCACGGATGCCGTGATCGCCGTCCGTCGCGGCCTGCGGGTGCGCGAGGATCGTCGGATGGACGGCATCCGGGGGGTCGCGCAGGAGGCGCTGGCGCTGCTGCTGGCGTCGTCCTGCCCTGGGTGCGATCGCGTCGGCACGCTGCTGTGCGACGACTGCCGGCGGATGCTGGTCGCCGACCCGGTGCGGACGATCAGCCCTGGCGGCCTCGACGTGCATGCGGCGCTGGCGTACCAGGACGTCGCGGCGCGCTGCATCCGCTGCCTGAAGGAGGAGGGTGCGACGATGCTGGCGCGTCCGCTGGGGCTGGCGCTGCGGTCGGTGCTGGCGGCGCAGGCGCCGGCGGGAGCGCTGATCGTGCCGGTGCCGACCGGCCGCGCCGCGTACCGGCGGCGCGGATACCGGGTTCCCGAGCTGCTGGTCGCGCGTGCCGGGTTCACGCCTGAGCGGATGCTGCGGGCCGCCAGGCGCACGGGTGATCAGCGCGGTCTCGGGCGCGCCGACCGCGCGCGCAACGTGGCAGGCAGCCTGCGCGCGGTGCGGCCAGGAGGAGGGCGGGAGGTCGTGATCGTCGACGATGTGGTCACCACCGGGGCCACGCTGGACGAGGCTGCGAGAGCCCTGCGCGCCGCAGGATTCCGTCCGATCTGCGCGGTCGCGCTGGCCGCCACGCCCGGCCGTCGCGACACGCGGGAGATCCAGGTGAACGGATAGTGACATGTCTGGGTGCGAGTACTAGCGTAGGGATCCACAAGGCGACCACGGTCCGCCCTTGGCCGGGAGGACCGGGACAAGGAGGCAGTGATGGAAACGAGCATCATCGGCGTCGGAGTGAGCATCTCCGACCGGTTCCGCACGGTTGTCGAGGAGAAGACGGCGCGGATCCAGACGCTCGCGCCGCGGGCGCTCCGACTCGAGATCAAGGTCACGCATCGTGCGTATCGCAACGGGCGGGTTCCTGACGAGACGGTCGAGCTCACGCTGCTCGGCAAGGGTCCCGTGATCCGCGCGGAGGCTGTCGATGCTGACAAGTTCACTGCGCTGGATCTGGCGCTCGACAAGCTCACCGAGCAGCTGCGTCGCGCGAAGGAGAAGCGGATCGACGCGCGCAACCAGGCCCGCGGCGCGCACTTCGAGAAGGGCAGCGGCGCGCTGACCGGGATCGACGTGCAGCCCGCATCCGCCGACGTGCTCCGCGCCGTCGCGACCGGGGCCATCCCCGTGCTCGAGGACGAGGAGGAGGTGTACACGCCGGTCGTCATCCGCACGAAGAACTTCGATGCCGAGTGGATGACAGTCGAGGAGGCCGTCGACCGCATGGAGCTGGTCGGGCACGACTTCTTCCTGTTCGTGGATGCCCGCACCGACCACCCCAGCGTGGTCTACCGCCGCAAGGGCTGGGACTACGGCGTGATCTCGCTGACCACGGCGGCTCCGCCCGCGGAGGCACTGGCGTCCTGACCCGCTTGGGTTCCTGAGCCCGTCGAAGGATCGAAGGCCCGTCCCGTTCGCGGGGCGGGCCTTCTGCCCTTCTTGGATGTCTGACGTCGTCTGCGTGCGTGCGCTTCCCGCGGACTTGTCCGATTGGCGCGGGTGGATTCCCGGCATCCGTCCGCGCGAAGCGCATTTCTCCGCGCCAAGCGCGTGGAGTCGGTTCCGGTAGTCAGTCGAAGATGCCGTCCAGGATGCTGCCGATCACCAGGCCGCCGAGGATGCCGCCCATCACGCCGTTGCCGCCGCGCTGCCCGCCGCCCCAGCCGTCTCCGCCCCAGCCCTGATCCTGCGGGCGCGACGAGTCGATGTCGCGCTGTGCGAGCTGCAGAGCCTCGGATGCCAGCTGCGCCACCCGCCGCGCGGAGGACAGCGCCTGCTCGCGCGTCTCCTCGGCAGGGAGCATGGCCGGCACATCCACGCGCAGCCGTTCGGCCTCGGCGAGCCGGGTGCGGGCATCCGCTCCGATCCAGCCTCGGTGTCCGGAGATCAGGCCGCGAGCTACGCCCAGCTGCCGGTCGGCGTCATCCAGCGCGTTCTGCACCTGGGCCAGTGAGGGGAGCGGATGCTCGATGCGGTACTGCGCCCTGCTGATCGCGGCATCCAGATCGCTGTTGGCGGTGCGCAGCTGCGTCAGCTCGGCGAACGGGTCGTTCAGGGTTCCGATCGGTGCGAGCGCGCTGAGCGCCGCCTCGAGCGCCGCTGAGGCAGCCGCCACCTCGGGCGTACGCGGAGCGTTGCGGGCCGCCACGATGTCCCCACGGGAGTCGGCCACGACGTTGGCCAGGGTGGACTCGGCGCGCAGCGCCTCGATCTCGAACTCGTCCACGGCATCCAGCAGGGCACCGGCGCGGCGGACGGCCTCGGTGGCGGTCTCCAGCGCGATGATCGCCTCGTCGTTGTGCTTCGCGGCGCGGCGGCGCTCGGTCACGTCCGCACCGTGCACGGCGAATGCCAGCAGCTGCTCGGCCTCGTCGCCCGATGAGGCGATCCGCCGCATGGCCGTCTCCGCGTAGCGTGCGGAGAGCCGGGTGATGGTCTCCCTGGCCTGCGGCACGCGAGCGCTCAGCGCCTCGGCATCCTTGCGCACCTGGGCGATCACCTCGGGCGTGCGGCGCACCTTGGCGACCGTGGCGGCCAACGCACCGGTCTTCTCGGTCAGCAGGCCCTCGGCCCACTCGCACAGCTGCACGATGCGTGCATTGCGGGTGCGCAGCTCCTCGTCGGTGTCGGGGATCTCGTCGTGGTTCAGCTGGTGCAGCTGGAAGGCCTCCTGCAGATGCAGGCGCACGGCATCCAGAGCGGCCTTCGTGTCGGACGTCAGCGCCTCGCCGAGCTCAGCCTGCGCGAACGCCAGCTCCTCGCCGGTGCTGCGGATGCGCTCGTCGGCGGCGACCAGCGCCTGCTCGGCGCGGCGCGCGAGATCGGCATCCTGCACCGCCAGCGCTTCCTGTTCACGCTTGTTCCTGCCCCAGAATCCGGCCATGGATCGATCCTACGGTCCGGTGGGAATGTGCGCGCTGTGCATCCGATGTGCCTTCCGCGAACACCTCCTGCGCCGAGACCCCTCACCACCGCCGAGACCCCTCATGAATCGCGTCGCTCACGAGGGGTCTCGGCGAGCATGAGGGGTCTCGGCGGAGGTGGGCAGGGATCAGGCGATGGCGGTGCGGCGGGTGAGGTCGGCCCGCGGGGGACGGATCAGCAACGAGACCAGCGCGATCGCCAGCGGGAGGCCGATGGCGAGGCCGAGGAGCCACAGCACGGGCAGGTCCGACATGGCGTACCGGCCACCGGCCTGGGTCAGGCCCCAGGCGCCCACGACGCCGATGCCGGTGCCCAGCAGACATCCGATGCCGACGATGATCAGCGCCTGCCAGGCACCCACCGCGCGGCGCAGCCGTCGGGTCCCGCCCACGGCGGCCAGCGTTGCATCGTCCTCCCGACGCTCGATGCGTGCCAGCCCGAGGCTGATCGCCGCCGCCGCGATCACGATCACGCTGACTGCCGCGAGCACCAGCACCAGCCACGGCAACGACGGGTCCGGGCCGTTCTCCACGCGCACCATGTATGAGGACGTGCCGACCGACGCGGTCTCCGCGTCCGCGTTCAGGCGATCCTGCACGGCCTGGGAAGGCGCCTGATCGAACAGGCCGATCCACCAGGTCTCGACCACGGTGATCCCGAGCCTCTTCGCCGCGGCGGGGGACAGGACCACCTGCCAGACCGTGCCGCCCCCGGAGTGCACCTCCACGGGCACCTCGAGGACGCGCTCCGGCTCGGGCTCCGACTCCGAGGTCAGCTCCTTGGCGTCCCAGATCGCCACGTGCGCCATGTCGCCCGGGCCGACGTAGTCACTCGGGGTCGCGACAGCCCCGCCGTCCGCGTACCGCTGCAGCTCGTCGGGCGTGAGCGGGATCCCCGTGAGCAGCGAGAGATCCTCGGGCTGGATGACGGTGACCGGCTGGCCGAAGTGGTCGGACCAGTACGCCGGGCCACCGCTGGTGGGGTCGCCGGGGGTGTACATCGAGAGGGAGGCCACCGTGGCCCGCTGGTCGATCGGATCCCCGTCGTCGCCGAACTCCGGCTGCACGGTGCTGGACACGGCGACGATGCGGTTCGGATTCGCGTCGCCCAGGAACTGCGGCTCATGACCCACGGCACCGCCCCACGCGTCCACGACCACGCTGCCCTTCGGCGCGGTCCAGGCGTAGTTGCGATCGTTGTGCGCACCGGTGATGGCCACGGCCGACAGCACGAACGCGGCCACCGCGACGCTCGCGGCTATGGCTGCGAACGCGGGCACCGTGCGGGAGGAGTTGGCCACGGCATCCCGTGACGCCAGCCGCGCGCCCGAGCCCAGCCGGGGGAGCAGTCGTGCCAGCACGCCCAGGACGCCCTGCCCTGTGACGATGACGCCCAGAAGCAGGAGCAGGATGCCGCCGATGAACACCCACAGTGCCAGCATCTGGAACTGATTCCAGAACAGCACCGTCTGAGCGAGGGCGAGCACGATCCCGGCGGGGATGATCAGCGCGGCGCCGAGCACGAGGATCACCACGCCCCACACCGGTTGGCGACGCGACATCCTCACGGGGCGCCTGGCGCCGCGCAGCGCGGCCAGGGCGTCGCCGTGCGTGGCGCTGCGCGCCGGCAGCAGAGAGGCCAGCACACCGACCAGCATCGCGAACACGACGATGACCGGTGCTGTCCACGGCACCTTCAGGCCCCACGACGACCAGAAGGTGTTTGCGACTCCGGGATCCAGGACGGCGAACGCGATGGCGACGCCGCCGATCCCGACGGCAGCGCCGATCAGCCCGCCGGCGAGTCCCAGCAGCGCACCCTGTGCCAGCACGATGCGGAACACGTCCGACCGGCGGGCGCCGACGGTCGTGACGACGGCCAGCGAGCGCTGCTGACGTCGGGCGCTCACGGCCATGGCGGCGGCGGAGAGCAGCCCCACCAGCACCCCGATGAACACCGCCGCGATGGACATGGTCGCGAGGATGCCGAATTTCTCCGCTTCGGAGATGCTGGTCCAGTACAGCTTCGCGCCGGCCGGTGGATGCTGAACCAGATCGCGCGCGTAGGCGACGTAGCCCGCGTGATTCAGTTCGGCCAGCTTCGCGGCGTCCGGCTGCCAGGCCGGCACGAACCAGGTTAGGGACATCGGATCCGTGTCGGAGCGCAGCGGCGTGAACAGTGTGTTGGTGTCCGTGCTCCCGTCCAGCGCTCGCATGGTGCCGGTGATGCGGTAGCGCAGGTTCTCCTCCGGCAGCACCGCCTCGTCGCCGACCTTCAGGCCCAGCCGGGACATCAGGGCGGGGGAGGCCATGGCCTCGTCGGCCTGCGACGGCGCGTGCCCGGAGAGCACCTCGAACCTTCCGGCCAACCGCGGGTCCCAGCTGTCGCCGCCCACGACGGAGAAGTTCGCGATGCCGGTCGGCGTCTTCATACGCGCTCCACCATAGAGCGCCAGGGGGAGGGTCTCCGTGCCTCCAGGCAGATCGGCATCCGCAAGGCTCGTCGGCGGCGGGAGTTCAGGGTTCTTCGGCGACCCGTCCTTGTTCATGGCGATGTCATTGCCGTACGGCATGTCGATCATCTGCGTCCGGCTCGGGTCCGGACCGCCGGCGATCTGGATCCACGCCTGGGTGTGCCCGAGCTCCAGCGTCGTGGCCTGCTCGGGTGCGGGTGTCCGGCTCTCCACGAAGGTGACCGCCGCGACGGCTCCCGCCACAGGAATGGCGATCAGTGCCGCCACCAGCATCGAGGATCCCTTCGCGCGCAGCAGCTGCCGCCACGCGAGCTTCAACGTCACACCGGGACGCGCGCGCCTGCTCATGGATGCCCCACCAGCATCGCGTCCGCCTCGTCGCGGCGCGACTCGTCCACGATGCGGCCGTCGCGCAGGAACACCATCCGGTCCGCCCACGCCGCGTGCCGCGCCTCGTGCGTGACGAGGATGCCGGCGGCGCCCGAGTCGATGCGCCCTCGGATGGTCTTCATGACCTGCTCGCCGGTGACCGAGTCCAGCGCGCCCGTGGGCTCGTCGGCCAGGATCAGCCGTCGCCCGCCGATGATGGCGCGGGCGATGGCCACCCGCTGCTGCTGGCCGCCGGAGAGGTCATCGGGGTAGGCGTCGCCGCGGTCGCCCAGCCCCACCAGGCCCAGGGCGTCTCGTCCGGCCCGCCGCACGGTGCGGCGGCTCACGCCGTCCAGCTCCATCGGCAGCGTGACGTTCTCCATGGCGGTCAGTGTGGGGATGAGGTTGTAGTCCTGGAACACGAAGCCCACAGCCTTGCGGCGCAGGGCCGCCAGCTGGTCGGGCGCCGCCGTGCTGAGGTGCTCGCCGTCGATGACCACCTCGCCGACGGTGGGTGTCTGCAGCCCGCCTGCGATGGACAGCAGCGTCGACTTGCCCGAACCGGACGCCCCCATCACCGCAACGAGCTCGCCGGGCATCACCTCCAGATCCACGCCGCTGAGCGCCGAGACGGCGAGCTCCCCGACGCCGTACTGCTGCGAGACGCCCACCATCCGCAGCACCGCCGCGGTCATGCGCGGGCCTTCGACGGACGGCCGCGCTTGGGCCGCTCGGTGGACAGCTCCAGCTCCAGCGCGCGCTGCGGATGCAGGCTCAGCCGCTGCTCGGTGTGATCCAGCCAGCGCACCTCGGCCTCAGCCGCGAAGATCATCGAGTCCACCACGAGCGTCCAGGCCAGCTCCTCGGCGCCCTCGGGGTCGGCGCCGGCGTACTTGGCCCGGTTCAGCTCCTGCAGCTGAGCCAGCGACGCCTTGCGCTGATTGTGGATGACGACGCTCACATCAACCCCGGGCAGCGTCGCGGCGATGGCCAGCTTGATCGCGAGCTCGTCACGCGTGCCGGCCTGGCGCCTCACCGGGGATGCCAGCCATTCGGCGACCTCGGCTCTGCCGGCATCCGTGATCTCGTAGTAGACGTGACCCTGGTCGTCCACGTCGCCCTTCTGCACCAGGCCGTCGCGCTCCAGGCGCTCCAGGGTGTTGTAGATCTGGCCCACGTTCAGCGGCCAGGTCGATCCGGTGCGCCGATCGAACTCGGTGCGCAGCTGGTACCCGTAGCACGGGCCCTGGTCGAGGATGGCCAGCAGACTCTGACGGACGGACATGCGATCTCCTGTCGGATTTCCGGGTATTGCGTTTCTGAGTATATGCATATCCGGAAAGGTGTGGAAGCGCCCGAGATCGGCGCGTCCGTTCGCCCTCAGCGAGCACCCGGGACCTCGTCGTGCACAGCGGATGCATGTCACGGGCCGGTAACATGGCACGGTATGTCCGGCGGCGAACCCCGCCGGGACGCCAGATCCAAGGGAGACATCCGTGGCAAATCCTCTCGAGAAGCTGCTGCGCGCCGGCGAGGGACGCATCCTCCGCAGGCTCAGGCAGGTCGTGAAGGCCGTGAACGCGCTGGAGGACGACTTCGAGAAGCTCACTGATGACGAGCTGCGCGAGGAGACCACTGAGCTGCGGGCGCGTTACGAGAAGGGCGAGACCCTCGACCAGCTGATGCCCGAGGCGTTCGCCGCGGTGCGCGAGGTCGCCCGCCGCACCCTGGGCATGCGCGCCTACGACGTGCAGATCATGGGCGGCGCAGCTCTGCACATGGGCAACATCGCCGAGATGAAGACCGGCGAGGGCAAGACGCTCACCGCCGTCTTCGCGATGTACCTCAATGCCATCGCGGGCAAGGGCGCACACCTCGTCACGGTCAACGACTTCCTCGCCAGCTACCAGGCCGAGCTGATGGGCCGCGTCTACCGCGGCCTCGGCATGACCACAGGCGTCATCGTCTCGGGCCAGGATCCCGAGGTGCGCCGCGCACAGTACGCGGCAGACATCACCTACGGCACCAACAACGAGTTCGGATTCGACTACCTGCGCGACAACATGGCATGGCGCAAGGAGGACCTGGTCCAGCGCGAGCACTTCTTCGTGATCGTCGACGAGGTCGACTCGATCCTCATCGACGAAGCTCGCACACCGCTGATCATCTCCGGACCGTCGTCCGGCGAGGCCAACCGCTGGTTCACCGAGTTCGCGAACATCGCCCGCACCCTCGAAGCGGGTGTGGACTACGAGGTCGACGAGAAGAAGCGCACGGTCGGCGTGCTCGAGCCAGGCATCGAGAAGGTCGAGGACTACCTCGGCATCGAGAACCTGTACGAGTCCGCGAACACCCCGCTGATCTCGTTCCTGAACAACTCCATCAAGGCCATCTCGCTGTTCAAGCGCGACACCGACTACGTCGTGATGAACGACGAGGTCATGATCGTCGACGAGCACACCGGCCGCATCCTGGTCGGCCGCCGTTACAACGAGGGCATCCACCAGGCCATCGAGGCCAAGGAGAACGTGCCGGTCAAGGCCGAGAACCAGACCCTGGCCACGGTCACGCTGCAGAACTACTTCCGCCTGTACGACAAGATCGCCGGCATGACCGGTACCGCCGAGACCGAGGCGGCCGAGTTCATGTCCACCTACAAGCTGGGCGTCGTGCCGATCCCCACCAACCGGCCGCTGATCCGCAAGGACCAGCCGGACCTGGTCTACAAGAACGAGCAGGCCAAGTTCGCCCAGGTGGTCGAGGACATCGCCGAGCGCCACGCCGCCGGGCAGCCCGTGCTGGTCGGCACGATCAGCGTCGAGAAGAGCGAGTACCTCTCGCGTCTGCTGGCCAAGAAGGGCGTCGAGCACGAGGTGCTCAACGCCAAGAACCACGCTCGTGAGGCCGAGATCGTCGCCCTCGCCGGGCGCCTGGGAGCCGTCACCGTCGCGACCAACATGGCCGGCCGCGGCACCGACATCATGCTCGGCGGCAACGCCGAGTTCCTGGCCGTGCAGGAGCTGCGCGCGAAGGGCCTGGACCCCGAGGAGACCCCCGAGGAGTACGAGGCCGCGTGGGATGACACCTACGAGGCCATGAAGAAGAAGGTCGCCGAGGACTCCGTCAAGGTCACCGAGGCCGGCGGCCTGTACGTGCTCGGCACCGAGCGCCACGAGTCGCGCCGCATCGACAACCAGCTGCGCGGTCGCTCGGGCCGTCAGGGCGACCCCGGCGAGAGCCGGTTCTACCTCAGCCTCACCGACGACCTCATGCGACTGTTCCAGTCGGGCGCGGCCGAGGCGATCCTTGCCCGCACGAACTTCCCGGACGACGTGCCGATCGAGTCGGGCCTGGTCAGCCGCGCCATCCGCAGCGCCCAGAACCAGGTCGAGGCGCGCAACGCCGAGATGCGCAAGAACGTGCTCAAATACGACGACGTCCTCAACCGCCAGCGCGAGGCCATCTACACCGATCGCCGCCAGATCCTGCACGGCGACGACATCGCCGACCGCGTGCAGCACTTCATCGAGGACGCCATCGGGGGCATCGTCGACGACCACACCTCCGAGGGCCACAACGAGAGCTGGGACTTCGACGCGCTCTGGACCGAGCTGAAGACGCTGTACCCGGTGAACGTCACGATCGACGAGGTCGTCTCCGAGGCCGGCGGACGCAAGGGCGGCATCACCTCCGAGGGACTCAAGCGCGAGCTGCTCTCCGACGCCCTCATCGCGTATGAGAAGCGCGAGGAGAACCTCGGCGAGGCCGCGACCCGGGAGCTCGAGCGCCGCGTGGTGCTGCAGGTACTGGACCGCCGTTGGCGCGATCACCTGTACGAGATGGACTACCTCAAGGACGGCATCGGCCTGCGCGCCATGGCGCAGCGCGACCCGCTGATCGAGTACCAGCGCGAGGGCTACGCCATGTTCCAGACCATGATGAGCCAGATCAAGGAGGAGTCGGTCGGCTACCTCTACAATCTCGAGGTCGAGGTGCGCCGTGCCGGCGCGGATCAGACCGAGGTCGAGGCCAAGGGCCTGGTGGATCAGCAGCCCGAGCAGAAGCTCGAGTACTCCGCGCCCAACGACTCCGGCGACGTCGAGGTGCGCAACGAGCGCGGTCAGGTGCAGCGGGCGGCCACTGAGCGTGCGGCCAGCACCGCACGCGGAGCGTTCGGCCAGCAGGTGGATGCCGCTGAGGCTCCCGCACCGCAGAATCGTGAGCAGCGCCGCGCGCAGAACCGCAAGAAGAAGTAGGCGCCCCCGCGCATGACGAAGGCCGGTCCCGAGGACCGGCCTTCGTCATGCGCGGCAGGTGGTGGTGGTGCCCGGTGCCTGCCCGCTGTCATGCAAGGATGAGCACGTGAACAGGGCACAGGAGCGTGAGCTCGAATCGACGAGAGTCGCGTCGTGGCTGCGTGATGCGATCGTCAGGGGAGCACGGGGCCCGGGAAGCCGGCTGATCGAGCGGGATCTTGCTGCGGAGTACGGCGTCAGCCGCGTGCCCGTGCGGAGCGCTCTGAGGGCCCTGGAGATCGAGGGGCTCGTCGAGCTGCGTCCGCGTACCTGGGCCATCGTGCGGGAGTTCACCCAGGAGGACCTCGCCGACCTCGACGAGGTGCGGCAGGTGCTCGAGCCGATGGCTGCGCGCCTCGCCGCGGAGCGGCGCAGCGAGGCAGGCGCCGAACGACTGCGCAGGGCGATCTCGGCCGCGCCCTCGACCATCGGCGCGGCGGCCGAATTCCATGAGATCGTCGTGGAACTGGCGGGCAATCGGCTGCTCGCCGACCTGATGGGCAGCATCCGCAGCCGACTGCGCTGGGAACTGGCGCAGCACGACGACCTGAGCCGCATCGCCGACGAGCACGTGGCACTCTATGAGGCGATCCGCGACGGGGACGGCGACAGGGCCGCTCAGCTGGCGAACGAGCACGTGCAGAGCATCCGTGGCGACAGACTGGCACGCGCCGAGGCGCTGCTCACCGGGTCGATCCCCGTCGTCGCGGACTGACGCGCCCTGCGCGGCGGGTAGCATTGGCGGATGACCCGCCGAACCCTGGACCAGTCGTCCAAGCTCAAGAACGTCCTCTATGAGATCCGCGGCAAGGCACTGGTCGAGGCGGCGCGCCTGGAGTCCGAGGGTCACCAGATCCTCAAGCTGAACACCGGCAACCCCGCCACCTTCGGCTTCGAGGCCCCGCACCAGATCGTGCACGACATGCTGGCGGCTCTGCCGACCGCGCACGGGTACAGCGACAGCAAGGGCATCATCTCCGCGCGCCGCGCCGTGGTCAGCCGCTACGAGCAGATCCCCGACTTCCCGCGCTTCGACCCGGATGACGTGTACCTGGGCAACGGCGTCTCCGAACTGATCACCATGGTCATGCAGGCGCTGCTGGATCAGGGCGACGAGGTGCTGATCCCGGCGCCCGACTACCCCCTGTGGACCGCCATGACCTCGCTGGCCGGCGGCACCCCGGTGCACTACCTGTGCGACGAGGACGACGGCTGGCAGCCCGATCTCGAGGACATCCGCGCGAAGATCACGCCGCACACGAAGGCCATCGTCATCATCAACCCCAACAACCCGACGGGCGTGGTGTACTCCCGCGAGGTGCTGCAGGGGATCGTGCAGATCGCCCGCGAGAACGAGCTGCTGCTGCTCTCGGACGAGATCTACGACCGCATCCTGTTCGACGGCGCCGTGCACACGCCGACGGCCACGCTGGCGCCCGACCTGCTGTGCCTGACGTTCAACGGCCTGTCCAAGACCTATCGCGTGGCGGGGTACCGCTCCGGCTGGGTCGTCATCACCGGGCCCAAGGCCCACGCCAGGGGGTTCCTCGAGGGGATCACGCTGCTGGCCTCGACGAGACTGTGCCCGAACGTGCCCGCCCAGCACGCCGTGCAGGCGGCGCTCGGCGGCGTGCAGTCCATCGACACGCTCATCGCGCCCTCGGGGCGGCTGCACGAGCAGCGCGACATCGCCTGGGAGGGTCTCTCATCTATCCCCGGCGTCAGCTGCGTCAAGCCGCAGGGTGCGCTGTACGCGTTCCCGCGGCTGGACCCCGAGGTGCACGAGATCCACGACGACGCCAAGCTGGTATACGACCTGCTGGTCTCGGAGAAGATCCTGCTCGTGCAGGGCACCGGCTTCAACTGGCCGACGCCCGACCACCTGCGCGTCGTGACGCTGCCCGAGGCGCGCGTGCTCAGCGCCGCCGTCGAGCGGCTGGGGAACTTCCTCGCGAGCTACCGGCAGTGACCTCGGCTCGCGCGCCGAGACCCGACGCCACCCGGCGCACGGCCGCGACCAGCGGTGACCGGGGCGACACATCGGCGATCGCGCGCGCGTGCAGCGCCGCCGCATCGGCTGCGCGCTGATCCTCGGGCAGGAACGCCACGTCGTCGATGCCCGCGAACCGGTCCAGCGTGCGCCGGAGCTGCCCTCGCGCATCGATGCCGAGCGGGCCGGGACGAACCCGGTTCGCGACGACGGTCACCGGCGTGCCGCCCAGCAGATGCCGCAGCTCGGCGTGCCCGCGCACGAACCGGCTGACGCCCAGCGGATCAGCGGACAGCACGGCCACGACGGCATCCGCCTCCATCAGCGCTGCGACGGTCGCCGCGTGGCGCGGCGGCGCGCCCGCGTCCAATCCGTCGTCCTCGGCATCCAGCTCGGCCGCGACGTCGACGACCGTGACCTGCGTCCACGACCGGCAGGTGTCCAGCGTCGTGCGCATGCGCGCCGCACCCAGCTCCGGCCACCTGCTGGGGCGGTTCAGGCCGCTGAGCACCTCGATCATGCCGCCGGACGTCTCCACGGGCGTCGACAGCCGAGACAGCTCCGCGGCATCCAGCAGCCCCAGCTCGGCGCGGCGGCAGGCGGCGGCCAGCCCCGGGGCGTCGTCATCGAGCCCCAGTTGGAGCGCGAGCGACGGTGCGACGCTGTCGGCATCGACGAGCGCTGTGCGGGTTCCGGACCTGGACAGCTCCACGGCCAGTTGGATCGCCACGGTCGAGCGCCCTGGAGCGCCGTGCGGGCCCCACACGGCGATGATGCGCGACGCCGGGGCTGACGGCGCAGCGGCCGGGCCGGACTCCAGCGCTCGCAGCACCTGATCGGCGGGCGTGTCGTAGGGGAGCGGTGCGGGAAGGCCCAGGCGCATCGCCGCGCGGGAGTCGGACGGGCCGATCAGGAGCACGCGCACGCCGGATCGGTCGCAGGCACCGACCAGCTCCCGGGTCACGGCGCGCGTCGGCGCGACCAGCAGCGCATCCACACCGATCAGGGAAGCCGTGCTCAGCTCGGTCGCGTCGATGCGCCCGACCTGAGCACCCTCAAGCTCCAGATCGGCGGCCAGCATCGCGGCGGCCTCGTCGGCCGAGCACAGCAGGAGCGTGGTCACGAGCCGGCTCCTGCGGGGATGATCGAGATCGTGGACCCGCCGGTGATCGCGGCCAGCACGTCGCCGACATCGGCACGGTCGATCACCACCTCCACGTCCGTGCGGCTCTGGCTCAGCATCCCCTCGGCCTCGGAGACGCTCGACACGACGGCATCGCCGACGAGGATCCTGGGTGTGTCGGGCGTGCGACCGTCCTTGAGCAGCGGGGCGTGCCACAGCTCGACGGGTGATCCCGCACGCACACCGGCCGGAATCGCCGTGCTGCTGACGACGACCGTCGTCACGCGGGAGTCCTTCTCATCGCCGACGCCGGAGCGCGCGACGAGCTCGCCCTTCGGCAGCGTGCGCGTCGCGACGGCGCCCTTGTGCAGGTCCTGCGGGGCGAGATAGGCGTCGGTGAGCGCGCTCAGTCCCACCTCGACCACCTGGAAGTCGCCGGAGTCCACGCTCTCACCCGGCACCAGAGTGTGCGAGGCCTGCAGCACGGGCGTCGTCCGCCGTGACGAGGAGACCAGCAGCCACACGCCCGCGATGGAGACGATCACCAGGATGAGACCGATGAGGAAGCGCAGGTCGCCGAAGAACGGTCTGCGGGCACGGGAGGACATCATGCACGCATCGTCCCAGATTCCGTCATTCGGCCTGAAAAGTTATCCACAGGGCTGATTCCCACGAGCGGAAACCCGCGCGGCAGGGAAGAATGTACGCATGCCCGAAGCATCCGACATGGCTCCTCGCTTCCTCGCACCCGCGCAGGTCGCCGAGCTGATGACCATCGAGGTGGACGAAGTCATCCATCTCGTGCAGGAGGGACGTCTGCGCGGATCCCAGCTGGGTTCTCCGCCGCGCTGGCGCGTCGAGGAGGCATCGATCGCCGATTACCTGGCCGAGCAGGCCGAGGATGCCCGGCGCAGCGCGCTGTGGCGTCAGGCCAACGAGGCCAGCTTCCCCGAGGTGTGGGGCACGACGCCCTACCACCGGGACTGATCTCTCGCCAGGGACGACCCCTGGGCCGGGCGTGGGACGGGCCGGAGCGCCGGGTTCTCAGGATGCGGCGGAGTCGCCGCGTTCGATGCGCACCCACGTCAGGGCATCCAGCGGCACGATCCGGAAGCCGTGCACGGCGCGAGCTCGTCGTGGATCGCCCGCATCGTGCAGGGCGAGGTCCAGGTGGTCGACGCCGGCGCGGTCGATGGTCCCGTGCTGAGGGTCGCCGTCGCGCCGCGCCAGCGTGACGGGGGTCCGGCGTCTGGCCAGGTCCCGCAGCACGAACCCGAGCGTCATGCGTTCGCGCAGCGCCGCGCCAGGGGCATCCGACACGCCTTCGGCCAACGACGCCAGCAGCGTGCCATGGTCGACGGCGACGCCCGTGATCGCGGTCAGCGGTATCAGCCGCAGTCGCCGATCGTCGGGGGTGGAGACGCCGATCCAGTCCGCGCCGATCACGCGCAGCGTGCAGTCCCAGCGCTCCCCGCAGCTGAGCTCGATCGCCGCGCGGGAGGCGCCGGCGGTCATCGTGCGCAGGCGCTCTCTCAACGACAGCTTGGCGATGCGCAGCCGCTCGGACTCCGCATCCAGAGCCGCGCGCTCGGCCTCCCACTCGGCCGCGAGCTGGCTCTCGAGGTCGTCGAAGAGATGATCCCATTCCACGCGACCGAGCGTAGGCGAACGCGGCGCATCCGCGTGCGGGTTATCCACAGATATTCCGGTTCGCCTTCCGTCGAAGCCCCTTGCGTGCTGTAATTCAGGGAGTTCACAACCGAGATGTCTACACGGAACTGCCACGACCCGGGGGGGATCGAGCACAATGACGATGCTGTCCAGCGAGTACTTCGCACCGCAGCCGACCTCTTCGTCGGCACTGCCCGATCCCGTTCCGCTGCTGCGGGGACTCACCCGCGGTGCGCTCGAGGTGCTGGCGGGCATCCGCGAGGTGGATCAGCTCGCCCGCTGGCTCAGCGAGGACGCGTTCAGGGCCCTCGCCACCCGTGCGAACCTCTCCGCACGCGCTCGCAGTGCGCGGGGACTGGCGCCCGCACGGCCGACCTTCCAGATCCTGTCCCTGCGCGTCACCCAGCCGGTCGACGGCATCGTCGAGGCCGCCATCGTGGTCGCGGGCCCCGGGCGCACCAGGGCCGTCGCCGTGCGGCTCGAGGGGCTCGACGGCAGGTGGCGCGCCAGCTCCTTCGCCGTGCTGTGAGCCTGTTGCACCGTCCGGTTCCCCGCCCGCGCGGACAGTAGGCTGAACGGGTGTCAACGCTCAGTGATCTCGCACACGCCCAGGGCCTTCTGAAGGACGCCGACGTCGAGTGGCTGCATCGCCTCGCCGGCGACGGTCAGCTGCTGGCGGATCTCGCCTCTGCGGACATCGTGATGTGGATCCAGACCGCGGACGGATCGTTCATCGCCGTCGCCCATTCCCGTCCCTCGGGCGCCGCCACCCTCTTCTACCGCGACATCGTCGGCGAGAAGGTGCGCCCGCAGTGGCGCACCCAGGTGCAGGCCGCGTTCGAGTCCGGCGAGATCGTGGACTCGTCGTCGCCGGACTGGTTCGAGGAGACGCCCACGCGCGTGCGCGCCGTGCCGATCCTGCGCAAGAAGCAGGAGCACGTCGTGCTGGGCGTGATCACCCGGCACACCAACCTGGGCGAGGCGCGGATGCCGTCGCGCCAGCAGATCAGCTTCGACGAGTGCGCGAACGACCTGTTCCGCATGATCACCTCGGGCGAGTTCCCCGACCTGTCCGCCCCCACCGCCCCGCGGCGCGGTGCGCCTCGAGCATCCGACGGTCTGCTCCGGCTGGACGTGGACGGGATCACGACGTTCGCCAGCCCCAACGCGCTGTCGGCGTTCAACCGGATGGGCTTCGATGACGAGTTGGAGGGCGAATCGCTGGCCGAGGTCACCACGCGCATCGTGCCGCCCTCGCGTCAGGTCGACGAGTCGCTGCCGGTGGTCGTCACCGGGCGCGCACCGTGGCGCACCGACATGGAGGCCAGGGGAGTGACGGTGTCGCTGCGCGCGATCCCGCTGCGCGACCACGGCACGCGCATCGGCGCGATCGTGCTGTGCCGCGACGTCTCAGAGCTGCGGCACCAGGAGCAGGAGCTCATCACCAAGGACGCCACGATCCGCGAGATCCACCACCGCGTCAAGAACAACCTGCAGACCGTGGCCTCACTGCTGCGCATCCAGGCCCGCCGCACGCGCTCCGAGGACGCCCGTGAGGCGCTCACGCAGGCCATGCGCCGGGTGGAGGCGATCGCCGTCGTGCACGACACCCTCGCCAGCGGCCTGTCGCAGACCGTCGATTTCGACGAGGTGTTCGACCGTGTGCTCAAGCTCGTGGCCGAGGTGGCGGCGGCCCCCAACACGCGCGCGCGGACGCAGCTGGAGGGCCGCTTCGGCATGCTGCCCAGCGAGTACGCCACGCCGCTCGCTCTGGCCCTCACCGAGGTCGTCACCAACGCCGTCGAGCACGGGCTGGCGGGCCAGGAGGGCATCGTCCGCATCGAGGCCACCCGCACAGACGAGCAGCTGCGCGTCACGGTCACCGACACCGGCCTCGGCCTGCCGGAGGGGCGGGTGGGGCAGGGACTCGGCACGCAGATCGTGCGCACCCTCATCCAGGGCGAGCTCTCGGGATCGATCGAGTGGCAGGGCAGCGAGGGCGAGGGCACTCAGGTGACCATCGAGATCCCGATGCGCTGGATCGCCGCCTGAAGACGGTTCCTGCCGGGTCTCACGCCCGGGTACTGAACGCCGAGGACAGCACCAGACCTGCGCCCCCCAGCAGGGTGATCTGGTCAGGCTCGGTTGCGAAGACCACTGCGGGCGAGCTCCCGCGTTCGGGTGCGAGGCGATCCACCCACCCCTGCAACGCCTTGTGCATGAGCTCGCCACCCCCGCACACGTCGCCGTGCATGATGTAGTGACCAGGGGCGAGGATCTGTTCATTGTTGGCGATGCCGATGGCCAGATTGCGTGCATAGAGGTCGAGCAGACCGGATGCATCCGTCACGCCCGCTGATGCGAGCGCGGCGAGTGAGCTGGCGTCCATCGACTCGGCGTCCTCGAGAGACAGCGCGGCGGCACGGTCGCGCAACCAGCCCAGTGTGGCGACCGTTTCCCAGCATCCCCTGCGCCCGCAACGGCACAGCTCGCCGTCGAGTTGGACGATGGTGTGTCCGGACTCCCCGCCCGCCCCGTCGAGCCCGCGCAGGACCTCCCCATAGTGCACTATGCCGAAGCCCAATGCCTCGCCCGTGTAGACCGACGCGAAGTCTTGGATTTCGCGGCCGAGCCCGAACCAGCGGTCGCCCAGCGCCTGGACACGGGGATGATGGTCGACGAGTGCGCTGACGCGGTAGCGCTCTTCGAGCATCGACACTACCGGGAGCCCATTGAGTCCCGGCGTGAGATGCATGGACAGGATCCTGCCAGCCCGGGTGTCGACCATCCCGGCGGCGGCGACGCCGATGCCGACAAGGTCTACACCGGACAGGCAACGATCTGTGACCTCGAAGAGCGCCTGGGCGATGGTCTCTGTCGAGGCGTCCCGCCCGTAGGAGGCGCGGCTGATCTCGTGGATGGTGCCGTCGAAGGCGATACGCGCGGCGACCACGATGTCGGGGGAGAGCTGGACGGCCCCCAGCCAGGGCCCGTCGCTGCGGAACCAGAGTGGACGAGCTGGCTTGCCCCCCGCGTGCGACGGCGCGATCGGCTTGCCCTCCACCAGCGTTCCCGATTCGAGCAGTGGTTGCAGGATGGTCGCGATCGTCGCGCGGTTGACGGCGAGCGAACGGGCCAGTTGCGCTCGGCTGGACGGTCCGAGCCGATGCAGCGTCTCCAAGACGCGTCGACGGTTCGTCTCGCCGATGGTGGTCGTGGTGATCAGGCGCCGTCGCAGGGTGCGCGAGGACAGGGTGAGGTCCGACCGGGATTTCGAGGACGCTGTCATGGCATGTCTTCCGATCTGAAGCGCAGATTTGTGAGCTCTTCTCAGTGGACAGTTTACGATCAAGTATGTATGGTTTAGCCTCATACATACATCGATTGGCGATGGAAATCCTGAACACCATGAAGAAGTGGGGTAGGCAGTGGAGCAGAGCAGTCCGGTACGAGTGGCGGTCGTCGGCGGGGGCATTCGCGGTGCGATGTTCGCACGCGCACTGCAGGAGGACCCGAGTTCGCGGGTCAGTGCGATATGCGACCGCAACCCGACCGTACTCGCCGACATGGCCGAGCAGTTCGGAGTCCCTGGCTATACGGATCTGTCCGAAATGCTTGCGCAGCACCCGGAACTGCAGGCAGCGGTCATCGCGACGCCGGATTTCGCGCACCGCGAGGCTGCTGTGCTGTGCGCGGAGGCAGGACTCGATCTCATGATCGAGAAGCCGCTGGCCACGGATCCCGAGGATGCACGGGAGATCGCGGAGACCGTGGCGCGAGCCGGCACCCGCATCATGGTCGGCTTCGAGAACCGCTGGAACGTGCAGTACTCCTCCGTTCGCGACAAGCTCGCGGCGGAACCTCAGGCAAGGATCAGTGCGCAGATCATCAGCCTGAACGACACCATCTTCGTCCCCACCGAGATGCTCTCCTGGGCCGGGAAGAGCTCGCCGGCGTGGTTCCTCATGCCGCACTCCCTGGATCTCGCCTGCTGGATCGGCGGAACCCGTCCGGTGTCGGTCTACGCCGTTGGTGCGCGCGAAATCCTTGCCGGATCGGGTGTGGACACCTGGGACCGCATCAACGCGGTGTTCACGATGGCGGACGGATCGCACGTCATCCTGAACTCCTCGTGGGTACTGCCCCAGTCCATGCCATCCGTGTTCGACTTCCGGTACGAGATTCAGTCGGACAGCGATGTCCTCCACATCGACGGTGCCAACCACGGCATCGTCGACTACGGACCGAGTGGCGCGCGCTGGATGCAGTCCGCCGTGTACGAGCGGGCGGGGAGGATCCAGGGTGTGCCGATAGACATGGTCCGGGACTTCATCCAGCTCGTGAGAGGCGAATCCGTCGAAGTGCCGGGTCTTGACCAAGGCCTGCTCATCACGACATCCATCGCAGCCGTGCACACCTCCCTCGAGACCGGCCAGGTCGTCGAGATCACCATCTGACCATCAGCTCACACCTCCAACGAAGGAGCAGGAAATGAAGTCATCAACGCAGATGGGCGCGAATCTCTCGCGCCGTCAACTCTTCCAGCTGGGCGGCCTGGCCGCAGGCGCGTTCGCTCTCGCCGGATGCGCGCCGTCAACCGGGAGTGGGGGCGCGCCGTTGACCGGCGGCGGCAATCCCTCGGGGCAGATCAGCATCCTCGACGACAACACAAACAACGTGTTCAAGCAGACTGCGATCAAGGCGTTCGAGAAGAAGACCGGTATCAAGGTCGTCACCTACCAGCAGGGGAACTTCAACGACCTGCACGACAAGATGGCGACCATGTTCGCCGCGCAGGACACCTCGTTCGACGTCGTGATGACCTGGGCAGGCTGGTCTGCGGAGTTCGGGCAGGCCGGCTGGCTCGAGGAACTGGACGCTTCGGCCATCCCGAGTGACCTCATCCAGCCGGCGCTCGACGCCGTGTCCTGGCGTGGGAAGGTCTACGGGCTCCCGAAATTCGTCAGCACACAGACCATGTTCTGGAACAAGGACCTCTATACGAAGGCGGATCTCGACCCGGAGGCAGGACCGCAGAACTGGGACGAGTTTGTCGCCGCAGCCAAGAAGCTCACTACCGGCGGTCGATACGGATATGCCTGCGACATGGGCAACCCCGCCGGTGCCTATCAGAACTTCCTCCGGATGCTGCTCCTCAACGGAGGGGAGTTCTACGACGACGACTACAAGCCCACCTTCGCGGGCGAAGCCGGCGTCGAGGCGCTCACCAAGCTCGTCGAACTGCTGCAGGTCCACAAGGTGATGGACCCCTCATCACTGCAGATCACCAACGCATCCGACCTCGCCGACCTGTTCGCCCGGGGGGAGACGGGGATGGTGTTCAACTGGCCCTTCCAATACGCCGTCGCCACCGGCGACAAGGCCGTCACCACCGCCGACAGCATCGGCAACGGACTGATCCCCGGAATCTCGGTCCGGTCGGCGTCGATCGACGGGTCGGAGGGCTTCGCCATCAGCAAGTTCTCCAAGAACAAAGAGGCGGCTCTCGCCTGGCTGCAGTTCGTGACAACGGGCGACGTCCAGATGGACATCGTCAAGGACGAGGGCTGGTTCCCGGTCTCCAAGAGCGTACTGGCCGATCCGACAGCTCAGGAGGCACTGCCGATCCTGGCCACCTATGAGGAGTCGACGAAGTACGTGACCAAGCGTTACGGGACGCCCTGGTCGAACGAGCTCGACCAGGCACTCTCGGTCCAGCTCATCAATGCGATGAACGGCAAGACCTCCCCGAAGGAGGCGCTGGCTTCCGCCCAGAAGACCGCGGAAGAACTCGTGAAGAAGTACCTGAAGTAAGGATCACCGAAGATGGGCGCGAACCTCGCTGAGAGGAGCCGCCGACTAGACCTGCGCTTCGGCCTGATGATGATCGCTCCCGCGGTCCTCATCATTGCGATGCTGTTGGGATATCCGATGGGGTATGCCGTCTTCATGTCGTTCCACGAATGGAACGACAAGCTGGGCATGGATCATCCGTTCGTCGGCTTGGACAACTACGGACAGCTGCTGTCCGATCCCGCCGTGCACCGCGCGATGGAGAGGACGGCATACTTCTCCATCATCACCGTGCTCGGCGGGGTGGCCCTGGCCGTGGGCATCGCCGTACTGCTGAACCGCGAGTTCCGCGGGCGCACCCTCGCGCGTGTGCTGCTTCTGGTGCCGTGGGCCGTCCCGCCGGTCGTCAACGGCATCATGTGGAAGCTCATCTTCGACGGAAGCACCGGCATCGCGAATACCATCCTGCGAGGGCTGGGGCTCACCGACGAGAATGTGCAGTGGCTGTCTGACCCCACTCTGGCGATGAACGTGCTGATCTTCGCCGAGACGTGGAAGCTGCTCCCCTTCCTGTGCCTGCTCATGCTCGCAGCGCTGCAGGGGATCCCGTCGAATCTCTACCGTGCCGCGGCGATCGATGGCGCAGGCCCGTGGCGTACGTTCTGGCGCATCACGTTGCCGAACATCCGCGGCGCGCTGATGTTCGCCCTCATCGTGCAGTCGATGTGGTCGCTCAAGGTCTTCGACACCATCTATGTGCTCACCGGAGGGTCGGGAGGGCCGGCTGAGGGGACGACAACCATCAACTTCCTCGCCTACCTGGTCAACTTCAGCAATCTGGACCGCGGATACGGTTCCGCCATGGCTGTCGGGATCATGATCCTGGTGCTCGTGGTCGCGGTGTTCTGGATCGTGATCTTCGGTGGGTTCAGCAGAAGGAGGAGAGCGGATGCCTGATCTCACAGAGACGGCGCTGGTCACCAGCCATCGACCGCGCACTCGAAGGGTGTCGAAGGCCAGCCGTAGGCGCGCCACAGCGATCGTGTGCGGGGCGCTGGTCGTCCTCACGATGGCGATCTTCCTGGCACCGTTCCTATGGATGTTCGTGTTCAGCGTGTACCCCTCGACGGCGCTGCAGGGCAGGACGCCCGACTTGTCGCCGTCGAACATCACGTTCGAGTCGTACCTGCGACTACTGGCCGACGGCTCGTTCCTATCGCCGATGGCCAACTCTGCGATCGTCGGCATCTCGACGACCATCGTCTGCATGGTGGTGGGGTCAGCCTGCGCCTACGCCATTGCCCGCTTCCGCTTCCGCGGGCGGCAGCCGTTGTTGCTGAGCATGATGACGGTGCAGGCGATCCCGGTCATCGTGCTGGCGGTACCGTTGTTCATCCTGTTGCGCTCGGTGGGGCTTTACGATCAGTTGCTCGGGCTCATCGTGACGTACACGGCGTTCATCCTGCCGCTGGTGATCTGGATGCTCGTCGGCTTCTTCGAGGACGTGCCGCCCAGCCTTGAACGGGCAGCGCGCATCGACGGGTGCAATCGGCTGCAGATCATGTACAAGATCGCGTTTCCGCTTGCAGCCCCGGGAATGGCGGCGACGGCCATTCTGGCGTTCATCACCAGTTGGAGCGACTTCTTCCTCGCGAAGGTGCTCACCTCCAACACGGCGGTGACGCTGCCCGTGAAGACGGCCGCCTTCCAGGGGCTGTTCGCAATGGACTACACATCGGCGGCGACGGCGGGCGTGATCACTGCGATCCCTGTCCTGGTCCTCACGCTGGTGGCTCAGAAGTGGATCATCCGCGGTATGACCGAGGGTGCGGTGAAAGGCTGACAATGGCTCAGATCGAATTGGTGAACGTCGACAAGGTGTACGGTCGTCCGAAGCGGAGTGAGGAGGTGCGCAAGGCCGTCGCAGACCTCAGCTACGTAATCGAGGACGGGCACTTCGTATCGCTTCTCGGCCCCTCGGGATGCGGCAAGACCACCACATTGAACATGATCGCGGGGCTAGAGGACATTTCCGGCGGGGAGATTCTCATCGACGGCCATCGCGTCGACGACCTCGAACCGGACAAGCGAGATCTCGCATTCGTGTTCCAGGACTACGCACTGTATCCACACATGACCGTGTTCGAGAACATCGCCTTCGGGCTGCGCATGCGCAAGGTGGACAAGGACGAGATCGATCGGCGTGTCACGGACGCCGCGCAGCGACTCGACATCGCGCACGTGCTGGACTCGAAGCCGAAGGCTCTCTCCGGAGGGCAGCGGCAGCGCGTCGCACTCGCCCGTGCCATCGCCCGCCGGCCAGCGGTGTTCCTGTTCGACGAGCCGCTGTCGAACCTCGACGCGCTGTTGCGCGACCAGACGCGCAGTGAGCTGAAGATGCTACATCGCGAGCTCAAGGCGACCAGTGTCTACGTGACCCACGACCAAGAGGAGGCCATGACGCTCTCGGACCGGATCGCGGTTATGAGCCGCGGCCGGCTCGAGCAGTACGGGAGTCCCTATGAGGTCTACCACGAGCCGGCGACGGAGTTCGTCGCGTCGTTCGTGGGCAAGCCGCGCATGAACCTCTTCACCGCGGTTATTGCCGAACAGGGACGCTTCGTGCTGCCTGGAACGGCGTTCGTCGTGGAGCTCGGCCTGGCCGGCCAGCCCGAGGTTCGTGTCGGGGTTCGACCTGAGGAGTGCACCCTGCGTGCTCCAGTGACGGGAGAGCAGGCACACGGCCGAGTGGTCGCGGTGGAGCCGCTGGGCAACGTCTCCGATGTGCATCTGGCCGTCGGCGAGTTCGACTTCATGGCGCGCGTTCCGGGATTTGGCTCGTTCGGCGTGGGCGATGAGGTGGTCATCGACGTCAGCAGTGCGCGTGTGCACTGCTTCGACCCGGCCAGCGGGCAGCGTCTGCGGGGGTGAGATTCTCGGACTGGCGGTCGGGCTACGGGCCGGACACAGAGGCGCCGTCGAGCATATCGCTCGGCGGCGCCTCTGTGCTTGGTCCGTCCTCAGCCGGCGCGGCGGGCGCGGGCGGCGCGGCGCTTCAGCGCACGGCGCTCGTCCTCGGAGAGTCCGCCCCACACGCCGGAGTCCTGACCGGACTCCAGAGCGTACTGCAGGCAGATCTCGGTGACGGTGCAGGTGGCGCAGACGGCCTTCGCCTTCTCGATCTGGTCGACGGCCGGTCCGGTGTTCCCCACCGGGAAGAACAGCTCGGGGTCGACGGTAAGGCAGGCCGCTTTGTCGCGCCAGTCCATTGATGGCTCCTCATGATTGATGTTCGGTGTGGTGGCCGCTTGCGCGGCACTCGAGTTCGGGAAGCGGATCGGGAGTCGGCTACCCTGGTCATGCGGGCTGTGCGCCCGCCCCACTCCGATGTGGGAGCACATGGCTTTATCCATTGTGTTACAGAAATAAGGTGAAATCAAGGGTTTTCGCACAACTCTTGACGTCCGTGCTGAGGAGTGTGCCCGTGTCCAGGTTCCGACCGGCGGTGCTCGCCGCCGCTGTGCTGGCACTCGAGGGTGCGGCTCTGATCGTCATCGCGGTGCTCGAGCTGTTCGCCCTGGGCGAGGGCGACGCGTCGTCGACGGCCAGCGGCCTGGCGCTCATCGCACTCACCCTGGTCGGCGCCGCCGGGCTCATCGCCTTCGCAGTCGGCACGCTTCGTCACGCCTCGTGGGCGCGCTCGGGCGGCATCGTGCTGCAGGTGCTCGCGATCGCGCTGGCACTGGCCGCGCTGAGCAGCATCCGCCCCGTGCCGTGGCTGTTCGTGCTGGTGCTCGGGCTCGCCGGAGCGGTCGGGCTGGTCGCCCTCATCGTCACGGTGCGTCGCGAAGGCGCCGACGACCCGCGCCTGCACCGTCGCGAGGACGGGACGGGCGAGTCCGAAGACGCCTGAGCGGGATCAGGCGTCGATGCCGAGGGTCTTCCGCAGCCTGGCGACGTGCCCGGTGGCCTTGACGTTGTACTGCGCGGCGGTGATCACACCCTGCTCGTCGAGGACGAACGTGGAGCGGATGACGCCCTCGATGACCTTGCCGTAGTTCATCTTCTCGCCCCACACGCCGTAGGCGGTGTGCACGGCGTGGTCGGGGTCGCTGAGCAGTTCGAAGGTCAGCGCGTCGCGCTCGCGGAATTCGCGCAGCTTGGCGGGGGTGTCGCGGGAGACGCCGACCACCGTGTACCCGGCGCCCTGCAGGGAGGAGATGCTGTCCCGGAAGTCGCACGCCTGGGTGGTGCAGCCGGGCGTCATGGCCGCCGGATAGAAGTACAGGATCACCTTCCGGCCCCGCAGGTCGGCCAGCGACACGGGCTTCTCGTCCTGGTCCAGCAGCGTGAAGTCGGGGGCGGTCGTTCCGGGTTCCAGGCGCGTCGCGGTCATGAGCCCAGCCTATCCGCCGAACGTGGCCAGCAGCCGCTGCAGGGACTCCAGCCGGGCGAGCCCCGCCTCGTTCAGCTCGCCCGCGGCGGCGGCCTCGTTGAGTGCGCAGTCGGAGGCATCCGGCAGATGGGTGCACCCGCGAGGGCAGCCCTCGGCGATCTCCGCCAGCTCCGTGTAGGCGGCGAGGATGTTCGCCCGCTCCACGTGCCCCAGGCCGAACGAGCGCACACCTGGGGTGTCGATCACCCAGCCCCGTCCGGCATGGCCGACGTAGCGCAGCGAGATCGTGGAGGAGGAGGTGTGCCGCCCTCGCCCGGTGACCTCGTTGACGTGCCCGGTGGCCCTGCCGGCCCCCGGCACCAGCGCGTTCACGAGCGTGGACTTGCCCACGCCCGAGTGCCCGACGAACACCGTGGAGTGACCGATCAGCGCGGCGCCGGTCTCTTCTGTCGGCATACGCCCGCGGGCCGAGGTGAACACCCGCAGGTCCAGTCCGTCGAAATGCCGCAGGAATTCGGCGGGATCCGCCAGGTCGGTCTTGGTCACCACCAGCAGCGGACGGATGCCGGCATCCAGCGCCGCCACGAGATAGCGGTCGACGAGCCGGGCGCGCGGCTCGGGGTCGGCCGCAGCCACGACGATAAGCATCTGATCGGCGTTGGCGACGATGACGCGCTCGACCTGGTCGGTGTCGTCGGCGCTGCGGCGCAGCAGCGAGGTGCGGTCGGCGAGCCCCACGATGCGGGCGAGGGTGCCCTCTTCTCCGCTCGTGTCGCCCACCACACGTGCGCGGTCGCCGGTGACGATGGGCGTGCGCCGCAGCTCGCGCGCGCGCGCCGCGGTGATCATGTGCTCGTCGGGACGGTCCTCGCCGATCAGCACGCTGTATCGGCCGCGGTCCACGCCCAGGATGCGGCCGATCTCGGCATCCTCATGCGCGGGACGGCGCTTGGTCCGTGGCCGGTTGGCCTTCGGATTCGGGCGGGTCCGGACGCTGCTCTCGTCGTACTCCTCGTACTCCTCGAGCTCGTCGTCGTCGCCCAGCCAGCTCACGCGGTCTCGCCCGTCAGCATCCGCTCCCAGAGCTGCACGAACTCCGGCAGCGTCTTGGCCGTCGTCCCGATGTCATCGATCTCCACGCCCGGCACGGCCAGGCCGATCAGCGCGCCGGTGGTGGCCATCCGGTGATCGTGGTGCGCGGGCCAGGTGCCGCCGTGCAGCGGACGCGGGGTGATCCGCAGCCCGTCCGGCAGCTCCTCGGCGTCGCCGCCGAGCGCTCGGATGTTGTTCACCAGGGCTGCGATGCGATCGGTCTCGTGCGTGCGGATGTGCGCCACGCCGCGGATCGTGGTGGGGCCGTCGGCGAAGACCGCGAGCCCGGCGATGGTCGGCGTCAGCTCGCTGGCGGCGGACAGATCCAGATCCAGGCCGCGGATGCCGTCGCCGGCGCGCACGGTGAGGGCGCCGGCATGCCGGCCGGTGTGCGCGCCCAGCGCGTGCAGGATGTCCGGCAGCAGGGCACCGGGCTGCGTGGAGTGCAGCGGCCAGTCGGCCACCGTGACCTCACCGCCCGTGACGAGCGCCGCGGCCAGGAACGGCGCGGCATTGGAGAGGTCCGGCTCGATGGTGACGTCCTTCGCCCGCGGGATGCCCGCTTCGACGACCCATTCGCCCACCGCGGGGCGCTCGATGCGGATCCCCCGTCTGCTGAGCGACTCGATGGTCATGTCGATGTGCGGCAGGCTCGGCAGGTGCTCGCCGATGTGCACCAGGTGCAGGCCCACGTCGAAGCGCGGAGCGGCCAGCAGCAGCCCCGAGATGAACTGGCTCGAGCCGGAGGCGTCGATCTCGACGCGTCCGCCGCGGACGCGGCCGTGCCCGTGCACGATGAACGGCAGCGACCAGGTGCCCTCGTCGTCGATGTCGACGCCGAGGTCGCGCAGTCCGGTGATCAGGGCTCCCATGGGCCGGTGCAGGGCGCTCGCGTGCGCGGTCAGATGCACGTCCTGGGTCGCCAGGCCCGCCAGAGGCGCGATGAACCGCATCACCGTGCCCGCCTGCCCGCAGTCGATGCTGCTGCCGCCGATCAGCGGTGCGGGGGTGACCAGCAGATCGGGGCCGAAGCCGCCGTCGCCGGGCACCTCCTCGATGCCGATGCCGAGCAGACGCAGCGCGTCGACCATGCGGGCGGAGTCCTCGGAGTGCAGCGGATGCAGCAGACGCCCTGGCCCGTCGGCGATCGCGGCGATCATCAGCTCACGGTTGGTGAGCGACTTCGAACCGGGGATCGTGACGGTGGCGGCCACCGGCGCTCCGCTCTCCGGCGCACGGTAGGAGCCGCGCGTGGGGGTGGGGGAATACCGTTGGGTGCTCATCGGTTCTTAGCCTAGTGAAGCTCGAGACACGCGAGATGGAGGTGACGGATGTCAACGATGCTGCTCGACGCCGTCGAACCCCTCTCTGAGGACGCGCTCGCCCGCCTAGACTGGCCGGTGATGGATGAGACGACAACCGCGGACCCTCGACGGGATTTCGAGGAGCAGGCGATCCCCTTCATGGATCAGCTCTATGCGGCGGCGATGCGCATGACGCGCAATCCCGCCGATGCGGCTGACCTCGTGCAGGAGACGTTCGTGAAGGCGTATGCCGCGTGGGCCTCGTTCTCGCAGGGCACGAACCTGAAGGCGTGGCTGTACCGCATCCTCACCAACACGTACATCAACATCTACCGCAAGCGTCAGCGCGAGCCGTATCAGGGCACGATCGACGACCTCGAGGACTGGCAGCTCGGCGGCGCCGAGTCGACCACGGCGTCTCACAGCCGGTCGGCCGAGGCTGAGGCAATCGACCGGATGCCGGCATCCGCCGTCAAGGACGCGCTGCAGCAGGTTCCCGAGGACTTCCGCCTGGCGGTGTACCTCGCCGACGTCGAGGGATTCTCCTATCAGGAGATCGCCGACATCATGAAGAGCCCCATCGGCACCGTGATGAGCCGCCTGCACCGAGGCAGGCGCATGCTGCGGGAGCTGCTGGCAGACTATGCCGCCGAGCGAGGGGTCGCCGCGGCTGAACCGAGGAGCACCACATGACCGACTGCGGCTGCGCGAAGGCGCGAAAAGATCTCGAGGAATACCTCCGCAACGAGATCTGCACGACAGAGCACTCGGAGATCCGCGAGCATCTCGAGAACTGCGAGGTCTGCAGGAACGAGGCGCTCGTCGCGACGACCCTCACCGAGGTCGTGGCGCGAGCCTGCAAGGAGACAGCGCCCGAGGAGCTGCGCGCGCAGGTGTTCGCCCGTCTGCGTGAGGCGCAGACCGCAGCGCACTGACGACGGCGGCCGCGGCACTGCGGTGGGTAGTCTGATCGGGTGAGTCCCGTCGATGCGCGCACCGTCCCCGTAGACCCCGAATCCGAGGCGCGGCTGCGCGCGAGCGGGTTCGACTACCGCGTCGTCGACATGGACGACGATGCGCTCGCCGTGTCCTTCGCTCGCGCCGCCGAGCGCGGATTCCTGGGATCGGCGCCGACGGATGCCGAGATCGTGCCCATGCGCGAGACCTGGCGCGAGCGCCGCAGCATCGGCGTCTACGAACAGGATGCGGCATCCGATGCTCTGCCCGTCGCGACCGTGAACTCGTGGGTCGCGCCGATGAGCGTGCCGGGCGGCGCCGTTCCGATGTGGTCCATCAGCATGGTGACCGTCGCCGGCACGCACCGCCGTCGCGGCATCGCGCGGAACCTGCTCGAGGGCGAACTGCGCTCCGCCGTCGCGGCAGGCGTGCCGCTGGCGGGTCTCACCGTATCGGAGGCGACCATCTACGGCCGCTACGGCTTCGGCTCCGCCGTGCCGGTCGCGCGCATCGCGATCGACACGTCGCGTGCCGGCTGGCGCCCCGCCGAGGTTCCGGGTCGGGTGGAGTACGTCGAGCCCGTCGCGGTGGCGCGCGAGTTCCAGATCGTGCACGAGCGCGCCCGTCTGGGGCGCGCCGGTCAGGTCCCCGGCTGGCCGCGCCGCTGGATGGGCCTGGCAGGACTGGGCGGCGACGAGGAGAAGAAGGATGCCTCGGTGCGCGGCGTGCGGTACGTGGACGCCGGCGGCGAGGTGCGCGGTGCGATGGCATATTCGTTCAAGGACGCCCCGGCGTCGTTCCGCAGCATCCTGCGCGTCCGCCACCTGGAGGCCGAGACCGACGACGCGCTCCGCGCGCTGTGGGGCTTCGCCGTGAATCATGACCTCGTCGACCGCGTGGAGGCCGACCTGCGACCCGTCGACGACCCGATCGCGCACCTGGTCGCCGATCAGCGTGCGGTCGAGCTGACCGTGCACGACCACGGCTGGCTGCGGGTGCTGGATGTGCCCGCGTCCCTTCAGGCACGCACGTACAGCGCGCCGGCCGACGTCGTGGTGCGCGTGGACGACTCGTACGGTTTCGCAGACGGCACCTGGCGGGTGCGCATCGACGTCTCTGGCGCTGCGGCCGTGGAGCCGGTGGATGCCGCACCGGACGTCGTGCTGGGCGTGGCCGAGCTGTCCGCGATCTACGCCGGGGGAGTGCCTCTGACGCAGCTGTCCGCCGCCGGGCGCGTGCAGGGCACGGCATCCGCAGTTCACGCGCTGAGCGCGGCGTTCCGCACCGATCCCGCACCGACGCTCGGCATCTGGTACTGAACCCGCTGCACGAAGAACGCCGCCCCCGATCAGGGAGGCGGCGTTCTCGAATCTGCCGATTTTTCAGTCCAGCGTCAGCGCGGCCTTCAGCAGGGCGGCCTGCTCGACGGCGTGCACCTTCGACGATCCGGTCGACGGCGATGCCGCCGCCGGGCGCGAGACGGCGCGGAACTGGCGCGGGCCGGGGACATCGGTGAATGCCAGGGCCAGGAAGGGCCAAGCACCCTGGTTCTCGGGCTCGTCCTGAGCCCAGACCAGCTCGGCATTCGGGTACGAGTCCGTGATGGCCTTCAGCGCATCGATCGGCGTCGGGTAGAACTGCTCCAGGCGCACCAGGGCGATCTCGGGGTTCGGGTTCTTCTCGAGCTCGCTGACCAGATCCCAGTGGATCTTGCCGGAGTGCACGATCACGCGCTTGACGGCGTTGCGGTCGAGGTCGCGGCTGTCATCGATCACCGGCTCGAAGCGGCCGCTGGTGAACTCCTCGACCTGGCTGGTCGCACCGCGCAGGCGCAGCATCGACTTCGGGGTGAAGACGATCAGCGGCTTGCGGGGCTTCGCGTAGGCCTGACGGCGCAGCAGGTGGAAGTACGACGCCGGCGTGGACGGGCGGGCGACGACCATGTTGTCCTGCGCGCACAGCTGCAGGAAGCGCTCCATGCGCGCGGAGGAGTGGTCGGGGCCCTGGCCCTCGTAGCCGTGCGGCAGCAGCATGACGAGACCGGACTGCTGGCCCCACTTCTGCTCTGCCGCGGACACGTACTCGTCGATGACCGACTGCGCGCCGTTGACGAAGTCGCCGAACTGCGCCTCCCAGAGAACCAGCGCCTCGGTGCTCTCCACCGAGTAGCCGTACTCGAAGGCCAGCGCCGCGTACTCGCTGAGCAGCGAGTCGTACACGAAGAAGCGGCCCTGGCTGTCGGAGAGGTTCGACAGCGGCAGCCACTCCTGACCGTTCACGCGGTCGTGCAGCACGGCGTGGCGCTGCACGAAGGTGCCGCGGCGGGAGTCCTGACCGGCCAGGCGCACCACGGTGCCCTCGACCAGCAGGGAGCCGAATGCGAGCAGCTCGCCGAAGGCCCAGTCGATGCCGCCCTCGCGGCTCATGCTCACGCGCTTCTGCAGCTGCTTGTCCAGCTTGGGGTGCACGGTGAAGCCCTCGGGCTTGTTGGCGTGCGCGTCGCCGACGAGGTGGATGACCTCCAGCGGTACGCCGGTCACATCGGGAGCGCCGACCTGGTCGTCCACCGGGAGCAGCTCGGGGGCGATCGGCGTCGCGCCGGTCTCCGCGGCGTGCGTCTCGGCGAAGGCGATCTCCAGGCGGTTCTGGAAGTCGGCCTTGGCCTGGTCGTACTCCTCCTGCGTGATGTCGCCTCGTCCGACCAGGGCCTCGGTGTACAGCTTGCGCACCGAGCGCTTGGCCTCGATCAGGTCGGTCATCAGCGGCTGGGTCATCGACGGGTCGTCGCCCTCGTTGTGACCGCGACGGCGGTAGCAGACCAGGTCGATGACCACGTCGCGGTGGAAGCGGTTGCGGTACTCGAACGCGATCTGCGCGACGTGCACGACCGACTCCGGGTCGTCGCCGTTCACGTGGAAGATCGGCGCCTGGATGGTCTTGGCCACGTCGGTGGCGTACACCGAGCTGCGCGAGTCGTTGGGCAGGGTGGTGAAGCCCACCTGGTTGTTGACGACGATGTGCACGGTGCCGCCGGTGCGGTAGCCGCGCAGCTGCGACATCTGCAGTGTCTCCACGACCACGCCCTGACCCGCGAACGCGGCGTCGCCGTGCACGAGGATGGGCAGCCAGGTGAAGGTGCCGATGGGCTTGCGGTCCTGCTTGGCGCGGGCGATGCCCTCGAGCACGCCGTCCACGGTCTCCAGGTGCGACGGGTTCGCAGCCAGGTACACCGGCAGCTCGGCGCCGTCCTGGGCGACGAAGGTGCCCTTCGTACCGACGTGGTACTTCACATCGCCGGAGCCGCGCTGGTTGCCCGGTGTGAGGGTGCCCTCGAACTCGCGGAACACCTGGCCGTAGGTCTTGCCCGCGATGTTGGTGAGCGCGTTGAGGCGTCCGCGGTGGGCCATGCCGATCGTGGCGCCGTCCATGCCGGCATCCGCCGCGCCCTGCAGGATCTCGTCCAGCAGCGGGATGAGAGACTCGCCGCCCTCGAGCGAGAAGCGCTTCTGGCCGACGAACTTCGTCTGCAGGAAGGTCTCGAACGCCTCGGCCTCGTTGAGCTTGCTGAGCACGCGCAACTGCTCGTTGTGCCCGGGCTTGACGTACTTGACCTCGAGCTTCTCCTGGAACCAGCGGCGCTGCTCCGGGTCCTGGATGTGCATGTACTCGACGCCGACGGTGCGGCAGTACGAGTCGCGCAGCACGCCCAGGATGTCGCGCAGCTTCATCACGCGCTTGCCGCCGAAGCCGCCGGTGACGAACTCGCGGTCCAGATCCCAGAAGGTCAGGCCGTGGCTCTCGATCTCCAGGTCGGGGTGCGAGCGCTGCACGTACTCCAGCGGGTCGATGTCGGCCATCAGGTGGCCGCGCACGCGGTAGGAGTTGATGAGCTCCTGCACGCGGGACTGCTTGTCGACGCGCTCGGCCAGGTCGACGGAGATGTCGGAGTTCCAGCGGATGGGCTGGTACGGGATGCGCAGCGCGGCGAAGATGTCCTCGTAGAAGCCGCGCTCGCCGATCAGCAGCTCGTGCACCTTCTTCAGGAACTCGCCGGAACCCGCGCCCTGGATGACGCGGTGGTCGTAGGTGCTGGTGAGGGTGATGATCTTGCCGATGCCCAGCTCGGTGAGCACCTTGGGGCTGGAGCCCTGGAACTCTGCCGGGTAGTTCAGGGCGCCGGCGCCGATGATGCAGCCCTGGCCCTTCATCAGGCGCGGCACGGAGTGCACGGTGCCGATGCCGCCGGGGTTGGTCAGCGAGACCGTGGTGCCGGCGAAGTCGGCGGCGGTGAGCTTGTTGTTGCGGGCCCGGGCGATGATGTCCTCGTACGCGACGAGGTACTCGCCGAAGGTCATCGTGTCGGCGCGCTTGATGCTGGGGACCAGCAGCGCACGGGAGCCGTCGGGCTTGGGCACGTCCACGGCGATGCCGAGGTTCACGTGCGCGGGGGCCACGACCGAGGGCTTGCCGTCGACCTCGGCGTAGAACACGTTCTGGCTGGGGAACTCCTTGAGCGTCTGGATCAGCGCCCAGCCGATCAGGTGCGTGAAGGAGACCTTGCCGCCGCGGGTGCGGGCCATGTGGTTGTTGATGACGATGCGGTTGTCGATCATCAGCTTGGCGGGGATGGTGCGCGCGCTGGTGGCCGTCGGGACGGTCAGCGACTGATCCATGTTGGCCGCGAGGGTCTTGGGCATGCCGCGCAGCGGCGTGACCTTGTCCTCACTGGCGGTGGGCTCGTCCTTCGCCTGCGGCTTGGGTGCCTGGGCGGGGATCGGGGCCTGCTTGGCGGGCTTGGTGGTGGTGCGCGCCACGGGCTGCGCGCCGATCACGGGGATGGGTGCGGTCACCGGGTTGGCGACCTGCGCCGGAGCGGCCTGGGCGGTCGCCGCGGGCGATGCCGCGGCGGCATCCGGAGTGTAGTTCTCCAGGATCGGCCACCACTCCTTGTCGACGGAGTTGCGATCCTGTTTGAACTGCTCGTACAGCTCGTCCACGAGCCAGGAATTGGCTCCGAACCCCCCGTCGCCATTGACGCCGGTCACCTGGTTCGACACGCTTTACCGCCCTCTTTCGTCACTGAAGCTGTGCGTGCGGCTCGGCTGCTGAGTGCATCGGGTCGCACACGAGTATCAGTGATCAAGCCTAATGCCAAACACCGACCGGAATGCGCCCCTGCCAGGCGGTTCCCGCATCCGCGCGCGGTAGCGTGGCGGTATGAAGTTCTCCGGCGAGCAGCCCGCGGTCGATCTGACGTACTCCGACGTGTTCCTGGTGCCACGGCGCTCCGCCGTCGCCAGTCGGCTGAGCGTGGATCTGGCCCCAGACGACGGCACGCCCGCGACCATCCCGCTGGTCTCGTCGAACATGAACTCGGTCACCGGGCCCCGGCTGGCGGCCGCACTCGCCCGGCGCGGCGGCCTGGGAGTGCTCCCGCAGGACCTGCCGCTGCAGGAGCTGGATGCGGCGATCCGCTGGGTCAAGCGCCAGCCGGTGCGCTGGGACACGCCGCTGGTGCTCGCCCCCGGCGCGACCGTCGCGGATGCGCTGCGGCTGCTCCCGGCCACACCGGGACACGGGATCGTCGTCGCTGCGCGCACGGGCGATGAGCCGCTCGAGCGCTCCGACGTGCTCGGCATCCTGCCCGCACCGCGGCTGGCGACCGCACTGCCGGATGCCGCGCTCGGCGACCTCGTGCATGCGGAGCCGCTGGCGGTTTCGGCCGAGGACATCGGCGAGGGCAGGGCCGCCTTCGACGCGATCGAGGCCGCGGATGCCGAGATGGTGCTGGTGCTCGATCACGGGCACGTCGTCGGCACGCTCACCCCGCGCACCGCGCTGCGCTCGAGCCTGTACCGCCCGGCCGTGGACGCATCGGGGCGCCTGGCGGTCGCGGCCGCCGTGGGCATCAACGGCGACATCGCCGAGAAGGCCAGGGCGCTGGCATCCGCCGGCGTGGACGTGCTGGTGGTCGACACCGCCCACGGTCACCAGGAGGGCATGCTGCGCGCGCTCGAGGAGGTCTCGAAGCTGGGCCTGGGCATCCCGATCGCAGCCGGCAACATCGTCACCGCCGACGGCGTGCATGACCTGGTGCACGCCGGCGCGTCGATCCTGAAGGTCGGGGTGGGACCCGGCGCCATGTGCACGACCCGCATGATGACGGCCGTCGGCCGCCCGCAGTTCTCCGCCGTGCTGGAGACGGCTCAGGCCGCTCGCGAGCTCGGCGCGCATGTCTGGGCGGATGGGGGAGTGCGCTACCCGCGCGATGTCGCGCTCGCGCTCGCCGCCGGTGCGTCGTCGGTGATGATCGGCTCCTGGTTCGCCGGCACCATCGAGGCGCCCGGCGAGCTGCAGCACGACGCCGACGGGCGGGCGTACAAGGAGTCCTGGGGCATGGCCTCGACCAAGGCCGTGCAGGCGAGGTTCGGCCGGCTGGACTCCTACGAGCGGGCGCGCAAGGAGCTGTTCGCGGAGGGCATCTCGTCGTCGATGATCTACCTCGACCCGCTGCGCCCCGGCGTGGAGGACCTGCTGGACATGATCACCTCGGGCGTGCGCTCCTCGTTCACCTACGCGGGGGCCGCCACCGTCCCGGAGTTCCACGACCGCGCTCTGGTCGGCCTGCAGTCCGCCTCCGGCTACGAGGAGGGCAAGGCGCTCCCGGTCAGCTGGTAGGAGGCTGCGGTCCGCGCGGGGCCGTCGGGTGCCGTCACGCCGGCGGGCGCCGTCGCGTGCGGCGGCGTGCGGCTCTGAGGCCCTTCGGTCGTTGGACGCCTGGCGCGCCATGTTCTGCCCCGCGCTGCAGTTCTCGTCCCGCGCTGCAGTTCTCGGCATCCGCTGCAGTTCTCGGCATCCGCTGCAGTTCTCGGCATCCGATTCGCTTCGCGCGGCAGTTCTCGATACACGCTGCGCAGATCTGCGCAGCGGCGACCGAGAACTGCCGCGCGATGAGCCGGGCGGATGCCGTCGACTCGTCTGCACAATCGAGCGGGAGGGACGGGTTGTGCACAGGGCGCCGAATTCCGTGCAAGGGGTGGCCGCCTGAGTGTCATCCTCGGGGAATGCAGGCCACTACACAGCATCCGATCCGCATCCGACGGCGGAACGACTCCGCAGGTCTCGGCGTCTCGGAACGACGGCTTCGGATGCTCGTGGAGCACGGCGTGGTCCACCGGGTCGTCGCCGGCAGCTATGCCTGGAAAGAGGATTGGCGAAAGCTCACGCCGCTCCAGCGCCACCTCGCCAGGGTGCTCGAAGTCGCCGACAGGTCGCGCGCGCCGCAGGTGTTCATGGGAGCGGCCGCGGCCGCGATCTGGGATATGGACCGTATCGGCTCGTGGCCCGATCGCGTCGAGGTCCGGATCGCACGCGCCACAGGCGGTCGGACTTCGGGAGATGTACGCCGTCGCGCGCTCGGGTTCGAAGGCGTCCAGTTGGTCGAATGGCGTGGCCATCTGGTCACGTCGCCCGCGCAGACGGCGATCGACCTCGCGGCCGATTCTGGCTTCACCGCGGGTGTCGTGGCCGTCGACCAGGCGCTCTGGGCCCGGCGGAGGGCCGGCTCGCTCGCGCAAGTGGACGAACTGTGGCAGGTCTTCGAGAGGCACAGCAGACGCGGTTTCTTGAAGGCGGCCGATGCGCTGCGCTTCGGCACCCCGTCGGCGGACTCGGTTCGAGAGTCGGAAGCGCGGGTCCTCATCCGGGCACTGGGATTTCCGGCTCCGGAGCTGCAGCATCCGTTCCGGCTGCCCAGCGGAAAGCGGGTGCGAACCGACTTCTACTTCGCAGACTTCGACCATGTCGGGGAGTTCGACGGGACAGGCAAGTACTTCGATCCGGAGATCCTGGAGGGGCGCACTCCTGAGCAGGCGCTGTTGGAGGAGAAGGACCGAGAGGATGAGCTGCGCCGGGTCGTGAAACGAGTGTCCCGATGGAGGACGGATGCTCACAAGGACCCTGCGAAGCTTTACGACATCCTCACCGCCGCCGGCCTGCCCTCGCGCCTGCCGCGCCCGCGTTCTGCGATGCGCTGGTGAGGCTCCGGGCGCTTCACGCTGCAGCTCTCAGCGTTCGATCCCGTTCGCGCGGTACTTCTCGCTCGCCGCTGCGCAGATCTGCGCAGCGCGGGGCGAGAACTGCCGCGCGGGGCGAGAACTGCCGCGCGGGGCGAGAACTGCAGCGCGGGGTCGCAGGAGGCCGTCATACCTGCGGCGCGCGCTCACAGCCGAATTCTGTAAGATCGTGCGCACCATGGACGACCCTCCCTCTTGTAGTACCAGGCCCCACCGCCCGCACCTCGCGATCGACGAGGACTTCAGCTGATGGAATACGTGCTGCTGGGCGTGGGGCTCCTGCTCATCGTCGGGACCGGCCTGTTCGTGGCCAGCGAGTTCGCGCTGGTCAATCTGGATCGCGCCGAGCTGGAGGCGCGCCAGGCGCGCGGCGAATCCCGGCTGATGCTGACCATCCGCGCGCTGAAGATCACCTCCACGCACCTGTCCTCGGCGCAGCTGGGCATCACCCTGACCACGCTGCTGACCGGATACACCATGGAACCGGCGATCTCCAAGCTGCTGGCGCCGGTGCTGGAGGCATGGGGAACGCCGGATGCCGCGGCCGTGCCCATCTCGGTGACGGTGTCGATGCTGGTGGCGACGTTCCTGTCGATGATCCTCGGCGAGCTGGTCCCGAAGAACTTCGCGCTCGCTCTTCCCGTCGCGACGGCCAAGCTCGTGATTCCGTTCCAGACCGCGTTCACGGTGGTGTTCAGGCCCGCCGTGATGCTGCTGAACGGCAGTGCCAACGCGGTGCTGCGCGCCATGGGCATCGAGCCCAAGGAGGAGCTCTCGGGAGCGCGCAGCGCCGAGGAGCTGTCCTCGCTCGTGCGCCGATCGGCCAGCCAGGGCGTGCTGGAGGAGGACACCGCCACGCTGCTGGACCGCAGCCTGACCTTCGCCCGCCTCACTGCCGACGACATCATGACCCCGCGGCCCAGCATGCACGCCATTTCCGTCGGCGACAGCGCCGACGACGTCATCCGCCTGGCCCGCAGCACCGGGCACAGCCGGTTCCCCGTCTACGACGACGACCTCGACGACATCACCGGCGTCGTGCATCTGAAGGCCGCCGTGGGCGTACCCCGCGAGAAGCGGCTGGAGGTGCCCGTCGGGGCGCTCAGCACTGAGCCGCTGCGCGTACCCGAGACCGTGCACCTGGACGTGCTGGTCGCGGAGCTGCGCTCCAAGGGCTACCAGATGGCCATCGTCGTGGACGAGTACGGCGGCACCGCAGGCATCGTGACGCTGGAGGATCTCATCGAGGAGATCGTGGGCGAGGTGTTCGACGAGCACGACCGTTCTCGTGCGGGGATCGTGCGCCGCGTGGACTCCATCACCTTCCCGGGTGAGCTGCGCCCCGACGAACTGCTGGCCCGCACCGGCATCGAGGTGCCGGAGGGCGAGGTGTACGACACCGTCGCCGGCTACATGATGAGCGTCCTGGAGCGCGTGCCCGCGCAGGGCGACCAGGTGCGCATCGAGACCGGCACGCTGAGCGTCGTGCACATGGACGGCCGTCGCATCGACCGCATCCGCTACGTCGCCGACCCGGTGCCGGCGACCGACGAGCAGGGGGCGGACCGATGAGCGACTGGGCGGGCCTGGTGTGGCTGGTCGTGCTGCTGATGGGCAACGCGTTCTTCGTCGGCGGCGAGTTCGCCGTGATCTCTTCGCGCCGATCCCAGATCGAGCCGCTGGCCGAGCGCGGCTCCCGCGCGGCGAAGACGGCTCTGTACGCCATGGAGCACGCCACGCTCATGCTGGCGACCTCGCAGCTGGGCATCACGATCTGCTCGCTGCTGATCCTGAACGTCTCCGAACCTGCGATCCATCACCTTCTGGAGATCCCGATGCATGCGCTGGGCTGGGATCCCTCGCTCATCGGCGTGGTCGCGTTCGTGGTCACCCTGGCGCTGGTGTCGTTCCTGCACGTGGTGTTCGGCGAGATGGTGCCGAAGAACCTCGCGTTCTCGGTGCCCGACCGGGCGGTGCTGATCCTCGCGCCCCCGCTGGTGTGGATCTCCCGGGTGTTCCGGCACGTGATCCGGCTGCTGAACGGCTCGGCGAACATCGTGCTGAGGATGTTCGGCGTGGAGCCGAAGAACGAGGCCGCCTCGACGTTCACGATCGAGGAGGTCGCGACCATCGTCGACCGCTCCCGCCGCGAGGGTGTGCTGGAGGACAGCTCCGGGGCGGTCGCCGCCGCGGTCGAATTCACGGACAAGAAGGCTCGCGATGTCGCCGTGCCTCTGGCCGACCTGATCACTCTGCCCGAGACGGCCAGCCCCGCGGATGTGGAGCGCGCGGTCTCGCGCTACGGGTTCTCGCGGTACGTGATCGTCGACGACCAGCAGCAGGCGGTCGGCTACGTGCATCTGAAGGACGTGCTGCGCGCCGCGCTGGACTCCGACGAGAACCTGGACGCGCCGCTGCCGGCCAAGCGGATCCACCACATGATCCCCGTGCAGGAGGACACCGACCTCGAGGACGCCCTGGCGGCCATGCGCCGTGCGGGCCGTCACCTGGCGAAGGTGCGGGATGCCGCCGGGGAGACCACCGCGGTGCTGTTCCTGGAGGACATCCTCGAGGAGCTCGTCGGCGAGGTGCAGGATGCCACGCGCCGCGGTTATGGCCGCTGACGTGATCCGTCACGGCCGCTGACGCGATCCGTTACGGCCGCTGACGCGTCAGTCGCGCCAGTGCGCGCGCTGGTACTGCGGCGGCCAGGGCACCTCGGCGCCCAGCTCGTGCGCGGCCCGCAGGCCGAAGTGCGGGTCGCGCAGCCACTCGCGGCCCGCGAACACGGCATCCGCTGCTCCCGAGGAGAGCACCTCCTCGGCCTGTGCTCCGGACGAGATCAGACCGACGGCCGCCGTCGGCACCCGACCGGAGGAGCGGACGGTCGCCGCGAACGGCACCTGGAACCCCGGACGGTACTCGACCTTGACGCCTGCGAGGATGCCGCCGCTGGACACGTCGACGAGGTCGGCGCCGGCGTCCGCGGCCCATCGGCCCACCTGCGCGGCCTCCTCAGGCGTGAACCCGCCCTCGGCCCAGTCCGTGGCCGAGAGCCGCACGAACACGGGCAGATCCTCGCCTGCCACCTCGCGCACGACTCGCACCACGCGCAGCAGGAGGCGTGCGCGGTTCTGGAGCGACCCGCCGTACTCGTCGTCGCGGGCGTTGCTGAGCGGGGAGAGGAACTCGTGCAGCAGGTAGCCGTGGGCGCCGTGCACTTCGAGCACGTCGAATCCGGCATCCACCGCCCGTCGTGCGGCGTCGGCGAACCCGGTCACGACGCGTTCGATCCCGCCGGTGTCCAGAGCCTCGGGTGCGGCATAGCCCTCGAAGGCGATCGCGGACGGCGCGACCGTCGGCCAGCCGCCCTCGGCGACGGGCACCGTGCCGCGCTGCGCGGCCCACGGCCACCAGGTGGATGCCATCCGTCCGGCGTGCGCGAGCTGGATGCCGATCATGCCGCCGCGCTCGTGCACGTCGGAGACGATCTCGGCCCACACGTCGCGCTGCTCGTCGGACCAGATCCCGGTGTCGCGAGGAGAGATGCGCCCCTCCGGGACGACGCCGGTGGCCTCGGCCATGATCAGGCCGGCGCCACCGGAGGCGAACTGCGCCAGGTGCGTGCGATGCCAGCGCTGCGGCACGCCGTCCACCACGCTGTACATGCACATCGGCGACACCCACAGCCTGTTGCGGAACGTGCGGGAGCGGAAGGACAGCGGTGAGAAGAGCAGGGTCACATCTCGACGCTACCGGCTGGCGGCGGGGCATCGGCGCGCTAGCGTTGAGTCATGACGCGCGAGTGGACGAGGGCCGACACCGTCGGCTTCCTGCGCATCCCCACCGCGGATGACGACAAGTACTCCCGCGGAGTCGTCGCGCTGCGCACGGGCTCGGCCGCATACCCCGGCGCCGCGGTGCTGGGCGTCGAGGCCGCCTGGCGCACCGGTGCGGGGTACGTGCGGTATCTGGGCGGCGCGCCGGACGCCGTCCTGGCCCGGCGTCCGGAGACTGTCGCCGGGCAGGATCTCGGCCGCACCCGCGTGGGCGCGTGGGTGATCGGCTCGGGCACGGATGCCGCGCATCGCGGCGACCACGAGGAGGCCGTGCTGCGCCGCATCCTGGCAGGTACGGATCCGGTGGTGGTGGATGCCGGGGCGCTCGACCTCGCACAGGGTGCCGCGGCTCCCCGTGTGCTGACCCCGCATGCCGGCGAACTCGCGGCGCTGCGTGCGCGGCTCGGGCTCGAGCCCAGGAGCGACCTCGACGGTGACGACCGCCGCCTCGCCGAGGCCGAGGAGACCGCCTCGGCCCTGGGTGCGGTCGTCCTGAGCAAGGGCGCGCGCACCGTCATCGCCGCCCCGGGCGCGGAGACCATCGTCGTCGGCGACGGCCCGGTCTGGCTGTCCACGGCGGGCACGGGCGACGTGCTGGCAGGCATCCTCGGCGCGCTGATCGCGGCGAACCCCGCGCGGCCTCTCGCCGACACGGCGGCCGCGGCCGCATGGCTGCATGGCGCGGCCGCCGCACGGGCATCCGGTGCCGAGCACGGCGCCGTCGGGCATCCGATCGTCGCGATGGACGTGGCCGAGGCGCTGCCCGCCACCATCGCGGAGCTGATCGCGTGACGGCGGCGACTGCGCGATGAGGGCGCGGCGCAGGCGCTCCGCCGTGCTGTGGGGGGTATTCCTCGCCGCGCACGTGCTGGTGGCGTGGCTGGGCTGGGTGCTGCCCAGCCAGCCGATGGGCGACGTCGTGCTGGTGTACCAGCCGTGGTCGACGGCGGCGCTCGGTGGCCACGACATCGTCGGGATCACCGAGGACTGGGTGTATCCGCAGCTCGCCCTCGCACCGATGCTCCTCGCACAGCTGCTGGCCGTGCCGTTCGTCGTCGCATTCGGCAAGCTGGGCGCCTATCTGATCGGCTGGGCGCTGCTGGTGACCCTGTGCGACGCGCTGGGCTTCGCAGCGCTCGTGCGGCGCGGCGGCACGCGCCGCCGCCGTGTCGCCGGCTGGTTCTGGATCGCCGCCCTCGTGCTGCTGGGGCCGATCGCCATGTACCGGATCGACGCGATCACGGTGCCGCTGGCGGTGGCGGGCGGCCTGTGGCTGGCGCAGCATCCTCGCACCGGCACCGTGCTGCTGACCATCGGCGCCTGGGTGAAGATCTGGCCCGGGGCCCTGGTGCTGGCGGCCGTCGCCGCCGGCAGACGCGCCTGGCGGGTGCTGGCGACCGCGGCATCCGTCTCGATCGCCATCGTCGTGCTGCTTCTGCTGCTGGGCGCGGGACAGCACGTGTTCGGCTTCCTGACCGCGCAGGCCGGCCGCGGTCTGCAGATCGAGGCCGTCGCCGCCACGCCGTTCCTGTGGCAGGCGCTGTCCGGTGCGGCGCGGATCGAGTACAGCTACGACATCCTCACGTTCCAGATCGCCGCGCCGGGAGCGGATGCCGTCTCCTCGGCGCTCACGGCGGTGATGATCGTCGTGGTCGCGGGCATCCTGCTGCTGGGCGTGCTCCGTGCGCGAGCGGGCGCGGCCTGGCAGCGGCTGCTGCCGCCGCTGGCGCTGGCGCTGGTGACCGGGCTGATGGCGACCAACAAGGTCGGCTCCCCGCAGTTCCACACCTGGCTGATCGCGCCGGTGGTCCTGTGGTTCGTGTTCGACCGGGCACGCGCCCAGACCGCCGCCGTGCTGGTGCTCGTGCTGTGCGCCCTGACGTTCACGATCTACCCGCTCACCTACGACGGCCTGCTGCGCGCCGAGGCGCTGCCCATCCTGCTGCTGAGCGTGCGCAACCTGCTGCTCGTCGTCCTGCTGATCCATGCCGTGCGCGGCATCCTGCGCGCACCGGTCACGCCCGTGGCCGCAACCCCCTGAGCCATCGTCACCGAACACCACCGGAGGAAGAATCATGCTCGTCGCCTTCTCAGTCGCCCCGTCCGGCAACGGCCGTTCCGGGGACTCCGTGCACGACGCGGTCGCCGCCGCCGTGCGCGTGGTCCGGGAATCCGGTCTCCCGCACCGCACCACCAGCATGTTCACCGAGGTCGAGGGCCCCGACTGGGACACCGTGATGGACGTCGTCAAGCGCGCCACCGAGGCCGTCATGCCGTTCGGGTCACGAGTGTCGCTGGTGCTCAAGGCCGACATCCGTCCGGGCTACAGCGGCGAGCTGGATGCCAAGATCGAGCGGCTGGAGCAGGCCATCGAGGAGCTCGACTGAGCATGCCCGACGAGCAGCCCATGCGGGTCGCCGGCACCGCCGTCGTCCTGCGGGACGGCGCCGCAGGTCTCGAGACGCTCATGCTGCGCCGCCCCGACCGTGGCTCGTTCGCGGGCGCCTGGGTGTTCCCCGGCGGTCGCGTCGATCCCGGCGACGAGACGGATGCCGAGACCGAGACGGATGCCGCTCGCAGGGCGGCGGCGCGCGAGACCCTCGAGGAGGCCGGCATCGGCATCCGAGATCTGACCCTGCTCTCGTGCTGGACACCTCCGGTGGAGCAGCCGGTGAAGTACCGCACCTGGTTCTTCCTCGCGCGCTTCGCGGAGGGTGACGTGCACGCGAACCCCGGCGAGATCGAGGAGGCGGTCTGGCTCACGCCGGCGCAGGCGTTCGCGAAGCACGTGGCGGGGGAGCTGACGCTGTTCCCGCCGACCTGGATGACGCTGCGCTTCCTGCTGCCCCATGCCACCGTCGACGAGTCACTCGCCGCCGCGGGCGACCTCGAACTGTTCGCCACCCGGATGGGATCCGACGAGCGGGGACGCTTCGTGATGTGGGAGGGCGACGAGCACTACCCCGACCGGCCGGGCACTCCCGGAGCGCGGCATCGCCTGCTGATGGGCGCGCTGCCCTGGGAGTATCGGCGCCGGTAGCATTGACGGGTGACTCCCTCGAATCTCTCGAGGGGTGCGGCGATGAGGGCGCTCCTCTCCCTCGCCATCGGCAGCTTCGGCATCGGCATGACCGAATTCGTGATGATGGGCCTGCTCCCCGACATCGCCCAGGATCTGCTGCCCGCTCTGTGGGCGCACAGCCCCGAGCAGGCCATCGGCCAGAGCGGCGTGCTCGTGTCGATGTACGCGCTGGGCGTGGTCATCGGGGCGCCGACCATCGCCGCGGCCGTGGCGCGCTATCCCCGTCACCGGGTGATGCTGTGCCTCGCCGTCGCACTGGCCGTCTTCAACGCGCTGATCGTGGTGCTGCCCGGCTTCGGCCTGGTCGGCATGGCGCGCCTGCTGGCGGGGCTCCCGCATGGCGCCTACTTCGGCATCGGCGCGCTGGTGGCCGCCGACGTGCTGGGCCCGGGACGGCGCGCGCAGGGCGTCGCGTTCATCCTCACCGGACTCACCATCGCCAACGTCGTCGGCGTGCCCATCGGCACGTACCTGGGCCAGCAGTGGGGCTGGCGCGTCGCGTTCCTGGTCGTCACCCTCGTCTTCGCGCTCGCCGCCGCCTGCATCGCCCTGTTCGTGCCCGCCCACGAGGGAGACCCCGGGCGCACGCTGCGCTCGGAGCTGGGCGTGTTCCGCTCCTCGCAGATCTGGCTCACCCTGGGCATCGGCGCCATCGGCTTCGGCGGATTCTTCGCCGTGTACAGCTACATCGCCCCGCTCGTGACCGAGATCGCCGACGCCCCGCAGTGGGCGGTGCCGATCACCCTCGTGCTGGTGGGCGTGGGCATGACCGTCGGCAACATCGCCGGCGGCTACTTCGCCGACCGTGATCTGCGCGCGACCCTTCACCTCGGGCTGGCGGGGCTCGCGGCCGCTCTCGTGCTGCTGGCGCTGCTGGCATGGTCCTTCGCGGTGCTGGTGATCCTCGCCATGCTCATCGGCGCGCTCTCCGCGATGATCAGCCCCGCCATCCAGACCCGGCTGATGGATGTCGCGGGCGACAACCAGTCCATCGCCGCCGCGCTGAACCACTCCGCGCTGAACATCGGCAACAGCCTGGGCGCGTTCCTCGGGGGCGTGGCGATCACGCTCGGGTTCGGGTTCGTCGCGCCGGAGTGGGTGGGCGCGGTCCTCGCACTGCTGGGCCTCGGCATCACCGCGATCTCGTACGGCGTCGAGAAGCGCACGCTGCGGGCATCCTTCGCGATCTGACGCATCCTTCGCGATCTGAGATCGCTCGGCGGCTCAGGCGTCGAGCAGTCGCCGCAGGTGCATTCCGACCTCGTCGGTCTCGATGAGGAAGCCGTCATGACCGAAATCGCTGGCGAGCACGACGGCCTCGTCGTCGATGAGATTCGGGATGCTGCGCGCGATGCGCTGCTGGCCGTCGACGGGGAACAGCCGGTCGGTGTCGATGCCGATCACCAGGCTCTTCGCCGTGACGGTGTGCAGCGCCTCTTCGACGCCGCCGCGGTCGCGGCCGATGTCGTGCGAATTCATCGCTTCCACGACGGTGATGTAGCTGTTGGCATCGAAGCGACGGGTGAACTTGTTGCCATGGAAGTCCAGGTACGACTGCACGGCGAAGCGACCACCGCGGCCCAGCGGCGAGACGCCGGACTGCCAGGAGCGCTGGAAGCGCTGGTTGAGCTCGATGGGGCTGCGGTAGTTCAGCAGCGCCATCCGCCGTGCGAGCGCGAGGCCGCGATGGGGACCCTCGCCGAGGGCGGCGTCGTAGTACTCGCCGCCGGCGAAGTGCGGGTCCATGCGCACGGTCTCCAACTGCACGAAGTTCAGCGCCAGCTGATCGGCCGTGGTCACCGGGGGAGAGGACAGCACAGCCAGCCGCTGCACGCGCTCCGGCTGCATGATCGCCCATTCCAGCGCGTGCATGCCGCCCATCGAGCCGCCGATCACGGCCGCCCACCGATCGATGCCGAGTTCATCCGCCAGCCGGATCTGCGCGGCGACCTGATCGCGGATGGTGAGGTACGGGAAGCGGGAGGCCCATTCCCGGCCGTCCGGGGCGATGCTGGCGGGGCCGGTGGATCCCTGGCATCCGCCGAGCATGTTCGGCGCGATCACGAACCATCGGTCGGTGTCGATGGCGGCGCCGGGTCCGACGATGTCGTTCCACCAGCCGGCCGTGGGATGCCCGGCTCCGGCCTCGCCGCGCACGTGGCTGTCGCCGGTGAGCGCGTGCAGGATGAGCACGGCGTTGTCGCGGGCCTCGTTGAGCTCGCCCCACGACTCCCAGGCGAGGCGGGTGACGGGCAGCCGGGCACCGTTCTCGGTGCGGAAGTCTCCCAGGAACGTGAACCGGCGGTGACCCGCGTGATCGCCGTCGCGCCAGGCGCCGGTGGCCGGCGGACGTGCGCGCAGCAGACGCTCATCGGCCTCGGTCACGGGCGCCGACGGCACCGTGTCCTCTGAGGTCGTCTGCCAGTCCATGGACCCATTCTCCCGGGTGCGGGCCCGTGGGGAGGGCAGGTTACGACTGCGGTTCGGTTCCGACGCTCTCGTCGAAACCCCTCATGACTGTCGAAACCCCTCGTGATCGACGCGATTCACGAGGGGTCTCGGCGCTGCTGAGGGGTCTCGACTCTGCAGTCAGCCAGGTGGGCGGATGCCGAAGGACTGAAGTCTGCGAGCGAAGACGTCCAAGTCTCTGATGTGCTCGGAGCCCCACCGGATCGGTCGCCAGCCGGTGACGCCGCGGATCACATCCTCCCGGCGCTTCTCGTCCATCAGGACCTGCTCCGTCGTGCGGCCGGCGCGCATGGAGTCCCGCGTGTACTTGCCCTTGCCGTCGAATTCCCCGAACACGCGAGAACGGGGGAACCCGAAGTCCAGCCAGTAGTCCTCCTGCGCCGGGCCGACGACATGTACTTGAAGATCGAAGCCACGGTACCCGAGCCGATCGAGCTGCAGGCGACTCACACTCTCCCCAGGCAGTTGCGCGCGACCATCGGCGAATTCGATCAGCCGCCTGGCCCGAAGGATCCCGCGGGTGCTCAGACGGTTCGCACGCCCGCCGAGCCGCTCGCGCCACTGTGCGACGCGCCCGGCATCCTGCGAGTGCCCGACGACAGCCTCGCGCCGCAGCGCGGCATCCGCGACGGACACGCCGACCTCTTCTCGATAGCGGCGGGTCATGTCGAGCACGGTGCGGTCCCGTGAAGTGCATCGGATGCCGTCGATCTCGACGATGTCCTCCGCTGGGAGCTCGACGTCGTGCCAGCGGATGCCGGTCCGGCGCCGGCTGTGCCGTTGACCGTGGATCACGGCATGGATCGACCGGGGAGCGAGGTCGTACAGGGGGAGACCGTGCAGGACGGCGGCTGATGGCCCCCACATCACCTGTTGTCGGCCGTCGCTGTTGAGCTGGAACGCGATCACCTGCAGAAGGTGACGACCCTCGTTCCACAGGTCGTCCCATTGCTCCGCGCCGACATAGCGGCCCCGGCGAACGCGGATCAGCTTCTCCGCGGATACCTGATGAGCGAGGTCGCGCTCGGTCAGCCCGTTCCGGATCAGATCCTCGCGTGTGCGCAGCAATGAGCGCGCGGTTGCACAGTCGAGTTCCTCGTCCATGCCGACAGCCTGCCGCTTCTCAGAGCACCCGACTCGACGATCAGCCCCGATGTGAACAACTCACACAGATCTCGCGTCTGTGCAGGACGATCCCGACCGAACAGAATCCTCGCGCGCCGAAACCCCTCAGCAGCGCCGAAACCCCTCGTGAATCGCAACGATCACGAGGGGTTTCGACAACCACGAGGGGTTTCGACGCAGGAAGCGCAGAAAGCGTAGGAAGCGCGGAGGGCCCGGGCAGAAGGAGCGCGTCAGGCGCGAGCGAGCTCCGCGGCCTTGCTCGCGGCGGCCAGTGCCTGGGCCAGGTCCTCCTTGAGGTCCTCGACGTTCTCCAGGCCCACCGACAGGCGCACGAGGCCCGGGGTGACGCCACCGGACAGCTGCTCCTCGGGGCTCAGCTGCGAGTGCGTGGTGGAGGCCGGGTGGATGACCAGCGAGCGCACGTCGCCGATGTTGGCGAGGTGGCTGAACAGCTTCAGGCTGTCGACGAACGCGCGGCCGACGTCGACGCCGCCCTTGAGCTCGAACGAGAGCACCGCTCCCGCACCGCCCGGCACGTACTTCTGCGCGTTGGCGTACCAGGGCGAGCTGGGCAGGCTGGCGTAGCTGACCGAGGCGACCTCGTCGCGGCCCTCGAGCCACTCGGCGATCTTCTTGGTGTTCTCGACGTGGCGCTCCATGCGCAGCGACAGCGTCTCGATGCCCTGGATGAGCTGCCAGGCGCTGGCCGGGGCGATGGCGGGGCCGGTGTCGCGCAGCAGCTGCACGCGGGCCTTGATGATGTACGCGATGCCGTCGCCGAGGGCTCCGGAGTAGCTCACGCCGTGGTAGGACGGGTCCGGCTCGGTCAGGCCCGGGAACTTGTCGGCGTGCTGCGACCAGGGGAAGGTGCCGCCGTCGACGATGATGCCGGCGATGATCGTGCCGTGGCCGCCGAGGAACTTCGTGGCGGCGTGGATGACGATGTCGGCGCCGTGCTCGAACGGACGCAGCAGGTACGGCGTGGCGATGGTGTTGTCGACGATGAACGGCACGCCGGCCTCGTGCGCGATGTCGGCGACGGTGCGGATGTCCAGCACGTTGATCTTCGGGTTTCCGATCGACTCGGCGAAGAACAGCTTGGTGTTCGGCTGCACGGCACTGCGCCATGCCTCGGGGTCGTCCTGGTCGGAGACGAAGGTGGTCTCGATGCCCAGCTTGGCCAGCGTGTAGCGCAGCAGGTTGTAGGTGCCGCCGTAGATCGCAGCGGAGGCGACGACGTGGTCGCCCGCGCCGGCCAGGTTCAGGATCGACAGCGTTGCGGCCGACATGCCGGATGCCACCAGCAGGGCGCCGGTGCCGCCCTCGAGCGCGGCCAGGCGCTGCTCGACGACATCCTGCGTCGGGTTCTGGATGCGGGTGTAGATGTTGCCGGTCTCGGCCAGCGAGAACAGGTTCGCGGCGTGCTCGGTGTCGCGGAACACGAACGAGGTGGTCTGGTAGATCGGCGTGGCACGCGAGCCGGTGACCGGGTCGGGTGCGGCGCCCGAGTGGATCTGCTTGGTTTCGAAACGCCAGTCTTCAGCGGTCATCGTCTCTCCCTGGGCGTGGATGTCGGGTGGCGGGCATGTGCCCTTCTGTGACAGTACGGAGCCGTCCGCACACCGGACAACCCGCGGGAAATGTTACGTAACAGACGGATGTCCGGTTCACGACGGGAAAAGCCGTACGGTGGAGGCATGGTGAACAGACGTGCTGTGGTCACAGGAGCCAGCAGCGGTATCGGAGAGGCGACCGCCCGCGCGCTGCGCGCGCAGGGCTGGGATGTCGTGGGAGTCGCTCGGCGCGCCGAGCGCCTGGCGGAGCTGGATGCCGAGATCGGCTCCACCTCCATCCCCTGCGACCTGACGGACGCGGATGCCGTGGACGAGCTGATGGGCCGCCTGGCGACCACCGGGCCCGTGCACGCCCTCGTGCAGGTCGCCGGTGGGGCGCGCGGCACCGACAGCGTCGAGGGCGGCGACATCGGCGACTGGCAGTGGATGTACGACGCGAACGTGCTCTCCACGCAGCGTCTCGTGGCGGGCATCCTGCCGCTGCTGCGTCTGGCGGCGGAGGAGAGCGGCCACGCCGATACGGTGTTCGTCACCTCCACCGCCTCCCAGACCGGCTACCCCGGTGGCGGCGGGTACAACGCGGCGAAGGCCGCGCAGTCCATGCTCGTGAAGGTGCTGCGCCAGGAGCTCAACGGCGAGCCGATCCGCGTGGTCGAGGTCGCCCCAGGCATGGTGCACACCGAGGAGTTCACGCTGAACCGCCTGGGCGGCGACAGCATCGCGGCCGAGGCCGTCTACTCCGGGGTCGAGGAGCCGCTGCTGGCCGAGGATGTCGCCGACGTCATCGCCTATGCGCTGAATGCTCCGCGCCGGGTGAACCTGGACCTCGTCACCATGCGCCCCGTGGCGCAGTCCGCCCAGCACCTGCTGGCCCGCGGCCCGCTGCACGTGCGCACCGACGTCGACTGATGCCCCAGACCCTCGCCCAGCTCGCCGACGCCGGGCAGCTCGACCCCGGCTGGGCGGAGGCGCTGGCGCCCGTGCAGCCGCTGATCGCAGAGCTCGGAGACCGGCTGCGCGCGGAGAACGCCGCAGGTCGAGGGTACCTGCCGGCCGGCGCGAACGTGCTCCGCGCTTTCCAGCGCCCGCTGGCCGACGTGAAGGTGCTCATCACCGGGCAGGACCCGTATCCCACCCCCGGTCACCCGATCGGGCTGTCGTTCGCGGTCGGCCGCGATGTGCGTCCGCTGCCACGCAGCCTCGGCAACATCTACAGGGAACGGCAGGACGACCTCGGCATCCCGCCCGCACCGCACGGCGATCTGACCGCCTGGAGCGATCAGGGCGTGCTGCTGCTGAACAGGGTGCTCACCGTCCGCCCCGGCACGCCCGCCTCGCATCGCGGCTGGGGCTGGGAGAAGGTCACCGAGCTCGCCATCCGCGCACTGGTCGCGCGGCAGCGCCCGCTGGTCGCCATCCTGTGGGGAGCGGATGCCCGGGGCCTGAAACCCCTGCTGGGCAGCACCCCGATCATCGAATCCGCGCACCCGTCGCCGCTGTCGGCGAGCCGCGGCTTCTTCGGCTCGCGGCCGTTCTCGCGAGCCAACGCGCTCCTGGAGTCCCAGGGTGCGCAGCCCGTCGACTGGCGAGTGGAGGGCGAGGCATGAGCCCGCTGAGCATCCGTCCCGTCGCGGATGCCGATCTGCCGGCCATCCGCGACATCTACAACCACTACGTGCGCACCTCCACGGTGACGTACGACGAGGTGGAGTCCACGGCCGAGACCTGGGCGGCCAAAGCGGAGCGCATCGCCGCCGCAGGCATCCCGTTCCTGGTGGCGGAGCGCGAGGACGGCGAGCTGCTGGGCTACGCGCTCGGACAGCCGTGGTCGCCGAAGTCGGCGTACCGGTTCACGATCGAGAACTCGATCTACCTGGCGCCCTCGGCAGCAGGCCAGGGCATCGGCTGGGCGCTGCTGGCGCGCTTCCTCGACGCCTGCCGTGATGCCGGCTTCCGCCAGGTGATCGCCGTGATCTCCGATCGTGGGACGGACGCGTCCATCGCACTGCATCGCAAGGCCGGGTTCGTGGACGTCGGCAGGCTCACCGAGGTGGGGGAGAAGTTCGGCGAGCCGCAGGGCGTGTTCCTGCTGCAGAAGAGCCTCTAGGCCTCCGGGATCACCGGGATGGCGGCCAGCAGCCGGCGCGTGTAGTCCTCCGCAGGGCGCTGCAGCACGGCATCCGTCCTGCCCTGCTCCACGATGCGGCCGTCCTTCATGACCACCACCGAGTCGGCGAGATTCTGCACCACGCCGATGTCATGCGACACCATGATCACCGTCAGGCCCTCCTGCCGCTGCAGGTCGGTCAGCAGCTCGAGGACCTGTGCGCGCACCGTGACGTCGAGCGCCGAGAGCGGCTCATCGCCGACGAGGATGCGCGGGCGGTGCGCGATGGCACGCGCCACAGCGATGCGCTGCCGCTGCCCGCCGGAGAACTCGTGCGGATGGCGGTCAGCCATGTCGGCCTCCAACCCCACCTGCACGAGCACTTCGCGCACGCGGGCGCGACGGTCGCCGGGGATGTCCAGGGCCCACAGCGGCTCGGAGATGATCTGGCCGGCGGTCATCCGCGGGTCCAGCGACGCGTACGGGTCCTGGAACACCAGTCCGGTCTGCCTGCGCAGCCAGTGCAGCGAACGAGTGGATGCCGTGGCATCCACCTCCCTGCCGTCCACGACGACCCGTCCGGTGGTCGGACGGTCCAGTCCCAGCAGCAGCCGCACCAGCGTCGACTTGCCCGAGCCGGACTCGCCGATGATGCCGACGGACTCGCCCTCCTCGATGGCCAGGTCGGTGGGATGAAGTGCCACGCTCAGACGGCGCCGCTCGAACAGCGAGCGCGCGGGCACGGCGAAGGATCGGCTGAGGCCTGCGGCTTCGATGAGGCTCATGCCGCGCCTCCCTCGTGCTCGTCGCGGCCGTGCTCGGGGCGCCACAGCGTGGCGGTGGCGTCGCGCAGCAGCGCCTGTGTGACGGGGGATTCCGGCGCGCTCAGCAGCTTCGCCACCTCGCCCTGCTCCACCACGTGCCCGTGCTCGAGCACGACGGCGTGCGTGGCGACCTGCGCCAGTACGGCCAGATCGTGCGTGATGAACACCAGCGACATGCCGTGCTCGCTGACCAGCGACAGCAGCAGCTTCAGGACCTCGGCCTGGATCGTGACGTCCAGCGCGGTGGTCGGCTCGTCGGTGATGAGCAGCTTCGGACGGCAGGCCAGGGCCATGGCGATGGCCACGCGCTGGCGCTGGCCGCCGGAGAGCTGGTGCGGATAGCGGTCGACGATGGTGTCCGGCTCGGGCAGTCGCACGCGCTCGGCCTCGGCGATCGCCCTCTCCCTGGCCTGATGGCGCCCGACGCGCTCGTGGATGCGGATCGACTCCGCGATCTGCCGCCCCACGGTGCGGATGGGGTTCAGCGCCGTGCGGGGCTCCTGGAAGACCATGCCGATGTCGTCGCCGCGCAGCTTCGCGAGCTCCCGATCCGGCATCCCGATCAGCTCGACCCCGTTCCAGCGGATGCTGCCGCTCGCGGTCGCATTGTCGGGCAGCAGCCCCAGGATCGCCAGCGCCGTCAGGGACTTGCCCGATCCGGATTCGCCGATCAGGCCGAAGCGCTGCCCGTCCTCGACCGTGAACGAGACGCCGTCCACGACACGCGTGCCGTCGATCTCGATCACGAGGTCCCGCACCTGGAGGGTCATGCGACCACCACCGGCACGTGCACCTGTGCGCTGCGGTGGCTGAGGGTCGGGTCCGTCGCCTCGCGCAGCGCGTCGCCCAGCAGGTTCAGCCCCAGCACGGTGATCGTGATGGCCAGGCCCGGCCACACGACAGTCAGCGGATGCACGCCGATGTACCGCTGCAGATCGGCCAGCAGCGTGCCCCAGGACGCCTCGGTGAGCGTGGCGCCGAAGCCGAGGTAGGACAGCCCCGCCTCGGCCAGCACGGCGACCGCCATCGACCAGGACAGCTGCACGATGAACACCGGCGCCACGTTCGGCAGCAGGTGCCGCACGAGGTTCTGCCCGGTGGTGAGGCCGTTGGCCCGACCGGCCACGACGAAATCGCTCTGCTGCACTCGACGCAGCTCGGGCCGGGTGACGCGGGCGATGCTGACGCCGAACCCGATGCCCACCGAGAGCACGACGACCCACAGCGATCCGCCCCAGACCGCCGAGATCATCATCGCGATCATCAGCACGGGGAAGGCGATGAGGATGTCGACCAGCACCGCCACGGTCTCGCGCATCCACCGCGCGGTGAGCGCGCCCAGTGCGGCCAGCGCGACGCCCACGCCGGTGGCGACGACGCCCGATCCGACGGCGACGAAGACGGTCGTGCGGGCGCCGGCCATCACCAGACTGAGGATGTCGCGCCCGGTGCCGTCGGTGCCCAGCACGTGCGGCCAGCCGGGATCGGCCCAGCGGCCGCGCACATCGGAGATCATGGGGTCGAAGGGCGTCCAGAACGCCGAGACCAGCGCCGTCAGCGCGATCAGCAGCACGACGATCACGCCGAACAGTCCGGTACCGGACGAGAGCAGGGCGCGCAGCCAGCGGGGCATCAGACGGCGGGGCATCAGACGGCCTCCTCGCGCTGCCGGGGATCGATGGCGTGGTGCACCAGGTCGACGAGGAAGCCGATCACCAGCACGAAGCCGGTCAGCACCAGCAGCTCGCTCTGCACCTTGACCAGGTCGCGGGTGCCGACGTCGGTCACCAGCATCCGTCCGATGCCGGGAAGCGTGAACAGCTGCTCGATCACGACGGAGCCGACGATGATCCCCGCGACCTGCACGCCCAGCACCGTGACGATGGACAGGCCGACGGCGGGGATGCCGTGCCGGATCAGCGCCTGCCGGCGGGTGAGGCCCTTGGCGGCCGCCGTGCGCACGAAGTCCTGGGATGCCGCCTGCAGCGTGGCGCTGCGCACGAACCGCATGAGCATGGCGCCCTCGACGATCCCGATGGTCATCGCGGGGAGCAGCAGCGATTCGAACGCTCTGCCCGGCGTCGTCCAGCCGGTGCGCGGGAAGCCCTGTGCGGGCAGCCAGCCCAGCCAGTGCGCGAACACGACGACCAGCATCATGCCCGCCCAGATCACCGGGACGGCGGCCACGGCCTGCGCCGCGACGTTCATGGCGGTGCCGCCTGCTCTGCCGCGCAGCACCGCCGACATCACGCCGAACGGGGCGGCGATGAGCATGGCGATGGTCATGGACATCAGCGCCAACGGCCACGTCACGCGCGCCTTCTCGGCGAGCTCCGCGCCGACCGAGGCTCCGCTGAGCTGGGAGGTGCCCAGATCGCCGTGCAGGATGCCGCCGATCCAGTCGGTGTACTGCGCGAGCAGCGGTCGGTCCAGGCCCAGCGACGCTCGGATGGCCTCGACCTGGTCGGGGCTCGCCTGAGTGCCCGCGATCAGCTGCGCGACGTCGCCGGGGAGCACCCGCAGCGTGAAGAAGATGACCACGCTCGACACGAGGAGCCCTGCGATCAGCAGGACTCCCCGTGTCAGCGCGTAGCGGAGCATGCTCAGCCGGCGGTCCGAGTGACGCCAGCCAGGTCGATGCGCGAGTTGATCGAATCCTTCGGGAATCCCTTGATGCCGGCGGTGAGGGCGGTGAGGGTCTCGCCGTTGTACAGCCAGTCGGCCGCGTCGTCCTCGGAGACGATCTTCGCGGCCTTCTTCAGCAGGTCGGCGGACTTCGCGGGGTCCAGCTCGGCCTGCGACTGCGCGTACAGGTCCTGCACCTGCTTGTTGTCGTAGCCGAAGTAGTACTTCGGGTTGGCCCAGTTGCCGAAGTCGCGCGGCTCGACGTGCAGCACGAAGCTCAGCTCGTAGTCGTGGTTCTTGTACACCTGGTCGAGCCAGGTCGGGAACTCGACGCGGTCGACCTTGAGGGAGACGCCGACCTTCGCGAAGTCGGACACCAGCACCTGGGCGACGGTCGTGCCGTAGAACGACGGGATGGTCAGAGTCAGGTCCAGCTTCTCCTTCCCCGCCTCCTTCAGCAGCTCCTTGGCCTTGGCCGGGTCGTAGGGCACCAGCTTCGACAGATCCTCGTAGCCGGGGTCCAGCTCGGGGATGGGGCCGTACAGGGTCTGACCCGCACCGACGGCCTCGACGAGCGCCTTGTGGTCGATGGCCAGGCGAAGCGCCTCGCGCACGCGCTTGTCGTTCAGCGGCGCCTCGGCGTTGTTGAACGCCAGCGTGGCCTTGTCGGTGGTCTGGCCGGTGGTGATGGTGAAGTCGCCGGTGTCCTTCAGCTGGGAGACCAGGTTGGGGTCCACGGCCGTGAGCACGTCGACGCTGCCGTCCAGCGCCGCGTTCACCCCGGCGGTGAAGTCGGGGATGTACTGGAACACGACCTCGGAGAGCTTCGGCTTCTCGCCCCAGTACTTCTCGGCGCGGTCGAAGGTGATCGCGGCGCCCTTGGTCCAGTGCTTGAGCACGAACGGGCCGGTGCCGTTCTCAGCGGTCTTCAGATCGGTCGTGTCGCCGGTCTTGAAGACGAGGCCGGCGGGGCCGGTGAGGTTGAAGAGGAAGTCCTGGTCGGGCTTCGTCAGCACGATCTGCACGGTCTTCTCGTCGGGAGCGGTGATCGAGGCGACGCCGGAGAACTCCGTGTTGCCCTGCACCGTGGCATCCGTCTTCACCGTCTCGTACGAGGCGACGACGTCGGCGGAGGTGAGTGCGGTGCCGTCGTGGAAGGTGATGCCGTCGTGCAGCGTGAACGTGTAGGTCAGGCCGTCGGGGGAGATCTCGTGCGAGCTCGCGAGGCGGTCCTCGACCTTGTTGTCCTGCGTGCGCGAGACCAGGCCCTCGTAGATGTTGTCGACGAGGATCTGCTCGAGCGCGGCGCCGCTGGTGTGGCGGATGTCGAGGTTGTCCGGTTCCAGGACCAGTCCCACGGTGAGCGTCGCATTGGCGTCGATCTTGCCGCCCGAGGTGGGCCCTGGCTCTGCGGAGCCGGTGCAGGCGGTGAGCACGAGGGCGCCCGCGGCGAGGATGCCGATGGCCGCCAGGCGGACCGATCTGCGCGGGGTGCGGAAGAGTGTCACAGGGATGTCCTCTCGGGGATGTCCGCTCGGGTCAGCGGGAAGGATGAGTCAGAATCTCGGAGGCCAGGTCGGCCAGGGAGGCCGGGGCGGTCTCCTGCACGTTGTGCCCGGCGTCGACGGTGAGCATCTGCGCGCCGGGGAGCCTGTGGGTGAACTCGGCGACGTCGGCATCCTGCAGGAAGCCGTGCGTGCCGCGCACGAGGGTGATCGGCGCGGTGACGGCCAGCAGGTCGTCCCAGGGATCTGCGCCGGGAGCGGATGCCGCGTTCGCGGCGTTCAGCGCGTCGAAGGCGTGGCCGATGATCTGCGCGAAGTGGTGCTTCCACTCCACGCGGCCGTCGTCGCGCACGCGCGTGTTGAAGAAGACGCCGCGTTCGGTTTCCTCGCGCGTCCCGCCCATGCCGAAGCTCTGGGCGCGATCGACCGCCTCGTCGCGCGTGGCGAAGTCGGTCACCTGATAGAAGTCGCGCAGCACGGCGGGCGCCGCGTCGGTGTCGAGCCCGGGGACGATGTCGACGAGCACGAGCGCGCGCACGAGCTGCGGATGCCGGGCGGCGACGTTCGCCGCGGTCAGACCGCCCAGCGAGTGCCCGATCAGCACCTGCGGCGTGCGGGTCCACTCGGCCATCGCGGTGGCGACGTCGGCGGCGAGCGAGGCGGGGGAGTAGTCGAGGTCCGTCCGCCAGGAGGAGTCGCCGTGGCCCGCGAGATCGATGACCAGTGCCGGCTGACCCAGCCGCAGCACCACGGTGTCCCAGGTGTGGGCGTTCAGACCCGCGCCGTGCAGCAGTGTGACCCGGGGGTCGCCGTCGCCGAAGCGCAGCGCACTGAGCGCTCGGCCGTCCGGGAGGTCGAGCCGGATGCGTCGGGCCTCGGGGATCGCGATGTTCAGAGCGGCTGCCTGCGCGGGCAGGTAGCGGAACTCGCTGGTGTCTTTCGTCACGGCCATATTCTGCTATCGGGAGGAGGTTCCCAGGAAATGCGGGAGCAATATGAGAAGTAATACGGCGAAATACGTATGCGTATCGCTGATGAATATCGCTTCGTGTGTGTCATCTTGCATCAAGGGTGGAGCGGGGTGCTCGCGGGCGTTCGCCTAGGCTGGTGCTGTGACTGTCATTCGCCTCCCCGGGGTGCACAACCTCCGAGATGTCGGAGGAATTCCCGTCGGCGACTCGCAGCTGCGGGACGGGGTTCTGCTGCGGTCGGGTCAGCTCGCGCAGCTCACGCCCGAGGGACAGGACCGCCTGCGCTCGCTGGTCGCGCGCGTCATCGATCTGCGCGACGACGTCGAGGTGCTGCGCGAGCCCTCCGCGCTCACCGGGGTGCCCGTGGAGCGGATTCCGCTGCTGCTGGGCTCGGTGGAGTCGTTCTTCGCGGCGGACACGGATCTCGAGGGTCTCTACCGGCATCTGGTCGACGAGTGCGCAGCCCAGCTCGTCGCCGTGGTGCGCATCCTGGCGGCAGGGGAGCCGACGCTCGTGCACTGCACGCTGGGCAAGGATCGCACGGGCGTGATCGTCGCGCTGGCGCTGAGCGCCGTGGGTGCGGATCGGGATGCCGTGGTGGCCGACTACGCGCTGACGGCGTCGCAGCTGCCCGTGGAGCGGAACCGCGCCGTCGCCGAGTACTTCCGCGCCCATCTTCCCGACGCGCGGAATGCGATCCAACTGGCGACCGAATCGCCTGCGCCGGTGATGGCGGACCTGCTCGCGGACCTCGATCAGCGGTACGGCTCCGTCGCCGCCTACCTGCAGGCGTCGGGACTGACGGATGCCGAACTGCAGGCGCTGCGCGTCGCGCTGGTGGTCTGAGCGCAGCCGGTCGACGTCGAGGGCAGGACTCGAGGTAGGTTAGGCAACCCTTCCTCGGTGGTATGATCAAGAGATCATGAGCACTGTCGAGACGCCTGTCGGCGCGCGCGCGGCACGCCGTTCCTCCCGGCGTCCCCAGCTGCAGCACCTGATCACGGCCGACGAGCGGTCGCTCGCCGAACTGGAGGCGCTCCTGGTCACGCTGCCGCTGTGCGCGGTGGGGCGCGTGTTCGTCGAGGTGCCCGACGTCGATGACATCGGCGTCGTCACGGCACCGCCGCGGATGACGGTGACCTGGCTGCCGCGCGCGCGTCGGGGCGGTGTCCGACATGCGGCAGGCGAGCTGCTCGCGCGTGCGGCGACAGCGTGGGCGGACGAGATGCTCTGCGACGAGTCCGAGGGCGCGCTGCGCACGGAGGCGACGCTGCTGGGCGGCTACCTCGGCACGGCCGACATCGCCGAGCACCTGATGGAATGCTGCGGCATCGCGCCGTCTGCCGTGCATGCGCCGGCCGCGTACGGTCTGAACGTCCTCTGAGATCGCAGCTCAGCGGCGGCGCGGCACGTACCCGCCGTCCTCCAGCCCCGCCTCGATCTCGAAGCGGTTGCGCAGCGCGTCGCGACCGGCGAACAGGTACAGCACGGGCATGAGGAACCCGTAGCGCAGCCACTGCTGCTTGTGCACGCCCTCGTGCCGCAGCACGGCGTCGGACGGATTCACGTCGCCGGTCAGGTAGCAGCCGCCCACGCACACACCGCCGCGGCCGTACGCCCAGTCCGGCAGCCCGCGGAACACCCACAGTCCCGCCCGGCGCTGCACGGGACCGGTGCTCCACAACGACCCCCACACCCAGCCGACCGAGGTGCCCCACCAGTATCCGAGGCGGCTGAGGGGGGAGCGCAGCAGGAACGAGGGGATGCGGCGGTCGAAGCGCCGACCGCGGATCAGCACCCGCTCGGCCTCCGCCTGCCAGTCGCTCATGCGACCGCGCCGATCAGCCGCAGGATCGCGCCCATGTCGCGCACGGCGTCGGCGGGCGTGCGCGGCGCGAAGCCCGCGATGGTGGCCCCGGCCAGGGGAAGGTCCTTCCGGACCTGCCGGATCACCGCCGCGAGGGAGGCAGCGCCCACCCCGAAGGGCTCGGCATCCGAGACGCCTTCGAACTCGGCGGGGTCGATGACGTCGACGTCGATGTGCGCCCAGATGCGGGAGGCTCCCGTCGCGCGGACGGCGGCGGCCACGACATCCGGATCGTGCGCGTCCTCGGGGTCGACGACGGCGATCGATCCCAGCCGCGCCCGCTCGCCCTCATCGATGCTGCGCGCGCCCAGCAGCACGACGCGCTCGGCGGGGATGCCGGGAGTCAGCGCCAGCTGGGGCTCGCCATGGCCGAGTACGGATGCCAGGGACATGCCGGAGAACGCCCCGGACGGCGATGACGACGGATCGTTGAGGTCGGGGTGCGCGTCGCACCACAGCACGGCGAGGTCGGAGGTGTCGACGGCGGACAGCGCGAACACGCTCACGCTGCAGTCGCCGCCGATCAGCACGGTCTGCTCGGACGCATTCATGTGCTCGGCGATGAGCTCGCGCACGCGCAGTAGCGAGCTCAGGCGTCGCACGCCGGTGCCCAGCGATTCACCGGCCTCCAGCGGCACGTCGAGGACGGTGGTGTCCTTGCGGGGCAGGTCGCCGGCGATGGCGTTGGCGCCGTCGACGAGCAGCATGGCGCGCGAGGCGGGCGAGCCCTGCCACTGCGGGACGATGAGGAATCTGGTCATGTTCTCTCCCGGGAGGAGAAGGAGGGGCGGATGCCGGAGATCCGGCATCCGCCCGCCCGATCACTCTGCTTCGATGGCGGCCTGCGGCTTGCCGGCCTTGAGCTCGGCGAGGCGGGCCTCGACCTCGGTGAGCTCGCCGAGGTCGTCGAGGCTCTCGAACTGCGCGTCCAGCGACGACGCGGCGATCTCGGCCTTGCCCTGGGCGATGGCCTCCTGACGGCGGATCTTGTCCTCGAACCGGCCCAGCTCGCTGGTCGGGTCGAGCACGTTGATCGAGCCGATCGCGTCCTGAACCTTGGTCTGCGCCTCGGCGACCTTGGCGCGGGCCAGCAGCTCGCTGCGCTTGGTCTTCAGCTCGCCGAGCTTGTCCTTCATGCCGTTCAGGCCGTTCTTGAGCTTGTCGACGATCTCGGTCTGGGACGCGATCTGAGGCTCGGAGGTCTTCGCCTCGCGCTCGGAGCTGATCTGGCGCTGCAGCGCGATCTTGGCGAGGTTGTCGAACTTGTCGGCATCCGCCGTGTTGCCCGCGCCGCGGAACTCGTCCGCCTTGCGGCTGGCGGCCAGGGCCTTGTTGCCCCAGTCGGCCGCGGCCTGCACGTCCTCCTCGTGGTCGCGCTCGAGAAGGCGCAGGTTGCCGATGGTCTCGGCGATCGCGGACTCGGCGTCGGCGATGTTGTTGGTGTAGTCGCGCACGAGCTGGTCGATCATCTTCTGCGGGTCCTCGGCCTGGTCGAGGAGCGCGTTGATGTTGGCACGGACGAGCGTGGAGATGCGTCCGAAGATGGATTCCTTGGCCATGGTGTGGTTCCTTTTTCTTCTCGGATGGGTGTCTTGCCGTGTACGTCGTTCGGTCAGATTAGTGCTCGGGTTGATGAGTCGGGGTCAGGATCGGATGCCGTCAGAAGTGACCGCCGCTGGTGCCGGAGAAGCCGCCGCCTCCGCCGAAGCCGCCGACGGAGAATCCGCCTCCGCCGCCGCCCCCGCCGAAGAAGCCGCCACTGGTGCCGCTGCTGCCGCCGCCGAAGATCCCGCCGCCTCCGCCGCCGCCGCCGCCTCCGCCTCCGCCGAAGATTCCGCCGCCTCCGCCCCACCCGCCGTGGCCGCCTCCGGCCTGACCGATGAGGATGCCGCCGAGCAGAGCGCCGAGGGTGTCGTCGCCGCGACCGCCGCCGCCACCGCCCCACCCGCCGAGATCGTTCTGGGCGGCCTGCAGGGCCTGCGCCGCGAGCTGGTCCGCAGACTGGGTCAGCGAGAGCGCACGGACGGGGTCGGAGTCTGCGACGCGGTACGCCTCGCGCTGGTTGGCCTGCGCCTGGGACAGCCGGGTGCGGGCGGTCGAATCGACTCCGCCGCGGCGGTTCAGGATGAAGTTCTCGGCGGTCGCGATCTGCGCGTCGGCCCGCCGAAGAGCGCCGGCGAGGGCGCTGCGTGCGCGGTCGATCCTCTGCTGCTCGTCGCGCGCGGTCTGGATGATCGAATCGATGGAGCCGTTCGCGGCGTCGAGCACCCGCAGCGCGGCGATCGGGTTGCCACCGGAGGGCCCGAGGAATGTCTGGGCCTGCTGAACGCCCTGCTGCGTGGCGGCGACGGCCTGGGCGACGCGGCCTTCGGGGTCCGGCAGCGACTGCGCGGTCTGGATGTCACCGCCCAGCTCCGTGATCAGCGCAGCGGCGTGCTCGCCCGCGGCCTTCAGATCGTGCTGCAGCTTCTCCACGGCATCCTCGAGCTGTGTCGCCTGCTGCACGGCGCCCTCGGCGGCGCGGATGGAGACAGCCGCATCGCCGCTGCGCCCGCCGTCGAGCGACCGCTGCGCCGCCGTGACCTGCGCATCCGTGAACGAGATGCGCGATCGCGCCTGGGCGACGTTGTCGGCGACGGCCGAGTACGCATCGGGGGAGTACGTCGCGGACAGCGAGGCGAGGATCTTCTCGGCGCGGTCGATCTCGGCGGATGCCGCGGTGCGCAGCTTGCGCACGTTCTCAAGCGCCGCCGGAGCGTCCTGCTCGAGCTTGCGGAGCTGATCGAACTCCGCCTTGCGCTCTTCGAGCGTCTGAGTCGAGGTGGTGCACAGCTGCACGATGCGGTCGTACCACTCCGTCTTCTGCTGGTCGGTGTCGGGGATCTCGTCGTCGAGCTTCTGCTGCAGCGAGAACGCCTCGTCGAGGTGGCCGCGCGCGGCCTTCAGCGCCGCGACGAAGTCGCCGATCGCGTCGTCGCCGAACTGGGCGCGGGCGTACTCCATCTCCTGCTCGCTGGAGCGCACGACGTCGTCGGTGCGCACCAGGGCGATGGATGCCTGCCGAGCGAGCTCCGCGATCTGCGCCTGGCGCGCGGCGGCCTCGGCGGCGCGCTTGCGCGCGCGGCGGACCAGCAGCACGATCACGATCACGACGGCGGCCAGCAGCACGATGATGCCGAACACTGTCCAGCCCTGCGCGGCGCGCGCCGGGCCGTCGACCAGCATCTCCTGCACCTGCGCGGCAGCGGCGTCGATGGATCCGGTCCAGTCGCTGTTCTTGAGCGCGGGGAGCATGGCGTCGGTGACCTGGGAGCGCTCGGCGGCGGAGATCGGCCCGCCCTGCTGCGGCCCGGCCATGGCGAACATCCGCCCCTCGGTCGCGATGCCGATGAGGTACTGGTGGTCGTTGAACCCGTTGCCGTCTGCTGTTCGAGCCACCCAGTCCTTCTCGTCGGCGGCGCCGGTGAACTGCGGCACGAAGACGACGAAGACATCTGCTCCGGTGTCCTTCGCGAGCTTGGCGAGCCGCGCATCGGCTGCGGACAGCTGCTCGGGGGAGAGCACCCCGCTGACGTCGCTGACGTTCCCCGATCCGGTCAAGGGACCTGGGTCCGTCGCGGATGCCGCGCTCAGCGAGAAGCCGCCGAGGATCGTTCCCAGGATGATCGCGGCCAGAGCCAGCCACCGATGTCTCATATCGTTCCCTCCGACCGGCAGCCGTTCCCCTGGGATGAGTCTATGCACAGCGGCCGACACGCGACAGCCTCCGGCCGCCCCCGCCGTTCGCCCGCAGCGGAGCCGCATACGCTGGAGGGCATGGACGACAGGTACGGCAGCGACGTGCTCGCGGCAGGATGGCGGGAGCGCGGCTTCGCGAAGGCGAGCGACGTGCCCGCCGTGAAGGATCTCGTCGTCGAAGTCGCCGATGACGGCTACTGCGGCGCCATCACGCGCGCGCAGGCCGGGATGGTCGAGCTGGAGGACTGGAAGGGCCGCCGGCGCAGTTTCCCGATGGGCGGCGGGTTCCTCATCGAGGGGAAGCCCGTGCGCCTCGTGGCGCCGTCGGCCGCACCGCAGGGCAAGCGCCGCACGGCATCCGGCTCCTTCGTCGTCGAGGACGACCGCGCCAAGGTGGCGCTGCCCAGCCGCATCCTGGTCGAGGGCAGGCATGACGCAGAGCTCGTCGAGAAGGTGTGGGGCGCCGACCTGCGGGTGGAGGGCGTCGTGGTGGAGTACCTGCAGGGCGTCGACCTGCTGGAGGATCTGCTCACGCAGGCGCCGCCGAGCGCCACGCGCCGTTACGGCGTGCTGGTGGACCACCTGGTGCCGGGCTCCAAGGAGACCAGGCTCGTCGAGCAGATCCTGCGCGGTCCGCACGGGAAGCATCTGAAGATCGTCGGCCATCCGTACATCGACGTCTGGCAGTGCGTGACACCGGCGGCGATGGGCATCCGCTCCTGGCCGCAGGTTCCGCGCGGCACGGAGTGGAAGGTCGGCATCTGCCGAGCCTTCGGCTGGCCCGCCGAGGACCAGGCCGACATCGCGCGGGCCTGGCAGCGCATCCTGTCCCGCGTGACGACCTTCCGCGACCTGGAGCCGTCGCTGCTGGGTCGCGTGGAGGAGCTCATCGACTTCGTCACGGAGCCCACCGCATGAGCGGCCGGTCGCGCGGATATTCTGGAGGGATGTCCGAACCCCTCACCTTCCGCGAAGAGCCTGTCTCGTTCGTGCGCCGCAGCGGCCGCATGTCCGAGGCGCAGGAACGCGCGTTCGAGGAGCTCGCCCCGTTCTACCTGTTCGACGTGCCGCGGTCCGTCGCCTTCACGTCTGTGCATCCGGATGCCCGGCTGGAACCGACATCCGTCTACGGGCGCACCGCGCCGCTGGTCGTCGAGATCGGCTCGGGGCAGGGCCACGCGATCGTCGCGGCGGCGTCGACCCGGCCCGATGAGGACTTCCTGGCCGTCGAGGTGTTCCGCGCGGGGCTCGCGCGCACCATGCTGGATGCTGACAAGGCAGGCGCCCGCAACCTGCGACTCGTGGAGGCCAACGCCCCCGAGGTGCTCTCCACTCTGCTGCCGGAGGGCGCGGCATCCGAGGTCTGGATCTTCTTCCCCGACCCGTGGCACAAGAAGCGCCACACCAAGCGCCGCCTGGTGCGAGCGGGATTCCCGCAGACCGTGGCGCGGGCGATCCCCGACGGCGGACTGCTGCGGCTGGCGACCGATTGGGAGGACTACGCGCTCCAGATGCGCGAGGTGCTCGACGACGCGCCGGAGTTCGAGCGCGCGTTCGAGGGGGAGTGGGCCGACCGCTTCGACGGCCGCGTCATGACGGCGTTCGAGCGCAAGGGGATCGCCAAGGGCCGCGACATCCGCGACCTCACCTACCGTCGCGTGGCGAGGAGCTGACGGATGCTGATCGCCGGCCTCATCCTCGCCGTCCTCGCCGGGGCGTTCCACGTGTTCATCTTCGTGCTGGAGTCCGTGCGGTGGACGCAGCCCGCAACGCGTCGGATCTTCGGCGTGCGCAGTGAGGCGGATGCCGAGACCATGAAGCAGCTGGCGTTCAACCAGGGCTTCTACAACCTGTTCCTCGCGCTCGCCGCCTTCTTGGGCGTGGTGCTCGCGATCTGCGGCCTCAGCACGGCCGGTGTGACGCTCGCGCTGACAGGCACGGGCATGATGCTGGCGGCCGCACTGGTGCTGGTGATCGCCGATCGCACCAAGCTGCGTGCGGCCGTGATGCAGGGCGCGCTGCCGCTGCTGGCGGTCGTCGCGCTGGCGCTCGGCGGGGCGTGAAGCGGCATCCGGAACTGATAGGCTCGACAGGTTCGCCTCCGTAGCTCAGCGGATAGAGCGCCGGTTTCCGGTACCGTAGGTCGCAGGTTCGATTCCTGTCGGGGGCACGAACACGAGACGCCGTCCCCGATGGGCGGCGTCTCGCCTTTCCATCGGACTTGCCGTCGGCTGCACTCCGCGGGTCCACGGTTCCGCGACGAAGGGGACACCGCGTGAGGACTCCGGGCAGACAGCACGAGCTCGTCGCGCGACATGCCCGGCTGCGCACGCCGACCGCTGCGGGGCAGCTGCTGAAGCTGATCGGCATCGCGGTGGCCGTGGTGCTGGTCAGCGGCATCGCCGTGGGCGTCGTCCTCATCGGCGGGCTCTTCACCACCGTCGCCTCGAACTCCGTGCAGATCGACGGAGGCAAGAAGCTGCCGCCGGACATCGCGGCGTACAAGGGTGGATTCGACATCCTGCTCACGGGCGTCGACACCTGCGAGCCGAAGTACGCTGCGCTCTTCGGACAGCGCTGCGAGGGCCCCGACACCGACGGCATCAACAACGACGTCACGCTGCTCATGCACGTCTCGGCCGGTCCGCGGCGGGTGACCGTGATCAGCTTTCCCCGCGACATGATGATGGCGATCCCCGCGTGCACGGATGCCGACGGCAAGACCCACGCGGCCCTGCGCAAGGCGATGCTGAACGTGGCCTACGCTCACGGCGGCGACAAGGGCGGACTGAACTGCGTGGCCAAGACCGTGTCGAGCCTGCTCGGCGGTGAGGACATCGAGTTCGCGGCGAAGGTCACCTTCGGCGGCGTGATCGAGATCACGAACGCCATCGGCGGTGTGGACGTCTGCCTGCAGACGCCGATCATCGATCGGGAGACGGGACTGAACCTGTCTGCCGGCCACCACACCGTGGAGGGGCTCCAGGCGCTGCAGTTCCTTCGAACCAGGCACGGCGTCGGCGACGGCAGCGATCTGGGGCGCATCGGCAACCAGCAGCAGTACATGTCGAGCCTGGTGCGCAAGCTGATGAGCAGCCAGGTGCTCGGCAATGTCGGCACCGTGATGAAGCTCGCCGATATCGGCCTCAGCAACGTCGAGGCGTCCACGTCGCTGGCCGACCCGGTCAAGATCGCGCAGATCGCGCTGGCTCTGAAGGATGTGCCGGTCTCGGACTTCACCTTCGTGCAGTACCCGGTGCTCGACGACCCGGAGAACGCCAATCGCGTCGTGCCGGACGAGCAGAACGCGGCCATCCTGTGGGATGCCATCACGGCGAACAAGCAGCTGCAGATCACGCATCAGAACACCAAGTACGACGGAGTGGTCGTCAAGGAGCCCGCTCCCGGGACGAGCACGGCTCCGACGCCGGATCCCAGCGCGACGCCCGGCGAGGTCGTCGACCTGCCCTCGTCGATCAAGGGCACCTCGGCCGCGGTGCAGACCTGCTCGAACGGCCAGACCTACCGCTGACCGGGTGCAGCGCGGCGATAAGATCAAGCATCGGAAGGGGGCTGCTGTGAGCGAGCGATTCAAGATCGGGGATCACGTCACGTGGAACTCCGAGGCGGGCCACGTGAGCGGGCGCATCACCGAGGTGCACACCGCCGACTTCGACTACAAGGGACACACCCATCGCGCCAGCGAGAAGGATCCGCAGTACGAGATCAAGAGCGACAAGACCGACCATGTCGCGGCGCACAAGGGGACGGCGCTGACGCTGCTCGATGACTGACAGGCGGATCCTCACCGTCGGGCACTCCACGCATCCGCTCGACGAGTTCCTCGACCTGCTGCAGGGTGCTGGTGCGGAGCTGGTCGTGGACGTGCGGCGGCTGCCGGGCTCGAGAAGATTTCCCTGGTTCGATCAGGACGCGCTGTCCCTGAGCCTGGCCGAGCACGGCATCCGGTACCAGCGCATCGTCGAACTGACCGGCAGGCGGCCGATCCAGCACGACGTCCCCGACGACGTGGATGCGCTGTGGCACAACCGCAGCTTCCACAACTATGCCGACTACGCCCTCGGCCAGGACTTCGCGCGTGGGCTCGATGAGCTCGTCCGCCTCGGCGGGGAGCAGCAGGTCGTCGTGATGTGCTCGGAGGCGGTCTGGTGGCGCTGCCATCGGCGCATCATCGCCGATCATCTGCTGGCCCGCGGCATACCGGTGGACCATCTCATGCCCGAGGGACGCATCACCGCCGCCGAGCTCACCCCGGGCGCGGTGGTCGGCGACGGCACCGTCGTGTACCCGGCCGGCGCTACTTCGCCGGGGCCGGATGAGCCCCGTCCGCAGCCGTGACCGGTGCCGTGCTGAAGCGCTCCAACGCCTCGTGCACCCTCTTCGCGAGGTATTCGTGCCCGGCGTTCGTCGGATGGTCGCGGCCCGCGCCGGTGTCGATCACCCGACGGTAGTTCTCGGGAGTGATCCAGTGCTCCTGCACGGGCGAGATGTACCACCAGTTGCGCGCGGCGGCCAGTCTCGTCAGGTCGCGGTCGATGCGCGCCGTGCCCGACTGCACGGGCAGCACCTGCGGCGCGGGTCCCAGCACGACGATGGGCACGTCGGGGAACTTCGCCGTCAGAGCGTTCCACGAGGCGGTGACGGCGGCGGGGTAAGTCGCCGCGTTCTCGCGGCGGTCGTTGATCGAGCCCTCGATGATGATCAGGTCGGGCGCGATCCCGGCATCCAGAGCCCTGATCCGCGTCGGGTAGTCCGGCCCGTCGAGACCGGGCTTCTGATAGCCGCTGCCGCGGACGCCGTCGACGACGGTGGTGCCGTGGATGAGATCGGCCAGCAGGTACGCGTAACCGTCGGTCGGGGGAGTGGCGGCGGACCCGTACGTCCAGGAGTCGCCGAACACCAGCACGCGCGGATGCGGTGGCAGGATCAGCGGCGCCGGTGAGACTGCGCCGTGCTCGGCTGCCGCGATCGGTGCCGTCCCGACCGGCGGCATCCATGGCCGGGTGATGCCGAGCGCCACGGCGAGCACGACCGCCGTCGCGCCCGCGATCGCGAGCGCCAGGCGGCGTCGTCGGGTCGGCGCGTGCGTGGTCACTCGAGAAGAGTAGGTCATCGCGGCGGGGAAGAGAATTCGGATGCCGTCACGATCCGGCAACGCTCGAATCGCCCCTCGTGACTGAGGCAGGGAGGGGCGATTCGGCGCACATCGGATGCTACTTCGACGTGCCCTGGGAGACGGAGCCCTGCAGCTGGCGCTGGAAGAGGATGTAGACGATCAGCACCGGGATGATGGTGATCATCACCGCGGCGAACATCTGCCCGAAATCCAGCGAGTAGCCCGCCGACGAGGCGTACGAGGCCATGCCCTGCGACAGCACCCAGTTGTTCTTGTCGGTGTTCAACGAGATCGGCAGCAGGAACTGGTTCCACAGGCCCAGGAAGTTCATGATCGCGACGGCGGCCATGCCGGGCTTCGCCATCGGGAGCATCACCTGGAAGAACGTGCGCCACTCGCTGGCGCCGTCCACGTAGGCCGCGTCCTGGATCTCGTACGGCAGCGACTTGAAGAACGAGAACAGGAAGAACACGGTGAACGGCAGTGCGAACGCCACGTAGGTGAGGATCAGGCCGGGCAGGGTGTTCAGCAGCCCCATGCCCTGCAGGATGAAGAACAGCGGGACGATGGCGAGGAAGATCGGGAACGTCAGCCCTGCCAGCATCAGGTAGTAGATGACCCGGCTGCCCGGGACGGAGAACCGCGCCAGCACGTACGCGCACATGGCGCCCAGCACCATCACCAGCACGAGGGAGACGCCCACGACGATGACGGTGTTCAGGAACATCTGCCCGAAGGCGTTGTCGATCCAGGCGCTGACGTAGTTGTCGAAGTTCCAGTTCGAGGGCAGCCCGAACGGGCTGGCGAAGATCTCCTTCGTGGTCTTGAACGAGCCGATCAGCGTCCAGATCATCGGCAGGATCACGACGAGGGACCAGATGCCCATCACCACGTGCGAGACGGTGCCGACCGCCTTGTCGCCACGGGTCGCCTTCACCCTGCGCTCGGGTACGACGGACCTCGTCCTGGGGTCGATGGTGATCGCGGCGCGCGTCTCGGTGCTCATGCGCGTCCTCCTTCGTCCTTGCCGCCGACGAGGCGGAAGATGCCGATGATGAGCGCGGCGAACAGCAGCGTGATGACGGCGAGGACGACGCCCATCGCAGTCGCAAGGCCGAACTGGCCCTTCTCGAACGCCGTGCGGAACAGGTACTGGCTCATCACCAGGGTGCTGTTGCCCGGGCCGCCGGTCGAGTTCAGGCCGGCCATGTAGACGAAGGCGTCCAGTGCCATGATGCCCAGGTAGATGTAGGCGGTCTGCACGTTGTCGCGCATCTGCGGCAGCAGGATCGAGACGACGGTGCGGAACCGGCCGGCGCCGTCGATGCGGGCGGCCTCCAGGGTCTCCGCGGGGATGCCCTTGATCGCCGCGACGAACAGGATCATGTAGAACCCGACCATGCTCCACACGATCACGAAGATCGTCGCGCCCATGGCCGTGCGCTCGTCGCCCAGCCACGCGGGCTGGTCCGTGACGCCGAACAGTCCCAGGATGCCGTTCAGCAGGCCGCCCGAAGGTGTGTAGATCATGTTCCACAGGATCGCGATGACGATCGCGGGGATCACATACGGGAAGAAGGAGATCACTCGGTAGAAGCTCGAGCCCTTCAGCCCGCGGACCTGTCCCCGGCTCGGGCCGCCGACGGTGATCATGCTGGCGAAGATCAGGGCGATGACGATGGTGACCAGCGGGACGATCAGCGCGAGCACGATGTTGTTCAGCATCGCGCGCAGGAAGATGTCGTCGTTGAACAGCTTGACGTAGTTGTCGAATCCGATGAACTGCATGTCCGGCGTGAAGCCCGTCCAATTGGTCATCGCGTAGTACACGGCCTGCACGAACGGCGAGATCACGAAGATCAGGAAGATCGCCAGGGGCAGGCCCAGGAAGACGAGCAGGAACGAGACGTAGTCGAAGGTCAGCTTTCGCCGCCCAAGGCGGGACGGCTTGCGCCGTCCCGCCTTGGCTGCAGTGACCGCGGCCGTCTCGAGCCCCGGTCCACCGCTGACGGTGGAGTAGCTCACTTGATCTCGATCTTCTTGACGGAACTGTCCTCGCGGATCTTGTCGACGATGCCCTGAAGCTGCTTGGTGAGGTCTGCGACCGTCATCTTGCCGTCCAGGAACGAGTTCCAGATCGGCAGCTGGTCGGAGTTCATGCCGTACAGGTTGGTCGACTTGATGGTGAAGACGTTGTCACCGGCGGCCTTCAGCATCTCGGACTGCGACACCAGCGCGGTGGAGCCGAAGCCGTCGGCGGGGACGGTGTCCTTGACGATGGTGGGCGCCAGCTTGTTCTTGGCGAACGCGGTGGCGGACTCCTTCGAGAGCATCGTGCGCAGCAGCTCCTTGCCGCCGGCCGGGTTCTTCGCCTTCTTGGGGACGATGAACGGCTCGCCGGCCTCGGCGCGCATGGTGCCCTTCGGCGTGGTCTGGTTGCCGTCCAGGGGCAGCTCCGCGAAGCCCTTCATCGTGAAGCCGTCCTTGGTCGTCTTCTTCATCTCGTTCTCGATCCACGAGCCCGAGGGGTAGAGAAGCGCGGCCTCGTCGAGGCTCCACTGGGCCTGGGCCTGCGTGAACTGCGTGCCGGCGCCGCCGGGCTTGATGTAGCCCGCCTGGATGATCTCGTAGAGGATCTCGAGGATGCTCTGGATCGCGGGGTGCGACCAGGCCTTCGGGTCGAGGTTCTCGAACGGGATGCGGAAGTCGTCACCGGCCTGGATGACGGCGGAGTCCACGACCATCGTGTTGTAGTAGGTCGCAGCCTCCTTGCCCCAGAGGAAGAGGTACTTGCCCTTCGCCTTGGCCGCGGCGCCGAGAGCCTTCAGGTCCTGCCAGGAGGTCGGGACCGTCCACCCGTTCGCCTCGAACAGGCTCGAGGAGTACCAGATGCCGTAGACGGTCATGACGTAGTTCAGCGCCACGAAGTTGCCGTCGAAGGTGCCGGGATCCTTGACGCCCGCGAACAGCGTGTCGCTGATCTTGGTGCCCTCGAGGTTGTTGGAGTCCAGCACATCGTCCAACGTCTCGAGCTGGTCGAGAATCGTGTTCCAGCCGATCGAGTTGGCGCCGGAGTTGTCGATGAGGTCCGGCGGGTTCCCGCCGACGAAGCGGGGCTGCAGCTCCTGGGCGATCTTCGTCGACGACGAGACCTTGACGCTCACGCCGCCGAGCTTCTTGTTGGCCTCCATGATCTTCGCGGAGTTCTCGACGTAGTCGATGCCGTAGCCGCCGTCGAAGATGACCGCGTCGACCTTGGAGTTCGCCGCAACGCCGAACGGGTTGTCCGCGGTGACCTTGCCCGCCGGTGCGCCGCCGCCCGTGCTGCCGCCGCCCGGAGCCGCGCACGACGCGAGCGTCGCGCCGAACGGGATCAGGAGAGCAGCCGTGGCTGCGCCGCGCAGCAGGTTGCGACGGCTGATGGATGCTTCTTTGAGTTCCATCTTCATACCTTCCGTAGTGATGTGATCGGTGTTGGGTGTCGGGCCCTTCGGCAAGCTCAGAGACCCAGGAGCTGTCGAATCAGGCTCCCCGCCGGATGCGGTCCGCGTAGCGGGCCTCAAGGACGGAGTTGTGCTCATCGCCGCCGGGGATGTTGGCGGAGATGTACATGGGTGGGATCTCGCCGCGCTCGGCGATCGTGCGCGCGACGCCCAGCGTCAGCAGCTGCGCGATGAACGCGGCGGTGATCGAGGAGATCGCGCCGGCTGCGGTGCCGCCGGCGAGTTCGAGCGTGGCGTCGCCGTACGGTGCGAGGTTGTCGATGACGACGTCGGCGATCTCGCTCAGGCGCTTGCCGCTGGGATGCTTGGGCTGAACCCGCTTGGTGTGCTCGAGGCTGGTCACGGCGATGACCTTGTGCCCGTGCTCCTGCGCCCACAGCGCAGTGCCGACGATCGAGCCGTTCACGCCGGAGTTCGAGGCGATCAGGAACACGTCGCCGTCGTTCACCGGGACCGTGGCCATCAGCTCGTCGACGACCCACGGCTCGCGCTCCAGCACGGCGCCGAGCACGTCGACATCGCGGTCGCCGTGCAGGACGATGTCGCGCAGCGCGAACTTGTTGGTGGGGATCAGGCCGCCCGCGCGACCGGCGATCTCCATGGCGAACGCCTCGGAGTGCCCGGTGCCGAACGCCTGCAGCACGCCGCCGTCGTCGAGCGCCTGCACCATCAGCGCGATGGCGGGATCCAGGTCGCCGGCCTCGGCGGAGGCGGCGAGGCGGTCCAGCCGGGTGGTGGCCTCGCGAAGCAGGTCGGTCGGAGTGGCGCTCATCGGTTCTCCTCCGCGGTCGGGACGGGCTTGGGCGTGCGAGCGGGTCGGCGGTGCGCGGACACGGCCATGGCGCTGGCGGCCAGCCGGGTCGACGCCTCGCCGAACATCTGCTGCGCCACCAGCAGGTACAGCAGGTCGAGGACGAGCAGCTGGGAGTGCTTCACCGACAGGTCGTCGGGGCGCAGGTAGTGCGAAGGCTCGGCTGTGGCCAGCGAGACGTCGGCGAGGCCGGCGAGCCAGGAGTCGGAATCGTGCGTGATGGCGACGGTGAAGGCGCCTGCGGCACCCGCCTGCGAGAGCATCTGCACGGTCTCATCGGTGCGGCCGGTGCTGGAGATGCCGATGGCGACCGAGGCGGCGTTCTGCATCACAGCGCTGGTGAGGCCCTCGTGCACGTCGGACCAGGCGTGCGCGTTCACGCCGATGCGGTACAGGCGCCCCTGGAACTCGCGGGCGATGATGCCGCTGCCGCCCACTCCGTAGATGTCGACGTGACGCGCCGACGCGATGGCTGCGGCGACCTGCATGACGGCATCCAGGTCGAGGCGCGCAGCCGTGCTCTCCAGCGAGTCGACGTGCAGGGCGACCAGTGTCTGCAGCACCTTGCCCGGGGTGTCGTTCGCGCCGAACTCCTCGCCGATGTCGGCGTGCCAGCTCTCGTTCGCGTCGCCGCGGCCGATCTCGCTGGCGACGCCGACGCGGAACTGCGTGTAGCCGTCGAAGCCGAGCGCGCGGCAGAAGCGGGTGACGGTGGCGGGGGAGGTGCCCGCTCGGTCGGCGAGCTCGGTGATGGTCAGCTCGACCGGAGCCGCCGGGTGCGCGGTGACCACGTCGGCGATCTTGCTCATCGCCGTCGGCATGGTGTGACGGCTCGCCGCGATGCGGCGGGCGATCGTCATTCCGTTGCCGAAGTCCTTGGTCCGTGGCACCATTGCCTCCTGAATCCCG
>NZ_CALBRW010000043.1 GCF_937927635.1 uncultured Microbacterium sp.
GCACGGGAGCACGGGAGCACGGGAGCACGGGAGCACGGGAGCACGGGAGCACGGGGCGCGAAGGGCGCGGGGGCGCGGAGCACGGGGGCGCAGTAGAGTGCCAGCGTGCATGACCTGAGGACCGAACTCGTCGACCGCGCCATTGCGCTCGCCTCCCGCGCGGAGCGCGTCGTGCTTGGGATCGTGGGTGAGCCCGGTGCGGGCAAGACGACCCTCGCGACCGCACTGATCACTGCGCTGCAGGCACGCGGCGTGCCCGTCGCCTGGTTGCCCATGGACGGGTTCCACCTCGGCGACAGCTCCCTCGACGCAATGGGGCTGCGCGCGCGCAAGGGCGCCATCGAGACCTTCGACGGCTGGGGGTATCTCACCGCGCTGCGCCGCGTGCACGCGGAGGTCGACCATGCGGTCTACGTGCCCGGGTTCGAGCGCACGCTCGAGCAGCCGATCGCCGCCGACCGCGTCATCCCGGCGGGACCCGCGCTGATCGTCTCGGAGGGCAACTACCTGCTCGATGCCGACGAGCCCTGGTCACTGGCCCGCGCCGCGACGGCCGAGGTCTGGTACGCCGATGTCGATCCCGAGATCCGCATCGAGCGCCTCGTCGCACGGCACGTCGCCTTCGGCAAGTCCCGTGCCGAGGCTGAGGCCTGGGTCGCCGCCGTCGACGAACCCAACGCGCAACGGATCCGCGCGCGGCGCGACATGGCCGACCTGATCGTCCCGGTCGACTGACTCCCACTTCCCGACACCCGCCGACCTCACCTCCCGCTGCCCGCACGAGCCCCGTCTCACCTCCCGCGGCCCGCACGAGCCCCGGCTGACCTCCCGCTACCCGCGCGAGTCCCGGCTCACCCCCCGACCGGCACCGGCCCGGTCGACCTGCGCACGTGCAGCGTGGTGGGCAGCACCGTGGCCTGGGTCGGACCAGGACGGACTCCCGCCAGCCGCTCGTCGATGCGCGCCATGAGGATCCGTCCCGCCACGGCCCCTTTGGCCTGCAGCGGCTGCTCGACGGTCGTCAACCCCGCCGGCGCTGCGCGCTCGATGTCATCGACTCCGACGATACTCACCCTTCCCGGTACGTCCATGCCGAGCTCCTCGGCCCTGGTCAGCGCACCGAGGGCCAGTTCGTCCGACAGGCAGAACACGGCCGTCAGCTCCGGATGCCGCATCATGAGCGCCTCGAAGCCCTCCGCACCCGCGCGTTCGCTGGAGATCGTGCGCTCCTCGACGGCCAGATCGACGGCACCCTGCCCGGCCGCGCTCTCCAGACCCTCCCGCAGCCCGTCGATGCGTGCGCGCAGCACGGCGTAGCCGGAGACGACGCCCGGCAGCACCGGACCGTTGCGTCGGATGCTGCTCAGGCGAGGCGCCACCACGCCCACCCGCCGATGCCCCAGCCTCGCGAGATGCTCGCCGACGGCGAAGCCCACCGCCGCATCGTCGATGCCGACCCAGCCCCACCCCGCATCCGGATGCGGCTGATCCACCACTACGATCGGCAGGCGGCGTGCGCGCGCTGCATCCAGCAACGGCTCGTGATCGCCGACGGAGTACACGATCACGCCGTCGATCGCGACCGTGCCGAGTCCCGGCGCGGAGCCCGAAGCGGCATCCGCGGCAGTGCGGAGGGCACCCCCGAGCACCGAACTGCGCCCGGATCCCGACGGCAGCATCACCAGGCTCCGCCCGGTCTCCTCGCACGCCTGCGCGAGCCCCGCGAGGAAGCCCACGGCTGCGTGGTCCTCGAACGCGAAAGGCAGCTCATCGGTGAGGACCAGGCCGACGGCATCCGCTCGTCCGCGACGCAGCTGCCGCGCTGCCGGATCCGGCCCGCCGTAACCGATCCGCTCGGCCTCCGCGCGGATGCGCGCGAGCGTGGCTGCGGCCACGCGATCCGGCCGGTTGAAGGCGTTCGACACCGTCGCGGTCGACAGGTCGAGCGCTTTCGCGAGGGAGCGCAGCGACGCGTCCGCAGGCGGTCGACCCATGGCGGAACTCTCCGATCGTGTGAACCATTCACTTCGTGAAAACACTGTAAACCATTGTCATTCAACGCATCCCTGGATCAGCATTCATTCGTTACACTTCAGGAGAGGTTCACGAGAATGAACATCACAGCCGACTTCGTCGTGATCGGATCGGGCATGGGCGGTGGCATGACCGCGCTCGCACTGGCCCGCAGGGGGCTGGACGTGCTGTTGGTGGAGCGCGGCGAGCGCATTCCCCGCGAGCCCGAGAACTGGTCTCCCGATGCGGTGTTCCGCAGAAGCCGTTACAAGGCCGCGGAGACCTGGCTCGACGACCGCGGGCGCGAGTACCGACCCGGCGTGCACTACAACGTCGGCGGCAGCACAAAGGTGTACGGCGCCAGCCTGCCGCGATTCCGGGAGCGCGACTTCACCGCCACCGAGCACGAGGACGGCGTCTCGCCGGCCTGGCCGTTTCCGTACGCCGACCTGGAGCCGTACTACGCGGCGGCGGAGACGCAGCTGGGCGTGCACGGCACCACCGGCGAGGACCCGACCGAGCCGTGGCGCAGCAGCGACTACCCGTTCCCCGCCGTGCAGCACGAGCCCTACATCGCCGAGCTCGCCGACCGCCTCCGCGCGCAGGGCGTCTCACCGGCATCCAACGCCATGGGCATCGATCTGCGCCCGGGCGGTCTCTGCATCCGCTGCCACACATGCGATGGATTCCCCTGCCTGTTGGGTGCCAAGAGCGACGCGGAGACGCGCGCCGTGAATCCGGCCCTGGAGACCGGGCACGTGCGCCTGCTGACCGGCGTGCGGGTGGACCGCCTGGTGACGGATCCGTCGGGTGAGCGCGTCGTCGCCGCCGAGGGCGTCGGCCACGACGGCGCCGTGCGCATCGTCGGGGCGAAGTTCGTGGTCTCGGCCGGTGCGGTCAACTCCGCAGCGCTGCTGCTGCGGTCCGCGAGTTCCCGGCATCCTGACGGCCTGGCCAACTCCTCGGGACAGCTGGGGCGCAACTACATGATGCACAACAACGCGCACATCGCCGCGTTCGACGCGACGCGGCGCAACGACGCCGTGTTCCAGAAGACGCTGTCCGTGAACGACTGGTATCACGACGGCGGCGACGGCAGGCCGGGCGGCGTGATGCAGCTGGTGGGCAAGGTGCAGGGCTCGATGATGAAGCTCGAGGCCCCCTATGCACCGCAGTTCGCCCTGGACGAGTTCGCCAAGCGCAGCGTGGAGTGGCTGGTCATGAGCGAGGACCTGCCCTCGCCCGAGAACCGGGTGACTCTCGACGCGAGCGGACGCATCGTCACCCGCCGAGTCGCGCTGGGCACGGCCAATCACCGCCGGATGATGAAGAGGGCCAAGCGGCTGCTGCACCGCGTCGGCTACCAGGTCATCGGCACGCAGTGGTTCGGCATCGCGATGAACAGCCACATGTGCGGCACGGTCGTCGCGGGCGACGACCCCTCGGCATCCGTCCTGGACGGGTACTGCCGCACCCACGACGTCGACAACCTGTGGGTGATCGACGGCGGGTTCTTCCCGTCCAGCGCCGCAATGAATCCGGCGCTCACGATCGCCGCGCAGGCGCTGCGCGTGGTCGCCGAATCCGACCTCGCCGCGTGAGACCACCGCATCCGAGACCCCTGACACAGGAGCAGACATGACAGATCCCACCCCCCTTCGACCGGCCCTGACCGGATCCTTCTCCTCGCCCGCCGGCGGCAATCCGACCGGTGCCATGGTCGAGGCCGCATACCGCCATCACGGAGTGCTCGCGCGATTCGTGAACTGCGACGTACCCCCGGAGCGGCTGCCGGATGCCGTGCGCGGCGCCGTCGCGATGGGGTGGATCGGCTTCAACCTGTCGCTGCCGAACAAGCAGATCGTGATCGGGATGCTGGATGAGCTGGCTCCATCGGCGGCGCTGATCGGAGCCGTCAACTGCGTGCAGATCACCGGCCGCGGACTGATCGGCAACAACACCGACGGCCAGGGGTTCGTGCAGGCGCTGCGCGAGAAGCGCGACCCTCACGGCCTGCACGTGGTGCTGTTCGGCGCCGGCGGCGCGGCACGGGCCATCGCGGTGGAACTCGCGCTGGCGGGTGCTGCGCGGCTGACGATCGTCAACCGGCACGTGGAGCGGGCCGAGGAGATCGTCACCATCGTGAGCGAGCACACGGCCACCGCCGCCGCGGCCGTGGGGTGGGCGGAGTCGTTCCCGGTGCCCGCAGACACGGACGTGGTGGTGAACGCGACGTCCATCGGGCTCGCACCCGATACCGAGGCGCGCGTCGATCTGGTCGCAGACACCCTGCGCCCCGGGATGCTGGTCTGCGACGTGATCCCGAACCCGCCGGACACCGTGCTGCTGCGCGAGGCGCGTGCGCACGGCGCCGACACGCTGGACGGCCGCGCGATGCTGACCAACCAGGCCGCCGTCAACCTCGGCCTGTGGATGGGCCTGGAGCCGAACCGCGAGGTGATGAGCAGCGCCCTGGACGAGGCCATCGGCGACTGGCGGCACCCCACGTCCTGAGTCCGCCCGTCGGTGCGAGCCCGCCCGGCGCCGCTCAGCGGCTGCGCCCACTCAGCGGCCGTGCCTCCGCGGCGGCCTGATCTCGCCCGATCCGCGCGGGATCAGGTCGACCGGCACGACGACTCCCTCGGGCGCGAGCCGGCGCCCGGAGTCGAGCGACGCGAACAGCCGCTCCGCGGCGATGCGCCCCAGCTCGGCCGGTCGCTGCGCGACCACGCTGATCCCCGGCTCCATGAGATCGGCCAGCTCCACGTCGTCGAAGCCGATCAGCGCCACGTCATGGTGCCGGTCCAGCTTGCGCAGACCATGCACGGCGCCGACCGTGATGAGGTTCTGGCCGCTCACGATCGCGGTCGGGGCGTCGGGCGATCCCAGCATCGTCATCACGGCGCGCTCGGCGGCATCCTGATCCGACAGGCCGTCGATGACCGTCGCCGACTCCAGGGGGACCCCGAACTCCTCGAGCGCCAGGTGGAATCCGCGCTCGCGCTCGCGCGCCGTCCACAGCCCCCGGCGATCGATGAGCAGCGCGAGGCGGCGGTGCCCGAAACCCAGCACGTGCCGCGTCGCGAGCCGCGCGCCCTCGACGTTCGCGGAGTGCACCGAGTCCGCCGCGTACCCGGTGGGCTCCCGGTCGATGAAGACCACCGGCATCTCCGGTGGCACGAGGTCGGCGAGGTACGCCTGACTGTCGGCCACGCAGGTGAGGATGAGTCCGTCGACCTTGCGGCGCACGAAAGCCTCGACGGCGGCCACCTCGCGCTCGGGGTCGTCATCCAGGCTGGAGGCGAACACCGCCACGTCGCGGTGCACGGCGACGTCCTCGATGGCACGGTGCATCGTCGCCGAGAACGGGTTGCCCACGCTTCCCAGCAGCAGGCCCACCGATCGCGTGCGGGTCGTCGCGCGGCGCAGGTTCGCGGCATAGGCATCCGGTTCCCAGGCCAGGGCCTCGATCGACGCCCGCACTCTCGCGGCCGTCGCGGGCGCGACATTGGGCTCGTTGTTGACGACCCGCGAGACGGTCTTCGTCCCCACGCCGGCATGCTCGGCGACCTCGCGGATGGTCACCCGCTGCCGCTTCTTCCGCGCTCCGGCGGATACCGGGCTTGATAACGGTGTCATTAATCTTCCGTCCGACCGAATCTGACACTTGCGCACTTCACATCCGTGAGCTAAACATATCTCTGACACCGTTGTCAGGTCGTGAACGACCGAGAGTGTCTTCCACCGAAGTGACCGCCTGATCCCCGTTAGGACAGCAAAGATGCCTTTCACTCTGAACCGCCGCTCCAAGCTCCTCGCCGCAGCATCCCTGGCCGCCGTCGCCGTCACGGCGCTGGCCGGATGCAGCGCGGCCGATGGCCCGGGCTCCACCGTCGGCCCGAACGACAAGGTCGGCGTGACCCTGATCGTGAAGACCACCACCAACCCCTACTTCGTCTCGATGGAGGAGGCCGCGAAGGCCGACGCCGCCAAGGCCAACGTCTCGCTCACCCTCGCCGCAGGCAAGAAGGATGGCGACACCGACAGCCAGATCCAGGCCATCGAGAACGCCATCTCCCGCGGCGACAAGGGCATCCTGATCACCCCCAACGGCACCGCCGTCAACAACGAGATCGCGAAGGCACGCAAGGCCGGTCTGTACGTGATCGCGCTCGATACGGTGCCGGATCCCGCCAAGACCGTCGACATCACTTTCGCCACCGACAACTTCGCCGCCGGCGAGCTGATCGGCAAGTGGACCGCGGCCAAGCTCGACGGCAAGAAGGCGACCATCGCGATGCTCGATCTGTTCAGCGACCAGATCGTCTCGGTCGACACCAACCGCGACCAGGGCTTCCTCAAGGGCATGGGCATCACGGTGCCCGACAAGAGCAAGAACGGCACCGAGGCGAAGAACGGCACCTACACCGGCGGCAAGGGCGGCGAGTACACGGTCGTCGGCCACCAGCCCACGCAGGGCGCCGAGGACGGCGGCCGTGCCGCCATGGAGACCCTGCTCTCGAAGAACTCCGACATCAACGTCGTCTACACGATCAACGAGCCGGCCGCCTACGGCGCGTACCAGGCGCTGAAGGCCGCGGGCAAGGAGAAGGACGTCCTGATCGTGTCCATCGACGGCGGGTGCGCCGGCGTCGGCTACGTGAAGGACGGCATCATCGCCGCCACCTCGCAGCAGTTCCCCTCGAAGATGGCATCCCTCGGCATGGAGGCCATCGCCAAGATCGCACGCGGCGGCGAAGCGCCCAAGCCCAGCGACGGCCTGGACTTCTTCAGCACCGGTCAGACCCTGGTCACCGACCAGGCCCAGCCCGGCGTCGACAGCGTCAGCTCCTCCGAAGCCGCCGGCACCTGCTGGGGCAAGTGATCTCCCGGGCGCCGGCCGCGTCGCCGGCGCCCACACCCTTCCCTCCGACTTCAGGAGAACCCATGTCAGAATCCACCTCCACCGTCGACCCCGCGGGTCCGCCGACCTCGGCGCTGCATCTCGCGGACGAGTTCATCGCCCGGCAGACGCCCGCGCAGCGGGTGCGGTCGGTGCTCTACCGCTACCCCGCCCTGAGCCCGGCCCTCGTGCTGCTGGTCGCCGTCATCATCTTCGGCGTGATCAACCCGCGGTTCCTCGCACCGAACAACCTGTCCCTGATCACGCAGCAGGTCGCCGTGATCGGCATCCTGAGCCTCGCGCAGACGCTGGTCATCCTCACCGCCGGCATCGACCTCGCCGTCGGCGCGGCCATGGTGCTCAGCTCGATCGTGATCGGCAACGCCGCCGCGGGGATGGGCATGCCCGGCATCGTCGCCCTGCTCATCGGCCTGCTCGCCGGCATCCTCACCGGCGTGATCAACGGCTTCCTCGTCACGCGGCTGAACCTGCCGCCGTTCATCGTCACCCTCGGCACGCTGAGCATCTTCACCGCGCTCATGCTGCTGCTCTCCAACGGCGCGACCGTGCAGGGGCTGAACCTGCCCGACATCATCACCTGGACGGGGACGACGTTCCATCTCGGCGTCGACATCACCTACGGCGTGCTGCTGATGCTCCTGCTGTACATCATCACCGCCTTCGCGCTGGGCCGCACCGCGTGGGGACGTCACGTCTACGCGGTCGGCGACGATCCCGAGGCCGCGCGCCTGAGCGGCATCCGCGTCAACCGCGTGCTGCTGAGCGTGTACATCGTGGCGGGCGCGATCGTCGCGGTGGCCGCGTGGGTGCAGATCGGCCGCGACTTCGGGTCGAGCCCGAACGCCGCCGTCGACGCCAACCTGAACGCCATCACCGCCGTCGTCATCGGCGGCACCAGCCTCTTCGGCGGCCGCGGCAACGTGTGGGGCACCCTGCTCGGCGCCCTCATCGTCGGCGTGTTCCGCAACGGCCTCGCCCTCGCCGGCCTGGACGTGCTCTACCAGACCCTCGCCGTCGGCATCCTGGTCATCGTCGCGGTCTCCATCGATCAGTGGATTCGGAAGGTACGCAAGTGAACGCTGCAGCGCTCGACACCCGCACGCCGGTTCTCTCGGCCACGCGGCTCGTCAAGACCTACGGACACGTCGTCGGACTCGACGGAGTCAGCCTCGACCTGTACGCCGGCGAGGTGCTCGCCATCATCGGCGACAACGGCGCCGGCAAGACCACGCTCATCAAGTGCCTCACCGGCGCGGAGATCCCCGACGGGGGCGAGCTGAAGCTCGACGGCAGGCCCGTCCACTTCCGTCGTCCGCAGGATGCCCGGGATGCCGGTATCGAGACCGTCTACCAGTCGCTCGCGGTCTCCCCCGCGCTCGACGTCGCCGCCAACATGTACCTCGGTCGCGAGATGCGTCGCCCGGGCATCCTCGGCTCGACCTTCCGGATGCTGGACACCAAGGCCATGCGCAAGAACGCCAGGGACGAGCTCACCCGGCTGGGGATCTCCACGCTGCAGGACGTGACGGTGCCGATCGAGAACCTCTCGGGCGGGCAGCGGCAGGCCGTCGCCGTGGCACGGGCAGCGGCCTTCGGATCCAAGGTGGTCGTGCTCGACGAGCCGACCGCGGCCCTGGGCGTGCGCGAGGGCAACCAGGTGCTGGAGCTGATCAAGCGGCTGCGCGATACCGGCGTCCCGGTGATCCTGATCAGCCACAACATGCCGCACGTGTTCGAGGTCGCCGACCGCATCCACATCCAGCGCCTGGGCAAGCGCGCGGGCACCATCACGCCGCAGTCGCACACCATGAGCGAGGCCGTCGCCATCATGACGGGCGCGCAGACGCTGTGAACGGCAGGCACCTGTACGCCGAGTTCCAGGCGGTTCCCGGGGCGGGGGACGCCGTCGCGTCCCTCGTCGCCGGGTACCGGCGGGAGGTGCGGGCCGAACCGGGCAATGTGCGGTTCGACGCGCACCGGCTGCACGACGAGCAGGAGCGCTTCTTCGTCTACGAGGAGTACGCGGACGACGAGGCGTTCGCCAGCCATCTGAGCAGCGCGGCGAACGCCGCCTTCAACGCGGCGCTGAGTCCGCTGGTCGTGGGCGGCGGCTCGACACTGACCTGGCTGGACGGCATCGAGGATGCCGCGGCGAACGCCGGGTCGGCCGGATCCGCGGCATGACCGCGCTCCCCGGACGAGTCCTGGTGATCGGCGAGGCCCTCATCGACGTCGTCGACCACGGCGACGGCGTGACCAGGCACGTCGGCGGAAGCCCGCTGAACGTCGCCTTCGGCCTGGGGCGCCTCGGCACGGCGACGACGTTCGCCTCCGAGTTCGGCGACGACCCGGACGGCCTCGCGATCCGCGATCACCTGGCCTCGGGCGGGGTCTCGGTCGTGACCGTCGGTGACGGAAGTCTGCCCACGTCGACGGCCACGGCGTGGATCGGCGCGGACGGATCGGCCACCTACGACTTCGATCTGACCTGGAACTTCCGCACACCGCCCCAGGTCAACGGGGTCTCCGTGGTGCACGTCGGCTCCATCGGCGCCCTGCACCTGCCGGGCGGCAACCGCGTGCTGTCCTTCGTGGAGTCGCTGCCCCAGGATGTGCTGGTCGCCTTCGACCCGAACGTGCGCCCGACGCTCATGCCCTCGCGGGAGGTCGCCGTCGTCGCCGTGGAGAGGTACGCCTCCCGCGCGGCGGTCGTGAAGCTCAGCGACGAGGACGCCGACTGGTTGTACCCGGACGCGGCGGCGAGCGCGCCGCAGCGACTGCTGGATGCCGGTGCGAAGCTGGTCGCCGTCAGCCGCGGGTCCGCCGGAAGCGTGCTGCACACCGCCGATCTGCGCGTCGAGGTCCCGGTGCTGCAGGTGGACATCGTCGACACGATCGGCGCCGGGGACGCGTACATGTCCGGCCTGATCGCCGCGATCGCGGAGAAGGTCGGCATCGAGGGTGCACTCGCCGGCAGCTACTCGAACGCGCAGCTGACGGAGATCGGCCGCATGGCGGCGGTGTCCGCCGGACTCACCGTGGCGCGGGCCGGCGCGATGCCCCCGACCGCGGCAGAACTGCAGCGGGCGCTGCGCGAGCTGGAGCAATAGCGCCGCTCCCCCAGCATCCGCCCGAATCGGGCTGGATCGAAAACGCATCGGAAACACGCTCCGCGGATGCACAAGTGATCCAGACCGCGGACTGGATCGAAAACGCATCGGGGAACCACGAGCGCGGAAGTGGTGCGCGGGGCTACGCCTCGTCGGGCTCGCCGGCGATCAGGCCGCGCAGCCAGTCGCGGGCCTCGACGAACACATCGTCGGCGTAGCGGTCGGGGTACTGCACGATGCGGCGGTCGGCACGGGGGTACGAGCCGAGGAACACCACGCGGGGGCTGAACCGGCGGATGCCGAGCAGCGCGTCGGCCATGCGCTCGTCGTGGATGTGGCCGTCGGCATCCAGCACGAAGCGGTACCGACCCAGCTCGTCGCCGACGGGCCGCGACTCGATCAGCGACAGGTTGATGCCGCGAGTGGAGAACTGCTCCAGAAGATCCAGCAGCCCGCCGGGTCGGTCGTCGGGCAGCTCGACGATGAGCGAGGTCTTGTCGGCGCCGGTCGGCTCGCCGGCGGCCGTCGTGCGCGAGACCAGCACGAAGCGCGTCACGGCGTTGGCGTTGTCGCCGATCTGCTCGGCCAGCACCTCGACATCCTGGTGCGCCACGATTCCGGGCGCCGCGATGGCGGCCTGGGCGGGCAGCGACCCGTCGAGCACGCCGAGGATGGATGCCACGTTGCTGGCCGCCGGCACGTGCGCGTGCTCGGGAAGGTTCTTCCCCAGCCAGGCATGGCACTGCGCGTACGCCACCGGATGCGCAGCGACGACCTTCACGTCCTCCAGCTTGGTTCCGGGAGGCGCGACCAGCACGAAGTTCACCTTGACCAGGTACTCGCCGATGATCCGCAGGCCGGGGTTGGTGGCCAGCGCATCCTGCGTGGTGGAGACGCCGCCCTCGATGGAGTTCTCGATGGCGATCATCGCGGCATCCGACACGCCCGACAGCACGTCGGAGAGCGCCTCGCCCACGTTGTGCACCGGCCGCCATTCGTGGCCGCGGGCCTCGGGAACCTGATCCAGTGCCGCCTCGGTGAAGGTTCCGGCGGGGCCCAGGTAGCTGTACGTGCGGCGTTCGGTCACCCGGCAAGCCTAGCCCCGGGCATCCGCCGGTTCGGCCCGGCATCCGACTGCGGTACGGATGTCGGCGCGATTCACGGATGTCGGCAGAAAACCGGCATCCGGTCCGACAACCGTGGTCTGAGCCGACATGTGTACCGACAGACCCGAAGGATGACGCCGAAGATGCGCGACGGTCGCACGCGGGGCAGACTATGCACATGACGAGCCGTGCAGGCCTCCCCGCGGAGGAAAAGGATCTCATCGACGTCGACGAGCTGATCGCCGCGTACTACGACCGGCATCCGGATCCGGCGATCGCGACGCAGCGGGTGGTGTTCGGGACCAGTGGCCACCGCGGCTCCGCCCTGACCGGCAGCTTCAACGAGGACCACATCCTCGCCACCACGCAGGCCATCGTCGACTACCGCAACGGGCAGGGCATCTCCGGTCCGCTGTTCCTGGGGCGCGACACGCATGCGCTGTCCCGTCCCGCCGAGCGCAGCGCCGTCGAGGTGCTGCTGGCCAACGGCGTGGACGTGCGCGTCGACTCCCGCAACGCCTGGGTCCCGACGCCCGCGCTCAGCCACGCCATCCTCACCTACAACAAGGGGCGTGCGCTGGAGGACGCCGGCCGCTCCGACGGCATCGTCGTCACCCCCAGCCACAACCCGCCCCGCGACGGCGGCTTCAAGTACAACCCGCCGAACGGCGGTCCCGCCGACACGGATGCCACGGGCTGGATCGCGAAGCGCGCCAACGAGCTCATCGAGGCGAAGCTGGAGGGCGTGAAGCGCCTCAGCCCCGCCGACATCGACTGGGATGCGCTGGCCGCGAAGGGCTACGACTTCCGCGATGCGTACGTGCGCGACCTGCCCACGATCATCGACCTGGAGGCCATCAAGAACTCCGGCGTGCGCATCGGCGCCGACCCGCTGGGCGGGGCGTCGGTGGAGTACTGGCAGCTGATCGCCGAGATGCACGGCCTGAACCTCACCGTCGTCAACCCCGAGGTCGACCCGACCTGGCGCTTCATGACGCTGGACTGGGACGAGAAGATCCGCATGGATCCGTCCTCGCCGAACGCCATGGCCTCGCTGGTCGCCAAGCGCGGCGACTACGACGTGCTCACGGGCAACGACGCCGACTCCGACCGGCACGGCATCGTCACCCCGGATGCCGGACTGATGAACCCCAACCACTACCTGGCTGTCGCCATCGACTACCTGTTCTCGCACCGCGAGGGTTGGCCGGCGGATGCCGCGATCGGCAAGACCCTGGTGTCGTCGATGATCATCGACCGCGTGGCCGAGTCGCTGGGCCGCCGCCTGCTGGAGGTGCCCGTCGGATTCAAGTGGTTCGTGCCCGGCCTGCTGGACGGCTCGGTCGCGTTCGGCGGCGAGGAGTCCGCCGGCGCGTCGTTCCTGCGCAAGGACGGCTCGGTCTGGTCCACCGACAAGGACGGGATCATCCTGTGCCTGCTGGCCGCGGAGATCATCGCCGTGACCGGCAAGACCCCCTCGCAGCGGTACCGCGAGCTGGAGGCCGAGTTCGGGGCATCCGCGTACCAGCGCGTGGACGCCCCGGCCACTCCCGAGCAGAAGGCCACACTCGGCAAGCTGTCGCCGGATGCCGTGAGCGCGACGATCCTGGCCGGCGAGGAGATCACGGGCAAGCTCTCGCACGCCCCCGGCAACGGTGCGGCCATCGGCGGGCTGAAGGTGCAGACCGAGCACGCCTGGTTCGCCGCCCGACCGTCCGGCACGGAGGACGTCTACAAGCTGTACGCCGAGAGCCTGCTCGGGCCCGAGCACCTCGCGAAGGTGCAGGAGGAGGCGCGCGCCGTCGTCAGCGCCGCGCTCGCGGCCTGATCGCGGCATCCACAGGCGATTCACGGGGCCCGTCTATCTGCGCCAAACGCACGCGACACGCCGTCCCGGCGCTGCGTTTGACGCGAATAGACGGGCTTTAGCGGACGGGTCAGGAGGCGGTGACGGGCAGGGCGTCCAGCGCGTGCAGGCGGCTGATCGGGGTGGTGACGACCTCGCGGGCGTGGCGCACGGCCTCCTCGCTGTCGGCGTCGTAGAAGCACAGGCACTTCTGGGTGTCCTCGCGCACGTACGTGCGCAGGAACGCCACGTCGTCGAGCGTGTCGTACAGCGGCGTCTTGGCCTTCTTGGCCGCGAGGTACTTCTCCATGGTGATCTCGGCGGGGATGTCCCACTCCACCAGGTACCCGGCAGTGCCGCGCGCGCGGACCTCGTCGACCGTGGCGCCGATCAGGCGCACCGGCACGATGTCGGTGACGGATGCCGCGCCCAGGGTCTGCGCGTCGAGCACGACGCCCGCGCAGTCGTCGCCCTCGAGGATCAGGTACACGCGCTCGTGCCCGGCGGGCACCTGCGCCTCGACAAGCTCTCCCCCGGTGGCGGCGAACGCGGCGGCCACGCGGTCGATCACGGCGGATGCGGCCTCGCGGGTGGGATCGGACAGTTCGACCTCGACCAGGAACAGTGCCATCGGATTTCCTCTCGCTCAACGACAGACAGACCTGTCTGTATGCGACAGGATAGCCGACGCCGGACCGGGCATCCGTAACATGGAGTCATGCCCACGCTCACGCCCGCCGCCGACAGGCTGCTGCAGACCGCCAGCCGCCTGTTCTGCCAGGAGGGCATCCGGCCGGTGGGCATCGACCGGATCATCGCCGAGGCCGACGTCGCCAAGGCGACCCTGTACCAGGCGTTCGGCTCGAAGGAGTCGCTGGTGGTCGCTCATCTGGAGCGGACGGATGCCGGCGACCGGCAGGCCTATCGCGCGGCGATCAGCGGCATGCCGACTGGCCCGGAGCGCGTGCTGGCCTCGTTCGAGCTGGCCGCCAGGCGCAACGCATCAGACGGGTACACCGGATGCGTGTTCCTGAACGCGCTCGTCGAGTTCCCCGACCCCGCCGAGCCCATCGCCCGCGCCGTGCGCGAGCACCGCGCCTGGGTGCGCACGCAGTGGCTGGACGCACTGTCGGGCATCGCGGATGCCGAGCGCATCGCCTCCGAGGCGCAACTGGCCTACGACGGCGGGCTGCTGGGCGCGAAGGTCGCGCATGACGTGGCCCCGATCCACCTGGCGGCCGACATGGTCCGCGCCCGCATCGCGGCCGCCTGACCCGCACGCACCGGACCGCGTGCCGGCGCCGTGCGTGAAATGTGTCGACACACACCTACAGACAAGTCTGTCTGCTTGTTACGCTCGCCCCACATCCCCCGGCGTCTGGAGCACGCATGACCGAGCCTGAAACCGACCTCCCCGTCGTCGACGTGCGGGCCGCCGGCGTCGTGCGCGGCGGCAACCGCGTGCTGGACGACATCGACCTCACGTTGAACCGCGGCGAACTGCTGACCGTGGTCGGCCCGTCGGGTGCCGGCAAGTCCACGCTGCTCTCGCTGCTCTCGGGACTCATCGAGCCGGCATCCGGATCGGTGCGCAGGCCGGAGGATGCCGGCGGCTCCACCCGCACGGTGTTCCAGCAGCCGCACCTGCTGCCCTGGCGCACGGCCGCCGAGAACGTGCGGCTCGGGCTGGAGTACCGCGCGAACCGCAGATCGGATGCCGGCAACGCCGCCGCCGGCGCCGCGGGCGCCGACGAGAGCGTCGCCGCGCTGCTGCGGGATCTCGGCATCGGGGCCCTGGCCGAGCGCTACCCCGACCAGCTCTCCGGCGGCCAGGCGCAGCGCGTGGCCATCGCCCGGGCCGTGGCCGCGCATCCGACTCTGCTGCTGCTGGACGAGCCTTTCTCAGCACTGGATCCGCTGACCCGCGCCGACGCGCAGACCTGGCTGCGCCGCGTGCACGAGCATCGCGGGCTGACCACGGTGCTGGTCACGCACGACCTGGCCGAGGCCGCCCTGCTGGGCGACCGTGTGGCGGTGCTGCGCGCCGGGCGGCCGGGGCTGCAGATCCTCGATGCCGCGGGCGACCGCGTGGAGCTCGAGTCCGAGCTGCTGGCGCGCTTCGCCGACGACATCGATGACGCGCCCGAGCAGGCCGGGACTCCGGCATCCACTCGTCGTGACCGCACGCGACGCGAGTTCCTCACCCTCGCCGGCGCCGGCGCACTCGTGGCGCTGCCCGTCGTGGCGGGCGCGCTGAACCGTCCCGCCGACGCCACCGCCGCGCCCGATCAGGACGAGACGAAGAAGCAGAAGAAGTCCGACACGCTGCGCATCGGCTACCTGCCCATCACCGATGCCGCTCCGCTGCTGCTCGCACACGACGGCGGGGAGTTCGCGCAGCGCGGCATCCAGACGCCGAAGCCCACGCTGTTCCGCGGCTGGGCCCCGCTGGTGGAGGCGCTGCAGTCCGGCAGCGTCGACATCGTGCACCTGCTGATGCCGGCCGCCATGCAGCTGCGGTACGAGGCGAAGGTGCCCGTGAAGGTGCTGGCCTGGAACCACGTGAACGGCTCGGCGATCACCGTCGCACCGCATATCACCGAGGTCGCGCAGCTGGCGGGAACCACGGTCGCCGTGCCGGGCTGGTACTCGATCCACAACGTCGTTCTGCAGCAGCTGCTGCGCGACGCGGGCCTGACGGCCGTGATCAACCAGAAGCCGGATGCCGCAGCCGGCACCGTGCAGCTGGTGGTGCTGGCTCCCGCCGACATGCCCACGGCGCTGGGCGCGGGATCGGTGTCGGGCTACATCGTCGCCGAGCCGTTCTGCGCGGTGGCCGAGGTGCAGGGCATCGGACGCATCCTGCGGTTCACGGGCGATGTCTGGCGCGAGCACGCCTGCTGCGTGACGGTCGTGCGCGAGGATCTGGTGGAGAAGAATCCGGAACTCGCGCAGCGAGCGGCGGATGCCGTGGTGGCCGCGCAGCTGCGGATCCGCAAGGACCGGAAGGCGGCGGCCGAGCGGCTCTCCGCCGGCGGCTACCTGCCCCAGGCGCCCGCGGCCATCGCGAAGGTGCTCGTCGAGCACGACGACCACGAGTACGTCGACGACGGCGCCGTGCAGCATCCGGGCTGGGATCAGCCCCGGATCGGATTCCAGCCCTACGCCTACCCCAGTTACACCGAGGAGCTGGTGCGGCAGATGCGGCTGACCGCCATCGACGCCGACACCGCATGGCTCGGCCGCATCGAGCCCGCCGAGGTGCACGCCGACCTCGTCGCCACGCGCATCAACAGCAGAGCCATCGACGCCTCGGGCGGCCTCGCCGCCTTCGGTGCCACGGCGACCAGGAAGGAGCAGGTGCAGCCATGACCGTCATCGCAAAAGCGCCCGAGATCAGTGTGGCGGCACCGCCGCCGGCATCCGCTCCCCGCCCGACGCAGAACGCGGCCCGCCGAATTCTGCTGCGCCTGGCGGTGCTGGGCGTGACCGTCGTGCTGTGGTGGCTGCTGGCCGACGTCGTGCTGGCCGCCAACCCCGTCGTGTCGAAGATGGGACCGGTCGACACGCTGCGCGCGCTGGCAGGCCTGGTCGGCGACCCGTCGTTCCTCGACGCGATCACCGTGTCGCTGTGGCGGCTGCTGGCGGGGCTCGGCATCGCCGTCGTGATCGGCGTGCCGCTGGGCGTCCTGTTCGGCTCGCGTCGCACCGTGGAGGATGCCGTGAACCCCGTGGTGCAGTTCCTGCGGATGACCTCTCCGCTGGCGTGGGCGCCGTTGGCCATCGTGCTGCTGGGCGCCGGCACCGGAGCAGTCATCGCTCTGGTGGCGCTGGCGGCGGTGTGGCCGATCGTGCTGGGCGTGGCCGCCGGCGTGCGAGCACTGGATCCGGGTCTGCGCAAGGTGGCGCGTTCGCTGGGCGCCACGCGGTGGGAGGCGTTCCGCTCCACGGCGCTGCCGGCGCTGACCTCCCCCATCGTCGGCTCCAGCCGGGTGGCGCTGGGCATCTCGTGGGTGGTGCTGGTGCCGGCCGAGATGCTCGGCGTGCCGAACGGGCTGGGCTACGCCATCCTCAACGCACGCGACAACATCGACTACTCGGGACTGGCCGCGACCATGTTCGCGATCGGGGTGCTGGGCTTCCTGCTCGACCGCATCCTGCGCGGGCTGCACCGGCTGGTGGACGCGAGGGAGGCACAGGCATGAGCGGTTCCGTGATCGAGGCCGGTTCCGTGATCGAGGCCGCGTCGCGGCGGGCGGCGGATGCTGCCGCCGACGTCGACGGCGGCACCGCGCCGCCGCTGGCCGAGACCCTCGCCGGGTACGGTTCGCTGGGCGCCCTGGGGCTGGGCGTGCAGCGCGCGGACGACGATGTGTCGGATGCCGCCGAGCTGCTCGCCGCGGTTGCCGGGGAGTGCATGAGCACGGCGTTCTCGCTGTGGGCGCAGCGCATGGTGACCGAGTACGTGCGGGCGTCGTCCCTTCCCGGTCGCGACGAGCTGCTCGCCGAGCTGGTCTCCGGCCGGCTGGCGGGTTCGATCGCGATGGCCACCGCGCTGCAGGAGTCGGCCGGGCTCGGCACGGTGCCGACGGTCGCCGTGCCCGACGGCGAGGGCGGGTACCGGGTGTCCGGCCGCATCGCCTGGGCGTCGAACATCGCGCCGGGGACGCTGGTGATCCTGCCCGCGCGGGTGGACGACGAGCGGGTGCTGGTGGCCGTGCGGGTCGGCGCCGAGGGCTTCACCACTCGCCCGGTCGAGGGCCTGCTGGCGCTGGACGCCACGCGCTCGGCCATGCTGATGCTGGACGACGTGCACGTCGAATCGGATGCCGTTCTCGCGACCTCGCTGCAGGCCGCCGCCGACCAGCGCGCCACCCACTACCTGCTGCAGACCGCGCTGTGCCTGGGCCTCGCGCGGCGAGCGCTGGCCGAGGCGGCCGCACGGCTGGAGGGAGGCAACAGCGTGCTGGCGGGCTTCCAGCGCCGGCTGGAGGACGAGCACCGGCAGCTGTCCGGTGAGCTGCGCCTGGCGGCATCCGCTGTCTCCGCGACCGACGCGCATGCCGTCACGCGCCTGCGATTCGACGCCGCGCGGCTGGCGCAGGCGGCCACGGGTCAGGAGGCAGCGCTCACCGGCGGGCGCGGGTATCTCACGGCATCCGCCACCAACCGCCGTCTGCGCGAGGCCGCCTTCCTGCCGGTGCAGACGCCCAGCGAGGTGCAGCTGCTGCGCGAGCTCGAGCAGTTCGGCGATCACCCGGCCGACTACTACTCGATCTGAGCACCGCGGTGCGGCTCAGTCACCGCAGCGCGGCTCAGTCCCCGCCCGGCGAGCCCAGCAGCTCGCGCACGCGGGTGGAGATCCGGGTGAACTCCGGCGTCGCCAGCACCTCCGCGTAACCCCGCTCGGCGGGCAGGTCGACGGTGTGCTCCTCGAGGATGCGGCCCGGCCGCGGGCTCATCACGACCACCCGGCTGGCGAGGTACACGGCCTCGGCCACCGAGTGCGTGACCAGCAGCACTGTCGTGCCGGTCTGCGACCAGATGCGGTTGAGCTCGACGTTCATCTTCTCGCGGGTCAGTGCGTCCAGCGCGCCGAACGGCTCATCCATCAGCAGCACGCGCGGCTCGTGCAGCAGCGCGCGGCACAGCGACACGCGCTGCTGCATGCCGCCGGAGAGCTCGTGCGGCAGCGCCTTCTCGAAGCCGGTCAGGCCGGTCATCTCGATCAGTTCGTCGGCCCGCGCGTTGGCCTTCTTCATGTCCATGCCGCGCATCTCGGCCTGCAGCAGGATGTTGCCGCGCACACTGCGCCACTCCAGCAGCGCTGCGCGCTGGAAGACGTAGCCGATGTCCTGGCGGGGACCCGTCACATCCTCGCCGTTCAGCCTCACCCTGCCGGAGCTCGGCAGGGTGAGGCCGGCGACGGCCTTGAGCAGGGTCGACTTGCCGCAGCCCGAAGGCCCCGCGATCGTGATGAACTCACCTGCCTGCACGTTCAGGTCGACGCCGTCCAGTGCCGTCACCGTGCCGCGCTTGGAGGCGAAGGTGATCGAGACGTCGGTGATCTCCAGCGCCGCGCTCGTCTGCGTCATGTGCGTGTTCTCCTGCTCGTGCGGTCGGTTCGGTTCAGCTGCCGGGAGTGGGGTCACTTGCCGGGTGCGAAGGACGCGTCGTAGTACGTGTCCACGGTGCCGTCACCGGAGATCAGGCCGGCCTTGCCCAGCACGTCCAGGGTGGCCTGCCAGTCCGAGGTGGCGTTCACGCCCGGGGCCTCGCCCTCGGTGGCCTTGGTGCTCAGCAGCTTGATGGTCTCGGTCCACTGGTCCAGCAGCACATCCTTCGCCGGCATCTGCGGGTCCTTGCCGGTCATGGACGCGACGGCGGCCTCGGGGTCCTCCGCGGCGGCGGCGAACGCCTCGGACGTGGCGGCGACGAGCTCCTTCACCAGCTCGGGCTTCTGCTCGATGGTGTCGGTGGGGGCGATCAGGCCGTTGCTGTAGAAGTTCAGCCCGGCGTCGGAGTAGCGCAGGTAGCGCATCTTCTTGCCGCTCTTGGCCGCGATGGTCGGGCCCTGGTCGTGCGCGAAGCCGATCAGTCCGTCCACCTGGCCGGAGAGCACGGCGGCGATCTTGCCCGCCGGGTCGAGGTTCTGCTGCTTGACGTCGGACTCCTTGAGCCCGACCGCCTCGAGGTACATCGGGAACGTCGTGGTCGGAGCGTCGCCGGCAGAGACCGCGATGGTCTTGCCCTTCAGATCCTTGGGCTCCTCGATGCCGGAGTCGGCGAACACCTGCACGGCCGAGGGCGTGGTCTGCAGGAAGACGCCGACGCTCTTGATCGCGACACCCTTGTCGATGTTGGCGAGCACGGCGGGGGTGTCGGCCCAGCCGAAGTCGACCTGCTTCTGGCCGACGGCCTGCGCGGTCTTGGTGGAGCCCTGGCCGGCCTTGATGGTCAGGTTGATGCCGTGGTCCTTGAAGATGCCCTTCTCGACCCCGTAGTAGAACGGCGCGTGCTCGCCGTAGGGGTACCAGTTGAGCATGAGCGTCACGTCGGTGACCTGCTTCTCGCCCTTCGCGGGGGCGCTGCTGTCGCTCGACGGCGCGGAGGATCCGCATCCGACGAGGGCGAGAGCTGATGCCGTGACGACGGCGAGTGCGCCGAGGATGGATGCTGACTTCTTCATCAGTAGTTCTCCTAGTGGGTTCGGGTGATGCTGGGGAGTGGTCTTGGGAGGGACGGGATCAGAGGCGGACGGTGGCCGCGCCGACATCGCGCTTGGAGGCGTGCCAGGGGATGAGGAACTTCTCGGCGATCTGGATGATCGCGAACAGCAGCACGCCCATCAGCGACATGATGATCAGCGCGGCGAACAGCATGGCGGTGTCGAGGTTGCCGTTGGCCTGCAGGATCACGTAGCCGAGACCCTCGTTGGCACCGACGAACTCGCCGACCACCGCGCCGGTGACGGCCAGCGTGGCGGCCACCTTCAGGCCGGACAGCAGCTCGGGGAGCGCCGCGGGCAGCCGGACCTTGGTGAAGGTGCGCCAGCGACCGGCGCCCATCGTCGAGGTCAGCTGCAGGATCTCGGGGTCGACCGTGCGGAGCCCTGCCAGCCCCGAGATCACGACCGGGAAGAACGCCATCAGCACGGCGACCAGGATCTTCGGCTCCATCCCGAACCCGAGCCAGACGATGAACAGCGGGGCGATCGCGATCTTCGGGATCACCTGCGCGAACAGGATGACCGGGTAGAGGGTCTGCTCGAGGCCCCGCGAGTAGACCATGACGACGGCCACGAACAGGCCGACGATCACGGCGATCACGAAGCCGACCAGCGTCTCATAGGTGGTCACCCACGTCTGCTGCATCAGGTACGGGACGTTGTCGGCGAACGCCTTCCAGGTGTCGCCCGGCGAGGGGATGATGAACGGCTTGACGAGCTTGAGTGCGGTGACGAGCCACCAGACGGCGAGCACCACGATCCCGAAGACGATCGGATGCCAGCTGCGAGCCCACCAGCGCACGACGGGATGCTGTTCGCGCGGCGCCTGGGCGAGTGCCATCGCCATGGTGGCGTTCTGGGATGACGTCATGCGACTCCTCGACTCCTTCGTCAGCGGGTAAATGGGAAAGCGTATTCCCATGTGATAGTGCGAGTCTATGTCGCGGTCGGAGAGGTGTCAATCCGGGCAGTGCGAGACGCGTTCAGGCGCGCTCGGCGAGCATCCGTCCGGCCACACGAAGCCAGCGGGCGGGGTCGGAGAGAGCGGATGCCGCGGAGCCGGCCACCTCGGTCAGTGAGACGGCCGCCGTGAACAGCGAGGTGTCGGAGTCGGCGGTGATCCGGCCGGCGACCAGCGCCGCGCGGGCACCGGCATCCGCGGCGACGGCGGCGACGAACGAGGGCACCTTGCCGTCTCCGGACTGGCCGTCGTAGGAGCCCTCGCCGGTCACGACCACATCGGCCCCGGCGATCGCATCGGTCAGGCCGATGAGCCGCGCGACCTCGCCGGCTCCCGGTAGCAGCCGGGCTCCCCAGGCCACGAGAGCCCCGCCGACGCCTCCAGCCGCGCCGGCACCAGGAGTCCCGGCATCCAGGCCGAGCAGGTCGGCCAGGTTCGTCAGAGCGGCGTCCACGGACGCGCGATCAGCGGCATCCGTGAGCCCCTTCTGCGGGCCGAACACCTCCGCCGCACCGCGTGGGCCGGTGAGCGGGTTGGTGACGTCGCTGAGCACGAGGGTCTCGGGGGCGGTGCGCAGGCCGCGGAGGTCGATGCGCGCGATCTCGGTGAGGCCGCGTGCACCGGGACCGGCCTCAGCGCCGGCGGCGGTCACGAACCGCGCACCCAGCGCACACAGCATCCCGGTGCCGCCGTCGGTGGAGGCGCTGGAGCCGATGCCCAGCACCAGTCGCGAGACGTCGTGGTCGAGGGCTGCGGCGATGGCCTGCCCGAAGCCGGACGAATCGGCGCCCCACGGGCGCAACTCGTCGAGCAGTTCGATGCCGGAGGTCGAGGCGAGGTCGATCACGGCCGTGCCGTGCGGCGCCTCCTCGGATGCCGGAAGCAGCAGCCATGACGTGTCGACAGGCCTTCCCGCGGGGCCGTCGACGGTGACCGGCATCCGCTGTGCGCCGGGAACCGCCGCCTCGAAGGCCGCGACCGTTCCCTCTCCGCCGTCGGCCATGGGCCGCAGCACGAGCTCGGCATCCGGGTCCTTCTCACGCCACCCGTCGGCCAGCGCCCGCGCGGCATCCGCCGCCGTGATGGTGCCCTTGAAGCTGTCCGGCGCGAAGACGACGATCATTGATTCACCTCAGCGCGATCCTATGACTCATCCGACGGGAGCGGTTCCCACAGGGGTGAGAGCGGCCCCACCGCTGAGCGCCGAGATCACGTTACGCACGGCCAGCAGGCACATCTCATCCCGCGTCCAGGCTCCGGCGCTGCCGATGTGCGGCAGCAGCACGGTGCGCCGGTCCGCGCGCAGGCGATCGTTCAGCCGCGGCTCGTGCTGATGCACGTCGAGCCCGACGCCGGCAAGATGCCCGCTCTCGAGCGCATCGGCAAGGGCCTCCTCATCGACCAGGGGTCCTCGTGCGGTGTTGATGAGGTACGAGCCGGGTCGCATGGACCGGATTCGGGCGTCGTCGACCATGCCGCGAGTGGCAGGCATGAGCGGGCAATGCAGCGACACGACATCCGCGCGCCGGAAGATCTCGTCGATACTCGCGTACTGCACACCCATCGCCTCCGCTTCGGCAGTCGCGGCACCGCGACCGCTCGCGATCACGGTCATGCCGAAGGCCCGGGCGCGTCGGGCAACGGCCGAGCCGATGCGCCCGAGGCCGATGATCCCGAGGGTCGCTCCGGCACTCACATCCAGTCCGATCCAGTCCCTCGGACCCCAGATCCACTCCTCGCCTCTGCGGACGAAGGCATCCGCCTCGACCACCCGCCGGGTCGTCGCCAGCATCAGCGCCATGGTGAGATCCGCCGTTGACTCGTCCAGCACGCCGGGAGTGTTCGTGACGATGACGCCATGCCGTGCGGCCGCCTCGGTGTCGACGTTGTCGAAGCCGACCGCGACGTTGGCGACAATCTTCAGTCCCGGTCCGGCGGCGGCGAAGAACTCCTCATCGACCTGCTCGGTGAGCATCGTGACGGCCCCGACCGCACCCGCGACTGCCGCCAGCAGTCGTTCCCGTTCGGGGGGCACGTCCCCGAGCACGAAGACGGGATCGACCCGATCCGACAGCTCCTGCTGCGCCCGGTCGGTCAGGCGCCGCGAGACGACAACCTTTCCGGCGATCACTCCTCACCCACCTCCAAGACGACCGCGGTGCGGTCGATCCAGGTGCGGTCCCATTCGTGCGCGTCAATCTGCGCGCGCTGCACGATCTCACTCTGCACGATCGCCTCCGCGCGCTCGGCCACCTCATCCGCGTCCGCCGCGGGGATCACGGCGATCCCATCCGCATCGCCGACGATCAGGTCGCCGTCGTTGACCGCGATGCCACCGATGGATGCCGGCACATGCACCTCGCCGGGACCGCTCTTGTAGGGCCCCAAGTGAGAGAGGCCGCGCGCGTAGACCGGCATCGAGCCGGCGGAGATCTCATCGTGATCTCGGACGGCCCCGTCCACGATGATTCCGGAGAACCCGCGCGACTGTGCATAGGCAGTCATCAGCTCGCCCAGGATCGCGTTGGTGACATCGCCTCGTGCGTCGACGACGAGGATGTCGTCGACGCGGCCACGGTCCAGCGCGACGTGCACGGCGAGATTGTCGCCGGGCCGAGTGCGGACGGTCAGGGCGGTGCCGACCATCGAGGGGTGCTCGCCGTGCCGCAGCGAGTTGCCAATGATATTCAGGCCGATGACCCCCGGCGTACGGCGCATGCTGTCGGAGATCGCCGCGGTGGGCAGCTTCCGGTACCGGGCGATGAGATCCGGACCAACAGCGGATGCCGCGGGCCGGACGACGATGACGTTCATGTCCATGATCAGACTCGTTCCTTCTGTCCTGCTTGTGCTGCGGGGAAGGGAATGCCGCTGAGGTCATGCAGGGCGGTCAAAACTTCGACCGGCAGGGGGATGCCCTGATCGCGCCGTCCAGCCGCCATGCGCTCCTCGATCTCGCCGGGCACCAAGACCTCGCCGCCCTCCACGGCGGTGGCCTTGATCCTCGATACGAGCGAACCCGCCCGGCTCTGGAAGGCGTCGCCGCCGGCGAACGCACCGGGATCGACTAGGTGCAGGAACGCCCCCACGCCCTGCGGGCGGTCGAGGTCGTCGTACAGGTCGCCGACGTCGGGGCCGGAGTTCGCCCCCGAGAGGATGGCCGACATGATCTCCACCATCATCGCGATGCCGTAGCCCTTGGGACCGCCGAACGGGAGCACGCTGCCGTCGAGCGCAGCCTGCGTGTCGGTCGTCGGGTTGCCGTCGGGGTCGACCGCCCAGCCCTCGGGGATGTCGTGGCCGAGCTGGTCGGCGAGGATGATCTTCCCCCGGGCGACCACGCTGGTCGCCATGTCGAGCAGGATCGGATCCCGGTCCTGCGCGGGGACCGCGAACGTGAAGGGGTTGGTGCCGAGGTACCGCTCCCGTCCGCCCCAGGCGACCATCGTCGAGGGAGCGTTGCCCAGCAGCAGCGCGGCCGCCCCGGCGAGCGCCGCCCTGCGGGCGAAGAAGGCACCCGCCCCGTAGTGGTTGGAGTTGCGGACCGACACGGTCACGGCGCCGGTCTCGCGCATGCGCTCCAGGCCTAGCTCCAGGGCCCGGGCGAGGACCACCTGGCCTAGTCCGTTGTCGCCGTCGACGTGCATCACGGCCGGTCGATCGGCGATGACCTCGACCGTCGGGTGGACGTTCACGAGCCCGCGGCGGATCCGCTCCACGTAGATGGGGATCCGACTCACTCCGTGCGAGTCGACGCCGCGCAGATTGGCGTCCACGAGGGATTCCGCGACCAGGGCGGCGTCGGCGTCGGGCACCCCCTCGCGGGCGAGGATCTCGGTGGCGTACGAGAGGAGGTCGGCGGACCGCACCTCGCGTGGCGCGCTCACAGGCACTTCCGCAGCAGGTCGACGAAGTCGTCCGCCGTCGCCGGGCGCGGGTTGACCACCACGTTGCCCGACAGCATGCTGTCTTCGGCGATGGCCCGCAGATCGCTCTCCACGATGCCGTAGTCCGACAGTCGGGTCGGCGATCCGATGTCGCTGATGAGCCGCTCGACCTCGCGCACGCCGGCGTCGGCGGCATCCCGCAGCGTCATCTCGCGACGATCCACGCCGAAGATCCGGGCGATGTCGGCGAACTTCTCCGCCGCGGCGGCGACGTTGTACCGCATCACCCCGGGCAGCGTCACGGCGATCGCCTCGCCGTGCGGGATCTTCGCGACCGCACCGAGCGGCATCGCCATGGCGTGCGAGAGGCCCAGTCGCGTCGGCGCGAAGGCGCAGGCGGCCATGGTCGCGGCGATCGACATGTCGGCGCGCGCGGTGAGGTCGGCGCCGTCGAACACCGCGCGACGGAGCGACCCGGCGATCAGCTCCATCGACTTGGCCGCCAGCGCCTCGCTGATCGGCTGCGTCGCCTTGTTGACGTACGACTCCAGCGCGTGCGCGAGCGCGTCGACGCCGCTGGCGATGGTCGTGCGGATCGGCACCGAGACGGTCAGCTCGGGGTCGACCAGCGCCAGCGACGCCGTCAGGTTGCGGCCGCCGACGCCGTACTTCGTGTTGGTGTCCTTCTCGGAGATGACCGACCAGATCGCGCACTCGCTGCCGGTGCCGGCCGTCGTCGGGATGGCGATCACCGGCATCCCCGGCGAGCTGGGCACGCTCAGTCCCGCGTAGTCGCGGATGTGCCCGGGGTTGGCGACCATCAGCGCGCCGGCCTTGGCCGTGTCGAGGGCGCTGCCGCCGCCGAGGCCCACGATGACCTCGACGCCGGAGTCGCGGGCGATCTCGGCGGTGCGCATCACGCCGCGTGCATCGGGCTCGGGCTCGACGTCGGTGAAGGTCTCGAACGACACGCCTGCGTCGGCGAGGATGCCCTCGACGCGGGCGACGGCGCCGGCCTTGACCAGGCCGGGATCCGAGACGAGCAGCACCCGTCCCCCCGAGCCCAGCGCCCGCACCTCTTCGGGGAGCGCCGACACCTCACCCGCGCCGAAGCGGATACGCGTGGCAAGTTCGAATGCGAAAGAACGTCGTGAGTCCATATCGAAGACCTAACTGTTGACCGTGTAGATGACTTTGCGCGTCGTGAAGAAGTCGAGCGACGTGTCGCCGATACCGAAGGCGCCCTGGCCGGAGGCGCCCACGCCGCCGAACGGCACGTGCCCCTCGCTCGTCGTGCCGTGGTTGACGTGCACCATGCCCGTGCGCAGGGAGCTCGTCGCCCGGTGGATCACTCCGGTGTCATCGCTGAACACCGAGGCGGTCAGACCGTAGGGGGTCTCGTTCGCGACGATCAGTGCCTCGTCGACGTCGCGCACCGGCACGATGGCGAGCACGGGAGCGAACACCTCCTCCACCGCGAGGGGGCTTCCGGCGGCCACATCGGTGACGAGCGTCGGCGCCATGAAGTTGCCGACGCGATCGTCGACGTCGCCGCCCAGGATCACGCGGGCGCCGTCCTTGACGGCATCCGCGACGAAGGCCCGTGCGTTCTCCAGCGCCGGCCGGTCCACGACCGGCCCCATGGTCGAGCCCTGCTCGAGACCGGGACCCACCACGATCGACGACGCCTGGTCGACCAGGGCCGCCTCGAGCTCGTCGCGTACGTCAGGGGTGACGATCACACGGCTGATCGCCGTGCATCGCTGACCGGATGCCGTGAATGCCGCCCCGACGATCTCGCGGGCCGCACGGCTCACGTCCTTCACGCCCGCGACGATCGCCGCGTTCTTGCCGCCCATCTCCAGCTGGGTACGCGCGTTCCTGCGGGCGGCCCGCTCGCCGATGGCCAGACCGACCGCGGTCGATCCCGTGAAGGTGATGCCCTTCACCTCGGGTGCGTCCACGAGCAGGTTGCCGACCTCGCTGCCCGCCCCGAGGATCAGCCCGAACACGCCGGCCGGCAGCCCGAGCTCGTGCATGAGCTCGGCGATGATGACGCTCGCCCCGGGCGCCTGCATGGCCGGTTTGAGGATCACCGGGCATCCCGCCACGAGCGCCGGGATAACCTTGCGCACGGGTGTGAGGATCGGGAAGTTCCAGGGGGCGATCGCGACGACCGGGCCGATCGGCTCGCGCACGGCCCGGATGTCGGTCTCTGTGCGCGTACTCGGGTACGTGCGCTCGCCCATGCGCAGCGCCTCGCCCGCCCAGAAGCGGGACTCGGAGATGACGCGCGCGGTCTCACCGTACGACTCGGCCCGCACCTTGCCCATCTCCCTCGTGGCGATGTCGGCCAGGTCGTCCTGCCTTCCCTCCCACAGGCGCAGGAAGTCGTGCACCAGATCCGAGCGCTCCGAGGCGGTCGTGCGGGCCCATCCGCCCGCGGCCCGCGCTGCGGCCTCCACGGCCCGCCGCACGTCGCCCGCGTCGGCGAGGGCGTACGACGCGACCGACTCGCCCGAGGCCGGGTCGGAGGTCACGCGGGTCGCCCGGCCCTGCGACGGCGCCCAGGCGCCGTCGATGTAGCTGGTGAGCACGTCACCGTTGTCAGACATCTCTCTCCTTCATCGAGGAATCCATCGCCAGGCCGCAGGTCACGGGGCGGCAGCAGGTATGTACCCGGTCAGCCACTGGGCCGGCCAGATGATCAGATCGGGGAACAGCGCCAGCACGAGGATCGCGAGCACGAGCACCACGTAGTGCGGGATCGCCGCCTTGACGATCCTCTCCACGGGCAGCCGGCTCACGAACGAGGTCGCGAACAGCGCCACGCCGACCGGCGGCGTCACCAGTCCCATGGCCAGCGCCGCCACCAGGAAGACGACGAAGTGGATCGGATCCACCCCGGCCGCGACCGCGGTGGGCATCAGCACGGGCGCGGTCAGCAGCAGTGCCGCGGTGATGTCCATCAGGGCGCCGATGATCAGCAGGATGACCGCCATCAGCAGCAGGATGAGCCGAGGGTCATCCGTGATGCCGAGCATCCACGCGCTCACCTTCGCGGGGAGGCCGTCGATCACGAAGATGTACGACGACGTGCTGGCCACCATGGCGATGAACAGGATGGTGCCGGTCATGATGCCCGAATCGATCAGCATCCGCGGGAACTCCCTCGGACGCATGTCGCGGTAGAGCAGCACACCCACGAGCAGGGAGTACAGCACGGCGACGCCGGCCGCCTCGGTGGGCGTGAAGAGCCCTCCGAAGAGGCCGAACAGGATCACCAGCGGGCCGCCCATCGCGGGCATCCCGACGATCACGACCCGCAGGGCCTTCTTGAACGGGGTCCGGGTGATGTCGCCGTAGGAGTTCTTCTTCGAGATCACGTAGTTCATGATCATGAGGGCCGCGATGAACACCACCGACGGGCCGAAGCCGCCGGCGAGTGCGCCGCCCACCGACACCCCGGCCGCCGAGGCGCCGATGATCATGAGGATGCTCGGCGGGATCACGGACGACAGGATCGAGGTCACCATGGTCATCGCCGCGCCGTAGGGGCGCGGATAGCCGTGATCGACCATGGCCTTGATCTCGATCTTGCCGAGGCTGACCACGTCTGCGACCGACGATCCCGAGATCCCGCCAAAGATCGCGCTGCCGACCACGTTGACCTGGCCGAGGCCGCCGCGGAAGCGGCCGAAGAGCACCGAGGCCCCGTTGAAGATCCGGTCGGAGATGCCTCCGCCCGACATCACGTTCCCCGCGAGGACGAACAACGGCACCGCGACGAGCAGGAAGCTGTTCATCGAGCTCATCATCGTCTGCGCGAGGACGTCGAGCGGTATGCCGTAGATGAGGATCGTCGTGACGAGACCGACCGCCAGCGCGAGCGCCAGCGGCACGCCGAGGAGCATGAGCACGAAGAAGATCAGGATGAGCGTGAGGCTCATGCGATCACCTCGCCCTCGAGCACGCGCCGGCGCAGGTTCTTGTCGAAGTACAGCCCCTGCACGGTGCCCACGATCGCGAGCAGCGCGCTGAGGATGAACGGGACCGTGACGATCCACATGCTGAGCCCCAGCGCAGGGCTGGTCTCGTTGGTGCGCATCTGCTGGATCATCAGGTCCACGCCCTTCCAGGCCAGCACGCCGAAGACGAACACGGCCGAGAGCATCGTCAGGTGGATGCTGAGCTTGCCGAGCCAGGCGGGACCCTTGGCGACGAGGTACGACATGCGAGGGTGCGCCGCGATGCGGAATCCCGCCGCCATGCCGAGGAACACGCCGTCCATGAAGAGGAACCGTGCCAGCTCCTCCGACCACACCGGCGGGGATCCCGCGACGCGCCCGACGATCTGCACGACGATCGCGACCAGCATCCCGAAGACCCCGAGAGCCAGCAGCGCGTCGACGACATGCCACATCCTCTCGCGCTTGAGCGTGGTGTGGATCTCGGACAGCACCTCGAACGTGTCGTCCTCGGGCTGCGCCTGGATCGGCGTCTCATCCGTCATCGGAGGTCACCCCCTTCGCCTGTCCCGCTCTCACTGGGTGAGTGCCTCGGTGTACTTCATGAACTTCTCGCCCACCAGCGGCGTGAATCCGGCGTACAGCTCGTGCGCGATGGCGGCGAACTCCTCGGTGGCCTCCGGCGTCAGCTCGTTGACCTTGACACCGCGGTCCTTGATGTCGGCGAGCTGCTTCTCGATCGCCTTGTCGTCTTCGGTGCGCTTCCACGTCGCCGTGTCGATGGCCGCGTCCTGCAGGACCTTCTGCACGTCGGCGGGGTAGCCGTCAAACTTCTTCTGGCCGAAGCCGAGCACGTAGCCGTCGTAGATGTGGTTGGTGAGCGACAGGTGGTCCTGGACCTCGAAGAACTTGTTGGCCACGGGGACCTCGAGCGGGTTCTCCTGCGCATCGATCGTGCCCAGTTGCAGCGCCGTGTACACCTCCGAGAAGTTCATCGGCGTGGGCACCGCGCCCAGGGCGCTGAAGAACTTCACCCAGAGCTCGTTCTGAGGCACCCGGATCTTGACGCCCTTGAAGTCGGCGGGCTTCTCGATCGCCTTGTCGTTCAGCGTGGTGACGCGGGGCGTGCGGGTCAGCATCGCCAGTCCCTCGATGTTCTGGGCCTTGAGCGACTCCAGCAGCGCGTCTCCGGCCTCGCCCGCGAGGAACTCGGCGTACGCGTCGCCGTCCTCGAACAGGTAGGGAAGGCTGATGACGTTCATGCCGGGCTCGAACGACGCGTACACGGAGGTGGAGATGATGGTCGCGTCGAGGGTGCCGTTGCCGAGCAGATTGACCGCGGCGTTCTGATCGCCGTTGAAGAGGGTGCCGTCGGGGAACACCTCGACCTTGACCTTGCCCTTGCTGAGCTCGTCGACTTTCTCGGCGAAGTGGGTCGCCGCCAGGCCGACCGAAGACCCGGCCGGGTCGCCGACGGCGATGCGGATGCTGGTCGTGGCGGCTCCGCCTCCGTCGCCGGATCCGGAACATCCGCTCAGGACGAGTGCGGTGACCGCCGCGACGGAAATGCCCACGAGGGTGCGCTTGAACATCGTGATTCTCCTTTGAATACAGGTGTGGTGCAGGTTGCGGGCACGGATGCGCCCGATGGTTTACAGCGGGTATCTGATCTGAAGGTGGGCTCGTTCAGGCGGATGGCGGAACGAGTTCGGGAAGTGTGTGACGGATGTAGTCGCGAAGCGCCTCGTGCGCCTGCTCCAGGTGACTGCGCATCGCACGGCTCGCTGCGCGCAGGTCGCGTCTGCCGAGTTCCTGGCAGACGATGCGGTGCTCATCGAGACTGCGGTCCCGGCGCGCCTCGGAGCGGTACGAGACGAATCGCTTGAACCGCGCGAGCTGACGATCGACGACGTGGTAGGCGCGGACGAGATGCTCGTTCCCGCTCGCGTCGATCAGCAGCCTGTGGAACCGGTCATCGCGCTCCAGGTAGCGCTCCACGTCGCTCTGCGGCATCGGCGCCTCGAAGTCATCGAACATCGAAACGACCTCGTGAAGCCGCTCGTCGTCCCACTCCACGATGCGGCGCAGGCCCGCCGGCTCCATGAGCGAACGGAGCTCGGCGAGATCGTCGACGTCCTGAAGGCGGATCGGCGTGACGACCCAGCCCGTGGACGCTCTCCGTTCCACCAGCCCGGAGGCCTCGAGAAGATGGAGGGTGTCGCGAACAGGCGTCCGGCTGACACCGAACTCGGCTGCGAGCTCGTCGTGGTTGAGCTGCGTGCCCGGTGCGATCGTGCAGTCCACGATCGCACGCTCCAGCTGAGCGTACATCTGCAGGCTGAGCTTGCGCACCCCGACCGGCCTGATCATCTCCATGGCATGAGTATCCCGTATACGGGATACGAAGGCAACTCTTTTCTTGATCGCTCTCAGCATCCACCGTTCCATGGCCAGGACTATATGCCCATTCCAATCATCTCCGCTACCCGAAGCGGAAAATAATATGCGCAGTTTGCGCATATTGCACTTGCCTTCGAGCTGTCTCTTCCTGTAGACCAGTCCTATGGCACAGTCCTCCACCCCTCGCATCCGCCGCGATCTCAAGGGCGACGCGCGACGCGCTCGCATCGTCGATCTGCTGCAGGAGCGCGCCGGAGAGGATCTCGGCGTCGACGAGCTGTCCACCGTCCTCGGCGTGTCGGCCGCCACCGTCCGTCGCGATCTGGGGCGGATGCGCGAACTCGGCGTCATCGCCCGCACGTACGGAGGCGGGACGCTCATCCCGCAGCGGGAGGTCCCCGTGCGGGACAGGTTCTCGTCGCATCAGGCCGCGAAGGACGCGATCGGGCGTCTGGCGGCCGGCTTCGTCACGAAGGACGAGCTCATCGTGGTCGACGCCGGCTCCACCACCGCGCGCTTCGCCGCCCATCTGGGCGGTCGGGACGACGTCACGGTCATCACGAACGGCATCGGCGTGATCAACAGCCTGCTCGACGCCCCGGGGCCGGAGGTCATCGTGCTGGGCGGCCGGCTCCGCGGCATCAACGAGACCATCGTCGGCGACACCGCGCACGAGATGCTCTCCCGCATCCGCGCCTCCCACGCCTTCATCGGCGTCGACTCGATCGACCCGCAACGCGGCATCGCGTCGCAGACCCTGGCGCAGAGCCTGCTGAAGAGCCGGATGATCGCGTGCGCGGAGGACGTCGTGATCCTCGCCGACTCGTCCAAGCTCGAGAGCGACGACTTCCGCTACTGGAGTCCGATGCAGCGCCCCTGGAGGCTGGTCACCGATTCCGGCATCGACGAGCGGATGAAGGACCGCGCCCGCCTGGCCGGCGCGACCGACATCCTCGTCGCCCCACTCCCCTGACCCTCACCCGCACACCCCTGAAGAAACCCGCACCCTGATGAAAAGAGACGAAATGCGCCATGCCCGCCTGTACGCGCCAGGAGATCTGAGAGTCGAGGAGGTCGCCGTTCCGGAGCTCCTCCCCGGCGACGTCCTCATCAAGGTGGACGCGGCCCTGCTCTGCGGTACGGACGTCAGGATCTCGACCGGGGCGAAGACCCGCAACGTCACCTTCCCGACGGTGCTCGGCCACGAGTTCGCCGGACATGTGGTCGATCACAATGGTCCGCTGCCGGACGGCATCCGTCTCGATCAGCAGGTGTGCATCTATCCGCTGGTCACTTGCGGCACCTGCGCGGCCTGCCGGCGCGGCCGAGAGAACGTCTGCCGCGCGCGCACAGCCTTCGGCTATCAGCTGACCGGCGGCCTGTCGCAGTACGTGCGCGTGCCCGCCGAGGCACGGCAGAACATCGTGCCCCTCGAGGGCGTCTCGGCCGCCGAGGCCGCCATCGTCGAGCCGACCGCGTGCGCCTACAACGGGCAGCGCCTCGTGCGCTCCGAGACCGCGCAGGTGCTTCTCGTCGTCGGATGCGGGCCGCTGGGCCTGCTGCACATCCGACTCGCCAAAGCGCTCGGCGTCCCGCACGTCGCGGCCATCGACCCAATCGCCGCACGGCGCGAGGTCGCCGCGGCATCGGGCGCCGAGCTCGTCCTGGCACCCGGTGACGACACCGCCGACCGCATCCTCGAGTGGAGCGAGGGGGGCGTGGACGTGCTGATCATGGCGATCGGGCGCACCGACGCCCTCACGCCCTATTTCGGAGCACTGGCCCCGGGGGCGCGCGTCTCGGTGTTCGCGGGCTTCCCGGCATCCGCGATGCTCGAGATCGCCGCCAACGACATCCACTACAACGAATGGGAGTTCGTCGGCGCCTCGTCGTGCCACCTCGACGGCTTCCACGCCGTCGCCGAGCTGATCTCGAGCGGCACGGTGCGCGTCGACGATCTGATCGGCTCCGTGCTCCCCCTCGACCGCGCGCAGGATGCGCTCGATCTCGCCGCGTCCGGCGGCGACATGCGCGTCGGCGTCAACCCCTGGGCATGATGCCCGCACCATTCACCCACGATCCTCAAGGAGCACGAACCATGTCCAGCGAAGTCCTCGCCATCAACCCCACCGGAACCACGTCCGCCCTCGGGCGCGAACTGCGCCTGCGCCGCATCCTCGGCGCCGACGGACGCACGGTCACCGTCGCCCTCGACCAGGCGGTGCCTCGCGGCGTCGCCCCGGGGCTCGCCACCATCAAGCCCACGTACGAGCGCATCGCGTCGGGGATGCCCGACGCCGTGACTGTGACCAAGGGCATCGCCGGGCACCTCTTCTCGGGACACCGTGTCGAGCACCCGTGGATTCTGAAGGCCTCCACGTTCTCGGTCGACTTCCACCCGACCTACGACGCCGCCATCGGAACCGTGCAGGATGCCGTCCGGCTGGGCGCGGATGCGGTGGCCGTGGGCATCTCCGCCGGCTCGTCGAACCAGGTCGCCATGCTCGAGATGCTCAACCGCATCGTCGAGGAGGCGCACGGATGGGGCCTGCCCGTCGTCTGCCACGCCTACCCCAGCGGCGAGCTGTGGGGCGACCGGAAGGGGTCGACCGAATCAGTGCTGTACGCCTCGCGCGCGGCCGCCGAGCTGGGCACCGACATCGTCAAGACCTGGTACACCGGGAGCACCGCCGAGTTCCAGCGCATCGTTGAGGGCACACCCGCCATCGTCGTCGCCGCCGGCGGCGCCCCCGCCAAGGCGCCGATCGACGTGCTGGAACAGGCAGCATCCGTCGTCGACGCCGGCGGGTACGGCGTGACCGCCGGCCGCAACGTGTGGATGGCCGACGACCCCGGTGCTATGGTCCGCGCGCTGAAGGCCGTCGTGCACGACGGCGTCGCGCCGTCGGTCGCGATCGACCTGCTCGGCTGACGCGAGCCCGGCGTGACGTCCTACCTCGGAGTCGACCTCGGTACGACCGCCGTCAAGGCGGTCGTGCTCGCCCCGGACGGCACCGTCCTGGCGCGCTCACGCGCCCCGCACCCGCACGCGCGCGCCGTCGGACGGGGGCGAGTGAACCCGACGGCCTGGATCTCGAGCATCGAGGCCGCCTGCCGGGCGCTCGGACCTGCGGCCTCGACCGTCTCCGGTGTCGGCCTCTCGGTGCACAGCCCCAGCGCGTTGCTCTACGACCGCGCGGGCGTCGCGCTCGCCGACGGCATCACCTGGGACCACCCGGGTCTCCCCGCGGTCGTCGCCGAGCTGGCGGCGCTGCGCACGGACGACGAGGCCGTGCTCGCCGGCAACCGCCCGTTCCCGGCCACCATGATGGCCGCCGCCTACCGGCTCTTCGTCGAGCACGAGCCCGCCGCGCTCGACGCGGCGTTCGAGTTCGGGATGGTCGGCAGCTGGCTGGGCCGATGGCTCACAGGGGAGTCGGCGCTCGATCCGACCCAGGCGAGTTTCACGGGCATCTTCGCCGCGGACGGCAGCATGCGCTGGCTCGACGAGCTGGCGCGGCGGGCCGGCATTCGCACGAGCCTGCTCCCCCGTCTGCTGCCGTCGCTGAGCCGGTGTGGCGAGGTACTCACCGCGCCGGCTCAGAGGCTCGGAATCCCGGCGGGCATCCCGCTCGTGACCGGCTCAGCCGACACCCCGGCGGCGGCCTTCGCACTCGGCATCGGCCCGCAGGGCCCGCCGCTGCTCACGATCGGCACGACGCACGTGCTGACGAGCTGCTCCACGTCCAGGTCGTTGAGCAGCCCCGCGCTGCAGCGCGCCGACGTGCGCACCGGCCGGTGGCTGATCAACGGCGTCACCAACGGCGGAGACGCACTCGCCGCGGCGACGCGCATCCTCGGATTCGAGTCGGTCGACGCGCTGATCGCTGAGGCGATGCAGGTGACGCCCGAACTCGCCGAAGACGCGCCGATCTTCCTGCCGCACCTGATGCCGGAGCGCGGGCCGCTCTGGCTCGCAGAGCCGTGCGGCTCGCTGCAGGGGCTGACCGTGAAGACCACGCGCGCCGCGACCGCGTGGAGCGTGCTCGAAGGTGTGGCGTTCGCCGACCGGCTCGTCGCCGAGGCGTGTGTTCCGCGGGCGCGGACCGAGCTCTACCTGGCCGGCGTCTTCCGGGGGCACGAGGCGGTTCCGCAGCTGCTGGCGGACGCACTGGGATGCACGATCCGCCTCGTCGATGATGGGGATCTGTCGGCCATCGGCGCCGCGGCCATGGCGGCCGAGACCATCGCGGGAGCGCCGATCAGCGCCCCGCCGGCACGGACGATCCCGCCGCGCCCGGAGTGGGCGGGTCTGCTCGAGCGGCGCTGGGAATCGTTCCGCCGGCACTGGGAGCGCAGCACTGGCCAGCGCGTGTCGGTGCTGGGCAGCCGGCCCTGACGCTCCTGTGATGCGAACCCGCCGCATGGTGTGGCAGCCCCGGCGGCGCAGCGCGGGGTCATCGTCGGGCCCGAATTCCAGCAGCGCATCGCCAGGCCGGCTGTCGTTCGAGCCCTTGAAGCTGTCCGGTGCGAAGACCACCCGCATCAGGGACCCACCCGCATCAGGAACCCACCCGCGGAGTGCTGTCGCGCACCAGCACCTCGAGCACCGGCGACGGCTGCACCCACTGCGCGTCGACGGTGGCACGGAAGGCCTGGTAGCCGAGGTCGCTCAGCGGCACGCGCACGGTCGTCAGTTGCGGTGTGACGTCGCGGCTCACGGGCACGTCGTCGAACCCGCACACGGCGATGTCGGCGCCGACCGAGCGTCCGGCGTCCCTGATCGCGGTCATCGCGCCGACGCCGACCACGTCGCTGAGCGCGAAGACCAGCGTTCCGGCATCCACGCCCGCGGCCAGCGCATCCGTCATCGACGCGGCTCCCGACTCGCGGTGGAAGGTGCCGCGGTGCACGCGCTCGAAGTCGCTGCCGAAGCCGGCGGTGAAGCCGGCCAGGCGGTCATCGCTGGTCTTCACGCCCTGGGCCGCGCCGATGGCGATCGCGCGCCGGTAGCCGAGCCCGGCCATGGCTCGGCCCAGCGCTTCGGCACCCGCGCGGTTGTCGACCACGATGCTGCGGTCGCCGCCGGGGCCGAACGTGACCGTGCGGCTGCCCAGGTCGCGGAAGGCGCCGAGCTCTGCGAGCGATTCCGCGTCGCGCTCTCCCGCCCGGGAAGCCGCGAGGATCACGCCCCGTGGGCGCTGCCCCCGCAGGGCGTGCAGGATGCGGGTCTCGCGGGCGGGCTCGCGCTCGGTGATGGCGACGGTGACGATCAGCCCGTCCTCGTCGGCGCCGCGCGCGACGCCCGAGGCGATCAGCCCGAAGTACGGGTCGGCGATGTCGGCGACCAGCAGCGCGATCACCTGCGAGGTGCCGCGCGCGATGGCCTGGGCGGAGACGTTGGGGATGTAACCCAGCTCGTCGGCCGCCCTCGCGACGCGCTCCCGGAACGACTCGGCGACCTTGCGCTCCGACCCATTCAGCACCCGCGACGCCGTCGCCAGCGACACGCCTGCGACCCGTGCGACGTCGTGCAGGGTGGGAGCGGCGTTGCGTGTGGCGTCAGCGGTCATGCGTTGAGCCTATCGAGCAGTCTCGACCAGCCACCGGCGCAGTGTGGCCGCCTCGGCCGCCAGCAAGGCGGGGTCGTCGTCAGGGACGAACTCCAGCAGGGCGTCGCGCGGCGGAGTGGGCAGAGCGGATGCCGCTGAGCACAGCCTGCGCCACAGCGTTTCGCGCTCGTGCAGGCGCAGCCGTTCGCCGGCTGGCCACCACGAGAACACGTGCACGGCACTGGTGCGTGCGGCCACGGCGTCGAACTCCGCGAGCGCCTCCGCATCCTCGGCGCCGACCGAGGGCTGCCAGTACGTCGACAGCGCCGGCACGTCGGCCAGCAGCCGCAGCACGGCATCCGGGGTGTCGGCGATCGTGCCGCGGTGGTACTCCAGAGCCAGGCGGATGCCGCGCTCGGAGGCCTCCTCCGCAGCATCCTGCAGGCGTACGGTGATCTGCGCGTACTGCGCGGGGGTCGCATCGGCGGAATCGACGCGGCCCGCCCAGACGCGCACCCGGTCGGCGCCGAGCGCCTGCGCGGAATCCAGGATCGGGGTGAGCGGCTCGTCGGCGCCGGCGCGGAAGTACGAGCCGTACGAGCAGACCGCGAGCCCGGCATCCGTCGTCGCCTGCGCGACGCGCGCTGCGCGCTCCGGATCGCCCGGCGGCACGTGCACGTCGCCGCCCCACTCGATGGCCTCGAGCTCCGCTTCGGCGGCGAGCGCCACGATCTTCTCGGGCGCGAGCTCGCGGAACGTCACCGAGCACAGCCCCGGTCGCATGATCATGTCCTCATCCTGCCGTCCTATCCGTTCGAATCAGAGGTGGGGGGCGACGGACTCGGCGAACGACGAGACCGTGCGGGCCGCGACGTCGGCGTAGGGGGCGGCCCAGATGTCGGCGTTGAACAGCTCCACCTCCACGTCGCCGGTGTAGCCGGCATCCTTCACCGCCTGCGTCAGCGAGGCGAAGTCGATCACGCCCTCGCCGGGGTAGTGCCGCGCGAGCAGCACGTCGGCCGGCAGCGGCGTCTGCCAGTCGCACACCTGGTAGCTGGCGATGCGGCCCTCGCGCCCGGCCCGGGCGATCTGCTCGAGCACCTGCGGGTCCCACCAGATGTGGAACGTGTCGACCACGGCGCCCACCACCGCGGGGTCGAAGTCGGCGGCGATGTCGAGTGCCTGGCCGAGCGTGGACACCACGGCCCGATCGGACGCGTACATCGGATGCAGCGGCTCGACCGCGAGGGTCACCTCGGCCTGCTCGGCATCGTCGGCGAGCAGGCCGAGAGCATCGCGCACGCGCTCGCGGGCGCCGACGAGGTCGCGCGACCCCTCCGGCAGCCCGCCCGCGACCAGCACCAGCACGGCGGCGGAGCCCTCGGCGCCCGCGGCGGCCAGCGTCGCGGTCTCCTCGATGGCGCGGCGGTTGTCGTCCAGCGCGGCGATGCGCTCGGGCCCCTCGGGCAGCGTGAAGAACCCGCCGCGGCAGTGGCTGGAGAAGCGCAGGCCGGAGTCGGCCAGCATCCGCGCTGCCGTCTGGAGGCCGACCTCGTTCACCGGCTCGCGCCACAGCCCGATCGAGCGGATGCCGGCATCCGCCGTCACCCGCAGCGCGGTCGCGAGATCCGCGTGCTTGATGGTGGCCTGGTTCAGGGACAGCCGGGGGTCGGCGGTCATGCGTCCACTCCGTTCAGGTCGATGCCGTTCAGACGCAGCATCCCGTGCCAGCGCTCGGCCGCGAGCTCGGGGTTCTCCAGTGCCAGCGAGGCGTTGGCCAGCTCGACGATCCGCGACAGGTGCGGCAGGCTGCGCGCGGAGTGCAGGCCGCCGACCATCTGGAACGCGGGCTGGTGGCCGTTCAGCCAGGCCAGGAACGCCACACCGGTCTTGTAGTAGAACGTGGGCGCGGCGAACACCTGGCGGCTGAGCTCCTCGGTGGGGCCGAGGATGCGCTGGTACGCGGCCGCGTCGCCGGCATCCAGAGCCTGGATCGCGGCCGACGCGACCGGCGTGATGGCGGCGAACGCGCCCAGCAGGGCGTCGGAGTGGGTGCGGCTGGTGTCAAGTGCACGGGACCTCGCCGAGGGGACGGCTTCTTCGCGTGAAAAACTCGTACTATCGGCGACGTCCCGTGCTGTCGACGGGGAGGAGTCCGCGATCAGCGAGACGTAGTTGAAGTCGTCGCCGGTGAACATGCGGACGCCCTCGGGCAGACGCTCGCGCACCGAGATCTCGCTCTCCGCATTCAGCAGGCTCATCTTCACGCCTGCGACCTTCCCGGGGTTCTCGGCGATGATGTCCAGCAGCACGCTCGACGCGGTCTGCCAGTCCTCGGCGCCGAAGTACCCGGCAAGCGCAGGGTCGAATGCGGTGCCCAGCCAGTGCAGCACGACCGGCGTGGTCGCGCGCGACAGCACCGCCCGGTACACGCGGCGGTAGTCGTCGGCGGATGCCGCCGCTCGAGCCAGATGGCGGGATGCCATCAGCACGGGGCCCGCCCCCTGCTCCTCGGTGAACTCCAGCTGCGAGACGTACGCGTCGATGACCTGATCGAGCGAGATGACGTCCTCGTCGACGTGGTCGGTGTTCACGCCGACCACCACCGAGCCGCCCTCCTCGCGCGCGACCTGCGCGCTGCGGGAGATCAGCTCGCGGGTGGCCGCGGCGTCGAGGCCCATGTTGCGCTGGGCGGTGTCCATGGCATCCGCCACGCCCAGCCCCCACGAGTAGACATTGCGGCGGAACGCCAGGGTGGAGTCCCAGTCGATGTCGGCGGGCCGCCCCGGTGTGTTGTCGCCCCAGACCACGGGCACGACGTGGGCGGCCGCGTAGGCGACCCGGCTGCGCAGCGGCGCCACGGGTCGGGCGAAGACGCCGGAGTCGTTCAGCTCGGCATCCGATACCTCACCGGATGCCGACAGCAGACGCAGCGTGCTCACAGCGAGAGCCTGTCGATGGCGATCTTGCGGCCCTCGGCGCTGGAGGCCAGACCCGCCTCGGCGAACTGCACGCCGCGGGCGCCCGCCAGCAGATCGAAGGCGTATTCCGTTCCGAGCACATACGAGGTCAGGTACTCCTCCCACTGCTGACGGAAGCCGTTCAGGAACACGTCGTTCGTGGGCACCTCCTGCCAGTCGGCGTCGTAGTCGTGGGTGTCCTCGAGGTCGGGGTTCCACACCGGCTTCGGCGTGGCGTTGCGCGGCTGGATCCGGCAGCCGAACAGGCCGACGACGGCCGAGCCGTGCGTGCCGTCCACCTGGAACTCCACGAGCTCGTCGCGGTTCACGCGCACGGTCCAGGAGGAGTTGATCTCGGCGATGATGCCTCCTTCCAGCTCGAAGATGCCGTAGGCGGCATCCTCGGCGGTGGCGTCGTAGTGCTCGCCCTTCTCGTCCCAGCGGTCGGCGATGTGCACGGCGGCCTGCGCATAGACGCTCTTCACCTCGCCGAACAGGTTCTCCAGCACGTAGTTCCAGTGCGGGAACATGTCGGTGATGATGCCGCCGCCGTCCTCGGTGCGGTAGTTCCAGCTGGGGCGCTGCGCGGGCTGCCAGTCGCCCTCGAACACCCAGTAGCCGAACTCGCCGCGCACGGACAGGATGCGGCCGAAGAACCCGGAGTCGATCAGGCGCTTGAGCTTCTGCAGGCCCGGCAAGTAGAGCTTGTCGTGCACGACGCCGGTCTTCACGCCCGCCGCCTTCGCCAGGCGGGCCAGCTCCATCGCCTCCTCGAGCGACTCGGCGGTGGGCTTCTCGGTGTAGATGGCCTTGCCCGCGGCGATGGCCTTGCGGATGGCGGTCGCGCGCGCCTTCGTCACCAGGAAGTCCGCGTAGATCTCCCACTGCGGATCGGCCAGCGCGGCATCGAGATCGGTGGTGAAGTCCTGGATGCTGTGCTTCGCCGCGATCTCGGCGAGCTTCTCCTCGTTGCGGCCGACCAGCAGCGGCTTGACGGTCGCCTTCGAGCCGTCGGGCAGCTCGATGCCGCCCTGATCGCGGATCGCGAGGATCGAGCGCACCAGGTGCTGCCGGTAGCCCATGCGCCCGGAGACGCCGTTCATGATGATGCCGATCTCGCGCACGTTCGCCATTGTGATTCCGTTCTGTTGAAGACTGCCGCGCCACCCGTTGGGTAAGCGCTTTCCCATAGTGAATCAGGTTGCCGCGCGGAGCGCAAGAGGCGGATGCCGGAGACGAGAACGAACGCCGCCCCTGCTGAACGCCGCCGCCCCTGCTCAGTCGCGCAGCTGAGCAGGGGCGGGGACGGTGGGCAGGGGCGGGAACACCAGCCGGCGGATGCCGGGCGGATGCCGGACGCCGGACGCCGGAAGGATGCCGGCGATCAGGCCTCGGCGAGCAGGTGGAACACCTTCGAGGCCGCGTGCACCTCTTCGGGGGTGAGCTCGGCGAGCACCGAGCGCATCCGGTCGGCGTTCTCGGCGCGCAGCTCGGCCAGCACCTCGCGGGCCTGCGGCGTGGCGGCCAGCACGCGCAGGCGCCCGTCGCGCTCGTCGGGGCGGGAGCTCAGCAGGCCGAGCTCTTCCAGCATCCGCGTCTGCCTGCTGATCACCGACTTGTCCATCTCGAACAGCTCGGCGAGCTGATGCGCGTGGGTGTCGCCGTTGCGGCCGATGTACGCCAGCAGCTTGTAGCCGGCAGGCTGCAGATCAGGGTGGATCCGCGCCGCCGACTCCTTCCAGAGCGCCTTGGCACGCGCGAAGATCAGGTTCAGGTGAGCCTGGAAGTCCGCGAGCATGTCGTCGGCGGTCTGCGTGTCGACCATGTCAGCGCACCGGGTCCTCATCATCCGCGCGGTCGTCGTCGCGCTCCAGCAGCATCACCGACGACGAGCCCGTCTCGGCACCCTCGGAGTCTACGATGCGGATGCTGCCGGTCGCGGCGCCCACCTCGGCCTCGGCGACCTCGATGGCCGATTCCTCGGCGTTGGCGCGCAGCTGCTCGGCGGAGTTCTTCGTCGACAGCGGCTTGTTGGCGATGAATGCGATGGCCAGGATGCCGATCGCCGCCAGCGGGATGGCGATGAAGAACGCGTCCGCGATGCCGTGCCCGTACGCCGCCTCGACGATGTTGCGGATCGCCTCGGGCAGATCCGACATCTTCGGGACGTTGCCGGAGTTCAGCGCCTTCAGCGCGGCCAGGTCCTTCGGCGAGGCGGGCTTGAAGCCCGCGAACCCGTCGATGATGTACTTCTTGACGTTGGTCGCCAGGATCGAGCCCATGATCGTCACGCCGATGGTGCCGGCGATGGTGCGGAAGAAGTTCACGCCCGAGGACGCGGCGCCCAGCTGCTGCGGCGGGGTGTCGTTCTGCACGATCAGGGTGAGGTTCTGCATCACCATGCCCAGGCCCGCGCCGAGGATGAACATGTAGATCGCGACGAGGATGAACGGGGTGTCGAAGCGCAGCGTGGCCATCATGGTGACGCCGACGAGCGCGAGCACCGAGCCCAGCATCATCCAGCCCTTCCACTTGCCGTAGCGGCTGACCAGCTGGCCGATGATGATCGACGCGCCCATCTGACCCACGATCATCGGGATCGTCATCAGACCCGACTCGGTCGGTGTGGCGCCACGGGCCAGCTGGAAGTACTGCGCGAGGAAGACCGAGGTCGCGAACATCGAGACGCCGATGGCGATCGAGGCGACGACCGACAGCGTGAAGGTGCGGTTGCGGAACAGCGACATCGGGATGAGGGGCTCCTTGACGAACACCTCGACCAGTACGAAGGCCAGCAGCAGGACGCCGGAGCCGATGGCCAGCACGTAGCTGGTGACGGAGTCCCACTCGAACTGGTCGCCGCCCATGGACACCCAGATCAGCAGGCCCGAGACGCCGACCGACAGCAGCACGATGCCGAGGTAGTCGATGGACACCTTGACGTCCTGCGGCTTGGGCAGGTGCAGCGTGACCTGCAGGAGCACCAGCGCGACGACCGCGAACGGCACGCCGACCCAGAAGTTGGAGCGCCATCCGAACGCGTCGGTGAGGAAGCCGCCCAGCAGCGGGCCGCCGATGGTGGCGAGGGCCATGATGCCGCCGACGACGCCCATGTACTTGCCGCGCTCGCGCGGGGAGATGATGAGCGCGACGGCCACCATGACCAGCGACATGAGGCCGCCGACGCCGAGGCCCTGCAGCACGCGCATGGCGATGAGGGTGTTGATGTCCTGCGAGAAGCCGGCGATCACGGTGCCCACCGTGTACAGCACCAGCGAGAGCTGCACGAGGATCTTGCGGTCGACCAGGTCTGCCAGCTTGCCCCAGATCGGAGTGGTCACCGCGGTGGCCAGCAGGCTCGCGGTGATGACCCAGGTGTACTGGGCCTGCGTGCCGCCGAGATCGGCGACGATGACGGGAAGGGAGGTCGAGACCACCGTGCCGGACAGCACGGCGACGAACATGCCGACGATGAGGCCGGAGATCGCGGTGAAGACCTCGCGAGCCGAGCGCGTGGCGCCGGCGGAGGATGTCATGGAGCTCAAGAGCGGAGTTTCTCCTGTACGAATAGTTGATCTGCATCAACGATACATTATTAGTTGATGTTTCTCAACTGTTGGGTACGGTCAACTATTCCGGATGCCGTGCGCCTCGCCGCGGCGCGCGCGGGATAGTGTGATCGCTGGAGCCCCGAACATGACCAGACCCCGTGCGCACGCCGTGATGGACGAGGACGCCTTCGCGCTGCTGTTCGACGACACCCGCCGCGCGCGTTTCGCCGAGCTCGCCGACACCGCCGACCGGATGCTGATCACCGACCTCGACGACCCTTCCGTTGCTGCGCTGCTGGCCGAGGCCGAAGTGCTCATCACATCGTGGGGAGCGCCGCGGCTGGACGCGGAGCGGCTGAACCGGATGCCGCGACTGCGCGCGGTCCTGCATGCCGCCGGCAGCGTGCAGACGCTGGTCTCCGACGAGCTCTGGGCCCGCGGCATCCGACTCACCTCCGCCGCGGACGCCAATGCCGTGCCCGTCGCGGAGTTCACCCTCGGGGCGATCCTGCTGACCGGCAAGCGCGCATTCACCCGGCTGCGAAGTACGGACTCCGACTGGAACGCGTGGCAGGACCGGCGGATCGGCAACGTCGACCGCACCGTGGGCATCGTCGGATTCTCCCGCATCGGCCGTCGAGTGGCCGAGCTGCTGCGACCATTCGACGGCATCCGCGTGCTGGTGTCCGACCCCTACGCCGATGCGGATGCCGTGGCAGCCGCCGGCGCGACGCTGCTGCCGCTCGAGGAGATGCTTCCCCGAGCGGACGTGCTGTCGCTGCACGCCCCATCCCTGCCGGCCACCCGCCACATGATCGCGGCGGATCAGCTGGCCGCGCTCCCCGACGGCGCAACGCTCATCAACACCGCTCGCGGAGCACTGCTCGACCACGACGCGCTGCTGGCGGAATGCCGCACCGGACGGCTGGACGCGCTGCTGGACGTCACCGACCCCGAGCCTCTTCCGGACGACCACCCCCTGCGCGCGCTGCCGAACGTCGCGATCACCCCGCATCTGGCCGGTTCACTGGGCACGGAGGCACGCCGGCTCGCGGACTCCGCCCTGGACGAACTGGCCGCCTATGCCGCAGGGGATGCCGCACGGCATCCGATCACGCGAGAGGAACTGGCGATCAGCGCATGACCACCTCTCCGTGAGCTCCGTGACGGAACGGGTCGCGCGAGGTCCGCAGGAGTGGTGGAGTAGGACCATGCGCGCTGTCATCATGCACGGCCCCGGCGATGTCCGGGTCGAGGACGTTCCGAAGCCCGAGCTCGTCGAGCCCACCGACGCGATCATCCGGGTGGATGCTGCCTGCATCTGCGGGTCGGATCTGTGGCCGTACCGCGGCATCGACAACCCGGACTGGCCGCGGCAGATGGGCCACGAGTACATCGGCACGGTGGAGCAGGTCGGCGCCGACGTGCACGACCTCGCCGTGGGCGACTACGTGGTGGGCTCGTTCATGGCATCCGACGGCGTCTGCGAGATCTGCCGGGCCGGCTACCAGTCCCGGTGCATCCACGTCGTGGGCATGGGGTCGATCGGCACGCAGGCCGAGTACGCGCGCATTCCGTGGGCCGACGGCACGCTGGTGAAGGTGGAGGGCGACCTCACCCCGCAGCGCCGACGCGGCCTGCTGGCGGCATCCGATGTGCTGGGCACGGGCTGGTTCGGCGCCGTCGCCGCCGAGGCAGGACCGGGCAAGACGGTCGCCGTCGTCGGCGACGGCGCGGTCGGGCTGTCGGCGGTCCTCGCCGCCGCTCGCCTGGGCGCTGACCGCGTGATCGCGATGTCCCGGCACGCCGACCGACAGGCGCTCGCGCGCAGCTTCGGCGCCACCGACATCGTCGAGGAGCGCGGGGATGCCGGGATTGCCGCCATCAAGGAGCTCACCGGCGGCTACGGCGCGCACTCCGTGGTCGAGGCCGTCGGCACGCAGGAGTCCATGGCGCAGGCCGTGCGCTCCACCCGCGCCGGCGGGCATCTGGGCATCGTCGGCGTCTCCCACGACGTGACGCTGAACGGCACCGAGCTGTTCTTCTCCGGCATCCACCTGCACGGCGGACCCGCGCCCGTGCGGCGCTTCCTGCCGGAACTGATCGATCTGATCATGAACGACGACATCGACGCCGGCGCCGTCTTCAACCTCACGCTCCCCTTCGACCAGGCAGCCGACGGCTACCGGGCCATGGACGAGCGCCATGCGATCAAGGTGATGCTGGAGTTCTGAGCGCGCTCAGGCGCTACGGTGCGCTTCGGCGCGTGACCAGCGCGGGAGACAGGAGCAGATCGTCAGGGCGCGCGCCGTCTATCCAGTCCACCAGGCGGCGGACGGCCTGCTCGCCGAGCGCGTCGAAATCCTGTCGCACGGTGGTCAGCGGGGGCTGGAACTCGGCGGCATCCGCGATGTCGTCGAAGCCGATCACGGCCACGTCCTCGGGCACGCGGCGGCCGGCGTCGGCCAGGGCTCGCAGCGCGCCGAGTGCCATCTGGTCGTTGGCGACGAACAGCGCCGTCGCGTCGGCCAGCTCGCCGATCCGCGCGTACCCGGATGCCGCGCTCCAATCGCCGCGCACGAGCTCGGGCTCCGGGGCGCCCGCGTCACCCAGCGCCTCGCGCCAGCCCCGCTCGCGCTCGGCGGCGGCGTAGGAATCCGCGGGGCCCGCCAGGTGGTGCACGGTGCGATGACCGGCCGCCAGCAGGTGCTCGGTCGCGGTGCGCGCGCCTGCGGCGTGATCGGTGCCGATGACCGTGAAGCGCTGATCGGGCAGGGAGTCGACCACGACCAGGCGCAGACCCGCGGATGCCGCATGCCGGGCCAGCGCGGTGGCCTCGTTGAGCACGATCGCGCCGTCCACGCCCTGGTCGCGCAGCCGGTCGAAGGCGTCGTCGATGCCGCCGTCGGCGCCGAGCGTGACGACGGTCACGGCGTAGCCCCGGGACGCCGCGGACTCCGCCACCGCCTGCAGCATGCGCGAGTTGCCGATGGTGGCGAGGGTCTGCGCCACCAGGCCGATGGTGTGCGAGCGGCCGGTGCGCAGGGCGCGGGCCGCGCGGTTGGGCCGGTAGCCCAACTCGGCCATGGCCTGCTCCACGCGGGCACGGGTCGCCGGATCCACGCGAGGGCTGTCGTTGGCCACGCGCGAGACGGTCTGCCCCGACACGCCGGCCCGTTGGGCGACCATAGCCATCGAGACGCGCTTCTGCGGCATCCGCTCTCCTTCTCCCGACGTTCACAACTCCGGATTGTTGACGCTACCACGCAGGTCGGGGTACCGTGTTTACGTGAACATGAGCGAATCTCCGGAATTGCAGACCACCGAGCTCGGTGCGGGCGTGCTCAAGCGCGCCACCACGCTCGCCGATGGCCGCGAACTGTTCTACTTCGACGACCCGGACACCTCCCTGGGCGCCGAGCGCGCGGTCGACACCCGCGAGCTGGATGCCCGCCCCGAGACCGCCACAATGCGGCAGGACATCCTCTCCGGCGACTGGATCACGTTCGCCACCAAGCGGCAGAACCGGGTCATGATGCCCTCGTCCGACGCCGACCCGCTGGCTCCGCAGACCCCGACGAACCCCTCCGAGGTGCCCGCCCGCTACGACGTCGCGGTGTTCGAGAACCGCTCCCCGTCGTTCGGTCCCGCACTGAACGAGGCCACCGGAGGCGTGCCGGCGGCCGTCAATCCCACGCACGGCCTGGACGACCTGGCCGAGCTCGGCATCGGGCGCACCCGCACCAGCGTCGGCCGGTGCGAGGTGGTGTGCTTCAGCCCCGACAATGCCGGCTCCTTCGGCACGCAGAGCGTCACCCGCGCCCGCACCGTCATCGAGGCCTGGGCAGACCGCACCGCGGCTCTCTCGGCGCTGCCGGGCATCGAGCAGGTGTTCCCGTTCGAGAACCGAGGCGAGGCCATCGGCGTCACCCTGCCGCATCCGCACGGCCAGATCTACGCCTACCCGTACGTGACCCCGCGCACGCAGCGCCTGCTGGACAGCATCCGCCGCACGGTGCCCGATCTGATGGATCGTGTGCTCACCTCCGAGCGCTCCTCCGAGCGGGTCGTCCTGCAGGGCGAGCACTGGACGGCGTTCGTGCCGTTCGCCGCGCGCTGGCCGCTGGACGTGCAGCTCATGCCGCACCGTCACGTTCCCGACTTCGCCGCGCTGAACGACGCCGAGCGCGACGAGCTGGCCCCGCTCTACCTGCGTCTGCTGCGCGGAGTGGATGCCCTGTACTCGACGCCCACGCCGTACATCGCCGCCTGGCACCAGGCACCCGTGCACACCGGTCGCGAGACCGTGCGCATGCGCCTGGAGCTGACGAGCCCGCGCCGCGCCGAGGACAAGCTGAAGTTCCTCGCCGGCTCCGAGGCCGCGATGAGCGCCTGGACAGCCGAGATCCTCCCCGAGGTGGCGGCGCAGCGCCTGCGCGACGCCATCGCCACCGTCCCCGAGTTCTGACCCCACCCCACTCCCAGGAGCACCATGACCGCTGCTGATGCAGCCCGCGACCTGTTCGTCGCCACCCACGACCGCCGACCCGACGGCATCTGGTCCGCGCCGGGGCGTGTGAACCTGATCGGCGAGCACACCGACTACAACGAGGGCTTCGTGCTGCCGTTCGCCATCCAGCACCGCACGTATGCGGCCGTGGCGCTCAACGGCACCGACGAGATCCGCGTGCGGTCGACGTTCGCCGAGGGGCAGGTCACGGTGCGCGTCTCGGATCTCGACGACCTCTTCCCGACCCCAGCCGGCACGGCGCCGGCCGTTCCGGAGTGGTCGGCGTACGCACTCGGCGTCGCGTGGGCCCTGCGCACTTCGACACGCTCAGCGACCCAGAATCCGGCGACCCGATCGAAGGGCGTCGACATCGCGATCGCCTCCGACGTGCCGGTGGGTGCGGGGCTGTCCTCGTCTGCCGCGATCGAGGGGGCCGTGGCATCCGCTCTCAACGACCTGTGGGAGCTGGGCCTGGACCCGGTGACGCTCGCGCAGGTGGGCCGGCGTGCCGAGAACGAGGCGGTCGGCGCACCCACGGGCATCATGGATCAGATGTCGTCGATGCTCGGGCAGCCCGACGCGGCGACCTTCATCGACTGCCGTTCGCTGGAGGCGACGTCCATCCCGACGGGATTCCACGATGCCGGGCTCGAGGTGCTGGTGATCGACACGCAGGTCAAGCACGCGCACGCCACCGGCGGCTACGGCGAGCGCCGCGCCTCGTGCGAGCTCGGGGCGAAGCTGCTCGGCATCCGCTCGCTGCGCGACGCGTCGGTCGCCGACCTGCCCCGCGCGGCCGAGATCCTGGATGATGTGACCTTCCGCCGCGTGCGGCACATCGTCACCGAGAACCAGCGCGTGCTGGACACCGTCGAGGCGCTCACCGAACGGGGCCCGCGGGCGATCGGCGACCTGCTGGTGGCCTCGCACGTCTCCATGCGCGACGACTTCGAGATCTCGGCCGTCGAGCTCGACGTGGCCGTCGACACGGCGCTGGCGAACGGCGCGATCGGAGCTCGGATGACCGGCGGCGGTTTCGGTGGGGCGGCCATCGCGCTGGTCGCGCACGCCGATCTGCAGCGGGTGTCGGATGCCGTGATCGCGGCGTTCGCCCAGGCCGGCTTCGCCGCTCCGCACCTGTTCACGGTCGAGCCCTCCGAGGGCCCGCGCCGCGACGCCTGACCCCGTCGATGCCCACCCCTGCGACGCTCGACGCCGCCGCCCCTGCTGAGAGTCCTCGCCCCTGCTGAACTGAGCCGCTGAACAGGGGCGGCGGCGCTGAACGGGGGCGAGGATGCCCGACCCCGTCTGGAACAATGGAGGCGTGCGCGCACGCGCACCCGGAAGGAGACCCATGTCCTGGCTTGTCACCGGCGGCGCCGGCTACATCGGATCGCACGTCGTGCGGGCACTGGCATCCGCCGGTCTCACCCCGGTCGTGCTGGACGACCTCTCCAGCGGGCAGCCCGCGTTCGTGCCCGAGGGCATCACGCTGGTCGAGGGCAGCATCCTGGATCGCGATCTGGTCGAGCGCACCCTGCGCGAGCACGACGTCGAGGGCGTCATCCACGTCGCCGGGTTCAAGTACGCCGGCGTCTCGGTGAACCGCCCGCTGCACACCTACGCGCAGAACGTCGAGGGCACCCGGGTGATCCTCGAGGCCATGGCGGCCGCCGGCGTGACGAACATCGTGTTCTCGTCCAGCGCGGCCGTGTTCGGCACCCCCGACGTGGAGCTGGTGGTCGAGGACACCGCCAAGAAGCCGGCCAGCCCGTACGGTGAGTCCAAGCTCATCGGCGAGTGGCTGCTGCGCGACCAGGGTGTCGCGACAGCGGCATCCGAGGCGCCCCTGCGACACACCTCGCTGCGCTACTTCAACGTGGTCGGGTCCGCCGATCCGACCGTCTACGACGTGAGCCCGCACAACCTGTTCCCGATCGTGTTCGAGGCGCTGCTCGAGGGCCGCACCCCGGCGATCTTCGGCGATGACTACGACACCCCCGACGGCACCAACGTGCGCGACTACGTGCACGTCGGCGACATCGCCGCCGCCCACGTGGTGGCCGCGCAGCGCCTGGCGAACGGCGACCCCATCGAGCCGGCCTACAACCTCGGCTCCGGTGACGGCCTCAGCGTGAAGCAGATCATGGATGCCATGGTGCGCGTCACCGGCATCGACTTCGTCCCCGTGATCGGCCCCCGCCGCCCCGGCGACCCCGACCGCATCGTCGCCACCGGCGAGCTGGCCGCGCGCGACCTGGACTGGCAGATGCGGCACACCGTCGACGAGATGGTGCGCTCCGGCTGGGAGGCCCGGCGCAACGCCGGCTGATGCTTCTCCGGCCTGCCACCGTCGCTGATGCCGACGGCATCGCCGAGGTGCACGTGCTCTCGTGGCAGGCCGCCTACCGCGGTCTGGTGCCGCAGGACGTGCTGGACTCCCTGTCGATCGCCGAGCGCGCGGCGAGCTGGGCGCGCATCCTGGCCGAGACTCCGCGCCGCACGCTGGTCGCCGTCGACGGCGAGCGTGTGGTGGGCTGGGCGAGTTTCGGCGATGCCAGAGACGCGGACGCCGGCGAGCCGGACTCCCATGGCGGCACCGGCGAGCTGTGGGGCATCTACGCGCATCCGGATGCCTGGTCCACCGGCGTCGGTCACCTGCTGCTGACAGCCGTGGAGCAGGAGCTGACGGATGCCGGTCACGAGACCGCGTACCTCTGGGTGCTCTCCGGCAACTCGCGCGCGGCGGAGTTCTACGAGCGCCACGGCTGGTATGCCGACGGCGGCATGAAGACCGACAGGCGCCCGCGGATGGTGCTGCACGAGCTGCGGCATGTGAAGCGCCTGGCCTGACGCGACGGCCGGATCTCCGGCATCCGGGCCGCCCTGCCTGGATGGAAACGCAGGTTCCCGACGCTTCTACCGTGCGTTTCCGTCCAGCCCGCGGATGCCGGGATGGAAAGCGCACGGTCCGACACCGCCCCACCGACGAGAACCATCCGAACCGGAAGCGGCAGGGCCGTCGCGGTAGCGTGAGTGGCGTGAACGAGCTCGTGCAGACCGCGGAGGGGCCGGTGCGCGGCATCCTCCGTGACGACGGAACGCTGGCGTTCCTCGGCATCCCGTACGCCGCGCCGCCAACCGGAGAGCGGAGGTTCCTGCCGCCGCAGCCGGTGAAGCCGTGGACCGAGCCGCTGGACGCGACCGCCTACGGCCCGACGCCGCAGCGCCGCCCGGAGGACAACGCGATCATCCCGGAGCCCAGCGTGCCCGGGAAGGCGACGCTGAATCTCAACGTGTTCACGCCGTCGGCGGACGGCAGCGCACCGGTGCTGGTGTGGATCCACGGTGGCGGGTATTCGGCGGGTTCGGCGGCGGGCCCGTGGTATGACGGCCGCGCCTTCACCCGCGACGGCGTCGTGCTGGTGAGCATCTCGTACCGGCTGGGCTTCGACGGCTTCGGCGTGATCGACGGCGCGCCCGACAACCGCGGCGTGCGCGACTGGCTCGCCGCCCTGGAATGGGTGCAGCTCAACATCTCCGCCTTCGGCGGCGACCCCTCCCGCGTCACGATCGCCGGGCAGTCCGCCGGCGGCGGCGCGGTGCTCACCCTCCTGGGGATGCCGGCCGCGCAGCACCTGTTCCACGCCGGGATCTCGATCAGCGGCGCACTGGGCGATCTGCCCCGCTCGACCGTGGAGAGGCGCAGCGCCCTGCTGGCGGAGACCGTGGGCTGCGAGCCGACGCTGGAGGGCTTCCGCGGCGTGAGGGAGCGCCTGCTCACGCAGCGGCAGTTCCAGGCATCCCTGCTGGGCAAGAAGGGCCTCGCCGCGACCACCGCCACGCTGACCGACGGGCTGCCCTGGGGCCCGGTGATCGACGGCGACCTCATCACGCGGCCGACCGTGGACTCGTTCGCCGCCGGCGTCGGGGCGGACAAGCCGCTGATGCTGGGCGCGACCGATGACGAGTTCACGATGGCGTTCGACTCCGCCCCCCGCATCCTGAACTGGATCCCCCTGTGGATCGCGCTGCGTGCGGTGGAGAAGGTCGGCGCCCTGCGCCGACGCTGGCGGAGGGCCAATCGCGGGCGCCGGGCGGGTGCGGCGCTGGGCCGCTTCGTCACCGATCGGGTGTTCCGCTCGCTGGTCATCCGCACCGCCGAGGCCAGGCGGGATGCCGGCACCTGGGCGTACCGGTTCGCCTGGCGCTCCCCCGTCAACGGCTGGTCGCACCACTGCCTGGACGTGCCGTTCTGGTTCGACTGCCTGGGCGAGGAGCACGTCGCGAAGATGGCAGGCGAGCATCCGCCGCAGGCGCTGGCATCCGAGATGCACGCTGCTGCCGTCGCCTTCGTGCGCGATTCCGACCCCGGTTGGCCGGCCTGGCACACCGACCCCGGGATCACGCGCGTGTTCGGCGACCAGCCCGCGGTCTCGCGCAGCGCCTACGACGACGCCCTGCCGCTGGTGTGACGCACCGCGCGCCGCTCGGGCATGTCGCGGGTCCCGAATGGTGGGCTCACACGCCACGAGGCAGCCATTCAAGACCCGCGAGATCACACCCATGTGCACTCGGGCGTGTCGCGGGTCCCGAATGGCGGGCTCACGCGCCGCGAGGCAGCCATTCAGGACCCGTGAAGGCGCAGTGCGGCGCGCACGGTGGCGGGGGGCGAAGACGACGACGCCCTGCCGCGGGACCCAGAGCACCAGGGGCCGGCGGCAGGGCGACGAGTATCGCGGCTCAGCGCACCGGGCCCAGAAGCGGGATCTCATGGCGGTGCGGCGTGCCGAAGCGGTGCGCGGTGACCGAGACGGCCTGCTCGCGCAGGAACGTCAGCAGCTCCACGCGCCCGGCGGAGACCACCGGGTTCGCGTAGATGGCCAGGCTCGGCGAGCCCTTCACAGCCTGGGCGGTGGCCAGCGCGGTCGTGCCGATCACGCGCACGCGGCCGGCCGTGGCGGCCAGGCGCTGGGCGTGGGCGGCCCAGGCCGCGGCATCCTCGGTCACGACGGTCACGTCGTGCGCACCCAGCCAGGTGACGACGGTGGTGGGAAGAGCGGATGCCGTGCTCACGGTGACATGCGAACCGGCGCGCACGCCGGCGGCGGCCACGCGCACGACCTCCGCCACGCGCTCGCCCTCGTAGCGGATGGTGACGGGCAGGGCCTGGTAGCGCAGCGCGTTCTGCTCGGTGACCAGGCCGGTCGCGTCGCGGACCACGCCGAACTCGGAGTTCCAGGCGTCGATGTCGGTCGCCAGCGCGCCGCGCAGCCAGGCCTCGTCTTCGCCCTCGACCAGCGTCAGAGCCGAGGTGCCGAGAGCGTCCAGAGCCGTGGTCGTCTCGACCGGGGCGTCCGTCCACTCGCTCAGCCCGACCAGGTAGTTCGGCCCGCCCGCCTTGGAGCCGGCGCCGACGGCGGCCTTCTTCCAGCCGCCGAACGGCTGACGCTGCACGATGGCGCCGGTGGTACCGCGGTTGACGTACACGTTGCCGGCCTGGATCCCGGCCAGCCACTGCTGGATCTCGTCCTCGTCCAGCGAGTGGATGCCGCTGGTGAGGCCGTAGTCGATGTCGTTGACGATGTCGATGGCCTCGGCCAGGGTGTCGGCGGTCATGACGCCCAGCACCGGGCCGAAGTACTCCACCTTGTGGAACTCGCTGCCGCGCTTCACGCCGTCGCGGATGCCGGGGGTCCACAGCTGGCCGGCGTCGTCGAGCTTGTGCGGCTCGAGCATCCAGGACTGGCCGGGGTGCAGCTCGGTGAGGGCGCTGAGCAGCTTGCCCTCCGCGGGTCCGATCAGCGGGCCGATGCGGTTGGAGCCGTTCTCCGGGGCGCCGACCTCGTACGAGCCGACAGCGTCGATGAGCTGGCGGCGGAACCGCTCGGACTTCGCGGCGGAGCCGACCAGCACGACCAGCGACGCGGCCGAGCACTTCTGGCCTGCGTGGCCGAACGCCGAGTAGGCGACGTCCTTCGCGGCCAGGTCCAGGTCGGCCGACGGGGTGACGATGATGGCGTTCTTGCCGCTGGTCTCGGCCAGCAGCGGCAGATCGGCGCGGAAGCCGCGGAACAGCTCGGCGGTCTCGTAGCCGCCGGTGAGGATGACGCGGCCGACGGCCGGGTCGCTGACGAGCTTCTGGCCGAGGGAGCGGCCGTCCAGCTGCACGTACTGCAGCACGTCGCGCGGAACGCCGGCCTCCCACAGCGCCTCGACCATGACCGCACCGGAACGGCGGGCCTGCCGGGCGGGCTTGATGATGACGGGCGAGCCGCTGGCCAGCGCCGACAGGGTGGAGCCGGCGGGGATGGCGACCGGGAAGTTCCACGGCGGGGTGACCACGGTCAGGCCCACGGCGTGCTGCTCGGCGCCATCGACGTGGGCGAGTTTGCGGGCGGACTCGGCGTAGTAGTGCGCGAAGTCGATGGCCTCGGAGACCTCGGGGTCGCCCTGCTCGATGACCTTGCCGGCCTCGGAGCCCATGACCTCGAGCAGCTCGGCGCGGTGCGCCTCGAGCACGTCGCCCGCGCGGTGCAGGATCTCGGCGCGGCCGTCGGCGCCCAGCGCACGCCACGCCTCACCGGCGGCCACACCGGCGGCGATGCGCTCGGCGACCTGGTCGTCGGTGGTCAGCGTGTTGGCGGCGACGGTGTCATCGCCCAGCTTCGAGGCGACCATGCGCGAGCGGATGGCATCCGCCCAGTCGCGGTTGGCCTTCAGCGACGGGTCGGTGTCGGGGGTGTTCACGAAGCCGTCGCGCAGCGCGGGTGCCGCGGGCAGCTGGCGGTTCTGGGTGCGGTTCGGGCCGGGCACCTGGGTGGGGATGCCGGCGACGGATGCCAGGAAGCGCTCCTTCTCGCGCTCGAACAGCGTGGGGTCGGCATCCAGATCGAACACGGCCGACATGAAGTTCTCCTGCGACGCGCCCTCCTCCAGGCGGCGGATCAGATAGGCGATCGCGACGTCGAACTCGTCGGGGTGCACGACCGGCGTGTACAGCAGCAGCGAGCCGACGGTGCGCTTGACGACCTGCGCCTGTGCGGAGGCCATGCCCAGCAGCATCTCGAAATCGATGCCCTCCGTGACGCCGCGCCGGGAGGCCAGCAGCCAGGCCAGGGCGATGTCGAACAGGTTGTGGCCGGCGATGCCGATGCGCACGTTGCCGATGTGCCCGGGCTGCAGCGCGTAGTTCAGCACGCCCTTGTACGAGGAGTCGGACTCCTGCTTGGACGACCAGGTGGCCAGCGGCCAGCCGTGCGACTCGGCGTCGACGGTCTCCATGGGCAGGTTGGCGCCCTTGACGATCCGCACCTTGATGGGCGCGCCGCCGTCAGCCACGCGCTTCGCGGCCCACTCCTGCAGGTGCATCATGGCGGCCAGGGAGTCGGGCAGGTAGGCCTGCAGCACGATGCCGGCCTCGAGGCTCTTGAACTCGGGACGGTCCAGGATGCCGGTGAAGACCGCGATCGTGAGGTCGAGGTCCTTGTACTCCTCCATGTCGAGGTTGATGAACTTCTTGGGTCCGCGCGCGGGGTTCACCGCGATCTCGTACAGCGGGTGCAGCGCTTTGATGGCGTGCGCGACGGCCTCGTCGAACGCCCACGGGCTGTGCGGGGCGACGGTGGAGGAGACCTTGATCGAGACGTAGTCGACGTCGTCGCGCAGCAGCAGGCGGCGGGTGCCCTCCAGGCGACGGACGGCCTCGTCCTGGCCGAGGATGGCCTCGCCGAGCAGGTTGACGTTCAGGTCGACGCCTTGGGTCTCGCGGATGTGCTTGATGGCGGCGCCGAGCTTCTCGTCGCGGGCGTCGACGATCAGGTGGCGCACCATCTGGCGCAGCACGGCCCGGGCGGAGGGGACGACCACGCCGGGGAGCATGCCGGCGGTGGCGCCGCCCAGTCCGATGGCGCCGCGCATGATGGCGGGCAGGAAGGCGGGTGTGAGCGGCACCAGCTCCTTGAGCTTGGCGGCGGCGACCTTCAGGTCCTCGGGGCGCACGACGCCGTCGACGAACCCGACGGTGAAGTCCAGGCCGTTGGGGTCGCGCAGCACGCCGGCGAGGCGCTGCCCGGCGGCATCCACCGGCACGGCGCGGCTCTCGACGAGCCACTTCTTGACGAGGGCGACGGCGTCGTCGGCCAGTTCTGCGAGGTCGGAGACGGATGCTTCGGAAGCGGACACAGGGGTGCTCATGCTCCCAGGATGCCGTGCTCAACCGTCTATGAAAAGCGATGCTTTCCGATGGATAATGTTCACTGCCATCGAATGATTGTGGAGGACTCGCATGTTCGAGCTGAGACGGCTGCGCCTGCTGCACGAGCTGGCGCTGCGCGGCACGATCGCCGAGGTCGCGGCATCCCTCTCCTACTCCCCTTCCACGGTGTCGCAGCAGCTGAATCTGCTGGAGCGCGAGGCCGGGGTCGCCCTGCTGGAGCCCGACGGGCGCAGGGTGCGGCTCACGCCACAGGGGCGGATGCTGGCGCAGCACGCCGCCCGCGCATTGGAGCTCGATGAGGCCGCCCGCGCGGCGCTGGCCACGCACGCCGGCTGGGAGACCGTGCGGCTGTCGGCCATGCCCACCGCGGCGGAGACCATCGTGCCGGCGGCGCTCACCGCCCTCGCCGACCGTGCGCCGCAGCTGCGCGTGGAGCTGGCCGAGCTGCCACCCGAGGAGAGCCTGTTCGAGCTGTGGGCGCGGCGATTCGACCTGGTGATCGCCGAGCAGTACCCCGGCCACACGCGCGAGCTGCGCGACGGCGTGGAGCACGACCTGCTGGGCGAGGACCCGATCCGCATCGTGCTGCCCCCGTCGGAGCATCCGACCCCGCTGCACGAGCTGCGCGACCGGGCCTGGATCATGGAGCCCGAAGGCACGGCGGCGCGGCAGTGGGCCGTGCAGCAGTGCCGGGCGGCGGGCTTCGAGCCCGACATCCGCTACGAGGCCGCCGACCTCACCGCGCACGTGCGGCTGGTGGTGGCGGGGCTAGCCGTCGGCATGCTGCCGGACCTGATCTGGGGCGACGAGCCCAGCCCGCTGACCGTGGCCGATCTGCCCGGCTCCCCCGTGCGCGAGGTGTTCACGGCCGTGCGGTCCTCCTCCCGTGCCGACGAATCGGTCTCCCTCGTGCGCACGGCGCTGCGCGAGGCGTTCACCGCCCACCACCGCGTCGCGCCGTAGAGCCCGTCTATATGCGTCGAATGCGGCGAAACGGGCGTGAAATCCTGCATTCGCCGCACATAGACGGGCTGTCGAGCGGTCAGAGCACGCGGGCTGTCGCGTGCGGGATGCGGGCCTGCATCACGCGGACGGCCTCGGGGTTGTCGTCGACCAGCACGGCATCCCGGCCCAGCGCCGAGGCGACGGCGCCGGTCGTGCCGGAGCCGGCGAACAGGTCCAGCACGCGATCTCCGGGCCGCGACGACGCCTGCACGATGCGGCGCAGGATGCCCTCCGGCTTCTGCGTCGGATAGCCGGTCTTCTCGTGCCCGGTGGTCGGCACGATCGTGTGCCACCACACGTCGGTGGGCAGCTTGCCGCGAGCGGCCTTCTCGGGCGTCACGAGCCCCGGCGCCATGTACGGCTCGCGATCGATTTCGTCGGAGTTGAACACGTACTCGCGCGGGTTCTTGACGTACACCAGGATCGTGTCGTGCTTGGTGGGCCAGCGCCGCCGCGACTTGGCGCCGTAGTCGTACGCCCAGATCAGCTCGTTCAGGAACGAATCCCGGCCGAACACCGCATCCAGCATCACCTTGGCGTAGTGCGCCTCGCGGTAGTCCAGGTGCAGGTACAGCGTGCCGTCGTCGGCCAGCAGGCGCCACGCCTCCTGCAGCCGCGGCATGAGGAACTCGCCGTAGTCGTCGAACCGGTCGTCGTACGCCCGCAGCATGCCGCGCACCCGCTCGTACGCCAGCCCGTGGAACCCGTGCCGGATCTCCTTCTCGACCGTCAGCGGTTCATTACTCCGGAGATCCGCAGCGGGATCACGCGATTCAGCCGGTTCCACGCCCGAGTCCACCCGGTTCTCCGGAGTTGTGAACGCGCGCCGCGCGGTGACCACCTGCCGCTCCTGCGTGCGGCCGGTGTTGAACGGCGGGTCCAGATAGACCAGGGTGAAGGATCCGGATGCCAGCGTCGCGGCCACCTCGAGATTGTCGCCCTCGATGATCTCGACGGCGCCCTGCACCGCGGGCTCCTCGCGCGTCACGGAACGCGGTGCAGCCACGCGTCGGTCGCGAACTTGGACTCCACCAGCGCCTCGGCATCCGCGTACTCGTCGGGCGTGACGTGCCCGTCCTCCGCGCCGGTGAGCGCCCGGAAGGTCTGCTTGAACCGGTCGATGATCTCAGACCTCTCCATGCCGGTCTGCGTCCGCAGCGGATCCACGCGCTTGGCGGCCGAGGTGGTGCCCTTGTCGCTGAGCTTCTCGCGGCCGATGCGCAGCACCTCGGTCATCATCTGTCCGTCGATGTCGTACGAGATGGTGGCGTGGTGCAGCACCCCGCCGTTGGCCAGCCGCTTCTGCGCGGCGCCGCCGATCTTGCCCGTGGGCGATGCGATATCGTTCAGCGGCTGGTAGGTGGCGTCGATCCCGATCGAGCGCAGCGCCTGCAGCACCCAGTCGTCGAGGAAGGCGTAGGAGTCGGCGAAGGTCATGCCCTGAACCAGGGATGCCGGAACATACAGCGAGTAGGTGATGATCTGGCCCGCGGCCATCATCATCGCGCCACCGCCGGAGATGCGGCGGACGACGTCGAACCCGTGCCGGACTGCGCCCTCGGGGTCGATCTCGTTGCGGTACGACTGGAACGATCCGATCACCACGGCAGACTCGTTCCACTCCCAGATGCGCAGCGTGGGGCGGCGCAGCCCGCGACCCACCCGGTCGGTGAGCACCTCGTCCAGCGCCAGGTTCATGCGCGGTGAGACGGCCGGATCGTGCACGATCTCCCAGTCGAAGTCCCGCCATCCGGGTGCCGTCACCAGCGCGCGGCGCACGACCGTGCCCACGGCCTCGGGCGAGAAGCCCAGCAGCTGAGCGCCGGAGGGCAACGCCGCACGGACGGCCGCGGCGATCGTGGCGACGTCGGCCTCGATGGGCATCCCCTCGACGGCGGCGTTGATGGACTCGAGCGCCGTGTCCGGCTCGAGGAAGAAGTCACCGGCCAGTCGGAAGTCGCGGATCAGTCCGTCCACGACCTCCAGGTCGACGACGACGAGCTTGCCACCAGGAACCTTGTACTCACCATGCACGGCTCCAGCTTAGGCCGGGCTGGATCGGGCCCGGATGCCCGGTCGCCTCACGCGCGTGCGGGGAAGCGCTGATCCAGCCAGGCCAGCACGTCGGCGCGCACCTGCTCCTGCTGCAGCTCGTTGAAGATCTCGTGCCTGGCGTCCGGGTACACCAGCGTGGTCACGTCGGTCAGGCCCGCCCGGGTGCGGTACGCATCGGCGAGCTTGTGCACGCTGCGCGGCCCGCCCACCGGGTCGTCGCGGCCCACCATCAGCAGCACCGGCACGTCGACCCCGATGTCCTTGCGCGGCCGCCCGTACATGCGCGCGGCCTCGATGGGCCCGAACAGCTTCAGCAGCGGCACCTCGGTGGTCAGCGGATCCTCGTGGAAGTCCTGCCATACCGCGGGATCGCGGGACAGCCACTCCAGCCCGTCGGCATCCGGCCCGTCCCACCTCTTGTTCAGCGGCAGCGCGTTCATGTCGGTCGGGGTGCGGTAGGCGGATCCGGACAGGATGACGGCGTCGTAGGCGTCGGGATGCCGGTCCAGCAGCATCTGCGCGAGGAACGATCCCCACGAGTGCCCCAGCAGCACCAGCGGCAGCCCGGGATGCTCGTCGTGGATGATCCCGGTGAGCTGCCAGCACGCCTCGACGGTCGCCCGCATGCCGCCCTTGCCGAGATGGCCCAGCTTCGCGGGCCCGTTCCACTGCCGGATGCCGGTGCGACCGTGTCCGCGGTGGTCGTCGGCGTAGACGTGGAATCCCGCACCCATGAGGGCCTCGGCGAGCGCACCGTAGCGACCGGCGTGCTCGCCGACGCCGTGAAGCAGCTGCACCACGCCGCGCGCCGGCCCCTGCGCCTCGTAGACGTCATAGACGATGGCGATCCCGTAGGCGTCGGTGAACTCCGCTGTTCTCTTCGCGACGCCGCTCTCAGAAGACATGCCCCGAGTCTACGGATGCGGCCGGCGACGCGTCCGCGTGCGACGCGGTGCCCGCCACGGCATCCGTGTCTTCCACGGCATCCGTGTCTTCCACGGCATCCGCCCGCTCGGGGCGTCAGCGGTAGTAGGGGTAGCTCGGGTAGGCGTACCCGGCGGCCCAGAACGGCGCCAGCCCGTAGAACCCGTAGACGTCCTCGTTGTAGGCGGGGTCGTTGATCAGCTCGGGGTCGTACGCAGGGGCCTTCCGCAGCTGCTTGCTGCTCTGGTCGATGTGCACGTCGTCGGCCGAGACCCCCGAGACGGAGTCCACCGGGATGTAGGACTTCTGCTCGCCCAGTCCCAGGAAGCCGCCGGAGGCGACGACCAGGAAGCGCACCTTCCCCTCGATCGAGTCGATGAGCAGCTCGTCGACCTTTCCGATCTCCTCGCCGCCGGCATCCTTGACGATGCGGCCGCGGATGTCGTCGTCCTGTGCGATGGTCTGATCGCTGTGGGTGAGGGCGACAAGTTCGTGCTCCATGGCATTCATGACAGTCTCCTTCCGACTTCGCCACGGTCGCAGACCGGGCGCAGCAGCAGAAGGGGCTGGTCTGCACGATACGGGCCGGGTATCCTCGGCGGTCACGCCGCGGTCACGGCTCCGTGCAGCGCAGCGATGATGGCCAGCGCCGTGTCGCGGTCGGTGACCTCGTAGCCGCCGACGCCGTCGCCGGCGGATCCCATCCGCACCGATGCGCCCATCGCGCTTGCGAGCACGATGCGCTTGGCGGAGAAGTGCACGGCGTCCACGCCGGATGCCGCGATGGCGGCCACGCTGTGCTCGTCGATGCCGCTGCCGGCCATGACCTCGATGCCGCCGGCCGCCTCTTCGACCAGCACGCGCAGCACGGCGACGCCGTCGATCGCGCGCGACGCCCCGCCCGAGGTGAGCACGCGGCGAAGGCCCAGTTCCCGGGCCGTGCGCAGCGAGGCGACCGGGTCGGGGGTCGTGTCGATCACGCGATGCAGGGTGACGGATGCCCCGTTCGCGGCATCCACGAGCCGCGCCAGGCCGTCGCGATCCAGGGTGCCGTCCGCCTGCTGGCATCCGACCACCACGCCGTGCGCGCCCGCCGAGAGGGCATCGCGCACGTCCCGCACCATCACCTCGAGGGCGTCGGATCCGTAATGGAACCCGCCCGCGCGGGGACGGACGAGCACGTGCACCTCGGGGCCGGCATCCCCCGCCGCCTCCAGCACGCTCTCCAGCATGCCGCGCGAGGGCGTCAGCCCGCCGAGCGTGAGCGCCTGCGCCAGCTCGACGCGCGCGGCGCCGACCTCACGGGCGATGCGCACGCCGGCGATGTTCTGGACGGCGAGCTCGAACGGAAGGCGCACGATAACCATTTTCGCACTCCAGCCGTCATTTCCAGGTTGATGAACATCATTTTCAGAGTGGCATCCGGCAAGGAACTTAGTTAGGCTATCTAAGTAATGACTGAGGACTTCGCCGCCACCGCCTCCGAGCTCCGCTACGCCATGTTCCGCACCACCCGCCGGCTGCGCCGCGTGCGCTCCGTCGACGCGATGAGCGACGCGCAGCTCGCCGTCCTCGGCGCGCTCCGCGCGCACGGCCGCCGCACGATCTCCGGCCTCGCCGAGCACGAGCGGGTGACAGCGCCCACCATGAGCGCCACCGTCAACGGGCTGGCAGAGCTCGGGCTGGTGGTGCGCGTGCCCGATGAGGACGACCGCCGCCGCGTGTACGTCGAGCTCACCGAGCAGGGCGGCACCGTGATGGCCGACACCGTGCGCCGCCGCGATGAGGCGATGGCCGAGATGATCACCGAGATCGGCCTGACGGACCGCGAGCTGAGCGTGCTGCGCGAGGCCGCCGCCGTGCTGCGGAAGGTGGCCGAGGCATGAGCGCCGCGTCCGCCGAGCGCGGCGGCGCGATGTTCCGCTCGTTCCGCTCGTTCAACTACCGCACCTGGTTCTTCGGCGCCATCATCTCCAACATCGGCGGCTGGATGCAGGCCACCGCCCAGGACTGGGTGGTGCTGACCGAGCTGACCAACAACGACGCCACCGCGATGGGCGCCACGATGGCACTGCAGTTCGGCCCGCCGCTGGTGCTGGTGAGCATCACCGGCTGGGTGGCGGACAGGTTCGACCGCCGCAGGATCCTGATGATCACGCAGTCCACGCTGATGGTGCTGGCCGTCGCCGTCGCCGTCATGCTGCTGACCGACGTGCTGACGCTGCCGATGATGTTCGGCTTCGCGGCGGCGTTCGGCGTGACCAACGCCTTCGACTCCCCCGCCCGGCAGGCGTTCGTCTCGGACATGGTCAGCATCGACGACACTCCGAACGCGGTGGCGCTGAACTCGGCGTCCTTCAACATGGCCCGTCTGATCGGTCCGGCCGTCGGCGGCGTGGCCATCGTGGCCATGGGGCCCGGTTGGGTGTTCGTCGCCAACGCCGCCACGTTCCTGGCGATGCTGGTGGCGCTGCTGGTGATCCGCCCCGCCCTGCTCATGCCGCGACCCCGTGGGCACAAGGGCAGCGCGGGCCTGGCTGCCGGGTTCCGCTACGTGCTGAGCCGCCCCGACCTGGTGGTCGTGTTCGTAATGGTGTTCATCATCGGCGCGTTCGGCATGAACTTCCCGATCTTCGCGTCGACCATGGCCCTGGAGTTCGGCAGAGGCGCCGACGGCTACGGACTGCTCAGCTCTGTACTGGCGATCGGCTCGCTCACCGGCGCGCTGCTGGTGGCCCGGCGGGATCGCGCCCGCGTGCGGGTGATCGTCTTCTCTGCGGCGGGGTTCGGCGCAGCATCCATCGTCTCGGCGGTCATGCCGGTGTACTGGAGCTACGCGGTGGTGCTGATCCTGGTGGGCTTCACCACCGTGAGCATGCTGACCACCGCCAACGGCTACGTGCAGACCACGACCGAGGCCGCGCTGCGCGGCCGTGTGCTGGCGCTGTACATGGCGGTGCTGATGGGCTCCACCCCGATCGGCGCGCCGATCGCCGGGTGGATCGCCGACGCGTTCGGCCCGCGGGCCGCCATCGTCGTCGGCGGTGTGGCGGGACTGCTGGCCAGTGCGATCGGCGTGGGCTGGATGCTGTGGTCCGGCCGCCTGCACCGCCAGGAGCGCACCCGGTTCCTGCTCACCCTCGACGAGACGCGGCCGTTGAACGTGATCCAGGCGATGGCCCCGGAATCGTTCGACGAGAAGACGACGGCCACGACAACCATGCCCCTGCCCCCGCGACGGAAGAAGACGGACTGACGCATGGGCCGGCATCCGCGTTCGCTCATGCTGGCGCTCGGCGCGCTGACCGCCTTCGGGCCCATCTCGCTCGACGTCTACCTGCCATCGCTCCCGCAGCTGGGCGCCGAGTTCGCGGCGTCCGAATCCCTCACCCAGCTGACCATGAGCGCCTGCATGATCGGGCTGGCGCTGGGCCAGCTGCTGTGGGGCCCGATCAGCGACAGGTACGGCAGGCGGATGCCGCTGATGATCGGCGTCGCGGGCTTCGCGGCGACCTCGGTGCTGTGCGCCTTCGCGCCGACCATTGAGGTGCTGATCGGCATCCGCGTGGTGCAGGGCCTGTGCGGTGCGGCGGGGATGGTCATCGCGAGAGCCGTGGTGCACGACCTGTTCAGCGGGGTGGAGGCCGTGGCCGCGTTCTCCACGCTGGCCGCGGTGATGGGCGTGGCGCCCGTGCTGGCGCCGCTGATCGGCGGTGCGATCGTGACGTTCTCGGACTGGCGGGGCGTGTTCATCGCGCTGGCCGTGATCGGACTGCTCATGCTGGCGGTGGCGATCCTCGGCGTGCCGGAGACACTGGACGGCGACCATCGCACCACCGGCGGCATGACGAACGATCTGCGCGGCATCGGCTCGGCACTGCGCAACGGACGGTTCATGATGGCGGCGATCACCCTGGGCATCGCCTCGATCGCGCTGTTCTCTTACCTGCAGCTGTCGCCCTTCGTGCTGCAGGTGCAGTACGGGCTGAACGCGCAGGGATTCGCGATCGTGTTCGCCGTGAACGCGGTCGGCATCACGGCCGCCGCGAACCTCAACCGTCGGCTCGCGCAGCGGCGGATGCCCGGCGCCGTGATCGTGCGCTGGTCGCTGACCGTCGGCACGGCCGGCGCACTGGCGCTCACCCTCGCGGGGATGCTGCACTCCCCACTGCCCTGGCTGCTGGTGCCGCTGTTCATCGGCATCTGCACGCACGGCCTGAACAACCCGTCGCTGACCGCCATGGCGCTGGGGTACATCACGCACAGCGCGGGTTCGGCATCCGCCGTGCTCGGCACACTGTCGATGCTGCTGGGCGCGTTCGTGCCGCCGATCGTGTCGCTGTTCGGCGTCTCGGCGACGGTGCTGGGCGCGGTGATGCTCGCCTCGTTCGCGCTGGGCCTGGTGCTGGTACTGGTCGCGCACCGCCCGGCGTCCGCCCGCGAGACGTAGCCTGAGAGCATGGGCACGCCCCGGCGGAGCATCGCGGCGGGCGCGGCGGGTGTCGCGTCGGCGCTGCTGGGTGCGGGCGCGGGTGAGCTGGCCGCCGCCCTGGTGGCGCCGGCGTCGGGCCCGTTCGCCGTCGTCGGCGGTGCGCTCATCGATGCGGCGCCCGCGTGGGCGAAGGACACCGCCATCGCGTGGTTCGGCACCTCAGACAAGACTGCATTGCTGGTGGGCATCGGCATCGTGCTGCTGGTCGTGGCCGCGCTGGCCGGTCTCGCCGAGGCGCGGTGGCGCCGCGCCGGAGTGGTCGCGTTCGCCGCGATCGGACTGATCGTCGGCATCCTGTCGCTCACACGATCGGATGCCGGGCTGCTGGCCTGGCTGCCGTCGCTGCTGGCCGGCGTGATCGCCGCCATCGCGCTCCGCTCCCTGCTGAGCCTGGCGGGGATGCCGTCCCCTGCTGCAGGACCGGCATCCGCACCGGTTCAGGAAGGACGAGCGGATGCCGTGGACGGGCCGACCCGGCGCCGCTTCCTCAGCTGGACGATCGGCACGGCCGCGATCGGGGTGGCGCTCGCGGCCGCGGGCACCCTGGCCCGCGCGGGGTCGACCGCGGTGACCGCCGTGCGCGAGGCCATCCGGCTGCCGAAACCCGCGACTCCCGCGCCGGCGATCCCGGCATCCGCTTCTCTGGACGTCAAGGGAATCGCCCCGCTGATCACGCCGGCCGCGGACTTCTACCGCATCGACACCGCGCTCGTCGTGCCCTCCGTCGATCCCCGCAGCTGGCGGCTGCGCATCCACGGCATGGTCGCGCACGAGGTGACGCTCACCTGGGACGAGCTGCTCGCGCTGCCGTTGGTGGAGAGTGCGGCGACGCTGTCGTGCGTGTCGAACGAGGTGGGCGGCGACCTGGTCGGCAACGCCATGTGGCTGGGGTATCCGATCCGCGAGCTGCTGAAGCGGGCGGCGCCGGATGCGGATGCCGACATGGTGCTGTCCACCTCGGCCGACGGCTTCACGGCGGGGACGCCGCTCGAGGCGCTCACCGACGACCGCGCGACGCTGCTGGCGGTCGGGATGAACGGCGCTCCGCTGCCCCTGGAGCACGGCTTCCCGGTGCGCATGGTCGTGCCGGGCCTGTACGGCTACGTCTCGGCGACGAAGTGGGTGACCGACCTGGAGGTCACGCGGTTCGATCGCGCGCGGGCGTACTGGACGGATCGCGGCTGGTCCGAGCGCGGACCCATCAAGCTGCAGTCCCGCATCGACGTGCCCCGCGCCGGTCGCGATGTCCCAGCGGGCGACGCTGTGATCGCCGGGGTCGCCTGGCAGCCCGGCACCGGGATCTCGGGCGTCGAGGTGCAGGTCGACGACGGCGACTGGCAGCGCGCCGAGCTGGCGACGGCCATCTCGAGCGACACCTGGGTGCAGTGGCGGCTGCCCTGGCGCGCGAAGGCCGGCGAGCACAGCATCCGCTGCCGTGCGATCGGCGGCGACGGCACGACGCAGACGGATGCGGTGGCGCCTCCGGCGCCGGACGGCGCCAGCGGCTGGCACACGATCAGCGTGCGGGTGTCCTAGGCGTACTTCCCGTGACGTTCAAGGCATCGCGATTCATCCCTGAATATCGAATCAACCTACGTACCATCTGGCAAAAACTACAAATGGTGCGACGGAAACGAAAATAATCAAATCCGCGACAAAATGTGCAAAAATTGAATACAGTAGGCCCCATCTTCGATGCATCCACAAGAAGACGAGAGACGCCATCGCGGTCAGCACACACCCTAGAAGACCTCCGGGAAGCCCAAACCAGTGTGCAATCCCGAATGAGACCGCTTGCAACGCGTACAACAGCCACGTGGGGCTCCGACCGATTTCACGCAATAGCAATCCTCGCCACAGTAACTCTTCCCCAACGGCGTTGGCAAAAGCGAAAAATGCAATTGCGCTCCATACAATCCACCACGGCGGTTCAACAACGTCGAATTGTAATGGATGCGCATTCATCTGATCACGCGAAGGAAGCACAGCGATCCCCCCCGCAACAGTCCCAAGGACGAGTGCGATCGCAATGCCTCCGCGCACATGTCGAGTGCGAGAACGCGGCTGGCTCTGGCGCACGCTCGTTCTGTTCTCTATGACGAGCCAGAGCACGCCGGTAATCAGCGGCAAAGCGATCCAGGGCACCGCCGCGAACATTAAGAGTCCGAACGCGCCCAACGCCACACGTGATGGCAAACGCGTGGCGACAAGCACGCTCACCACAGCCAGGGCCAAAGTCAACCAGGCCGACACTGGCCGCGCAACGATCTGCGCACCAATAGACAATGCCAAGACTACGGCGCGCATGGCTGCTTGACGCGACTGCCCCTCTATGTCGACGATGACACTGAAACGAGCGGAACCGTCTGAAGCCGTCCTAGAGGAACCCTGATGTCTTGTCCTCTCCATACGAGATCTCCGTCTTCAAGAGCAGGAGTCATCAAGCAAAGAAAACGTCCGTCTACATCCGCCAACTCCGGCCATCCGTGCCCGACCTCGTCCATCACCCAGTCGCACACTGCATCCACCAGCTCCACGAAAGCCGGTTCGCTCCCGACGCGCTCAAGGACTTGGGCCCGGCCCGGAAGGACGAGCACAAGTTCATCCTCGCTGAACCCTTGGGGCTCGGGAATTCCTTCGCCACCGACAACCCAACGCTCCCGAGCAACATCGAACACGCCTGCATCCAAGTGCAGCCCAGCTGTGGCAACATCAAAGGCGACCGCCTCAAGGAGCGCTGCAAGACGATTCTCGATTGATGACATGTCTACATAATCCTGCACACCATCTCATAGTGCAAGAGCAGATCCTTGCCCTTCGTGACGTTTCCGGCGATCTTGAGCAGCTTCCCCGAGTATTTCGTAGCACGGGCAGCACTTATACTTGCGTGGGGTGCATAGTTCTGGCTCTTACCATCGATCTTCACTCCATTCGCGTACACCGAAGCCGTGTAGTAGGTTCCCGAATACGTGGCATTCGGGTATGCGCCCCAAGAAATAGATGCACCCTTTCGCGCCTGCTGGATTATGAATCGACCATAGCCTGAATTTACTACGTAATTATGGCAACTACTGATCGGGGGAGAAACCTCTACAGATGCGCAACCAGTTCCAACAGTCAGCAACACGATCATCGCTGCGACAGCGGAAAGAATACGGCGCAAAATGCCCGCAATACCTCCAGTCACTCAGATCGACGCGATCGGTCGCCCCCCTGAGTAGTCTCCTATTCGGTTGATATTCGGTGAACATACTCGCACCGGATCGGACGGTCAAGAACCTTTTGGTGGTCAGAATGGTCGGGGTGCCGCCCCTGGAGCGTCGCGCAGTGGAGGGCGCCGCAAGCGGCCAGTAGCCCCAAAGTCGTGAAACAGGTCGCCAAATGACCGGCTTCGTGAGTACGTCCAAGAACGCCGGGACGGGCCGGCGACCGTCCCGGCAGAACCTCCGCCTCTGATCCGGGGACTCAGGCGTGGAAGGGCGGAACAAACCGCTTCGGCAGGACCGCCGGTGGGCGACGGGATGGAGTCCCGAGCAGATCGCTCACCGACGAGCGCGCGGCACTGCTGGCCATCGGCATGAACGGCGCCCCGCTGCCCCTGCAGCACGGATTCCCGGTGCGCATGGTCGTGCCGGGGCTGTACGGCTACGTCTCGGCGACGAAGTGGGTGGTCGAGCTGGAGGTCACGCGGTTCGACCGGGCGCGCGCGTACTGGACCGACCGCGGCTGGTCCGAGCGGGGTCCCATCAAGCTGCAGTCCCGCATCGATGTGCCCCGCGCCGGGCGCGACGTGCCGGCAGGCGATTCCGTGATCGCCGGGGTCGCGTGGCAACCCGGCACCGGCATCTCAGGCGTGGAGGTGCAGGTCGACGACGGCGACTGGCAGCGCGCCGAACTGGCGACGGCCATCTCGAGCGACACCTGGGTGCAGTGGCGGCTGCCCTGGCGCGCGAAGGCCGGCGAGCACAGCATCCGCTGCCGTGCGATCGGCGGCGACGGCACGACGCAGACGGATGCGGTGGCGCCTCCGGCGCCGGACGGCGCCAGCGGCTGGCACACGATCAGCGTGCGGGTGTCCTAGGCGCCCGCGGTCCGGCCGCGCTTCGTGGTGATCACGGGGCCCATGCCGCCGTCCGACGGTGCGGACATGCGCGAGTTCGCGTGCGGCCGGTCGCCGAGCGTGGCGGTGACGATGTCGCGCACGGCCGGGAACCGGCGCGACCACACCAGCAGGTCGGTGAGCGTCATCGGGATCTCGCCGCGGCGCACCTGCGCGATGCGATCGAAAGTGATCTCCGGTGAGCTGGGATCCAGGGTCGGCAGCACGGATGCCAGGTTGGAGAGCTCCATGGCGATCTCCTCGCGGATGGCGTTGGCGACCCAGTGCTGTGCGTTGGCCGCGATGAACGCGGCGTCGGCGGGATCGACTCCCGCTGCGGCCCGCATGGGCTTGCCCCACAGCCCGAACATGTCGGGCCGGTCGACGAGATCGCGCGGACGGCGTCCGGATGCCGCCCCGGCGGGCTCGTCCTGGGAGCGCTCATCCGTGGTGAACTGCTCGCGGTGGTTGAACGCCCCGTCCGCCGCTTCAGGGCTCTCCCGCCGAGGGTTGAACGCTGCCAACATCGGTCCCTCCCCGCTTCGTCAAGCAACTCGTCTCAATCGTATTCGAGCCTCGGCGGGCGAGCATTGCACGTTCTTCACGAATTCATGAAATGGGTGTACTGTCGCCTCCCATGAACACGATCATCAGCACGCGCGGTCTGACCAAGACCTACGGTCGCGTGCACGCCCTCGCCGGTCTGGATCTCGAGGTGGAAGCCGGGCAGGTGCACGGCTTCCTGGGCCCGAACGGCGCCGGCAAGTCCACCACCATCCGCATCCTGCTGGGCCTCGCGCGCCGCAGCGGCGGCGACGCGAGCGTCTTCGGGATGGAGCCCTGGGGCGATGCCGTGCAGATCCACCAGCGCACGGCGTACGTGCCGGGCGACGTGAGCGTGTGGCCCAACCTGTCCGGCGGCGAGGCCATCGACTTCCTGGCCCGGCTGCGCGGGGCTCGGACGAAGGATGCCGCGTACCGCGCCGAGCGGGAGCGCCTGATGACGGCGTTCCAGTTCGACCCGCGCAAGAAGGGCCGCGCGTATTCGAAGGGCAATCGGCAGAAGGTCGCGCTGATCGCGGCGTTCGCGGTGCCCGCCGAGCTGTACATCCTCGACGAGCCCACCAGCGGCCTGGACCCGCTGATGGAGGTCGTCTTCCGCGACGAGGTGCAGCGCCTGCGCGATCGCGGCGCGACCGTGCTGCTCTCCAGCCACATCCTCTCCGAGGTCGAGCTGCTGTGCGACCGTGTCTCGATCATCCGGGCGGGGAGGATCGTCGAGTCCGGCACCCTGTCCGAGCTACGGCACCTCACCCGCACGGAGGTCTCGTTCGAGGCGTCCTCTGACGACGCCCCCGCCGGCATCCCGCAGGCGCACGACGGCACGATCGAGGAGGGCCGCGCACGGTTCACCGTCGATTCGGATGCCGTTACCGCCGTGCTCCCGGTGCTCGCGCAGCGCGCGGTGACCGGGCTGCGCATCGAGCCGCCGTCTCTGGAGGAGCTGTTCCTGCGTCACTACGGGGACGACCTGGCGGCACTGGAGGGCGACGTTTCGACGGGCTCAGCGCCCCAGGGCGGAGGCACAGCGCCCCAGACACGGAGGTCCCGGAAGCAGCAGGAGGCGGACCGATGACCGCCCTCCTCCGGCAGCGCCTGCGCCGTGACTGGCTGCAGCTGACGCTGTGGATCCTCGCGACGGTGCTCATGACATACTCCGGCTTCGCGGGCGTCACGCAGTCCTACGCGACGCTCAAGGACCGCATCGAGGTGCTGGCCGCCGTGATGGCGAACCCCGTGATCATGATGTTCCGCGGGCTCCCGTCCGGGGCATCCGAGGGACAGTTCCTGTCTTTCGAGATCCTGCCCTGGCTGACCATGCTGGCGGCGCTCATGAGCACGTTCCTGGCCGTGCGGCACACCCGCGGCGACGAGGAGGCCGGTCGCACCGAGCTGCTGGCGGCGACCCCCGCCGGACGCGCCCTGCCGACCATCGCGACCGTCATCCACGGCGTCGCGGCCAACATCGTCCTCGGCGTGCTGGTCGCGCTGGTGCTGATCGGCTCGAAGCTGGATCCTGCGGGCTCCTGGCTGACGGGCATCGCCTCGGCGACCACCGGTATCGCGTTCCTCGGCATCGGTCTCATCGCCGCACAGCTCATGCGCACCTCCCGCGGAGCCAACTCGCTCTCGGTATGGATACTGGTCGGCACGTTCCTGATCAACGGGATCGGCAATGTCGCGGGGACGCCGAGCAATGACCTCACCCGGATCTCGAGCTCCGGACTCGTCTGGCTCTCGCCGTTCGGCTGGGCCGAGCAGGCCCGCCCGTACGACACGGACAACGCCGCTCCCGCGCTGATCGGCCTCGTCTTCGGCCTCGTGCTCGCGGTCGCGTCCGTGGCACTGCAGTCGGTGCGCGACATCGGCGAGGGGTTCATCCCCGCGCGCCCGGGCCGCGTGCACGCCCGCCCCGCACTGGCCGGCCCGCATGCGCTGGTGTGGCGGCTCACGAACGGTGCGCTCGTCGGCTGGGCGGTGGGCGGCGTGCTGACCGGGATGCTGGCGACCAGGCTCTCGGGCCTGGCGGGTCAGGTCGCCGGACAGAACCCTGCCGTGGCGCAGATCCTCGACAAGATCGGCAAGGCCGGGAGCCTGGAGCAGACCGTCGTCTCGGTGTTCTTCACGATGATGGGCATCCTCGCCGCCTGCGCGGCCGTGCAGATCCTCGCGCGCGCACGACAGGAGGAGGCGCACGGCACGGCCGAGATCGTGCTCGCGCAGCCCGTCGGGCGGGTGCGCTGGCTGCTCGACTATCTGCTGGTGGCGACGATCGCGATCGCGATCATCGTGGCCGCGACCATGCTGGCGGCCTTCGCCGGGCTCGCCGGGAACGACCACGCCGACTCGCTCGCCCAGGTGGTCACGGTCGTCGGCCTCGGCCAGGGATTGGCGGCCTGCGTGTTCACGGTGCTCACCGCGCTGGTGTTCGTGCTGATCCCCCGCGGCACCATCGCCATCGCCTGGGCGCTGGTGATGCTGGCGACCGTGTTCGGCCTGTTCGGCCCCCTGTTCGGGCTGCCGCAGTGGACCACGCGGTTCTCGCCGTTCGCGGTCACGCCCGTCGTGGCCGGCAGCACGACCGATCTCCGGGGCACCTGGTGGCTGGTGCTGATCGTGGCCGTCGGCGCCGCGGCATCCCTGGCGCTGATGCGCCGCCGGGAGCTCCACCCGGCCGGATAGCCGTGCAGGTGAAAGGATGAGCGCATGAGCGACGAGCACCTGGGGGTGGATGCCGCGGAGAGCGCGGCAGCCGCCATCACGGCCGTGGGGTTCCCGCGGATGCCGGCGCGGGTGATGATGGCGCTCATCGCCGCTCCGTCGGACGGGTACACGGCATCCGAGATCGGCGATCGGCTGGGCGTGAGCGCAGCCGCCGTCTCCGGCGCCGTGCGCTACCTGCAGACGCTGCACGTGATCCGCAAGGTGTCGCGCCCCGACCAGCGCCTGGCGCACTACGAGATCATCTCCGACGCCTGGTACGGGATGATGACCAGCAACTCCCCCGTGTACGACCGGCTGGCCGGCTACATCGACGAGATCGGCGCCGCGCACACGGTGGATGCCGCCTCGCGCGTGCGCGCCGAGGAGATGGCCGAGTTCTTCCGGTTCATGTCGTTGCGGATGCCGCAGTTGATCGATGAGTGGGAGACGCTGCGCGCAGAACGGCGGCTCGGCGACTGATCCGTCGCCCGGGTGGCTCTGTCGGGCCGTGCACCCGGTGGTTACCGTGGAACGCATGAGCGGAAACAGGAACGGGTCGAATCCGAGCACCACCGCACAGCACGCGCCTGCGAGCGGGCAGCGGCGCGAGCCCCAGGTGCTGAGGTGGGTGTTCTGGCCGGCGGCCGCGATCGTGGTGGCCTTCGCGCTGTTCGCCCTGCTGGCCCCGCGCATCGCCGAGGCGCTGTTCCAGAGCATCCAGACGAGCATCGTGAACGCCTTCAACTGGTACTACGTGCTGATCGCGGCCTTCTTCGTCGCGTTCTGCCTGTTCCTCGGGTTCTCCCGGTTCGGCGACATCAAACTGGGCCGCGACGACGAGGAGCCCGAGTTCTCGCTGATGAGCTGGTTCTCGCTGCTGTTCGCGGCGGGCATGGGCATCGGCCTCGTCTTCTACGGCGTCAGCGAGCCGCTCTCGCACTTCACCTCACCGCGACCGGGCGTCACCGGCACTCCGGAGCAGCTGGCGCAGGCGGCGCTCGGACAGACCTACCTGCACTGGGGCGTGCACGCCTGGTCGATCTACGTCGTCATCGGCCTGGCCCTGGCATACGCCATCCACCGGCGTCACCGCCCGGTGTCGATCCGGTGGACCCTGGAGCCGCTGCTCGGCAAGCGCGTGGAGGGCGGCTGGGGGCACGCCATCGACGTCATCGCACTGGTCGGCACGCTGTTCGGCGTGGCCACCTCGCTCGGGCTCGGCGTGCTGCAGATGAGCGCGGGACTGCACTCCGCTGGCATCGCCGACCCCGACGAGACGACGCAGGTGGTGCTCATCCTCATCATCTCGGTGTTCGTGCTGCTGTCGGTGCTCTCCGGCGTCACCAAGGGCATGAAATGGCTCTCCACCACCAACCTCGTGCTGGCAGGGCTCCTCGTGATCTTCCTGCTGGCGGTCGGTCCGACCGAGTTCCTGCTGCGCGAGTTCGTGCAGTCCATCGGCTACTACATCCAGAACTTCGTGGGCCTCTCGTTCAACGTCAGCGCATTCCAGGGCGCGGCCGGCGAGCAGTGGCAGGCGTCGTGGACCTCGTTCTACTGGGGCTGGTGGATCTCGTGGGCCCCGTTCGTGGGCATCTTCATCGCCCGCGTGTCGAAGGGGCGCTCGGTGCGCGAGTTCGTGATCGGCGTGATCCTCGTGCCGACCCTGCTGGGCGTGCTGTGGTTCTCCGTGCTGGGCGGCTCGGCACTGGGTATGGAACTCGCGAACCCCGGATCGCTCACCGGCCCGGACGGATCCGTCGACCTGCAGGGCGCCCTGTTCGCCCTGCTGGTGCACGTGCCGGGGGCGACCGTGGTCAGCATCGGAGCCATCCTGCTGCTGGCGATCTTCTTCATCACCTCCGCCGACTCCGGCGCCCTGGTGATGGGCATGATCGCCACGGGCGGCAAGCCGGAGCCGAAGCGCTGGATCCGCACCTTCTTCGTCGTCATCACCGCGCTGCTCGCCATCGCACTGCTGCTGTCCGGCGGGCTGACCGCCCTGCAGACCGCCGCGATCACCATCGCGCTGCCGTTCAGCATCGTGATGCTGCTGATCTGCTGGTCCACCGTGGTCGCCTTCACCCGCGAGCGTCGCGCGTATGCGCGAGCCGAACGGGCGCAGTTCATCGACCGGATCGGCGAGTACTACGGACTCGAGGTCGAGTCCCTCGACGAGAAGGGGCTGCTGGGCGCGCAGCCGCGCTGGATGCGCCGGCTGCAGCGGCGCTTCGGTCTGCCCGTGGCTCCCACCGAGCCGATCCGCATCACGCCCGGCGCGCTCTCCGTGGAGAGTCACGTGGATGCCTCGCCGTCGACTCTCGACGTCGACCAGCTGGTGACCGGCGACGATCTCGCGGGCCTCGACGATCCGGATGTTCACGAGCAGGATGCCGGCCCGTTCTTGAAGGAATGACGGCCGGCATCCTGCGCGACAGGCTCAGGCCTGGCGCAGCTCCAGCGTGCAGCACTTGATGCCGCCGCCGCCGAGCAGCAGCTCGGACAGGTCGACCATGATCGGGTTGTAGCCGCGCTCGCGCAGCTGCTTCTCGAAGCCGGTCGCGCGCGGCGAGATGATCACGTTCAGCCCGTCGCTGGCGGAGTTCAGGCCGAACACCGCACCGTCCTCGTCGGCGACGAGGATCGCGTCGGGGAAGCGCTCGGCGAGGATGCGCTGCGAGGCCTCATCGAAGGCGTGCGGCAGGTAGGCGATGCCGGCGGTGGCACCCTCCTCGACCACGGGATCCAGCACGGTCAGTGCGGTGTCGAGGTGGTAGAAGCGCGGGTCGACGAGCGTGAGCGTGACGACCTCGCGGCCGAACACCTCCTGCACCTCGCGGTGGCTGTCGCCCACGGAGCGGAAGCCGGTGCCGGCCAGGATCACGTCGCCGGCGAGCAGGAAGTCGCCCTCGCCCTCGTTGATCTCCTGGGGCATCACGGTGTCGTAGCCGTGGCTGCGGAACCACTCCGCGAACGCGGGCGACTCGCCCTGCCGCTGCTCGTAGTAGAAGGCCGGCACGTATGCGCGGCCGCCGATGGTGAACCCGCCATTGGCCGTGTAGACCATGTCGGGGTAGCCGGCCAGCGGCTCGATGAGCTCGACCTCGTGGCCGAGCTCCACGTACAGGTCGTACAGGTCCTGCCACTGCGCGACGGCCTTGGCCGTGTCGGTGGGGGTGGCGGGATCCATCCACGGGTTGATCTTGTAGTCGACCGTGAAGTGGGTCGGCTTGCACATCAGGTAGTGGCGGTGCTGGGCGACGCGGGCCGGGGCGTCGATCGTGGCGGTCTCGGGCGTGGACATGGTTGCTCCTCGGATGAAGGCAGAGGCGGACGCTGTCCAGGGGCCCGGCGGAAGTTCGACCCACTCGCCTCGGGCGAGGAGGGGAAGATGCGACTCGGGCACGCCTGAGACATCTTCGCATCCCGGATGCCCCGAGCGCCAGCCCTTTCTCAACGCGCGTCAGGCTGTCAGCGGATCGAAACGGATCAGCCCCGGGATGCCGTCGAACGCGGCATCCGACGAGGCGATGGTCTGGATGCCATGGGCCAGCGCCGTCGCCGCATGCACGGCATCCCGCCCACGGATCTGCGTCGTCTCGATGAGTTCCAGTGATCGCTCGAGGATGTCATGATCGAAATTCAGCAGGATCAGCAGCTTGGACATGTCCTTGGCGTCCTGCACAGCATCCGCCCGGTCTCCGCGACGCAGCCGATGGTGGACGACCTCCTGAACCATCTCCACGCTCGCATAGCCTCGCCCACTCCCCGACCACAGGTCCTGCAGATACGCGCGGCATCGAGACCGCTCAGGCTCCGCGTCCCCCAGCGCGTAGATCACGATGTTCGCGTCTACGAGTACGGCATGTTCATCCACAGGACTCGACCGCTCGTCCGTCACGATGCGTCCCTCATGAACGACCTCTCCATGAACTCGTCCTTCTCCGCCTCCCACTCGTCGGGGGTCGGCGTGTGCATCGGGTTCCGGTCAGCTCGTTCGAACAGTCGCTCGAGTGCGTCACGCGCGTCCAATCGTTTGCGTTCCATCCGTCCGTCCACCGCCGCGCGAACGTACGCCCCTACACTCATCTGCTCCGCCCGCGCTTCAGCCTCGAGCCGCGCATACTGCTCGGCCGAGAAGAGCACCTGAACCCGCTTCTCGAGTGTCGCCATACGCCCATGCTACCCACCACATGTGCATGTGTGCACAAACATGCACAACTCGCAATCTGGACCACGAGCCGGCAGCGCGGCGCCCTCAGCGTGCGCGGATGCTGGTCTCGCGCACCACCAGCTCGCTGGGGATGGCCGCCTCCGGCCTGTCCTCATCGCCGGCGATGGCTCTCAGCAGGATCCGCGCGCTGCGCATGCCCTGCTCGTCGGTCCGCCGGGCCAGCGACGTGATCGATGGCGCGGAGATCTCGCAGAGCAGCGAGTCGTCCCAGCTGACCAGCGCCATGCCGGTGCGTCCGGCTGCGCGCAGCGCGCTGATGATGCCCAGCGCCATCACGTCGTTGGAGCTGACGATGGCGGTGGCCTGCGGCCACGCGGCGAGGTGCTCGGCGAGCAGCTGCCCGGCGCCCTCGCGCGTGTAGTCCCCCTCGACCACCGTCACCCGCATGCCGCGCTCCGCGGCCCGCGCGGTGATGGCGTCGCGGCGCTCCACCTCGTGCACCAGGGTCAACGGCCCGGTCACATCCACGACATCCGTGTGCCCCAGCTCCGCCAGGTGGTCCACGATGCGGCAGGCGTCGGTGACCAGGTCCTCCACGACCTGCCTGCCGGTCTCCGGCTCGATGCGCAGGCCGTGCATGACGAACGGCATGCGCAGCGCGTGGAGCAGCTGCGGCCGCGGGTCGTCGATGAGCTGGTCCATGACGATCACGCCGTCCACCCGTCGTTCAGCGCTCCAGCTGCGGTACACCTCCAGATCCCGCCCTGGCTCCCGGCCGACCATCCGCAGCATGAGCGACTGGCCCTCTTCGGACAGCACCGACTCCACGCCGCTGAGCAGGCTCATGTAGAACGGCTCCTGTCCGAGCAGCTCGGGATCGCGGCGCAGCACCATCCCCACGGTGTCGGTGCGCGCGCGGGAGAGCGCCCGTGCCGAGGAGCTGGGGCGCCATTCCAGCTCGCGCGCCAGCGCCAGCACCCGCTCGCGCGTCGCATCGCCCACTCCCGGCTGGCCGTTGAGCGCGTACGACACCGAGGCCACCGACACCCCGAGCCGCTGCGCCATCTCGCGGATGGTCACCCGGCCGCGGGCGTTCTTCTTCCCGTCCATCGCCATCACTCTGGCACGACGACGGCGACCATGCGGAATCCGTCAGCGGATCTCGCGCACGGCCACGCCATAGGGAGCCAGGTCGATCGTCGCCGACGCCGAACCATCCAGCGCCTGCAGCGTGCCGGATGCCACTCCCGGCGCGACCGTGCATGCCTGGGCGTGCTGGCTGGCGAAGATCGCGAATCTGCGCCCGTCGGCGTGCTCCAGCATCTGCGCGAACACCGCCGGATCGTCCAGCACGACCGGGCGGCGGATGCCGGCAGCATCCGCCAGCGCGTCGTAGAGCCGCCAGGTGTCCTCGGGGTTCACCCGGCCCAGCTGCGATGCCAGGTACTCCAGCGGATACGTGCACAGCACCGCCAGGCCGCGGCCGTGCCGACGCGCCACCAGCACGGGTCTGCCATGCGAGTCCGTCGCCAGCACCTCGCCGCTCGTCACGGTCACCGGCAGGAAGGCCCGGGCGTTGTCCGCACCCGCGGCGCGCACGTGCAGCCGGTCGCCGGCGCGCAGCGCGCCCAGGTCTCCGGCCATCTTCACGGTGACGGTCTGCTCCTGGATGGGCTCCACCAGTCCGTACGACGCGGCCGTCACCACGCCGAACAGCTCCTCGGTGAGCGCCCACCACGGGCCGCGCTGCGCATCGGTCTCGCCCGCGCAGTACGACGCGTACACCACGGCACCGCCCTCGGCCAGCGACAGCAGCTGCCGCCAGCTCGGTCCGCACAGCTGCTTGACCGACGGCACCAGGTACAGGTCGTAGCCCGCAGCGATGCCGCCGTCGGCGAGCTCGCGCACGACGTCCACCGGCAGATGCGCCTCCTGCGCGGCGATGTGCGCCTGCTCTCCGACGGCGACGATGTGCTCGCGCTCCGGCTCCCGGCTGAACGGGTAGCCCTCGGCCAGGTGCGAGGGCAGCACCAGGGCCGTCTGCGCGGCGGGGCGGTGCAGACCGGCGGCATCCATCGCCGCGAGATCGGCGGAGAACCCCTGCAGCTCCCGCAGTGCGGGCTTGGGCGCTCCGGTGCTGTCCGTGATGCCGAAGCGCATCTCGAACGGGTGGTGCGAGTACGGCCGCTCGGCGACCAGGTCGTCGTAGTCGGTGTTGTTCCAGGCGATCCAGCCCGCCGCCCCCGCCGCCAGCGTGCCGTACAGCTGCTGCCGGTAGTACGAGGCGGCGCCCTGCGGCGAGACGTAGGCGTCGGTCACCCCGAACTCCTCCAGGACGATCGGCAGTCCGGCCACCTCGCACAGCCTGGCGACCCACGCCGTCTTGAGATGCTGACGGATCTGATCGCTCTCCATTCGGTACACGTGCGGGCCGACGAAGTCCGACACCTCCGCCAGCTCCCGCAGCCGGAACCCGTTGTCGTGCCCGGTGGTCTCGATCCCCCACGCGCCGTCGCCGGTGGAGACCGGCTGCGTGGCGCCACCGGCGCGGATGGCGTCGACCAGCAGCTGCGCCCACGCGGCCACAGCCTCGTGCGGCGCCTCGCCGCCGTAGATCGGCACCTCGTTGCTCAGCAGCCAGCCGGAGACGGCCGGATGCCGATGGAAGCGGGCGGTCAGTTCGCGCACGTACCAGGCCTGCCTGCCGACGAACCACACGTCGCGGTACAGGTCGCGCCCGCCGCGCCACGCGGGATCCCAGTTCTCGCCCGACATGTGCCCGACGATGAAGGTCGGGATCGTCGTCATGCCGGCCTCCTGATGCGCATCCAGGAAGTCCGCGAACCGCGCGATGCAGTCCTCGTCCAGCCGATCGGGTTCCGGCTGGAAGTCGGGCCAGAAGAAGAACGAGCGCGTCATGTTCAGCCCGTGCTCGGCCAGCACCGCCAGCTCCTCGCGCACGACGACCGGGTCGTACCGGTCGGTCCACATGCGGGGACCACCGGCCCGCGACCAGAAGTTCGCGCCCAGCCACAGCCGCTCGCGCACAGCATCCGTCATTTCACCGCTCCCGCCGTAAGGCCCGCCACGAAGCTGCGCTGCAGCAGCAGGAAGGCCACCACCACCGGCACGCTCACCACGAGAGACGCCGCCATGATCTGGTTCCAGTACACGTTCACCTGCGTGGAGTACTGCTGCAGGCCGATCGCGAGGGTCTGGGTGGGCCCGTTGGTGAGCACGGAGGCGAACAGCAGCTCGCCCCAGCTGGTCATGAAGCTGTAGATGCCCACCGCCACCAGGCCCGGCCGCGCGGCCGGCAGCAGCACGTGCCACAGGGCTCCCATCGCACCCGTGCCGTCGACCTTCGCTGCTTCGTCGAGGTCGCGCGGGATGGCGTCGAAGTAGCCCGCCAGCATCCAGATCGAGAACGGCAGCGAGAAGGTCAGGTAGGTGATGACCAGGCCCAGCCGGGTGCCGATCAGCGGGATGCCGGTGGCCTGCGTCACGTTGATGAAGATGAGGAACAGCGGCAGCAGGAACAGGATGCCGGGGAACATCTGCGTGGACAGCACCGTCGTGGTGAACACGCTGCGCCCGCGGAAGCGCCAGCGGGAGACCGCGAAGGCGGCGAACACGGCCACGACCAGGCTGACAGCCGTGGCGGCCGTGCACACGATGAGGCTGTTGACGAAGTACTCGGCCAGCGGAACCGTCTTCCAGATGTCGATGTACGGCTGGAAGGTGATGTGCTCCGGCCACCAGGTGAAGCTGTCCAGCACCTCGCCGAGCGGTTTGACCGACGAGGTGATCATCACCCAGATCGGCAGCAGCGTGAACGCCGTCAGCACGGCGATCGTCACGACGCGGAAGATCCGCGTTCCCGTTGTCTCACGCACGCTGGGACCTCCGATTCACGAACAGCAGATAGACGATGGTCACGAGCAGCAGGAAGATCAGCAGCAGCACCGACATGGCCGACCCGTAGCCGAAGTTGAACGTCAGGAACGACGCGTTGTAGATGTGGAACGAGATCAGGTCGCCGGCCGGCGGCTGGGCGGTCTTGCCGAACAGCACGAACGGCGTGTTGAAGTCGTTGAACGTCCACAGGAACATCACGAGCACGAGCACCACGTTGACCGGGCGCAGCATCGGAAGCGTGATCGAGCGCCACTGCCGGAACGGCTTGGCGCCGTCGACGGCGGATGCCTCGTACAGCTCCTCGGGGACGGACTGGAGCCCCGCCATCAGCATGAGGAACGCGAACGGCCACAGTCGCCAGATGGCGACGATGACCAGCGACCAGAACGCGTTGCCGCCGATGAGCCAGAACGGCTTGTCGCCGGGAAGCCCGAGGTTGTCGAAGAGCAGATGGTTGACCGCGCCGGTGTCCTTCTGCAGCATGAACTTCCACGCGATGATCCCCGCGTACACCGGAATGGCGTACGGGATGAGGAACACGGTGCGGAAGATGCCGCGCCCGGGGAAGCGCCGCTGCAGCGCGACGGCCGCGGCCATCCCGACCACCCAGGCGATGCCGACCACGAGCAGCGTGAAGCCGCAGGTGAGCAGGAACGAGTCGCGCAGCGACCGCCCGACGGCGCCGTTGAAGTCCATCGACACCCGGTAGTTGCCCAGGCCCAGGAACGGCGCCTCGCTCCAGTTGCGCAGATACTGCTGCGTGAGCTTGATGAAGCTGATCCAGATGCCGGTCACCATGGGCACGATGTGCACGAGCAGCTCGAACACGACGGCCGGGATCAGCAGCACGTAGGGCAGCCAGTCGCGGCGACGCCGTCGCGGCCGGATCTCCCCCGGCTTGTCTGCCACGGCATCCTTCGAGATGCGCGGCGAGGCGGTTGCGGACATGTCCGTCACTCCTTCTCTCTGCTGCCCGCGGGCGGGTCCGGAGAGGCCGGGCCCGCCCGCAGGTGGCGTCTGCGATCTCAGCCGGCGGCTTCGACCTGCTGCTGAGCGGTGTCGAGCATCGCCGAGATGTCGGCCTCGGTGACCTTCTTGCCCGTCGCGATCTGTGCGAACAGCCCGCTGATCCCCTTGCCGATGGTGCTCTCGAAGTCGCCCTCGCTGGCGACCTGCGGCAGCGGCTTGGACCGGTTCTGGTAGGCGTCCATGAAGATCTTCGCCTCGTCGGCGTCGGTCGTGAACTTCGCCTCCGCGCCGCTGAGCACCGGCAGCACCGAGAACGGCACGGCCAGCTGCGACTGCACCTCAGGGCTCGTCATGTACTTGACGAACTTCAGCGACTCCGGCAGATGCTTGGTGTAGTCGAACACCGAGATGTTGATGCCGGCGGGGAAGGTCGAGATCTGCTCCTTGGCGTCGGACGGCGCAGGCAGCGGGACGACTCCCCAGTCTCCGGGCTTCATGCCGTCGGCCTTGAGGGTGGAGTCGGCGTTGTTCTGGCTGAGGAACATCGCCGCCTTGCCGGAGGCCAGGTCAGCAGCAGCAGACGACGCGTTGTCGTACTGCGCGTCGGCGGGGTTGGCCACCTTCTCCACCTGCATGAGATCGAGGTAGCGCTTGATGCCCGCGACGTTCTCCGGGGTGTCGAAGGTGGGCTTGCCGCTCTTGTCGTAGAACTCGCCGCCGTTCTGCGCCGAGGTGAGGAACGCGAAGTGGATGTTCTCCGTGTAGCTGCCCGCCGCCAGCGTCATGCCCCACTGGTCGCCGGTGGTGAGGGCCTTCGCGTCGGAGACCAGCTCCTCCCACGTGGTCGGCGGCTGGAGACCCGCCTTCTCGAACATGGCCTTGTTGTAGTACAGCCCGTACGCCAGACCGTACAGCGGCACGGACGTCGGCGTCTTCCCCGGTGCTCCGCCCGCGTCGAGCGCGGTCTTCACGTACTTGTCGAGGCCGCCGATCTGGGCGGCGTTGTCGGAGTCGAACTCCGCGAACGCACCCGTGGCCTGGAATGCCGCGCCCCAGGTGTTGCCGATGTTCACCACGTCGGGGCCCTGACCGCTCGTGATGGCGGTCTGGATCCTGGTCTGCAGCTCGTTCCAGCCGATCACCTCGAGATCTACCTTGACGCCGGTCTGCTTGGTGAACTCCTTGAGGATCGGGGTGAGCACCTCCTTGTCGTTGTCGAGGCTGGTGCCCTGGTTGCTCGCCCAGTACGTGATCGTCGCCGACCCGCCGTCCGCACCGCTGTCGGACGAACCACCGCCCGAGCATCCGGCCAGCGCCATCGATACGACTGCCATCGCCGCGGCCGCCGCGACGACCTTCCGCTTCGTTTCCACCTATGACTCCTTCGTCTCAGACGGCCGTCAGTCGGCTCGTCGGCCTCCTCGCTGAGGCACCCGGTGGGCTGCTCTTCTCTGAGGGGGATCCGAGCGGTAGCATAACTTAACCGGTTAGGTTCCATACATCACGATCAGGTCACGGACTCGACTGCCGCAGCGCGGCGACCGCATCCCGACGGAAAGACGACGACACCAATGACGGCTTCATCGCACGACACCCGACCCGCAGCATCCGCCGCGGCGTTCCCCGATCACTTCCTGTTCGGCTCGGCCACCGCCGCCTACCAGATCGAGGGCGCGGCGCACGAGGACGGCCGGGGCCCGTCCATCTGGGACACGTTCAGCCACACGCCGGGCAGGGTGCTGCACGGCGACACCGGCGATGTCGCCTGCGATCACTACCACCGGCTGGACGCAGACCTCGACCTGATGGCGCGGCTCGGCCTGGACGCCTACCGGTTCTCGATCTCGTGGCCGCGCATCCTGCCCACCGGCCGCGGCGCCGTGAACCAGCGGGGGCTGGACTTCTACCGGCGCCTCGCCGACGGGCTGCGCGATCGCGGCATCACGCCCCTGGCGACGCTGTACCACTGGGATCTCCCGCAGGCGCTCCAGGATGCCGGCGGCTGGGGCTCACGGGACACCTCGGCCGCCTTCGCCGACTACGCGGGCATCGTCGGCGACGCGCTCGGCGACCGGATCGGCATGTGGACGACGCTGAACGAGCCGTGGTGCTCCGCCTTCCTCGGGCACGCGTCGGGGGTGCACGCCCCGGGCATCACCGACCCCGTCATCGCGCTGCGCGCCGCGCACCACCTCAACCTCGCGCACGGGCTCGCCCTGCAGGCGCTGCGCGAGCGTGTGCCGTCGACCTCCGAGTTCTCGGTGTCGCTGAACCTGCAGGCCGTGCGTCCGGATCGCCCGGAGGATGCCGACGCGGTGCGGCGCATCGACGCCCTCGCCAACCGGGTGTTCACCGGGCCGATGCTCGCGGGGGCTTACCCCGAGGACCTGCTGGCAGACACGGCGTCGGTGACGGACTGGTCCTTCGTGCAGGACGGCGACCTGGCGGCGATCCACCAGCCTCTCGACGCGATCGGCATCAACTTCTACTCCACGAGCCGCGTGCGCGAATGGGACGGCGTCGGCGCCAGCAACCACTCCGCCGGCCACAACGACTCGAGCGCATCGCCGTGGCCGGGCGCTGACAGCGTGCAGTTCCTCCCGCAGCCCGGCCCCTACACGGACATGGGCTGGAACATCGACCCGAGTGGCCTGTACGAGCTGATCATGCGGATGCACCGCGAGAACCCCGGGACGGCGCTGATGATCACCGAGAACGGCGCGGCGTTCCCCGACATCGTGTCCGCCGACGGCCGCATCCACGACCCCGAGCGCATCGACTATCTGCGCCGGCATCTGGCGGTCGTGCTGCAGACCATCGCCGAGGGCGCCGACGTGCGCGGCTACTACGCGTGGTCGCTCATGGACAACTTCGAGTGGGCGTACGGCTACGACAAGCGCTTCGGCCTGGTGCACATCGACTTCGACACCCTCGAGCGCACGCCGAAGGACAGCGCGCTCTGGTACTCGCGTCTGGCGCGCACCCGGATGCTGGAGGGCTGAGCCCGCTCAGATGACCGATGCGCTCCACGGGTCGGGGTTGCCGAATCGGTGGGCGGTGATCGCGATGGCCTGCTCATGCAGGAACGGCAGCAGCTCCAGGCGACCGGCGGAGGTCACCTCGTTGTCGTAGACGGCCACGTCGGGATCGCCGCCCACGGCGTCCGACAGCGTCCGGTGCAGTGAGGACACGGCATCCCGCCCGCCGATCAGCCGCACGCGCCCCGCCTTGGCTGCCTCCGACGAGCGCAGCTGCACGCGCTGGATCCACTCCGCCTCGGTCTCCACGGCCACCGGCACCTCCAGCGCACCCAGTTCAGCGCGCACCGCCGCCGGTACGCCCTCGGGCACCGACACGAAGAACGATGCGCCCGAGCGGATGCCGGCCAGCACCACCCGCAGCAGTGCGGCGAGCGGAGCATCCGCCGCCGTCCGCACCATCACGGGCACGGGGCGGTACCGGAACAGGTTGCGCTCCACGCCCAGCTGCGACACGTCGCGCACCTGGCCGAACTCGCGGTCCCAGGCCACGGCATCCGACAGCGCTGCCTGCCGCAGCCACTCGAAGGAGTCGAAGTCCAGTGACGGCTGCGCGGATTCTATGAGCCCGGAGATGCGGACGTCCAGCCCTCGCAGGTGCAGCGTGCTGGAGGACTTGCCGCGCGGCTGCGAGCGCCACGACCCCAGCCCGATCAGGTAGTTGGGCCCGCCGGCCTTGGCCCCCGGCCCCACCGAGGAGCGCTTCCACCCGCCGAACGGCTGCCGCTGCACGATGGCGCCCGTGATGCCGCGGTTCACGTACAGGTTGCCTGCCTGCACCTGATCCAGCCACAGCGCCAGGTCAGTGGGATCCTGCGTGTGCAGACCTGCCGTCAGGCCGTAGGCGACGGCGTTCTGCAGCCGGATGGCCTCGGACAGCGTCGAGGCGTGCATGATGCCGAGCATCGGGCCGAAGAACTCCTCGAGGTGCGTGCGGGACCCGGGCTGCACGCCCACCCGGATGCCCGGGCTCCACAGCCGCCCCGTGTCGTCCAGCGAATGCGGCCGGATGAGCCACTTCTCCTCGCCCTCCAGGTGAGTGAGCGCCCAGGCCAGCTTGCCCTGCGGCTTCTCGACGACCGGCCCGACCTCGGCCTGCGGGTCGCCCGGCCAGGCCACGCGGAGCGAGCGGACCGCATCCGCCAGTTGCCGGGCGAACCGCTTGGAGCGCCCGACAGGACCGACCAGAATGGCCAGGGATGCTGCGGAGCACTTCTGCCCGGCGTGCCCGAACGCGCTGTGCACCAGGTCGGCGACGGCCAGGTCCAGGTCGGCCGTGGCAGTGATGATCATGGCGTTCTTGCCGCTGGTCTCGGCCAGCAGCGGCAGGTCCGGCCGCCAGGAGCGGAAGAGGGCTGCGGTGTCCCACGAACCGGTGAGGATGACGCGGTCGACGTCCGGATGCGTGATGAGCTGCTGCCCGAGCGCGCCCTCCTCCACGTCGGCCAGCACCAGCACGTCGCGCGGGATGCCCGCCTGCCAGAGCGCCTCGGCGATGACGGCCGCGCAGCGGCGGGCCTGCGGCGCGGGCTTGAACACCACGCCCGAGCCTGCGGCGAGCGCGGCCAGCACGCCGCCGGCGGGGATGGAGATCGGGAAGTTCCACGGCGGGGCGACCACCGTCACGCGCGCCGGCTCGAACCGGGCGCCGGCGACACCGTCGAGCTCGCGGCAGGTGGCGGCGTAGTAGCGGGCGAAGTCGACGGCCTCACTGACCTCCACGTCGCCCTCCGCGAACGTCTTGCCGGTCTCGATGGCGGCGACCTCGATGAGATCGGCTCGCCTGCCGGCCAGGGCGACGGCTGCCCGCTGCAGCACCTCGGACCGCTCGGATGCCGGCCTTGCGCCCCAGGCCGCGGCGGCGTCGTGCACACGGGTGACGGTCTGCGCCAGCATCCGCTCGTCGTCGACGCGCGCGTCGCGCAGGGACATGACCCCCAGATCGGATGAGGCCGGTACGGCCACCCGCGCGAAGATCCTCCGCGCCCACTCCCGGTTCGCCGCCAGTGCGGGGTCGCTGTCGGGGGTGTTGACGAAGCCGGGCGCACCCGCGCTGACGCCTGCGAGCTCCTGCTTGGAGTACACCGCCGTCTGCAGGAACGGATCGGCGTCCGCCGCCTCGTCCTCGGAGGATCCGCGTGCGATGCCCAGCACGAGCCCGGTCAGGTCCTCGGTCTCCGCCTTCGGGCGGGGCCTGGTGCGCGCGGACTCGTGCACGGGAGCCGCGCGGTTCTGCGTGCGCCGCGGCCCTGTGTGCAGGGAGCGGTCGCGCGCGCGGCTGACGGAGTCGACGAACCGCAGCCGCTCGCGCTCGAACAGCGAGGGGTCGGTGCCCAGGTCGAACGCCGCGGAGAGGAAGTTCGACGACGACGCGTTCTCCTCCAGGCGCCGCACCAGGTAGCTGATGGCCACGTCGAACTCGCCGGGATGCACCACCGGCACGTACAGCAGCACGTGCCCCACCGTGCGCGAGACCGCGGCGACCTGCCCCTGCGCCATGCCCAGCAGCATCTCGAACTCGATGCTGTCCTGCACGCCGCGCTCGTTCGCCAGCAGCCAGGCGTAGGCGATGTCGAACAGGTTGTGGCCTGCCACGCCGATCCGCACGGCGGCGACGCTGCGGGGCTGGAACGCCTCGTCCAGCAGGCGCAGGTAGTTGGCGTCGGTGTCGAGCTTGGAGCTGTACGGCGCCTGCGTCCAGCCGTGCATGATCGCGTCGACCTTCTCCATCGCCAGGTTCGCGCCCTTCACGAGCCGCACCTTGATGGGCGCTCCGCCGTGCTCCACGCGGTCGCGCGCCCAGGCCGTCAGCTCGCGCAGCGCGGGGAGTGCATCCGGCAGGTACGTCTGCAGCACGATGCCGGCCTCCAGGGCCTTCAGTCGCGGGTCCTCCAGGATGCGCGTGAAGACCGCGATGGTCAGGTCGAGGTCCTTGTACTCCTCCATGTCGAGGTTGATGAACGTGCCATCGGCCGCGGCGGTCAGATACAGCGGCGTCAGGCGCTTCACGACGTCGTCCACCACGTCGTCGAACGCCCACATCGAGATACGGCTCATGACCGCCGACACCTTGACCGAGACGTAGTCCACGTCGTCGCGCCGGATCAGATCGTGGATGCCGTCCAGCCGGCGCTTGGCCTCGGTTTCGCCCAGCACGGCCTCGCCCAGCAGGTTGAGATTCAG
>NZ_CALBRW010000044.1 GCF_937927635.1 uncultured Microbacterium sp.
TCAGCGAGCGGTGCTCAACCGCAATACCGATGGTGCTCAGAAACGCTAATACTCAAATGACGCGAGAGGCACACGCCACGCTCCGGACTACTTCGTGAAGCTTCACGGTAACCACGGGGTAATCGTCGATGTAAAAGATCGAAGGCGGGTTGCCGATCCGAAGGTTGTTCTCCAGTTCGATCGCACTGCCCAGCTTTGCGCGGAGATTGGCTGGGGATACGCGGTGTTCCTGGGCAACAGCGTGACTCGTGACGCGAATCTCCGGTTCCTGCGCAGGTATCGCGATCCTCGGTGGACTTCAGAACTCGGAAGCTTCGACGTCCCACGTACACCAATCAGCTTGAGAGAAGCAGTCGAATCGTTGGGTGGCGGTGATCTGGGGTTCGCCCGTTGCTATGTCCTGATCTGGAAAGGCGAACTGACTGCGGATCTTGAAGAGCCGCTGAGCCCACGATCGGTTCTGACCGCGAGGACCCACGGATGAACGTAAACGCAGGCGATCGAGTCCGATGGCGAGGCGATGAGTGCACGGTGATCATCGTTAGGTCTGAGTTCATCACGCTGCGGACTTCGGGCGGTGAGGATGTGGACGTTGCTTTCGACGTCGTGACGGAGTCGGTCGAACGGGTGAATCCCCCAGTGCTACGCAGCATGGACCTGGAAGGTCTGAGCGCGCAGGTGACCCGGGACGTACGCATATGGCAGGCCGCGATAGAACGTTTCGACGAAGCGATTGCGAACGGCGTCTCGCGCAGCGACGCACTAGGCCGAGAAGCCATTCGCGTCGGGGACGCATTGGATAAGGCAATCTCTACTCGAACCATGGAACGTCAGATCTCGGCATACCGCTCGCAAGGCATCACCGGGCTTCTCGACCGACGCGCTCCTGAACTGCGCGCCCCGCGCAAGACGAGGGTTGATCCTCCGATCCTCGTCCTGGTCGAGGAAGTCCTCACCGGTCGGAGGCGGGCCTCGACTACGAGCCGGAGCTATGTGATCGACGAGGTGACCCGTCTCGCACATGAACAGTACGGGGACACGATCACCGTGCCGAGTCGCTCAACTTTCTATCGCCTCCTCGACGAGAGCGATCGTGGTCGAGCCTCCTTCGGATCAGCGAAAACCAGGGAGTCGTTGGCGCTGCAGCCAGACCGCGCATTCAGCTCAACGTTTCCCTCGCGGCCCGGGGAACAGACACAGATCGACTCCACGGTGTTGGACGTGATGGTGCGGATCGATGAGTCAACGGTCACTCGCCCAGAACTCACGATTCTCATCGACGTTGCGACTCGCTCGATCCTCTCGGCGGTGCTCCGTCCCAAGGGAACAAAGGGCGTCGACATCGTCATCGCGCTCGCGCGCGCGCTCGTTCCGTACTCACGTCGGCCAGAAGGTGCACGAGAGACCAGGCGCCTCATCTCCCAATCCTGGGCCGAAGACGTGCTGATCGATCAGGATCGCTACGAACGAGCCCGCAACGCACAACCGTACATCTTCCCCGACGAGATCACTACGGATCGAGGTCTCAATTTCCTGTCTCGCGCATTCCGGTCGGCGTGTGATCACCTCGGGATCTCCTACGTGACCGCGAACTCGCATACCCCAACCGACAAGCCGCATGTGGAACGAACCTTCAAGTCGATCAACACGCTTTTCTTGCAGTACATAAAGGGATACGTCGGCCGCAGCGTCGAGCATCGCGGCAAGGACGCGGTGATCGACTCAGACCAGCTTCTCACTATTCAACAGATGCAAGAACTGCTTGAGGACTGGATCGCCGTGCACTGGCAGAACCGACCGCACGACAGTTTGCGGCATCCGTCAGAGCCGGGTGTCGTCCTGACGCCCAACCAGATGTTCCGCGCTTTTCGCGAGCGTGCCCCAGAACTGCATGTGCCGCTCACCCAGAATGACTTCATCGCGATGCTGCCGACCATGTATCGAACGATCAACCAATACGGAGTCACGATCGACCACCGCCACTACGACTCGGAACAACTGTCGGACTACCGGAGACGGAGCTCACTGGATAGGCAGAACAACGGCAAGTGGTCGATACGAGTCGATCCGTACAACTTCCATGTTGTCTGGCTAGACACCGGTGACTCCTTCCTACCGCTGTACTGGGCCAACCACGTGCACGAGTCCCCCATGCTCGGCGAAGTCTGGCGAATCGCCCTTGCGCAGTACCGCCAAGACGACTTCGGCAACCTCTCCGCCACCGATGAGCTTGTTCAAGCGATGCGGACCTTCGCGGCGAAGGGAAACCCGAAGGTAGACAAGCGAGCGAACTCTAGGCTCACCGCGATCGCAGATGATCCCATGAGTGCAGCGAGACTCACTGGCGGAACGGTTCCGAACCCTGCGCGGTCGGAAACGCCGCCCAAGGAGGCAGCAGTCGAAGAGGAAGCCGCATGGCCGCATAGTGGGGGCTTCACTCTGATCACCTATCCCGCTGACGAGCTCGACGCAACGATCGGAGAATGATGGAGATCGGAACGAAGGAGGGGTGGCGCGAGTTCGTTGACGCCGCCTACGAAAAACCGGTCCCAGCTACCGTTGCCCAGCTCCGAGCGATGGCACCCGCGGATCGTTCTCTGTACAACCAGATCCGTGCGCGATACTCACAGGCGGGTGCGTTCGTGAAAACGCCGCAATACGCGGAGTTTCAGAAGGCGGTTCGTCGACGGGTATATCTGAACGAGCATCGCCAGGTGGGCAAGTTCGGGCTGATCTTGTCGGGCGAGCCTGGCCAGGGTAAGACGACCACACTTCTCCAAATCGGCAAGGAGCACGAGCTTAGACGGCGTCTGGTCGCACAATCATCCGCGCTGGATGGCGCCATCCCTGTCGTCTACGTCGCTGTGCCGGCGCAATCGAGCGCACGCGCGCTGCTCCTCGAGTTCGTCCGATTTTTCGGACTTCCTGCCCGGCGTGGTGTCCTCTACAACGAGTTAGTTGAGATGGTTGCCAACGCCATGCAACGGTGCCGCACCGAGCTGGTTCTCGTTGACGATATCCATCACCTCGACTTGAAATACCGAGCGAACCTAGAGGCGTCGGACATGTTGAAACAGCTCTCCGAACGCTGCGGGAGCACGTTCGTTTACGCCGGCATCGCAGTGCAAGACACAGGGATGTTGACCGGAGCGCGGGAGGGGCAGATCAGAAAGAGATTCAAGCTTTACGACGCCACACCATTCAGCATCACGACGAAACAAGGGCGGTCGGACTGGGGCAACTTATTGCTTGCATTAGAGGACTCCCTGTGTCTGCTCGCGCAGGAGTCGGGGCGGATTCTAACCGCGGCGAAGGCCTTGTATCGCTTGTCCGGCGGCGAGATCGGGCCGCTGAAGGACATGCTTCAGCTGGCAGCGCTCGAGGCGATTGAAGACGGAACTGAAGCCCTGGACCTCCGTGAGTTCGACAAGGAGCTCCAGCGCCAGCAGTTCGCCAAGCAAGCTCTCCAAAGCGGATGAGGTCTCTGCCGGTTCGCGTGCGTATGTACCGGGATGAAAGTCCCACAAGCTACTTTTCACGACTTTGCTCCGCAAATCGGGTGACAGAGCACGCTGTCTGGCGGGTTTTCCGCGAGGAAGACTCGCTTCTGGGGCCCAACATCTCCGCCTTTGCCGCACGAGATACGCTCTGTGAGCTCGCGGCCTTGCCACCTCGATCGTTTAATGACAACGGGCACCGCTACGCGTCGATGTGCGGCCACGATCCGACGCTGTGGATACGGTCTTGCTCCTATTGCAACGGTACGTCGCCAGGGCTGATGAGCCTCTGCCGTCGGTGCACGCAAGGCGAATTAGTGCTGGTGGAGCGCGCGGTGGGGCCGATCTGTGTCAAGCATGCTCGTTGGCACGCCAACGGTCTGGACGTCGATGTTCGGAGCTTCGACCTGGCGCGAAACGCGCAGAAGCGTCTCAACGGCGGACTTCATGCAAGCTCAATCGGTTATCGCTCGACTATCGCAGCGGTGGCGAGGGATGCGATGAACGGATGGTGGCACCCCGCGCGTTCATCTTCGGAGCAAGTTGGCCTCGCGCAGGAGATCGGGCAGCTCCCTCAGCTCATCGAACTCGTCTTGTCGCTGTCCTCGACTCGTATGTTCGACCTCATTGACAATAGTTCCGTTTCGAACCGGGACCTCGCGGAACTGCTCATCTCGCTCGGCAACGCCGCATTGCACGGCGACAGCCTCGTCGAAGTGCTTCACGCTGCGAGCCAAGCGGTCGACGGCAGGCGTTCGGGCCGTCCGACCGAAGAGTCGAGTGACGGAGCGGCGCAAGCCGTCCGACGGATGAAAACAATCAGGAGTCAGCTGTTGAGACACATGAACGTTCGCACGGATAAGTGGCCGACCTATCGCGGGGAGAGCGGTGCCGGTCGCGCGATCGGATTCTCGCCCCCTGCCTACCGGGCGTCGATCCGCACAGGGCGGTGAGGGCGGGGCTCGCGTGTACTCAATCCGCTCGCGCAGCACCGACAGAGATCTCTGAGCTTCCCATCCGCGGCCGTTACGCTGGACGATCGTGCCCGATCGCCGCTAGATGCCACAGGGCCACGAGGATAGTTGGACCGACGTTGTTGGCCCGAGATGAGGTTGGCTTTAACTATCAGGCAGCAGCACTGCGGTGTATGTCTTGTTCACGGCCCAGGGTGTGCCTGCGACCAAGAAGAACGGACCGAGAACTGACCCGCCGACGATCCGGTGATCTTCCCCCACCTAGGGCACACGGTCGAACTTTATGGGCGAAATTGATTCGATCTCGTCCCATGCAGCTCCTGTCAGTCGCACTGTGTCGCCCACCCTGATCTGCGTGATGGGAGTGTGTCCCGCGCCGCTCGATGACATCATGCGTCTCCAGCCTGCTCGACGTTTAGGGGGCGTAGCGGGCGAAGTCTCCGACCACAGGAATTAGCTTCCCACTCGTCATCCGACCACCACATGGTTCCCACCGTAAACGATCGTTTCTCGCGCTCACTACGTCGCATGCCCGAGGTTTGTTCACTAACGCGTGCCGAAAGTCCGCTGTGCAGGGGCTTCGCTCTCCCGAGTGGAACTGGGGTGGCGTGGGCATCGTTGGTTGCGGGGGTTGGGTAGCCGCTCTGAGAGGAGTAGAAGTTGTTCATGACTTTCGCTCGGTTGTTGCTTGCCCGCCATGGTCGTACTGCTCTGAATGCCGAGGGCCGGTTGCGGGGGCTTGCGGATCCGCCGCTGGATGAGGTGGGTGTCCGTGAGGCGGAGGGCCTGGCGGGTGCGATCGCGTCCGTCGGCTTTTCGGTGGTGTTGTCCAGCCCTTTGGCACGCGCGGTAGCGACGGCGCAGAGCATCGCGCTGGCTGCTGGTGTCCCGCATTGGATCGATGAGCGGTTGAACGATCGTGACTACGGGCCGTGGACCGGGCACCTGAAAGCGGACGTTGTTGCGCAATGGGGGAGCGTCGACGCAGCGCCGGGGGTTGAGTCAGCTGAGACGGTGCTAACGCGGGTCCTGCCGGTGCTTCAGGAGTTGTGGTCGTCGTCGAGCAGTGCCGTCATCGTCACTCATGACGCGATCATTCAGCCCGTGATTGATCATCTTGATCGGGGGCGGCAGTTGTCCGTACCGACCGCGTCGTGGTGCGTCATGGTGGCGGGGACATCGGGCTGGGAAGTCGTGGACGTGGATCAGGTCGCACCTGGACGGGAACCATAGTTCATTCGCGCCCATCGCATGGTCGGATGCTGATGACAATCGCGCGTAGGGGTGCTACCTTGGCGATAACGCGAGAGCGTTTCGGCGGTGGGGCTCGCCGACCCAAACCTCGGATATCCCGACAACAGTCCCTATCTCAGCACTTCAACGTGCGCGGAGATAGGAGACCCTCGTGGACCAGGCCGGCGCTTCAGCCCCCGTTCTCGTCCTCGGCGTGATTCCGATGCAGGCTCCGGCCGTCATCGACGCCGCGATCAGCGTTGCTCTTGCGCTTCGTGCCCGTGTTGTGTGTGCGCATGTCGACACGACCCGTTTCGTCGTGGACGAACGCCCCGACGGGTCCACCACATCAAGGCCAGTTGATTCGGACGCGTACGACGACGGTCCCTCTCCGTTTCCCCACACGCTCGCTGAGCAACTGAGAGATCGGTTCGCACGTGCCGGTGTGGCATGGGACAAGTGTGAGCTGGCGGGCAATCCGGCGACCGCGCTCTCCCATCTCGCAGAGCGCGAGAGCGCGATGATGATCGTGGTCGGGACTCGCCGTCCCGGGATCCGTGGGGCGATGGCAGAGTTCTTCGACGGATCGGTGGCGGCGCACTTGGCTCACCAGCAGCACCGCCCGGTCCTTGTGGTTCCGCAGGCTCCGGTGCATGATGGCGCGTTGCCGTGGGAGTCGGCATGAGCGGGGCGATCGTGTTGCTGCGCCATGGGGAGAGCACCGCGAACGCTGCGGGGACTTTCACGGGCATCTCGGATGCTCCCCTTACCGTGCGCGGTCGTCGCGAGGCTGCGCAGGCGGCCCGCCTGTTGCGCGCAACGGGGATGACCGTCGGCGCAACGTTCGTCTCTGAGCTGACCCGCGCCACAGACACCGCCGCGATCCTCGCTCAGGAGGGTGTGGGGCCGGATGTTGCGTTGCGGGACTGGCGACTCAATGAGCGCAACTACGGCGCTCTGACGGGGCGAAGCAAAGCGGAGATCCTCGCCGAGCATGGCCCAGCCCTGTTTCGCGAGTGGCGGAGGTCTGTTCACGGGGCTCCACCACCGCTGAGCGCCCGACAGGTGGAACTCCTGCGCCGGAAGGAACCGTTCTGTCACCTTCCAGCTGCGGCCCTCACGGCCACCGAGTCGCTCGCTGACGTGATCGCCCGGGTTCGACAGTTCCACTGGGAACGAGCACGACCGCGGCTGCAGGTGGGTGTGAACGTGCTGGTCGTCGCCCATGGCAACTCACTACGCGCCTACTGCGCGGTTCTCGACGACCTCACCGAACCCGAACTCGAGGACCTGAACCTCCCCACCGGCCAGCCCCTCGTCTACCGACTGACCGCCGACGGCACCCCGAAGGTGCGCGGCGGCGAATACCTCGATCCGATCACCGCACGGCAGGCAGCCGCCACCGTGGCCCAACAAGGAGGAACCTGACATGAACGACTACACCGGAGCCCACCCGCACACGCTTGCCGGCGGCGGGGACTACATCACTCACCACGGCGATCGGCCCGTCGGATTCGAGATGGTCTGTGCATCCCAGATCCTGGATTCCCGCGGCTACCCGACAGTGCAGGTCACCCTGACGTTGGCCGATGGGGACACTGTCGAAGCGTCGGCGCCGGCGGGCGCGTCCACCGGGGAGCATGAAGCGGTCGAGGTTCGCGACGGCGGCCATGCGTTCTCGGGGCGTGGCGTGCGGCGAGCCGTCGCGAATGTCGACGAGGAGATCGCACCGCTGCTCACCGCCCACGGGTGGACCTCCCTGCGCGATCTGGACGCGGCCGTGCGTCAGCTGGACGGCACCGACTCGCTATCGAGGCTCGGAGCGAACGCGGTGATCGCCGTATCGATGGCGGCCACCCGAGCATTCGCACATGCTGCAAACGTTCCGCTGCACCGCTACCTCGCTCACCTCTCCGGCGCCGAAGAGCGGCTCCCCGTGCCGCACTTCAATGTGATCAACGGTGGCGCTCACGCTCCCGGCGGCCTACCGTTCCAAGAGTTCATGATCGCCCCGGTGGGTGCCGCAAACGAGGAGCATGCCCTGCAGATGGGGGCGGAGATCTATCACGCCCTCGCGGGACTCGTGCGTAGCCGTTTCGGAATGGCCGGGTTGGGTGACGAGGGCGGATTCGCACCGCCCATCGACGATCCCGAACAAGCACTCGACCTGCTGATGGAGGCCATCACCGCCGCCGGATACACGCCCGGGCTCGACCAGGTGGCGATCGCGATGGACCCCGCAGCGAACGGTTTCGCGGTGGACGGCGGCTACCGCATCAGCTCCCGCATAATGAACAGCGAACAACTCGCCGACTACTACACAGGACTCGTCAACTCGTATCCGATCCGCAGCATCGAAGACGGATTCGCAGAAAACGACCACCCAGGCTGGGCCCTACTGTTCGAGCGCCTCGCAGACAAGATCCAACTCGTCGGCGACGACCTGTACGTCACCGACCCGGCCCGCATCCGCGACGGTGCAGAACACCACTACTCCAACGCTGCGCTGATCAAACCCAACCAGATCGGCACCGTCACCGACACGCTCGCCGCTATCAGCGCCGCCCGAGAAGCCGACATGGCCTGCATGGTGTCGCACCGCTCCGGTGAGACCCTCGACACCTTCATCGCCGACCTGGCCGTCGGTACCGGGGTCGGCCAGATCAAATCCGGCGCCCCCGCCCGCGGTGAGAGACTCGCAAAGTACAACCGCCTCGTTCAGATCGAGGCAACCAACGCCCATCTGCCGTTCGGGCTGCAATGACCGCCGGTGCACAGACGCCAGATACGTCTCCGCTGCCGCTAGACAGCGACATCGAGGTGGACGACGCACGCACACCCGCGCCTCGCCCGGTCCATCTCCACTGGCGCTATCTTGGGCTCGTCGCTCTCGGCGGAATGATCGGTACCGGAATACGCGAGGCACTCAGCCTCGCGATCCCGCCCGTCGCGGGCATCCCCTTCACCACAGCAGCAATCAACATCATCGGCGCGTTCGTGCTCGGCTTCCTCCTCGAGACGCTCGCGCACCGCGGCGAAGATGCCGGCCGTCGACGAGTTCTTCGGTTGTTCGCCGGCACCGGGATACTCGGCGGATTCACCACCTACAGTGCGCTTGCCACCGACACGGTCCTCCTCCTCCAGAACGCCCCCGCTGTCGGGCTCGCCTACGCGGTCGGCACCTTACTGCTCGGCGGTGCAGCGACCGCAGGCGGGATCATCAGCGCGAGAGCGATCCGACGGAAGGACGCACGATGACGCCTTGGCTGTTCCTCGCGATCGCAGCGTCCGGCGGCATCGGCGCGGCACTGAGGTTCCTCATCGACGGGCTCATCCGCACCCGCACCACGGGCTCGTACCCGTTCGGCACAATGTTCATCAACGTGACGGGGTCCTTTTTTCTCGGTCTGGTGACCGGGTTGGCCGTAACCGCAGCCCTTCCCGAGGACCTGCGGTTGCTGGTGGGCACTGGTCTCCTCGGCGGATACACCACCTTCAGTACAGCGAGCTTTGAAACCATCCGCCTCGCCCAGGACCGGCGAACCATCGCGGCAGCGACCAACGGCATCGGCACACTCGTCCTCACCGTCAGCGCGGCCGTCATCGGATACACGATAGGCACGATCCTGTGAGACATCAGCCCAACTCAACCACCGACCATTCGCGACGCGTGCGGATGGTCACCCGTGCTGCCCACGCACACCCGGTAGTTCCGAGCCCCTTAGCGCCGATTACCTGTGCTTCAACACTCTCATTGAGGACAGCACGAGAAGCCTCACCAGGAGCACCTCCAGCCTCGTCCGGCTCGCCGAGCCCGACCCGAAAGTTACGTTTTCCGTGAACCTCCTGCACGCAATCCTCCTTGGCATTATCGAAGGACTCACTGAGTTTCTTCCCGTCTCCAGCACTGGTCACCTGACCCTTGCTGAGAAGATGCTCGGTCTCCCCATTGATGACCCCGGTCTGACCGCGTTCACAGCGATCATCCAATTCGGCGCGATCATCGCGGTCGTCCTGTACTTCCGGTCGGACATCAGTCGGCTCGTTACCGCGTGGTGGCACGGCCTGTTCAGATCAGAGTCGCGGCAGAACCAGGACTATCGGTTTGCCTGGTACATCCTGGCCGGGTCGATCCCCATCGGCATCGTCGGGTTCCTCGCTCGCGGACTCATCGCTGGATCACTCCGGAACCTGTGGGTCGTTGTCGCCGGTCTGATCCTCTGGAGCGCGGTGATGTTCATGGCTGAGCTCGTCGGGAAACAAACCCGGTCAGAAAGGAGCCTCACTCTGAACGACTCCCTGGTCATCGGCCTGGTGCAGTGCATCGCCCTCATCCCCGGGGTTTCCCGATCAGGTGCGACGATCAGCGCTGGCCTGTTCCGCAACCTGAATCGCGTGACCGCAACTCGCCTATCGTTTTTCCTCGCGATCCCCGCTCTGGTTGGAGCCGGTGCGTATGAGGCTGTCAGTGAAGCTGGCGCTGTCAGCGTCACTGTCGGTTGGGGGCCGGTCTTGATCGGAACCGTGGTGAGTTTCGTGGTCGCCTACGCCTCGATCGCTTGGTTGCTTCGCTTGGTTGCCCGACATCCGATCACCGTGTTCATCTGGTACCGCATCGCGCTCGGAGTTGTCGTCGCCGCACTTCTGGCAACCGGCGTTCTCTCTCCAACGTGACCCATGTCGCTCCTCACCACCGGGCTCACCGTACTGCTGCTCACCGCCGTCACATTCGTGATCGTCGGACGGTTGAATATCCCGCAACCCTGGTTGCAGCCGTGGGCAATCGTCCGCGCCTGCGTGCAGCTCGGCATCCTCAGCCTTCTGCTCAACGTCGTCATCACCGAGCCATTGTGGGTGGGAGTTTTCCTTGTTGTCATGGCCGGTGCCGCTACCGGTGTGGTGGCGGGACGGCTCCGCGTCGGATGGCGGCACATTCCCGTCATCGCCTTGACGATCATTGTCGCCGCCTTGGTCCCAATCGCGATCATTTTCTCCACCACTGCCGTCGATTTCACGACCCGGTACACCCTGGCGCTTGCTGGCATCGTGATCGGAAACACGATGACCGTCACGACTTTGATGGGGCGGAACGTGCAGCAAGCCCTTGTGACGGATCACGACGAAATCGAGGGATGGCTCGCATTGGGCGCAACACCCCGCCGGGCCGCGCAACACTCCGTCAGAACCGCAGCAGCAACGGCGCTCATCCCCTCGACCGATCAGGCCCGAACCACTGGGATAGTCACTCTTCCCGGCGCATTCGTCGGAGCCGTTTTTGCTGGCGCCTCCCCACTGGACGCCGCACAGTTTCAACTTCTCGTACTCGCCGCCATTCTCACCGCAGCCGCGATCGCCGCCACTCTAGTCACAGCATTCTTTGGTGCGCCCACCCAACTCCCGTCCATTCGCGGCTGACCTCGACCACCCCTCGCTGCGAACGGAAGAGACGTCGAGCCGGCGCTATACGGTGAATACGAACCCCACGATTGGATCCATTCATGACTCACGCCAATGAACCTGATGAGGGGGTCCACGGCGAGCTGACGCAAGATAGCCAGAGCCTTCCCCGGCGTGGTGCGCCGCTGTGGCGTCGCCTCGCGCAGGGTGCGCATGCGCTTAGCGAGCGGCTCGGACCTAACGGGGCGCTGATTCTTATCCTGGCTTTCGGATTGGTTCTTGTTGTCGCTCTAAGCATCGCCGCCGCGCAGGTGTACGACAACGTCGTCGACGCCGATGGAGTCGCGGGGATCGACCGGCCTCTGCTCGATTTCGCGATGACACTCCGATCACCCTGGCTCGACATCATTCTCACGGGCTATACCGAGATAGCCGGCCCGCTCGGCATGCCCATCATTGCCATCACTGCAGCACTAGTCCTTGGTCTTCATCGCCGATCCTGGACGCCGGTCATTCTGATCGTCGCTGCCGGTAGCGGGTCACTTCTGATGACGGTTGTCGGGAAGAACTTGTTCGGGCGGGATCGACCACCGCTCTCGGACGCTGTTCCCCCGTATGAATACTCCGCGTCTTTCCCGAGTGGTCACACTCTGAACGCGGTCGCTGTCGTGGGAGTTATCGCTTATCTGATCATCTTGCGGCAAACGAAACACCGGGCCGTAATCATCGGCGCTGCCACGCTGTTCGCCCTCACCACAGGCCTGGATCGGATCTACCTCGGGCACCACTGGGCAACCGATGTCCTCGGAGCGTGGGCGCTCGGTGCCGCCTGGCTCGCGCTGGTCATCACCGCGCACCAGCTGTACCTCACGATCCGTCGACGACGCGACGCCCACGCACCCGACACACTCCTCAGCAGATAGGCCCCGGCCCAACCGCTGGGATCGTCGACAGGGGCGAGGCTGAATCCGTCTCCCGCTGCGGGCAACCGAAAACGACCGTTTCTGGCCGGACGGCCGACGGCATGCGGAAGTCAGTCCGGGTAACCCAACCGGGGTTTGGTCGGGCGTACGCTGATGGTCTCGATCGCGGACGACAGGACGGCGACCATGGGTGACTCGGCACAGGGGCCGCGCGGTTCGCTGCTCTACGTGGAGGATGACGCGGAGATCGCTGCACTGACCGTCGAAGTGCTGGAAGACGTGTACGACGTCGAGCACGCCTCGGACGGCGAGACCGCCCTCCGGTTCGCGCTAAGCAGGCGGTACGACGCCATGCTCGTCGATCGACGACTCCCCGGCATGGACGGCGTCGATTTCATCCGTGCCGTGCGTACCGCGCACATCACGACCCCCATCCTGATGCTGACCGCGCTCGGCACCGTGGACGATCGTGTCACCGGGCTGGACGGCGGAGCGAACGACTACCTGGTGAAGCCCTTCGATTACGACGAGCTGCTGGCGCGCCTTCGTGCCCTGCGGCGCGCGTTCCGCGCTGAGGGGGTGCGTCGGCGCCTCGGCGAGTGGGTGTTCACGCCGGACGCCCAGGCCGCGTACGATCCATCGGGAATCCGAGTGGCGCTGACCGGGACGGAGAGCGCGCTTCTCGAGCTGTTGAGCACCAGCCCCGAGCACGTGTTCAGTCGGGACGAGGGGACTGCTGCACGGATAGGTGACATCTGATCTGGCTTGCCCGAGGGGGTGGGCC
>NZ_CALBRW010000045.1 GCF_937927635.1 uncultured Microbacterium sp.
CTGAGTATTCGCTCTTCTGAGTGCCACTGATATTGGGGTTCAGGGCCGCTGTCCTGTCGATGCGATCTCGTCGTTGAGAGCCACCGAATATTCGGGTTCGGGGCCGCCTAGGCTCCTTCTGCCGTGTGGCCTATCACGCGGCAGAAGGAGTGATTCGGATGGTACGCAAGATCAAGGCGAAGCTCGTGCTTCGGTTGCGCACGGAGGGGTTCACGGGGCGGCAGATCGCCGCGCAGGGTATGTCCCGCACCAGCGTGGCCATGGTGCTCGATGCCGCTGACCGGGAGGGCATCGGCTGGGACGACGTCGCGGAGCTCGGCGAAGCGGACGTGTATGCGCGGCTGTTCCCTGGGCGGGGTGAGTATGAGAGTGTTCACATGCAGCCGGACTGGGATCAGGTGCATCGGGAGCTTGCCCGGGTCGGGGTGACGTTGAAGCTGCTGCACGGCGAGTACGTCGACGCCTGCCGCGCCAAGGGCGAGACGGCGATGGGCTACGACCGGTTCTGCAAGACCTACCAGCGTCACGTGCTGGTGATCGGCGCGGCGTCGCGGGTCGGTCACAAGGCCGGGCAGACGGTCGAGGTCGACTGGTCGGGCAAGACGATGGGCCTGACCGACCCGGTCACTGGCGCCACGGCGAGGGTCTACCTGTTCGTCGCGACGCTGCCGTTCTCGAGGTATTCGTTCGTCGAGCCGGCTCTGGACATGCGGCAGGACACCTGGCTGCGCGTGAACGTCGCGATGTTCGAATGGTTCGGCGGGTCCGTCCCGCGGATCGTCCCGGACAACCTCAAGACCGGAGTCATCAAGCACCCCGCCGAAGGCGAAGTCGTGCTCAACGACGCCTATCGGGAACTCGCCGCGCACTACTCCGCCGCGGTGCTGCCGGGCAGGCCCCGGAAGCCGAAGGACAAGGCGAGCGTGGAGAACACCGTCGGGAACGTCGCAACATGGGTGATCGGGGCGCTCCGCAACCAGCGGTTCGCGAGCCTGCCGGAGCTACGCGCGGTGATCCGTGAGCGGGTCGCCGCTTACAACGCGGAGCCGTTCCAGAAACGCGCCGGGTCACGGTTGAGTGTGTTCGAGGCGGAGGAGAAACAACTGCTGCGGCCGTTGCCGGCCGTCGCGTTCGAGATCTCCCAGTGGCTCTACGGCCGCAAGGTTCAGAAGAACGGGCATGTCGTGTTCGAGCGGAACTTCTACTCCGTCCCCTACACGCACATAGGCCGGTCCGTCGATCTGCGCGTCACCGACACGATGCTGGAGGTGTTCGCCGGGGATCAGCGGCTGACCAGCCATCTGCTCGCCCCGGTCGGGGTGGTCAACGAGTATCGGACGCATGACAGCGATCTGCCTGACGGGCACCGCTACCAACAGATGGACCCACAACGGGCACGGGAGTGGGCGGCTCGGGTCGGGGAGAACACCACCACGATCGTGGCCCGGATCTTCGAGTCCGTGCCTGTCGCCGAGCAGGGGCTGGGCGCCGCGCTGGCAGTGCTCAAGTTGACCCGCCGCTACTCCGCGGCCCGGGTCGAAGCGGCCGCCGGTATCGCGCTGAAGTCGCGCATCAACTCGCCCAGGTATGCGCATCTGCGGCCGATCCTGGAGTCGGGCCAGGACCAGACCGGCAGGCGGCAGCCGAGGTTCGAGCCGAGTGCGTGGGAGGAGCCTGCCGGGTATGTCCGCGGCGCCGACTACTACGCGGGAGGCGCCCGATGAGCCGGCTCGATGCGGAGACGAAGCGGAAGCTCCGTGAGATGGGTGTGGGCCCGCTGGTCGACGCGTTCGACGTCCAGGACGAGGGCCTCACGTTGGGGATGGTGTTCGAGGAGCGGATCAAACTCGCCGTCGATGACGCTCACGCCACGTTCACCCACTCCAAAGTCGAGGGCCTGATCCGCCGGGCGGGGCTGCGTTACCCGAACGCGGACCTCCGCCGCGTCGACATGCTCGAACAACGAGGCCTGGACCGCGGGGTGATCGCGCAACTCGGCACCTGCCAGTTCATCACCCGCCAGCAGAACGTCGTGTTCCAAGGCTTCACCGGGTCGGGCAAGTCCTACCTCGGCTCGGCGTTGGCCAAGCAGGCCTGTCAGCACCGCTACCGGGCGCACTACATCCGCATGCCCGACCTCGAAGAGACCTGGGCGACCGCGAAGGACAAACCGGCGGGCAGGGAGAAGTGGTTGCGGAAGTACTCCACGTTCACGCTCCTCGTGATCGACGAATGGCTGCTCGACCCGCCCACCGACGATGTCCGGTCCATGCTGCTCGAGCTCCTCGAACGCCGCTACGACGCCACCTCGACGGTGTTCTGCACCCAGTACGCGAAGAAGGACTGGCACCAGCGCCTCGGCGGCGGTGTCCACGCCGACGCGATCATGGACCGCATCGTCCACAACACCATCTGGATCGAGACCGGCGAGGTCAACATGCGCGAGCAGACCGCCGCCGCAGCCAGCTGAAACCGGGCCGGTGAGCGTCACACCCACGGCAGTGGCGCTCACCGGCAATACCAGCGGCCCCGAAAGTGAATATCGACTGGCACCCAACCGCAATAATCAGTGGCCCTCAAGACTCCAAATGCTCATACGCAGAGCCCGGGCAGGCGAGAGCGCCCGTTCACTCGCCCGGGAGCTCGATGTTGCAAGTTCCGCGATGACGCGCATGCTGAAAGCGCAAGGTGTCGAGATCTCGAAGCGGAAAGTGAGCACCGAGGAGGCGGCCGACCTGGCCAAGGAATACGAGGCCGGGGCCACGATGCGTGAGCTCGAAGCGAAACACGAGTTGTCACACGGAGCGGTACTGCGGAGCTTGCACGGGAGTGGGGTGGAGATGAGGGCGAAGGCGCCGCGCCAAAAGCCGCAATGACAAGCCTGTTGCTGGCTTTGATCACCCCATGTGTCTCTCAACGCCCGTATCGCTTGTGCACCTTCATCGGATTGCGATCATTCTCAACTTTCGTAACGATGCCCCGCTGCTTCAGGGACTCGAGCAGCCTGAGGTTGTCGGCAGTATTCGGCACCTTCGGCTTATCGCGGCCGAATCGCGTCAGCTGAGCGTAGTCACCACCAAGGGAATTCAGAACGCCGAAGAGCTCCGCATCAGACGTCGAGTTCAGATACGGCATGAGATGATGTAGCACCTCGCTCTTTCCGATCGGATGATTCGCCATCTGTTCAACGACCGAGAAACTCACGAGGATTCCTAGCCTTCGAGCAGCCTTCCCGATTTCGACAAGGCCAACGACCCCACCGACTGACGTGTACTCGTCAGCGTTCTCGATGATTATCCGCTTCGCTTCGTCCGTGACCGACGCGCTTGCAAGCACCTTCGCCACGTCGGCACCGACGAGTTCCGGCGTTAGCCACTCTGCGAACTTCGGCGACACTTCGATGATGCGCTCTCGCGTCGCCCAGTCCGTCGAAGCGAGATGCTCATAGGTCGCGGCGTTGCCGGAGATCACCCGACGAGCGACCAGCTCGGGATACAGCGCGCCCGACTCGACGGGTAGATCAGCGGCCTCGAGCCACGCCTTCAGCCCGAGACTTTCCGCCAGTTTTGCTCGGAGCTCAGCACCAAGTGTGGACGGGGTGGAAATCAGGGCGACGGCGAGACTGCGCTTCTCGTTCTCGTCGACATCTTCGTGCTCGATAATCTCCTCACCCGACGCGAGCACCACGGCGAGATTCACATCCACACTGCCGATCTGCGCTATGTATCTCGTCACGTTCGAGAACGTGGCCGGGAACTTATCGTGCGCTGCAAGCACTGGCCAGGCCTCCTCGGGCACATCCCCGACATCCGCAATGCGGCTCTCGTCCGAGGCGGCCTCGATGAAGCGCTCGAGCAGATCCGGCGCGGCTTCGTGCACTTCACCAATAACCACATGGAACAGGTCGGCCGCATGGTTCGTTGCGGCGTAACCGTCGACAGCGTCGAGGTAGCCCTGCAACTCGGCAACCGCCTTGGCATAGACGTCGGCACGGTGAGTAGCCCTGAGCTGGTCGAGGCCAAGACCGGCCTCGTCGCCGACCGCCGCTTGAAGATTCGACAGACTCATCTCATAGAGACCGAGCTTCACGAAAGCCAGCCGCACGACGTCGCTCGTTCCCGACAGGTCGGGCAACGACAGTCCAGCATCTTTGAACAGGAGTGCGATGCGTTCGGCTCTCGCCGCAGGCAACGCAACTCTCGCGATTGCGGGCAGCTGTGCATAGTTCGCCGCGAGGAAGGCCATCGCCTTCTCTGTCACGGTTTGCTTCGGCCTAGCAGCCAAGTTCGCGAGGCACGCGCTCACTAGCTCGGTCCTCATCTCATCGTCGAGATCGATGTCCGCGATCAAGTAGTTCAGCACACGCGGGCTCCGTGACGTGAGCTTCTCCACCAGCGTTTCACTCGACGCACCACTGCTCAAGTAGCTCTCGAGGAACTTCCTGCTGTCTGCGTCGAGGCGCGCCAGAGCCGTGATCATGATGTCAGCGTCCGCGTTGTTTGCGCCCAGAAGGTAATCCAGGATCGCGATATTGAAAAGAGCTGGATCCGCGAGCGACCGGGCTCCGCGCTCACGGATCACAGCCTCTGCGTCCTCGGCTGTCAGGACGAACTGTGCATCCATGAGTCCACGCTCGACGTGATGGATGATGAAGTTCGTGGCCGCAGGACTAACACGGTCCCCGTGGAACGTCGATGTGTAGAGCGTGAAGTTGCGGTCGATGTAGCCCGCACGAATCAGGTTGAACGCGAGCCCCTTCGTGAGCAGCCTCTCTGCCACCGCAGCGAGTGACTGCGAGATGTCCTCGTAGTCGACCAGGAAATCGGGCCGACTCATCAGCTCGCCCATGTCGGACGTGCGCAGAAACGCGAGCTGTTCCTGCAGTTCCCGGATCTGCTCGGACTCCGTCTCGTCGTCGCGTTCGCGCCACGCTTCCACGTCGAGTGTGTCGCCAACGAGTGCAGCGATATCGTTCCGCGACAGCGTGAACGACCCGCTGCCGTAGTACGGATTGCTCCACCCCACAGTGCGGTCCTCGGACTCTGCCAGCTCATGCCAGAACTCGATCGACTCGAACTCCGTGGCGTCGGCACCTCGTCCGTTCAGCATGTACTGCCCGTTTTGAGCCCGGGCGCTATTCGATGAACGCACCAAGAGGTCAATCCGAGCGACCAATAGCTTTCCGAGCCGTGACGCCCGCTGCTTCGCGCCTGTGCGTCGCGAGATCTCCACGCGAGCAGACCGAAGTTCGCGTTCAACGCGCCGGATGTTCTTCGATACCAGTATTCGACTGACCTCGTACAGCTTGTCGAGCTTGCTCTTGCCGAGCCGTATGACCTCAAAATCACTGAGGTGTGTGCTCTTGTAGAGCATCATCGCGAACAGCTGCGTCTCGCTCAGTTCGAGCTGCTTCCCGTCCCCAGCAAAGATCCTGTCCCGGAAGACAACAAACTCGTTGCGCACGTTCTTAAGCAGACGCATGTCTGGTACGAATCGGCCTGCGAGGTCGATCAGGTCTGGTGACACGACGTGCTCAATGCCGCGCAGGATCTGAGTGGTCAAGTTGCGCGCGCTTCGATGCGTGATGAACGGGACGACTGGAATGACCAGGTCGAAAAATTTGGTGCGGTTCGCGCGCACGATTTCAGCCTGCGCCGGATCGGTGATCTCTACGAGCGCCACGTCGACCTTCCGGTTTTCGTGCTCGAGGCTCAACCTGTCGAAGATGCTGTCCTTGATGGCATAGATGAAGCGGATCGGCTTCTTGATCTGCGGTGATGCGTTGAGAAGCGCATTGAGGGAACGCAACGTCTCGAAGATGTGTGAATCGTTAAAGCGGTCGATGTCCTCGAAGATCACTATGTCGCGCTTCGAGGTCTCGAAGAAGTACACGATCTCATCCAGGTACTGATCGAAATACGAGACTGACTTCTCATCCAGCGTCACGGCGGCAGGCCCCGCCGAAAACTGACGGATATGGATCCGGCCATGCAGAAGAGAACGAGCAGCGATGATTGCGCCTGCCGCGAGAAGAGCGATGATCGGGTACACCCAAAGAGCCAACTCAAGGAGCGGTCGGAGAGTTCGTTCGATCGTCCCTGCCCATCCCAAAATCATGAAGGCAACCGAAACGATCACGCCACCGATGAGAGCGAGCGCGATCTCGCGTCCCCAACTGAACCGTTCGATTCGGCGAAAGCGCGAAGCGCGGGCGGACTTCGGTGCTTCTCGATAAAGCAGCTGTTTGACGATCTCCTGCTGGATACGATTCGTTGGTGTCCTCGCCTGAGCCGGAACCGAATCATCAACCTTGGAGTTGTCGATCGGCGAAAGCGTCGAGAGCGAGAGCTCCACCACACGGCCATCGTGATCCTCGGCGACGCGTCCCAAGATGCTGCTCTTACCGACGCCGTAGTTGCCGGAGAGCGCGATGTTCAGGACATCGTCCTTTTTCAGGTTCTCCGCGATGGCCACGACGTACTGCGCGTGTTCGCTTTCGATGAACTCGGGCGTCAGAGCGGTCAAGTCCCAGGCCGGAGCCGCGGGCTCGTCACTGAGAGCGTTCTCCGCCTTCCTCGCGCGCCAGCCATTAAAGTAGTCCTGCACTCGCTTGATCACGAATCTGTCTCCGTCCCCTGGTCAATGGGGAGTTCGTTGCCAGTTTCGATGTTTGAGGCGGACAAGGGCTTACGCGCGTCGACGACCGATGACCGCAAAGTCATCCCGATGCATGATGCTGTCAGTGCCACAACGGCGGGGAGCCGGCGGACACGATCAACGGAGCTTCTTGTGCTGCGATATTGGAGCGCCAGAAACCACCCATGCGTGGCACCGTCGGACGTCAAGTAGCTCGGAAGTTGCGCCTCAAGTCCATTCCAGAATTTGCCGTTGTGCACTTTCTTGACCTCAATCAAGACTCGCGCCGTGGTTCCGGATGCCGCCTTGAAATCGACCGGTCCGCGTCCAAGCTCGACCTCACGATCGATCTCGACGTTGAACTGACGTAGGTAAGGCTGCGCGAGTCCGAGGAACAGTAGCTGCGCCGCTTCTTCAGGCTTCTCTGACCCGTCCGAGTTCCAAAGCAAGCTCCATCCGCGCTGCTGCTCGACGAAGTGTTGGAATCGATCGACGAGCTCGCCAACCAGTATGAGCAAGTCCTCATGTGACATGACAGTCCGCGCCGCGAGCGGATGCTCGACTGCATAGGCAACCGGCGCTTGGTCCCATTGCACGACGCCCAAGGGATCCGCGCTGAAATCGTAGCCGTGGAGATCCTGCCTGCTCGTCTGTTCTCGAGCCCATTCGCGTACTCGATCGGGATGACGGCGCGCCCAGCTAACGATGTCCGCCTTCCGCACGGCTTCCCCAACCTGCAGGTTAAGCGTGAGCCGGATGTCCTCATTGAAGTGCGAGTCGAACCAGTCATCGGCGTTCAGCGTCGGAAGGTCATTGAGCAATGCTCGTGGTAGCAGGATGACCGGTCGGCCATCATTCGGGTTTGTTGGAAGCAGCACGTCTTCGGCGATCCAGCGGGCTGCGTCGAGTGAGACACGTGCCGACTTCACGCGGTGCGCATCAAGTGGGATGCCATGGCGCTCGGCAATCGCCTGGGTGTATGCGATGAAGCGCGCCTTGAGCACGTTGACCGTGGCGTCGGAGATCCGGTCGGGCCCGATGCCGACGTTGAGGATGCCGATTTCCTCGATGTGTTCAGGTTGCGCAAGTCCGGCTGCGATAGCGGTCGCGATGCCGTCAGCCATGGTCGCGGCAAATCGGTCGCCCGAGCCGGAGCCACTCGTACCGCTAGCTGTATATCCCAAGCCAACCTCGAACGGCTCCGGAAAGGTCAGGAGTCGCCGAGCTGCTTGCGCAGAAACGGAGGTCGAGCTGGTCGCTTTCGCCACCAGACCGTAACAATGGACGAAGTGCTCAATGAGCTGCTCGTGGGCGTCGGCCCACTCTCCTCCTGCTTCGAGGAGCAACAACGGATCAACGAATAGCTTGGTATCAATCGTGAGATGCGGATCGAACCAATCGTCATCAGCTGTCTGAGTGACACCGAAGTGCTCGGAGAATCGCATGATTACGAGTACCCCCCGGGTCGAGGCGCGGCCACCGGATTCTCGATCAGCTTGCCACGTTCGACCGACACGCGGTACGCAGTGAAGGACGCCAGTAACCCAAGCACCGTCGCCATTAGTTGGTTCCTCCCGAGCCCAAGCCAAAGAACCGCTCGAAAAACCGCGTGAGCGCCTCAACGGCAGCACGCTTCTTCTCACGATGCCCACCGTCCGCCGCGAACCTCGAAACAGGTGGGAGGATTTTGGTGATCGCGGTTCCTGTTGCCCGGAGCTGACCATCGCGGAAGGCTGCCTCGATGAACGCGCGAGTCTGCTCTGGACGGAGCTGCTGATCCGTGATGAGCGACTCAAGCTCCGCTTCACGCTTCGCAGCGACGAAGGTCTGCCACTGCTCGTCGACCGCACCGGTTACAGAGATCGAATCAACGAAGTCCTCAACGAGGTCCTTCTTGCTGCGTAGGCTCGGGCTGGCATCCACAGCACGAGAGATCTCGGCGCGGATCTCTTTGTCCTCGCCGTCACCGAAGCTGGCGCGGTACTTCTCAACCAGCATCAGAATGTAGTCGACATTGATCTCAACCTGCTTGATGAGCTCGATCTCGAACACGACGTCATCGTTGATCAGTTCCTTGTCGCCGTCGCGGTCCTTGCGGAACTCGGCATAGAAGTCGAGGTACCAGCTGCGGTAGTCCTGTGCCCGACGCTCGCTCAGCGGATCCTGGCCAGCGAACTCGTCGAAAGAGGTCAGGATGTTCTGGAGGCGCAGGATCGCGCCGAAGAGGGCGATGAAGTCCTTCTGTGCGGACTCACCGATGATTTGCTGCCCCAGCGGATACTGCTGCAACAGCTCGGTGACCTTCTCGAGGTAGTCGCTGTAGTAGTCCTGATACGGCTTGAGCAGCACGACGCCGCGGGCGTCCTTGTTGCCGAACAATTCGAGCGCGGAGTTGGTGGCGTCGTCAAGGTTACGGAACGAGACGATGTTGCCATACGTTTTGATCGAGTTCAGGATGCGGTTCGTGCGCGAGTACGCCTGGATGAGCCCATGGGAGCGAAGGTTCTTGTCCAGGAACAGCGTGTTCAGCGTCGTTGCATCGAAGCCGGTCAGGAACATGTTGACGACGATCACCAGGTCGATGTCGCGATTCTTCATGCGCTGCGACAGATCTTTGTAGTAGTTCTGGAACTTGTCAGGGCTGGTGTCGTAGCTCGTACCGAAGTACGCGTTGTAATCCTTGATAGCTACCTCAAGGAACTCACGCGCGTCGCCGCTGAGTCCCTCGGTGTCGAAGGCTTCGTCGTCAAGGATGTCCTCATCGGGCGCATCGTTGGCACCGTAGGAGAAGATCACCCCCACCTTGAGACGACGGTCTGGCGTCAGCTCCTTCTGCTGCGCTTTGAACTCGAGGTAGTAGCGCTGGGCAGCGTCGATTGAAGCGGTCGCGAACAGCGCATTGAAGCCCCGGACGCGCTTCTTCTCACGGAGAGCCTCGGCGCGTCGCCGGCTGCGCACCGCCTCACCGACGTTGATGACCACCGAGTGCTCATAGCTAGAAGCACGCTTGGTCTTCTGATCGAAGTGCTCAAGCGTGTACTTGGCGATCTGCGCCACGCGGCGCGGGTCGAGAAGGGCCTTCTCGGCTTCGACGCCCAGCACCTGCTTGTCATCAGGTGAACCGACCTTGACGGTGTTGATGTAGTCGATCCGGAAGGGCAGGACGTTCTTGTCGGTGATGGCGTTGACGATCGTGTAGGTGTGTAGCTTGTCGCCGAACGCCTGCTCCGTCGTCTTAAGCCGCGGGTTGCCGCCGTTGCCAGCGTTGGCTGCGAAGATCGGGGTGCCGGTGAATCCGAAGAGGTTGTAACGCTTGAACGCCCGAGTGATGTCCGTGTGCATGTCGCCGAACTGTGAGCGGTGGCACTCATCGAAGATGATCACGACGTGGCCGGAATAGATCTCGTGCCCCTTGTTGGCGCGAATGAAGTTCGAGAGCTTCTGAATCGTCGTGATGATGATCCGCGCGTTCGGGTCTTCGAGCTGCTTCTTGAGCACCGCCGTCGAGGCGTTCGAGTTCGCAGCACCCTTCTCGAACCGGTCATACTCGCGCATCGTCTGGTAGTCCAGATCCTTACGGTCCACGACGAACAACACCTTGCTGACGTCTGGAAGCCGACTTGCGAGCTGTGCAGCCTTGAACGAGGTGAGAGTCTTCCCCGAGCCCGTGGTGTGCCAGACGTACCCGCCGGCTTCTACGGTGCCGAGACGCTTGTAGTTGGTGGCGATGTCGATGCGCTGCAGGATCCGCTCGGTCGCGACAATCTGGTAGGGACGCATGACCAGCAGGTCACGGTCGACCGTGAGGACGCAGTACTTGGTCAGGATGTTGAGCAGTGTGTGCTTGGCGAAGAATGTCTTCACAAACGCCGTCAGTTCGGTGATCGGCTTGTTCTGCGCGTCAGCCCACCACGACGTGAACTCGAAGCTGTTGCTGGTCTTCTTCCTGGCGCCGGTGGTCTTCTTACCCTCGTCGATATGACGGTTACGAGTCGTGTTCGAGTAGTACTTTGTCAGCGTGCCATTGCTGATCACAAACAACTGGACGTACTCAAACAGTCCAGACCCCGCCCAGAAGCTATCGCGCTGGTAACGGTTGATCTGGTTGAACGCCTCACGGATGTCCACTCCGCGGCGCTTGAGCTCGATGTGCACCATCGGCAGCCCGTTCACGAGCACCGTCACGTCGTAGCGGTTGGCGTACTTCGCGCCACCTTCACCTTGGCCGATCTCGTACTGGTTGATGACCTGCAGATGGTTGTTGTGGATATTCTTCTTGTCGATCAGCGTGATGTTCTTTGTCGAGCCGTCATCGCGCGTCAGGATTTGGACGTGGTCCTCCTGGATGCGGGTCGTCTTCTCGATGATGCCATCGTTCTGGCTCGCAACCTTGTCCTTGAAGAAGTCATCCCATTCAGTCTCGCTGAAGGTGATGTTGTTCAACGCCTCGAGTTGCACGCGAAGGTTGGCGACGAGTTGCGCCTCTGAGGTGATCGGAAGATACTCGTACGCCTGCGACTGGAGCAGGCGGATCATCTCGCGCTCGAGGTGCGCCTCAGACTGGTAGCTCGTCGAATGAGACGACTCGGGGATGTATTCGGCAACAACCGTGCTCTCCCCCGAGACTGCGATCGGATCGTACTTGCGGCCAAGTGCGTCACTCATGCCGAGGCCTCCTCGAAGGTGAGGAGCTTGTCGCGGTAGTACTCATACTGCTTACGGCGCGCAACAAGTTCGTCGCTCAGCGAGCCAATCAGGTCATCGCATACGCGCAAGACGCGTAGGATCTCGCGCTGACGTTTGAGCGTCGGCATCTCCACAACAAATCTCGCGAACTGCTCTTGCTTCCAACGGCGGCGACTCTTCATTGTTCCGCGTTCAGTCCCAGTCACTTCCGCCTCTATGCGGGCGAGCGTGTAAGGATCGCAAAGATAGTGAAGCAGCCACTCTGGCTCGACCGCCGAACTGTCGATGTCAAAGACTGGGAACTCGTTGGAAACAACAGCTCCACCACATTCCGGTGGAATCAATGCAAACGAGCCTTCAACTACAAACATGCGATTGTAGACAAGTTGACCAGGGGACACGCCATAGAGAGTCGTTGCCTTGATCTCTGCGCCGCTCCGAGGTTCGCGAGTCAACACGCCCTCGCCATTCCATTTTACGCCGAGGTTGACGTATGACTCATCCGGCCTAACTCGGATTGGATCCACAACTTCGCGTGCGAGTGTGCCAAGGCTCACTTTCGTTACTGCGTTTTTACCCGCCTCGGCGTCACGGGATTTTACCGCGAAATTGATTGCAAGGGCAGTTCGCTGCGCTCGTCTCTCCTGGATCTCAGATTCCAGGGCATCGACGAGCGCACGGAATTGATCCAATATTATCACGATCTCGCGCTGAAGTTCAATAGGTGGAATGGGAATTCGATAGTTCAGGATCGCCGTCTTGTTACCCCGCGGCATCTTCGCACCCTTGGCGTGCTGCATGTTGTAGGTAAAAAAGCCGTCCGATGAGAGTACATAGTAGAGAAACTCGGAGTCGAGTTCCTCACGGCTCTGTCCGTTGACTCGAATCGCCAGGACGTCGCCGCTACAGCCGCCTTCGTTCGTCGCGCACCAGACCTTCTTCAAGTACGGACGAATGTTGCCGAGCAGAATGTCGCCCGGCTCGTACGCTGTCAGGCGCGCCGTGTTCGGCAGGTATGTCGCGTCAATTCGCCCCCCTTTATCTGCGACGAGGTTATCGACACCGACGAAGCTTGTTTCATCGAGCTCCGCAGCGTCGACGCGAGTCGATGAATAATCGGCAACGTCAGACAGCAACGCATGCCGCACTCCAGCGGATGTCAGCTCCGGGATCAGGCCGTCGACTCGGCTCACTTGGCCCCCTCCAGTCCCGCAACAATCTCGTCAATCGAAGCCCGGAGTTCAGCCTGCCGTGCCACGATCTCGGCAATCTCCGCGTTCAACGACGTGATGTCGACCACCTCGCGAGTGTCCTCAGCCTCGACATACGAGGACACCGCGATGTTGTAACTGTTGGCCGCGATGTCGATGTTCGAGACGAGCGCGGAGTAGTGCGCTTCCTCGACGCGTCCGTCGAGGGTCATCAGGACGTTCTGTTGATGGTCGGGCATCAGCTTGTTCTTGTTGCCGACGCGCTTGAACTCCGATGAAGCATCGATGAACAGCACCGAGTTGTCCTTCTTCGACTTCTTCAGCACGATGATGCAGGTCGCGATGGTCGTGCCAAAGAAGAGGTCCGGCGGCAGCTGGATGACGGCGTCGACGTAGTTGTTATCGATGAGGTACTTGCGGATCTTCTGCTCCGCACCCCCTCGATACAGCACGCCAGGGAACTCAACGATGGCCGCAGTTCCGTTCACGGCCAGCCAGCTCAAAATGTGCATGGTGAAGGCCAGGTCTGCCTTGGACTTCGGCGCCAGCACGCCGGCGGGCGCGAAGCGCTCGTCGTTGATCAGGATGGGGTTGGCGTCTCCCTCCCACTTGATCGAGTAGGGCGGGTTGGAGACGATCGCCTCGAACGGCTCGTCATCCCAGTGGGCCGGGTCGATGAGCGTGTCGCCGTGTGCAAGGTTAAACTTCTCGTAGTTGATGTCGTGCAGGAACATGTTGATCCGCGCGAGGTTGTACGTGGTCAGGTTGATCTCCTGACCATAGAAGCCCTGGCGGACGTTCTCCTTGCCGAGCACCTTGGCGAACTTCAGCAGCAGCGAACCTGAGCCTGCCGCGGGGTCGTAGACCTTGTTCACGGCCTGCTTGCCGAGTACCGTGATCCGCGCCAACAGCTCCGAGACTTCTTGGGGCGTGTAGTACTCACCACCGGACTTGCCGGCATTCGCCGCATACATCTGCATCAGATACTCGTAAGCATCACCGAAGAGGTCAATCGAGTTGTCCTGCAGGTCGCCGAGCGGGAGGTCGCCGATCGCGTCAAGGAGCTTCACTAGCTTCTCATTGCGCTTGGCGACCGTTGCCCCGAGCTTGTTGCTGTTGACGTCGAGATCATCGAAGAGCCCCTTGAGGTCATCCTCGCTGTCCGTACCGAGCGCGGACCCTTCGATGTTCTTGAAAACCCGCTCCAGCGTCTCGTTCAGGTTGTCGTCCTGGGCTGCACGAGCCCTGACGTTTGCGAACAGCTCGGACGGCAGGATGTAGAAGCCCTTCTCAGAGACAGTCTCCTCACGACCGAACTCGGCGGCCGCATCAGGGAGGGTCAAGTAGTCGAACTGCTCGTCGCCCGCAGCGCGCTCGCCCTTGTTGATGTATGCAGTCAGATTCTCGGAAACGAAGCGGTAGAAGAGCATGCCGAGCACATAGGTCTTGAAGTCCCAACCATCGACGCTGCCCCGCAGATCATTCGCGATGCGCCAGATCGTCTTGTGCAGCTCAGCGCGCTGTCCTTCTTTGGTGGTCGGTGCCATGTCTCGTCGTCTCCTGCGCATCACGGGCGCGATTTAGTTGCTGGTAGTGCTCTCATCAAGGTATCGGTGAACACCGACATCGAACGCGAAAGGCACCGTTAGAAGACACATCAGCGGGAGCGAGCCGCTCGAACCGCCAGACTGCGCTTTCGAATAATTATGGCATGAACTGGTATTTTCGTGAAGTTTGGTTGCTGACTCTTGGGTCGACCCCACTTCCACGAACCGAGAGAGACGCAGTTCAGACGGATGTTGCAGGGCGCAGTTTCCAGATCGGCCAATCCTGCACGTTGAGTAGCTGCCCGTCGTCAAGCTGCCCGATGAGGTACTCGATCTCATCGGCATCGCCTAGCAACAGGGCACACGACAATTCCGCCTCCGCGGCCATGTTGTAGTCGCTTCTTGAAATCTGACGCTTCAGGTCGTGAATGGCTCGTCGCTGTGCAGCTGTGAGGCACCCCCGACGCCACAGGATCTGCCATCGGTTGATGAGATGGGGTGGGAGCTCGCCTTCCACAGAGATCAACCACTCATTGAGAGTTTCAGCGGCACGTAGGAACTCCTCCTCGCGCATTTCGCTTGCGTCAGCCGCCGAGATCAGAGCCAGTACCCTCCGATTCGCAAGACTTGTTGTCTGAGGAGAGCCGAGCAACGCCTCATACGCTGGCACGATGTCATCGAGGCGCAGGTTGAGGACGCGCGGCAGTACCTCCTGCTCGACAATGTCGTACGCCGTCACTGGCGCCGCGTCCTCCGGCTCGTCGGTGTCCGCGCTCCATCGGTACATCTGTGGAGCGGCCAAAGCGAACGGGTCCACGTACTTCCATCTGTTTGGCTCACTACCAGGCAACACGAGGATCATGAGCGCCCATGGGCCAATGTCCATCAGCCCTCGCGCGAGCTCGCCCTGCTCGTTGTACGGCTCTTCGCCCTTGATGAGTGCGCGATGCAGGTTCTGAAGGTTAAGTATTTGAGCACCGTCAAGGTCGTCGAACTCCACGAGCGAGGAGTCAACAGCCATTAATCCAAAGAGTTCGTCGAGTTGACCGAGAAAGTTGACCTGAGCGTCGAGGCCTGCAACCCAGGCATCATCGGGGGTGGCGCCGATCGATACATTCGCACCATTCACGCGGATCTCTGCACTTGACGTCATCTCGCCAAGGAACCTCGTGGCTCTCCACCGCGCGGCAAAGTTGCTTGGTGCATCAAAGTTGATGAGTACTTGCTGTTGACCAGGCGTGGAGGTGAAGGTCAGGGATAGACCTTGGTCAAGTTTGAACTCGACAGCAGCCGCGTTGAGTCGTCGACTGACCACCTTGTCATAGCTGATCGACTCGCTGCCGATGACGACGTCGCTCTCGTGTTCGACGTAATCCTGAGGGATGATTCGCAACGCACCACCAAGTGGGATGGATAGACCACCCTCGGTGTTCATCTCCAGAGCAAAGTCAACCTCTCCGGGAATGAGCAGCAGCGGCGCCGTGAGGTCCAGATCTCTTGCAGAGTGCAACGTGATCGACTGCGTGTGCTCGAAAAGCGCCGAGTCAAACCCCAGAGTCGTCAGCTGATGTTTCGTTCTGAGGGCGAGGCCCATAAGCGGCTCGAGCTCTTCAGCATCGTCAGGAAGAAGCTGGAACGGGACAAGCACCGACTTCTGCGTTTTCGAAACCTGACGGATGTGATGCTCAATGACGAAGGGCGAGAGGAGGGCGTAGTAGGCGGTACAGACGCCGTCGTCGCCAACCAGCACGAGACAGTAGAACACTCCCCCGTCTTTCTGGAACGCCACCAGGTCGGTGCGGCTTATGCGAAAGCTAGGTGCGACCGGCACTGGCCCGGATACCGTCCGACCCTTGACCTGAACCGATACGCGCCCGAGCCAGTCGCCCTTGCTCTGGCCGAGTCCTCTGTATACGTCAATGTGACCGTCAGTGAACGGAGTCTTATCGTTCGACGCGATGTAAGCCTTCAGATGGGGACAGAGCGCAATCGTGCCCTGTATCTTCGTGACTGCAAGGGCTTCGACGTCCATGTATCCATCCTGCCAGCGGTCCCCGACACGCTGACGCGGGCCCGCGTGTGACGCAAATCGCGCCGGGTCACGGGTGCGAAGTAGTGAGTCCGGCTGAAGAGGAGTTGGGTTCTTGGCCAGCGAGTACGTCACCCAGTCATCAACACGACGGAAGAACACAGCCTGGATTACCCGCGCCGAGGCTGGGCAGATCGCCCCTGGCCTCACGTCGCGGCACCTCGACTACATCCGCCGTGAAGCGCCATACTCGTCACGAATCACTGCTCCCCCCGTCCAGATCCTGAGCGACGGAGAAGTGGTCTACGACGAACTGGCCTTCCGCCGCTGGCTGGAGAGCACCGTCTCGTCCGAGTGGATGCACGGCCATTTCGGTGCCTACAGGCCCCATCCGAGCGAAGAACGCCTTTACGCGTACCAGGACGCCGAACTCTCCGTGCTGCGAGCGCGGACGTATGTCACCGAGGCGCAGGTGCTTGAGCTCATCCCGGATTTGCCCCTCTGGCGAATACGCGACCTGCGCTTCCGGGCGGTGGGCCCACGCTTCTTGAAACCGACACCACGCCGCGTCATCTACGTCGCGGAGGAAGCCCTGGACTGGGCGGCGGGAGTGAGCGACTACTCTGACCCGATGCCGATCGTTGCAGGCTACAGGGAACCGCCATTCACACCTACTGCTCGTCACTATGTCCACGACGGTGCACCTGCCGCCGGCCGCGACCAGCAATGAACCCTATTCGGGTGCGTTGAACATCTCCGACGTCACACCGCTGATCAGTTTTCCCGGTGAGATCTTCAGCGCATCTGCGATCCGCACGAGCGTTCGCAGGTTCATCGTCGAGCGTCCGGACTCATAGCCTCTGACGTTGGACGAGTCGACGTCAGCACGCACCGCCAGCTGATCCACCTTGAGATTGAGCGCCTGCCGTCGCTCAGCGATCCGGCTGCCGATGAGCACAGCTGCGGGCGAAGGTACACGGGCCATAGAACCAGTATGAAGGACAACGCCCAGACTCCACGCCCAGAATTGAGTATCAGCTCCTGCGAGCTCACTGGTGAGGATGACTCTGGCGCTGGACGCTCATCCGGGTGAACCATGTACGCATGTCACCGACGACAACGCCCGAACCACAGGTCTACGAGCTTGAGGGGCTGTTGTGGAAGCCGCTGCCTGGATGCGCTTCCACCTTTGAGGACTTCATGCACTCCCGGAACCGTTGGATGGAGATCTTCCAGGAGACCAGGTGGAACCCGTGGCGCACCGAAGAGCTCGGAGCCGAGAAGGACGGCACGTACCGCGTGATGCGCGAGTGGACGCGCGCGGAGCCAGACTTCCGCCCCATGACCAACCGGCAAGTCGGGGCGATGATGGGCGCGATGAAGCGGCGGCACAAGGCACAGCAGAAGACGGACGACACACGCTGGGAGCAGAACCGGCAACGCTACGACCCGGAGCGAGAGAAAGCCCGATATGCGCTCCTTGAACAAGAGTCGATACACGTCGGCCAGGTAGCGGAGCTCGAGGCATATCGCAGCGGCGAACGCTACCCCCGGATGGACCCTGATCACCGCGCGCAGAAGATGGCCAAGCTCGAGGAGAAGCTGCAGCGCTGCGACGCGGAGATTGCACGACTATCTGTCGTCGTCGGTGATCGCGAAGACGTCGTCGACGAGCGAGGACTTCTCCCCGGTGACCGACGCATCGGAAACTTCGTTATGTACCGCATGGCGCGTGAGGACAAGGTGGAGGAGCTGCAGCAGCTGACGTCCGAACTGCGCGAACGTATCGGCAGCACCAAAGATCGGTCGGAGAAGTCGAAGCTCCGAACAGAACTCCAGTTCAAGGATCGTCACCTCCAGGCGCTCCTCCACGTACCTATCCTCACTGCCGAGGACATGTGCGCGGACTGCGCTACCCCGCAGTATCAGCACGCCTCTGGCGGTGGTCCTTACGAATCACGCCCGTGCGGCCATTGGCCGATCTTCGCCACCCACATGGATCGGTTGTACGAGTACCTGCGCTCAACGCTGGACAACGCGAAGCCCGTCGCACCGGCACCACCACAGCCACTGGCGACGCTCCCGGGGAGTCTTCCGATCGCGGAGGTCATCGACCAGCTCTCCGAGCTCCAGAAGACGTACCCCGGTGCGATAGTCAAGCAGGGTCGCGGCAAACAGTGGGAGCTTTGGCCGGCCGAGTGACACGACCAAAAACGCACACACCGTGGAAGCCGCCGCCAATGTCGGTAGCTCGGACTACCTTCAAGTGGTCAGAGCCGAGAGGAACGACCATGGAGCGCGAAGTCTGTACCTGCTGCTTTCTCCGGTACGCGCCGGAGCGGTATTCCCTCACCGATAAGCGGCCCCAAGTATGTGCCGAGTGCATCCATCACCTCAGTGATGCCGATCGCCGGGACAAGGAGCATCTCCGTGACTGGCGGGCAGAGCACGCCGCGACTACCACCAGCTACGAAACCCGTCTGGCGAACATGCGCGATCTCCTGGACAAGTCCGATCAGGAAAAGGCAGACCTCAGCTCTGCCCTGACGGATGCCATCAGCACGATCAGCAGTGACTATCACAAGGCACCCATCGGTGATCTGCGGAACGCGCTCGAGAGCGAACTGGTCACCGAAGAGCAGCACAAAGCTGAGTCCGCATACCGCATCAGGTCCAGGGCGATGGTCGTCCTGTGGCGAATCGATCGGCTCCACAACACCTTCGAGACGAAGTCAAAGAGCGCCTGTAAGTGCGGCACACCAGCGGACCGTTGCGAGATCCTCAAGCTGCTGGCGCCCTTTGTAGATGAACTCGATAAGTGGGAGAACCGAGAGAAGGAGCGCATGCGATCGGGACGCACGCACGGCCTCCCCGCTGATCACCCCGACGCGAAGAAATACATGCAGACCCCAGGCACCTTCTGGCAGGGCCCCGGCCAGTTCCAAGAACACAACCTCGGCAATCCCTTCAGCCGGCGATGGTAGCTGATGAAGAGATCGGCTGCATGAGTCCGAAGTGAAAGAGGCGGCGACCGCTCAAGCCGAGCGCACGGAGCACTCGAAGCTGAAGCGATCACCGCCTGGTTGGTGGTGGAGACGGCGTCCGTTCAGACGTCGTCGATGGTGGGAGCGAGCGGCACGATCCGCACGTCACGCAGGCCGGTGAAGTGCTCAGTGAGCATCATCGTCCAGACAAGTGCCGACCAGTAGTCGGGCAGTGCCGTAGTGCTGCGCTGCCATTCCGGGTGTGCCTCGGTTCGCATCTCTAAGGCGAAGAGGGCAGAGGTGAGCAGCAGCTCACGCACGTGCACAGGCACATCGGTGCTTTCGCCCGCGCCGTTCGGCATCCCGACGAGAACTGCGTCGCCGGCCAGCATCCCGGACGCCCGGGTGAGCGGTGACCAGTACCAGCGGAGAAACGAGGCCCGCGCGTTGTGCGGGAGCTTCCGGATTCGGCCTTCGTCGTTGACGTAGACCGTGATGCCGATGTCCGGCAGGTCGAGCGCTTCGATCCAGCCGCCAACCGCGGATTGGTAGTCCTCGAGCTTCGCGAACTCGCGGAGTTCGAGGGGCTGATCTCCTGCTGTGGGGATGACGATTCCTGTGACCATCGATCCCACCTCCTTGCTGTTGTCGCGGCCGAGAACCAGTTGGTTCTCCGACAAGCCGCGGGGCAGCAACGAGGGGTAGGTGAGGGTGGGAGCGTTGGATTCCGTACGGCTACCCGGCCTCGGTGGTTCTCCTACGAGCCGCATGCCGATGAGGAACGAGAGCGATTATGCGCTTCTCATTCTGAACGTCAATCTTCCGTTCGCGATTGTTGTAAATAGTACGGCGGAGGAAGTCTTGAACAGATTGCGCTTATGGTTCATAGTCAGGGGCAGTTATGGCGCGAAGGGCATCACGCACCGGTTCAGATCAATACGGCTTCACTATCGTGGAGCTGCTCATCGTCGTCGTCGTCATCGCTATCTTGGCAGCCATCACCATCGTGAGCTACAACGGCATCACCAAACAGGCTAAGGCATCCGCTATGGCCTCTACGCTAAGCCAGTGGAAAAAGAAGTCTGAACTTCAAAAGGTCGAGAAGAGCATTACCTGCCCGGAAAACTATTCGTTCGTCTACGGCAACAGCGTGCTTGGCACCAGCGACTTCCGTGTGATGAAGTACGAAGCCAAAAACGTCGGTGGTGTCGCAACGAGTCAAGCTGCGGGAACACCATGGGTCTCTATCTCACAAACTGATGCAATTACCGCCTCAACCGCTTCAGGTGGCCACCTCATCACCGAAGCGGAGTGGATGACCATCGCTGCGGATGTCCTGTCCGTGAAATACAACTGGAGCGGCGGTGAAGTCGGGGCTGGCTATCTCTACCAGGGCCACGTCAACGACAACCCTGCCAGCGCCCTTGCGGCGAGCGTTGATGACTTCGACCCGCTGAATGGCATCACGGGCGGTACCGGCACAACCGTCGGCACCAACAGTAGTCGTGTGCTCTGGCTCAGCAGTGGTGATGCAATCTGGGATCTCTCGGGCAATGTTTGGGAATGGACGCAACAAGCGGTTGGCACGCCAGCCATGACAATGAGCCAAGTCGGTGTCCCGGGTGATTCGACCTTCAACTGGCGCGAATGGACGCTGGGCTCGCTAAGTCTTGGCAATCTCCCCGCTATCTCGCGTCCGAGCGCGTTAACCTCGTACACCAATCCCATTACAGGAGTAACGCTTTCAGGTGCGACGGGTTGGGACACGGCTGAAGGTATTGGTGGCATCTACGCTAACTATGCGGACACAGGCTCTCGTGCGTTTCTCCGTGGCAGCAGCTTGACTAGCCGGTCGTGGGCTGGTGTTCTGATGCTCAAATTGAACTATGCTCCGTCGAGCCCGGACGCTACCATCGGGTTTCGCGTAGCAAGATAGCCCCTGAGCGGCACCCAGAGTCGCTTCGTTCACTCGGGGTCGAGCAAGCACGCGGGATCGAACCGGCCGACCGCTGAGCGCCTCGAAAGGAAATAGGCGACGACCATCCCGGACGGAAACTCTCAGTTCTCGTAGTCCGGCCGGTCGTCGCCTGTTGTGCCTGATTCCGTCAGGCGACGGGTGGGGCTGCTCCCCCTGCCACCCTGGAAGGATTGACAAGGTCAGCAGGGACAACGCGTACATCCTCGGCGGCGGTCCATCGTTCAAGCGTGAGCATTGCCCACGTGATTGCCTCGAAGTAGTCGATGTAGACCAGCTGGTTGCTATACCACTTCGTATCCCCAACGGTGCGTACCTCGACCTTCCACGGCCCGTAACCAGTGAGAAGGTCGGTGGCCATCTCTGGGACATCGGTGCTGTCGCCGTTACGGTCGGGTAGCCCGACGACGACAGCGTCGCCGACGAGCATCGTGCGGTGTCGCGCGTCGGGGACGTGGTACCACCACAGGGACGAGGCGCGGGAGTTGAACGGTAGCCGCTGCAGCATGCCTTCCTCGTTAACGAAGAGGGTGACGCCGAGCGAATGCAGATCGATAGCTTCAATCTGCCCACCGACAGCTGCTTGGTAGTCCTCGAGTGATGCGAAGTCGCGACGCTCAACGCGCTCCTCAGCATCGGCCGGGATAACCACACCGCTCACCATGACCGCATCTCCTCGGAGGGAGACTCGGCACAGTCGTCGAGCGCTTCGATTCGTAGCCCGACACTGTCGGGGAGGGTGCTGTCGATAACCATGGCCCACAGGGCCGCGCTGAACCAGGACGGGAATCGCAGTGACGTGTCGCACCAGGTGAGTCCGTCCGGGCAGAGCTGCACCACGAACTCGTGATGTGCGAGCAATCCGTGGATGAGCCGGGGCTCGGCAGCTTCCGTGACACCGGGGTCGGTGCCGACGAGGACGACGTCGCCGAGGATGAGCGGACGGTTACGATGTTGACCGTGGTACCAGTACAGCGCCGTTGCCCGCGAGTTAAACGGGCCACGTGAGCACTGGATGCCGCCGTTGGCGTAGAGCGTGGTGTCACTGCCGTCAAGTTCTATCGGCTCGATCCAGCCGCCTATGACGGTTTGGAAGTCCTTGAGGCCGGCGAGTTCTGCGATCCACAGATCTCCACCGCCGTCTCGTGGGATGACGATTGCGTGAACCATCGTTCCCACCTCCTTACTGTTGTCGCGGCCGAGAACTGATTGGTTCTCTCCAAGCCGCGGGGCAGCAACGAGGGGTAGGTGAGGGTGGGAGCGTTGTATTTTCTACGGCTTCCCGGCGTCTGCGACAGCGCCCATAATGAGGCGCAGATATGAACGACGATCTACAGAACGCAATAACCAGCGCAGTCACCACGGCTGTTTCCTCAGCCATGAAAGAAGCAATGGTGGAGTTCTCGGAGATGTTTAATGGCTTTGCGACACAAGTCGATGAACGCTTCAGCCAGGTGGACGAACGGTTTGCCAAGATCGACGAACGCTTCGGCAGTATCGAGAGCCGCATGGCAACCAAGGATGACGTCTCGCAGGTCAAGTTCCGCATGGAGGGCGTAGAAACCCGACTCGGAAACCTCGAGTCTCGGATGTCCACGAAAGATGACGTCGACTCCCTTCGTTCCACGCTTGACGGAATCGCTAACGTTATCGATACAGACGATGACGAACGCATAGCACTCAGCGCACAGGTCACTCGTCACGAGGACTGGATAGTCGAAGTTGCTCCATCAACCGGCGTGAAGTACGTACCCGGCGCGTAGGCGTTTGGCCCTATCGATTGGGCAGCTGCCCGAGGAGAGCGCACGTAACGCTCGATCCTCGGGACAGCCGCCCCTCTCCTCCAGTGAGAGGGAGCCTTGGCGTCAGGCCGAACCTGACTTGGCACGAGGGGCCTTAGCCCCGTTCGTGCCGCCGAAGATGGCCTCGATCGCGGACTGCTTGGTCTTGGCCTCGCGTTCGATCTCGGCACGCACCGTCTCGGCCCGCTGGAGCACCTTCGGGTCGGACTTGCTGGTCTCGACCCAGGTCTCGAGGGCGATTCGGATCTCTTCGGTGACGGAGCGGTCGTTGAGCTGGGCGATGACGTCCAGCTGCGCCCGCAATCCGTCGGTGATGCGAACGGCAAGCGTCCGCGTAGGCCCGAGGGCCGACATCGGCACTTCGTCCTTCGTGTTCTCACTCATGGTGAGCCTCCTCATCGGGAGCGGCCGGCGAACCTGGCTGGTTCTCCTGCAAGCCGCATGCCGATGAGGAACGAGAGCGATTATGCGCTTCTCATTCTGAACGTCAATCTTCCGTTCGCGATTGTTGTAAATAGTACGGCGGAGGAAGTCTTGAACAGATTGCGCTTATGGTTCATAGTCAGGGGCAGTTATGGCGCGAAAGGCATCACGCACCGGTTCAGATCAATTCGGCTTCACCATCGTGGAGCTCCTGATTGTTATTGTCGTTATTGCTATCTTGGCAGCCATCACGATTGTCGCGTACAACGGCATCACCCAGAATGCCAAGAAGTCTGCTGCCTCGTCGGCTGCCCAGCAGGCCGGGAAGAAGATCGTCGCCTATGCGCTGCAAAACGGCGACCAGTACCCAGCCTCACTTGCACCGCTCGGCTTCACGGATAGCGGCGATACCAGCTATCAGTACACACCCAATCAGGTTGGCGGCAACTACTGCGTCACCGTGACGGTCGGGGGTATCAGCAGCAGCGTTGGCGGCTTCTCGAACGAAGTCAATCAAGCAACACCCGGCCCATGCCCAGGGCATACCGGCATGGCACCAACCACCCTCGACGATGGCAGTAGCTGCCCGGCTGGCTACATTGTGGTGCCCGGTAACAGCACCTTCGGCACCAAGAGCTTCTGCGTCATGAAGTATGAAGCCAAGAACGTCGGCGGCGTTGCCACCAGCCAAGCAGCCGGTACGCCGTGGGTCTCCATCTCACAGACCTCTGCGCTCTCGACTGCGGCCGCTGCCTGCGCGGGCTGCCACCTCATCACCGAGGCTGAATGGATGACGATTGCCGCCAACGTTCTGAGCGTGCCGAGCAACTGGAGCGGCAATGCAGTTGGGAGTGGCTTCATCTACAGCGGACACAACGACAACAGTCCAGCCAACGCACTGGCTGCTACCACCAACGACAGCGACGGCTACAACGGCACCGGCAACGCCACCGGCAGCAACCAGCGTCGCACCCTGACCCTGACCAACGGTGCCGTCATCTGGGATTTGGCCGGCAACGTCTACGAGTGGACCGACGCCACCATCTCTGGTGCGCAACCGGGTGGCTCTGGTTATGCCTGGCGCCAGTACCCTGGCCTCTCTAGTTTGCACACGTTACCAAGCGCCAGCCGACCCAGCGCTATCCCCGGTGCCTCCGGCTGGAGCAGTACACAGGGTATCGGGCAGCTCTACAGCAATGCAGACGAATCGGGCGTCCGCGCGTTTCTACGGGGTGGTACCTGGACCGCCGACTCGGGCGCGGGTGTGCTTGCGCTCACTCTGAGCGGCACGCCGTCCGGCTCGGGCGCGAACCTCGGGTTTCGGGTCGCGAAGTAGCACCGTCCATAGCACCCAGCAGTTGAGTCATGATTTCGCCCCATAAGGACTCCACGCCCCAAGGAACGGCTTGAGCTGTTCGGGCGTCGGGTCAGGCACAACTGGGACGATGAGGCTCGGCGAGGCGATGGGATCCAGCTCGTCGATGATCGAGTGCATCTCCTCCAGGTAGTCGGTTGCGGCCACCCGCGCCTCAGTTGGTAGCGCCGCAACGGCGTTCTGAGCGGATTCGAGAAAGACGCGGTACCCACGCAGCGCGTCGCTGCCCTCCGCAAGATTCTTGAAATGCTCCCAGCGGGCGTGCCGGGCATAGTCCAGCTTGGCTTTCGCCATGGCGGCTTCCCACTGCACTTGTCGCTCTGCTTCCTTGCGCTGCCGCTCCCGCTCGGCCCACTCAGCTTCGAGAACGTACTTATCCAGGAGGGCGAAGACCTCGGGCAGCTTGACCTCGACCGTCTTGCTCCGCGCATCGCGGAAATGCTCACCCTTGTACTGCGTACGTGGCCCATCGAGGATCAGCTCGAGCTTCCCTGTGCTGATGAACTCCGTCTGCCGAGCCCGTATCCAGCGCGGCGTTCCCTTCGGATAGTCCGTGTAGTAGTTGCGCTTGGCTCCGCCAGACCCCGGGATCTCCTTGATCATGATGGAGTACTCCCCCAGCGTCGTAGCCAACCAGAGATGCTTAGCTTCACGCTTGAACGGCGGTTGCCCTTGATTCTTCTTGGCCTTGTCCGAGTCGACTACCTTCATGCCCCGACGCTCCGCCTCGGTGGCGATCGCCTGCAGGATGTGGCCGGCTCTCGTCAAGTGCTCTGCACTGACGTAGTGCGCGTTCTTGTTACCGAGGTACTTCTTCACAACCGGATGGTACTTGCCAACCCTCTGCGGCACGGGCACGGGTGTCGCCGTGACGTAGTCCTCGAATCGCTCCCCAAACCAGATCTCACGCTCGTTGCTGTACCAACCGCCGACTCGCTCGATGACGAGCTGCTTGCCGTGCGGACGTTTGGCGGACCTCACCGCGAGTCGCACCAGCTTGTCCCACGGCCGAGCTTCGTACTCTGATGCGCTGAGCCGTATGGATCCACCGGCCTCAATCACTTCTGCGATGAGACGGTCAGCTTCTGAGTCCTCTGGGATGACTTCGCCTGGAGCGGGTGGAGACTCCAACCAAGCACGCCCCGCAGTCGTGATCGTGGCAACCCAGGTCGGGCCACGTCCACCGACGCTGACGAGCCCACGCCGCTCCAAGGCGCGAGCGATGATGCGATGTTCCCATCCCTCGGTATAGACGTCGGTGGGGCATCCGGCGCCGACCCATGTCAGTACATCGACCTGCTTCTGGTTGAGCTGCTGTGGATTCTTCGCCATAGCCGCGAGCGTAGGGCAAAGCGCAGACATGCAAGACGGCGAGGGCACGCTTTCGCAATGCCCTCGCCGCTTCGCCCTCATGCCGCCGTGATACGTGCCCGCTCGAAGTCGTCGACGATCTTGATGAGCCGGTCGATACCGTAGGGGCGCTTCATCTCCGCATATTGCAGCACGATGTTGCGGTCGTAGCCGCCCGCCTCCTCGAGCTCACGGAGCCTGGCCAAAGTAAGGATTCGATCCGTGTCTTTCGACCAGCCGTTGTACCCCTCCCACACGATGCCCTCGAGTGCCTTGATCGCAACTTCATTCAGGTTCGCGCTCATGACTTCGCGCGTGACGACGTTGTAGGCGCCGACAAGCTTCGCCCATGCATCGAACCGTGTGCCCGGCCATTCCACCAACACGACAATGTTCTTGTGGTCGTAAAGCTTCTGCATCACCTTGCGCGTCGGACACCACGCGATCACGACGCCGTTCTCGCCGACGTAGCCGGAGCGCTCGGTGATTACGTTGAGCTTCTTGAACTCATCGTGATAGTTCGCGTTGGACTTCGTCGCGCAGAGAATGGTCGGGCGCACCTTGAACTGCTGCGCCACGTAGAGCCCGACCGCCTTGCCGGCCGTGACGGTGTCGATCTCACTGCCGTCGACCCAGGGGACATAGACGAATTGGTGCTTGGTGTACTCCGGATCGATCGTCATCAGAGACTCCAATCGATCGGCTCGGGAGTCATCTCGATGCGCGTCCCATCAGAAATCAGTTGTGCCCACTCGGAGAGCTCCGGATCGGTGATGTTGCCGTCGTAGTTGCGGAAAAGCTGCTGGAGAACTGGCTTGATCTCAGCGACCGGCCTACCGGTGTACTGCTGGCGCAGCCGCTCCAGATCCTGAGTCTGCCGCACAGCCAACTTCGCAACAGCTTTCTCCGCCACGCGACGCATACCGTCTTCGTTGAAGTCGAAGTTCATGTTGTTGTCACTGCCTTCTCATCCCATCTCGGGACGATTGCGCAGAAGGAGCGTGCCATGGAGAAGAGGTTCGTCACGTTCACGGAAACGAAGGACTTGAAAGGAGGGCCGGCGAATACATCGCCGACCCTCCTCGTTGCTCAGCCCTTGCCGAGCGTCGATCCGGCCTTCGACTTAGCGGGCTTGCTCGACGAATCAGACGCGAGCGTCCGTCCCGCCTTGCTCAGCGCTGCCTTCGAGGGCTTTCCGGACGACCGCGACGATGCCTTCGCCATAGCGCGTTCCTTCCTACTAGAGAGGGAGGACAGGCCCCGCAGCCCCAAATGAGGTCGCATCGAGCTATCTGAGCGTCTAGAGTCAAGTAGTCCATCCAAAGACAACATGGCCCCGGCCTGTCCCGTATGAAGAGCTCCGCTCTGGGATCAGACCGGGGCCCTGCTTTGTGTCCTCTCAGTCTACCGACCCACTCCGACATTCGCCCCTGTAAGCCACGTACCCCTGTGGATAGGGGTGTGGAGTACTTGTGCAGTATTTCGGGCTCCACGGGACCGCCTAGGGCCGTTTGTGGGCATGTTCGGCATCGACCGACCATGTTGGAGTTACACGGATGTAATTCGTGAGCATCTTGCTCGCTAGGAAATCTGTGGATAACTCCAGAATCGCGGCGTACTTCGAGTTGTCGAAGATGACGAACTCACCCAGTGCGGGCACCTCTCCGAGTGGAATCTCAGCAATCTGCAAACCGCAGTGGTGCCGCCGAAGCACCCCGGAAGTTGACTACGGTGAAGCTATGACAGGGGAATCCAACAGCGAGTGGATCGCAGTGACCGGGCTATGGCCGGTGCACGCCGATGTGTCCGACGCGACGATCCCAGATCACATCCTTGCTGACCCCAACCTGTCGCTCATGGCGAAAGGGCTCTTCGCACTGCTCGTCGCTGAGCAGGGCAGGCCAGTCAACCCATGCGACGACGCATACGAGAGTCCCGAGGACATCGCGAACGCGATCGATGAACTCGTCGCGGCTGGCCTCGCGGTGCGGATAGAGAAGTGACCGACTCGATCTCTTAGCGGAAGTGGCCAGTTAAAAAGCGTCAAGGTCACCAGTCCCATGCGATGCCGCTGAACAACCCACCGTGAACGTCGCGCAGGCGGAGTGTTCCGACACCACGCTCGTCGAGGCTGAGGCTGTTGTACTCGTTCGCCTCAGTCGGGCGCGCGAACGGGCTGACCTGCTCGAACTTCCAGATACTGCGTGGTCGCGGCCCGATGAAACCGACCTGAATCGAGGCGAGAAGTGAACGTTGGTGGAAGGCTCGGCTAGCGAGCTTCACTGGCTGCTGCGCGTCGTCATCGCCGTCTTCAGGTGTGACACTGAAGCGGAGGTCATAAACCTCCCCGTGCAACATCGGCTCGGTCTTCGTCTTGGCGTCATCGAGGTGCCAGAAATGATCGTTCCAACCAGCTCCGGGAACCTCGCGGGTGTTGACCTTGAAGTCGCCGCCCGCGGCGGGGTTCACCCATCCGCGGTACGAGCGGGAAACCGTCACGAAGTCGAGTTCGCCGTGCATGTTGGCGAATCGGTAGTACTCGCGGGTCTCTTTCCAGCGACGATTCTCGATGGCGACGAGCGTGCTGGTGTGCTCGTAGATGATGCCGCCGTGCATCTCCGGAACGTGCAGCACGAGCGGCGATTGAGCATACGTGCCGGCCACGAGCCGCGAGTGCAGGTGCGTGAGGGCGGCTTCCTCGCGGCCGGCGACGGTGTCGATGCCGCGGCCGATTTTGTCGCCGTGGATCTTGCGTCGGGCTTGGAGCCGGCCAACCTTTTCGGTCTCAGAACTCAAGGCGAAGACGTCCAGCAGAAGCGCCGCCTCGTCTTCGTCTTCAAGTGAGTGGATCGCTGATACGAAGCGGCTCTTGAGGCGTTCGTAGGTGTCGTCGCCTGAATAGCGAAGGACTTCGTCGACGATCGGCGTCTTCAGCAGACGCCGCTGTATGAAGCCCTCGTTCTTGCGCAGAAGCCCCAGTTCATCGCGAAGAGACTCGGCATCGTCCCAGTCGAGTCTCACGGCTACCTCCAGCAGTTGTTGGGGCTGATTCCCACTTTATTCCGACTTTCGGAAGCGGTTCTTCGGCGTTTCTAGGCTCGAAACATCTCCGGAAAGCCGGGGCACCAAGCAACATCCCAACGACGAGCGGGCTTCGCGCCAACGAAGCCCGCTCCGCCACCTGAGCATCTCCCTCTCATGCGAAACGAACAAGGAGCATTCTGATGACCTCTCCCACCGTACGCGGTCGCGCGCTCAGCGCTGCCCTCGTCCTCGCCACCGCGCTGACGCTTACGTCCTGTGGCACAGCCTCGGGCGGAACGCTCGCTTCCGACACGCAGATCGCCGCCGCTTGTCCGTCCAACCGTATTGCGACGACGATCGGACTCGACGGCACGAGCACGTTTCAGTCCGGACGGACGAAGGCGAGCACCCTCCGCATCGTCGACAACCACGTGCGCCGAACTGCGATCTGTGGTGGGCACTTGCGCGTGTTCTTCTTTGCGTCCTCCACCGGTGCGACCGTGCCGCTCTTCGATGGCGACCTGGCGGTCGATGCTCCGACCGAGAACGCCAAGCTCCGCAAAGCCGGCAAGCTTGCCGACCAGACCAGCGCCAGGATCGCGGAGAAGTATGACACGGCGCTCGAGAGCCTGACCGGCAACGGCACTGATGTGCTCGGCATGCTTTCGCTCCTGAGCCAGACGAACGTGCAGTATCCGGATCTCGAACCAATCAACGTGCTCCTCACCGATGGCCTCACGAACATCGACTTCGACATCTCCCAGCTCACCTCGACCGAGGCCGCGACGAAGCTCGCCGATCAGCAGCCCGTGCCGGATCTGTCCGGCGCCGACGTTTCGCTCCTGGGCATCGGCAAGCAGGCCGGCGGAGAGATCCCCTCGTCGCTAATCGCCCACCTGACGACGTTCTGGGAGCGCATCTGCCACAACACCGGGGCGGCACAGTGCCACGTCTCGACCGAGAGCAGGTGAGGGCGATGCCCACACCAAACAGCCCTGCGCCACTGGATCCGCTGGTCATCGCTGGCGAGGTCGAGGAGACCGCTGCGAAGGTGACACTCCCCCAAGCCGAGCAGACGCACGTCCTCGCGCGCCCGGAAGCTATCGGACACCTGTGGGTCGAGGACGAGTACGACGAACTGCAAGTCGAGCAGCGCCATCTGTGGGACGCATCCGCAACAAGCGCCGCCCGTGAGTCGCGAATCGAAGCCGCCAGGCTGAAACTCACCGCCTCGGAAGCCGAAGCACTGGTGGCTGCCAACCGCACCGTCGTGGACGGAGCCCGCACCCGGCTGGAGCGCACCACCCAGGTGCTGGCTCCGTTCCGTCGCCGCGCCGGGCACACGAAGCGTTGGTACCAGGCGGGGAAAGCAGGACTGCTCTGCGGCGACATCGCCGGGTTCGGCACCGCCGCGATCTGGCTCGGCGAGTTGCCGGCCATCGCGATCGCCCTCGCCGTAAGCGCAGCCGTCGCGACAATCGCTGCCGGGCTCATCGGGGTCGAGGTTCGCGACCGCGAGCAACGGCGCCAGCGCCAGCAGGCTGTCCATGAGCCGTCCGACGCACTGCAGGAGTTCCCTCATCTGTTCCTCGAACCAGTCGGCGGATCACTGAAGCGGGTGCTGACGGTCGCGGCAGGTACGGCCGGGACGATCGGCGTTGGCATCGCCGCACTCCGCTCAGCCGTCGACGACCCTGTCATCGGCATCATCTTCGGCGGTATCTCACTCGCCGTAGCCGGAGGCTCCTTCCTGGTCTCCTACGCGGGAGCGGATGAAGTCGCCGACCTGCTCGATCACGTCGAAGCGGATTACGACCGCGCGATCGCCAAGCACCTCGCGCTCAGCGATACCCCAGCGATCCAGACCATTGCCGCATCGACCGCTCAGGCGAACAGTATCATCGAGGAGCACCGTGCACGTGCGGAGGCTGCTGAGAGGCGCATCCGCTCCTTCAAATGGAGCATCCTGCGACGCAACCCTAGCCACGCTGGACACGGGCCCGCTGCTCGGCTCGGCGGTCAAACGCCTCGGCTGGAGGCGCACTCATGAGCCCGCTTCTGCAGCCCCCGGGTCTCGGAGTGGGCGGCACTCTTGGCACCGTCCGAGGCAACGAGGCTCCGGAAGTGCGACTGCGCTGGCCCGGGCTAGATCCTCTGAGGCCGACCCTCGACATTCTCATCTTCGACGACTCCGGCTCACTTACGGGGCAGGGAGGAAACGACCCCGTCGGCAACCGCTATGCCGAAGCGGGCCGGGCCGTGCGGTTGCTCTCACATTGGTCAAGGTCATCGCGCCAGCAGGTCGCCACCATCCATTTCGACTACCCGGCGGTCGCCGTCACCGGCCCACACCGACTCGACCGCTCCGCACCTCGTCAGCGGGTACTGGCGGCTCTGCATGAACCGCGGAATGCACTCGGATCCAGCGCACTCACCCCGGCAATGACCGCGGCGAACAAGCTTGCCCGCGAGCACGGTGGCATTTGCCGCTGCACGATCTTCTCGGACTTCGAACTCATGGACGCGAACCCGAATCAGCCCTACGAGGAGGCCGCCAAGTTCCCGGGCCTCATCCACGCCATCGTCCTCAACGCCAGCCCGCCGCACCGGCTCACGAGGCTGAACAACGTCACCACCACGCACATTGCGTCAGACAGCCCGCCAGGGCTGACAGCTGCTGCGCTCATGCACTCGCTGGCCACCGGAAGACGCGGTGCACGCCGATCAGTACTTCGGATGTCCCGCCCACGCGATCCGGCTGATCGCCCACCGCCGCGATCTTCACGACTTCCGCCTCGGTCGCGCGCCTCCCGAGCGCCGGCGTAGAGGCGGGCAAAGACCTCGCCACGCGCGAGGAATCAAACAACTGAATAGGCAGCCGCTACGGCTGTCAGACCTCATGGCAGGAGGAGACATGTCCACGACATCAACACCAGCAAACGAGGAGGCGATGGTCGGCGCGCTCCTCTGGATCCGGAGCATCGACGACACGCGCGCCCCAGACGACCTGGGCGGGCAGAGCGCCGAAGAGCAAGAGCGGATCGTACGTGAGCACATCGCACTAGACGAACTCACGCTCGAGCGCATCCTCTACGGCGTCGGCCCGACCGCAGGCGACTCGGACCAACGCTTGGCCATCATGCTTCGGATGCTCGAGCAGATGCCGGTCAGATACCTCTACGTCCCAGGCGCCGTGTACGCACACGACTCTGAGGATGAGCGCATGAAGCACCACGTGGTGCTCCTGATGCACGGAGTTGTCCTGACCGTCTGCGACGACGAGTGAGGTCAGGTCGTGCCCGCCGTTGGCAGCAGCGGTGGGCACGACCACCCCGGTAGCACCGACCACTACTTGCCGTGCTTTTTACAACAACCGCGAACAGAACATTGACGGCTGCGCATCGATGCCGCATAACCAGTCCTCGCCATCGCTCGCCGAAACTCAGCGGGCCGGAGAAAGGAGTTCCTTCACATGACCACCAAGATCGCCCAGGGCGTCTCGGAGACGTTCCGCAGCCAGAAGAAGTTCAAGACCTGCTACGCAGACCCTCCCTGGGACATCCAGCAGAAGGGTGCCCGAGGCGCTGCACAGCACTACGACCTGATGACCATCGATCGGATCAAGGCCATGCCTGTCGCCGACCTGATGGATGACAACTCCACGCTGTTGCTCTGGACGACCAACGCCGCGCTCCCCCAGGCCCTGGATGTGATGGAGGCGTGGGGCTTCCGGTACATGGGCAACTTCGTCTGGGACAAGTACTACCAAGGGCTCGGCAACTACTTCCGCGGTGCCCACGAACTACTACTGCACGGCATTCGTGGCAAGGCTCCGTTCAAGTTCCACGCGCAGCGCTCGATCGCCCAGTTCCCACGCCAGGGCCACTCCCACAAGCCAGAAGAAATGATCCCGCTGATCGAGCGGCTGGTCGACGGCCCGTACCTGGAGCTGTTCGCCAGGCGCCGCCCGAACAGTCACGCGGACTGGTCGGTCTGGGGTAACGAGATCGACTCCGACGTCACAATCCCCGGCTACCCGGTACCCAGCGACTTCACCCGGCATGCAGTGCCGGCCGACGGAGGACGGGAGGATGCATGATGTCCGAGTCACAGCCGCCCAGCATCGTGCAACGCTTCTTCCGCGCGTGCCTGCTCATCCTCGGCGGCATCGTCTGCCTGTGGGTAGCGCTGGAGCTGTTCGCGCAGTTCTGGGGCTGGATCCTGCTGGTCGCCACCATCGCGCTCATGTTGTGTGCCGCGGTGTGGGCGTACCGCTACTGGTGGGGTGGGCGATGAAAGCTCAAGCACGTTCACCCCTGTTATGTCGTTGTGAAATCAACATCGGGGCATCAAAACGCTTGACAAGCCTTGCGTTCGAGTTCATAACACGCCCCAGCGAGTGGGCATACCCCCTTTATCTGCCTTTCCCGAGGTGCACATCAACCCTTCAAGGAGGGAGGTTCGTCATGTCCAAATCACGTAACCAGCACCGACGATCGCGTCGATCCTCTGGCTGTCGCATCAGGGTCTTCTCGGAGATCAACCGCGAGCTTCAGCCCGAGCGCATCGCTCACATCATCACGTCTGCAGAACTGGAACAAGCGCAGCTCGAAGCCGCTGCGCAATCTGAGGACACGCCCCGCGTGAACAGGGAACAGTCCAGAGATTCGCAGGAGAACGATCATGCCTGACGTGTTCGTGTTCACCCACCTCTACGTACCGCGACCCTTCGATGCGGCGAGCGGCGAGGTGCTTCTCACCCGGCTACTCGGTAGCGACGTGCCGCGTCCGCTGACGTTCGAGGTGACCGCCAGTCCAGAGGGAGTAGGCGCCGTGTTCGGCTGCGCCCCAACCGCCGTCCGCCGCCTGAAGCGCCTTCTGGGCGGGCTGGTGCCAGGGCTCCGGTTTGGACCCGCCACACGGCCGGACGTGGCCGCTGTCAGCCGAGTATCCGCCCGTCCTGGCGGCCTGCCCCTCAGCACCGTCGAGCCCGAACAGGTCATCGCTGCCGTGTACCAGGCGCTCGCCGCTCGCCGTGGCGATGAAGTCATCGGACTCCAGATTGTGCTCGGTCGGGCTCACCGTCCACAGCTACTCACCGCGACGCCGCTGGATCCGCTCCAGCCTCTCGGCTCGAAGCTCCTCGACGGCATCCGCCCCGCGCCGACCGACACGAAGAAGCGCCTGCACGCCCACGCTGCCGATGCTCGCGTAGACGTCGCGCTCCGTATCGGCGTGAATGCAGTTGCGCAGCGTCGCCATGCACTGATCTGGGAAGTGTTCGGTGCGCTGCAACCACTTCAGAGCCCCGGCGTCCGGCTGTCACTCATCCGCGACTCCGCCAATCGCTGGAAGGCCGGCCAGCCCGGCCCCGGCAGTAAGCTCCGCCTCAGCGCGAAAGAACTCGTGCCGCTGCTGTGTTGGCCGCTCGGAGAACGAGACTACCCGGGTGTCCCAGGTGTACATCCGCGACTCCTGACCGTTCCCGAGATCGTCAGCCGTACCGAGTCGGTATTCGCCATCGGCACTGCACCGGGCCCAGAGCGACCGATCGGGATCGATCCGCAGAGCCGCCTCCAGCATATGGTCGTCATCGGCCCAACCGGGTCAGGGAAGTCGACCCTGCTCGAGCACCTGATCCTCTCCGACATCACCGCCGGGCGGGCTTGCTGCGTCATCGAGCCCAAGAGCCAGCTCATCGACCGCATCCTGAAGACCGCCCCCAAAGAGGCCATCGGACAAATCGTTGTACTCGATGCCACCGATCAGGAGGCACCGGTCGGGTTCAATCCGCTCGATGCCGGTGACCGCGACCCGGACATCGTCGTCGACGGGATCCTCGCCGCACTTGGTGCCGTCTTCCACGACGGCTGGGGACCACGCACCGAGTACCTCGTGCAAGGAGCATTACTGTCCCTTGCCCGCGCAGGGCAGAGGCGAGCGGAGCCGTACACGCTCATCGACCTGCCACGTCTGTTCACCGATGCGGCCTTCCGCCGCCCGATCATCGGCGCAGTGCAGGACGACCCCACCCTGGCGGCATTCTGGGCGGACTTCGAAGCCCTGAGCCCCGGCCAACGCGCCGCCGCCATCGCATCACCGCTGAACAAACTGCGCAAGATCGTGCTCCGAAAGCCACTCCTCCGGGTGCTCGGCCAATCCCAACCACGCTTCCGCCTGCGCGACATCTTCCGCGAACACAAGACCGTGCTCGTCCCCCTCAACGACGCATTGCTCGGTGCAGGAGCGGCCAAGCTCCTCGGATCGCTGATCGTCGCCGAGCTGTTCCTCGCCACCACAGAGCGGGCGAGAGAGAAGAACCCAATGAAGCGTCCCGGCATGATCTTCATCGACGAAGTACAGAACTACCTGCACCTGCCCACACCGGTCGACGACGCGATGAGCGTGTTCCGCTCCTACGGTGTCGGCCTGCACGTCGCCCACCAGTACCGCAAGCAACTACCCGATGCGATGCGTGAAGGGTTTGACACCAACGCCCGCAACAAGATCTGCTTCCCGCTCGGCGCGAAAGACGCCAGCGACATGGCGCGGCTCGCCCCACTCCTGACGGCCGACGACTTCCAGACGCTCCCACTGCGGAACATCTACACGCACCTGCTCGCCGGTGGGGTGCCGACACAGTGGTGCTCCGCACGAGCCCTCCCGCCCGCGCCAAAGCAGAAGAACGCCCGTCGGATTCGTGAAGCCAGCCGCGAGCTCTTCGGCGCGCTCGCCCAGATCGAGACGCCAGCCCCGCCAGCAAAGGATGCCCTCACGCTCGAGGGCAGTCAGCCGCTCGAAGCTCCGTCGCCACGGCGATCACACCAGAAGGCGAGGCAAGCATGAGCCGCCGTACTGAATGGCTCGAGCCTATGACGGGAGCGTCCGGCCGGTGTTCCGTTCGACCTTCCGTTCACAACGAACACCCTCCTCCTTTCTTCCCCCTGTTCTGGCCACCTTCGGCCACTTCAGGAGGGGACTCCCGCTGCACAGCAGCGGAACACCGAACGGAAGGAGTACGACCATGACCGCACTGCGCCTCGACACACTCGACCTGTACCTTACCGACCGCGACGTGCGCATCCTGGAAGACCTCGAGCAGTACCGCCTGCTGACCACCCGCCAAATCCAACGCCTGCATCTGCCTGCGAAACCGTTCGGCGAACACGCCACCGTCAGCGCCGCGACGCGCGGCACGACCCGCATCCTGACCCGACTCGAAACGCTCGGCGCAATTGCTCGGCTCGAGCGACGGATCGGTGGCTCAAAACACGGCTCCGCCGTCACCACCTGGCAACTCGGCGGAGCAGGAGAACGCTACCTCCGAGCCCGGCGAGGCGACAGCACCCGCCGCCGCTACAGCGAACCAAGCCCGACGTTCGTCGACCACACACTGGCCACTGCCGACGTCGCGGTCGCCCTCCGAGAGCACAGCCATCTCAATGGATACGACGTCCTGCATATCCAAGCCGAGCCTGCCTGTTGGCGACCATTCACAGGCCCGACCGGCGCGGCGATCACGCTCAAGCCCGACCTGGCCATCGCGACCGCCGACCAGTTCACGGAGACCCACTCGCTCGTCGAGGTCGACCTCGCCACCGAGCACCTGCCGGTCATCATCCGAAAGTGTCGCCTCTACCAGCAGTACTTCCAGACCGGTATTGAGCAGAACGCGCTTGGCCTGTTCCCCGCAGTCGTCTGGCTCGTGCCCGCCCCGAAGCGAGCTACGGCGATCCAGAAGGCCATCCATGCCGACCCGAGCCTCGATCCCGACCTGTTCTGGATCACGCTGCTCGACCAGGCCGTCCCCCAGCTCGCGCCGTACAGCAGCGAACACACCACCTAACCGAAAGGAGGAATCCTATGAACTCATCAACCATCACGGCCGCTCCACACGACCGCCTCTCGACGACACACACTGAGCTGAAGCCGCTGCCGAAATGGATGCAACGTATCGATCAGACCGAGAAGGCAAGCTTCGTCATCGACGCGTGGATCGCGCTCGATCCGCATTCGCAAAACACCTTCCTCGCGCAGCTCATCGCCGCAACGCTCCACGACGGCCCGGAAACAGCACTCGGCATCTTCGCCGCCACTGCACGGCTCGACGCCGGCGAAGCGTTGGTCGAGCTCAATGCGGTCGTCGTTCCTCTGGAGCGTGAACCTTGGGTCGATCTCCTCGGCCACTACATCATCAACGTCGGAGGCCGATCATGAACGACCACAACGCCGAACTACACCCGACGAGCGAAACGCGCCCAGCGCCAGAGCGCACCTCGCCCGATCTTCGACGGCTGGAAGTCACCGCCAACCGCTTCGGCCCGCGCATCGAAGAAGGCATCCAGCTCGCCCGCGATTCCCGCAGCGAGATCTCTGTCGAAACGGCTCGTTGCATCGGACACGTCCTTGGCCGCGCCTATGGCCGCGACTCCCACCTCGCAGACTTCGGCCGCACCGGCGAAGGCACCAGCCTCGACCTCCGCGACGAATACCTGGGTCTCTACAACGACGCGGACGTCCATCCGGCAATCAAGGAGTGGATCAATTGGCTCGGCACCTACCTCGTCGACCGTGAAGGACGCACCAACACACGCTGGTTCATGAACGAATACGCATCCCCACAGCTCGAACGCATCCTCGTCGAGACCGAGATTCAATTCGAGGGGCAACCGTTCTACGTTCATCTGCCCGCATCCCTCGACTCTGACGCCATCAACGCGCTCGCTGAAGATCTCGCTGACCTCTCTATCCCTGAGGACGACGCACTGCAAGCCTTCCTCAGCCTGCCCGACGTCGACGCCAGCGCCCCGATGCTCATGGAGGCCTTCCACGAGAACTACGTCGGTGAGTACTCCTTCGCCGAGGATGCCGGCCGCGAGCTCGCCGAACTCGACGGGCTCGAAGAAGCCATCGACGAAGCCGTGCAGGGACGCTCGCTCCCTGACGGATCCGTCACCATCGACTACGGCCTCATCGAAGAACACGTCCGCGAGGCGTACGACCTGGTGCAGTGGAAGGGGCGGGTCTATGTCTTCAACAAGTAGGCGAAGGCGACGAGGCACAGGCGCACCGCCCAAACGGCGCAGCATCCGCATCGTGCCAGAGCGGCGCGAGTTCATTGACCACCGGAAGCTGGCAAGGGCGCTACTGCACCTCGCACAGGCAGAGTACGACGCACGTCATCCCGATTCCGCGCCGTCCGGAGCCAGTAGTCATCGTCGCCCTGCGAGTGATGACCCCGGCTCGAACATCTGGGAGTAGTTCGTGAACCATCCGCAAGATCGAGGTAAAAAGTACATCGGCACCCCGTCAGAGGTGCACCCCGCCGAAGTCGCCGTCAACTGGCCGAAAGGACTGGACTTCCGCGGCGAAGAGAGGGTTAATCCGGAGGACCTAAACGGAGGAAACCCCATGGAGCCAGCCACAGTACCCGCCCCGACCAACTCACTCGATGGTCTCGAGTACCTGTTCAAGAACACGCCGGGGGCCGCACCAGTCGAGCAAGAGCTCGCCGAGGCCGTCGTCTACTTACGCGTGTCGACCCCTCGCCAGCTCCACACGGCAGCCGATGTAGATGAGGACGGCAACAGCATCGCCACGCAGCGCGTCGAAACGTTACGCAAAGTACGGGAGATGGGCATCACCGTCGCCCGCGAGTTCATCGAGCCGGGGCAGTCCGCAACGACCATCGCCAAGCGCGCCGAGTTCAAGAAGATGCTGCGCTACATCGACGAGCACCCGCAGGTGAAGTACGTCGTCATCTATATGCGGTCTCGTGTCTTCCGAAACTTCACTGACGCGGCAGTCGTCAAGCGCGAGCTGCTCGCTAAAGGCGTCCGGCTGATCTCGGCCAAGGAGGAATTCGGTGAGGGCTACATGGCGGACGCCATGGAAGCCATCACCGACGTTATGAACGAAGTCCAAGTCCGCATGAATGGCGAGGACGTCAAGGTGAAGATGGCCCACAAGGTGGAGCAGGGCGGCTCGATCGGCGTCGCCAAGCTTGGCTACCTCAACGTCCGCAAGAACTTCAGCGGGCGCTTCGTCAACACCATTGAGATCGATCCGGAACGCGCACCACTCGTCACCGAGGCATTCGAGACCTACGCAACCGGTGAGTACTCAATCGCACAGCTCACAACCCAGATGAAAGAGCGCGGGCTCACCATGCGGCCCTCTCCGAGCCGACCAGAGCGTCCGATCAATAAGAGCAGCCTGGCCGCGATGCTCCGGAACCCGTATTACACCGGGGTCATGCGCTACAAGGGCAAGTTGTTCGTAGGACGACACGAGGCGCTCGTATCCAAAGAGACGTTCTTGAAGGTGCAGGCGATCCTCGATGCACGAAACAGGGACGGCGATCGGGACATGGTGCATCGGCACTACCTCAAGGGACTGCTGGCATGCGGACAATGCATCGACGAAGGACGGCGCAGCCGTCTCGTCTATAGCCAGTCAAAGGGCAATGGCGGCACCTACGAGTACTACATCTGCTCGGCACGCACGCGCGTATTCTGCGGCACAATCGGCTTCCGAGCAGAGTTGCTCGAGGATGAGATCGTCAAGCTGATGCAGGCCGAACAGTTCGATCCCCAGACGGTCGACGACCTGACCGACCTAATCGCCGAAACGGTCGACATGCTCCTCGCCGCCGACAAGGAGACCAAAGCAGGGCTCGCGCGACAGCTCAAGCAGCTCGAGGCGCAGGAAGAGCGTCTCATCGACCTGGCCGCCGGCGGCGCCTACGCAATCCCGCGGCTCCGCGAGAAGCTGGAAGACACGATCCTCCAGAAGGGGCTGGTCCAAGAGAAGCTCGGACGAACTATCGACCGGCTGCGATACAGCGCCGAAACTGCACTCTCGTACCTCCAGCTTCTACGCAATCCTGGCGAGCTGTACAAGAACGCCCCAGACAGCGTGCGGCGCGACCTCCTCGAGGCCTTCTTCACGCGCCTCCGCGTGTACGAGGACGGCGAGACTGTGCGCTTGGAAGCCGAACGGACGGCGGTGAACCAGTCCTTCCGCGACGTCGCCGCTGCAGCGCGGGCAGGGCGCCTCACAGCCGCCTCTGGCAAAGCAAAAGCTCCCCGCAAAACTGCGGGGAGCTTGGAATTTTCAGAGAAAATGCCGGTTCACTTTGCTCTTGGTTTGAACAAGAACACTATGGCTGGGGTACCTGGACTCGAACCAAGAATGGCGGTACCAGAAACCGCTGTGTTGCCAATTACACCATACCCCAAGGGCGAAACCAGAGCCTCGCACCGAGAGTCAAGCTTACCGGAGCGAGACGTTCAGCGCGAATCGAGGCGCACTGCCCGGGCGTGGCGTGCTCACAGCTCCCCCATCCTCGCCGGACGCGTCCAGCGCTGGAACACCGTCGAGCGGGTGATGCGAGCGAGATCTGCCAGCAGTGCGCCCACCTTCGTGCCGATGCACAGGCTCAGGAACATCATCGGCGCCGAGACCAGCGCCTGCGCGTCGAAGCTGGCCAGCGACACCAGGCCGATGGTGCCGGGCACCAGCAGCAGGAACGCCGGCTGGAACGAGACGGTGGCGGGGATGGCGATGGTCAGCCTCTCCAGCACGCGGGCGGCGACGAAGAGCACCGCTCCCGTCACGCCCATGGCCACGATGCTGCCGACCCACGGGCTGAACAGTGCCAGCACCGCGTAGGTGCCCGCCATGACCACCACGCACACCAGCGTCAGACGAAAGCCCGACCCGAAGGCCAGGCCGATCCCGACGGCCAGGACGATCACGGCGCCCCACGCGGACCACAGTGGCGGCAGGGCCTCCCAGCCGCTGCTCCGGGTGGTCAGCTGCACGGCCTCTCCCACCAGAGCAGCGGATTCCGAATCCACACGCAACCCGGTCAGGTAGGCGCCCGAGTAGACGCCCGCCGCCATGAACGCCAGCATGATCAGCCCGTACATCAGCCGGGAGGCCCCGGTGACGATGTCGGTGGAGGTCAGCTCCAGCAGCGCGTTGGTGATCAGCGCGCCGGGCACCAGGATCGCCACCGGCGCGCACACCGCGAACAGCGGCACCGGCCCGAGATCCAGCCAGCCCGCCACTGCTCCCACCAGCAGGGTCGACACGAACGCCGACACGAAGGGCGCCACAGCAGCCGCCGCGCGAACGCGCAGCATCAGCATCGTGAGCCCGCCCACCAGCAGCCCCACGACCAGCGCCAGCGCGACGGCCCACCATGGGCAGCGGTACAGCCACGCCAGGGACAGCGACAGCAGCCCGCATCCGATCACGCTCTGCAGGCCGGGATGGTGCCGCGGAGTGGCGCGGATCGACGCCATCCGGGCGGGCGCGGCCGCCAACGGCACCGCACCGGACTCCAGCCCGTGCACGAGCCTGCTGGCCTTGGCGGACTGCCGGAACGTGCGGACCTCGCCCTTGCCGATCACCGTCGTCGTCGCCGACGACGCACCGGGGCGGCTGACCATCACCATCTCCGGCAGGATCGCGAACTCATGAGCCGCCTCCGGCGCGGCACGCCTGCCCACCTGCTCCAGCGAACCGCGCACGTCGGTCACCGAGATGCCGCACTCCAGCAGCAGCACGCCGAGATCGCCGAGGATGACATCCGTCTCGGCTGCCGGCATCGCGGCATCCGTCACCGGAGTCAGCCCAGGGTGTCGGCCAGCGCCCGCAGTCGGCGCAGCGTCTCGTCCTTGCCGAGCAGCTCCATCGACTCGAACAGCGGCGGCGAGACGCGACGACCGCTGAGGGCGACGCGCGGCGGGCCGAAGGCCACGCGCGGCTTCAGACCCAGGTTCTCGACGAGGGATTCCGAGAGAGCCTCCTTGATGTTCTCCGGAGTGAACTCCTCCACCGGCTCGAGCGCTGCGACGCACGCGTTCAGCACCTCGACCGCATTCGCGGGGAGGCCCTTCATGGCGTCGGCCTGGTACTCGATCTCGTCGGTGAACAGGAATCCCAGCAGGTCGGGCGCCTCGCCCAGCAGCTGCATGCGCTCCTGCACCAGGGGCGCTGCGCGGAACGCCAGCACGATCTGCTCGTGCGTGGGCTCGGCGGCGCCGAACACGCCGGCATTCGCCAGGTACGGCAGCATCCGCTCGGCGAAGTCCTTGCCGTCCAGCTGACGGATGTGGTCGCCGTTGATCGAGATGGCCTTCTTCTCATCGAAGCGCGCCGGATTCGGGTTGACGTCGGCGATGTCGAACGCCTCGATGAACTCTTCGAGCGAGAACACGTCGCGATCGGGACCGATCGACCAGCCCAGCAGCGCCAGGTAGTTCAGCAGGCCCTCGTGGATGAAGCCGTGCGTGCGGTGAAGGAACAGGTCGGCCTGCGGGTCGCGCTTGGAAAGTTTCTTGTTGCCGGTGGCGCCCAGCACCAGCGGCATGTGCGCGAAGCGCGGCACGAACTTCGCCACGCCGATCTTCGTCAGCGCGTCGTACAGCACCAGCTGGCGGGCGGTGGAGGGCATGATGTCCTCGCCGCGCAGCACGTGGGTGATGCCCATCAGCGCGTCGTCGACGGGGTTCACGAACGTGTACAGCGGCTGCCCGTTGGGCCGCACCAGCACGTAGTCGGGGAACGAGCCGGCCGGGAAGGTGATCTCGCCGCGGATGAGGTCGACGAAGGTCAGGTCCTCGTCGGGCACGCGCAGCCGCAGTGCGGGCTGTCGCCCCTCGGCGCGGAAGGCGGCCTTCTGCTCGTTGGTGAGGTCGCGGTCGTGGTTGTCGTAGCCGAGCTGCTTGGCACGGCCGTTCGCCTCGTTGCGGGCGTCGATCTCCTCGGCCGTGGAGAAGCTCTCGTACACCGCGCCGGCCTCGACCAGCTGCGCGATTACGCGCTGGTAGATGTCGCTGCGCTGCGACTGGCGGTAGGGGCCGTCGGGCCCGCCGACCTCGACGCCCTCGTCCCAGTCGATCTTCATCCAGGTGAGCGCGTCCACCAGCTGCCGGAAGCTCTCCTCGCTGTCGCGAGCGGCATCCGTGTCCTCGATGCGGAAGATGAGCTTGCCGCCGTTGTGCCGCGCGTAGGCCCAGTTGAACAGCGCCGTGCGCACCATGCCGACATGCGGCAGGCCGGTCGGTGAAGGGCAGAAGCGCACGCGGATGTCGGATCCGGTGGCGGTGGTGGTGAGAGGGTGCACAGTAGCCATATCCCCTCGATTCTACCGGGGACGGATGCCGGCCCTGAGACTGCTCAGGAGACGGGCGCGAGTGCGTGATCGCGGATCCGCCCGAGCGGCGAGAGCACCACGATGGCGACGACGAACACGAGTGCGACGATCGCGAGCCCAGGGTAGCCGAACTGCGTGAGCACCCAGCCGGCCGCAGTCGCTCCGGCGGCCGCTGTGAGGCTCATCAGCGAGTCGCTGATGCCCTGCCGCCGAGGGCGCATGATCTCGGTCGACGACTCCGTGAGCAGGGCTGCACCGGCGACGGTCGCGGCGCTCCAGCCCAGTCCCAGCAGGATCAGTGCGATCATCACGCCGATCGGGCTGCTGCTGGCGAACACCGCCGTCAGCAGGGATGCCAGCAGGATGCCCTGGCCCAGCAGCACGATCCGCAGACGTCCCCAGCGGTCGGAGAGGATGCCGAACACCGGCGACAGCCCGTACATGCCCGCCACGTGCAGCGCGATGGTGATGCCGACCAGCGTGGTGACATCGGTGTCGCTGGTCATTGATCCGTGCATGTCCATCGCCATGTGCTTGAGATGGATGGGCGTCATCGCCATGACCGAGGCCATCACCGCGTGGGAACCGGCGACGGCGAAGATCGCGTATCGGGCGACCACCGGACGGTCGACGCCCGTGCCCAGCGGAGACGCCGCCGCGGCGTTCCTCGCCAGGTGCAGCGCCGTCAGCAGAGGATCCGGTCGCAGCGCCACCAGGTACAGGACCAGAGCGGCGACCTGGGCGACCAGGGAGAACAGGAACGAGCCGGTGAACGGCGGCATCCCGATCGCGTGCCCGACGATCTCGCCGGGGGTGATCAGCAGCGGGCCGGACACGCCGCCGACGGTCGTGGACCACACCACCACCGAGAGGTCGCGCGCGCGGTGCTCGGACGATGCCAGGTCGGTGGCCGCGAACCGGGACTGCAGATTGCCCGCATTGCCCATGCCGATCAGGATCACGCCGAGAAGCAGCAGCGGAAACACCCGGAGGGCGGCGGAGATGACCACGATGGCGATGCCGATCAGCGCCAGCAGGTTCCCGGCAGTCAGCGACAACCGCCTGCCGCGACGCGCGGCGAAGCGCGCCAGCGGGATCGCGAAGGCTGCGGCTCCCAGCGTGACGGATGCGGTGGCCAGCCCTGACAGCGCGTCGCTGCCGGAGAGATCCGCAGCCAGCAGAGCGCCCAGCGACACCGTGGCTCCGAAGGCGATACCGCCCAGCACCTGCCCGACCGACAGGATGCGGACCGTGCGCCGTTGGAGGGCGACGAGCTCGTCGAAGGTGAGCGCGGTCACACGACGGGTGCGGCGTCGCGCACGGGATTGCGGAGGTTGCCGATGCCGGTGACCTCGACCTCGATGACGTCGCCGGCCACAACCGGACCGACTCCTGCGGGGGTGCCGGTCATGATCACATCGCCCGGCAGCAGTGTGAACGCCGCGGAGGCGTACGCGATGATGTCGGCGACGGAGTGGATCATGTCGGAGATGGGCGCCTGCTGGCGCACCTCGCCGTTCACGCGGGTCTGGATGCGGGCATCCGCGGCATCCCACTCGGTCTCGATGACCGGCCCCAGCGGGCAGAAGGTGTCGAAGCCCTTTCCTCGGGTCCACTGACCGTCCTTGCGCTGGATGTCCCGCGCGGTGAAGTCGTTGCCGACCGTGTACCCGAAGACGTAGTCCAACGCGTCCTCGGCGGCGACGTTCTTGGCGATGCGGCCGATCACGACCACCAGCTCGCCCTCGAACTCGGTGCGCTCCGACACGGCCGGGCGCACGATGGCATCGCCGGGGCCGATCACCGCGGTGTTGGGCTTGAGGAACAGCAGCGGCTCCTCGGGCGCGACGTTGCCGAACTCGGCGGCGTGCTCGGCGTAGTTGCGGCCCACGCACACGACCTTCGAGCGCGGGATGACCGGCGCGAGAAGCGCGGCACCCGCCAGGGGGACGCGCTCCCCGGTCGTCTCGAAGCCCGCGAACATCGGGTCGCCGTCGAGCACGACCAGGTCGCCCTCATCGACGATGCCGAACCGGATGCCGTCCTTGTGACTGAAACGCGCGATCTTCACCCGGCAAGCCTATCCGCCCCGTCCCTTTTCGCCGAGACCCCGGTTCGCCGTCGACACCCCGGGATATGGCCGTCCGCAGCGCGGGGTGTGGGCGAGAAGCCGGGGTGTCAGCGGTCTCAGGCACGAGCCGCCCATGGTGGATCAGCCGGGCGGGCGGATGCCGAAGGCGGCAAGACGGTCGCCGAAAGCATCCGGCGTGCGGATGTGATCCTTCCCCCACCGCGCGAAACCCCAGCCGGTGACGCCGCGGATGTCGTCCTCGCGGCGCTTCTCCGCCAGCACGGCCTGCTCGGCGTCCGGCGTCGATCGCATCTCCGGATCGACGTACTTCCCCTCACCATCGAACTCTCCGAAGCGGCGCGCACCGGGGAACGCGAAATCCAGCCAGTAGTGATCGCCGTCCGCTCCGACGACATGCGTCTGCAGCTCATACCGGGAGAATCCCAGTCGCCGCAGCTGCACTCTGCTCACGCTCTCCCCCGGCAGCTGCGCGCGACCGTCCGCGAAGCGCAGCACGTCTCGCGCCTGCCTCACACCGCGCAACCCGGGCTTCGCGAGCGTCATCGCATCCTCGCGCCACTGCTCAGCGGCATCCGCGTCGTACACATGCCTGCTCACGCAGACGCTGCGCAGCGCGGCATCCGCACAGCCGACGGCCATCTCCAGTGTCGCAGTGCGTGCGATGTCGAACACCGTGCGTCGCAGCGATGTGACGCGGAATCCGTCCAGCTCGACGATGTCAGCATCCGCAACGCGCATATCACGCCGAACCACTCCTGCCTCGAGCCGACTGTGCCGTTCCCCATCCAGACGAACCTGCACCGGCTTCTCACCCATCAGGTACAGCGGAAGTCCCCACAGTACTGCGGCGGATTCGTGTGTGAACAGCGGTCCACTGCCGGGACTCGCACGGCGCACAGCCACCACCTTCAGCAGATGCTGGCCCTCCCACCAGAGCCCGCTCCATGTCCCGGCAGCCACGTACGACCCCCTGTGCAGCCGAACCAGACTCCCGTTCCGCACATCGCCACGCAGCTCCCGCTCCGAGATGCCGGCGTCCAGAAGCTGCGCGCGGGAGCGCACCATCGAGTGGGCATCTTCACGTGTGATGTGCCTGCGCATCACCCCATGATGCGATCCCGCACCCCGTCGCTCGCGCTATCCACAGGCCCATGCGCGATCGTCCATCTGTGCAGGAGGAATCGCCCTGCGCCGACACCCCGGACAATCGCCGACACCCCGGCTTCTGCGCGTCCACAGCACGGGGTGTGGACGCGAAACCGGGGTCTCGACGCTGCTGAGGGGTCTCGGCTGCGAAAAAGGGCTGCGGGGGTCAGGCGTCCAGGCGCAGGAGCCAGCCGTGCGTGTCCTCGCGGCGGCCGTACTGGATGTCGGTGAGCTCCTCGCGCAGCGACAGCGCCAGCTCGCCGAGCGGCTGAGCGTCCTCGAAGCCCTCGCCGACCAGCGCGCCGATCGGGGTGAGCACGGCCGCGGTGCCGCAGGCGAACACCTCGACGATGTCACCGGAGGCCACGCCCGCTCGCCACTCGTCCAGCGAGATCGGCCGGCGCTCCACGGTCAGGCCGCGGTCCTCGGCCAGCTGCAGGATCGAATCGCGCGTGATGCCCTCGAGGATCGAGTCGGACTCCGGGGTGACGATGCGGCCATCCTTGAACACGAACACGACGTTCATGCCGCCGAGCTCCTCGACATTGCGGTGCTGGTCGAGGAAGACCACCTGGTCGCAGCCCTGCTCGTACGCCTCGGCCTGCGGCAGCAGGCTGGACGCGTAGTTGCCGCCGGTCTTGGCAGCACCCGTGCCGCCCTTGCCCGCACGGGCGTAGTTCTCGCTGAGCCAGATGCGCACGGGCTTCACACCGCCGGAGAAGTACGCGCCGGCCGGCGAGGCGATCAGGTAGAACGCGACCTTCTTGGCCGGACGGACGCCGAGGAACGCCTCCTTGGCGAACATGAACGGACGCAGGTACAGGCTCTCGTCGTCCTCGGAGGGAACCCAGGCGCCATCGACGGCGATCAGCTCGCGCAACGCCTGGATGAAGTACTCGGTCGGCAGCTCCGGCAGAGCCAGTCGACGCGCACTGCGCTGCAGGCGGGCGGCGTTGCGGTCGGGGCGGAAGGTGTGCACCGAACCGTCGGCGTGCCGGTAGGCCTTGATGCCCTCGAAGATCTCCTGCCCGTAGTGCAGCACGGCGGCCGCCGGGTCGAGGGTGATCGGACCGTAGGGCTGCACGCGCGGGCGATGCCAGCCGCCCTGCTCGGACCAGCAGATGTCGACCATGTGGTCGGTGAAATGCACACCGAAGCCGGGGTTCTGCAGGATCTCCTCGCGTGCGGCGGGGCTCTTGGCCGCGAGGTTCTTCGTCACGGCGAAAGTCAGGGGTGCGGTGGTGGTGTCGGTCATGTCCGTCCTTGATCGAAGGCGGCGGCTTTGCGCGCTCAGTTGTCAGATTACGCCTGCAGAAGGGCGATCACAGCGTCGCCCGTCTGGCTGGTGGTGCGGACCCCGGAACGGGCCGCGATGTCCTGCTCGACTGCCCGCTGGACGCGGACTGCCTCGTCTCGCAGGCCCAGGTGATCCAGCAGCATGGCGACCGAGAGGATCGCGGCCGTGGGGTCGGCCTTCTGCTGCCCCGCGATGTCCGGAGCCGAGCCGTGCACGGGCTCGAACATCGAGGGGAACTCGCCCGACGGGTTGATGTTCCCGGAGGCTGCGAGGCCGATGCCGCCGGTGACGGCGCCGGCCAGGTCGGTGAGGATGTCGCCGAAGAGGTTGTCGGTGACGATCACGTCGAAGCGCGCAGGGTTCGTCACGAAGAAGATCGTGGCGGCGTCGACGTGCAGGTAGTCGACGGTCACGTCCGGATGCTCGGCGGCGACCAGGTCGACGACGCGCTTCCACAGCGAGCCCGCGTTCACCAGCACATTGGTCTTGTGCACGAGCGTGAGCTTCTTGCGTCGGCGCTCGGCCAGGTCGAAGGCGTAGCGCACGACCCTCTCCACGCCGTAGGCGGTGTTGACGCTGGTCTCGTTGGCGACCTCGTGCGGAGTGCCGACGCGGATGCTGCCGCCATTGCCCACGTACGGTCCCTCGGTGCCCTCGCGCACGACCACGAAGTCGACCTCGCCGGGGTCCGCCAGCGGGCCAGGTGCACCCGCGAACAGCTTGGACGGACGCAGGTTCACGTAGTGATCCAGCGAGAAGCGCAGCTTCAGCAGCAGCCCGCGCTCGATGTTGGCGTCCTTCAGCCGCGGGTCGCCGGGCACTCCCCCGACGGCGCCCAGCAGGATGGCGTCGTTCGCCTTGATCGCGTCGAGATCGGCATCCGTCAGCGTGTCGCCGGTCTCCAGGTACCGGGCCGCGCCCAGCGAGAACCGGGTCTTCTCGAAGGTCAGGTCGCTGGACGCGGTGACGGCGTCCAGCACGCGCTCGGCCTCGGCGATGACCTCACGGCCGATCCCGTCGCCGGGGATGACAGCCAGTTTCACGACGCGCGACATGAGTCTCCTTGCAGGCACTGCTCGTCCGCAGCGCGGGTCGTCGCGGACACTCCACACCAGCGTACCGGCGCGCGCGGAACCACCCGTCCGCATGTCAGTCTTGCCGCGTCCGGCTCGGCAGCACGACGACGCGGGCTCTGGAGGATCCAGAGCCCGCGTGAAGAGGCGCCGATCTCAGGCCTCGGTGATCTCCACCTGACGGAACAGGTCGGCGTCGATGGCCGCCGCGACATCGGCCAGCAGCTCGTCGTCGACCGGGGAGTCCAGCGTCAGCACGCTGAGCGCCTGCGCACCGGCCGCCTCGCGAGCCACCTGCATGCCGGCGATGTTGATCCCCGCATCGCCGAACTTCTGGCCGAACACCGCCACGATTCCGGGGCGGTCGGTGTAGGTCATCACGACGTGGTTGGTCTCGATGGGCAGCTCGATGGCGTGACCGTTGATGCCGACCAGCTTCTCCACCTGCTTCGGGCCGGTCAGCGTGCCCGAGACCGACACCTGCGTGCCGTCGGAGAGGGCGCCGCGCAGCGTGATGACGTTGCGGTACTCCTCGCTGACCTCGTCCTTCAGCAGGCGCACGGCCACACCGCGCTGCTCGGCCAGCAGCGGCGCGTTCACGTACGAGACATTGTCGCTGACGATGTTGGTGAACACGCCCTTGAGGGCGGCGAGCTTGAGCACGCTCACGTCGTAACCGTTCAGCTCGCCGTGCACCTCGACGTCGAGGCTGGTCAGCGGCGACTGCGCGAGGGCGGAGAAGATCTGGCCGAGCTTCTCGACCAGCGCGATGCCCGGGCGCACGTACGGGTCGATGACACCACCGGCGACATTCACGGCATCCGGCACCAGGTCGCCGCCCAGCGCGAGCCGCACCGAGCGCGCGACGGAGACCCCGGCCTTCTCCTGCGCCTCCGCGGTGCTGGCGCCCAGGTGCGGGGTGACGACGATGTTCGGCAGGCCCAGCAGCGCGTGCGCCGTGGAACCCTCTGCCGGGGGCTCGGACGTGAACACGTCGATGCCGGCGCCGGCGATCTCGCCCGCGACCAGCGCGTCGTGCAGCGCAGCCTCATCGATCAGGCCGCCACGGGCGACGTTGACGACGTATGCCGTGGACTTCATGGCCTGGAACTGTGCGGCGCCGATCATGCCCGTGGTCTCGGGCGTCTTGGGCATGTGGATGGTGACGAAGTCGGCCTGTGCGACCAGCTCGTCAAGCGATACCAGCTGCACGCCCAGCTGCTGAGCGCGGGCGCTTGTGACGTAGGGGTCGTAGGCGATCACGCGCATGTCGAAGGCGTTCAGGCGGGTGGCCACCAGGGCGCCGATGCGGCCGAGGCCGATGATGCCGATGGTCTTCTCGAACAGCTCCGCGCCCGTGAACGAGCTGCGCTTCCACGCGCCCGAGGACAGCGAGGCGTTGGCGGCCGGGATCCGGCGGGCGAGGCTGATGATGTGGCCGATGGTGAGCTCGGCAGCGGAGACGATGTTGGAGGTCGGCGCGTTGACGACCATGACGCCGGCGGCCGTGGCCGCCTTGATGTCGACGTTGTCCAGCCCGACGCCGGCACGGGCGATGACCTTCAGCTTCGGCGCGTGCGAGAGCGCCTCGGCGTCGACCTTCGTCGCGGAGCGCACCAGCACGGCATCCGCCTCGGCCAGGGCCGCGAAGAGCGCGGGACGGTCGGTGCCGTCCACGTTGCGCACGTCGAAATCGGGGCCGAGAGCCTCGATCGTCGCGGGTGAGAGGACCTCGGCGAGGAGGACGACGGGCTTTGTTGCGGACTGGTTCGACACAGATATCCTTCGGGGCAGCGCACGGTGGATGGGCAGTCGATGCGCCGCACGCCGTCGGGGCGCGATCGCGACACACTTTACCGGAGCGCTGCAGGCCTTCCCGACCGTGTGACGTCGGTCAGGCGCCGGTGAGCGCCGCGAGATTGCGGATGACGAAGCTGAAGGTGTTCAGCAGGAACACCGCGCTCAGTCCCAACCCCGCCAGCAGCACCAGCACGAAGGCTCCGATGGCACGGCGCCGCGCGATCACGAGCGCCACCGCGAACACGAGGGCGGTCACCACGGCCGGAAGCAGCAGAACCACCCAGCCGTAGGGGGTCATGCCACCCGAGGACAGCTGAATTGCGTAGAACACGGCCGTCCAGATCAGGAAGGCGTACAGCACACCGGCCAGCCCCGTCAGGAACCCGCGCAGCGCACGCGCGAGGGGCTTCGGTTCGACGATGTCGGCGCTCATGCCGCACCTCCTGCGACGAACGGCCAAGGCACCAGCAGCGCAGCGCCGGCGATGAGCCAGACGATGCGCACCCAGTCCTTCGAGCCTCGCGTGGCGACCAGCACGGCGGCGAACCACAGCGCAGGCGCCAGCACCGCCAGCCACAGCGCGCCCTGGTACAGGACCGCGGGAAGAGTGAACATCACAGGCGCCTGCATCCGCACGCCGCCGATGAGCCAGCCGATCGTGAACAGCAGGTAGATGCCGCCGAGGATACCCAGCAGCAGGAGCGTCACCGTTCCCACACCGCCCGGCTCATCACCGGCATCCGCCTCGGCATCCGCCACGACGTCGGCGGCAGAGTCGGCGGATGCGGGGACTGCGGGCTTCAGCGCCGGCGCGGGCTCGCGGCGGCGCGCCTCGGGACGCCGTGCCTCGAGCGCGTCGTCACCGTCCCAGCTCAGGGCGTCGTCGTCGCCATCGGAATTCATGTCTCCAGCGTACCGACGCGCGCCGACCCCTCCCACTAGGCTCGGGGTCGACACCACATCGGGAGGACATCGTGGCAGAGAGCAAGAAGAAGGCCGTGCAGCCGGATGCTGGGGCATCTGCCGAGGCGCCGGCCGGCTGGGTGCCGACCGCGGAGGCCAAGCAGAAGGCAACCACGTTCCGCTGGATCGCCGTCGCGCTGTGGGTGCTGGCGATCGCCGGTGAGGCCGTCGGGATCTTCTGGCTGCTGCGCCAGCGCGTCGTCACGGGCAAGACCGGCGAGCTCGTCCGCAACACCGACACCGGCCTCTTGGAGCCGCAGGGCACCACGACCTTCCCGCAGTGGGCGTTCATCTCTCTGCTGGTGCTGCTGGTCGTCATCGCCGCACTGTCGATCACGGGCTCGATCCTGTGGAAGAAGGCCAACCGCCTCGACCCCGCCCGCAGGTCCGACACCGTGCGGTTCTTCGTGCAGAACCAGCTCGGCGCCATCATCGCGATCATCGCCTTCGTGCCGCTGATCGTGATGGTCTTCCTCAACAAGGACATGAGCAAGGGGCAGAAGACCACCGCCGGTATCGTCGGCATCGTGCTGGCGCTGCTGGCCACCTACATGGGCATCGACCTGAAGCCCGCATCCGTCGAGCAGTACACCGCCGACCAGTCGGCCGTCATCCAGCTGCTCGGCCACGACGAGGTCTCCTGGGTCGCCGGCGGCTCGGTCTACCACGTGTGCGACCAGGTCTCCGACATCCAGACCGGCAGTGCCATCGAGACCGGAACCACGGCGAAGGCCGTGGAGGCCGGCAAGACCCGACTGACGCTCAAGCTCAAGAGCGAGCTCGAGAAGTGCGGCCTGCCGGTGCCGGAGAACGTCGCGGAGATCACCGACGCGCTCCGGCAGACGCAGGACGGTCAGACGGCGACACTCCCGGCTCCGGTCTGGGGCGAAGGCGTCACCCCGCCGATCGACATCAAGGATGCCGCGCCCGCGGCGAACTGACACTCCCCGGCGATCGCCAGGACGACGAGCGCGCCTCCCGGGCACCCGGGAGGCGCGCTCTCGTCTGCGCGATGCCGAAAGCGACGACTTCAGGTTTAGGCTTGCCTTACCTACACTTGATACGGCGCAGTCGCGCCGCTCCCCTCACCGAAGGAACAACGTGAACCGTCGTCTTCGCATGCTCTCCGCCACCGCCGCGGCAGCCGTCGCCGCCCTGACCCTCGCGGCGTGCAGTGCCTCGCCCGCCGCTCCGGGATCCTCGACTCCCGCGGCAGACGAGACCATCACCGTGTACAACGCACAGCACGAGACGCTGACCAAGGAATGGATCGACGCGTTCACCGCGGAGACCGGCATCACCGTGAACGTGCGCAACGGCGACGACACCGAGATGTCGAACCAGATCATCGCCGAGGGATCGCACTCCCCCGCCGACGTGTTCCTCACCGAGAACTCCCCCTCGATGACAGCCGTCGAGAAGGCCGGGCTGTTCACCTCTCCGGGCGATGCGGCGCTGAAGAACGTGCCCGAGCAGTACCGCCCCTCTTCCGAGAAGTGGGTCGGCATCGCCGCCCGCTCCACGGTGTTCGCCTACAACACCACCAAGCTCACCGAGGCGCAGCTGCCGAAGTCACTGATGGATCTGTCCGACCCGGCATGGAAGGGCCGCTGGGCGGCATCCCCCTCCGGCGCCGACTTCCAGGCCATCGTGTCCGCATTGGTCCAGTTGAAGGGCGCCGACGCCGCCGAGAGCTGGCTGAAGGCCATGAAGACCAACTCCGTCGCCTACAAGGGCAACTCCACCGCCATGAAGGCCGTCAACGCCGGTGAGGTCGACGGGGCGATCATCTACCACTACTACTGGTTCGGCGACCAGGCTGCCACCGGCGAGAACTCGAACAACGTCAAGCTGCACTACTTCAAGAACCAGGACCCGGGCGCCTTCGTCTCCATCTCCGGCGGTGGCGTGCTCAAGTCCAGCCAGCACAAGGCCGCCGCACAGGAGTTCCTCGCGTTCATCACCGGCAAGAAGGGCCAGGAGGTGCTGGAGAACGGCACGTCCTTCGAGTACCCGGTCGGCTCCGATGTGCCCGCCAACTCCAAGCTCGTGCCGCTGGCCGATCTGGATGCTCCCACGATCGACCCGGCGACGCTGAACTCCAAGCAGGTGACCGACCTGATGACCCAGGCCGGTCTGATCTAAGGCGCACGCTCATCACCACCACCGCCGCGGAGAGGGCGGACGGCGCCGGAGTGCGCCGCCCACCCCTCGGCGTCATGCTCGCCGGCGTCGTCGTCGCCGCGCTGTCGCTGCTTCCGCTGATCTTCGTGATCACGACGGCCGTGCAGATCGGCTGGGACGAGTCGGTCGCGCTCATCTTCCGCCCGAGGGTCGGCGAGCTTCTGACCAACACCGTGCTGCTGGTCGCGCTGGCGGTGCCGCTTTCGATCGTGCTGGGCGTGGGCGGCGCGTGGCTGGTCGAGCGGACGGATCTCGCCGGCCGCGGAGTCTGGGGTGCGGTGCTGGCGATGCCGCTGGCCATCCCCGCGTTCGTGAACTCCTACGCCTGGGTGAGCGTCATCCCGTCCATGGCGGGTCTGGCCTCGGGCGTGCTGCTGTCGACGCTGTCGTACTTCCCGCTGGTGTACTTCCCCGTGCGGGCGGCCCTCGCAGGACTGGACCCCGCTCTCGAGCAGACCGCTGCGAGCCTGGGCCGCGGCCCGGTGCGGGTGTTCTTCGGCACGGTGATCCCGCAGCTGCGCCTGGCGCTGCTCGGCGGGGCGCTGCTGGTGGGCCTGCACCTGCTGAGCGAGTACGGCGCCTTCGCGCTGATCCGCTTCGACACCTTCACCACGGCGATCATGGATCAGTACCGCTCCACGTTCAACGGCTCGGCGGGCAGCATGCTCGCCGGCGTGCTCACCCTGCTGTGCCTGGCGCTGCTGGTGCTGGAGAGCCGGGCCCGCGGGCGAGCACGGTACGCGAGGATCGGCTCCGGCACGGTGGCGCCGCCCACGCTCGCGCGGCTGGGTCCGTGGCATGCTCCGGCTCAGCTGGGGATGGTGATCGTCGCGGGCCTCTCGCTGGGTGTGCCGGCCGTGGTCATCGGCGGGTGGCTGGTCCACGGCGGCGCCGGAGTCTGGCAGGCGCCCGAGCTGGTCTCCTCGCTGATGCAGACCCTGGGTCTCGCTCTCGGCGGCGGCATCCTGACGGTCATCGCGGCGTTTCCGCTGTCGTGGCTGGCAGTGCGGTATCCCGGGCGGATGAGCAGGATGCTGGAGCGCACCAACTACTTCACCAGCTCCATGCCCGGCATCGTGCTGGCCCTCGCCCTGGTGACCGTGTCGCTGGCATTCGTGCCGGCGGTGTACCAGACCGCACTGCTGCTGATGATCGCCTACGCGCTGCTGTATCTGCCGCGCGCGCTGGTACCGCTGCAGGCCGGCATCGCGCAGGCGCCGCCGCAGCTGGAGGAGGCCGCGCAGGCGCTGGGGCGCACGCCGGCACGCGCGTTCCTCAGCGTGACGCTGCGTCTGGTCGCCCCCTCGACGGCTGCCGCGCTGGCGCTGGTGTTCCTGGCCATCGCCGGCGAGCTGACCGCCACTCTGCTGCTGTCCCCCATCGGCGTGCAGACGCTGGCCACCAGGTTCTGGAGCCTGTCCAGCGAGATCGACTTCGCCGGCGCCGCACCCTACGCGCTGCTGCTGATCCTGCTGTCGGCACCCATGACGTACCTGCTGTTCCGGCAGTCCACGACCATCTCGAACACGAAGGCGACCAGCTGATGACCGCGCGCAATCTCGGATCCATCGGCGCCGTGCCCACACCGGGGACCGGCTCCATCCCCACGGCGCACCTGCTGGTCGAGGGCGTCACCGCCTCCTATGGCGGTCGCGAGGTGCTGCACGGTGTGAACCTGGCCGTGCAGCAGGGCGGCACCACGGCGATCGTCGGTGCTTCGGGGTCGGGCAAGACGACTCTGCTGCGGGTGATCGCCGGCTTCACACGACCCGACAGCGGCCAGGTGCGCCTGGGCGACACGCAGGTCGCCGGCCCCGGGGCGCCGTGGGTGCCCGTGCATCGTCGCGGCATCGGGTACGTCACGCAGGACGGCGGTCTGTTCCCGCATCTGACCGTCGCACGCAACATCGCGTTCGGTCTGGACCATCTGAGCCGCACCGCGCGCCGAGACCGCGTGCACGACCTCCTCGACCTCGTCTCCCTGCCCCAGGACTTCGCGACCCGCCGGCCCGACCAGCTCTCCGGCGGCCAGCAGCAGCGCGTGGCCATCGCTCGCGCGCTGGCCCGCGAGCCCGAGCTGATGCTGCTGGACGAGCCGTTCTCCGCGCTGGACACCGGGCTGCGCGCCGCCACCCGCCGTGCGGTGTCGGAGATCCTCGCCCTGGCCGGCACCACGGCAATCCTCGTCACCCACGACCAGTCCGAGGCGCTGAGCTTCGCCGATCAGGTCGCGGTGATGCGCGACGGCGAGCTGGTGCAGACCGGGCATCCGTTCGTCGTGTACACCCGCCCGGTCGACCGCGGCGTGGCGGAGTTCCTCGGCGAGGCCATCGTGCTGGACGCCTGGCTGGACGGCTCCCTGGCGTCGTGCGCCCTCGGCTTCGTGCCGGTGCGCAACCCGCCGGTGCAGGGACGCGTGCAGCTCATGCTGCGCCCCGAGCAGGTGCAGATCGTCGCGAACTCCCCCGTCCGAGGCACCGTCGAGGACGGCATCTACTTCGGCGCGGAGAGCTCGGTGCGCATCCATCTGGAACCCAGGGCGGATGCCGATCCCCGGCTGCCCCCGGACGCCCCCAGCATCACGATCCGGCACTGGAACACGGCGCTCACACGCCCGGGTCGCCATGTCGCGCTGCGCGTGGTCGGCGAGGGCGTCGTGCTGCAGTAGCGATCGCGGCATCCACCGCTCCGACAACGCCGAAGGGCGCCCCGGTGGAATCCGGGGCGCCCTTCGTGTGAGGTGCGATGATCAGCGCGCAGCGCTGCCCTCGACGTAGTCCTCGTCGTTCTGCTTCCAGGCGAACAGCGCGCGCAGCTCCTTGCCGGTGGCCTCGATCTGGTGACCCTGCTCCTTCTCGCGAAGGGCCAGGAACTCCTTGGCGCCGTTGTCCTGGTCGTCGATGAAGCGCTTGGCGAACGCACCGGACTGGATGTCGCCCAGCACCTCCTTCATGCGCGCCTTGACGCCGGCGTCGATGATGCGGGGACCGGAGACGTAGTCGCCGAACTCGGCGGTGTCGGAGATCGACCAGCGCTGCTTGGCGATGCCGCCCTCCCACATCAGGTCGACGATGAGCTTGAGCTCGTGCAGCACCTCGAAGTAGGCGATCTGCGGCTGGTAGCCGGCCTCGACGAGGGTCTCGAAGCCGGCCTGCACCAGGTGGCTCACGCCGCCGCACAGCACGGCCTGCTCGCCGAACAGGTCGGTCTCGGTCTCCTCCGTGAAGGTCGTCTTGATGACGCCGGCGCGGGTGCCGCCGATGCCCTTGGCGTAGGACAGCGTCAGCGGCCAGGCGTTGCCGGACGCGTCGCGCTCGACGCCCACGACATCCGGGGTGCCGCGGCCGGCGACGAACTCGCGTCGCACGGTGTGGCCGGGGGCCTTCGGGGCGACGAGGATGACGTCCACGCCCTCGGGCGCGTCGATGTAGCCGAAGCGGATGTTGAAGCCGTGCGCGAAGGCCAGCGCCTTGCCGGGCTTCAGGTGCTCCTTGATCGACTCGTTGTAGATGGTGCGCTGGGTCTGGTCCGGCGCGAGGATCATGATGACGTCGGCCCAGTCGGCGGCGTCGGCGACGGACTTGACCGGGAAGCCGGCCTCCTCCGCCTTCGCGATCGACTTGGAGCCCTCCTTGAGGGCGATGGCGACCTCGACGCCCGAGTCGCGCAGGTTCATCGCGTGCGCGTGGCCCTGGGAGCCGTAGCCGACGATGGCGACCTTCTTGCTCTGGATGATCGAGAGGTCAGCGTCGTCGTCGTAGAAGATCTCGGTGCTCACGGTGTTGTTTCTCCTTGGTTGTGGTTTTGAAGTTCTGGGGGTCAGCCGCGCAGCACGCGCTCGGTGATGCTCTTGCCGCCGCGGCCGATGGCGACCAGGCCCGACTGGGCCAGCTCCTTGATGCCGAACGGCTCCAGCGCCCGCAGCAGCGCCTGCGCCTTGCCCTGGTCGCCGGTGACCTCGACCACCAGTGCGTCGGGCGCGTAGTCGACGACCGAGGCGCGGAACAGGTTGACGACCTCGAGCACGTTCGAGCGGGTGTTGTTGTCGGTGCGCACCTTGATGAGCATGTGCTCGCGCTGCACCGACGAGGACTGCTCGAGCTCGACGATCTTGATCAGGTTGATGAGCTTGTTCAGCTGCTTGGTGACCTGCTCGAGCGGCAGGTCCTCGACGTCGACGACGACGGTGATGCGCGAGATGCCGGGCACCTCGGTCACGCCCACGGCGAGCGACTCGATGTTGAAGCCGCGGCGGGCGAACAGCCCCGCCACGCGGGTCAGGATGCCGGGGGTGTCCTCCACCAGCAGGCTCAGCACATGCGATGCCATGATTCAGATCTCCTGGTCGAAGGCCGGCGCGTGGTCGCGCGCGTACTGGACGTAGCTGTTGCTGACTCCCTGTGGCACCATCGGCCACACCATGGCATCCGCACTGACGACGAAGTCGATCACCACCGGGCGGTCGTTCGTCTCCAGAGCGAGCTTGATCGCGGCGTCCACCTCGTCCTCGCTCTCCACGCGGATGGCGAGGCAGCCGTACGCCTCGGCGAGCTTGACGAAGTCGGGGATGCGGACCGTCCCCGCTCCCGTGTTCAGGTCGGTGTTGGAGTGGCGGCCGTCGTAGAACAGCGTCTGCCACTGGCGCACCATGCCCAGCGAGGAGTTGTTGATGATGGCGACCTTGATGGGGATGTTGTTGATGACGCAGGTCGCGAGCTCCTGATTGGTCATCTGGAAGCATCCGTCGCCGTCGATCGACCACACCACGCGGTCCGGCTCCGCGACCTTCGCGCCCATTGCGGCCGGCACGGAGTAGCCCATGGTGCCGGCACCGCCGGAGTTCAGCCACGAGTTGGGGCGCTCGTACTTGATGAACTGCGCGGCCCACATCTGGTGCTGGCCGACGCCCGCCGCGTACACGGCCTCGGGCCCTGTCAGCTCGCCGATGCGCTGGATGACGTACTGCGGCGACATCAGGCCGTCGGTGGGAGCCGTGAAGCCCAGCGGGAACTCTGACTTGAGCCCGTCGAGGTACGACCACCACTCCTCGGTGTCGGGGCTGCCGCCCGAGAGCACGCTGCGGAACGCGGTGTCCAGGTCGACCAGCACGTCCTTCACATCGCCCACGATGGGAACGTCGGCCGTGCGGATCTTGGAGATCTCGGCGGGGTCTATGTCCACGTGCACGATCTTGGCGTGCGGGGCGAACAGCTTCACCTTTCCGGTGACGCGGTCGTCGAACCGCGCGCCCAGCGAGACGATCAGGTCGGCCTCCTGCAGTGCCAGCACGGCCGGGACCGTGCCGTGCATGCCCGGCATGCCCAGGTGCTGCGGGTGCGAGTCGGGGAACGCGCCGCGGGCCATCAGCGTGGTGACCACGGGGGCGCCGGTGGACTCCGCCAGCACGCGCAGCTCCTGGGAGGCGTGACCGCGGATCACGCCGCCGCCGACGTACAGCACCGGCTTCTTGGCCTCGGCGAGCAGGGTGGCCGCGGCCTGGATCTGCTTGCCGTGCGCCTTGGTCACCGGGCGGTAGCCGGGCAGGTCCATCTTCGGCGGCCAGTGGAAGGGCGCCAGCGCCTGCTGCGCGTCCTTCGTGATGTCCACGAGCACCGGACCGGGGCGACCCGTCGAGGCGATCTCGAAGGCCGCCGCGATGGCCCCGGGGATGTCCGCCGCGCGCTTGACCAGGAAGGAGTGCTTGGTGACCGGCATCGTGATGCCCACGATGTCGGCCTCCTGGAAGGCATCCGTTCCCATCAGCGTGGAGAAGACCTGACCGGTGATCGCGACCATCGGCACGGAATCCATGTACGCGTCGGCGATCGCGGTGACCAGGTTGGTCGCTCCAGGACCGGAGGTGGCGATGCACACACCGACCTTCCCGGATGCCGACGCGTATCCCTCCGCCGCGTGCCCGGCGCCCTGCTCGTGCCGGACGAGGATGTGCCGCAGGTTCGAGGCGTCCATCAGCGGGTCGTAGACCGGGAGGATCGCCCCGCCGGGGAGGCCGAACACGTCGGTCACGCCCAGATTCTCGAGCGACCGGACGACCGCCTCCGCTCCCGAGATCTCGGGAGCGGAAGCGGAGCGAGCCGGCGGCCGCGGCACGGCGGTTGCGGAGTCGGGAGGAGTCATGTCTTTCCTAGATGATCTGATGGATTTCGAAGCCGGCTCGGCGGGGGCGGCGATCGAGGATCAGCCGGTGACGGCGCCCTGCGAGGCAGAGCGCACGAGGCGAGCGAACTTGGCGAGGACGCCACGGGTATAGCGCGGAGGAAGGGGCTCCCAGCCCTCATGGCGGGAGCTCAGCTCTGCCTCCTCGACGAGTAGCTCGAGGGAGCGAGCCGCGATATCGACCCGTATCAGATCACCATCGCGCACGAAGGCGATGGGACCTGCGTCCACCGCTTCGGGTGCTATGTGGCCGATGCACAGGCCGGTTGTGCCGCCTGAGAATCGACCGTCTGTCAAGAGTAGTACATCTTTTCCGAGCCCCGCGCCCTTGATGGCGCCGGTGATCGCCAGCATCTCGCGCATGCCGGGGCCGCCCTTGGGACCCTCGTAGCGGATGACGACCACGTCGCCGGCCTTGATGTCGCCGTCGGCGAGCGCATCCATGGCCGCGCGCTCGCGCTCGAACACGCGTGCCGGGCCCTCGAACACCGCGGCGTCGAAGCCCGCGGTCTTCACCACAGCGCCCTCGGGCGCCATCGACCCGTGCAGGATCGTGATGCCGCCGGTGCCGTGGATGGGGTTGTCGAAGGTGCGGATGACCTCGCCGTCGATGGGGGCGGGGTCCAGCTCCTTCAGGTTCTCGGCGAGGGTCTTGCCGGTGACGGTCAGCGCGTCGCCGTGCAGGTAGCCCTCGTCGAGCATCGCCTTCATGATCACGGGGATGCCGCCGTGCCGGTCGACGTCGTTCATGACGTACTGGCCGAAGGGCTTGAGGTCGCCCACATGCGGGACCTTGTCGCCGATGCGGTTGAAGTCGTGCAGGCTCAGGTCGACGCCGGCCTCGTTGGCGATGGCCAGCAGGTGCAGCACCGCGTTCGTGGAACCGCCCAGCGCCATCAGCAGCGAGATGGCGTTCTCGAACGATTCCTTGGTGAGGATGTCCTTGGTGGTGATGCCCTGGCGGAGCAGGTTGACGACGGCCTCACCGGAGCGGTGCGCGAAGTAGTCGCGGCGGCGGTCGGCCGCCGGCGGGGCGGCGGAGCCGGGGATGCTGAGACCGAGTGCCTCGGCCATCGACGCCATGGTGTTGGCGGTGTACATGCCGCCGCAGGCGCCCTCACCGGGAGCGAACGCGCACTCGATGCGCTTGAGGTCCTCCTCGGTCATGCGGCCGGCGCGACACGCGCCGACGCCCTCGAAGGAGTCGATGATGGTGATGTCCTTCTCGGTGCCGTCCGAGAGCTTGACCCAGCCCGGGGCGATGGAGCCGGCGTACAGGAACACGCTGGACAGGCCCAGGCGGGCGCTGGCCATCAGCATGCCGGGGATGGACTTGTCGCAGCCGGCCAGCAGCACGCTGCCGTCGAGGCGCTCGGCCATCATCACGGTCTCGACGGAGTCGGCGATGACCTCGCGCGACACCAGCGAGAAGTGCATGCCCTCGTGACCCATCGAGATGCCGTCCGAGACGGAGATGGTGCCGAACTGCAGCGGGTAGCCGCCGCCGGAGTGCACGCCCTCCTTCGCCGCCTGCGCGAGCCGGTCCAGGCTCAGGTTGCAGGGGGTGATCTCATTCCAGCTCGACGCGATGCCGATCTGGGGCTTGTCCCAGTCCGCGTCGCCCATGCCGACGGCACGGAGCATTCCGCGGGATGTGGTCGCCTCGATGCCGTCGGTGACGACGCGGCTGCGCGGCTTGATGTCGATTTCGGGATGCGCGCCGGGCGCGCCGGGGGGGTCTTCTCGGGTGGACATGACGGCAGTCTATTCCCGCCCCGTGGCGCGTTCGGCCGCGATGACGTCGAGAAGCTCGGCGATCTGCTGCGGGGAGTCCACGCGCAGCGTCGCCGAGGTCTCCCCCTCCCCCACACGCACGCCGAGATCGCCGTCCTCCAGCACCCGCAGGGCGTCCTCGTCGGTCACGTCATCCCCGGCGAAGAGGATGCCGGTGGCACCGGTGCGGTCGCGCAGCGTCCGGATCGCGGCATCCTTGCCCTCCTGTCTCGAGGAGAACTCCAGGATGCGATCCCCGGTGCGCCGCCGCCAGCGCGCCGCCCTCCGGGCCATCACCTCGTCGACGGCGGAGAACGCCGCCCGCTCCACGGCCGGATCGGCGGGTCTGCCGAGCACGCCCACGCCGAAGGTCTTGCGCTCCAGCTCCACGCCGGGGTACTGCTCGAGCAGCGGCTCCAGCTCATCGAACAGCGATTCGCGCAGTTCGCGCTCCTGGGCCGTCTCACCGGCATCCGCCTCGCCCTCGCCGGGGAACCAGTACTGCGCGCCGTGGGATCCCGCCAGGATCACCGGCGAGTCGTCGTCGTGCTCGGCGATCTCGCGCAGATGGACCAGGCTGCGACCGGACACGTACGCGACCTCGGTGTCGGGCAGGAGCGCCAGCCGCGCCACCGCCGCGGTGACGGAGGGCAGCGCCCTGGCCTGCATCGGATCGGGCACCAGCGGGGATGCGGTGCCGTCGAAGTCCAGCGCCACCAGCAGCACGGTCGTGCGGGCGATGGCGGTGACGGCGGTGTCGGGCGTGGCTGCGGTCCAGCGGCGGGTCATGCGTGCTCCTGCTCATGGGTGTGGTGGCGGTGGGCTGCGGCGTGCTCGAGCGCCTTCAGGAACGAGCGCGACCAGGCGTCCACGTCGTGCTCGAGCACGCGCTTGCGCAGCGATCGCATGCGCCTGGCCTGCTCCTCTCGCGGCATCTCCAGCGCCGCGACGATGGCATCCTTCATGCCCTCGATGTCGTGCGGGTTCACGCGCACCACCTGCTTGAGCTCGTCCGACGCCCCCGTGAACTCGCTGAGGACGAGGACTCCGCGGTTGTCGGCGCGCGTGGCGACGTACTCCTTGGCGACGAGGTTCATGCCGTCCCGCAGGGCGGTGACGAGCATCACATCGGCTGCCAGGTACATCGCCACCATCTCCTCGCGGGGGAAGCCCTGGTGCAGGTAGCGGATGGCGGTGTGCCCGAGCGTGTCGTGATCGCCGTTGATGCGTCCGATGGCCAGCTCCACCTCGTCGCGCAGGTGCACGTAGGCGTCCACGCGCTCTCTGCTGGGGCTGGCTACCTGGATGAACGTCGCATCCTCGACCGAGATGCGTCCCTGGTCCAGCAGTTCGCCATACGCCTTGATCCGGTGACGGATGCCCTTGGTGTAGTCCAACCGGTCCACGCCCAGCAGGATGCGCTTCGGGTTGCCCAGGCCCGCACGGATCTCCGCGGCGCGCGCGCGGATGTCCGGGCGGCGCGCCAGCTCGCGGTACGGCGTGGTGTCGATGGAGATCGGGAACGCCTTCACGTGCACGTGGCGGCCGTCGGGCATGGCCACCAGGGCGGCCTTCGTCTCGTATCCCAGCCTGCGCTTGACCGCGGCGATGAAGTTGGCGGCGTCCTGCGCGCGCTGGAAGCCGATGACATCGGCGCCCAGCAGGCCGCGCAGCACCTGGTCCCGCCACGGCAGCTGCGCGTACAGGCTGTGCGCGGGGAAAGGGATGTGGTGGAAGTAGCCGATCGTGACGTCGGGCCGCAGGTTGCGCACCATCTCCGGCACCAGCTGAAGCTGGTAGTCGTGCACCCAGACGGTGCCGCCCTTCGCGACGGCCGTCGCGGCGGCCTCGGCGAAGCGCAGGTTCACGGTGACGTAGGCGTCCCACCACTCCCGGTGGAACTGCGGCGGAGCGATCACGTCGTGGTACAGCGGCCAGATGGTGTCGTTGGAGAAGCCCTCGTAGTACAGCTGGATCTCGCTCGCGGACAGCGGCACCGGCAGCAGGCGGATGCCGTCGGCCGTGAACGGCGCGAGTTCCAGGTCGGGCATGCCCGCCCAGCCCACCCATGCGCCGTCGACGGTGTGCATCATCGGCTCCAGCGCCGCCACCAGTCCGCCCGGCGACGTGCGCCAGATCTCCTCGCCGTCGGCGGTGACGACTCGGTCGACCGGCAGCCTGTTGGCGACGACGACGAATTCTGCGGCGACCATGAAGGCTCCTCTGCTCGGTGCCTCCAGGCTACCGAGCGAAGAGCCGTCAGTGCCGCGTGCGCGACAGGACGCGGTTGAGGATGCCGCAGATCACCACCACCGCGGATGCCGCCAGCGGCATGAGCAGCGACGCGGACGTGCCGACGCCCTCGGCCAGCGCGCCGGTGACGGCTGCCGCCGCGGCCTGACCCACGACGACGCCGGACCCCAGCATGGTCATCACCGTGGCGGAGCGCCCCAGCGGGCTGCGTGCGGCGCCCAGGCTGTACAGCGTGACCAGGGTCGGGCCCACGCCGATGCCGAGGATGGCCAGTGCGAGCGTCATCATCCAGACCTCGGATGCCGTGGCCACCAGCACCGACCCCGCCAGCAGGATGGCGCCGAAGAACAGCCACCGGGCGTGCAGGGTGAACCGCGGCGGCAGCCATGCCACCCCGAGCGCGAGGATCGCAGATCCGATGCCCATCACGCCGTACAGCAGACCGGCCTGCTCGGGGAGCCCCCGATCGGCCATGAACGAGGTCAGCGCGGTGAGCGTGGCGCCGAAGAAGAGCCCCACGCCGAAGATGCCGGCGACCACCACCAGCAGCACCGGCCGGAACAGCTCGGATGCCGCCGAGGGCGCGCTGCCGTCGGCGGCGCGCGTGATGGACACGTGCCTGCCGGTGGGATGCAGGGCGAAGGCGCCGACGAACAGCAGTGTCAGTACGGAGGCCAGCGCCATCGGCGCCCAGGGTGCGATGAACGACGCCAGCGCGCCCACCAGGAAGGGGCCGAAGACGAACACGGACTCGTCCGCAGCCGACTCGTAGGACATGGTGGACGAGGTCGTGCGGGCACGCCGGGATTCCGGCATCCGCTCGTCGATGATGGTGACCAGTCGCGAACGGGACATCGGCGAGACCTGCGGCGCGGTGGCGCCGATCGCGAACGCCGCCAGCAGCACCGGGGCGTCGCCCGCCGGGCTGTACACCACCAGCGCGAACGCCGCCAGCATCGCGGAGTTCAGCACGGCCGTGGCGACCAGCACCAGCCGCTGGCCGTAGCGATCGGCGGCGGCGCCCAGGAACGGGCCGACCACCGCAGTGCCGAGACCCACGACGGCGGAGGTGAGACCGCCCAGGGTGAGCGACTCGCGCACGCTGACGACGATCGTCAGCACGCCCACGACCATCATCGCGAACGGCAGTCTCGCGACGAACGCGATCAGGAAGTACGGCAGGCCCGCAAGTCGGAGCAGGCTCGGTGAGGAGGAGATCTGTGTCATGGCTCTCGGGCGTCTGACCGACGCCGGGTCGGGTGCCGCCGCTGTCCGCCGGGAAGCCGGCGGCCGGTAGATACACAGCTGGAACTGCCCCACAGTCTACCCGTGCCGGCGGGGACCTCGGCTAACGTGATTCCATGCGGTATCTCTTCAGCACCGGACTCATCGGCGCCATCACGGCCGGAATGTCACTGCTGCGCGGCACCCGCGACGCCCCCATCACCTGGCGCGCCATGCTGGCGTGGCTGAGCTGGGGCATCACCCTGGCGCTGGCCATCGGCGCCGCCGTGGACATGCGCCGCGACGCGCACGGCATCGCAGTGGCCCCGGACTCGCCGCTGGCTCCGAAGCAGTCCAAGCGCGCGAAGAAGCAGCGCAAGGCCGCCGAGAAGGCAGCGAAGGCCACCAAGCGCTGAACCCGGCGCTTCTCCGACGGACCCGCCCCTTCGACAGGCTCAGGGACCCATGTGATTGGGCCGCTGAGCCCGTCGAATCGTCGCAGTCGATCAGCGCGTGAGGACCAGCGCCTCGCCCTGGCCACCGCCGCCGCAGAGTGCCGCGACCGCGGTGCCCGAGCCGCGCTTCGCGAGCTCGTGCGCGAGATGCACGATCAGTCGGGTGCCGCTGACGCCGATCGGATGCCCGATGGCGATGCCGCCGCCGTGCACGTTGACGATGTCGCTGGACAGTCCCAGCTCCTGCTGCGAGCGCGCGACCACCGCGCCGAACGCCTCGTTGATCTCCACGAGGTCGAGATCGGCAGTGGTGATCCCCTGCTTGGACAGCGCCTTCTCGATGGCCCTGGCGGGCTGCGCCTGCAGCGAGTTGTCCGGGCCCGCGACCTGACCGTTGGCGCCGATGACGGCCAGCACCGGCCATCCCTTCGCCTCGGCGTTCTCACGGGTGGTGACGATCACCGCGGCCGCGCCGTCGGATATCTGCGAGGAGTTGCCGGCGGTGATCGAGCCGCCCTCGGCGAAGGCCGGGCGCAGTTTCGCGAGCGTCTCCACGGTGGTGTCCGGCCGCACGCCCTCGTCCTCGGTGAGCACGATCGGGTCGCCCCTGCGGGGCTGCACTGTGACGGGGACGATCTCCGCATCGAATGCCCCCTCTGCCTGACCGGCGGCGGCACGCTGATGCGAGAGCGCCGCGACGGCGTCCTGCAGCTCGCGGGTCATCTCGTAGCGCGGGTTCTGCCGCTCGGTGGAGGCGCCCATGCTCTCGCGGTCGTACGCATCGGTGAGCCCGTCGTACGCCATGTGGTCGAGCACCTCGACGGTGCCGTACGACCAGCCGTCGCGCGAGCCCATCAGCAGATGCGGGGCGCGGGTCATGGACTCCATGCCGCCGGCGACGACGGTCGTGGCGTCTCCGAGCCGGATCATCCGGTACGCGTCGATGATGGCGGTCATGCCCGACAGGCACACCTTGTTCACCGAGCTGGCGGGCACGTCCCAGCCGATGCCGGCGCCGATGGCGGCCTGGCGGGCGGCATTCTGGCCGGATCCCGCCGCAAGCACCTGGCCCATGATCACCGCATCCACGTCACCGGGCGCGACCCCGCCCTGCTCGAGGGCGCCGCGGATCGCGAACGATCCCAGCTGCGGCGCGGTGAACGATGCCAGCTGTCCCTTGAGCCGTCCCTGCGGGGTGCGGGCGGCTGCGACGATGACGATGTCGCTCATGAGTTCTCCTTCAGATTCTCCGAGACGGTCAGCGCCGGCTCGGTGGCGTCGATGACCTCCTGCACGCTCACGCCCGGTGCGGTCTCGATGAGCACGAGCCCTTCGGGGGTGACGTCGATGACGGCGAGGTCGGTGATGATGCGGTCGACCACTCCTCGCCCGGTCAGCGGCAGGGAGCACTCGTTCACGATCTTGGCGGAGCCGTCCTTGGCGACGTGCTCCATCAGGACGATCACGCGCCCGGCCCCGTGCACGAGGTCCATCGCACCGCCGGGCCCCTTGACCATCTTGCCGGGAATCATCCAGTTGGCCAGGTCTCCGGTCGCGGACACCTGCATGGCGCCGAGGATCGCGGCGTCGATCTTGCCGCCGCGGATCATGCCGAAGCTGGTGGCGGAGTCGAAGAACGCCGCACCGGGAAGCAGCGTGACGGTCTCCTTGCCGGCGTTGATCAGGTCGGCGTCGACATTCTCCTCGGTCGGGTACGGCCCGACGCCCAGGATGCCGTTCTCGGACTGCAGCACGACGGTGACGCCGTCGGGCACGTGGTTCGGCACCTTGGTGGGCAGGCCGATGCCGAGGTTGACGTATGATCCGTCGGTCAGCTCCTGCGCGGCGCGGGCCGCCATCTCCTCACGGGTGAGTGCCATGATCAGTTCCCTCCCTTGACGGTGCGCCGTTCGATGCGCTTCTCGATGTCGGTGCCGACCTCCACGACGCGATGCACGAACACGCCCGGCAGGTGCACGGCATCCGGCGGCAGCTCGCCGGGCTCGACCAGCTGCTCGACCTGCGCGATGCACACGCGGCCGGCCATGGCTGCCAGCGGGTTGAAGTTGCGGGCGGCCATGTTGAAGACCAGGTTGCCGTGCCGGTCGCCCTTGAGCGCATGCACGAGGGCGAAGTCGGTCGTGATGGACTCCTCCAGCACGAACTCCCGCGGTTCGCCGTGGAAGTCGAAGGTGCGGGTCTCCTTGACCGGCGAGGCGACAGCGATCGTGCCGTCGGCGTTGTACCGGCGCGGCAGACCGCCCTCGGCCACCTGCGTGCCCACACCCGTCTGCGTGTAGAACGCGGCGATGCCGGATCCGCCGGCGCGCAGCTTCTCGGCCAGGGTGCCCTGCGGGGTGAGCTCCAGCTCGAGGTCGCCCTCGAGGAACTGCCGCTCGAACTCCTTGTTCTCGCCGACGTACGACGACGTCATCTTGCGGATGCGCTGGGCGCCCAGGAGCACGCCCAGCCCCCAGTCGTCCACGCCGCAGTTGTTGCTGACGACGCTCAGGTCCTTGGTCCCCTGGGCGAGCAGCGCCTCGATGAGGATCATCGGGTTGCCCGAGAGCCCGAAGCCTCCGACCGCGAGAGAGGCGCCGTCGGGGATGTCGGCGACCGCCTCGGCCGCTGTTGCGAACTGTTTGTCGATCACAGGTCACTCCTTCGTGATGGTTCCCCTCCAGCATCCGTCGCATCGCGTGGGAGCGGCAAGCGGATGCTTGCGATGTGGTCACGGATCCGACTAGCGTCCACATTATGGAATCCTCCTCCCCCGGTCGCCGCACGGTACCCGGCGCGCAGGCCATCGCCCGCGCATCGTCGCTGCTGCGGCTGGTGTCGGCGACGGCCGACGGCGCTCCCCTGCACCGGCTGGCGGCGGATGCCGGGCTCAGCCGCTCCACGGCGCATCGGCTGCTGACCGCGCTGCGCGTGGAGGGGCTGGTGGATCAGGACCCGGTGACCTCGCGCTGGACTCCCGGCCCGGAGCTCTACCTCATGGGAACCGTCGCGGCCTCGCGCTACGACGTGACCGAGCTCGCGCGGGACATCGTGCGGTCGCTGGCCGTGCAGACCGAGGAGAGCGCGTTCCTCTCCGCGCGCCGGGCGGATGAGACCGTGTGCCTGATCCGCGAGGAGGGGCCTTTCCCGATCCGCTCGTTCGTCCTCAGCGAGGGCATCCGCTTCCCGCTCGGCGTCGCGAGCGCCGGGATCGCCATCCTGTCGTTCCTGCCCGCCCACGATATGGATGCCTACCTGGAGCGGCACCCCGAGCTGGAGCAGCGCTGGGGGGCCCCGCACGGCCCCGTCCCCTTGCGCCGGCGCCTGGCCGAGACCAAGGCCCGCGGTTACGCCATCAACCCGGGCCTGATCGTGGAGGGATCCTGGGGCATCGGCGCCGCGGTGTTCAACAGGGAGGGCCGCGCCGAGTGGGCGCTGAGCCTCACCGGTGCGGAGTTCCGCTTCGGCCCGGACCGGATGCCGCAGCTCGGCCGAACGCTCCTCGCGCACGCGCACCAGCTGTCCTCGCGGATCGCCGGCGCCAGGCGCTGAGTCAGTCCAGCCAGGCGCTGAGTCAGCCGAGTTCGGCGCGGATCAGCGGCGCGAGCATCGCCGCGCCCCGCTCGGACATCACCACCGTGTAATGGTTGAGGTCGTCCAGGTGCACGTGCCGCACCTGGGGGAATGCCGTCAGCAGATCCGCCAGATGCGCGGGCGGGTACAGGCCCGGCGTCTCGTTCTGCAGGCCGCGCGGCACGGTGATGAACAGCGTCGGCTTCGACAGCGCCGCCAGCGCCTCGGGCAGCAGAGTGCCCACGTTCATGTCCCGCGTGTCATCCGCCATCGACTCGTACGTGGTCGCCGCGCGGAATGCGTCGCCGTCGGGCACGAGGTCGTAGGCGATGTACTGCTCCACCTCGTCGCTCCAGTCATCGACCAGCGCGGGGTGGTGGCGCCAGAAGGTGTCGGTGTACTCCTGCACGCCGGACCACCGCATCGACAGCCGCTCGGCGACCGGCCCCAGCACCACCTGCACCAGCTGGTCGGGGTCGACGCCGGCGGGCAGGTCGAGCGGGAATCCGCCGTCCACGAGCACCAGGTCGCGGACACGGTCCGGATGCCGGTGGGCGAACGCCACGGCGACGAACGCGCCCATCGAGTGCCCGACCACGGTCGTGGATCCGATGCCCACAGCATCCAGCACCGCGGCCATGTCGTCGGCGTGCGCGGCCATGCCCGCCGCCCCGTGCACGGTGCTGCTCATCCCTCGGCCGCGCAGGTCGGGAGCGATCAGGCGGATGCCGGGCAGCTGCCTCACCACGAACGGCCAGGCCAGGTGCGAGGACGTGACGCCGTGGATCAGCAGCGCGCTGCCGGTGGCCTCGCCCTCCGGCTCCCAGACGCCTACTCGCAGCGCACCGCCGGAGACGGGCACATCGATCGTGCGATAGACGTGCGAGCTCATCGGGCGCTCCATCCGCCGTCCATCGTGTAGGAGGCGCCGGTGACCATGCCTGCGGCGTCCGATGCCAGCCAGCCTGCCAGCGACGCGACCTCGGTCGCCTCCACGAGTCGCTTGATGGCGCTCTCTGTGAGCATGATCCGCTCCACCACCTCGCTCTCCGGGATGTCGTGCACACGCGCCTGGTCGGCGATCTGCTTCTCGACCAGCGGGGTGCGCACGTACCCGGGGTTGATGCAGTTGCTGGTGACACCGTGCGGCCCGCCCTCGAGCGCCGTCACCTTGGACAAGCCCTCCAGCCCGTGCTTGGCCGCGACGTACGCCGACTTGAAGGCGCTCGCACGCAAGCCGTGCACGCTGGAGATGTTGACGACCCTGCCCCAGCCGCGCTCGTACATACCGGGCAGCACTGCGCGGATCAGCAGGAACGGCGCCTCGAGCATGATCCGCTGGATGAGTCGGAACGCGTCCGGGTCGAACTCCGTGATCGGGCTGACCCGCTGGATGCCCGCGTTGTTGACCAGGATGTCGGCATCCAGCGACACCGTGTCCAGAGCCTTCGTGTCGGAGAGGTCGACCTCCCAGGCCTCGCCGCCGATCTCCTCGGCGGCGGCCGCGGCCGCCTGCGCGTTCAGATCGGCGATGGTCACGTGCGCCCCGCGGCGCGCGAACTCCCGCGCGCATGCCAGGCCGATCCCGCTGGCGCCTCCTGTGACGATGGCCCGCCGTCCGGCGAGATCCTGTTCGATCATCGTGCTGCCCCTTCCGTGGCGTCCGGGCGCAGCGCCCGGGTGATGAATCCGGTCATGCCGTCGAGGACGGCCGGGTCGATCTCGGCGGGCGGTCGCCCGTCGGCATCCCGCTCCCAGAGCAGGTAGCGCATGCCGATCAGCTCGCCGGCGCCCATCAGCGCCCAGGCGACCACCTCGGTGTCCAGCTGCGCCGCGACCTCGCCGTCGCGCTGTGCCGCGGCCAGCCCCGCCTGATAGCCCTCGACGATGCGCTCGTAGTGCAGCTTGAGCATGGCGGGCGAGACGAACTCCGCCTCGCGCACGACGCGGTACAGCGCGGGATGCTGCGCCGTGAACCGGAAGAAGCCCTCGAATCCCGCCCGCTCGGCCGCGATACGGTCGGCGGCGCCCGCCATGGCCTCGGACATCGAGTGCCGCACGCGGCTGTTGAGGTCGACGACCAGCGCTTCGAAGATGGCCTGCTTGCTGTCGAAGTACAGGTAGAACGTGCCGAGGGCGACGCCGGCGTGCTCGGTGATCTTCACGATCGACGCCTCGTGGTATCCGAGGTCGGCGAACACCTGCTCGGCGCCCTCCAGCAGTCTGCGGCGGGTCTGCTGACCTCGTTTGGTCAGCGGCCGCCCCGTCGCCGGAGAGACAGGCGGATCATCGGTCTGCGTGGTCATGACGCTCCTTCACAGGCTGCTCGTTCACGGGGGACTCGGCGAGCAGGTCGCGCGCCATGACGCGCAGCCGGCCGCGGGCGACCTTCTCGATGGTCGAGCGGGGCAGGTCGTCGACGAAGACGATGCGGGCGGGGAGTTTGAACGACGCCAGCCGCTGCGCTGCGAAGGCGCGGAGTTCGTCTGCGGAGACCGGGCCGGCGGCCACCACGAAGGCGATGCCGCGCTCGCCCCACACCACATCCGGCACGCCGACGACGGCGGAGGAGCTCACCAGCGGATGCGCGTCGAGCGCCTGCTCCACCTCGGCCGGGGCGACGTTCTCCCCGCCGGAGACGTAGATCTCCTTCAACCGGTCCACGACGCGGTGGATGCCGTCGGCATCGCGGTGCAGCAGGTCGCCGGTGCGCAGCCACTCCCCCTGCTTGGCGCGGGCGGTCGCCGAGGGATCGTCGAGATAGCCGCCGAACACGCTCGCGCCGCGCACCCACAGCTCGCCGGTCGCCGCGCCCTGCAGCTCCAGGCCGGACGCGGGATCCACCAATCGCGCATCCACGCCCGGATACGGGCGCCCGACAGCGCCGGGATGACCTGCGACCAGCTCAGGGGCCAGGTACAGCACGTTGGGCCCCGCCTCGGTGAGGCCGTAGCCCTGGGTGAAGGCCAGGCCGCGCTCGGCCCAGTTCGCGACGAGATCCTCGGGAACAGTCGCGCCGCCGACGACGACCCTGTGCAGCGAGGACAGGTCGGCCGAGCGCCAGAGCGGATGCTGCTGCAGCATGCGGTACTGCGTGGGCACGCCCATGATGGCAGTGACGCCGCGCTCGGCGATCAGCTGCAGCACGCGCCCCGGGTCGAAGGAGCGCTCGAGCACCACGGTCGCGCCGCGCCACCACGCCTGCAGCGGCTGCACGTTCCACGCCGCCACGTGGTACTGCGGCAGCATGGCCAGCACGACGTCATCGGCGCCCAGCGGCATGGCGCGATCCAGCGCGAGGTTGTTCCAGAAGCAGTTCTCGTGGGTGAGCACGACGCCCTTGGGCGCCGCCTCGCTGCCCGAGGTGTAGATCACCAGCAGCGGGTCGTCGTCGCGCGCGGGGCGCCGGGGCACGGCATCCGCGCACTCCGGCACCTCGTGCTCCACGCCGGACACGCCCAGCGTCGCCTGCGCGACGGGCGCGTCCACCAGCTCCAGGGCGGCCGACGCGAGGGCCGCGTGCTCGTCCTCGATGAGCATCAGCGCCGGAGCCGTCCGCGCGATTAACGCCGCGAGCTCACCCGGGGTGAGCCGCCACGACAGCGGCACGAACGCGATGCCCAGCTCGGCGCAGGCGAACAGCGCGACGACGTGGTCGGTGGAGTTGCCCGAGAGCGTGGCGATGCGCTGGCCGGCGCCGTACCCGGCATCCGACAGTCTCGTCGCCAGCGCATCCGCCCGTGCGGCGAGCGTCCGGTAGTCGGTGCGGACGCCTCTGTCGTCGACGGCGATCCGCGTGGGCGAGGCGGCCGCGCTCTCGCGCAGCCACCGTCCGATCGTGTGCGCTCCGGCCATGACATCCATCATCACGCCGCGACCCCCGCGGCGCCCTCATCGACGCCCCCCGATCCGGGCGAGGCGGAGCCGCCGCGACGACGCCGCAGACTGCTGTCGACGGTCCCGGCGATGCCGCCGGGCAGGAACATCACCACGAGGATGAACAGCACACCCAGGATGAACAGCGGCTCGGAGAGCGGCACGCGCAGGATGTCCGGCAGCTGGTGGATGGCGTCGGCGCGGGCCAGCACGGTCAGGCGCTGGTCGAGGATCGTGTACAGGACGCCGCCGAGGATCGCTCCCCACCGGAAGCCGACGCCGCCGAGGACCACCATCACCAGCACGGTGATCGTCAGGTCGGCGCCCACGGCGCTGGGTTGGGTGCCGGACTGCAGCAGCAGATAGGCGATCCCGGCAAGCGACGCGCACAGCCCGGCGATCACGAAGACCATCAGCCTGGCGCGGGCAGGATGCAGGCCCAGCACCCGCACGCGCAGGTCGTTCTCGCGTGCGGCGGCGGCCAGATGTCCCAGGCGCGAGCGATCCACCCACAGCACGATCAGGTAGACCAGCACGACGACCGCGAGCGACACCCAGTACAGGTTGCGGGTGTTGATCACGCCGACCATCCAGTCGGGCACGCCGGCCGTGTTCAGGCTGAGGCCCTCCTCGCCACCGGTGACGGCCTGGTTGCGGCGAACCAGCACGGAGCCGGCCTGCGCGAAGGCGAGGGTGACCATCGCGAACGGGATGCCGTTCACCCGCATGGCCACCGCGCCCGTGACCACGGCGATGACGATGCCGCCCAGCAGGGCTGCGAACACACCGGGCACGAGCGGCAGCTGCGCGGCCTGCAGCACGATGCCGAGGCCGTACGCGCCGGCGCCGAAGTACAGCGCGTGGCCGAACGACAGCATGCCGGCCGTGCCCAGCATCAGGTTGTACGAGAGTGCGAGCGCGGCGAACACCATGCACAGCGACATCAGCGCCAGCGAGCCGGGAGTGTAGGTCGGGCCGGGCAGGATGCCGGGGATCGAAAGGTTCAGCAGCGGCAGGATCGCCAGCACGACGACCAGCACGACGCCGAGGATGAGCGGGGTCCAGGTGCGGACCGGACTGCCTGTGCGCATTGTCATGCCGCCTTCCCCATCAGTCCGGCCGGTCGCACCAGCAGCACGACCGCGAGCAGGATCACGACGATGAAGTCGCCCGTGCCGCCCAGATAGGTGTTGGCCACCTGCTGCAGCACGGCCACCAGCACCGACGCGATCGCGGCGCCGGTCAACGAGCCGAGTCCGCCGACCACGGTCACGATGAAGGCGAAGATCAGCAGCGTGCCGCCGAGGCCCGCCGACACGTAAGTCATCGCGTGCATGGCCAGCACTCCCCCGATTCCGGCTGCCGCCCCGCCGATCGCGAACACCAGCGTGAACGAACGGCGCACGTCGATGCCGAGGGCGGTGACCATGCCGCGGTTCTCCACGCCGGCGCGGATGATCATGCCGTAGCGGGTGCGCCGCAGGAACACGACCAGGCCGGCGAGGACGACGACGGCGGCGATGATGAGCACCCAGTACTTGTTCGGGATGCTGGCCCCGAGCACCGCGGTGGTGCGGCTCAGCCACACCGGACCCCGCACCGTGATCGGGTCGGTTCCCCAGATGCCGTCGAACAGCGCGACGGCGGCGAACGACAGCCCGACGGTGACCAGCACCTGTTCGATGTGCCGTTCATAGAGCGGCCGGATCAGCGCCAGCTCGGTGAGGGCGGCGAACACCGCGCCGACCACCGCGCCGACGAGGATCGACAGCAGGAACCCGCCCCAGCTGTCGGCCCCGATCGCCTGCGCGACGGCCCAGCCGACGAAGGCGCTGAGGCTGAGGAACGCGCCGTGCGCGAAGTTCAGCACCCCCATCAGCCCGTAGATCAGGCTCAGTCCGCTGGCGACCAGGAAGTACAGGGCGCCCAGGCCCAGGCCGATGATGAGGGTCAGCACCAGGGTGCTCATGAGTGCTCCTCCGCGCTGACGCCCAGCAGGCGCCTGGTCAGGTCGGCGTCGTCGAGGATCTCGGATGCCGAACCGGTGTGCACCACGCGGCCGTCGGCGATCACGATCGCCTGATCGGCCAGGCGGCGGACGACCTCGAGGTTCTGCTCGACGAGCAGTATCGGGACGGTTGTGGCGGCCTCGGCGAGCGCGTCCGCGACCTCGGTGACGATCTTGGGCGCGAGGCCCTTCGTGGGCTCGTCGACCAGCAGCAGCCGGTTGTCGTTGAGCAGGGCGCGGGCTACCGACACCATCTGCTGCTGACCGCCGGACAGGGTGCCCGCGCGCTGATCGCGCCTGGCGGCCAGATCCGGGAACAGCTGCGCCACGAACTCGCGGCGCGGGTCGCGCTGCCGTTCGGCCAGCGCGAGGTTCTCGGCGACGGTGAGTCCCGCGAACACCTCGCGCTCCTCGGGCACGTAGCCCACCCCGCGCTGCACGATGCGGTGCGTGCGCAGCGCATCGATGCGCTCCCCGTCCAGCAGCACCTCGCCCCTGCGGGCGATGAGTCCGAGGATGCCGCGCAGCGTGGACGTCTTGCCGGCGCCGTTGCGCCCGAGGACCGCGGTGATGCCCGTCGCCGGCACATCGAAGCTCACGTCCTCCACGACCTGCTGGCCGGCGATCGACGCGCGCAGGTTCCGCACCTGCAGGATGGCGGCGCTCATGCTCCGGTCCCCAGGTAGGCGCTCTGCACGGTGACGTTCTCCATGATCCGCTGCGGAGTGTCCACGGCGATGATGGTGCCGAAGTACATCACGGCCACCAGGTCGACCAGACCCATCAGCACCTCGATGTGGTGCTCGACCATCAGCACCGTGCATCCGGTCTCGGCGTGCAACCCGCGGATGCTGTCGACCAGTCCCGCCACGTCTCCCGACGCCACGCCCGCCATCGGCTCATCCAGCAGGACCAGGCGGGAGCGAGTGGCCAGCAGCACCGCGATCTCTAGCTTGCGCTTGTCGCCGTGGCTGATGTCGCCGGCTCTCGCGTCCATCCGGTGCCCCAGCCCCACCGAGTGCAGCAGTTCCTCGGCCCTGGCCGTCGCGGCATCCGATCGACGCGGGAAGCGCAGCAGTGAATAACTGCCGCCCTGGGTGGCCTGCACGGCCACCCGCACGTTCTCCCGCACGCTCAGCTGCGGGAACAGACTGGAGGTCTGGAAGGTCCTGCCCAGACCCGCCCGCGCACGCTGCGGCACGCTGGTGCGGGTGATGTCCGCACCATCCATCAGGATGCGGCCGGCCGTGGGCCGGACGACACCCGAGATGGTGTTGAACAGCGTGGTCTTGCCGGCGCCGTTGGGTCCGATCACGCTGACCAGGGCGCCGGGCTCGATGTTCAGGTCGACGTCCTTGAGGATCGTCGCCCCTCCGATGTCGAGCCCGAGTCCCTCGATCTGCAGCGATGCGCCGGTGGTGGACGGGTCTGGGGTGTTCACTGCCGCGTCACTCCGCGGGTGCCACGTCGGCGCCGGGCACGGTCGCGACGAGCTCGGGGGTGAATGTACCGCCGGACGCGGTGAGCTTGGCCTGGTACATGTCCTGGATCAGCGCGTGGTCCTTGGCGCGGACGATGTTCTTGCCCTTCGGGCCCTCGAACTCGAAGCCCTCCAGCGCCTTGACCATCGCGTTCACGTCGCCCTTGCCCTCCTTGATCGCGTGCACGAGCATGATCGCCGCGTTGAAGCCGTCGGGGCTGAACAGGTCGGGCTCGGAGCCCTTCTTCTCCAGCGCGTCGACCATGGCCGTGTTGACCTTGTTGTCGGGGGCCCCGGCGAAGTAGTGGTTCAGGAAGTTGATCTTCTGCGATGCCTCTCCGTAGGCGCCGAAGGTGGCGCTGTCGCCGAGTCCGGTCACGACGGGGATGGCGTCCAGCACGCCCTGCTGGCTCATCGCCTGCCACATGGCGCCGGAGGTGGCACCGGCCCAGGCGACGAACACCAGGTCGGGCTTGGAGGCCAGCACCTGCTGGGCGAAGGGGGTGAACTCGGTCACGTCCTCAGCCACGAGCACCGGCTCGACCGTCGCGCCCTTCGCGCCGAGGATGGCCTGGACGGCCGCGACGTTGCCCTGGCCGAAGGCGTTGTTCTGCGCGAACACGGCGATCTTCTTGCCGCTGATGTCCTTCAGGAACGTACCTGCGGTCGCGACGTCCTGTGCGGACTGACGGCCGGAGCGGAAGGTGTACTCGTTGATGCCCGTGATGGCGTCTGCTGCGGCGGGCCCGGAGATGAACAGCACCTTGTTCTGCGCGGCCTGCTCGGCCATCGCCAGCGCCACGCCGGACGAGGCGCTGCCCATCAGGATGTTCACGCCGTCGCCGATCAGCTCCTTGGCCGCGGTCACGGCGGTGTCGGGATCGCCGGCGTCGTCGCGCTTGTCGATGACGATCTTGGTCCCGTCGACTTCTCCTGTGCCGTCCGTGGCGTAGTCGAGGCCGACGGCGAACGCGTCGAGGTACTGCTTGCCGTAGCCGGCGAGCGGCCCCGTCTCGCTGGTGACGACGCCGACGTGGACCTCTGCGGGTCCCTTGTCGCCGCCGTCGCCGGGTGCCGCACCCGGCGACGGCGCGCATGCCGTCATGACGAGGGCTGCGGTGACGAGCACCGAGCCGAGGAGCAACTTCTTCGTAACCCGCATCTGGATGCCTTTCAACGGTGGAAGGTCGGGAACATGAAACCCGATTCAGGTATTCAGAATGCTAGAGCGCGGAATCCGCTTCGTCAATCCCGCCGCAGCCGCGCATTCGATACATACCAACTGATATATACTCGTTGGTATGCAAAACGCGGATGTGATCCCCTCGATCGTGATGTCCGCCCACGCTCTCGCGCGGTTCGCCGCGCAGGATGCCGGCAACGAGGCGCCGTCCGCGCAGTGGCGCGCCCTGGGCATCCTGGAGCGACAGGGCGGGATGCGGCTGGGCGCACTGGCACTGGCCGCCCGCACCACGCAGCCGGGCATGACGCGTCTGGTCGGCGCGCTGGAGCAGTCGGGGCTGGTCTCGCGCTCCACGGATCCGGCCGACACCCGCGCGACGCTCGTCGACGCGACGGACGAGGGCCTCGCCCATCTGCGGGCCTGGCGCGCCGAGATGCGCGACACGCTCGCACCGCGTTTCACTGACCTCGACGAGGACGAGTGGGCCGTGCTGCGGCGCGCCGCCGGCATCCTCGCCGCACACGCACAGGAACCCACCACGACAGGAGAACCCGCATGAGCGGAACACCACAGGGATCGGTCTGGAAGCAGCCCGCACAGGTCTGGGCGGTCGCATTCGCCTGCGTCGTCGCCTTCATGGGCATCGGCCTGGTCGACCCGATCCTCCCCGCCATCGCGGAGTCGCTGCAGGCCACCCCCGTGCAGACCGAGCTGCTGTTCACCAGCTATCTTCTCGTGACAGGGCTGGCGATGCTGGTGACCAGCTGGGTCTCCAGCCGCATCGGTGCCAAGGCCACCCTGCTGGCCGGCCTCGGCCTGATCGTCGTGTTCGCGCTGCTGTGCGCGATGAGCGGCAGCGTCGACGGTGTCATCGGCTTCCGCGCCGGTTGGGGCCTGGGCAACGCGCTGTTCATCTCCACGGCGCTGGCCACCATCGTGGGCGCCGCCACCGGCGGCAGCGGTGCGGCCATCGTGCTGTACGAGGCAGCCCTCGGCCTGGGCATCGCGGTCGGCCCGCTGCTGGGCGGGTTCCTCGGCGAGATGAGCTGGCGCGGCCCGTTCTTCGGCGTCGTGGTGCTGATGGCCATCGGCTTCATCGCCGTGCTGGCGCTGGTGCGAGGCGACGGCGAGAAGCGCGAGCCGATGCCGTTCTCCGCCCCGTTCCGCGCCCTGGGCCGCCCGGCGCTGGCGATCCTGGCCGTGGCGGCGCTGTTCTACAACATCGGCTTCTTCGTGCTGCTGGCGTTCTCGCCGTTCCCGCTGGGCTTCGGCGCCATGGGCATCGGCTTCACGTTCTTCGGCTGGGGCGTGGCTCTCGCCATCACCAGCGTGTGGGTCGCCCCGGCGCTCATGCGCCGGATCTCCCGCACCACCGTCATGCTCATCGTCCTCCCGCTGCTGGCCGTCGACCTCGTCGTCGCCGGGCTGGTCGTGGCGAGCGCCATGTCGCTGGTGATCTGCATCATCGTCGGCGGCCTGCTGCTGGGCGTGATGAACACCGTGCTGACCGAGGCCGTGATGGAGTCCACAGACCTGCCCCGCGCCGTCGCCTCGTCGGCGTACTCCGCCGTGCGCTTCGTCGGAGGGGCCATGGCGCCGCCGGTGGCGGCCGCACTCGCGCACGCCTACGGCGACACCGTTCCGTACCTGTTCGCCGCGGCATCCGTGCTGGTCGCGACGGTCACCATCCTGCTGGGCCGCCGGGCGCTGGCGCACATCGACGACGCGGGCGAGCCCGAGGTCGACGACGCCGCCGCTATCCTCGTGGGTGACGCCGCCTGAGCGGCACCCGAGTCGAGGAGTCGAAGATGACCACAGCCGAGGAGCTGCCCGCGCGCAGCCGCATCGTCCAGGAGCACCTGGCGGCAGCCGGGATCGACAGCATCATCCGGGTGCTGCCCGATTCCGCCCGGACGGCGGCGCTGGCGGCATCCGCCATCGGCTGCGAGGTGGGCGCCATCGCCAACAGCCTGGTGCTGACGGCCGACGGCGAGCCGATCCTCGTGATGACCAGCGGCGCGCACCGTGTCGACCTCACGGCGCTCGCGCAGAGCGTCGGAGCGGATGCCGTGGCCATGGCCTCACCGGCCGTCGTCCGGGAGGCGACCGGACAGGCGATCGGCGGAGTGGCGCCCGTGGGGCACCCCGCTCCCCTGCGCACGTACCTGGATGAGGCGCTGCGTGATTACGACGAGGTCTGGACGGCCGGGGGCACGCCGCACACGGTCATGCCGCTGACGTTCGCTCAGCTGTCCTCGCTGACCGGTGGAGAGGTCATCCGCGTCGCGTGAGCGCTACTCGACCATGAGGTCGTCGACCTCGAGGTCCTCGTCCAGCAGGCAGTAGATGATCAGGTCGGGGTACTCCTCCGGAGCGATGTACAGCAGCGTCATGCCGCCGTCTCCGAACACCACCACGCCGTCCAGCGCGATGTCCTCGGCCAGCGCACGGCGGGCCTGCTCGAGGTCCACGTCGTCGTCGTCCTCGGCGGCGGCCTCCACGAGTTCGTCGACGACCTCGCGTTCACGCGCGTCGAGGATCTCCCCACTCAGGCGCGACAGCGCGTGCTGGACGGTCGCGCGCATGGTGTCGAGGTCCGGCAGGTCCTCGCGCTCGACGTAGTCGTCCTCATCGTCGTCGCTCTCGTCGTCATCGTCGTCATCGTCGCGCCCGAACTCCTCGTCGAACTCGTACTCCACGGTGACGCGGCGGCCACCGGGCAGTTCGACGTCGGCGTTCAGCGCACCGTCCTCGTCGGTGTCGACATCCTCGAGCTCGATCATGACAACCTCCTTTTCGCCATGATGTCACCGCGTCGCGGCAGGCGGAAGAGTTCCGCCCGTAATCTCGAGGCATGAGGCGTACACGCGGCCGGGTCATCAACGTCGACTCCCTGCAGGACTTCGACCATCGGCTCTCCTCGGGTGCGCGATCGCTGTCGGGCTGGCGGCTGCGATCCCTGGATCTGAGCGACCGGGGTCGCGCGCTGCGGTCGGTGGAGGTGGCCGGCGCGCTGTTCCTGGGGTGCACGCTGCAGGACGACGACGAGGTCTCCGTGCGCGCGCGGGGCGCGGTGGTCTTCCCCACCGTGCCGGACTCCCCCGTGGACACCTACCGCGCGATGCTGTACACGCCCGACGAGCTGTACGACGCAGCCGACTACGCGCAGAGCTTCGACGCCCGGGTCTACGCCTGGTCGCAGCGCGCGGGCGCCGACGGCGACGGGGCGCTGGCGGAGTCCCTGCACGATCACAGCATCGCGCTGGCGCTGGAGCGGTGGGTCCACGGCAGGCGGCTGGTGGGGGTGATGGGCGGACACGATGCGGTGCGCGGCGACGTCGGGTACGCCGACGGCGCCCGGCTGGGGCGGATGCTCGCGCAGAGCCACACCGTCGCCACCGGCGGCGGCCCGGGCGCGATGGAGGCGGTGAACCTCGGCGGCTATCTGGCGCACGAGAGTCCGGATGCCGTGGACGAGGCGCTTCGCGCGCTGGCCGGGGCGCCGGCCTTCCGGCCCAGCATCGACGCCTGGGCGAAGGCGGCGTTCGCCGTGCGCGAGCTGTTCCCGCATGGTGCGGACTCGCTCGGCATCCCCACCTGGCACTACGGCCACGAGCCGCCCAACGCGTTCGCGAGCGCGATCGCGAAGTACTTCCGCAACGCGCAGCGCGAGGCGATCCTGCTGGAGATCTGCCAGGCGGGCATCGTGTTCCTGCCCGGCGCCGGCGGCACCGTGCAGGAGATCTTCCAGGACGCCTGCGAGAACTACTACGCCGACGAGTCCTCCACCGCGCCGATGGTGCTGGTGGGCAAGGAGTACTGGACGCGGACGTACCCGGCCTGGCCGCTGCTGAAGGCGCTCGCCCGCGGCCGTGCCATGCAGCCGCACGTGCACCTGGTCGACGCCGTGGATGATGCCGCCGCACTCATGGCGCAGGGCGTCTGACCCGACGAGCAGAAGGACCCGGACGAGCAGAAAGGCCCCGGATACTGGCGAGAGTATCCGGAGCCTGTCCGTGCGCCCCCAGGGACTTGAACCCTGAACCCATTGATTAAGAGTCAATTGCTCTGCCGATTGAGCTAGAGGCGCGTGGCCCGGGAAGCATCCCCGGCCGAGGAATTACATTACCAGCGGCGCCGGGCCGCACCAAATCGTTCTCGGATCCCGGGCGCGTTGTCAGGGATCCTGTCCGACCCGCGGCATCGTTCTGAGACCGATATACGACCAGCCGTAACGGACGAGCACCCCGGACTATCCTGTTCAGGTGACCGCTCCCCTCACCGCCACTGACTTCAGCGCCGACCTCGCGCTGGCGCTGCGTCTGGCCGATGCGGCCGATGCGCAGTCCCTCCCGCGCTTCGACGCGGCCGACCTGCAGGTGTCCCTCAAGGCCGACCATTCGCACGTCACGGATGCCGATCTCGCCACCGAGCGGGCCATCCGGGAGATCCTGCACGCGGAGCGCCCCGGCGACGGCATCCTCGGCGAGGAGTACGGCACCGAGGGCGACACGAGCCGGCAGTGGATCATCGATCCCATCGACGGCACCGCCAACTTCCTGCGCGGCGTGCCGCTCTGGGGCACCATGATCGCCCTCGCCGTCGACGGCGACCCGCAGGTGGGCGTGGTGAGCATGCCCGCTCTCGGGCGCCGCTGGTGGGCATCCGCCGGCAACGGCTCCTGGACCGCCACGAGCGGCGAGCCCCGCCGGATCTCCGTGTCGGGCGTCGACTCCCTCGACGACGCCAGCGTGAGCTTCCAGAGCATCTCCCAGTGGGCGGATGCCGGGAAGCTGCCGGAGCTCATGGCCCTGACCGACCGGGTCTGGCGCGACCGCGCGTACGGCGACATCTTCAGCTACATGCTGCTGGCCGAGGGGCGACTCGACATGGTCGCCGAGTTCGACGTCAAGGAGTACGACATCGCGGCGGCTGTCCCCATCGTCCGCGAGGCCGGCGGACGGATGACCTCGTTCGACGGCGAGGACACCCTGTCCGCGTTGTCGGCACTGGCCAGCAACGGCATCCTGCACGCCTCGTTCCTGTCCCTGTTCCGCGACGTGCAGCGCTCCTGAGCGCTGCACGCACCCCTCCCCCACGGATCACATGAAAACTCGACTCCCCCTCGCTGCCTGCGCGCTGCTGGCCGCGCTCTCCCTCGCCGCCTGCAGCGGGGCGACCCCACCGCCGCCCACCGCGTCATCGAGCGCAGAGCCCGCCCAGACGCCGAAGGCCACTGTCGCGACCCAGCCCGCCGACGACGCTTCGCACCCGCGGGCCGCCGCGCCCACCTGCGACACCCTCGTCACCAAGGGCACGGTCGATGCGCTGAAGTCGCAGGGCTGGACGTCGAAGCAGCAGGAGTTCCAGATCGGCGACGTCCCGGTCACCGACGGCCTGGAGTGCCTCTGGGCCGACTTCAGCACGGCATCCGACCACGGCCAGATCTACGCGTGGGGCCTGCTGGATCCTGCGAAGGCACGCACGGCCCAAGCAGGCCTGCAGGCAGACGGCTGGGTTCGCTCCAGCAAGGGCGATTCGGTGTTCTACACCGAGGATCCGGACTACGCGATCGCCAAGGACGACGAGGGCTTCGGGATGACCTACGAGTTCGGGGACGGCTGGGTGAAGTTCTCGGACACCAAGCAGGGACTGGTTCTGATCACCTGGGGTCAGTGACGCTCGGGCGCCACGAGGCGGTGCCGCGCTGAGCGCGGCACCGGACGATCACTTGTCGCCGCGCTGCTTGTTCCAGTTGTCGGAGCGGCGGGTGGCGGAACCGCGCTGGCGCATGCCGTACGCGAGGGCGAGGCTCACCAGGATGATGCCTGCGGAGAAGACGAAGCCCTGACCCTCCGGAACGCTCCATGCCAGGCCGAACAGGTAGAAGCCGCCCAGGAACAGAACCATGAACACGATGAAGTCGACCACGTCGAACGCCTCTCGATCGTCGGATAACCACTCCATCCTAGTCGAGTCCGGGCCCGCGCCCACGACGGAATCGAACCGGCGCCGGGCTAGATTTGATCACATGGCGAGGATGACGCGATGACGAGCACCGCAGGCGGCGTCCGCCGTGGGCGCCCGGGCTATGACCGGGCCGACATCATCCGCGCCGGCGTCGAGCTGTTCAACGAGCAGGGCTACGACGCCACATCCGTCTCCGACCTGACCGGGCACCTGGGCCTCAGCAAGGCGGCGCTGTACCACCACGTCGACTCCAAGGAGCAGATCCTGCAGGTCGCGCTGGAGGATGCCTTGGGCGGCCTGGAGCACGCGCTGGCGGATGCCCTGCGGCATCCCACCGCCTCTCAGCGGCTGACGGCGATCATCCGCGGTGCCGTGCTGGTGCTCACCGAACGCCAGCCTCAGGTGACGCTGCTGCTGCGCCTGCGCGGCAACAGCGACATCGAGACCGCGGCGCTGGCACGCAGGCGCCGCTTCGACCACACCGTGACCGATCTCGTGCGCGCCGCGCAGTCCGAGGGGCTCGTGAGACAGGATCTGGATGCCGGCGTCGCGACGCGCCTGATCTTCGGCATGATCAACTCGCTCGTGGAGTGGTACCGCGCCGACGGCCCCGTCGAGCCGGAACGGCTGGCCGACGACGTCCTCGCGGTCGCGCTGAGCGGGCTCGCGCCGCGGGCGCCCTCCGCGCGGGCATAGTCTGGGAGCCGTGCTCACAGGTCGAATCCGCCCGTCCGAAACCCGAACCCTCGACCTCCCGCCGATGGACCTGACCGATCTGATCCGCGAGGTGCACGCCGCCACTCCCGAGGGGTGGGACGTGAAGGACGCGCGAACGCAGAGCATCTACCGGATCGCGCCGATCAAGGAGATCACCGCGGAGACCCGCGAGGCCCTCGACGCGCAGATCCCCGAGGGATGGATGCTGCTGAGCATCCTGGTCGACTGACCCCGGACGCAGCAGAGCCCCGCATTCCTGCGGGGCTCTGCTGCGGTGACAACGGCTTGTGGAGCTGGGGGGAATCGAACCCCCGTCCGACGCTGATCATCCACGTCTTCTCCGGGCGCAGTCTGTGAAAGCGTTCTGCTCGGCTCCGACCTTTGCCACAGACATCCAAGTCGACGAGCCCAGCCTGGGAAGAGTCCCACGTGACGTCCAGACGCCGTCACGCAGCGAGATTCCTAGATGACGCCAGGATCCGTACCGGAATCACATACGGTCTGACGGACTATCGGGCTCGCTTATGCAGCGAGGGCGAAGTCGTTGCGCTTTGCATTGGCAACTATTTTTTCGCAGGGGGCGTTCACGAGATAACCCTGCATCCTCGGCCCGCTTCCCGTCGATACACAGACGCCGTCGAAACCGATCAGCCCCGTGCACCTTCTTGCGAAGGAGCCGTTGTCACTCTGTGGAATTACCAGATCGGATGCTGTCGCACCCGAGCATCACAGGTTACAACGTATTCCCGCCTCGCGCCATTCCACGCCCGGCGTCGGCGCCGTGCCGTACAGTCGCACCCATGAGCGAAGTCATCATCACCGTCCGCGGCGAGCACGAGCTGCGCGTCGCCCCCGAGCGCGCCACCGTCCGCCTGTCGGTGGCCTTCGACGGGCCCGACCGGGCGGATGTCGTGGAGCGGACGCTGGCGGCGGCAGAGCCTGTCAGAACGGGGCTGGAGGCCCGCAGGAGCTCGACCGCGGTCACCGAGTGGACCAGCCAGCGTCTGAGCGTGTACGCGGACCGGCCCTGGAACAGCGACGGCCGACGGCTCGCCCCGGTGTACCGCGCCTCGATCGACTTCACCGGCACCTTCGCGGACTTCTCCGAGCTGTCGGTGTGGGTCACCGAGCTCACCGCGCAGGACGGCGTGAGCATCGGCGCCATCGACTGGCACCTCACGCCCGAGACGGAGGCGGAGGTGGAGCGGGAGGTCGCCACGCGGGCCGTGGGCGTCGCCGTCTCACGAGCACGCGCCTACGCCGAAGCCCTGGGGCTGACGACCGTGACGCCGCTGGAGATCGCCGACCGCGGACTCATCTCCGAGGGCGCACCCGTCATGCCCAAGGCGATGATGGCGCGCAGCGCCGCCATCGCAATGGACTCCGGCCCGTCGCTGGAGTTCCAGGGCGAGGAGATCACCGTCTCCGCGACCGTGGAGGGCCGCTTCGCCGCCAGCTGACGCGTCGATCGCAGACGACGGATCGGATCTTGATCAGCCGACGGCGTAGGGCGCGAGCTCCGCGGCCAGGCGCTCGGACACGTGCGCGTGCACGAGCGTGCCGGCCTCCTCGTGCTCGGCCGAGAGCAGCACCCCGGTCTCGTGCACGGCGGAGACCAGGTCTCCGCGGTCATAGGGCACGAGCGCGGTGATCTCGACGGCCGGCAGCGGCAGCATCCGCTCGATGGCCGCGCGCAGCTCGTCGATGCCCTCGCCGGTGCGGGAGGAGACGAAGTGCGCGTCGGGCGCCAGCCCGCGCAGCACGAGGCGCTCATCCTCGTCGACCAGGTCGGCTTTGTTGAACACGACGATCTCGGGGATGTCGCGCGCACCCACGTCGCCCATCACATCGCGGACGGTCTGCAGCTGCGCGGAGGGGTCGGGGTGGGAGCCGTCCACGACGTGCACGATCAGGTCGGCCTGGCCGACCTCCTCGAGCGTGGAGCGGAACGCCTCGACGAGCTGGTGCGGCAGGTTGCGCACGAACCCGACGGTGTCGGTGAGCGTGTACACCCGCCCGTCGTGCGCCTCGGCGCGGCGGACGGTGGCGTCCAGTGTCGCGAACAGCGCGTTCTCCACCAGCACCCCGGCGCTGGTGAGCGCGTTCAGCAGGCTGGACTTGCCGGCGTTGGTGTAACCGGCGATGGCCACCGACGGGATCGTGTTGCGCTTGCGCTCGGCGCGCTTGGCGTCGCGCGCCGGCGCGAACTCGCGGATCTGGCGGCGCAGCTGCGCCATGCGGGTGCGGATGCGACGGCGGTCCAGCTCGATCTTGGTCTCACCGGGTCCGCGCGAGCCCATGCCCGCTCCCCCGGCGCCGACCTGACCACCGGCCTGACGGCTCATCGACTCGCCCCAGCCGCGCAGACGTGGGAGCAGGTACTCCAGCTGCGCGAGCTCGACCTGCGCCTTGCCCTCGCGGCTCTTGGCATGCTGACTGAAGATGTCGAGGATCACCGTGGTGCGGTCGATCACCTTCACCTTCACGACGTCCTCCAGAGCGCGGCGCTGGCTTGCCGCGAGCTCGGTGTCCGCGATCACGGTGTCCGCACCGACCGCGGCGACGATGTCCTTCAGCTCCTGGGCCTTGCCCCGGCCGAGGTAGGTCGCCGGATCCGGATGCGGCCTGCGCTGCAGCAGCCCGTCGAGGACGGCCGCTCCCGCGGTCTCGGCGAGGGCCGCCAGCTCGCGCAGCGAGTTCTCGGCATCGTCCTGAGACCCCTGCGGGTAGACGCCCACCAGCACCACGTTCTCCAGCCGCAGCTGCCGGTACTCGACCTCGGTGACATCCTGCAGCTCGGTGGACAGTCCCGCCACCCGGCGCAGCGCGTGACGATCATCCAGCTCCCACTGGTCGCCGTCGCCCGCGGCGTGCGACACCGTCGCCTCGTCCTGCAGGGCCTGAGCGGCGCCGAACACTCTCGCCTCCGTGCGGGATTCGGCGTGCGCGAGCACTCGATCCACGGCATCCGATGCGGTGCCCCGGTCGTTCGTCTTCGTCATCTAGTCCTTTTCCTCAGCGGAATCTGGTCAAGGCGCCTTAACCTTAGCGCCGCCGTCCGGTACGCTCACTGCATGCCGTCCGACCACTACTTCAGCGCGGCCCCGGCAAGTGCAGAGAACCTGCGCACCATCAACGTCACCCTCGCGGGGCGTGAGCTGGAAGTCACCACGGCAAGTGGAATCTTCAGTCCCGATCGCCTGGATGCCGGAACGGCCGTGCTGCTGTCCAACATGCCTCCCCTGCCTCCCAGCGGTGATTTCCTCGACCTCGGCTGCGGCTGGGGCCCGATCACCCTGACCATGGCGCTCTCATCGCCCCACGCCACGGTGTGGGCGGTCGACGTCAACGAGCGGGCCCTGGATCTCGTGCGACGCACTGCCGCGTCGCTGGGCCTCGACAATGTCAACGCCGTCACGCCCGACGATGTTCCCGACGACGTGGTGTTCCGCACGATCCGCTCGAACCCGCCGATCCGCGTCGGGAAGAGCATCCTGCACGACATGCTTCAGCGCTGGATCCCGCGACTCGACGAGCGCAGCGACGCGTGGCTGGTCGTGCAGCGCAATCTCGGATCGGACTCCCTGCAGCGCTGGATGGCGGCGACGTTCGATTCGAGCTTCAGCGTGCACCGTGCCGCCACGGGGCGCGGCTACCGGGTGCTGAAGGTGCGCAGGCACGGCAACCCGCCGACCGCACCCATCGCCATCGCCGAGTAGCGCGGGCGCACGCCGAGAGCCTCAGGCGAGGTCGATCTCGCCGCGGAACACCAGCTGCGCCGGGCCGGAGAGCGCCACGTGCTCGCCGTCCTCGGCCGGGAACATCCGCACGCCCAGGGTGCCGCCCGGAACCTCCACGCGCCACTCGTGCGGTGCGCGCTCGCCCGCCCAGTGCCGCACGGCCAGTGCCGAGGCGACAGCGCCCGTGCCGCAGCTGAGGGTCTCCCCCGAGCCGCGCTCGTGCACGCGCATGCGCACGCGCCCGACGCCGTCACGCACCAGCGGCTCTCCGGGCACGACGAACTCGACGTTGGCACCGTCGGCGGGTGCCGGCTCGAGGATCGGAGTCGGGTTCAGGTCGAGGCCCGCCAGCTCCTCCTCGGATGCCAGCGCGACCACGACGTGCGGGTTGCCGACGTCGATGCCGAGCCCAGGGCGCGCGACGGACAGCCCCGCCGCGCGAGCCAGCGGCTCGCCGCCGGCCAGGCGCCACCGGCCCATGTCCACCTGGTAGCCGGTCTGGCTGCGCAGCACATCGCGCACGCCGGCGCGCGTGCCGATCGGCAGCGTCGAACCCGGCTCCAGCGAGGCCAGCCCCGAACGCAGCAGGTAGTGCGCGAACACGCGGACGCCGTTGCCGCACATCTCCGACACCGAGCCGTCGGCGTTGCGGTAGTCCATGAACCACTCGGCGTCGGGCTCCTCGGCGAGTGCCGCCGCGCCCTCGGAGATCGCCGTGGAGCGCACCACGCGCAGCACGCCGTCGGCTCCGACGCCGAAGTTGCGGTCGCACAGCGCGCGCACCTGCTCGGGCGTCAGGTCGAGAGCGCCGTCGGCATCCTCGATGATCACGAAGTCGTTGCCGGTGCCGTGCCCCTTGGTGAATGCGACCATGGGAACCAGTCTATTCAGCGCGGAGCACCCGGTAGCGTCCGCACAGGAAGCTGCGGTTGCGCGCCACGTCGATGAGCTCCAGATCGAGCGCACGCGGCAGCACGGGGGCGCCCGCGCCGAGGGTGACCGGCGCGTACTGGATCCACACCTCGTCGAGCAGCCCGGCATCCGCGAAGGATCCCACCAGCTCTCCCCCGCCGACGATCCAGAGGTCCTTCCCCGCCGCCCGCTCGGTCATCTCGGCGTGCACCTGTCGCACATCGGCCTGCGTGAGCCGGATGTCGGCTCCGTCCGGCAGCTCGAGCTCGCGATGCGAGAACACCCAGGCCGGCAGCGTGTAGCCCCAGCCGTCGTCGTCGTGGCGCATGATCCATTCGTAGGTGTGCGCACCCATCGCCATCGCTCCGAGCCCTTCGCGGAACCCCGGATACGCCATCGGGCCGTCGTCGTCGATGTCCTGCTTGAGCAGCCACTCCAGCGACTCGTCGACGGTCGCGATGAACCCGTCCAGGCTGGAGGCCGTGTAGTAGTGGGTGGTCATCACTCCATGGTGCATGAGGCCGCCGACATCGGCCAGACCCTCATGAACGGGCGAGGACCGCTGCGGCATCCGCAGCGCCGCTCTCGACCCATCGGATGCCCGGATACCGTTTGAACCAGGACACCTGCCGGCGTGCGTACCGGCGGGTCAGCGCCTGAGTCTCGGCGATGGCCTGCCGCTCGGTGGCGTCGCCCCTCAGCTGCGCCAGCGCCTGCGCGTAGCCGATGGCCCGGGATGCCGTGACGCCGCGCTCCAGACCCTGCTCGCGGAGAGCGGCGACCTCCGCCAGCATCCCGTCGCGCCACATCCCCTCGACGCGGCGGTCCAGTCGCTCCACGAGCACGTCCCGCGGCGTGCTCATGCCGACGATGCCGGTGGCCGGATGCCAGAGCTCGGGCTTCTCGGGGAGCGCCGCACCGTGGGTGGCTCCGCCTGACTCGAGCACCTCCAGCGCGCGGACCACGCGCCGGCCGTTGCGCGCGTCGATGCGCGCGGCCGTCGCGGGGTCCTGCGCCTTCAGCCGCTCGAACAGCGCGCCCGCACCGGACTCCTCGAGCTCCGCCTCCAGGCGTGCGCGCACGGCGGCATCGCGCGGCGGGAAGCGGAAGTCGAAGATCACGCTGGAGACGTACAGGCCCGATCCCCCGACGAGGATCGCGTCACCGCCGCGGGCGTGGATCCCGGTGATCGCCTCGCGCGCCAGCGGCTGGTACCACGCCACAGCCGCTTCCTGAGTCGCCTCCCGCACGTCGAGCAGGTGGTGCGGGATGCCGCGGCGCTCGGGCATGCTGAGCTTCGCCGTGCCGATGTCCATGCCGCGGTACAGCTGCATGGCATCCGCATTGACGATCTCCGCAGGGTTCCCCTGCGCCCGCAGCGCCTCGGCGAGCTGCAGCGCGAACTCGCTCTTGCCGGTTCCGGTCGCTCCGACGACCGCCCAGACTCGCGCGATCATCGCTGCCCGCCCTGCTCGGCGAGCGAGTGCAGCGCAGGGATGCCGGTCACACCCCGGCGCGCAGGGTCGGCAGGCCCAGCGAGACCGGACGCCCGGCACCGGAATCGCCGTGCGCGGGAACGCCGCAGCTGGCCGCCTGCGCACCCTCCCAGGCGTCGCCGCCGCGGGTGCGCCGGATGCGCAGGGGCGCACCGGTCGGATCGTCGGCCAGCAGGTGGAACGGCGCGCCGTGCGTGACGGTGACCGTCACCATGTCGCCGGGACGGGGAAGCTCGGAGCCGGGCGTCACCTCGAAGTGCACCAGGCGGTTGTCCTGCGCGCGTCCGGTGAGGCGGTGCGTCTCGGCATCCTTCTTGCCCTCGCCGACCGAGACCAGGACCTCGACCTCGCGGCCGACCTGCTTCTCGTTCTCCTCCAGCGAGATGCGCTCCTGCAGGGCGGTCAGGCGGTCGTAGCGCTCCTGCACGACCTCCTTGGGCACCTGGTCCGCCATGGTCGCGGCGGGCGTGCCCTCGCGGATGGAGTACTGGAACGTGAACGCGCCCGAGAAGCGGGCCTGCTCGACCACGCGCAGGGTGTCCTCGAAGTCCTCGTCGGTCTCGCCGGGGAAGCCGACGATGATGTCGGTGGTGATGGCCGCGTCGGGCATGCGCTCGCGCACGCGGTCGAGGATGCCGAGGAAGCGGGCGCTGCGGTAGGAGCGGCGCATGGCCTTGAGGATGCGGTCGCTGCCGGACTGCAGCGGCATGTGCAGCTGCGGCATGACGTTGGGGGTCTCGGCCATCGCCGCGATGACGTCGTCCGTGAAGGCGGCAGGATGGGGGCTGGTGAAGCGCACGCGCTCGAGGCCCTCGATCTCGCCGGTGGCCCGCAGCAGCTTGCTGAAGGCCTGGCGGTCGCCGAACTCGACGCCGTAGGAGTTCACGTTCTGGCCGAGCAGCGTGACCTCGAGGGCGCCGTCCTCGACCAGCAGCCGGATCTCGTTCAGGATGTCGCCTGGGCGACGATCCTTCTCCTTGCCGCGCAGGCTGGGCACGATGCAGAACGTGCAGGTGTTGTTGCAGCCCACCGAGATCGACACCCACCCGCTGTGCGCGGAGTCGCGCTTGGTGGGCAGGGTGGACGGGAACACCTCGAGTGACTCGAGGATCTCCAGCTGGGCCTCGTGGTTGTGACGCGAGCGCTCGAGCAGGCCGGGAAGCGAACCCATGTTGTGCGTGCCGAAGACCACATCCACCCACGGCGCTTTGTCGAGCACGGCCTGCTGGTCCATCTGCGCCAGGCAGCCGCCGACGGCGATCTGCATTCCTGCATGCTTGTCCTTGCGGGACTTCAGGTGCCCGAGCGTGCCATACAGTTTGCCCGCGGCGTTGTCGCGGACGGCACAGGTGTTGATGATGACGATGTCGGCATCCTCGCCGTCACCCGCGGCTACATAGCCCGCACTCTCCAGCGACCCGGCCAGCCGCTCGGAGTCGTGCACGTTCATCTGGCAGCCGAAGGTGCGGACCTCGTAGGAGCGTCGGCGACCGTCGGCATCGATCGCTGCCGGTGAGGCCGCGATGATCGTCGGTTCGGAGGAGAGAAGAGACATGATCCAGCCATTCTACGATCCGCAGGAAGCGGAGGGCTCTCCGGCGGCGCTCGATCGGCTGCTGTTCAGTCCGAGTCGACGAACCGCACGCCGCTGCGACCGCTCCCGGCTTCGCGAAGCGCCGTGCGGGCCGCGTTCATCGCGACCGATCCGCCATAGCCGCGTCGGGCCAGCTGGCCCAGCAGACGCCGCAGCGCAGTGTCCGGCTCGAGCCCGGACATGCTCGATGCCTTGCCGCGCGCGTAGTCCAGCGCGCGCTCCGCGTCGTCGTCGGGGAGCTCGCCGAGCACGTCGTCGACGATGTCACGCGGGATGCCGCGCTGAGCGAGCGAGCGGGACAGAGCGATCCGCCCCTGTCCCTTGCGCTCCACGCCGGACGTGACCAGCAGCTCGGCCAGGGTGCGATCGTCGAGGTAGCCGCGGTGCAGGAACTCGTCGATGATCGACTCGGCGACCTCGCGGTCGACGTCGGTCATGCGCAGTACGGTGCGTGCCTCCGAGACGGAGAGCTGCTTGCCGCGCAGCTTGCGCACCAGCACCTCTTCGGCACGGGCGCGGAGCTGCTCGGAGTCGTCCTCCGCAGAGGGCTCCCCGGCCTCGGGACCGGCCTTCGACGGAGCGGGCTCAGCGCGAACGGATCCCGAACGATGCGAACCGTCCATCAGCCCGGAGGGCCACTGATCGGCCTCGGCCTCACCCCGCCGGCCGCTCCTGTTCGCGGCATGAGCGGGGTGAGCCGACGACGGCCCCCGGCGATCGCCGCCGAAGAGCGGGATCACGGGGGCGAGGTGCTCCTCGCCCCCTTCCCGGTGCCCTGACATCACGCCGGGCGACGCTCGGCGAGCTCGTCAGCCGGCGCCTCGACGGCCGCCGGCACACCGATGCCGAGCTTCTGCTTGATCTGCGTCTCGATGTCGAGGGCGATGTCCGGATTCTTGATCAGGAAGTTGCGGGCGTTCTCCTTGCCCTGGCCGAGCTGGTCGCCGTCGTAGGTGTACCAGGAGCCGGACTTCTTGACGATGCCGTGCTCGACGCCGAAGTCGATCAGGCTGCCCTCTCGGGAGATGCCGATGCCGTACAGGATGTCGAACTCGGCCTGCTTGAACGGCGGTGCCATCTTGTTCTTGACGACCTTCACGCGGGTGCGGTTTCCGACCGCCTCGGCGCCGTCCTTCAGCGTCTCGATGCGGCGGATGTCCAGTCGCACCGACGCGTAGAACTTCAGCGCCTTTCCACCGGCCGTGGTCTCCGGAGATCCGAAGAAGACGCCGATCTTCTCGCGCAGCTGGTTGATGAAGATGGCGGTGGTCTTGGTCTGGTTCAGGCCACCGGTGAGCTTGCGCAGCGCCTGGGACATGAGTCGAGCCTGCAGGCCGACGTGCGAGTCGCCCATCTCGCCCTTGATCTCCGCCTCGGGCACCAGCGCCGCGACGGAGTCGATCACGACCAGGTCGATCGCGCCGGAGCGGATCAGCATGTCGGCGATCTCCAGCGCCTGCTCGCCCGTGTCGGGCTGGGAGACCAGCAGCTGGTCGATGTCGACGCCGAGCTTCCGGGCGTACTCCGGGTCGAGCGCGTGCTCCGCGTCGATGAAGGCCGCGATGCCGCCCGCGCGCTGGGCGTTGGCGATGGCGTGCAGCGTGAGCGTGGTCTTTCCCGAGGACTCGGGGCCGTAGATCTCGATGATGCGGCCGCGAGGCAGACCGCCGATGCCGAGTGCGGAGTCCAGCGCGATGGACCCGGTGGGGATGACCTCGACGGGGGCGCGCTCGTCGCTGCCCAGTCGCATGATCGATCCCTTGCCGAACTGGCGCTCGATGTGCGCGAGTGCGGAATCCAGTGCCTTCTCGCGGTCGTCGGTGGATGGCATGACGTGCTCCTCAATGTCTCGGATGCTGCCGCCTGTAGGCTGTCGCGGCCACTCCGGGATGGGGTGACTCTGCGACAAGGCGCATGGCTTGTGCCACATCCATCACGGTAGGAGGTGCCACCGACATCGCGTCGGCGGAACAGCCCGCTGTGGAGAGAAATCGCACATCGACCACTTGTGCAGAACGATACGCGCTCATCGAACGCATCTTCGACGACACGCCGAATGCGAATACCGAAGATTCGTTCAGCGGCGCTTCGGCTCGAGCTGTCCCACGCCGTAGCGGCGCTCGGCGGGCACGTCCGCGTCCTCGCACAGCGCCAGCCAGATGTCCCTCGGCGGCACGCCGGCATCCAGCGCCTCCAGCGCCGTCAGTCCGAGGCCGCTGAGGATCAGGTCGTGCGTGACCGAGACCGCGCGCGCGCCGAACTCGTCGTCTACGGCGCGCAGGAACTCGCTGCGTCTCATGCCGGTGCGCTGCCGCTCAGTGCAGCGACAGCTCGGGCTCGACCGAGGCGACCAGGTCGTCGGGGACGACGTCCGGGAAGCCGCTGATGCCCTCGAGCACCGAGATGCGGTCGCCGACCTCGCGCATGATGGTCGAGATGGGAACATCCAGCGCGTCCGCGACAGACGCGAGGATCTCGCTGGAGGCCTCCTTCTGGCCGCGCTCCACCTCGCTCAGGTAACCGAGGGCGACGGACGCCTTGCTGGCCACCTGGCGCAGCGTGCGACCCTTCTGCAGGCGGAAGTCCCGCAGCACATCGCCGATCTCCTGTCTGACAAGGATCATCGGAACCTCCTCTCCCCGGTTCCCCTCGGAGCACCGCCCGAGTGGATCGCCAGTCTAACCCGACTGGACGATGTTGAATCTACTGTTTCACGCTGTGCTTCAGTTGTGAGGGAATCTTCGGCAGTGGACCTGATGTGTCGTCGAATGAGCACATCGTCTGCAACCGCCGATCTGCACCGGCTATTCCCGTACAGTCTCCAGTGCCAGGGCGATCGCGGCATCCGTCGCCTGCTGCCGGACCTCGGCTCGAGTGCCGGCGAACACGTGCAGCCGTGAGATGCGCTCGCGCGGCGTGACCACGCCGACATGGACGGTGCCGACGGGCTGCCCATCAGGCGAATCGGGACCGGCGATGCCCGTGGTGGAGATCCCGACGTCTGCCGCGCGTCCGTCGACCGCGACGACCCGGCGGATGCCGTCGGCCATCTGCACGGCGACCTCCGCGTGCACGGGGCCGTGCCGGGCCAGCAGATCGGCATCCACGCCCAGCACCGTGTGCTTGACCGGGGTCGCGTACGCGACCACCGCACCCCACAGCGCGGCGGAGGCGCCGGGCACGGACACGATCTCGGCGGCGACCGCTCCCCCGGTCAGCGACTCCGCGACGCCGAGCGTCCACCCTCGCGCCCGCAGCGCGCCGATCAGCTCCGCCGCATCGCTCATGCCGCGCTCCGCCGGCCGCGCACCTGCGCGACGATGTAGTCGATGCCGCTGGCGACGGTGAGCGCGAGGGCCGCGATCATGAGCACCAGCGTCACGGCCGTCCAGACCGGCATCCCGATCCACACGTGCAGCGGCAGCAGCGCCCAGCCGAGGGCGACGCCCTGCACGGTGGTCTTGATCTTGCCCGTCCAGGCCGCCGCCACCACGTGCTCGTGCACGATCATCAGCCGGTGGACGGTGATGCCCCACTCGCGGACCAGGATGACGATGACGATCCACCACGGCACCTCGCCGAGGATCGCGAGGCCGAGGAAGCCGGCGCCCGTGAGCAGCTTGTCGGCGATCGGGTCCCACAGCTTGCCGAAGTCGCTGACGAGCTCGTACCTGCGCGCGAGGTAGCCGTCGACCCAGTCCGTGGAGATGGCCAGCACGAACAGCGCACCGGCGACCCACCGCATGGCCAGGTCGGCCGAGCCATCGGTCCCCGCCAGGAGCAGGAGGACGAAGAACACGATCGCCAGCGGGATGCGGGCGATCGTGATCGCATTCGGGAGCTGCCGGGGGATCGCCATCAGTCGCGGCCCGTCAGGCCCCAGGCGTCCTCGTCGCCGTCGTCCTCGCTCTCCACGACCGGCATGCCCTCGAACTGCTGCTCGACGGGGTCGTGCCCGTACGGGTCGTGCTCGACAGCGGCGGGCGCTGCCGGTGCGGCCGGCTTCTGCGCCGGCACATCGTCGCCCCGGAGCTTGGCGATGACCATGGGCAACTGCTCGGCGGTGACCAGCACGTCGCGGGCCTTCGACCCCTCGGACGGTCCGACGATCTCGCGGGACTCCAGCAGGTCCATCAGGCGACCGGCCTTGGCGAAGCCCACGCGCAGCTTGCGCTGCAGCATCGAGGTCGAGCCGAACTGCGACGAGACGATGAGCTCGGCGGCGGCCAGCAGCAGCTCGAGATCGTCTCCGATGTCCTCGTCGACGTGCTTCTTCTTCGCCTCGGCCGACTCCTGCACGTCGGCACGATACTCGGGCCGCGCCTGGTGCGTGACGTGCTTGACGACGGCCGCGATCTCGCTCTCCTCGACCCACGCGCCCTGCAGTCGGAACGGCTTGGAGGACCCCATCGGCGAGAACAGGGCGTCACCCTGGCCGATGAGCTTGTCCGCCCCCGGCGAGTCCAGGATGACCCGGCTGTCCGTGACGCTGGTGACGGCGAACGCCAGCCGGGACGGCACGTTGGCCTTGATCAGACCGGTGACGACGTCGACGCTGGGTCGCTGCGTCGCCAGCACGAGGTGGATGCCGGAGGCTCGGGCCAGCTGCGTGATGCGGACGATCGAGTCCTCGACGTCGCGCGGGGCGACCATCATCAGGTCGGCCAGCTCATCGACCACCACCAGCAGGTAGGGATACGGCTTGAGCACCCGCTCGCTGCCGGCCGGCAACTGGATCTCACCGTTGCGCACGGCCTTGTTGAAGTCATCGATGTGGCGGTACCCGAACGACGCGAGGTCGTCGTACCGCATGTCCATCTCCTTCACGACCCACTGCAGCGCCTCGGCCGCCTTCTTGGGACTCGTGATGATGGGGGTGATCAGATGCGGCACGCCCGCGTAGCTGGTGAGCTCCACGCGCTTGGGGTCGATGAGCACCATCCGCACATCCGCCGGACGGGCGCGCACCAGCAGGCTCGTGATCATCGAGTTCACGAAGCTGGACTTTCCGGACCCGGTGGAGCCGGCCACCAGCAGGTGCGGCATCTTGGCGAGGTTGGCGACGACGATCTTGCCGCCGACGTCCTTGCCGACGCCGATGGTCAGCGGATGCGTGCTCTTCTGCGCCGCGGGCGAGCGCAGCACGTCGCCGAGGGCGACGGTCTCCTTGTCGACGTTGGGGATCTCGATGCCGATGGCGCTCTTGCCGGGGATCGGCGAGAGGATGCGCACGTCGTTGGAGGCCACGGCGTAGGCGAAGTTGTTGCTGAGCTGCAGGATCTTCTCGACCTTGACGCCCAGTCCCACCTCGACCTCGTACTGCGTGACCGTCGGGCCGCGCGAGAATCCGGTGACCTTGGCGTCCACCTTGAACTGCTCGAGCACGCTGGTGATCTGCGCGATGGTGTGATCGGTGGCATCCGACCGCGTCACCGGCGGCGGACCCGCCTTGAGGATCGTGGTGGGCGGAAGCACGTAGGGTGCGGCGGGAGGCTGCGGGCCACCCGCGCCCGGGCCGTTCGTGCCGAAGCCGTCCAGTCCCGGCAGCTCGCCCGTGGAGCCCTCGTCGTCCAGCAGCGCGGTCGTGTTCTGCTCGCCGAGCCCGCCGGTCAGCGCGCTGATGTCGGTGAGCACCTCGGTGGCGGCGTCGTGGATGTCGTCGTCGACGAGCACGGCCTGATCGTAGGCGCCCTCTCCCGTGGCCTCCTCGAACAGTGCCGTGATGGCCTGCGACGAGTCCCCGTCGTCGGGATCCTCCTCGCGGCCGGTCCTGTTGCGCCGCCACCAGGGCAGCGAGTCCTTGCCGTCCTCGTCGTCCTGCGGAGCCTCGTCGACGGCGGCCGCATGCAGCGGGCGCTCCGCGCCGAACATCCAGGCGTACAGGTCGCCCAGCCTCTCGCCGATGCGGTTCGGGGGCGTCTTGGTGAGGATGAGGATGCTGAGCACGGTGAGCACGGCCAGCACGATGTACGCGACCACCGGCGTCAGGTGCGCGAGCGGCTCCCCCAGCAGCCAGCCGAACAGGCCGCCGGCGGCGCTGAGTGCGGGCATCCCGTCCTTGGGCTGCGGACGCACGAGATCGCCGGCCGCGCCGACGGTGCCGGAGGCGACATGGCAGAAGCCCGCCATGGCCAGGGTGAAGAATCCGAAGCCGATCCCGATCCGCCCGTTGTCGTTCACGGATGCCGGATGCCGGAACAGCCAGCCGGCCAGGAGCAGCAGCAGCACGGGCAGCACGAACGCCACGCGGCCGACGATCAGTCCGAAGGTGTAGGCGCTGACGGTCTGCGCGACCGGCTCGCCGATGAAGAACCACTCCACGACCGCACCCGCGCAGGCCAGCAGCACCAGGAAGAACGGGAAGCCGTCGCGCCGCTGATCCTTCTCGAGCGCCTCGGGGCCGAATGCACGGAACAGGCCTCCGACGACATGGGCGAGTCCGAGCCACATGCGCACGATGACCGGCGGCTTGTCTGCGGCGTCGACGTACTTCTTCGGCGCGGGGGCGGACTTCGGCTTGGAGGCGCGCGAGGTCGTCTGCCGCTTGGATCGCGACGCGGGCGTCGTCGACGCGCGCTCAGACTTCGTGGTGCTCCTGGCCATGTGTCCACGGTACGGCCAGGTGCCGACATCCGCCCGCAATGACGCGGGTTTCCGCGGATTCCGGATGCGCAGAGGCCCGCCGACCATCAGGTCGACGGGCCTCTGCGGACGTCGCTCAGGCCTCGATGATCAGCGGGACGATCATCGGGCGACGACGCAGCTTCTGGTTGACCCAGCGGCCGATCGTGCGGCGCACGATCTGCGAGAGGGCGTGATTGTCGCGCACGCCGTTGCCTGCGGCCTCCTTGAGCGCTGCGACGATCTTCGGGGTGACGTCGTCGAAGACGCTGTCGTCCTCCGCGACGCCGCGGGCGTGGATCTCCGGGCCGGAGATGATGCGCCCGGTGGCGGAGTCCACCACGACGATGACGGACACGAAGCCCTCCTCGCCGAGGATGCGACGGTCCTTCAGGTCGGCATCCGTCACGCCGCCGACGGAGGAGCCGTCGACGTACACGAACCCGATGTCCAGCTGACCGGCCACGGTCGCCTTGCCGTCCTTCAGGTCGACCACGGTGCCGTTGGAGCCGATGATCGTGTTCTCGGCCGGGATGCCGGTGCTCTGCGCGAGCGCGGCGTTGGCGAACAGGTGACGGTACTCGCCGTGCACGGGCAGCACGTTCTTGGGCGTGAGGATGTTGTAGCAGTACAGCAGCTCGCCGGCCGCGGCGTGTCCGGAGACGTGCACCTTGGCGTTGGCCTTGTGCACCACGTGCGCGCCGAGCTTGGTCAGTCCGTCGATCACGCGGTACACGGCGTTCTCGTTGCCGGGGATCAGGCTGGACGCCAGGATGACGGTGTCGCCGGGGCCCGGCTCGATGGCGTGGTCGAGGTTGGCCATACGGCTGAGCACGGCCATCGGCTCGCCCTGCGAGCCCGTGGACATGTAGACGATCTTGTCGTCGGGCAGGTCGCGGGCCTTCTTGTAGTCGATGAGCACGCCGTCCGGCACGTGCAGATAGCCCAGCTGCTCGGCGATCGTCATGTTGCGCACCATGCTGCGGCCCAGGAACGCGACCCGCCGGCCGTGGGCGGCCGCGGCGTCGATGACCTGCTGCACGCGGTGCACGTGGCTGGAGAAGCTCGCCACGATCACGCGGCGCGGCGCCTTCGCGATGACCTGGTCCAGGACCGGCCCGATGGAGCGCTCGGTGGGCGTGAAGCCCGGCACGTCCGCGTTTGTGGAGTCGACGAGGAACAGATCCACGCCCTCGTCGCCGAGACGTGCGAAGGCGCGCAGGTCGGTGATGCGTCCGTCCAGCGGCAGCTGGTCCATCTTGAAGTCGCCGGTGGCCAGCACGAGGCCGGCAGGGGTGCGGATGGCGACGGCCAGCGCGTCGGGAATGGAGTGGTTGACGGCGATGAACTCCAGGTCGAACGGGCCGACCTTCTCCTTCTGCCCCTCCTTGACCGTGAGGGTGAAGGGCTTGATGCGGTGCTCCTTGAGCTTCGCCTCCACCAGTGCGAGGGTGAGCCCGGAGCCGATCAGCGGGATGTCGTTCTTCAGGCGCAGCAGGTACGGCACCGCGCCGATGTGGTCCTCGTGGCCGTGCGTGAGCACGACGCCGACGACGTCGTCGAGCCGGTCCTTGATGGGCTCGAAGTCGGGCAGGATCAGGTCGACGCCCGGCTGGTACTCCTCGGGGAACAGCACGCCGCAGTCGACGATCAGCAGTTTCCCGTCGAATTCGTACACGGTCATGTTGCGCCCGACCTCGCCGAGACCGCCGAGCGGGAACACGCGCAGCGTGCCCTTGGCGAGCGGTTCGGGAGCGGAAATGGGGATGGACATTCAGTCTCCTCAATCGGACACCCCGTGCCCGATAGTGCAGTTCAGCGCAGTGGTGCGCTCATCGTGTGGTGCCTGGCACCTTCGGCAGTGCGCCGCCGGCGGCCGCGTTGCGGTCGGGGCGGAAGTTCGAGAAATCGGCGCCGGGGACGTCGCGGACCAGTGACAGCTCATCCTCGATGATCGCCGCCTCCCACTCCTCCGGGCCCACCAGCGGCAGCCGCACACGCGGGCTGCCGATCCGGCCGAGGCCGTGCAGGATGTACTTGGTCGAGACGGTGCCGGGGATGTGGGTCATCACCGCGCGCACCAGCGGCTCGAGGCGCTGGTGCTCGGCGGTGGCCGCGGCGAGGTCGCCGCGGTTCACGGCATCCACGATGGTGCGGTACGGGGCTGCGGCGATGTTGGCCGTCACGCCCACCAGGCCCGTCGCGCCGATGGCCAGGTGCGGGAGCACGTTGGCGTCGTCGCCGGAGAAGTACATCAGGTCGGTCTGGTTCAGCACCCGGCTGACCTCGCTGAACTTCCCCTTCGCGTCCTTGACGGCGAGGATGTTCGGGTGCTTGGCCAGGCGCAGGATGGTCTCGTACTCGATCGGCACGCCGGTGCGCCCGGGGATGTCGTAGAGCATCATCGGCAGATCCGTGGCATCCGCCACCATGCGGAAGTGCGTCAGGACGCCGGCCTGGGTCGGCTTGTTGTAGTACGGCGTGACGACGAGGATGGCGTCGGCGCCGGCCTTGGCGCTGTCGCGGTACAGCTGGATGGCGTGCGCGGTCTCGTTGGACCCGCCGCCGGTGATGATCTTGGCCCGGCCCGCGGCGACGTCCTTGCCGACCTCGACCAGGCGGATCTTCTCCGGGTCGGTCAGCGTGGAGGTCTCGCCGGTGGTCCCGGTGACGAGGATGCCGTCGACGCCCGCGGTGATCACGTCGTCCATGTGCTTCTCGACGGCGGGCCAGTCGACCTCGCCGTCGGCGGTCATCGGAGTGACCAGCGCGACGATGACCTGCCCGAAGGGGTTGTCCGTGTGCGTCATGGCATCCAGATTATCCCGTCGCGGGCGCCGTGATGAGCCGGTGACCGCGATAATCCGTGTCAGACCCGTCCGCGACGGGCCACGCCCGCCGTGAGAGAGCTCGGCAGCACGCGCGTCAGAGCGACGATGACCTTGTACCGCAGCGACGGGATCGACACCGCCTTCCCGCGCGCGGCGTCCCGCAGTCCTTCCCGCACGACGAGCGGGGCGTCCAGCCACATCAGCGCGGGAACGCCCTCGTGCCCGGGTTCCAGCCCCATCCTGGAGTGGAAGGTGGTGTGCGTGAAACCGGGGCACACGGCCGTGACGGTCACTCCGTCCGCGGAGTACTCGTTGTTCGCCCAGCGGCTGAAGCCGATCAGCCAGCCCTTGCAGGCCGAGTACGTCGAGCGGGAGATGAAGCCGGCGACGGATGCCACGTTGACGATGCGCCCGCCCCGTCCACGCATCGCGCGGATGCCGGCGTGCATGAGCCGCATGGACGCCTCCACGTGCACGCGGAGATGACGCACCTCGTCATCGATGTCGTTGTCGGCGAACTGCAGCGGCAGTCCGAATCCGGCGTTGTTCACCAGCAGGTCGATCGGATGCCCGGCATCCGCGACCCGATCGGCGACGCGAACGACCTCGGCCTCGACCGACAGATCGGCGGTGACCACCTCGACAGCCACACCGTGCCGCGTGCGCAGCTCCGCGGCGAGGGTCTCCAGGGCATCCGCGCCACGGGCGACCAGCACGAGGTCGGCGCCCTTCGCCGCCAGCTGGCGGGCGAACTCGGCGCCCAGGCCCGCGCTGGCTCCGGTGATCAGTGCGGTGGGCATCAGCGCTGGTACCCCAGGAAACGGAAGCGGATGCCGGTGCGGGAGAGCTGCCACTCCCCCTCGTCCACCAGACGCCAGCCTGCTCGCGAGGGTGCGAAGGCGTCGCCGTCGTCGACCTCCAGATCGAGCTCGGTGACCTCGAGCCGATCGGCACGATCGATCACCGCGCCGAAGATCTGCGAGCCGCCGATCACCCAGACATCGTCCAGGCCCGCCAGCGCCTCCTCGACGTCCGCCGCAGGGCGCACGCCGTCGGCCGTCCACGCAGCCTGCCGCGTGATGACGATGTTCTCCCGGCCCGGCAGCGGACGGAACCGCTCCGGCAGCGAGTCCCAGGTGCGCCTGCCCATGACGACGGGGGCTCCGAGGGTGATCTGCTTGAAGTGCGCGAGGTCCTCGGGCACGTGCCACGGCATCCCGCCCGAGGCGCCGATGACCCCGCCGTGCGCCTCCGCCCAGATCAGGCCGAGCGTCATACCGCGACCGCCGCGCGGATGGCCGGGTGGTGCTGGTAGCCCTCGACGGAGAAGTCCTCGTAGGCGTAGTCGAGGATCGAGTCCGGCGTGCGAGCGAACGTCAGCGTCGGATACGGGTACGGCTCGCGGGTGAGCTGCTCGCGCACCTGCTCGACGTGATTATCGTAGATGTGGCAGTCGCCGCCGGTCCAGACGAAGTCGCCGGGTTCGAGACCGGTCTGCTGCGCCACCATGAGCGTCAGCAGCGCATAGGAGGCGATGTTGAACGGCACGCCGAGGAACAGGTCGGCGCTGCGCTGGTAGAGCTGGCAGGACAGCTTCCCGTCGGCGACATAGAACTGGAACAGCGCGTGGCACGGCGCCAGCGCCATGTCCGGGATGTCGGCCGGGTTCCACGCCGACACGATCAGCCGACGGGAGTCGGGTGTGGCGCGGATCTGGTCGATCACCTGCGAGAGCTGGTCGATGTGCGCACCGTCGGGCGCGGGCCAGCTGCGCCACTGCACGCCGTACACCGGGCCGAGGTCGCCGTCGGCATCCGCCCACTCGTCCCAGATGGTGACGCCGTGCTCCTGCAGCCAGCGCACGTTGGAGGAGCCTTGCAGGAACCACAGCAGCTCGTACGCGATGGACTTGAAGTGCACGCGCTTGGTGGTGATCAGCGGGAACCCCGCGGACAGATCGAAACGGATCTGCCGGCCGAACACGCTGGTTGTTCCGGTTCCGGTGCGGTCGTCCTTGTGCGTGCCGTGCTCCAGCACGTCGCGGAGCAGGTCTTCATAGGGCGTGGGGACGGCGGCGCTCATGCCTGCAACGATACCTGCGACAGCGCGGCAGGGGGTGGATCGTCATGCTCTGTCACATCCGGCCCCGCCCCCGGCAGACCGACTTATCGTGGGGGCATGCCCTTCTTTTCCGCCCTGATCGCGCTGGCGGCGCTGATCGCGGTCGCCGTCGTGGCCGGGGTGATCTGGCGTGCCCGAGACGGCCGCCGCCGTCGCGGTTCGGATGCTGTGGATCTGACAGACCTCGGCGTCACCGTCGGCCGGGTCGCGCTCGTGCAGTTCAGCACCGAGACCTGCGCGCGCTGCCCGCAGGTGCGCAGGATGCTGCAGGGCATCGCATCCGCTCATCCCGGCGTCGAGCACGTCGACGTCGACCTCACCCACCGCCCGGATCTCGCTGCACGGCACCGCGTGCTGAGCACCCCGACGACGTTCGTGATCAGTGCGGACGCCGCGCTCGTCGCGCGGTTCAACGGCGCACCGCGCCGCGCCGACGTCGAGGCCGTGCTGACCGAGCTCCCCGCCCTTCAGGAGGCATCATGACCGACTCCGCACCCGCCCGCGGCATCGACCCGCGTGCTCCGCGCTTCGGCGCGACCACCACGTCGGTGCTGCTGCTGGTGGCGACATTCCTGGGTCTGGTCGAGATCGGCGGTTCCCGCTTCAGCGCGGCGTTCTGGCTGGCTCTCGTCATCGCCGCGCTGTTCCTGTGGAGTGTGCTCTCTCCCAGGACCGCGCCGTGGGGCGTGCTGTTCCGCAAGGCGGTTCGCCCGCGTCTGGCGCCGCCGGCCGAGCTGGAGGATCCGCGTCCGCCGCGCTTCGCGCAGGGCGTGGGGCTCTTCGTCGTCGCCGTGGGCCTGATCCTGCATCTGGCGGGGGTGCCGCTGGCCCTTCCGATCGCGACAGCCATGGCGTTCATCGCCGCCTTCCTGAACGCCGCCTTCGGCTTCTGCCTGGGCTGCCAGCTGTACCTGCTGCTGCAGCGCGCCGGCCTGGTCGGCCGCGCCGCTCCGGCAGCCTGAGCACAGTACCGGAGGACCCTCCGGGTGGGTAGGCTTGCGGAGCGACGCGAACCCGCGCCCCGCAGAATTCCACCTCTGGAGGAACCATGGCCATCACCAGCGAAGCCGCCGCCACCTGGACCGGATCACTGATGGAGGGTTCGGGCACCGTCGCGTTCTCGAGCTCCAACCTGGGCACCTTCCCCATCGACTGGAAGGCGCGCAGCGAGGGCTCGGACACCACCACGACGCCCGAGGAGATGATCGCCGCCGCGCACGCCTCGTGCTTCAGCATGGCGCTCTCGCACGCGCTGGCCGAGAACGGCACCCCGCCCGAGCGCGTCAACGCCTCGGCATCCGTCACGTTCAAGCCCGGCACCGGCATCACCGGCAGCCACCTCAACGTCAACGCGACCGTGCCCGGCATCACCCCGGAGAAGTTCCAGGAGATCGCGGAGGGCGCGAAGACCGGATGCCCGGTGTCGCAGGCCCTCGCCGGCATCGAGATCACCCTCGAGGCCAGCCTGGCCTGATCCGGCCCCGCTGTCTGGCGGGTTCTAGGGGCGCACGCGGGCGAGACGGATGGCCTGGCGGATGCTGACACGCGCGTCCTTGCGGCGTCCGGCAGCATCCTGCACGACGCCCAGGCGGTAGTGCGCGCGCCAGTCCTCGGCATCCGCCTGCGCGGCGCTGGTGTACTGCTCGATCATCGGCTCGACGTCCTCACGGCGCAGACGCCCGCTGGGCGTGAGCTCGGCCGGAGCCTCAGGCATGCCGCCCTCACCGTCCAGCTGTCTCCCCAGCCGGTCGGCCGCGTAGCCGAACACCAGTTCGCGGATCATCGCCCACGCGCCGATCGGCGCGATGACGATCAGCGCCACGCCCATCCCGATCGACACGGCGGTGCCGCCGCGGAGGAACAGCACGGCGAACCACACCGCGACCACGATGTACAGCAGCAGGGCGGCGCCCATCACGGCGACGCCGATGCGCGAGGTCACGAGCGCGCGCCGAGGTCGATGACGTTCTCCAGTCCGACGACCAGCTCGCGCGCGTCGCGGGCGAAGGGCAGCGCCAGCCGGATGCCTGGTGCATAGGCCGCCGCGGAGTCGACGGTGTCGTGCACGATGGTGAGCGTCTCGCCCGCACCGGAGAGGATCGCCTCCTGCCGGGCGATCACGCCGGGGCGACGCAGCGAGTGCACGGGGATGCCCGACACCTGCTGCCCGCGGGCCCGCTGGTCCACGTGCGGCGCGTGGAACGGGCCCTCGGCCTCGCGGGCGTCGGCCATCAGCTCGGCCGTGCGCACCGCGGTGCCGCTGGGCGAGTCGATCTTGGTGTCGCGATGCGTCTCGATGATCTCCGCGAACGGGAAGAACCGCGCGGCGGTGGCCGCCAGGGCCGTGCCCAGTGCGGAGCCGATGGAGAAGTTGGGGATGAACACCACCCCGGTACCGGCGGATGCCTGCAGCGGACGCACCAGCGAGATGCGCTCCTGCGACCAGCCGGACGTGCCGATGAGGATGTTGATGCCGCGTTCCAGCGCCGCGCGCACGACCTCCACGCTGACCGCCGGCGTGGAGGCGTCCACGATCAGATCCGCGCCGTCGAGCTCGCCGAGGTCGCTGGCCGAGCCGAGCACATTGCGCACCTCGAACCCGTCGAGGTCATCGATCACCCCATGGATGATGCGCCCGAGCTTGCCTGTTCCGCCGACGAGGGCGACCTGAGTCGTCATGCGTCCAGTCTAGATTCGCCGAGACCAGGGCCAGGCCGCATGACGGCGCCGTTCACACCGAGGCGTAGTCGGGAAGCCCGGTGCGCAGCTCCATGGGCAGGTGGCCGAGGTCGTTGTGGCTGAGCAGCGACCACGGCCTGCCCTGCTTCTGCGCGATCACGGTCAGGCCGCAGTGCGCCTGGTTCAGGGTCATCCAGCGCCAGTCCGGTGCGCCCAGCACCTCGCGCACGAACCAGGAGATGACGAAGTTGTGGGTGATGAGCACCTCGTGCACCTCGCCGTGACGGCGCCGCAGGAACTCCCCCGTGGCATCCGCCATCTGCGCGCGCCCCGCCTCGATCTCCGCGTCGCTGACGGAGCCGAAGAACGGCTCGTACGCGGCGGGAGTGTCCTCGGTCATGCCGGTCGGCACGCAGTCGAACAGCAGGGCCGACGGCTGCGGATCCACGGACGGCAGCCGCTCCGCGATCGCACGTGCCGTCTCGGCCGCGCGCAGCAGCGGCGAGTGCCACACGGCGTCCAGCGGAAGGCCGGAGAGCCGATCGGCGATGTGCTCGGCCTGACGCTGTCCTCGTGGTGAGAGGGGTCCGTCATCGATGCCGTACTCGGCATCCTGATGTTCACCGTGTCTGACCAGATATATGTAGTGCGTCACAACCCTGCTCGCTTCATGCCGCGGCACCGCGACGCCTCCAGCTTAGGACACGCTGCCGACGTCGCGGCATCCACGTGCCGCGAGCTCAGGCGCTTGCGCGGCTCAGCTCGGCGAGCTGGGTGCGACTGAGCGTGACCCCGGCGCCCTGCATCAGTTCGTCGACGTGCGCCTCTGCGAAGGCGTTCACGATGGGCGCGACGATCGTGCGCTGCGCGAGCAGCCACGCGATGGACACGGCCGCGACGGGTACGGAGAGCTCCGCCGCGACGAGGTCCAGCGCACGAAGCACGCGGATGCCGCGGCGGTTCAGCTGGTTGCGCAGCTGCTGGCCGCGCACGCCCGCGACGGCCGCCTTGCTGCGGTGCTGACCGGACAGGAACCCGTGCTCCAGAGCATGGGAGGGCGTCACAGCCAGGCCCTGCGCGTCGGCGACGAGACGCAGGTCGCCCTCGAACTCCTGGCGCCGCACCAGGTTGTACGGCTCGTCGAGCACGTGCAGGCGCGGATAGCCGGCGGATGCCAGGATGCGTGCCTCGACCAGCCGCTCCGGTGCGAAGCGGAAGCCGCCCACGGCCGAGATCTTGCCGGCGTCCCGCAGCCACTCCACGGTGGCCAGCGTGTCCTCCAGATTGGTGGCGTCGTCGTCCAGGGACGCATCCAGGTACAGCACATCGATCCGCTCGGCGCCCAGTCTGGTCAGCGAGCCCTCAACGGCCCGCACGAGGTTGACCGAGCCGAGACCGGGGTTGTCGGCGTGCGATCCCACTCGCACGCTCAGCACGACCCGATCGCGGGCGCCGCGGGAGCGCAGCCACTGGCCGATGATGTGCTCGCTGCGTCCCCCGGAGAACCCGTCCGCGGTGTGGATCGCGTTGCCGCCGTACTCCAGGTAGCGGTCGAGCAGCACGTGGCTCGTCGGCAGGTCGACGTTCCAGCCGAACTCGGCGGCGCCCAGCATGAGCGGGAACACCGAGAAGCCCGTCTCGCCCAGCGGCACGCGGATGCTCTCCCCCACACCGGGGCCGATCACGGGGATCGGGGCGGACGGATGCTCATCGAGGGCTGCCTCAGGGCGCGGCTGCCGTTCGGCCGTGCCGTTCGAGAAGAGCCTCATCCCTCACCCCCGTGAGAATCCTGCGATCACGCACCCCCGTGCGTACTGACAGGCTAAGCGACGGCGCAGGCGGTATCGGCCGGGACCGGGGCGTGCGTCGCAACTTCTCGTAACGATCCGGTCACGTCCGATGATGAAGAGCCCGGTGGCATGCGATCTCTCGCACGCCACCGGGCTCTTTCGGCCGGATGCCGGTTCAGCGGCATCCGCTCGGATCACGCCTCAGCGGGCTCCGCGGCCTTCTCGGCCTCGGCCGGAGCCTCCTCGAGCACGGGCTCGAGGGACAGCTTGCCGCGGTCGTCGATCTTCGTGATGCGCACCAGCAGCTTCTGGCCGACCGAGAGCACGTCTCCGACGTCCTCCACGCGCTTGCCACCGGCGAGCTTGCGCACCTCGGTGACATGCAGCAGGCCGTCCT
>NZ_CALBRW010000046.1 GCF_937927635.1 uncultured Microbacterium sp.
ATCGCCCGCGAGATCTACTACGTCCTCACTGCTTGACATCCATAGGAGCATCCCCGCTCTTCCGCGCGGATGAGGCGACGGCGGTGCTCAGCCCCGCAGCGACTCGTGCCGCACGACCAGCCAGCCGGCGGGCATCGACACGCGCTCCGCGTGCAGCGCGCACAGGTCGCGCGCCTGCGGGTCGTCGCCCGGGCCCAGCGGCCCGAGGGCCGCCATCTGATCGCCGTAGTCGAACGTCAGTGTCGCCACGGCTTCTCGCGTGCACGTCACCTTGGAGCAGAGCCGTTCGTCGGTGCGCAGTGAATCGTCCATCCCGCCCAGGGTAGGACGCCGGATGCCGCATCCGTCGGTGCCGCGCGGCGCACGGCCCAGGAGCCTAGACTCGTGCTCATGCCCCGTCGTCGCTCATCCCGTCCTGACACCCGCAGCGGTGCGCGTCACGGCAGGCACGGCCGCCTGGGCCGCAGCGAGGTGGTCCGCCCTCCGCTCCCGCCCCTTGACGGCCGTCTCGACAGATTCGAGATCACCGTCGGCAGCGCCGTCGAGTACCTGCGCGACTCATGGGAGGAGCTGCGCGACGTGCGGTTCGAGATCTCGGCGATGCCCGTGCACGACCGCGAGGACGGCATCCCGCGCTGGCGCATCGACCACGCCGCCCGCCGTGTGTCGCTGTTCCGCGTGCCCATCGAGCGACTGCTGCCCAAGGGCCACGACGATGCGCTGCACCGCCGCGTCGCGATCGAATCCGCGGTGTTCCACGCCGCCGCCGAGTACGTCGGCCGCGAGCCGTGGGAGCTCGGCGCGGGCGGGCGCGAGTACTAGGCCCGCACCGCGGGTCGGGAGCAGCGCCCCGGTCAGGGACGCACGACGATCGGCTGCGTGGTGGCCGCTCCCGGCCACAGCGGCCAGCTCGCGACGGCGGCGGATCCGCCGCCTCCGAGCATGCCGATCGCGGCGTTCACGCGCCCGGTCGGCGTGAGTGTGTAGCCGCCGGCTCTCATCGCCACAGTCGCCGAGGCGCCTGGTCCCAGCTGGACCGTCTGCGAGGCATCCCCGCCGATCTTGACGCTGAGCGCGGCGTCGCCGGGGTTGCGCAGGTACAGCGTCGCGGGCGCACCACCTGGCACGGAGAACATCGTGGTGGCGTTCTCGTCGAGTTGGGGTGACGGCAGGGACCAGGCCAGATCCTCGCCATCGCCCGCCCGGACGATCTGTCGGGCGCCGGCGACCACCGGCTCGTCCGAGGACACCTCGATGTCATACGCGCCCCGTCGAAGACCGGAGAGCGACACCTCGGCGGGCTTGCCCGCGGCGAGATCGATCGGATACTCGTCGATGACCGAGTCGGAGCCGGCGGCGGTGATCCTGATCGCCGCCTTCGCGTCGGCGCCCGGTGCCAGCATCCGCACCTGGATGCCGGTGGTGTCATCGCCTTCGGTGGCCGGAGACGACACCACGCCGAGGATGCTCTGAGTGTTCTGCGGGCCGCTGACGCCGTCCTGCAGGTCGACGCCGACCGCGTCGAGGGTGCGCACGAGAGTGGACTGCAGCGTCGCACGGACGGGTGCGCCGGAGGAGGCCACGTGCACCACAGGGAGACGCGAGCCGGCCGCGACGGATGCGAGAGGAACGCCCAGCTGAGTGCCGGCGGGAATGACGACGGTGGATGCCGCGGGCTTGTCGCCGTAGACGGTCAGTTCCACGGTCGCCGTCACAGCGCCCGGATTGCTCAGCAGGATGATGTCGGATGCGCCGACGGACACGTCCCCACCCACCAGCCAGCTCTCCAGTCCGGGTTCACGGCAGGGTGCGGCAGCGAAGCCGCTGGCGTCGGGGTCTGAGAGCCGCACCGACTCGGATGCGGAGAACAGCGGCACCTCGCGGTCCTTCACCCTGCCGGTCAGCGACACCGCGCCTGTGCCCCCGAGCACGTCGGGCATCGCGAGGTCGGCGGTGACGACATCGTCCATCGACCCGTCGGTGCGCGCGCTCGTCGCGGAGGCGGACACCATCTGACCGGCCTGGGTGGCATCGCGACCGAGCGCCCGGAAGGCCCCGTTGCAGACCAGCACCGCGTCGCTCGGCACGGGCTTGACCGTCGTGGCGGCCGGCTCGTCGTGCACGCCGGGCCATGGCGCGGCGGCCGCGGCGATCACACCGAGCACGCAGGCCGCGGCGACCACGGTGCCGGTCACCAGGCGCGCGCCGGTGGCGGCGAGCCGCAGGGTGCGCTGCTTCATCGGGTGGCCTCCGTCTCGGCAGGGTCGGCGGATGCGTCGGCATCCGACGCGGCTCCGGCAGTGCGGCCGTCATCGCTGCCGTCGTCATCGGCGCCGTCGTCCGGCATCCGTGGCGGCGCCGCCTGCTCGTCGATGTGGTCGGCGATGCGGCGCTTCGGCAGCACGATCGGCTCTGAGGGCTCGCGTCCGACGATGCGCGAGCGCGAGCGGGCGGCGCGGCGCGAGGCCCGCGTGGGGATGGCCAGCAGCAGCGCAGCGATGACGATGAGCACCTGCACCAGAGTGATCAGCGAGGCGGCGGTGCTCTGCGCAGCGGTCAGTGCAGCGCGAGACGCGATCTTCGCATCGACGCGCCACAGCATGCCGCGGGAGGTCTGCCCTGCCTTGATGAAGCCGGAGCGGGCGTCGATGGAGGTGGTTGCCTGATCGCGCATGCCGCGCGCCCGATCCTGCTCGTCGGGCGTCTGCGCCAGCAGCACGAAGCCGATGCCGTCTTCGGCGAGCGTCTTCGCCGCGTCGAAGTCGCGCCCGGAGAGCAGGTCGACGGCAGTCGGCGCGATGTCATCGCCCTGCACGCGCGTGGCGGTGCTGACCAGCGTGCTCTGCGCGCTCAGCGTGGCGCTCGCACCCCACACCACCTGCGCGGAGAGGCTGCCGTCGTTGCGGGGCGTCAGCACGAGAGTGCCGCGGTCGGCGTCCCCGACGGCCTGCGCCGCCACCAGGGCGGGCAGCGTGCTCGTGGGGCCGTTCTGCACTGCGGCATGGTCGGTGTGCACCGCCAGCAGTCCCGGCAGCGCGCAGACCGCGATGGTGAGTCCGGCCACGACGGCGGCGCCCGTGCGCAGCGGTGCCAGCACCACCACGGTGTCGAGCGTCACCAGGGCGGCGCCGACGACGCCCAGCCAGGCCAGGCTCAGCCCCGTTCCCGGCCACACCGCAGCGCCCACGCCCGCGGCGAAGGCCACCACGATCTGCGAGGCGAGCAGCGCAGTGCCCAGTCCCAGCAGGGCGGTCACCAGCAGCACATATCCGGCGCGCCAGCGCGGGGAGAGCACAGAGGCCAGCGCCAGCAGCACCAGCGGAGCCAGCAGCAGCGGCGCCCAGGTCAGCAGCGATCCCCCGAAGAACCAGTCCCAGCCCGCGCGCTCCGGCGAGGGGAATCCCATCGCGATGTCGGCGCGTGCAGCGTCCTGACCGCCCGTGATCACCACGCCGGGGTCGGCGAGCAGCGCCCACGGGCTGCCGTGCCGCAGCTGCCGCACCACCAGAGGTGCGAACAGCGCGGCGCTGGGGATCAACGTCCACAGCACCCGGGCGGCGCCGCGCAGGCGGCGTCCGACCAGCAGCAGCACGAGCGTCAGCACCCACATCAGCACGAAGGCCGGAGCCAGCGACGGTGCGCAGGCCAGCGCCGCGGCGGTGAGCACGGATGCCGCACCGGCGGCACCCCACGAGCGGTGCGCGACGGAGACGGTGTGGAACACCCACGGCAGCAGCAGGTGCAGCAGCACCGCGGCCGGTCGGCCCTGCACGAGGGCGGTGAGGAAGGTGGGCGCCAGAGCCCACAGCACACCGCCGAGAATGCGGAGTCCCGCCCGGTCGGTGACGCGCGTGGCCGCGAACCACCCGCCCAGCACGGCCAGCGGCAGCGCCAGCAGCCACAGCCACACCATGGCCAGAGACGGCGACGCAGGCGACAGGCTGCCGACGACCGCCAGCACCCCGGCGAAGGGATCCGCAGGTCCCACGATGTTCAGGCCGACGTCACGCAGCCCCCACGCGGTGTCCGTCCACAGTGCTGCGACCGTCTGCCGCAGGGGCAGCAGCGCTCCGCCGCCGATGGCCGGCCACGCGAGCATCGACACGAAGGCCGCGATGCCGACCACCAGCGCGGCCAGCACGGCCCACGCACCGCCGCCGCCGAAGAAGTTCAGCTCGCTCACCGCGCCGCGCTCGGTGCCGTGCCCGTCGTCCAGCCGGGCCTTCAGCTGCACCCTGGTCACACGCAGGGGCGCGATGTCGGCCCATGAGGTGCGCCGGAAGGATCGGATGGCTCGGCGGGAGCGCGCGACGGCGCCGAGGCGGACCATGGTCGCGATCGCGGCGCCCCATTCCGGCGCGACGTCACCGGGGCGCTTGGCGATCAGGTGCGTGACGGAGCGCCACAGCGCCAGCGGCAGCAACGAGATCCAGTGCAGCGGCACGAGCGAGGCCGGTGCGTAGGCCAGCCTGCGGTGCAGCTGCGAGCGACGCGATGCCCAGGTCCTGGCGATGGCCGTGCGCGGGCGGGTGGCGGAGCCCTCGGCGGGCACGCCGATGCGCGCCTGCGGCACGAGCACCAGGCGGGCCCCTCCCAGACGCGCACGCACGCCGAGGTCCAGGCCCTCGTCAGCACCGGCCAGGGCGAGGTCGGGGCGCAGCACGCTCGGCGCCTCGCCGCGGATCAGGATGCCGCGCACGTCGGCCCCCAGGGCGTCCTCTGCGTCGTCGTGCTGCCCCTGGTCGAGCTCACCGGCGGCAAGCTCCACCGTGCGCCCGCCGTGCGTCATGCTGACGCCCATCGAGACGATCTCGCGGTCGTCATCGCGCTGCACGAGCTTGGGCGCGGCGATGGCGGCGGACGGCGAGCGCTCCAGCGCGCCTGCCAGCAGCTGCAGGGCGTCGCGGTCGGGCACGGCGTCGTCGGTCAGCAGCCACACCGCGCTGCTCTCGCGCACGCGCGGCTGGGCGAGGGCGACAGCCTCGGAGAAGGTTGTGCCGCCGCGCGCCTCGATGATCCCCTCGACGCTGTGCCCGATGCCCGGAACGCCCCGCACGGCGGCGGAATCGCCGAGCACGACGACGGTGACGGCAGCGGGCGGAACGCTCTGCGCGGTCAGCGCCTCGAGGGTTCGGCTGAGACTCGCACTCGCGGGACTTCCGGTGCGCGCGACGATGATGGCGTGGACGCGTGGTGGCATGGCCCTGTCAGCCTAAGCAGGACACCGCGCCATATCGGTCACCGCTTCGGCGCGTTCGGGAACAATCCCTTCGCGACCGCTCTGAATCGGGAGCGGATGCGCCGATCAGCTCGCGCGACGCTTGAGCTTGCGGCGCTCCCGCTCACTGAGGCCGCCCCAGATGCCGAAGCGCTCGTCGTTGTTCAGCGCATACTCGAGGCATTCGCTGCGCACCTCGCACGAAGCGCAGATGCGCTTGGCGTCGCGCGTGGAGCCGCCCTTCTCGGGGAAGAACGCCTCGGGGTCGGTCTGTGCGCACAGCGCATCGACCTGCCAGGCCAGTGCACCGGTCTCATCGGCATCCGCCCGGCGAACACCGGGGACGCCGAGGTTCACCGGATCGACGAACCAGTTCTCGGGAACGTCTGAGCGGTAACCCGTCATGTCGATCCTCCAACCCCTGCTCCAAGCCCCCCTCGGGCTGTCCTTCCCCCTAATTACACCCGTGTCATTCGCTCGGGTCAAGTCGCAGATGGTAAACCCTCAAGCGCGACTTCAAGGTTCATCGCGAGTTCCTCGGCGTGTCGCGGCATCGACGCCGGATCTCACGCGCGTCCGGGCTCGGCGACGAACGCCTCTCCGAAGCCGGAGAGCGTCAGCACGCGCTCATCCGCCGAGGCGAACACCGCGGCGCCCACGCGCACCGGAGTCCGCACGCCGGCAGCCCCCGTCACCGCGACGTCACCGGCGGTCGCCAGCACCATGGCCGGACCCTCGACCTCCACGCTTCGGGGGCCCGCCAGCTCGATCCGCCGCAGGGCGAAGTCGGGAACCGGGATCTCGTAGACGGTCTCGTCGCCGCCGCCGCGCTGCACCGGGACCGCACCGGGCTCGGTGTCGACGACGGCGAGCAGTTCGTCCACGTCGATGTGCTTGGGTGTGAGCCCGCCCCGCAGCACGTTGTCGCTGGCTGCCATGATCTCCACGCCGAGCCCCGACACGTACGCGTGCAGCAGGCCCGCGCGCAGGAAGATCGCCTCCCCGGGGCGCAGCACGACGAAGTTCATCAGCAGCGCCACGGCCACGCCCGGGTCGCCGGGGTTGTGCTCAGCGATGCCGCGCACGGCCCGCAGCGCGTCGGGGAGATCCCCGGCATCCGCGTTCCGCAGCCCGGCGATCACGTCGTCGACGGCCGCCTGGGCGCCACCGGAGAGCAGCCAGCCGAGGGTCGCGCGCAGCGCGTCGGCCTCGGAGCCCGCCGCGAGCCGCTCCTGCAGCTCGCGCACTCCCGGGGACTCGGGCAGCGCCGCCAGCAGCCGCAGCGTGTCCGCCACCGGGCGGAGACCTGCCAGCGCCTCGAAGCGATCGCTGAGCGCCACGATGAGCTCGGGCTTGTGATTGTCGTCGCGGTAGTTGCGAGTGGGATCGGCGGCATCCATCCCCGCCTCCTTCGCGAACCCTGCTCGCGCCTGCTCGCGAGTCGGATGGACCTGGATCGAGAGAGGTTCTGCCGCGGCCAGCAGCTTGAGCAGATACGGCAGCGTTCCGCCGGTGACGGCATCCAGTGTGCCCGAGCCTTCGACGTCGGCGGGGTCGCTCGGGTGATCGCCGAACCACACCTCCGCCTCGGGCGACTCGGAGGGGCCGCGCCCCTCCAAGCCCGCCAGCAGCGAGGTGGATCCCCAGGCGTAGTCGCGCGGCTCATTCGTGATGGTCAGCAGCATGGTCCTCAGCCTATGGCGTGTGCCGGTGTTCCTCAGGGGGTGGCGGGCTGCGGGCGGTAGCCTGAACGCGATGGCCGTGTACACCAAGCATCCTGTGGCGGAGCCTCCCGCTCCCCCCGCCCGCGAGACGACGGGGCGTCTGATGGTGCGCGCGTACAGCGTGCTGTGCCTGTTCGCCGTGTTCGGGCACACCGCCGTCTACAACCTGGTGGGCCCGGTGGGCGCCGTCGTGGTGCTCGCGGTGCTCACGCTCGGCGCGCTGGGCATCTGGATCCCCGCCGTGGTGAGGAACCGGCCCACCCGCTTCCGGTGGCGCCGGCTGCCGTGGGCAGCGCTCGGCTACGCGGCGCTGGCCCTGGTCTCGGTGCTGTGGTCGCGCTGGCCGGCGGCGACGCTGCTGACCTGGACGCTGATGGCCGCCATCACCGTGACGGCGCTGATGATCGCGACCATGCTCACCTGGCAGGAGATCGTCCGCGCGCTGTCGACGACGTTCAAGGTCATCCTCGGGCTGTCGCTGCTGATCGAGCTGTGGGTGGCGCTGGTGCTGCGGCATCCGATCCTGCCCAACTTCGCGACGGTGCCGCCGGGCAAGGTCGATCCGGTCAGCTACTGGGTGCGCGGGAACCTGTTCAACGGCGGGCGGATCCAGGGCGTGGTCGGCAACGCGCACGAACTGGCCATGATGTGCCTGTTCGCCATCCTGGTGTTCGCCGTGCTGTACGCGGCGCGCGTACGCCGCCGCGGGATGCTGATCGCCTGGGCCGTGCTGGCAGCGGTGCTGCTGTTCAAGGGTGCGTCCACCACCGTCTACCTGGGCATCGTCGTGCTGCTGGTCGTGCTCGTCGCCGCGCTGATCGCCCGCGCGGCGAAGGGCCCGGGCACCAGGCGCGCCGTGTACATCGTGTTCGCCGCCGTCGTCGTGTGCGGCGCGGCGGGCGGCATCCTGATGCGCGACCGCGTGCTGGCGCTGTTCGGCAAGGGGTCCGACCTGACCGGGCGCGTGGAGATCTGGCAGGCGGTGTGGCAGCGCGCCATCACCCGTCCGGTGTTCGGCAACGGCTTCTCCTCCCCCTGGGTGCCATGGGATCCGGCGTTCGACGGCTGGATCCTCAACCACGGCATCACCGTGTTCCATGCGCACGACATGTGGCTGGACGTGTTCCTGCAGCTGGGCGTCGTCGGCGTCGTGGTGATGGTCGTCGCCTGGCTCGCGCTGCTGTGGCGCTCCTGGTTCTTCGCGGTGGACCGCCCCCGGTGGGATCTCGACGACAGGCGCCCGTATTCCGCGCTCTCGCTGCTGCCGCTGCTGTTGACCGTCGCCCTGCTGTTCGAGGGCATCGCCGAGTCGGCGCCGATCATGCTGTGGGGCTGGATGCTGCTGATCCTGCTGTCGTTCAAGATGAAGTCGGTGCCGCTGATCGGCGTCGGCGTCAGCGAGCGCACGCCGCTCGTCGCCCACGGTTCCCGGCCCCGGCAGGTGCCGTGACTCCGCGGCGGTACGTCGTCTCGCTGCTGGGGTCGGCGGAGTTCGCCCGCGCCTACACGATCACGGGACTGGTGGCGGTCTTCGCGTCGTTCCTGATCGAGCGCTTGACCTCCACGACCACGCTGGTGACCATCCTCGCGCTCCTCGCGCTGCTCGGTGCGGGCATCCTGTTCGTGCGCCGCGAGGAGCTGTCGCTGCTGCGCTTCGCCCCCACCTCGCTGATCGGGTTCCTCGCGCTGGCCATCCTCAGCGTGCTGTGGTCCCCCCGCCAGTCGCACACGGTGCTGGGGTGGCTGGCACTGCTGGGCATCGCGGTCATCGCCATCACCATCGGGCACGTGCGCGACACGCTGCAGACCGTGCGCGCGCTCGGCGACACGATGCGGTGGCTCCTCGCGCTGTCCCTGGGGCTGGAGATCCTCTCCGGCATCCTGCTGAACGTCCCGTTCAAGACCCTGGGCATCACCGGAGACCTGGCCTACGGCGGGCCGATCCAGGGCATCTTCGGCACGCGCAACATGCTGGGCTTCATGGCCGTGGTGGCCCTGATCACCTTCGTGATCGAATGGCGCACCCAGTCGGTCTCGCGGCTGGTGGGAGTGCTGTCGGTGGGCCTGGCCGGATTCCTCGCGCTGCTGTCGGCGTCGCCCACGGTCGTCGTGCTGGCGGCCGCGGTCGGTGTGACCACCGTGGCGCTGACGATCGTGCGGCACACGCCGCCGGCCCGTCGGGTGGGGACGCAGTGGGCGCTGGGTGTGCTGGTGACCGCGGCGCTGGTGCTGGCCTTCGCACGTCGGCACCAGATCATCGCGATGCTGGACGCCGGCTCGGACTTCTCGCTGCGTGCCGATCTGTGGAACACGATCCTCGACTGGGTGGCCGACAAGCCGACGACCGGCTACGGCTGGTTCGGCTCCTGGAGCGGCGGCGAGTACCCGTTCCAGTACATCAACTACGCGCTGTCCGAGCACCACCTGTCGGCGCTGAACGCGTACTTCGATGTGCTGCTGCAGCTGGGCTGGCTGGGACTGGTGCTGTTCCTGGTGCTGGGAGGAGTGGCGACCGTGCGCTCCTGGCTGGTGGCCAGCGTGCGGCGCTCGGTCGTGTACGCCTGGACGCCGCTGCTGCTGGTCACACTGGCGGTGGAGTCGATGTTCGAGAGCTTCACGCTCGCCGGCGCCGGGTGGCTGCTGCTGGTGCTGTGCGCGCTGCGCGCCGGGCAGACCCGGTCGTGGCGGCAGAACATCGACGACGCGCAGACCGGCGTCATCCCGACCGTGGGGCCGGAGAGGCCCTGAACCTCAGGCCAGAGTCCTCAGCTTCTGCGCCCAGGCGAGGGCGTCGCGCACGCCGTCGTCGATGCTCTTCTCGGCCCTCCAGCCCAGTGCCTGCTGCGCACGGCCGACCAGGGCGAACGCGCCGGCCTGGTCGCCGGGGCGACGCGGGCCGTCGACGACGTCGAGCGTCTCGCCCGTGACGCGATCGAAGGCGGCGACCAGCTCGCGCACGGTCACGCCGTCGCCGGTGCCGATGTTCATCGCCGTGTAGGGCGAGGCGTCGGTGGCGATCTCGTCGAAGCGCTGCACGGCGGCGACGTGCGCGCGGGCGACGTCCCAGACGTGGATGTAGTCGCGCAGGCCGGAGCCGTCACGCGTCGCCCAGTCCGTGCCGGTGACGGTGAACGGGATGCCGGAATCGTGCGCGGTCATGATCTTGCCCAGCGCGTGCGAGGGCGTGGGGTTCTGCAGGCCGGTGCGCAGCTGCGGGTCGGCGCCGATCGGGTTGAAGTAGCGCAGCGCCACCGCACGCAGCTGCCCGGCCGCAGCCGCATCGCGCAGGATCTGCTCGACGAGCCACTTGGTGTTCGCGTACGGGCTGCCCGGGGCGATGGCGGCGTCCTCGTCTACGCCCTCCCCCGACTCTCCGAGGTAGATGGCGGCGGATGAGCTGAACAGCACCCGCGTGATACCGCGCGCGGCCAGCAGTCGCAGCATGGTGATGGTGCGGCCGACGTTGACGTCGTAGTAGCCCAGCGGATCGGCGACCGACTCCGGTACGACGATGCGTGCGGCGCAGTGGATCACGAGCGAGATGTCGGGGTGCTCGTCTGCGATGCGGTCGATCATCGCGGCGTCGGCGATGTCGCCGTTGTACAGGTTCCTGCCTTCACCGAAATCGGCACGGCCGGTGGACAGATCGTCGAGCACGACGACCTCGATCCCCGCGTCGATGCAGGCACTGGCGACGCTCGAGCCGATGTAGCCGGCCCCGCCGGTGATGAGGATCTTCACACCGGCCATGGTAGCCGGTGGCTCCGCGCGCCCCCTCCAGAGATCCCAAGGCGGGCACCGGTAGGCTGTACGTCCGTGACCCGCATCCTGCAGAACGTCGTCTTCCCCCTCGATCGGGACCCCGATCTGCTCCCGCTGTATGCCGACCCCGAGACCTGGTCCGTCATCGACGAGGAGCCGGTGCGCGTCTCCAATCGCGCGCACCTGGGCAACATCCTGGGGCGGCACCGCGCACGGATCGTCTCGGGACGCCGCGTCTCGCTGGGCACCTACTTCAACGCCTTCCCCGCATCGTACTGGCAGCACTGGACCAACGTGCGCCAGGTGCGCCTGACGGTGCGCACCAGCGGTCCGGCCACGCTGCTGGTGTACCGTTCCAACGGCAGCGGGGTCCGGCAGCGCATCGACACGCGCGAGGTGGCCGGCGAGGCATCGACATCCTTCGACCTGTCGCTCACGGAGTACAGCGACGGCGGCTGGATCTGGTTCGACGTCGTCGCCGATGAGAAGAGCGCCATCCTCGAGGGTGCGGAATGGACCACCGAGCAGGAGCCGGCCCGCACCGGCAAGGCATCGCTCGGCATCACGACCTACAACAAGCCGGATTACTGCGTCGACACTCTGCGTGCACTGGCGGCATCGCCCGACGCGCTCGAGCTGGTGGACCGCATCTTCCTCGTGGACCAGGGCACCCAGCCGGTGTCCGATCAGGACGGCTACGACGAGGTCGCAGCTCAGCTCGGCGACACGCTGCAGCTGATCAGGCAGGGGAACCTCGGCGGATCCGGCGGTTTCGCCCGATCGATGCACGAGACGCTGCAGCGCCCGGAGAGCGACTTCGTGCAGCTGCTGGACGACGATGTGCGGCTGGAGCCGGAGTCGCTGCGACGATCCATCGTCTTCGGGCAGTACGCGACCACTCCCGTGCTGGTGGGCGGACACATGTTCGACCTCTTGGATCGGCCGAAGCTGCACGGCTGGGCCGAGGTGGTCGACGAGGATCCCTTCATGTGGCGCAATCTCTATCAGGAGGAGATGCCGCACGACTTCGGCGCGGCGAACCTGCGTCAGTCGCCGCTGCTGCACATGCGCATGGATGCCGACTACAACGGCTGGTGGATGTGCCTGATCCCTCTGGAGGCCATCCGCGAAGTGGGACTGGCTCTGCCCGCGTTCATCAAGTGGGACGACGCGGAGTTCTGCCTGCGCGCCGGGAGAGCCGGATTCTCGACCGTCTCCCTGCCCGGCGTCGCACTGTGGCACGTGTCCTGGATCAACAAGGACGACACGATCGACTGGCAGGCGTACTTCCACGCCCGCAATCGCATCGTGGCCGGCCTGCTGCACTCCGGAGCGCCTCATGGCGGTCGGCTGATCAAGCACAGCCAGCGCGTGGATCTCAAGCACCTGATGATGATGCAGTACTACCCCGTGGCGCTGCGCGCGAAGGCCCTGCGCGACGTGCTGTCCGGTCCCGACCACATGCGGCGCACGCTCGCCACCGCCATGCCGGAGGCTCGGAAGCTCGCGGCCGGCTTCCCCGAGACGGTCGTGCATCGCGATCCGACCGCCGTGCTGCACTCGCGTCACGGCCGGCAGGTGTTCAAGCGCGCCAAGCTGCACGACTTCGACAGCCCCACCGGACTTCGTCTGCGGCTGTTCACGTTCCGCACGCTCCTCTCGCACTGGCTGCGCACACCGGCCCCCGAGAACGTCGCGCAGCCCGAGGTGGAGTTCGGCAAGGGCGACGCGCACTGGTGGCGCGTCCCGCTGTTCGACAGCGCGCTGGTCAGCACCGCCGACGGCTCCGGCAAGAACATCTACACCCGCGACCGCGCCCAATACCGTCGGATGCTGGCCGAGTCCGTCCGGCTGCATCGCAAGCTGAAGCGGAACTGGCCGAAACTGGCCGAGCAGTACCGTGACGCACTCCCGGAGCTGGTCTCCGACGAGTCCTGGCGGGCCACGTTCGAGGAGCAGGCATGACCACCACCGAGTTCGATCCCGCATCCGCTGCGATCGTCGTCGTCACGTACAACCGCACGCACCTCCTGCGCGGGCTGCTCACCAGCATCCGCTCGATGGATCCGAAGCCGGGCCGCGTCGTCATCATCGACAACGCGTCCAGCGACGACACGACCGAGGTCGTCGAGTCCTTCCGCGAGGGACTCGGCACCGAGATCGTCTACCGGCGGCTGGAGACCAACACGGGCGGCTCCGGCGGGTTCAGCGAGGGCATGCGCACCGCGTACGAGCTGGGCGCCGAGTGGATCTGGCTGATGGACGACGATGTAGAGGTGCTCCCCGACGGGCTGGCACGGATGGGCCACTGGTCGCGCCGGTTCAAGAGCATCCAGGGCCGCCGCTACGACTACGACGGCAGCGAGTTCTACTGGCAGTACCGCATCGCCGACCGGATGGGCATCCCGATCCCGTTCGCTCCGAGCGGCTTCGACGACTCCGGCTTCAAGGAGATGAACAGCGGATGCTTCGAGGGCATGTTCATCCACCGCTCGATCGTCGCTCAGATCGGGCTCCCCGACCCGCGATTCTTCATCTACTGGGATGACCAGATGTACGGCTGGCTGGCGTCGCGGCTGACGACGGCCGTGATCGTGAACGAGTTCGTGCTGCGCCGCACGCGCGAGATCCGGCAGTGGGACATGGGCATCCGGCACATGAATGCATCCAGCAACGCGTATCGTTACTACATCATGCGCAATCGGGCATATATCAAGAACTACTACCGCACCAAGAACGCCTACAGTCCGGTGCTGTTCGGCCTGGGCACCACGGCGACCTTCTTCAAGGAGCTGATCCGCCTGGTCTTCGTCGAGCGCACCGTGCGCGGCACGAGCAACCTGTTCCGCGGCCTGCGCGACGGCGGCCGGATCGGCCGCGACCGCACCTGGCAGCCGATGCCCGCCCTGGAGGCATGATGAGCGAGCAGCAGTATCTCTGGGCGCCGACGCCTGACAAGCCCAAGCGCGGTCGCGTGTGGCTGCTCGTCGCCCTCGTCGTGGTGGCTCTGCTGATCGTGGGAGGTGTGCTGTGGCTGTTCCTGCGACCGGGTACTCCGGATGCCGCACCCGCAGCGACCACGACGCCGACACTGTCGGCGTCGCCGAGCCCGTCACCGACGCCGACGCCGACGCCGACGCCGACAGTGACTCCGCCGGCACCGCCGACTCCGAGTGCCGCGCCCTCGCAGCCCGTCCAGACTGCCCCGCCCGTGGTCAAGGATCCCAGCATCGCCGTGTTCCGTGACAAGGTCGCTCCCGTGCTCAGCGATGCGCACCGGGGTCTGCAGATCGCAGCGCAGTCCGACCCGCAGCAGGCCGCACAGAACGTGGGCTTCCTGCAGGACGATGCCGGACGGCTCTCGGATGCCGTGCCGCCCGCCTCCATCGCACAGCAGTGGAGCGCGGCGCTGCAGAACTACTCTGCGGCGCTGCAGAGCCTGCGCGCCGCGTACGACGCAGGCAAGGCGGGCACCGCCGAGCTCGCCGCTGCCACCAAGGCCCTGAACTCACTGGATGGCATCGTCGGCTGATGCCCGATCAGCGCGGGCTGTAGTCGGCGTTGTAGCGGTCCAGCACCTCGCCGATGGCCGCGTCCAGCACCAGTGCGCCCTTGTCGAGGTAGAGGCCCCTGGTGCAGAACCGACGCAGGTCGCGCTCATTGTGGCTCACGAAGAACAGCGTGCGGCCGTCGGCCAGCAGTTCGTCGATGCGCTTGTAGCACTTGTCGCGGAATGCCTTGTCGCCGACAGCCAGCACCTCGTCCACCAGCAGGATGGGTTCGTCCAGCTGCGAGACCACCGAGAACGCCAGACGCACCTTCATGCCGTTCGAGAGGTGCTTGTACGGGGTGTCCTCGAAGCCGGCCAGCTCGGCGAAGGCGATGATGTCGTCGTAGCGCCGGGAGATCTCCTCGCGCGGCATGCCGTGCAGGCCGGCTGTCAAGCGCACGTTCTCGCGCACCGTCAGGTCGCCCACGAAACCGCCGGTGAGCTCGATCAGCGGCGCGACACCGCCGTGCACGGCCACGCTGCCCTCGTCGGGCAGCAGGACGCCTGCCACCAGTCGCAGCAGTGTGGACTTGCCCTGCCCGTTTCGTCCGACGACGCCGATGGACTCCCCCGGCTGAACGGCGAACGACACCTCTCGCAGCGCCCAGAACTCCCCTGGCCTGGAGCGTCGACGCGCACCGGCGAAAAGGTCCTTGAAGCTGCGCCTGCCCCGCCTGTTGCGGCGGAACCGCACGCCCAGCGAATGGACTTCGATGGCTGTCGTCATCACAGCTCCTTCAGCACGGGACGCTCGAGGGTGCGGAACGTCCACACCCCGAGAGCGAGGAACGCCGCGCACATCCCGGTGCTGATCAGCACGGGCCCCAACTCAACCAGCTCGGGGAAGAACGCAGCCCGGTACAGCATGAAGATGCCGGTGAGCGGGTTGAAGGACAGGATGCTCTGGAACGGCTCGGGCAGGTTCTGCACCGAGTAGATGACCGGCGTCGCGTAGAACAGCGCGCGCAGGATGAGCGCGGTGGTGCGCTCGAGGTCGGTGAACATCACGCACAGCGGCGCGACCAGCATCCCGAGTCCGACCAGCAGCACCGTCTGCATGATGATCGCCACGGGCAGCAGCAGCAGTCCCCAGCCGATATGGGCGGTCCTGGCGGGGTCGGTCTCGACCAGCATGTCGATGATCACGAACAGCGCCAGCACCGGCAGCGAGCACAGGAACTCGATGCCCTTGCTCAGCACGATGCGATTGATCCAGATCGAGCGCGGGATGGAGGTCGAGCGCACGAGCTTCGCGTCCTTGCGGAACGCGCGGGTGAAGTCCGACACCGAGGTGTTGAACCACACCCAGGGCAGGAGCCCTGCGATGAGGTAGACGATATACGGCTCGGCGCCGACATCCTTCTTGAAGAAGAACGTGAACACCATCAGGTAGATGAGGCTCATCACCAGCGGATCCAGCACCGACCACAGGTAGCCGAGCATGCTGGTCGCGTAGCGCACCTTCAGGTCGCGCGCGGACAGCAGCCACAGTGAGTGCGCGTAGCGCTGCGGGGTGCCGGGGCCGCCGACCGTGGTCCTGCTCATGTGCGAGTCAGTCGTCCTGGCCCGCGAGATCGTTGCGCCACATCGACAGCGCCGAGCCGATCGCCATGTGCATGTCGAGGTACTTGTAGGTGCCCAGGCGCCCGCCGAAGTGCACGTCCTTCTCGCCCTTGGCGAGCTCCCGATAGGCCAGCAGACCGTCACGGTCGGCATCGGTGTTCACGGGGTAGTACGGCTCGTCGGCACGGGTCGCGAAGCGGGAGAACTCGCGCATGATGACGGTCTTCTCGGAATTGAAGACGTCCTTGCGCTCGGGGTGGAAGTGCTTGAACTCGTGGATGCGGGTGAACTTCACATCCAGGTCGGGGTAGTTCATCACGCTGGTGCCCTGGAAGTCGGTGATGTCGAGCACCTCCTGCTCGAAGTCCAGCGTGCGCCAGCTGAGCTCGCCCTCGGCATAGTCGAAGTAGCGGTCGACGGGCCCTGTGTAGACCACGGGCAGCTGCCCGACGGTGGCGCGCTTGTTCAGCGGCTGCGACGCGTCGAAGTAGTCCACGCCGAGCTTCACCTCGATGTTGGGGTGATCGGCCATCCGCTCCAGCCATGCCGTGTACCCGTCGGTCGGCAGACCTTCCCAGGTGTCGTTGAAGTAACGGTTGTCGTACGTGTAGCGCACGGGCAGGCGGCTGATGATGTCGCCGGAGAGCTTGTGCGGGTCGGTCTGCCACTGCTTGGCGGTGTAGTCGCGGAAGAACGCCTCGAACAGCGGGCGTCCGACCAGGGCGATGCCCTTCTCCTCGAAGTTCGACGCGGTCTTCACGTCGAACTCCCCCGCCTGCTCCTTGACGAGCGCGCGCGCCTCGGCCGGCGAGTACGCGGCATTGAAGAACTGGTTGATGGTGCCCAGGTTCACCGGCATCGGATAGACGACGTCGTTGTGGTGCGTGTACACGCGATGCACGTAGTCGGTGAACGTCGTGAAGCGGTTGACGTACTCCCACACCGTCGCGTTGGAGGTGTGGAACAGGTGTGCGCCATAACGGTGGATCTCGATCCCCGTCTCGGGGTCGGCCTCACTGTAGGCGTTGCCGCCGATGTGCGAGCGACGGTCGATGACGGTCACCTTGCGGCCCGCGGCTGCGGCGCGCTCGGCGATGGTGAGGCCGAAGAAACCCGACCCGACGACGAGAAGATCCATGTCCTCCATCGTATCGGGGGAAACCGTCAGCCCCGTGCGGAGTCGATCGTCGAGCCGAACATGGGGCAGTGGCTCCGGGGCTCAGCCTGCAGCGCCGACCACGATGCGCGGGGTCCCCGCCCACAGTGCGGCGTCCGAGACGTTGCGACCGTCGACGAGCAGCTTCACGCCGGGAATCTGCGCCGGGCTGAGAGTCCTGTAGTCGGCGTGGTCGGTCTGCACGATCGCGACCTCCGCCTCGTCGCCGATCGCGTAGGGTTCGAAGCCCAGCGCGCGCAGCTCGTCGTCGGCGTACAGCGGGTCGTGCACGAGGACCTCGGCACCGCGCTGCTCGAGCGCGGCGACAGTCGGGAACACGCCCGAGAAGGCGGTCTCCTTCACGCCGCCGCGGTAGGCGGCGCCCAGCACCACCGCGCGACGTCCGCTGAGGTCGCCGAGGAGGTCAGCCGCCTGCGCGACCAGGCGCTCGGGCATCGACGCGTTGTACTGCCGCGCGACCCGTACGATGTCTGCGTCGGGGTCGGTCGACAGGTAGAGCCGAGGGTAGACGGGGATGCAGTGCCCGCCCACGGCGATGCCGGGGCGGTGGATGTGGCTGTACGGCTGGGAGTTGCAGGCCTCGATGACCTTGTAGACGTCGATGCCGTGCGAGGCCGCGAACGTGCCGAACTGATTGGCCAGCCCGATGTTCACGTCCCGATAGGTCGTCTCGGCCAGCTTCGCCATCTCCGAAGCCTCTGTGGAGCCGAGATCCCAGACGCCGTTGGGGCGGGGCAGATCCGCACGCTCGTCGAACTGCAGGACGGCCTCGTAGAACTCCCGCGCCCTGCGCGTGCCCTCGGCGGAGAGCGAGCCGATCAGCTTGGGGTACTTGCGCAGATCCGCGAACACCCGGCCGGTCAGCACACGCTCCGGAGAGTAGACGACATGGAAGTCCTCGCCTTCGACGAGCCCCGAGCCCTCCTCCAGCATCGGCTTCCAGCGCGTGCGAGTCGTCCCCACCGGGAGCGTCGTCTCGTAGGAGACCAGCGTGCCCGCCGTGAGATGCTCCGACAGGGACCTGGTCGCCGCGTCCATGTACCTGAAGTCCGGCTCCCACGTCTCGTCGTTCACGAATACCGGTGCGACCAGCACGACGGCATCCGCACCCGGGATCGCGTCCGCGTAGTCCGTGGTCGCGCGCAGACGTCCGGCAGGGATCAGCTCCTCGAGCCGCTCCTGCAGGTGCGCCTCTCCTGGAAAGGGCTCCCTCGCCGCGTTGATCGAGTCGACCGCCTTCTGATTGACATCGACACCGATCACCTCATGCCCCGAGGACGCGAACTGAACAGCAAGGGGAAGGCCGATCTTTCCGAGGGCCACGACGGCGATACGCATGATCTCCAGTCTATGACGGCGTTGCCGAACGGCCGGTGAGCGCGATCGCATATTCTTCTATGGTGCCCGTCCCGCCCCTCCCTCCCTCGCACGTCGGCGTGCGCCTGGACTCGCTGACGAGCCTGAGGTGGTTCGCGGCATTCGGGGTGTTCCTGTTCCACATGAGGAACATGGTGACCTTTCCCTCGCAGATCGAGTGGCTGGCCGCGGACGGCTACCTCGGCGTCACCTTCTTCTTCGTGCTCTCCGGCTTCGTGCTGACCTGGTCGTGGCGCAGCACGACGCCCGTCCGAGCGTTCTACTGGCGGCGCTTCGCCCGCATCTATCCCCTGCACTTCCTCGCTCTTCTCGTCGCCATCCCGGTGTTCTACCGGATCGTCGTTCCGGACGGACAGTGGTGGATCAAGCCGCTGGATGTCGGCATCCTGCTGCTGAGCGTGCTGGTGATCCAGGGCTGGTGGCAGAGCCCCGAAGTGCTCTTCTCCGGGAACCCCGCCGCCTGGACCCTCACCGTCGAGGCGTTCTTCTACGCGCTGCACCCCGCGCTGCTGCGGTGGCTGAGACCGCTGCGGGCGCGTGGCGCACTGATGACCGGCGCGATCATCTTCGGCCTCACCGTGCTGCTGCGCACCGCCATGGTGCTGTGGCCGGACAGCGCCCTCGGCCACATTCCCGAGCCGATCATGCACCTGCCGTCGTTCGGGCTGGGGATGCTGCTGGCATGGGCGTATCGGGACGGCTGGCGGCTGCGCCTCCCCGTGATCCTCCCGACTCTGGTGCTCCTCGCCTGGCTGTTCGCGGTCGCACGGTTCGACCTCGGCCCGGTGGAGTCGTACCTGGCGGAGATCGTCACCCTGCTGTGCGGGCTGATCATCGCGGCGGCGGCATCATCCGACGTCGCGGGGCGGCGTGGACTGCTCGTCTGGCGGCCTCTGGTCGCGCTGGGAGAGTGGTCGTTCGCGTTCTATCTGATCCACGCGACCATCATCTACGCGGTCATGGAGTTCGCCGGGCCGCAGCACGGCTCGTACCCGCGCACGGTGCTGTGGGCGACCGTCCTGCTGGCGGCCGCGATCGTCGCCGCCTGGCTCATGCACCGGTTCATCGAGCGGCCGCTGGAGAAGCGGATGCGCGCATGGCAGAACCGCAGGCTCGCACGCCGCGCCGAGGCTCAGGCGGTGGTGGCCAGGTAGTCGGCGAGCACGCGTCTGGTCATCGCGCCCGCGTGAACCCGCTCGACGAAAAGCGGTCCGGCGCCCGCGACGCGCGTGCGCTCGCCAGGATCCGCAGCGAGCCTCTCGAGCACGTCTGAGAGCGTGTCCGGGTCTGCCTGCACGATCGGCAGCTCCATGCCTGTCGTCGCCCTGACCGTCTCACGGACCGAGGCATCAACATTGCCGACCACCACGCGCCCTGCAGCGAGCGCCTCGCAGGCCGCGACGCCGTACCCGCCCAGCAGCAGCTGATCGACCACGATGTCCGCCGCTCCCACCTCCTCCGGCATCCGCTCCGCCGGCACGCGCTGCAGGCGCCTGTACCGCACGACCCCCGTCTCGGCCAGTGCGCCGGCGGCGCTGTCGACGTGGGCGCTCCCCTTGACGGGACCCGAGCTGGGCGCGTGAAGGACGACCGGGACGACCGCATCCACGCCACGGGCATTCGCCCAGCGCGCGGGCTCGACGACCACGGGAAGCCATGCCGCCCACGGCACGTCCGAGAGCAGATCCGGGGTGGAGACGAAAACCGGCCCGTCGAAGTCCGCGGCGATCCCCACGTTGGTCTGCGCGGATCGTTCGGCTGCGGTCAGCTCCGCAGGCGAGAGCTGCGCGAACGGCGAGTGCCGGTGCGACCCGATATGCTCCTTCGGGCGGCGCACATCGGTGCCATGGCAGATGAGCCCGACGCGCACGCCCTGCTCCGTGAGCCAGGCGATGTCCTCGCGGACGACGTCTCCTGTGCCCCGGCCCAACGGCGATGCGAAGGATTCGATCATCACGTGGCTGAACAGCGGCAGCGACTCCCGCATCTGCGCGCGCCAGGCTCGGGATGCGGTGAACACGGCGGCGGGCACGGTCCACTGCGACGGCGCCCGGAGCGAGTCGCCGACGCGGACGGCGAGATTCGTGGCCTCGGTGTCCGCCGATGCCGCTGAGCGCGCCCACTCCCGCCCCTGACCCGCATAGTTCATCGGAGTGATCAGCAGCCGGACGGCGGATGTCGTCAGCGGAGCGGGCGCGGACGGGATGTCGCCGCGCACGAGGGCCTTCTCCTTCGCCCATGCGATCGGACCGTGCTCGACGGCGAGTGCGCGGTCGATCGCGTCACGGAGGAACGGCGGCGCGGCGGTTCTCAGCCGGATCAGCCGGCCGGGCAGACCGCCGGCCACGTCATCCGCCCTCGCGGCCGACGTGCGAGAGAAGCATGTCGATCACGCGGGCGGCAGCATGCCCATCGCCGTACGGTGCGGCATCGGTGGCCGCGGGCTTCGGACGGGTGACGGCTGCGGCGATCTGCTCGGCTGTCGTCGCCAGCACATTCCATCCCAGCTCGATCGTCTCGACCCACTCGGTCTCGGTGCGGACGGTGGTGCACGGAACGCCGAGCAGGAAGGCCTCCTTCTGCAGCCCGCCGGAGTCCGTCACGATGCCCGCGGACGCCAACGAGGCGGCGATCAGGTCGGGGTAGGCCAGCGGCGCATGACTGATCAGGGAACCCGCATCGAGATCGACCCCATGCTCGGCTGCTCGCGCGACGATGCGGGGATGCGCGAGCAGCACGGTCGGACGATCCAGGTGTGCGAGCGCGGACATGACCTCCCTGAGCCGCTCGCCGTCGTCGGTGTTGTCGGCCCGGTGGATGGTCGCCACATAGAAGCCGCCGGGCTCCAGGCCCAGTTCCTCCAGGAGCACGGACGGACGCGAGCCGACCTCATCGCGGACTTCGAAGAGCACATCGGTCATGACGTCTCCGACGAGCTCCGTACGTGAGCTCAGGCCCTCGTCCGCGAGGTGGGAGACGGCGACGCGCGTCGGTGCGAGCAGGAGATCGGCGAGGTGATCCGTGACGACCCTGTTGTGCTCCTCCGGCATCCGCCGGTTGAAGCTGCGCAGGCCTGCCTCCAGGTGCGCGACGGGGATGTGCATCTTCACCGCGCTCAGCGCCGCGGCGACCGTGGAGTTCGTGTCGCCGTAGACGAGCACCCAGTCCGGGCGGTGCGCGTCGAACACGGAATCCAGTGCTGCCAGCATCGCGCCCGTCTGCACTCCGTGCGAGCCGCTGCCTATGCCCAGGTGCACATCAGGTGAGCCGATGCCGAGATCCTCGAAGAACACGTCCGAGAGCATCGGATCGTAGTGCTGACCCGTGTGCACGATGACGTGCTCCACGCCCGCCGCGCGGGCGGCCTTGTGGATGGGGGCGAGCTTCACGAACTGAGGGCGGGCGCCCACGACACTGACGATCTTCACGAGATCACAGTCTATGCGTGCGGGCTCAGCCGCGTCCCGCCCACCACGTCGCCGCGCTGAAGCGCAGTGGTGCGTCGCGGGAGAGCACAAGGCCCGATCGCACCGGGACCAGCGCGCTGAAGCTGAGAAAGCGCCGGCGGCGTCGGGAGCGCTCATCGACCTCGTCATCCGTGACGCTCGCGGTCAGCAGCGCCTCACGCAGTGCGCCTTCCGCTCTGGAGAGCACGCCGATGCTCTCCGGCGAGAAACGGGTGAGGTCGGCCGCGAGGACGGCGGCCGCAGCCCGGTCCCCCTCGCCCCAGGCGCCTGCGCGATAGTGCACACCGCCGAAGAGGTTGACGCGCCACAGCTTGACGGCGAGCGCCCGCCGCTGTCCCGACGAGAGCGCCAGGATGTCCGGCTCCGCAATGAGCTGCGACACCGCGAGCAGATCCTCGCGCAGCGGACGCCTGCTGAAGGTGACGCGGACACCGTCGTCGTGTATCTCGTAGTACGCCGGTGGCGCCGCAGCGGCGATCCCTGCCCCCGAGAACCAGATCCTCGTGGAGTACGCGAGATCCTCCCCTGTCGCGAGTCCCGAGGTGAAGCGAAGCCGGCCGAACCGCTCGCGAGAGACGAGTCCGAGCGGCGCTGTGCGGAAGGCAAGGCGGTCATGCTCGCCCCGCAGGCCGCGTCGTCTGCGGGTCGGAGGTGTCGCCACCCGCGCGCCGCCGGCGTGCCTGAGCGGTGCGATGACCATGTCCGCGCCCGTCGAGAGCGCGACCTCGTGCCAGGAGTCGAACGCGCCCTCGGTCACGGTGTCATCGGAACCCATCACCGCGACGTATCGCGCGTCGGCGAGCTCGAGACCGTGGTTGAACGGGCCGGCCGGGCTGCGGATGCCGTCGCGGTGCTCGGTGAGCAGCACGCGCTCGTCGTCTGCGAGGGCCCCGAGCCGGGTGCGGACGGCATCGGCGTCCAGGTCGTGGCACACGACGATCACGCGATGCACGGAGTGCGAGCCCAGCACGGACCGCACCGCTCGCCCGATGGGCCGCGCGATGTCGTGGACGGCGACGATCACGTCGATCTCACCGCCCATCGACGGCTCCGATCCAGTTGTCGATCAGGACCTCGGCGCTTCGGCGCCCGTCATGCACCTCGCGGACGAACTCACGCGACTGTCGTGCGATGTCCGATCGCATCCGCTCGTCACCGCCGAGTTCGCGCAGCACCCGCTCGAGCGTGTCCGGCGTCGCCTCGACCAGCGGGACCTCGCGACCGGCCTGCGCCGCCACACGCTCGCGCACCCAGGGATCCAGATGCGCGATCGTCACGCATCCGGATGCCATGGCCTCGCAGGCCGCGACGCCGTACGAGCCCAACCGGAACTGGTCCAGGACCACATCGGAACGGGCGAACAGCGCGGGCATCTCGGCGTGCGGCACACCGGTGATCCTGCGGTATTCGATGATCCCCTCGTCCTGCAGCCGGGTGAGAATCGGTTCGATCAGGTCAGTGCCCTTGATCCGCGGGTTGGTGGGTGCATGCACCACGCGCAGCGGTCCGTCCCCCGCGACCCGCGGCGTGTCCTCCCACGCTGAGGGGTCGATGACGACGGGGCACCAGAGCGCCTGCGGGACGAAGTCGATCAGGTCGGGGGTGGAGACGAACACCGGGACGTCGAGGGATTCCAGCAGCGCGATGTTGCGCTGAGCGTCCCGCGCCTCCTTGCCGAAGTACCAATCCGGGTCGCGGTACGGGGACAGTGCGGACAACTCCGCATGCCGCTGCGGAAGGCGAACGTCCGTGCCGTGGGCGATCATCGCCACGGCGACGCCGCGTGAGGTCAGCTCCGCGACTTCTCGATGCAGGTCACGGCCGAACTTCCTCCCGAACAGCGAGCGCTCGGCCTCGATGAGCACATGGGAGAAGTCCAGCGCGCGCAGGAACGCCGCATCCTGCCAGCGCTGCGACATCTCGTACACTGCGGGCGGCACGATGGAGTCGGCAGCGAACGAGTATCCTCCGGGAACATCGATGGCCGTGTTGACCGCGTCGATCCCTCGATCGCGCAGGCTGCGCGCCCATTGCGCGGCCTGCGCCGAGTAGTTGACGGGGCCGATGAGCACCGCCGGCTGCGAAGCCGGCGCCCGCACGGGCTCCGGGACATCGCTCTCCTCGTACGTCCACAGGGTCAGGCCAGCAAGACGGCCGAGCGGGGATGTCGGATTCTCTGCGATCGAGTCGATCCACCGGTTCGCGAACTCGGGCAGGCGCCGACGGCGAGAGAGCACGAACCGCCAGGCCGCCCGGAGCGGAGCCAGCACCGCCCCGCGCACGCGGGAGCGGGCGCTCACACCCGCTCCTGGGCGATCGCATGCACCGCGCGCTCCCAGCCCTGCTGCTGCACCTGGGAGGAGAGCGCCGCCGACGCCCGGTCCGACGCCGCCTTGAACCCGCGCACCTGCTCCGGGCTCAGACCGTCCAGCGCGCGAGTCAGCGACTCGGTCGAGAAGTCTTCCGTGACGACTCCCAGCCGGTGCTCACGCACGATGCGAGCCATCTCCTCGGCGGGACCGATCACCAGCGCCAATCGCGCCTGGACGAAGTCGAAGACCTTGTTCGGCAGCGCGTACGCGTGGTTGAGGTTTATGGGCTTGGGCTGGTACACGCCCACGTCGTAGGTGTTCAGCGTCGGAACGAGTCGCTCGTACGGCAGCGGGGCGCAGATCCGTGCCGGTGCGCCCTCGTCGTCGATCAGCCGCTGCAGCTCCGCCAGGTACTCCGGCGTCGCGGAGACGAGGTAGAGATCCAGCGACACCGGCGTCGTCGTCCGCGCGGCGGCCACGACAAGCGATTCCAGCCCCCGCTCGCCGTCGCCCGCGCCGCTGTAGACGAGTCGCAGCGGGGCAGAGACCTCGCCGATCGACAGGTCACGCGCCGGCGATGCGTTCGTGACGACGGCGGCCCGGATGCCGTACACGCGCTGGTACTCCTCCGCGATGCGAGCACTCACCGTCGTCACGGACGCCGCGCGTCGCACGTAGGCGCGCAGCAACCACGCGTACAGCTTCGAGCGATGCGCCATCCACCGCGGGTTCTCGCCATGCAACTGGGGCCAGTACTCGTGCAGGTCGCTGTGCACACGACCACCGCCGAACATGGCGACAGCCACGCCGGCGGTATCCAGGTCGTTTGCGATGACGACGTCGAAGCGACGGCCGCGCAGCGCCGCCCGTGCGGCGCGTGTCGTGGGTCCCGCCCAGTACGCCGCGCGGTACCAGCCGATCCGCACCAGTGCTTCGTCCATCAGCCGGCGCGCCTGCCCGGGGTGCGCCTGGCCGAGTTCGATGTGCTCCACGCGCGGGTCGGGCTGAGGCCCGAAACCGCAGGTGGTCACCCGGTAACGGTCGGCGAATCCGCGCACCTGCTTCAGCACGCGCGCATCCGAGGCGATGGGCGAGAACGAGATGATGAGCATCGTCGGCCTGGTCATCCGAGTCCCCGTTCCCTGATCGCATGGACCGCGTACCTGCGCAGCAGCGACTCCCGGTCCAGCCATGCGCGCGGCCGGCGCGGCAGCAGGCGCTCGGCGCGCGAGGTCATGGTCGATGAGCGCTCGATCGCGGCGATGACGTCACCAGGGCGGGTCGCCGTGCTGATCGCATCCGTGAGCACCCGCTCGCTCCGCGACAGCGGGCCGACGCTGCCAGGGCTCAACGACATCAGCCGTGCCAGCATCCCGCGCAGCTCCTCCACGTCGCCATCCTGCCAGTCCTCCTCGGCTGGGCGTGCCCTGGCCGCGCCCAGCACGCTGATCCGGATGAATTTGATCGCCAGTGCGCGCCGATGCTCCGCCGTCATCCTTCCGGGCGCGGCGCCATCGAGCAGCGCTGCGAGCGGCTCCAGCGTGCTCCGGATGTCGAGCGCGGCATGCGAGGTGCGCTCGCGTGCGTCCGTTCCGATCACGTAGCACGGAGCGCGGAGCGGGAAATCGATGCGATCGGCCTCGGTGAGCATCCGCACGCCGAACTCGATGTCCTCGCCAGTCGGCACGCCCTCGTGCATCCGCAGCCCGAGCCTGCGAACGGTGGCCGTCCGGAGCAGGCCCAGCGGCGCGGTCCGGTACAGCAGACGGTCCCGCGCGGCATCCAGCCGTCGAGTTCGGCGAACCCGTGGCAGCGGGTTGAGCATGACCGGCTGGCCATCGATCCGCATCGGCGCGATGACCATGTCGGCCTGGCGATCGCGCGCGGCCGTGCTCCACGCGTCCAGCGCGCCCGGCTCGAGGAAGTCGTCGGAGCCCATCACCGCGCAGTACTCCGCCGTGGCCTCGTCCAGGCCCTTGTTGAACGGGCCTGCGGGACTTCGGATGCCGTCATGATGCTCGATCACGCGCCAGTCGCCGGCGATCCCGGCAAGGCGCTCCTCGAACTCCACCGCGCGCCGGCCGTGCGCGACCACGGTGACGCGCGCCAGTGTGCGCGATCGGTCGTCGGCCAGCACGGATCCCACCGCGCGGGCGATCGGCCTGGACGGATCATGGCACGCGATGACGACGTCGACGAACGGCCTCGTCATGCCAGCCCTGCCAGCTGCGCCTGCTCGGCGAAGTTCGGCACGGTCTCCACGAGCTCGTCGAATGTCCCTCTGGCCGCGATGGTGCCGTCCTGCATGAAGCAGACCATGTCACTGTCGCGAATCGTGGAGAGGCGATGCGCGACGGAGATCGTCGTGACGCGGCCCTTCAGATCCTTCAGCGCCTTGCTCACCAGCGCTTCGGTCTTCGTGTCCAGTGCACTGGTGGCCTCGTCCAGAACCAGCACCAGCGGATCCGTGTAGAGTGCGCGCGCGATCCCGAGTCGCTGACGCTGGCCGCCGGACAGCGCGATCCCGCGTTCCCCGATCGGCGCGCGCAGCCCGCCTTCCCGCGCCATGACCGTCTCGAGCATCTGGGCGCTCGCGAGGCTCCTCTTCACGAGGTCGTAGTCGATGGCGTCCTCGTCCCAGCTGAGCGCGACGTTCTGGCTGATCGTGCCGTCGAACAGCGCGACCTCCTGGGGGACGTACCCCACCCTGGCGCGCCACGCGGCCATCACATCGATGACCGACTGATCGTCGAGATGCATTCCGCCCTGCTGCGGTGTGAGCAGGCCGAGGATGATGTCGACCAGCGTAGATTTGCCCGCGCCCGACGCCCCGACCAGCGCCAGCGTCGACCCCATGGGGATCGTCAGGTCGATGTCGCGCACCGACGGCTCCGAGGCACCGGGATAGGTGAACGAGAGCGATTCGAGGCGCAGGTGGCGCGGCTCGTCGGCCAGCGGCTCCTGGCCCAGCTGCTCCTGCTGGTCCATGTAGACCCGGGACGCCTGGATGTCCTCGATGACGCCCTCCACGTGCGGCAGGTTCGCCGTCGTGGCGGTGACGATGCCCTGGAAGCCCGTCAGCGAGGGCACCAGACGGAACCCCGCCACAGCGAACAGCGCCACCGACGCGAGCGCGGTCTCCATGCTGCCGAACGCCATCCCGATACCGCCCACCAGCAGGAACCCGCCCACAAGCGCCGCGTTGAGCACGAACCCCGGCAGCGAGCCCAGGAAGTTCATGTTCGCCCGCGCACGTGTGCTGAACGAGCGATTGTGATGAACGACACCGGCGATCTCGCCGGTCTTGTCACGGAGCGTGATCTCCTTGAGCGCCAGCATCATCTCGGTCATCAGCGCGGCGACGCGCAGCGAGTAAGTCAGCGCCACCCGCCCCGCCTGCACGACGCGTCGAGAGATGATGAAGTACAGCACCGCCATGATCACGCCGAGGTACACCACGGTGATGATCGCCGTCAGCGGCTGCGCGACGAAGATCACGCCGAGGATCAGCACGAACGTCACCGCCATCGACGGGAACTGGATGATCGGCAGCACGAAGCCCGTGATCGAGTTGGCGATGCCGACATCCGCGATGCGCACGACATGGGCGGTGTTGCGCGTGATCCGCAGCGTCCAGGGCGCCTTGATATACGAATCGAACAGCTGCCGGCCGATCTCCAGCTCGAACTGCGCCAGGCGCCGGGTCGCGAACCACTGCTGCAGCACGGACAGCGCGGACTTCAGCAGGATCAGCGCGGCGACGGCCACGATGACCCAGATGAAGGCGTCCTGAGTGATGCGCCCGATCAACGGCAGGGCGATGGGCTGCTGCGTGGTCATCGCCGGAAGCGTGATCGCCAGGAGCATCAGCGCGGCGACGTCGAGCACCGCCAGCAGGCACGACACGATCACATACCGGATCAGGTAGTTGCGGGCATCCGCGGGAAGATACGGCATCAGCTCCCGCAGCTTCGCGAGTACTCGGATCACAGCCGGACCGACGCTCCGTTCGACGCCGACTCCAGGGCGGCCTCCACGACGACGAGTGTCCGCTGACCCTGCTCCATGGTCACCAGATGCGACTTCTTGCCGAGGACGGCGTCGCGGAACGCCTCATGCTCGACACGGAGCGGCTCTCGCTTGGGGAATGCGTATCGTGTGACGTCTCCCTCTGAGACGCCGCGGAACGTGGTCATCGACTCCCACTCCAGCGGAATGGTGCCGTTGGCGTAGAAGGTCAGATCACCGGTCGCCGTATCGGCGATGAAGGTGCCCTTCTCCCCCGTGACGACCGTGAGCCGCTCCTTCATCGGGGACAGCCAGTTGACGATGTTGTTGACGATCACGCCCGACTCGGTACGTCCGGTGATCGTGATCATGTCCTCGTACTTGCGGCCCGACTTGAACGCGGTCTGGGCGAACACGAGCTCGTAGTCCGACTGCACGACCCACGCCGTCAGATCCACGTCGTGCGAGGCGAGATCCTTCGCCACGCCCACGTCAGCGATGCGTGCGGGGAAGTTGCTCTGACGTCGGGTGACGATCTGATAGACCTCGCCGAGATCGCCCGCCTCCAGGCGTGCACGCAGCTGCTGCAGCGCGGGGTTGAAGCGCTCCACATGTCCGACGGCACCGACCAGGCCGGCCGCCGCGAACGCGTCGACCATGCGCTGGCCCGCCTCGAGCGAATGCGCGATGGGCTTCTCCACGAGCGTGTGCACGCCGGCGGCCGCCAGCTTTAGCGCCGCGTCCTCGTGGAACCGCGTCGGCACGGCCACGACAGCCATGTCCAGTCCGGTGCCGATCAGCGCGTCGATGTCGGGGAGGACCTCCAGATCGCCCGCGACGCCGTGCGGGTCACCGCCGGGGTCAGCGATGGCGACGAGCTCCACGCCGTCGACCTCTCGGATCACGCGGGCGTGATGGCGCCCCATCATCCCGATGCCGAGCAGACCGACTCTCAGCGAATCGGCCATCAGGCACCCGCTCCGGCCACGGCGTTCACCGCGGCGACGATCCGGTCCAGGTCGCCCTGGCTCAGCGAGGGATGCACGGGCAGCGAGACGACCTCGCTCGCGGCGCGCTCGGTCTCGGGCAGCTCCAGGCCCGGGGCGTACGGCGCCAGCGACGGCAGTCGGTGGTTCGGGATCGGGTAGTACACGCCCGCACCCACCTGGTACTCCTCCTTCAGCGCCTTGACGAAGCCGTCACGGTCCTCGGGAACGCGGATCGTGTACTGGTGGTAAACGTGCACGGCGCCCGCGGCCACCGGCGGAACGACCACACCGCGCAGGTTCGCATCGAGGAACGCCGCGTTCTGCTGGCGCGTCTTCGTCCAGGCGTCGACCTTGGTCAGCTGCACCCGGCCGATGGCGGCGTGGATGTCGGTCATGCGGGTGTTGAACCCGATGAGCTCGTTCTGGTACTGGTGCTCCATCCCCTGGTTGCGCAGCAGCTTGACACGACGTGCGATCTCATCGGTCGAGGTGGTCACCATTCCCCCCTCGCCGCTGGTCATGTTCTTCGTCGGATACAGGCTGAACATCGCGAACTCGCCGAAGGAGCCGACCGGGCGGCCATCCAGCGACGCACCGTGTGCCTGCGCGGCATCCTCGTACAGCGCCACGCCGCGGTCGGCAGCGATCTTCTCCAGCTCGCGCATGCGCGCCGGGTGCCCGTAGAGGTGCACGGGCAGGATGCCCTTGGTCTTCGGAGTGATGGCCGCTGCCACCGCCTCGGGATCCATCGTGAACGTCTCCGGCTCGATGTCGACGAACACCGGAGTGCCGCCGGCGAGCGCGACGGAGTTGCCGGTCGCGGCGAACGTGAACGACGGGACGATGACCTCATCCCCCGCGCCGACGCCCGCGGCCAGCAGGCCCAGGTGCAGGCCGGAGGTGCCGGAGTTCACTGCGACGGCCGGACGACCTGGCACGAAGTGGGCTGCGAACTCCTGCTCGAAGGCCGCGACCTCGGGGCCCTGTGCCACCATGCCGCTGCGCAGCACGCGGTCGACCGCAGCACGCTCCTCTTCGCCGATGATCGGCTTCGCCGGGGGAATGAACTCGCTCACGCGACCTCCTTGGTCAGGATTCCGTCTTGTTCTGTGTAGTGGTCGCCCGTGACCGGGCAGACCCACGTCTTCTCATCGTCGCCCGCCTTCAGCGGCACGCCGGACTCCCCCACCCAGCCGATGCGGCGAGCGGGAACACCCGCCACCAGCGCGTAGGCGGGTACGTCCTTGACGACCACCGTGCCGGCGGCGACGGTAGCCCAGGCGCCGACCGTGACCGGTGCGACGCAGACCGCGCGGGCGCCGATCGCCGCGCCCTTCTCGATCCTCACGCCGACGGGCTCCCAGTCGTGCGCGCTCTTCAGCGAGCCGTCGGCGTTGATCGCCCGAGGGTAGGTGTCGTTGGTGAGGACCACGGCAGGGCCGATGAACACGCCGTCGCCGAGCTCGGCCGGCTCGTAGACCAGCGCGTAGTTCTGCACCTTGCAGTTGTCACCCATCTGCACGCCCGTGCCGATGTAGGCACCGCGTCCGACGATGCAGTTCTCACCCATGCGCACGCCCTCGCGCACCTGCGCGAGATGCCAGATCGATGACCCGTCACCGATGGAGGCATCGGAGGAGACGTCCGCGGAGTCGACGATCCGCACATTGGAGGGTGAAGTCACTGTGATGCCCTTTCGTCACCGCGGGGAGTCCCGGCGGAATCGTCTCCGATTTTACGCGCAGGTGAACCCGCCGCCTGTGAGACCACCCGGGCGACGCGCTCCGCGACCGCACGCAGGGACACGTGCTGCGCAGCCCATGACGCGCGACGCGTCCGCTCTCTCTCGGTCGTGCCGTCCCCGGCGTTCGCCAGGAGCTCGCGCATCGCGGACGCGACCGCCGTGGGCGTGAACTCCACCGCGCGCCCCAGCCCTGCTCCGCGGACCAGGTCGGCACCCGCGGAAGGTCCCGCGAACAGCACCGGTGTGCCGATCGCCGCGGCGGCATACGTCTTGGTGGGCTTGGCGAAGTCGTAGCCGATCCCCGGGACGATGCTCACCAGCGACGCGACCGCGCCGCGGATCCAGGATGCGGATTCGGGCGGGCTCACCACACCGCCGAACTCGACCCGGCCGGAGACCAGCTGCTGTGCGAGCGTTCTGAGATCCCCTTCGACCGATCCCTGGCCGAAGAAGCGCAGTCGCAGGTCGGGGAACTCATCGGAGAGCAGGGCGAACGCTCGGATGAAGATGTCGGGCTGCTGCCACTCCGACATCGTCCCGGTGTACACGAAGTAGGACTCCGAGGACGCCGGTGTCGCATCGGGCGTGAACAGCTCCGTGTCGATGCCGTTGCCGACCGTGGAGATCCTGCTCCGCTCCGCTCCCAGCAGCACGAGCCTGTCGGTGACCTCTTCCGACACGGAGATGATCGCGTGGGCGCGTCGGAGCACAGCACGCTCCATCGCCCGCATGACGGACACGACGATCCCAGGTGCTCCCATGGAGATCACGCCGTCAGTCCACACATCAGCGGCGTAGTACACGAACGGCCGACGCTTCAGCGCCGAGATCAGTGCCACGACGAGCCCGGTGGTCGGTGGCGATTCCGCCACAGCCACGTCGAAACGCTGTCCGATCATGCGGACGACGAGCGGGATGTCGAAGCTCATGTACTGCACATAACCGCGAACATTGCCCCCCGCATCCCGGAGAACCGGCCAGCGCCGCACGCGGATGCCGCTCTCATCGGGGACAGGAGGGGCCTGCCGCGGCGGCGTCGTCGTCAGCACGCTGACATCCATCCCCTGGGCGGACAGCCCCCTGGCGAGGGCTCCCAGCCGGAACGCCGCGGCATTGACCTCGGGCGGGAAGAGCCTGGATGCGATCACGACCTGCGCAGTCGATGTCATTCCTCGACGTCCCCCTCTCGTGGATCCGCGCCAGGCTCAGTGGCATCCGGAGCGCCGTTCTCGAGCAGCTGGATACGGCGTTCGTGGAACGCCGCCTGCTCCGCCAGCACTCGGAGCTTCTCCTCCATGCGGGTGAGCTCGGCCCCGTACTGCAGACTGACCAGGAACAGCAGAGCGATGGCCACGAAGAAGACCAGGTTCACGGGAATCGCGATGCCGAGCAGGCGCGCGGCCCAGCTCAGCGTCTGCGGGAAGACCGCGATGACGAGCGCGAGAACACCGCCGACGGACCACCACAGCGCGTGCCGCTCCCGCAGCGTACCGCGACGCATGAGCTCGATGATGGCGATGAGCGCCAGCACGGCTGCGACGATGCCGAAGATGTAGGTCATGGTGCTCATGTTCATGCGCGGCCCCCTGCCTTCGCCCGGGGGCGCAGCATCGCCAGGCTGAACGCCACGCACGCCCTCACCAGGTACACCGCCGCCTTGACCGGGCCGTGGGACGGCTCCCCAGCCTGCCGCCGGCGCATCTCTACGGGGGTCTGGCGGATCGTCAGCCCTGCGCGCGATGCGATGACGAGAGCCTCGACCGTGTCTCCGAGGTACTCGGCGGGGAACTCGACCGAGAAGAGGTCGACGGCGGCGGGCCCTGCGGCCTTGAAGCCGCTGGTCACGTCCGACAGTTCGGTGCGTGCGACGCGGCTGATCACGATCGACAGCACTCTCATCGCCCACCGCCTCGGACCCCGCACGCCGTAGTCTCCCCTTCCGGCGAATCGCGCGCCGATGACGAGGTCCGCCCGTGCGAGCGCGGCGATGAGCTCGGGGATGCTGGCCGGATCATGCTGACCGTCGGCATCCACCTGCACCACGATGCCGTAGCCGTGGTCGACCGCGAAGCGATAGCCGGCTCGCATGGCACCGCCGACACCGAGATTGAAGGGCAGCCGGAGCACTTCGGCACCGGCCTCGCGCGCACGCGCACCGGTCCGGTCGGTGGAGCCGTCGTCCAGCACCAGGCAATCGGCCGCGGGGTATGCGTCGCGCACGTCCCGGACCACGTCCGCGACGGATTCCTCTTCGTTCAGCGCCGGGATGACGACGAGAACGCGCTGATCAACAGGACGCATCGCCTCAGATTCTAGCGAGAGCATCCGCCGGACTACTGAGCGCACGCCGTGATGCGCCAAAGCGATGCGTCTCCGACGGAGTCGACGCGTTGCAAGCCGGGCTGCCCGGCGAAGTCCGTCATCCCCGGCATGACGTACCTGCCGGGGCCCTCTTCACCGGGGCCGAAGTCCAGCACGTACTCCGGATCCCCGTAGGCCTTCAGCGCGGCGCAGACCGCGGGGTCGGATGCCGCATCGCGCAGGCTCTGCGCCAGGAGACGCCACTGCGGGCTCTGCGGAGCCGACCAGGTGCGGGGGAACACGTCGACACCGCTGAGGAAGTAGCCGAAGCCCGAACCCGTCGAGGGATTGCCCAGCACTCTCGCTCCGGCCGGGACGTGCTCGGGGAGCCGCTCCAGCAGCGCCCGCCTGTCGGGGCTCAAGTACGAATCCGAGGCGGCGATGTACCGCGAGTCGCGGTCGTAGGTGCCCTGCGTGACCGCGGGCATCGCGACCGGCCGGATGAGGATCAGGACGATCATCACCACCGTGGCCACCACCATGCCTCCCACCAGCGCTCCCGCGCCGCTCTCGACACGATGCAGACGCCTGGCGACGAGGCGCACGAGCCCGTCGAGTCCGAGCGCGGCCAGTGGGATGACGACGATGGGCGCCAGCGCCGCGATGCGATACGGATCCGCATACCATGCCCCGAGAACCCGGTTGCGGATCAGCGGCGCACCCACCGCGGCTACCAGCAGGTACAGCACGGAGATGCCCGCCCAGGCCACGGCGAACCAGCGCAGCCGGGGGGACCTGACGGCCAGCACGAGCCCGATCAGCATGAGCAGGCTGATCACGAACGCGAAGGGGATCAGCACCTGCCCGTTCAGCAGCACGTCCACCACCGCCGCGAGCTTGCCGCTGATCGGCGCCCAGTGCGAGCCCGAGGTCCCTGACGACAGCCCCAGCCACATCCCGATCACAGCGCCCCACAGCGAGACGATCGCCACGACAGTCACCACAGGTCCCAGCGCACGCCGACGCGCGAGGATGTTCCCGCTCAGCCAGACCGCCGTGATCGCCGCCCACGGCAGGATGCCGGCCGGCTGCGCGAGCGCGAGCGCGGCAACGGAGACCAGCACGAGCAGCAGAGCCCTGGCCACGGTCGCCCAGCGCGCCGACCCCGTCCAGCGCGGCAGTGTGACGAGAACGCCGATCGCCGCGGGGATCATGGCCGTGGACAAGGCATTGGGGAACAGCACACCCCACTGGAACATCAGCAGGGGGAAGGTCTGCAACGCCCCGGCGAGCACTGCCGTGTATGCCGCGACGGTGTTCGACCCCGTCACCGCGCGCGCCAGCCACGCGAGCCCGAGGGTCCAGATCAGCGCGCCGATGACGAGCGTCAACATGTTGGCGGCCACGGGGATGGCCGCGCCCGTGGCCATCGCGATCAGCGCGACCATGCCGTGCCAGGCCGCCGGGTAGAACGAGGACGCGCCGATCACCGCGTTCACGTGCATGGAGGACGCGTCCCCGGTGTCGAGGATGTACCGCACGGCATTCATGTGGAACACCGCATCGTTGGTCTGAGAGATGCCCGATGGGTCGGAGATGTACGAGACCAGTCGCCAGGTTCCGAGGATGATGCCGATGGTCAGGGCCGTCGGAATCAGCCAGCGTCGTCCACCGTCCCCCCGCTCGTGCTGTGCGCCTCGCATCAGCCTGCCGAGCACCACGGCGAGACCCACGAGCGTCAGCGACGCGATCCCCCAGCTCAGCGGCGACCAGGAGATCCGTGCGGCACCGAGCACCATGGCGATGATGGCTGTGGCAGCGGTGGAGAACAGCGGTGCCGTCGCGAGCAGCGCGAGCCCGCGCATCCGCACGGCATAGAGCGCCGCGATGCCGGGGAGGAAGACGATCAGAACGGCTCCGAGGAGCACCGGAGCCTGTGCCAGCCAGTCGAGGATCACGCCTCGACCAGCGCGATCGCGCCCTCGAGTTCACCGTCGTAGATGACCTCGCCCTTGCTGATCACGACACCGCGCGTGCAGAGCTCCCGCACCATCTCCATGTCGTGGCTCACGACCACCAGGGTCTTGCCTCGCTCGATGAGCTCTTCGAACTTCTGCCGGCACTTCTCGCGGAAGGGCACATCTCCGACGGAGAGGATCTCATCCATCAGCAGAACGTCCAGCTCGACGTGGATCGCCACCGCGAAAGCCAGCCGCAGGAACATGCCGGAGGAGTAATGCTTCACCTCTTGATCGATGAACTCCTCTATCTCGCTGAAGGCGACGATCTCGTCGTACCGCGCCTCGATCTCGTGCTTCTTCATGCCGAGGATCGCGGCGTTCAGGAACACGTTCTCTCGTCCGGAGAGCTCCGGGTGGAACCCCGCTCCGACCTCGATGAGGCCTGCCACCCGCCCTCGTGTGAGGACCTCGCCGGCATCGGGCTCCATGACACCGGAGATCAATTTGAGGAGCGTCGACTTGCCGGACCCGTTCATCCCCAGGATCGCGACGGACTCCCCCTCTCCGATGACGAGATCGACGCCTTTCAGCGCTTCGAAGGTCGACGTCAGCTTGCGGCGCCGGACCCAGGAGACGACGGTGTCCTTCAGCGAGAAGGCATGGTTGAGCGTGAACGTCTTGCGCACGCCGTCGATGACGATGCTGGGGCGGATGGCTGCGGTGCTCATAGATCCTGGGCGAACTTTCCCTCAAGGCTGCGGAAGACGAACTGGCCGATCAGCAGCGTCGCGATGGCGATCAGCGCCGTCCACAGCGTGTTGATCGCCAGCCCCGGCGGCACCGCGGTCAGCGCGTCGCCTGCATACCCTGCCGCAGCCACGACGGTCTCGCTGGCCGGACGCCAGAATCCGTAGTGGAACAGCTCGACGCCCTGCGTGATCGGGTTGAGCATGTAGAGCTCGACGACCCAGTTGGGCCAACCGAGCTTTCCGACGATGGCATCATGCACCATCGTCCACGCGTAGAGCACCGGCGAGGCCCACGTGGCCAGCAGCAGCAGCAGTTCCACGATGTTCTCCGCATCGCGGTATCGCACATTCAGAGCGCCGAAGAACAGCCCGAGCCCCAGCGAGAAGACCATCACGATGGCCATGCCGGCCAGGATGCCGAGGACTCCGAGGATCGACGCGTGCGCCCACCATCCCATCAGCAGGGACACCAGGAAGAGCAGGGCCATCTGCGGCAGGAAGTGCACGAAGGAGACGAGCACGGCCGAGACCCCGAACAGCTGCCGCGGCAGGAAGACCTTGCGGACCAGCGCCGCGTTGCCCACGATCGCCGTCGTCGCGTTCTTGAACCCCTCGGAGAAGAGGTTGATGACGACGATGCCCGAGAAGAGGTAGACCGCGTAGTTGGGTACGCGATCCAGGTTCATGAAGATGCCGAGGACGACCCAGAACACCAGGAACTGCGCCGCAGGGCGCACATACGACCATGCCCAGCCCAGCACCGAATTGCGATAGCGCGTCGTGACGCCGGTGCGCACCAGCAGGCGCAGCAGATAGCGCCAGCGCACGACATCGATCAGCCCATGGCTCTTTCCAGGGGTTTCGAACTCGGTGCGCGGGACGGCAGTGAAAAGATCTCTGGTTGTGCTCACAGGGCCACTCGCTCGGATCCGGTGCTGACGGGGGTGTCGCACCGGCTATCCCACATCCTAGAAGAAGCCCCGCCTCGCTCGCTGTGAAGGCACGTTCTGACCGGCGACGCGTCTCGCGTCACCGGATCTGCGCCATGGACTGCCAGCTGGAGCCGACCTGCTTCCTCGGCTTCCAGCTGCCCTTGCCGTCTCCGGGGTACAGGTACATCGTGCCGTCGGCCGAGACTGCGAGCAGGTCGGGATGACCGTCGCCGTCGAAGTCGCCGGGGCTGAGGACGTTCTTCATCACCTGCCAGCCGTTGCCGACCTGTCGCGCGGTCCCCCACTTGCCGGTGCGGCTGATCGGGTAGGCGAACAGCCGCCCGTCGGGGAGCCTCGCCAACAGGTTGCTGCTGCCGTCAGTCTTCAGGTCACCGGCGTAGAAGACATCACTGAAGGGCACCCACCCCTGTCCGACCTGCTGTCCGACGCCCGTCAGCCACCCGCCGCGACCGTTGCCGCGATACAGCCAGAGTCCGCCGTTCTTCGCGACCGCGAGCACGTCGGCGTTGCGGTCGCCGTCGAAGTCGAGTCCTCCGATGACCTGCAGGAAACCGCCCCATGAGGTACCGATCCGCACGGCGGGGTCGAACCCGCCGGAGGCGCGTCCGCGAAGCAGCAGCAGCGCTCCGGCGGAGTCGATGCGCGCGATGTCACGGTTGCCGTCGCCGCTGAAGTCGCCGAGCGCGACGACACGGTCCTTGGCGCCCCATTGGCCGATCGTCGTCGTCTTCGTCCACGAGCCGGAACCGTTGCCGCCGTACACCAGCGCCTGCCCGGTCGCCGTCAGCGCCAGAACGTCAGCGCCGCCGGCGCCGTCCACGTTCCCTGCACCGGCGATGGGCACGCGCGGCAGTGTGACGGAATCGCCGCCGCCGGCCATCGTCACCATGGTCTGCCACCCGGCCCCGACGGGCTCGACGTACGCCACCGAACCATTGCCGAGGCCACGGTACAGCGACATCTGGCCGTCCGTCGACACGGCGAGGATGTCCGCGCGGTTGTCGCCGGTGAAGTCTCCGGGCGAGAAGAACGTCGTCATTCCGCTCCACCCGGTGCCGATCTGCACAGGCGCGTTGAGCGTTCCCCGGCCGGTTCCCGAAGCGAAGAAGAGAACGCCGGAGCGGTCTCGGGCCAGGACGTCCGGATACCCGTCGTTGTCGAGGTCCACACCGCCGGTGATCTGGTCGTACCCGCCCCATCCGGAGCCGATCTGCACGGGCGCGCGGAATCCCCCGCGATCGTCGCCTGCGCGGAGGAAGAGCCGTCCGGCCGCATCGGTGGTGTACATGCCCGACACGCCCTCAGACTTGGCGTCTCCGGCCGAGGTCGCCAGCACGATGCCGGCCCACGAGCCGGCCAGCGCGGTCTTCGCCGAGAAGCGGTTCGTACCGTTACCGCGGAGCAGATAGGCCGCCGACTTCGTCCGATCCAGCACGACGAGATCCCGGTATCCATCACCGTCGAGATCACCGACGCTCAGCAGTTGGCCCGAGGTCGGCAGTCCGGTGGCGAGCTCCTTGCGCGCTCCCCAGACGCTCTGCCCGAACGGGTAGCCCCACAGCACTCCCGTGGAGTCGATGGCTCCGACGAAGTCGGACCTGTCCAGTGAAGCGAGCGTCGGCGTGGGCGGAGGCGGGGTCGGTGCGACCGGGGGAATGGTCTGCGTCGACCCGAACCAGTCGGTGAAGTAGTTGTAGAAGTTGCGGTTGCCGTAGCTGGAGCATCCATCACCGGTGCCATAGCCGGCGCGCAGTGCCGCGGCATTCGGCTGATACGGCGTGTAGTAGTAGAGCGCGGAGGTCGCCTTGTTCGCGACGTATACCGGCGAGGAGCCACAGGCCCTGTTCGGGTGGTACAGGATGTTCCACGTGTGGCCAGGCGCGTACCAGGTGAAGTACTTCCCCTCCATGTACATCTGCATCTGACGGGCTGCGCCGTAGATCTGGTAGAAGAATCCGACGTAGGCCGGATTGCACGCCGCATCGTCAGGGCAGCCCTGGCCGAGCGCCTTGTCGTAGCGCCATGCACTGGGCCACGTGTGGGTGACCAGGCCCTGCTCCTTCTGGAGCATCACGATCAGCACCTGCGGATTGATGCTGCACGACTGAGCCACCCGGTAGATGATCCGCGCAGCGGTCTCGTTGGCCGCGCCGGTGTATCCGCTGCAGTACTTGTCCGCAGGCCGGTTCACCGACGTGGTGCGATAGTCCTTCAGACAGACGATCGGGCCGAACTGGTCGGAACCACCCAGGCACGTCTTCACCTTCGAGTTGAAGAACGATTGGATCTGCGCCTCGGTCATCGTCGACTTGCTCGTGAAGACCGCGTCGCTGATGATGTTCCCTGCCGAGAACCCGGCGAGCGATGCCTGCACCGGCCCTCCGACGGTCGCCTGGGCAGGAGGCGTCGACGTCGCCGCGACTGAGGCTGGAGTCGCGAAAGCAGGCACAGCCGTACCGAAGATCGTCGCGAGGATGGCGATCAGAACCACCGTCAGACGACCCGAGCGGAACGCGCGCGCGTTGGGGATACCGCGGGAATGCATGTGACTAGTGTGACGGAAGTCGCGCAATGATGCCAGTGGGAACATTTCCGGCCGCAACCGCATCGGCGTTTCGCCGAGATTCGAAGGCCCCACTCAGCCTCGCACGTTCACAGTTCGGCGTGCAGCGCCCACAGCCGTTCGGCGGAGCTCGCCCACGAGAACGCCCGCGCGCGGTCGGCGGCCAGCACCCTCAACCGCTTCTCCCCCGCACCCACCGCGTCGATGACGGCATCCGCAACCTCCCGCGCATCCACGACCGCACCGCCATCGGCGATCACGTCGTGGTGCACGCCGGAGGACACCGCCACGAGCGGCACCGACAGCGTCATCGCCTCCACGGCCCGCCAGGGCCATGCAGACTCGTCTGACGTCGCGACGAACGCCGCCGCACCGCCGAGCACGGCCGCGCGATCCTCCACACCCAGCTCACCGCGCAGGTGCGCACGATGCTCCGGCAGTCCTGCGGCAGAAGCGGCATCCGCCAGCAGCGGCTCCCCGCCCGGGGCGACGTCCAGCACGACGGCATCCACCCCTGCGCGAGCGGCGGCCTGGAACCCGACCGCGAGGGATTCCGCATCGCCGGACAGCACGACGTAGCGCTCGGGAAGCTGCAACTCACCCCGTCGCGCGACCGCGTCGGCGGGCACGCGGAAGTCCTCCGGCGCTGCCCCGGCGATCACGCGGATGCGGTCGCCGAGCCGCGCGATCTCACCCAGCCGGCGTCCCATCGCGTGCGAGGGGACGACCACGGCATCCGCATGCTTCGCGGCGCGCTTGAGCATGCCCCGCTGCCACGCGACGTTGGCCTTCGGCAGCGACTCCGGATGCTCCCAGGCCCGCAGATCCCACAGCGCGACCGTGGTCTGGTCGTTGTCGTTGCTGCGATCATGGCGCACCAGCGGGGCCATCAGGCTCGGCGCGTGGATGAGCCCGCCCCCGACACCGGCGGTGATGCCCAGCTGCCAGGCGGCCGTCAGCTCGGCCCTCGCCAGCGGCAGCGTGTGCACATCCTGCACGCCCTTCAGCCGCAGCTCGGCGCCGCGCGGCACCAGCGCCGCCACCGCACAGCCCCGGGGGGCTGTGGCGATCAGGCCGGCCGTCAGCGACAGCGCCGCGGCCGCCTGATCGGCGTCCACGACCTGCGACACCTGATCGAGCACCACCCGCAACTGCACACTCATGAGGCAAGCCTAAGTGCGCACCCGCGAGAACGCCCGAGGCGCGACCGCGCAGAGCCCGAACGAAGCCCACCGGTTCGTGCTTGAATGCTCCGGTGACCGACGACTCCGCAGCGCTCCCTCCCGCATCGCACCGCAGACGGTGGATCGGGTGGTCGATCACCGCTCTCGTGGTGCTTCTGCTGCTGTGCATCGGGTGGGTCGTCGTGCGCGGGCTGAACGCCGTCACCGACCTGCAGGCGGTGAAGACCTCCGCATCTCAGCTGCGCACGGATGTCGCCGCCGGGGACCTCAGCACCGCCACCGCCGAGGCCCACAGCCTCGCGAAGCACGCCGACTCGGCACGCGGACTGACCTCCGACCCGATCTGGCGGGCGTTCGAGATCGTCCCCTGGCTCGGCCCGAACCTCACCGCCGTGCGCGAGGCCGCCCGGATCGCCGACGACATCGCGACCGAGGGGATGACGCCCCTCCTGGCCGCATCCGAGGGGATCGACCTGAAGCGCTTCGGCCTGCATGACGGCGCGATCGACCTCGCTCCGTTCACGAAGGCGCAGAAGCCGCTCGCCGCCGCGGCAGCCGCGTTCTCGCGCGCCTCCGCCGACGCCGGTCGCATCGGCACCGACTCCCTGCTCCCGCCGCTGGCAGATGCCGTGTCCGAACTCCGAAGCACCGTCGACGAGGCGAACGGGATCGTCGGGACGCTGCACGACGCGGCAGCATTGATCCCGTCGATGCTGGGCATCGACGGTCCCCGAACCTATGTCATCGCCATGCTCAACAACGCCGAGCTGCGCTCCGACGGCGGCATCGTCGGAGCGCTGGCGGTCGTGCAGGCAGATCACGGATCACTGAGCATCGCCGGCCAGGCATCCACAGCCGATTTCCCCGCCCTCGCCGACCCGCTTCCGTTGAGAGCTTCGACCACGGCACTGTTCGGCGACGGCCCCGGTCGCTACATCCAGAACATCTCCAGCATCCCCGACTTCGCCGAAGCCGCACCGCTGCTCGCCACCCGCTGGCAGGACAGGTTCGGCGCCCGCATCGACGGGGCCGTCGCCATCGACACGGTCGTGGCCCAGCACCTGCTGCGCGTCACCGGGCCGCAGCAGGTCGGCCCACTCCGGCTCGACGCCGACAATGTGCTGCGCACCCTGCTCTCCGACGTCTACCGGCTCGTGCCCGATCCGCGTGCTCAGGATGCCGTGTTCGCCGGCGTCGCCGGCCGGCTGTTCACCGCGGCGCTGCACAGCCAGGATCCCCGCGCACTCGTCACCGCGATGGCGGATGCCGCCGCGGAGAACCGCATCCGACTATGGAGTGCCCGCGACGACGAGCAGCGCATCATCGCGGCATCCGCTCTCGGCGGTGCACTCCCCCGCGACACGGCCGAGCATCCGCATGTCGGCGTGCTGATCAACGACACAACCGGCGGAAAGATGGACTACTACGCGAAGGCGAGCATCACCGTCGCCACCGGCGTGTGCCACGGCGACCCGACCACGCGCGTCAGCGTCACCTGGACCAACACGGCCCCGGCGGATGCCGCCACGTCATTGTCGGAGTACGTCACCGGCGGCGGCCACTACGGCGTGGAGCCGGGCAGCATCGGCACGCGCATCGCCGTGTACGGCCCCGAAGGAGCCACACCCACGAACATCCGACGCGATGGCGTCGAGGAGAAGGTGCAGACCGCCGACCTCGACGGGCGCATCGCCATCCAGCACGACTTCGTTCTGGCGCCCGGCGCCACCAGCACCATCACCGTCGACTACATCGGCACGGGCACCGGCATCCGGTCGACCGACATCGTGCACACGCCGATGGCATCCGATCCGAAGGTGGAATCCGTAAAACTCTCCTGCGCGTCGTGACATTCGACTCCGGATGCGATAGCTTTTCTCGTACTGGGGAATACCGGGCTCACTGATTCTGCCGTGGGGGCAGAAGGGCCCAGCATCCGGGGGCTGGGGAGTCATCGGATGTGATTCCGCATGGATTCTGGGGAGAATCATGCTGAACAAGAGAAAGACGGCTGCGCTCGGCCTTGCCGTTGCCGCACTCGTGCTGGCTGGTCCGACGGCCGCTTCGGCGGCGACCTACACCGACGGGCCCGATGTGTCCGTCGATCACCCGGGTATCGGTGTCTGCGAGGTGTCCTCCGTCATCTTCGGCGCGGGCTTCTTCCAGGCGAACGAGCACGTCCCTGTCTCGATCGCCGGCGCGAACGCGTCGAGCGCGAGCATCACGGACAACACCGCGCATGCCGACGGCAGCATGGTGGCCTCGTTCCGTCCCCCGGCTGATGGGCAGGGCGCCTACGAGCTGTCGTTCGGCGGATCGCGTCCGTATGTCGCCACGATCGTCGTGTCCCACGGGCACGACGCCGTCGCGAACTGCGACCACGATCCGAACGTCGCCGCCCTCGCATCCACGAACTCCGGCACCACGCTCGCCATCACCGGCGGCACGGTGTCCGGCTGGGTCCTCGGAGGCGGCGCACTCGCGCTGGTCGCCGGTGGCGCACTCGTGGTCGTCGGCGCGAAGCGCCGCAGCCGACAGGGCTGAGCGCCGCCGAGCCACCGGTGGTGGTGACACCTCCCCCTCGTGTCACCATCACCGGGAGGTCCGTCCGCATCCGGGTCCTGCGACCCGGATGCGGACTTCTCCATGCCCGGGAGGCGCTGACCCTCAGTTCGTGGGCGCGGGCGTCGAAGTCGGCGGATGCAGCGCGTCCTTCACCATCTTCAGGATCAGGGCGAAGTCGGGTGTCTTCTCCGCGATGCCGTTCTCCGGAGTCAGCTCGAGCTGCTTGACCGGCTGCTTCTTCGCCTTCATCATCAGGTCGAAGAACTCCGGCAGCTTGTCCTGCGGCAGATCGGTGCTGGCCAGCGCCGTACCGGCGTTCATCACGTCGGTGAAGTGCGTGAGCACATTCTGCGGCGTGAACTGGGCCAGGATCGCCTCCTGCAGCTGGCGCTGCCGCTTCATCCGGTCGTAGTCGCTCGTGGTGTACCGCGAACGGGCGTACCACTGCGCGGTGTCGCCGTTCATGTGCTGCTGACCGGGCTCGATCCACCCGATGGCCCAGTCGTTCACGTCCTTCGCACCCTGCCCGGGTTTCGGCCCGCCCTTCGGCAGCCGTTCCGTCACGTTGATGTCCACACCGCCCAGCGCATCGATGAGGTCGGCGAAACCGTTCATGTCGACGAAGACGTAGTACGGGATCTTGATGCCCAGCAGGCCCTCGGCCGCGTCCTTGGTGGCTTCGATGCCCGGTGTGGAGCCGTGCGCGGCGGCATCCGGGTACAGGCTCTTGCCGTGGTCGGGACGGCATACCTCGGCGGCGGCGCGCACGTGGTTCATCCAGCCGTTCCAGCCGCAGGTGGCCGAGCCGTGCCCCTCGAACCCGTTCGGGTACAGCTTGTGCATGGGACTGTCGTCGGGGAAGTGCACCCCGGGCAGCTCGCGCGGGATGCCGGTGATCGTGACAGCTCCGGAGGTGGCGTTGACCGAGACCACCGAGATGCTGTCGAAGCGCATGGAATCGCGGCCGTCACCGCTGTCGGCGCCCAGCAGCAGGATGTTGTAGTAGCCGTCGCTGGGCGGCACGCTGGGCCCGCTGTTGGCGAAGAGCTTGCCGAACGCGCCGCGGCTGGCCGCCGCGATGCCCGAGCCGTACACGGCCCCCGAGGCGACCAGTGCGAGCACCAGGAGCGACGCGATCGGTGCCAGCCACCGCGTGATCGCCGGCAGCTTCACCAGCCGCAGCAGCCGCAGCGTGTCGACGGTCAGTACGACCCACAGCAGCGCGTAGCCCAGCAGCAGCACCTGAACGATGGTGAGCGCGAACCAGGACGGCCAGCCGCTGAACAGCCAGATCGCGGCCAGCTGCGCGAACAGCGCCAGCCCCGCGGCGACGATCGCCAGCAGCCACATCACCAGGGTCGCGCCGAGGCCGAACCGTCCCAGGCGGCGGTTGCCCGCCAGCACCTGCACGGAACCCGGAACCAGCACGTTCAGCACCACCAGCCACCACGCCCGGCGCCCCATCGTCGCGGAGTCCTGCACATCCGGATGCCGCAGCGGATGCTGCTCGATCAGTGGACGCGTGCGCTGCTGCGGGGAGCGCGGCGCCGTCAGGGTCACAGGGCTTCCTTCAGCCGCCGGTTCTTCTGCTCCACCTGGCCCTCGAGGTCGCGGGCGTAGGCCTCGATGCGGTCTGCGAGGGCGGCATCCGCTGTTCCCAGGATGCGGGCGGCGAGGATGCCGGCATTGCGCGCGCCGCCGATGGACACCGTGGCGACGGGGATGCCCGCGGGCATCTGCACGATGGACAGCAGCGAGTCCATGCCGTCCAGGTATGCCAGCGGAACGGGCACGCCGATCACGGGCAGCGCGGTCATCGACGCCAGCATGCCCGGCAGGTGGGCCGCTCCCCCGGCTCCGGCGATGATCGCCCGGATGCCGCGGCCGCGCGCCTCGCGCGCGTAGCTCATGAGCTTGTCCGGAGTGCGGTGCGCCGAGACGACCTCGACCTCGTGCGGGATGCCGAAGTCGGTCAGCGCCTGCGAGGCGTCGCTCATCACGCGCCAGTCGGAGTCGGAACCCATCACGACGCCGACGAGGGGCGAGCTGGAGGAATGCAGCGGCTCAGTCACCCTGACAGGCTACGGCGCGCCGCTGTGAGTTCCTCGCAGCGGCGCGCAGCACTCGGCTCAGACGAGTTCCGAAGTGGCATCCTTCTCGATGATCGTCCGAAGCATCCTGATGCCCGTCTCCCACCCGGGCGTGGCACCGCCTGCCGCATGGATCGCCGTACGCACTGCCGACATTGCGACAGCCAGTGCCTCGACTTCGTCAGCTCCAGGGGTGACCATGCTGAAAGTGAGCACGTCGTCAGCCGTCGCCAGGTCATGATCAAAGATGCCGCTGAGGTCGAAGAATGCGTCGGCGACGGTCACGAACTCACGCTCCGTGAGCGGGTACGCAGTGCCGACCTTCACCTCGATGGCGTACTCGTTCTCGTTCGTCATCTCGGCTCCCTTCCGTTCCAGCAATCGGTCCGGTGGAACCACGCTGAAAGATTCGTAACGTACCTGCCACCCGATGGGGTCATGTGAACTGTCTTCAGATGACGGCCACAGGCGCACTTTCCGACGTAGTACTTCCGGCGCTTCTCGAAGTTCCAACCGTGCGATTCAGCTTCTCGTATGACCGACTCTAGTTCCTTGTCCGGATGTTTGGGCCGTTCTGGCATCGTGGCCACCCCCTCCGGATTCACCATAGGCGCGGCCTCAGACGTTGAGGGCGATGCTCAGAGGAACTGGGAGGCTGCGGAGCGGGCCGTGTAGACCACGTCGTCGAGGTCGGCGCCCGACACGTTGACGTGACCGACCTTGCGGCCCGGGCGCGGCGACTTGCCATAGGTGTGGATCTTGGCATCCGGATGCTCGGTCATCGCCTGCGCGAACCGGTCCTCCAGCGCCCCATCGGCGGGGCCTCCGAGGATGTTGACCATCACGGTCCACGGCGCACGCGTCTCGGTGCGGCCCAGCGGCAGATCCGCGACGGCGCGCAGGTGCTGCTCGAACTGGCCGGTGACGGCGCCGTCCTGACTCCAGTGCCCGCTGTTGTGCGGACGCATGGCCAGCTCGTTCACGAGGATGCGCTCGTCGTCGGTCTCGAACAGCTCCACGGCCAGCATCCCGGTCACGCCGACGCCCTCGGCGACGGTGCGGCCGATCCACTCGGCGACCTCTGCCAGCCGCGCGCTCGCCTCGGGCGCGGGGGCGATGACCTCGGCGCAGACGCCGTCGCGCTGCACGGTCTCCACGATCGGGTACGCGACCATCTCGCCACCGGGCCGGCGGGCGATCTGCTGCGCGAGCTCGCGGGTGAACGAGACCAGCTCCTCCACCAGCAGCGCATCGCCGTCGGCCAGCTGCGCGAACCAGTCCTCGGCCTCGGTGCCGGCGTGCACGACCCTCACCCCGTGCCCGTCGTAGCCGCCGCGCGGCGTCTTCACCACCGCACCGCCGTTGTGGTCGTCTATGAAGGCCTGCAGCTCGTCCGCGTTCCGCACGGGGGCCCAGTCCGGCTGCGGGATGCCGAGCTCGGCCATCCGGCGGCGCATCAGCAGCTTGTCCTGCGCGAACTGCAGGGCATCGGGACCGGGATGCACCTGCACGCCGTCGGCGATGAGGGCGCGCAGCACCTCCTGCGGGACGTGCTCGTGATCGAAGGTGACGACATCGACGTCGCGCACGAACGCGCGCACGGTCTCCAGATCGTGGTAGTCGCCGACGGCGGTGGCTGCGAGCTTGGCCGACATCCCCTCGTCCTCGGCGAGGACCCGCAGCTCCAGCCCCAGCTCGACCGCCGGGGCGATCATCATCCTGGCCAGCTGGCCCCCACCGATCACTCCCACACGCACGGTCATCCGCGGCTCCTCTCGTCGGTGACCATTCTTCCGCATGCGGGGAGGAACGGAACGCGAAGGATCAGTCGGCGGCGAACCCGGACTGCGCGTCGCGGTGCGCGAGGATCTGATTCACCTCGACCTGGTCGGCCAGCACCTCGTGCACGAGGTTCACGCTGGGCACGTTCACGAGCCGCAGCGGCGCATCCACGCCGTTGCTGAGCGTGATGGTCCCCGCACCCCACAGGCGCTGGAGGGGCCCCCGGCGCACAGCGATCGAATAGCCGCGGGTGTGCGAGAACTCGCGGCGACGGCGGGAGCCGATCCCATCCTGCACGATCACGCGACGCGTGGTGATCGTGCACGTGCGCGACAGCCACACCAGGAACGGCACGATCACCAGCAGTACCAGCGCGACGACGCCGCCGCCCAGCAGCATCCAGTCCTCGAACGGCGGTGTGAGGTTGCCGAACAGGAACCCCACCGCGCCGGCGACGCCGATCAGCACCAGCGCGCACCAGAACAGCCGACGCGCATGACTGCGGAAACGGGCGACCAGCAGCTCCTCGACGGGCGCACCGGGCGGCGGCATCATCGGCCGTCCGCCGAGCGTCACGGGCTGGGTCATGTGTCCATTGTGCCCGGAGAGCGACGATTTCGATGCGCAGGCGCGCTCAGCGGGCCTGGTGAGCGGACCGGCTCAGCCGCCGACCGTGCGCGAGCAGCGGCGCTGCGACGGATCCCAGGCGCGGCGCACGTGCACCACATCGCCCGCGGCGACCTCGTGCAGCCCGGCGCCGTCGTCGACCACCAGCCTGCCGTCGGCGGCCAGGCGCACGGCGGTGCCGGTCAGGATCGAGCCGCCGGGCAGCGACACGGTGACGGCCTGCCCGAGGGTCCGGCAGCGCTCGGTCGCCTCCGCGTGCAGCGCGTCGGTTCCCAGAGAGCGGATGCCGCGCTGCAGCCCGGTGAGGTAGTCGGCCAGGAGCCGATCAGCATCCACCTCTGCGCCCAGCGCGGCGAAGGAGGTCGCGGTGGGCACCGGCAGCTGCGCGGCGGTCATCGTGGTGTTGATCCCGGTTCCGACGATCACCGCGCCGCCCGCGACCTCGGCGAGGATGCCGCAGATCTTGCGCCCGTCCACGAGCACGTCGTTGGGCCATTTCAGGCCGACCTCGTGCCCGGGCAGCTGCGCGGCCACGGCATCCGTCATCGCCACGCCCGCCGCCAGCGGGATCCACCCCCACGCGTCCGCATCGGCGGGCAGGTCGCGCAGCAGCACCGACACGGCCAGCGCCGTCCCGGCCGGCGTGCTCCAGGTGCGGTCCAGCCTGCCGCGGCCGGAGGTCTGCGTGTCGGTCAGCAGCACCGACAGGTGCGGCCAGGACGCCTGATCCGCCACGCGTGCGCGGAGCTCGGCATTGGTGGAGGCGCACTCCGGCAGCACCAGCAGGCGTGCGGCGATGCGCTCCGCGAGAGGCAGTCGCATCAGTCCTCGTCCTCGTCCTCGTCCTCGTCACTGACGTCGGCGTCGTCGAGTTCCGCCGCGGCGGCCGCGTCGCGGGCGTGCCACTCATCCCACTTCTGCATGAGCTGCTCGATGGCGGCGTGGAACTTCGCCGTAGCGACGCCCGGCGCGGTGTCGCCGAAGTAGTGCTGCACCCAGGTGCGCAGGCGCTCCACGGCATCCGCATCAGCACTCACGCGCTCGGCCTCGGCGACGATCTCGGCCGCACGATCCGCGGGCAGCCATTCGCACGCCGACAGGTAGCCGGACTCGTCGATCGAAGCGCGCTCATCCGCTGGCCGGGTGATCAGCAGCGGCTTGCCCGCCGCCAGCCGGTCGTAGACCATCGCCGAGATGTCCACGACGGCGACGTCAGCGACCGCCAGCTGCCAGCCCAGCTCGGGACCGTCGTCGTAGACGTGGTGCGCGGTCGGATCCGCCGCATTGGCCTCTGCCACCGCGGCCAGGATGCGGCGGTGCGCGGCGCCGTACTCGTCGCTGACCACGCCGCTGCGCGGGTGCGGCCGGTAGATGACCCGGTGCTTCGGGCTGGCCAGCAGCGCGCCCACCAGTGCCTCGCCGTGCGTGGCGATGGAGCCGTAGTGCGCCGAAGGCCGGTCGCCCTCCCAGGTGGGCGCGTACAGCACGACGGTGCGCTCATCGGGCGTGAACGGCAGCGTGCCGGAGTAGTGGTCTGCCTGCGGGCGGCCGATCTCGATGGTGCGACGGTCGAGGTCGTAGTCCCACAGCGTGCGGCTGAGCCGTTCGCGGGCGGCCTGCCCGGCGATCAGCGCGTAGTCGTACGCCTTGTACTGGTTGGTGGTCATGTACATCTTGTCGGACTCGCCGTGGTTGATGAACACGTGCCAGCGACGTCCATACCGGAACATCTGGAAGTTGCGGGTGTTCTGATTGACGTACAGCACCACGCGGATGTCCTGC